>NZ_UWPD01000001.1 GCF_900604965.1 Gordonibacter sp. Marseille-P4307
CTCCACGGCATGGCGGCAGCCGCAGCCTCCGGGGCCTTTGCGGTCGCCCGCGAGGCGGGCCTCGAAGAGGCTCGGCCCCATCTATCAGGGGAACCGAATGCAGAAAGCGATCGGACCGAAAAACCCGCCCGTTTGAAGCCGGATCGCGTTTGAATACGGCCGCCTCGGATCCATCGGCGATAGAGACGGCGCGGCCGGAACCATCGATCGCGGCTTGCGCGGTCCCTCCGCGCTCCCGGTGCGCCTTTCACGCGGCGCGCGGCGTCATGTCCCAATGATGCGACGCGTGTCGCCTGTCGGCGGTGGCACAACGCTCAAGCAGGGTTTCAGCGAATTCTACATGTTCCCCTTGAAACGACGATAGGCGGCGAAAGCAACACCGGCGGCAGCCGCAACCACACCAGCTCCAGCACCGGCGATAGCCACGGAATCCCCCGTAGGGGGCATCGCGGAGGTCGAAGCCTTGGCGGCCGGAGCGGGCGGATCTGCGGGGACGTAAGGAGCGTAGGCATCCCCCCACGGATCTCCCATATCCTCCCCGTTCGCACCAACATATTCCCCGGCAAAAGCCGGGGCGCAAAGCGCGGTCGAAAGCGCAACCGACATAGCTGCCGTGCCAACAATCTTCTTGATCAAATTCCAAAAACTTATGGCGATTCGGAGATTCGGTCGACATCCCGCTTCGAAGACCCCATACTGAAACTCAGCTTTTCACGAAATTCTTTCTTTTCGCATCGGGCGCGCTGAAAGCGCAGAAACCCGTCGCGCGGCGCGAACAAGGCGCCCCTGGTATTCCCAGCACCCACAGAGAAAGCGGCTCGCGTCAAGCGCAAAGCATCCCGCAAGAGGCGGATGCGGCTGCAGAACCTGCAGTTTTCACGTGCATCGCGTTGCCCGCAAACGGCCCTTGGGGCCTTGTTGCCAGGCGGCCTCGACCAAAGGCCGACTGTTTCTGCGCGCTGCGAACGACAAGAAAGAAGAACATGACCAACGGATTCAAAGAACTCGGCCTTTCTGAAGCGGCGCTCAAGGCAATCGACACGCTGAAGTACACCGATCCCACGCCCGTCCAGGAGCAGGCCATTCCCATCATCCTCGAAGGAAAGGACGTCTGCGCCGCCGCTGCCACCGGCACGGGCAAAACCGCCGCCTTCCTGCTGCCCACCATGAGCAAGCTCGCCAAATCGAAGCGCGGCTGCGGCCCGCGCATGCTGGTGGTCACCCCCACGCGCGAGTTGGCCCAGCAGATTGGCGACGTGTGCTTCACCATCAGCCGCCACACCAAGCACTTCCAGTGCACCGTGTACGGAGGAACGAAGTACGGCCCCCAGATCTCCAAGCTCAAGCGCGGCGTCGATATCCTCATCGCCACCCCGGGCCGTCTGAACGACCTGCGCGAACGCGGCGTCGTGAACTTGCGCGACATCGACGTACTGGTCATCGACGAAGCCGACCGCATGCTCGACATGGGATTCTGGCCCTCCATGGAGTCGATCATCGCCGAGACCCCTTCCACACGCCAAACCCTGCTGTTCTCCGCAACCCTCGACAAGAAGGTGCTGCGCAGCGTCGCTCCCATCCTGAACAACCCCATGACGGTGGAAATCGCGCACCACGGAGAAACCGCCCAGTCGGTCGATCAGTACATCATGCCCATCGAGCACCGCAAAAAGCAGGATCTCCTCCAGGCCGTTCTGGACGAAAAGGGCTTCGATCGCGTGATCGTGTTCACGCGCACCAAGAACCGCGCCGAGGAATGCATGGAGCAGCTGCGCGACGCCGACTATGCCGCCGAGTCCATCCACTCCGATAAATCCCAGTTCAAGCGTCGTCGCGCCCTCGAGAACTTCGCCAAAGGCAAAACGAGCATCCTTGTGGCCACCGACGTGCTGGCCCGCGGCATCGACGTTCCCAGCGTCAGCTACGTGGTGAACTACGACCTGCCCGACATGGCCGAAGACTACGTGCACCGCATCGGCCGCACCGGACGGGCGGGTGAAGTGGGCTATGCCATCTCATTCGTCAGCCGCGAGAGCCGCAACGGGCTGAAGGACATCGAGCGCCTGATCGACCGCCAGATTCCCATGATGGATCTCGAAAGCTACGACCTCGACCCCAACCTTCTGTCCGCCAAGAGCAAAAAACCCAAGAAGAAGCCCGCCCGCGCACGCGACATCGAACGTGCACGCAACTTCAAGCAAAACGGTGGGAAAAGCGTTTCTGAGGATCGTCCGTTCAGGGGAATCCCCCGACCTGCCCGCAAAGGGGCCAAGGCCGACGATCAGCGTCGCGAAGGCGCGGGCGGCCACCGCAAGAAGGAAGGATCGCAGCGATTCAACCGCGATTTCGAACCCAAGGACACCCGCCGCGGCTTCCGCTCCGACCGCAACGAGAGCCGTGTGCGCCGCGCGCCCGGCACCGGAGAGGGATGGAAGGGCACGCGCGGCAAAAAGAACGCCTACGGATTCGACGTTGACGATGCGCGCGGCAACCATGGCAACCGCCGCGACAGCCGCAGCTTCGACGGGAGGGGCAAAGCCCCCCGCAAGCGCCCTGAAACCGCAGAGGCATCCGTCGACAGGGGCTTTTACAGCAAAGTTGCCAAAAAGGGCCGCCGCTAAAACACCGGAACCGCTTACCTGGCGCCGACCTTACCGTCGGCGTCAGGCGCTAAACGGCGTCCTCCACCACCTCTTCCACCTCGACCGTAATCTCTTCGGTCTCTGCGTTCTGTCGTTTGGCGAGTTCGGCCACCTTGGCCGCAAAAGCATCGCGCTCGTCGGCAGACATGGCCTTCATGCGCGCCTCAAGCGCGGCGTCGCGAGCGGTTTCAGCGGCGGCCGCCGCCCTGCGCTGTAGCTCGGAGTTGATCTCCTTGCCCTGCTCAAACGAGATCTCGCCCTGCTTCACCAGGACATCGACCAGCTCCTTGCCCTTCTCGGCGCCAAGGGAAAGCGCGCCCAAACCCGCAAGGAATACGTTTTTGAACCCATCGCCTATGACCTCGAAGCCGCCGTTGCGATTATCCGCCATCAGACCCTCCTTCGCTTGTGGTTCCAAGGCCGACCGAGCCACCCCCGCGTCGCCTCGGAATGCCGTCCGGATGATTCGATAATGCACCAAATCCGGGCCGATCTCAATAGGATTCCCCGAATGGAACGGATGCCCGCAGATCGAAGACCCGCCGCGCCGCTCGAACGACCGGGTCTATCGCGCACGGAGGCACCGCTCATCGACAAACCCGACGAAGTTCGAGATTCGACCGTGCCGCAACCTGGGTCAGCACGTACACTGAGACCCTTAGGCTCCGCCGGTTGGGCGGCGATGGAAACAACTCGGGGAAAGAAGGAATCATGATGAAATCCGACATCGAAATCGCCCAAGAGACCGAAACCTCCCCGATCTCAGACATCGCCGAAAATCTGGGCATACCGGAGCGCTACCTTGAAATGTACGGCAGCCGCAAGGCGAAAGTGGACTACAACTACCTGCGCGAGAACCCGAGCGAACCCGGAAAGCTCATCTTGGTGACCGCCATCAACCCCACCGCCGCCGGAGAAGGCAAAACCACCACCACGGTGGGCCTGGGCGACGCGCTGGCCCGCATGGGCAAGAAAACGGTCATCGCGCTGCGCGAGCCGTCCCTCGGACCAGTGTTCGGCATCAAGGGCGGAGCGGCGGGCGGCGGATACGCCCAGGTGGTTCCCATGGAAGATATCAATCTGCACTTCACCGGCGACTTCCATGCCATCGGAGCCGCCAACAATCTGCTGGCGGCCATGATTGACAACCACATCCACCAGGGCAACGCGCTTGGGTTCGATGCACGTAAGATCACTTGGAAGCGCGCCGTGGACATGAACGACCGCGCCCTGCGCGAGATCATCGTGGGCCTCGGCGGCAAAGTGAACGGGTTCCCACGCGAAGACGGCTTCGACATCACCGTTGCAAGCGAGATCATGGCCGTGTTCTGCCTATCCACCAGCATCACCGATCTCAAAGAGCGGCTTGCGCGCATGGTGGTGGGCTATACCTTCGACGATCGGCCCATCACCGCCGGACAGCTGAACGCCCAGGGCGCGATGGCCGCGCTTCTGAAAGACGCCCTGAAACCCAACCTGGTCCAAACCCTCGAAGGCACGCCCGCCTTCGTTCACGGCGGCCCCTTCGCGAACATAGCCCACGGCTGCAATTCAATTATGGCGACCAACATGGCGCTCGCCCTGGGAGACTACGCGGTGACCGAAGCGGGATTCGGAGCCGATCTGGGAGCCGAGAAGTTCCTCGACATCAAGTGTCGCCTCACGGGCACAAGGCCCAGCGCGGTCGTGGTCGTCGCCACGGTACGCGCGCTGAAGATGCACGGAGGAGCCGACAAAAAACAGCTGGCCGACGAGAACCTCGATGCGCTCGAGGCGGGCCTTCCCAATTTGCTGCAGCACGTCGAAAACGTCACCGGCGTGTTCAAGCTGCCCTGCGTCGTAGCCATCAACCGCTTCCCCACCGACACCGACGCCGAAGTGGCCCTCATCGCCGATCGCTGCCGCGATCTGGGCGTGAACGTCGCTTTGTCCGAAGTGTGGGAAAAGGGCGGCCAGGGCGGCATCGCGCTGGCCGAAGAGGTCGTGCGCCTGTGCGAGCTGGAAAGCGAGCTGGAATTCTCCTACGATACCGAAGCGGGCATCGCCCAAAAGATCGAAGCGATCGCCAAGCGCATCTATCGCGCCGATGGCGTGGCGATCGAGCCGAAAGCCCTCAAAGAGATCTCCAAGCTGGAATCCCTCGGATTTGGAAACCTGCCCGTCTGCATGGCGAAAACGCCCGCCAGCTTCACCGACGATGCGGCGCGCATCGGCGCACCGCGCGGCTTCAGCATCTCGGTACGCGACGTCAAAGTGAGCGCCGGAGCCGGATTCGTCGTCGTGCTCACCGGCAGTATCATGACCATGCCGGGTTTGGGCAAATCCCCCGCCGCCGAGCGCATCGATGTCGATGAAACGGGCCGTATCGTCGGGCTTTTCTAAAGGACGCGGGAAACGCTGCGATCCTTCGCTCGCGCGATAACTTCGCCGAAACGAACGGCCGCCCGCGCAAGCGGGAGCCGTTCGTTTCGCTATCATACGCGCAAACCATCGAACCTAAGGAGGTACCCGTGACGTTTCGCAACGACGCGATTGCCGAGTTCTCCCACAAGCTGTCCTCCAAAGACGCCGTCCCCGGAGGGGGCGGAGCCGCCGCGCTGACCGGCTCACTCGGATGCGATCTTGCCGGCATGGTGGGAAACCTGACCGTCGGGAAGAAGAAGTACGCTGATGTCGAAGACGAGGCGGCAGCGCTCGTAGCGGAGGCCGCCGAGCTTTCGACGGCCCTTCTGACTGCCATCGACGACGACGCCGAAGCGTTCACTCCGCTTGCCCAGGCCTACGGAATCGCAAAAGACGATCCCCGTCGGGAGCACGTCATGGAAGCCGCCCTGAAAACAGCCTGCGCCCCGCCGCTCGACATCATGCGCCTCGCGGCTCGCGGAATCGCGGTGCACGCGCGCATGGCTCAGATCGGGTCGAAGCTGGCCCTATCCGACGTCGGGGCGGGGGCTGCTCTGTGCAAGGCGGCCCTTCAAAGCGCAAGTCTGAGCGTGTTCATCAACACCGCATCCATGACGGACCGCTCGCACGCCTTCCGGCTTGAATCGGAGGCAGACGAACTTCTTTCGACCTATGCGCCCCTTGCCGACGAAACGCTCGCTTCCGTCATGGATGCGGTGCGCCGTACCCGCTAACCTCGCCCCCCCCACACGACAAGGATCCCTCATGGCCATGCTTCTATCCGGAAAAGACGTCGCCGCCGCGATGAAGGAACGGCTCGGCGATCAGACCGACCACCTGCGCAGTGCCGGTATCCAGCCCACCCTCGCCGTGCTGCGCGTCGGGGAAAAGGAAGATCAGATCGCCTATGAACGCGGTGCAACGAAACGCTGCGAGGGAATCGGGATCGAGGTGCGCCATGTTCTGTTTCCCGACACCTGCACCCAAGAAGAGCTGCTCGACGCGATCCGAACCTTAAACGGCGACGCGAACGTCCACGGCGTCCTCATGCTGAGCCCCCTGCCCGCTCACCTCGATCTGGAAGAAGCCGCCGCGACGCTGGATGCACGCAAGGATGTCGATGCGGCAACCACCGAGTCGCTTGCGGGGGTGTTCGCCGGATCGGGCGATGGGTTTTCACCCTGCACGGCCCAGGCGTGCCTCGAAATCCTCAGGCACTACGGCATCGATCCGGCCGGCAAGCGCGTTGCCGTTCTGGGGCGCAGCCTGGTTATCGGCCGGCCTGCAGCCATGCTGTTGCTGCATGCGAACGCCACGCCCACCATCTGCCATTCGCGCACAGCCGATGCGCCCTCCCTCACCCGCGCAGCCGACATCGTAATCGTGGCCATCGGACGCGCAGAATCGATCGGAGCGGAATACTTCAGCCCCGGCCAAACCGTTATCGACGTGGGCACGAACTGGAGCGACGAGAAGGGGAAGCTGGTCGGCGATGTGGCATTCGACGACGTCGAACCCCTTGTGGACGCAATCACCCCCGTTCCGGGAGGCGTGGGCGCCGTCACCACCAGCGTTTTGGCAAGCCATGTCATCGAGGCGGCCCGGCGATAGAGCTCCCACGGCCACGGCGCGTATTCGCCGCCGTATCCGTTTCCCCCCAGGAACATGACGCTGTCTCTGCGCTCCTTCGACTTTCAAGACAGGTTTCCTGCACTTGAAAGGAAGCAAGCCTGATAGAGAGAAAAGCGGCAGGGAACGTACCGTGAAGAGCAAGGTGGCCGGATGCCGCACGAAAGACGGCAGGATCGGGCATCCTGCACGAAGAACGGCTTCCTGCGTGCGAGCGCATGCTCGGAGTGCAGCTGCGCATATGCCGGGAAACGCTCGATTGTGGAAGGCGCCTCAGCCCTCCACGATCGAGCGCGCATGCTGGACATACAGCGCGCGAATAGCGGGAAGCTGTCCAAGCCCCTCGATCTGGCACTCCACTTCCACCCCGCGCCGGGAAAGCATGCCCGCAAGGGATTCGGGGTCGTCTGCATCCGCCATGTCGTTGTTCGCGTGGTCTCCCGCTACCACCATAAGCGGGCGCAGTACCGCGCGCCGCACTCCGGCGGCAACCATCTCGTCCACCGCGTCCTCAAGCGTGGGCGTGCCCTCAACCGTGCCGATGAAGTGGCGAAGCGGGCTTTTGAGGGCAAAGGCGTCGCGCACCGTGAAATACACCTGGTTGGCCGCGACGTTGGTTCCATGGCCCATGAGGCACAGCGCCGTTTCCCCTTCGGATCCCGAAGAACTCATAGCTTCGACGCAGGCGCCGATCACGCGGTCGATATCATCGGAGGTATCGAGAAGCGGCCCGGCCATCTTCAACACATCGAACCGTCCCACGAACTTATCGACCGCATGGCGAACATCGGCGTATTCGCGTCCGGGAATAAGATGGGTGGGAAGCACGTACACCTCGCGAACGCCGTCGTTCGCACAGCGGGCAAGCGCCTGTTCCACCGTATCGACCCGATATCCGTCGCGCTGGAAAAGCTTCTCGACGATCTCGCGCGCCGTGAATGCGCGCCTCACCTCGAACTGCGGAAACGCGTTCGCAACGGCGCACTCGATCGCGCCGATGGTGTCTGCACGGTTTTCGTTGTAACTCGTACCGAAACTCGCGACCAGCATAACCGGGCGAAGCTCGCCGCAATCCCGTCCGCTTCGGATGCGGCCGCGCTCCTCCATATCGCGCGCGGCGCGGGCAAAGTCGAGCGCACCGGCATCCTCGATCGCCGCTTCCGAGCAGACGACGGGCGTCGCGCGTTCGTTCGATTCGCAACCCATGGATGAATCCCCTTTCTACGAAACACCCAAGACGCAAGCAGCATCGGCGGCAGTATCAGCCCAAAACGTGGGTTCGGCAGCCTCCGCGATCTGCTGCCGCGAAAAAACTCCCCAGGTCACTCCCAGAGTCTGGGCACCCGCCGACCGGCCTGCAAGGATGTCGTAGGGGCTATCGCCCACATACACCGCCTCGGACGGATCGATTCCCAGCAGCTCGCAGCCGTACAGCACCGGACCGGGCTGCGGCTTATGCTCGCTGCAATCGTCCGATCCGATCACGAACTCGAACCGATCGGCGATTCCGCAGATCTCAAGCCCATGCTGACACACGTCGTGGCGTTTGGACGTAACCACGCCCAAACGCACCCCGGCGCGCCCCAGCGAATCCAGCAGCTCGGGAATCCCCGGAAATACCGAGATCATGTCGTCGTGTATCGTTTTGTTGTACGCACGGTACACCCGCAGCAGCTCTTCGGCTTCGGCCGCATCGTCGGTGAAATCGTACATCTGGCGCGCAAGCGGAATGCCCACGCCGCGCATCAGCTGCTCGTCGGTAAATTCCCTGTTCAAAACGGTTCTCGTCGCGTACCGAAACGTCTTCAGCAGAAGCTCCGCCGTATCGACCAGCGTGCCGTCGTTGTCGAACAGCACCGCCTTCATATTCACCATACCGCCCCTTCGACCCTACTTGAAGATGGAGGCGTAAGCGGTCAGGGGATCGATTCCCTGGCGAACCGCCTTGTGCGCAAACGTGAACAACTCGACGATCGACGAGAGGGAAACGTCTTTCTTCTCGCCCGTGCGACGCCGCTTCACCTCGACGGTTCCCGCTTCGAGACCGCGCTTGCCCACGATGATCTGGACGGGCCACCCGATCAGATCGGCATCGTTGAACTTCACGCCCGCACGGTCCTTGCGATCGTCGATAGCCACCTCGACTCCGAGCTCGGCCAATTCGGACGCCAGCTTCTCGGCTGCCGGACCCACCGTATCATCGTTCACCGTCAGCGGAATCACGCACACATGAGCGGGGGCAACTGACGCAGGCCAGGCGATGCCGTGCTCGTCGTGGCACTGCTCGACCACGGCGGCAAGCGCACGGGACACCCCCACGCCGTAGCAGCCCATAATGAACGGCTTCTCGCTGCCGTCTTCGTCCATGAAGGTGGCACCCATCGCCTCGGAATACTTCGTACCAAGCTGGAACACCTGGCCGACCTCGATGCCGCGCGCCCCCTTCAGGGGCTCGCCGCTCACCGGGCAGCTGTCGCCAGGCTGAACCTCGCACAGGTCGGCCCATCCGTCGATATGGAAATCGACACCCAGCTGCGCGCCCACATAATGGTACCCGTCGTCGTTGGCACCCACCACCCAGCGCGAGATGCCCTGAAGCGAGCGGTCGGCAACCAGGCGGGCGGCCTCGGGCAGGCCGACCGGGCCCATCGATCCCTTCTTCAGACCGAAGCCCTCCATCTCCTCATCGGTGAGCAACGTGAACCCGCCCAGTTCGCGCACGGCCTTCAGCTCGTTCAACTCGTGATCTCCGGGAATGAACAGCACCACCAGACGACCTCCGGCATCTTTGCCCGACAGAGCCTTCACCGTAGAACTGGCGGGAATTCCCAAGAACCGGGCCAGATCGTCGATGGTGTGAACACCCGGGGTGGCCACCTTTTCGATGCGTTCCACCTTATGCTCGGTGGGTCGCGCGATGCACTCGCCCGCTTCGGTATCGGCGGCGTACCCGCTGTCGCTGTACACGATGGCCGCCTCACCCGCATCGGCCAGCGCCATGAACTCGATGGTGACCTTACCGCCGATCTGACCGCCATCGGCCTCGACCGCACGCCACTGCAGACCCAGGCGATCCATGATGCGCCCATAGGCCTCGCTCATATCGTCATAGGTGTTCTGAAGCGATTCCTGGGTGGCGTGGAAGCTGTACGCATCCTTCATGAGAAACTCGCGAGAGCGCATCAGCCCGAAACGCGGGCGGATCTCGTCGCGGTACTTCATCTGGGTTTGGTACAGAGCCAAAGGCAGCTCTTTGTAGGAGCGCAGCTCGTTGCGCACGAGCGCGGTGATGATCTCCTCGTGGGTGGGACCGAGGCAGAAATCGGCGTCGTGGCGATCGGAAATGCGCATCAGCTCGGGGCCGTAGGCCTCCCACCGACCGCTCTCGTGCCACAGGTCGGCCGGCTGCAGGATGGGCATGATGATCTCCTGCGCCCCGATCGCGTCCATTTCTTCGGAGACGATGTCCGAAATCTTGTTGAGAACGCGCATCCCCAAGGGAAGGAAGGTGTACAGACCCGATCCCATCTTGCGAATCATGCCCGCACGCAGCAAAAGCCGATGGCTGGCAAGCTCGGCGTCTGAAGGATCCTCCTTCAGGGTGGGCGCGTACAGACTGCTCATGCGAATGATGTTCGTCATAGCTTTTCGATCTCCTCTATCAATGCGTCCGCAACCTGGTCTTCGGATACTTTGCGGACGACCTCTCCGTTCCTGAACACGACAGCCGATCCCTTGCCGCAGGCCACGCCCACGTCGGCATCTTTGGCCTCGCCGGGTCCGTTCACCACGCAGCCCATCACGGCCACTTTCACCGGATGCCTGACCGTGCGCAAATGCCCCTCCATTCGCTCGGCCAGTCCGATAAGATCGACCTGGCAGCGTCCGCATGTAGGGCAGCTGATGATCTCGGGGCCGCGACGACGCAGATCGAGCGCGGAAAGCAACGTCCAGCACGCCCTCACTTCGTTCACGGGGTCATCGGTAAGCGAGATGCGCATCGTGTCCCCGATACCGTCTTCCAAAAGAATCCCCAAACCGGATGCCGACTTTATGACTCCTTGGAACTGCGTGCCCGCCTCGGTAACGCCGATATGCAAAGGGACGTGCGGAATCTCGGAAGCAAGGAGGCGATACGTGCGCACCGTGGTCATGACGTCGTGCGCTTTGGCGCTTACCACCAGATCGCGAAAGCCGCGCTGTTCGCAATGGCGCACGTACTCGGACGCCGAGAGCGCAAGCTTCTGGGGAAGCGAGAGGTCGTCGCGCCGAGCAACGGCCTCGTCGAGCGAACCCGCGTTCACGCCGATGCGAATGGGGATCCCCGCCTCCTCGGCGGCGTCAAGCACCAGATCGGCCTTTTCCCATCCCCCGATGTTTCCCGGATTGATGCGCAGCTTGGCCGCGCCGCGGTGCGCCGCCTCGATGGCGATCTGTGCGTCGAAGTGAACGTCGGCGACCACGGGAAGCGGCGAGCGGCTGCATACCCGCTCGAACGCATCCAAGCAGGAACGACGCGGAACGGCCATCCGGATGATCTCGCATCCGGCTTCCGCCAGCGCTTCGATCTGAGATACGTTCGCCTCGACGTCAAACGCGTCGGCCGTCAGCATGGACTGAACCGCCACCGGGGCTCCGCCGCCGATGGGAACGGCGCCGACCATGACGCGACGGGTAAGCCGGTTGGGCTTTTCCGGCTGGGCGTCAGGTTCTCTGTAAGCCATGCCTCCCCCGTTTCGTCTCGTGATTGCGCAGTCTTCTCATTCTACCTCGCAGTGCGGGAAAACGGCGGCACAACCGCCTTCACGCCGTAGCGCGAAGGTGCGAGGAAACCGCGCAACGAACGCGTATCCCCAGCGACCACCTAGGCGGCAGCACCGAAAATCCGTGATTATCCCAGCACGAACCGCGAGATGTCCTGACCCATCATGACGACGAACAGAAGCCCGAACAAGGCCAAACCGACGGTTGACAAGCGGGTCATAACCTTCTCGGACACCAACCTGCGCGAGACCTTCTGATACACCTCGACAGCGAACCGCCCCCCGTCAAGAGGCGGGATGGGTATGAGGTTCATGACGCCCAGCGATACCGACAACATGGCCATGAAGGACAAGAAAGACTGAAATCCCTGTTCAGCAGCCGTCTTCGAGATCACGGCGATACCCACGATAGAGCTGGACTGAGACACGGTCTCCGCCGCCGTCTGGGGATTGAACAGCTGGGCAACCGCCTGAAACACCATGCCGATGTAGGCGAAACCGACGGTGATCGAACGCAGCGGATCGATCACGCGGTGGACCACCTCGCCCGTCTGCGTGTTCTGCAAATCGATTCCCAGAACCGAATAGACGAACACGAAGGCCGCCACGGCAAACAACAGGTTCACGAAAATACCGGCAAGCAGGATGACCGCGCGCTTCCAAAACGGCAGGGAGCGGTACTGCTGGCGATACTCGCTCTCGTAGAAGGAGCGCGCGTCCTCAAGCGGACGGGCCGTGCCCATATCGGACTTCTCGGGAACAGGCAGGCCCTTTTCCCGGGCCAGCCTGATCTGGCGCTTGGTCGGGTTCACCGCAGGGGTGCGGTACGTGTTGAAATCGTCGGATCTCAGGGGGCGCTTCGCCGTACCCCACTCGGCCAACTCTTCGAGCGCATCGTAGGCCTCGTCGTGGGTGATACCGCAGTCGGCGGCCACCTCTTCCATCGTCGCCGTTCCGCGACGGTACAGCGATTCCATAGCCTTCTCGAGATGCGGGCTCATCTCTCCCGGCTCCATCCCGCACACGCGGGCATAACCGCCCAGAAGCACCGCCGTCACGCCGAAGCGCGTCTCGCCGTGGGTGAAACCGACGGAGGGGCCGGGCAGGCCCAGCATGAATTCCGACACGCGCACGCCGAACGCCCGCGCGGCCAGGTAATGCCCGCCTTCATGGATGAAGACGAGGAATCCGAGTGCGATCGTGGCATACACGATCATGAGAATGACGTCCACAGAGGGGTCCCTTCGCTCGATGTTTCCCCTCGATTATAGGCGAGCCGCCCGCAGGCGAACGACTGTCGAGAAAATGACTACAAGTCGAAACGTCACCTACCGCACGTTCGCCCGCGCGGTCCTGCGCGCCCAGGCGTCCACGCTCTCAAGCTGCTCGATGCTCTCGACCTCTTCGACGTCGTGGCGCTCCATGACCGCCTCGACGCATGCGGCGATTCCCAGATACGTCCCCTCTCCCGCCAGAAACGCCGCCACCGCCACCTCGTTGGCGGCGTTCATGGCGCACGGCAGCGTGCCGCCCCGCTCGCCAGCCGCACGAGCAAGGGCGAGGCACCTGAACGTATCGGTGTCGGGAGCGCAGAAGTCGAGCGATCCCAGCTTCGTGAAGTCGAGGGGCTCGACCGGCGCGTCCCAGCGGTCGGGATACGACAGCGCGTACTGAATGGGGATGCGCATGTCGGTGGTTCCCAAATGGGCCTTCACGCTGCCGTCGGAGAACTCGACCATGGAGTGGATGGCGCTCTGGGGCTGAACCACCACGCTGATGCCGTCGTAGGGACACCCGAACAGGTGATGCGCCTCGATCACCTCAAGGCCTTTGTTCATGAGCGTAGACGAATCGATGGAGATCTTGGCGCCCATGTTCCAGTTCGGGTGCGCAAGCGCCTCGGCGGGCGTGACGCGGGTCAACTCGGCGTGCGTGCGACCGAGAAACGGTCCGCCCGACGCCGTTACCCACAAGCGCACCGCTTCGGCGGGATCCTCCCCCACCAAGCACTGGTAGATCGCGCCGTGCTCGGAGTCGATGGGCATGAGCAGCCCGGGACGATTCGCCAGCGGCATGATGATATCGCCGCCCACCACAAGCGACTCCTTGTTCGCCAGAGCCAGCACCCGCCCGGCCTTAAGCGTATCGTAGCTTGCCCGCAGGCCGGCCGCGCCCACAAGCGCGTTCACCACCACATCGACCCCGTCGAGATCGACCAGAGCCGCCACGGCGTCCGATCCGAAGCCCAGGGAGCCGTCCTTGCCCGCCTGGTCGCGCAGATCGGCGGCGATGGCACCGCCCGCCTGGGATTCATCCCCCAAAGCCATGTGATGCACACCCAGGTCGCGCGCTTGTTCGAGCAGATCCGACGCGCGCGTTCCCGCAGCAAGCGCCACCACCTCTATCTTGTCGGGATGGCGTCGCGCCACATCGAGTGTCTGCGTCCCGATGGATCCGGTCGAACCCAAAACAACAATGCGGCGGGGACGACGCGCGGCGTCAGATGAAGTCTTACTCATGAGAAAGTGCTCTTTCTTAAGAAACCGAACCTAGATGACCGGCTGGATACAGCCGAACAGAACCAACAGCACGAAAGCCGCCGTAGCCGTGGTCATCAGCGAATCGCAACGATCGAACAGGCCGCCGTGGCCCGGCATCATCGTTCCGGAATCCTTGAAACCAACGCTTCGCTTGATGCGGCTTTCGCACAGATCGCCTAAAACCCCGGCAAGACCGCACGCAACGCCCAAGACGAGCGTCTGCAAAGGATCGATGTGCACGCTGGGAATTTGCCCGACGAAAAACCACACGGCAACGCCGCCGGCAAGCCCACCTAAAAACCCTTCCCAGCTCTTGTTCGGGCTGGTACGCGGAGCGAGCTTGTGCTTGCCGAACTTACGTCCGACCAGATAGGCAAACGCATCGTTGGCCCAGATGCTGACGAACAGCAGCAGCACCAGCAACCCGCCGTCGGCTCCGGGAAGCGCCATGCGCGCCAGCATGATGCACGCCAGCTGCATGCCCGTGTACAACGCCCCGAACAGGCTCACGCCCACATCCTGCATGCGCGCACGATTCCAGAACACGTACCACAGCGTAAGCGCCAGCATAAGCAGAAGGGCTCCGGACACGATACCGCGCAGACCGAAGAAGAAGGCCGCGGCGGGCAGATACGCCGCACCCACCACGCCGATCCATTCGTTGGGCATCTTGGCGTCGGAGCGCAGCATGTAGAAGAACTCGGCAGAGCAGATGCCCGCCGTGGCCGCTAAAAACAGCATGGTGGGAACATCGCCCGCCAAGATGCTGGCGATGCAGATCAGCACGTACACGGTTCCCGTACGGAGCCTGATTTGAAAATCGCTGGCGTTCTTGAACTTCTCGGGGGTTTTCTCGTAGGCGAAATCCTTGACGCGCTGCGCGGCCTTCTTGTCGTTGTCGCCTTTCGAGCCGACCATACGGCTACACCGCCCCGAACCGGCGATCGCGCCGCTGGAACTCCAGCAGGGCTCGCAGAAGTTCGTATCGGTCGAAATCGGGCCACAGGGCATCGACGCCCACGAACTCGGCGTAGGCCCCCTGCCATAGGAGAAAGTTCGACACGCGCATCTCGCCGCTGGTGCGCAGGATAACGTCGGGGTCAGGAATGCGAGCGGTGTACAGAAAGCGCTCGAATTCCGCCTCGGTCACTTCGGGAGGCTCCGCTCCCGAACGAACCGCGGCAACGGAGCGCTCGACCAAGGCGCGCGCCGCATCGACGATCTCGGTGCGACCGCCGTAGTTCACCGCGATGACCAGCGTCATTCCGGTGTTGTCCTTCGTCTTTTCCCACGCTTCCCGAAACGCCGCGCGCGTCTTGTCGGGAAGCCCCTCGACATGCCCGATGGTCGCGACGCGCACACCCTCCTCGTGCAGGCCGTCGACTTCGGCCAGCATGGTGGTGGCGAACAGGTTCATAAGGCCGCTCACCTCTTCGAACGGACGCTTCCAGTTCTCGGACGAAAACGAGTAGATGGTGAGAAAATCGACTCCCACGTCGTTAGCGCAGCGAATGGTCTCGCGCACCGCCTCGATACCGGCCTTATGGCCGTTCAAACGGTTGAGCGCACGCTTTTTCGCCCAGCGTCCGTTGCCATCCATGATGACGGCGACGTGACGCGGCACCGCTTCGACGACAAGCGATTCCGGATTCAGACCCTCGGGAGGGTTCGGAAATATGTAATCGAGCGGTTTACGCAGCATAGATTAGATCTCCATCACTTCCGCTTCCTTCTTTTTGAAGACGGCGTCCACCTCGGCGATGTACTTGTCGGTGAGCTTCTGCACCTCGGCCTCGCCCCGACGCTGGTCATCCTCGGGCAGACCGTCGTTCTTCACGGCCTTCTCGATGGCGGTATTGGCATCGCGGCGGGCATTGCGCACGGACACGCGCGCTTCCTCGGCGTAGGTTTTGCACTGCTTCACCAGATCGCGGCGGCGCTCCTCGGTAAGCGCGGGAAACGGAAGGCGGATGACCGAGCCATCGTTGGACGGCGTCACGCCCAGATCGCTCTCGAGGATGGCGTGCTCGATGGCACGCAGGACCGACTTGTCCCACGGCTCGATGACCAGCATGTGGGCGTCGGGGGACTTCACACCGGCCATCTGGTTGATAGGCGTGGGAACGCCGTAGTAGTCGACGCGGATCTTGTCCAGGACCATCGCGTTGGCGCGCCCCGTGCGCACACCGGAAAACGCGGTGTTCAGCGATTCGAGAGAGCCCATCATGCGCTGCTCTGCCTGTTCGATAACGCCTTCGATCATACCGAAGCTCCTTTGCGGTCGAAATGCCCGAACACCTGCGTTCGAGCCGTTCAGATGCGTCGTTTCGGCGCACCTACGGTTATACCCTACATCGGATCGCTTAGCCATCGCCTCTTCGACGATCGGCAATGCGGACCTTTACGCCGATTCGACGACGGTTCCCACCGGCTCGCCCCTCAGGGCACGCGCGATGTTGCCCTTCTCGGTAAGATCGAACACGATCATGGGCATGTCGTTGTCCATGCACAGCGACGTAGCCGTGGCGTCCATCACATTGAGCCCCTTGGCCAGCACGTCCATATAGGTGATGCGATCGAAGCGCTTCGCATCGGGGTTCTTCACCGGGTCGCTGTCGTACACCCCGTCCACCTTCGTAGCCTTCATCAGGCAATCGACATCAAGCTCGCAAGCGCGCAGGGCTGCGGTGGTGTCGGTGGTGAAGTAGGGGTTGCCGGTTCCGGCCGCCAGAATGACGACGCGGCCTTTTTCGAGGTGGCGCAAGGCGCGGCGTCGGATATAAGGCTCGGAAACCTCCTGCATGTTGATGGCGCTCTGAACGCGGCTGAAGATACCGTGGCGCTCGAAGGCATCCTGAAGCGCAAGGGCGTTCATGACCGTCGCCAGCATGCCGATATAGTCGGCTTGCGAACGGTCCATTCCCTCGGCCGAGCCCGCCATGCCGCGAAAGATGTTTCCACCGCCGATGACCACGGCGAGCTGAACCCCGTCGTTGACGATCTCCCCGATCTGATCGGCCAGATCGTCAACGACCTTCGGATCGATACCGTAGCCGACATCTCCTGCGAGGGCTTCACCGGAAAGCTTCAGCAAAACGCGCTTGTACTTGTAATCTCCAGCCATTCAGATTCCTTCCGACAGGCCTTTCCACATCCCGCCCATATTACCCGATTTGAACATCAGAAGGGGGCCGATCGGTTCGGCCCCCTTGAAAAACCCTCTCCGTTTCGAGATGCGCTCCGATCGGAAAGACTATCGTCGCGACGGCGAGGCAGCGCTCGTTTGGGCGTCGGATCCCAAGGTCACCGTAAGGTCCATGGTCTGACCGTCGCGATCGACCGTGAGCTTGACCGTATCGCCGGGATTGTGGCCGCGCACGCTCAGCATGAGATCGCTCGCATCGTTGATCGACTTGCCGTCGAATTCGACAACGATATCGCCCTCTTTCAAACCGGCGCTATCGGCTCCCGTGCCCGGCGAAACCGACGCGATGTAGGCGCCATGGTTCACCGTAAGGCTGTAGCGCTTCGCGATGCTGGCGTTAACCGTGTTCAGCGTCGCGCCCAGACGGGCATGCGTAGGCGTTTCCCCTGCGATGATCTGCTGGGCTATGTTGACGGCGTAGTTGATGGGAATGGCGAACCCAACGCCCGAGTAGTTGCCCGAATTGGAGGTGATGAGGGTGTTCACGCCGATGACCTTGCCGTTGGCATCGACCAGCGCACCGCCGGAATTACCCGGGTTGATGGCCGCATCGGTCTGGATCATGTTGGGATAGATAGTGCTGCCGGAAGCTTGGCCCCTCCAACTGCCGCCTCCCTCGGATTGGGAGTTATCGATGATCTGCGAACGGCTGGTGGCCGACACCACGCCCGTAGCCACGGACTGCTCGAGACCGAAGGGGCTGCCGATGGTCATAACCCACTGCCCCACCGTAAGCTTCGACGAATCGCCCAGATCAGCAGCTTTCAGACCCGATGCGCCCTGCAGCTTGATAACCGCCAGATCCGAACTCGGATCGGAGCCGACTATATCGGCGCTGTACTCGGTTCCCTCGATGTTCACCTTCAACGCATCGGATCCTTGGATCACGTGGTAGTTCGTAAGGATGTATCCATCCTGGGAAAGGATGATCCCGCTGCCCAGCGACGACTGGGCAAGTTCGGCCGAATCGCCGCTGCTCCCGAAACCGAACAGGCTGCCTCCGTAAGGCGTCTGCTGGCTGTACGCGTAAATGCACACCACCGAAGGGAGCGTCTTTTCGGCGACGGCCTCGGACAGCGTCTGGTCGGGATCGGTCGCCTCGATGGTGCTGGGGTTGGACGAGCCCAGCGTGATGTTCGCTTTCCCCACACCGTAGCCGGTAATGCCCTGAACGGCGGAGAAGCCGCCCAAAACCAGAACCGCGGCCAGGGCGGTTCCACCGAACGCCTTGGCGAAGACGTGATCTTTTTTCGGGGACGAATCGCTCGGCGCGCAACCGCCGGCGTATCCCACGCTCCCGGATGCCGAACCGTGCGCGACAGGAGGAATGGGAGCCTGGTTGACCGGAGCGTAGCCGCCGGTCGCACCCGCTGAACCTTCCGTAAGATCTCGGGGAGGAACGGGTGCGTCACGCCTGATAGGCGCAGCGGATCCATCCACAGGCCGCGAAGGCGTTGGGAACTGTTGGGACTGGTTGGGCAGATGGGATTGATCGCTCATGATCCGCTCCTTTTTCGCATGGAGGCCGAAGCCGCCGCGGCGCCAACCGCCCCGAGCATGCAGACGATCGGCTGGCGGCCGTTGCGACCGCTTGTTCAACAGCCCGAACATACCATGAGAAGCACGGCCGTCCGCCTTGCGCACGCTTTCGCCACGTTTGCGCCATCGAACCTTTGCCGTTTCTGCTCTCAATCGACACGATTCTTAAGCCGACCTTAAAAACCGCCCGCGCAAACGCAGGGCTACTCGCCCATGCCTTGGAGAAAGGCGCGCGTGCGCTCTTCGCGCGGCTCGTCGATGACGCGCTGGGCGGGGCCTTCTTCGACGATCACGCCGCCGTCCATGAACACCACGCGATCGGCCACATCGCGCGCAAACGACATCTCGTGTGTGACGATGACCATCGTCATATGCTCGTCGGCCAGACTGCGAATGACCTTCAGCACCCCCTGGGTGAGTTCGGGGTCGAGTGCGCTGGTGGGCTCATCGAAGAACAGCACGTCGGGATTAAGGCACAGGGCCCGAGCGATGGCGACGCGCTGCTGCTGGCCGCCCGACAGCTCGCTGGGAACCGCGTCTTCCCGATCCTCGAGGCCCATCTTCACCAGCAACTCGCGCGCCTGGGCCATAACCTCGTCTTTGGGGCGCCTCTGCACCGAGATCGGCGCGTCGGTTATATTGCGGATAACCGTGTAATGCGGGAACAGGTTGAAGCTCTGAAACACCAAACCGAAGCGCTGGCGCGCCTTTCCCAGCACATCCTTGCCGCCGTACACCGATCGACCGGCCCCGTTGTCGCGCGCAACCTCGATATCGCCGTACGACAGCGATCCGGCGTCCAGCGTTTCAAGCAGCGTGCAGCAGCGCAGAAGCGTGGACTTGCCGCCGCCCGACGGACCGATGATCGCCAGCACTTCTCCTTGCGCGACCTCAAGCGATATATCTTTGAGCACCGGCGTGTCGCCAAAGCTCTTCTTGGCGTTCTCCAACCGAACCAGCACAGGGAATTCAGCCACGGTACCTCCTCACACCGACGCGCAACGCGCTAGTCCCGGTAATAATCCATTTTCTTTTCCATGCGGTTCAGCACGACCTCGACCAGCAGGCTGAAAAGCCAGTAGATCCCCGCGGCGACCGCATAGGGAACCATGCTGACCTGCGATGCCGCGATCGCCTTCGCCTGGCTGAACATCTCGCCGATGCTCAGCACGAACGCAAGCGACGTGTCTTTCACCAACGTGATGACCTCGTTGCCCATAGCGGGAAGAATGCGTTTGACGACCTGGGGCAAAACGATCTTCATGAAGGTTTGGAACTTGGTGTAGCCCAAAACCTCGGCCGCTTCGTACTGACCGCGCGGGATGGATTGGATGCCCGAACGGTAGATCTCGGCGAAATAGGCGGCGTAGTTCAAGATAAAGCCGATCGCGCACGCGAACATGCGCCACTCGGCCGACAGGGTGAGACCGAAGATGAAATAGGGGCAGAACGTGATGGCCATGAGCTGCAGCATGAGCGGCGTGCCGCGCATGAACGAGATGTAGATCCGAGTGATGAGGGCAAGCGGCTTGAACCGGCTCATACGGCACAGCGCCACCACGACACCGAGGGGAAGCGATCCGACCAGCGTTATCACGAAGATCTGGAGCGTGAGGGCGAAGCCCGCTCCTAACAAGCTCATCATGGTTGGGAAGTCCACAAAAGTCCCCTCTCGAGCATCTTATCGGAAGCACCGCCGCAAGGGGACGATGCACCTCGAACCCTCACAGCGACGCGCACCTTCCGTCGCTGTGACCGGAAGGTGCGCGATTGACGATCCTCTTCAGTATACCGAGGCTTTTTTGCTTTAGGACGCTAAAGTTATTTGAGAAGCCAATTATCGTAGGAAATGCCATAGGTTGCATACTTCTCGCACAGCGCCTTGACGGTTCCGTCGGCCTCCATCTCCTTCAACGTGGCCGAAACGGCCTGGGCGAGCTCGGTGTTGCCCTTGGCGAAGCCCACCGCATAGCGCTCAGAGGACAACGGGGTCTCGATCTGGACGTACTTGCCGGGATTCTTGGACATCTGGTACTGGGCGATAGACAGATCGCAGGCCACCGCATCGACCACGCCGGACTCCAGCTGGAGGAACGCTCCGTTGTAGTCGCCGATGGTGGACAGCGAACCGAAGGTCGCCGCCAGATCGGCCTGACCGCCCTCGGCCGTGGGAGTCTCCAGCACGTCAAGCGCCGCAGAGTCGACCTGGGTCATCACCGATGCGCCGGCAAGCTGCTCGAGCGTGGTCCTGTTCGAAGCGCTCTTCACCACAACAACCTGTTCGTTGAGCATGTAGGGATCGCTGAACGTATAGGACTTCTCGCGACCCTCCATGGTGAACCCGTTCCAGACGCAGTTGATGGAGCCGGACTGCAGCAGGGCGTCTTTCGCATCCCAGTCGATAGCCGACGCCTCGAACTCCCAGCCGTTGCGCTTGGCAACCTCTTTAGCCAGATCGAGATCGAACCCGGTGTAGGATCCGTCATCGCCCACAAACCCGTAGGGCGGATACGACGAGTCGAACCCGACCGTCAGCTTGCTGATGCCGCCCGAGCCCGCCGCCTTGTCCGACGAATTCGTACCCGAACCGGCGCAGCCTGACAAAACCAAAGCGAGCGCCACCGTAGCCGCGGCGACGATGACTGCGAACCTTGCCTTCTTCATTGGATCCTCCCTTTAGGATGCGGGCGCTAGCGCCCTCCGCTTTCTCTGGCGATACTTTATCACAGTAGAGTGTCATAGCAACTGTGAATTCACATTTTCTCGACATATGCTCTCCTCGAATGTCCGCCGCGTAACGCCCGTTTCGTCGGGAAGCACAATCCACCTGGCCGATCGGGCGCTGTGGTACCATTTCCGGCAAGATTTCCCTTGCAAGCGAAAGGTCGCCTATGCTGCTCACCATCGGTTCTCAGATTCACGGATTCACTGTTGAAGACGCGCAAAACCTGGACGAGATAAACGGGGCGGCCTTCGTGATGAGCCACGAAGAATCGGGGGCGCGGCTGCTGTTCCTCCAAAACGAAGACAACAACAAATCGTTCTCCATCGGGTTTCGCACGCCGCCCAAAGACGACACGGGCGTCTTCCACATCCTCGAGCACTCCGTGCTGTGCGGATCGCGCAAGTTTCCGGTGAAAGAGCCGTTCGTCGATCTGCTGAAAACGTCGATGCAGACGTTTTTGAACGCCATGACCTTCCCCGACAAGACCCTCTACCCGGTTGCATCCACCAACGAGCGCGACCTGATGAACCTCATGGACGTCTACCTCGACGCCGTGTTCCATCCCGCCATCTACTCCAACCGGTGCATATTCGAGCAGGAAGGTTGGCACTACGAACTGCGCGGAAACGACAATGCCGCCGAGCAGTCGCCGCTCGATGCCAACAACTCCCAGCTCGTCTACAACGGAGTCGTATTCAACGAGATGAAGGGCGCGCTGTCGAATCCCTCTTCGGTTCTGTTCGACGAACTGCAGCGGACCCTGTTCCCCGACACCGCCTACGCATTCGAGTCGGGGGGAACGCCGCGTGCCATCCCCAAGCTGACCTACGAAGAATACCTCGACGAGCATCGGCGCCACTACCGCCCGGACAACAGCTACACCGTCCTGTACGGAAACCTCGATATCGACCGCGTCCTGGCTTTTCTCGATAACGCGTACTTCTCGCCGGTGAACAGGGAAATCGCCGAAGAAGACCGCCGTCGCGCGCAACAGGGCCACCCCGCGCTGCGCCCCCGCGAGCTGCATAGGCAGACGCCCGTCGCACGCGAGGACGTCGTCTGCACGATGGACACCGCACCCGAAAACGCCTGCGTCGGCGCGGCGTTCGTCATCGGGGACTTCTCCGATCCCGCGCGCATCCTCGCAACGGACATCCTGCTCGATGCCCTGATGGGGTCCAACGAAGCGCCGGTCAAGCGAGCCCTGCTCGATGCGGGCGTCGCCGCCGAGATCGTGGCGTACACTGCCGACTCCCTGCTGCAGCCCTTCGCAGTCGTCGAGGCCCGGGGCATCGACGAGGCAACGTCTGCGCGCCTGCTGCCCGAGCTGAGATCGGCCGTGGAGCGCCTTGTCGAGCAGGGATTCGATCGCGCGATCATCGAAGCGTCGCTCTCCCGTTCGGAGTTCGTCATGCGCGAGCACAACTTCGGCATGGCAGACGGCGTGGCCCATGCCATGACGGCTCTGTGCGGGTGGCTCTACGACGATGCGATGCCGACGTCGTACCTGCGCTACGGGGAGATGTTCTCGCAGCTGAAAAACGATCTGGAATCCGGCTATTTCGAAGATCTGGCGCGCTGCCTGTTTTTGGAAAACGACCACCGCGCCAAAGTCGAGGTAGTTCCCGAGGCTTTGAAAACCGATGCCGAGCAAACAGAGCTCGCCCTCAAAAACTCCCGGATGGAAGCAAACGAGCGCATGCGCATCGTCGAAGGCGAACGGGCTTTGCGCGCCTTCCAAACCAAGGAGGACTCCCCCGAGGCCACAGCGACGCTCCCGCGCCTCACGCTGGACGACATCGGCGGCGCGCCGTCCGAGCCCACCCTCGATCTAGACTGGAAAACGCCGATCACCACGCTGCGTCACCGCATCGAAACCAACCGGATAGCCTATGCCTACCGCTACTTCGATGCGGACGCCCTGTCGTTCGAGGATCTTCCCTACCTCAGCATCCTCGCGATGGTGCTGGGAAAACTCCCCACCGAAAGCCACAGCGCCGCCGAAATAGACACGCTGGTTCAGGGAAAGCTGGGCAACCTGTCGTTCTATCCGCGCGTCATCGAGTCGCCCGCGGCGCAGGGCGAAGCCGACCTGAAGTTAGTTGCAAGCGCAAGCGCCCTGGAAGAGAACGCATGGTGGCTGGCCGATCTGCCGCGCGAGGTGATGCTCGAGACCAATTTCGACGACGTCCCCAAGATCAAAGACATCCTCACGCAGCGCAAGATCGATATGGAGCAGGACTTTGCGAACTCCGGCCACCTCTACGCCAGCGAACGCGTGCGATCGTACTATTCAAGAGCGGGGGTTTTGAGCGAGCAGCTGGGCAACGTCGACTTCTATCTGTTCTTGAAGGATCTGCTGGAGCACTTCGATCGGCGGACGGAAGATCTACCGAAGCGGCTGCGAGACGTGGCTGAAAAGATCCTGAACGACAACCTGTGCACCGTCAGCTTCACCGGCTCCGACGAGGCCTACGATGCCTTCTGGAAAGCGCGACCCGCACTGGGGCGCACTGCCGAGAGAACGACCCGCCTCGACATCCCCGAACCCGTTGTGCGCAACGAGGCCTTCATCGTCGTCTCCGACGTAAGCTACACGGCTCTCGGGTGGGACAACCGCTTGCTGGACGGAGCCTACACCGGCGTATGGAGCGTCGCTTCTCGAGCTTTGACGTTCGATTACCTGTGGAACGAGGTGCGCGTGAAGGGCGGCGCCTACGGCGTTGGCTTCAAAGCCTCCCGCTACGGAAACATGCGCTTTTACTCGTACCGCGACCCGCACCTCGACGAAACCGTCGAGCGATTCCGCGATTCCAGCCGATGGCTGGCCGAATTCGACCCCTCCCCCGAGGCTATGGAGGGATTCAAGGTCAGCACCGTGGCCGAGATGGACGCGCCGATCAAACCGCGCCAGCTTATCTTGCGCCAAGACATCGAGTTTTTCGGCCGCTGCAAACCCGAAGACCGCGCGCGCATCCGCGCCCAGGCCCTCGACGCAGAGCCAAACGACGTGCGCAATCTGGCTCCCTCCATCGAGAAGATGACGCAGCAGCGAGCCATCTGCACGTTCGGAAACCGAGAGATCATCGAGGCTTCAAAGAACGGTCTTGCCGTCATCGACTTGCTTGGTTCTCCCGCTCGATAGAAAGCAAGGCGGGCCGCCTCGAAAGGAGCGGCCCGCCCGCATGCGAATCGCAGCGATCGAGAGGCAGAACGGATCAGCCCGCCTGAACCTGGCCCTGCGCTTGGCTCTGAACGTTTTGATTCGGGGTGGACGCCTGGTTCTGCGTCGTTGCGCTCGGCGAGTCCGAAGCGGCCGAAGGCGTTGCCGCGCCCGAAGACGCTTCGTTCTTCTTGTCGGCCGAAGCGCTTGCCCGATCCGTAACGGACGTGGTGCCCGATCCCGAGATCACGGTCAAAGACGCGATGTCTACCTGCCGACCCAGCCACTTGCGCTCGATCACGTCGATGGCGCCCCCCGACGCCAACTTGCCCAGGGCAGCCGAGACGGCCTTCTGAAGCTCCAGGTTGCTGGTGGATACGCCCGCACAGTAGCCGCCCGGTTGCTGAAGGAGCGCCACCACGTGCGCATCGACGCTCGAGGTCTTGGCGAGGTAGACCCCCGTCAGAGCATCGGACGCAACGTAATCGACCGCACCAGCCTCCAGATCCCTGAACGCCGCCGCCAAGCTCTCTTCGACGGTGATCGCATTGCTTCCGAACAGGTTCTCGACGCTCCAGGCGCTTTTAGACGACACCTGTGCACCGATCTTCGCCGAATCGGTCACGCGGGGAGCAGTCGCCCCCTCCTTGGCCGAGAACAGGGCAACTCCGGTCTGAAGGTACGCGTCAGACCTCCAGTAATCGGTATCGGCAGATGAGAAATCCGCTCCGAGCACCATATCGACGTCCCCCGAGCGAAGGGCACTTGCCGGATCGACTCCCGCATCGACGATCTCGACCTTCACCCCCATCTCGTCGGCGATCGCGGCGGCAACGTCCACATCGAGGCCCACGATCTTCGAGGACGACGACGCCTTGCCCGCCAAAGGTGCAGCCGACGCGTTTACCCCCACGCGCAAAACGCCCGGTTTCTTCAGAGCCGAATCGGCTACCGTCTGGGTCTTTTTGACGGGTTCGTAGTGACTGGAAGCACATCCCGCAAGACAAAACGCCGCACATACGGCCGCCGCGACGGCGATAACCGCGACCTTCGATCGCTTCATATACCAAAACCTCCGTTCGGCTCCGAGGAGCTGAGGATACAACGCGCCTCTTCCAGCTGACCTAGTTTTCGACCCCACACCCGCGCATCGGGGCTGAGCTCTCACCATCACCCTCTCGTCCGCCGCGGCACCATGCTGCGAGAATATGAACGGACGATGCGACTTACCTCTAGAACGCGCCGTGCTCGCGACCCGCCGAAGCGAAGCCGTTTACGTGGATCCTTTCGACCGCGTCTGCCATGGACTTGAAGCGCCGTTCGCGCGCTTCGCAACTACAGACCCGAAAGAAGCCCCCTGATTCTAGCAGAAACTGAAACGAGGCTCGAAGATCGGGCTCCCGGAGAGAAACAATGGGTCGCGGTTCGCATTCGAGCGCGTTCGGGGGCATTACCGTTTGGATGGGGTGAAACTCCGTCGGATATCCGTTGGGTTTTGGTCGGAGCCGCAGCGTACGCTTGCGCACATGAACGATTTTTGGAGCGCGACCCGGAAAACAGCCCGCTTCATAAAGGATGCGGCTCTCGAGACCGTATGGCCCACGCGCTGCTGCCTATGCGATGCGCCCGGATTCACGCTGTGCCCCTCATGCGAACGCGACCTTCCCTATCTCGACCGTTGGACCGCCTGCCCAACCTGCGGCGCCGCCTTCGGTCTCATCCAATGCACCGAATGCTCCCCCGTCCGCCTCGAACGTCTGAACAGGAGCCGCATCCCCTTCGATGAATGCTCAAGCGCGGTTCGGTTCACCGCAGAAACGGGCCGCCTCGTCAGAACATTCAAAGACCAGGGAGAACAGCGCCTCGCACTTGATATGGCGCGGCTCATGCATGCCTGCATCCATCCCGAATGGGATCTGGATGCCGTCGCATTCATCCCCGCCTCGTCGTCGGCTCTGATCAGACGAGGGTTCGATCACGGAGAGCTTCTTGCACGCGCATTCTGCGCGGAAACCGGGCTTGCGCTGGTGCACGCTCTGGACAGGCCCGACTCCAAAGACCAGCGAGCACTCTCGCGCGCGGAGCGTATCCGGAACCTGACAGGACGATTCGACGCGCGGCCCGATGCATGCCGAAGACGAAGCATCCTTTTGATCGACGATGTGCTGACCACCGGATCAACCCTGTTCGACGCAACCGATGCGTTGAGGGAAGCGGGGGCCCGATCCGTGTTCTGCCTGACGTTCGCGCGGGTTTGACAAGTCTTCCACGCGGCGCTCCACCCGTTGGTATAATGGCCGCTATGCTGGATTTTCCTAAAATAGTCACAAGCATTCTGATAGTCTGCGCACTTGCGGCCCCCGCCACCCTGACGGGATGCGCCTCCCGCATATCCCCCGGTGCCGGAGGCGAAAGCGCCATCGCGTCCGAAACCTTCGTCGAAGCTCCGCCCGAGGCTCGGCCTGCAGAATCAACCGAAGCACCGGAGGCGACCGAAAACCCCTATCCGGGAACAGGACAGGTGTATCTGGTGGTTGCGCCCAACCTATCCTGGGAAGACATCAGCAACGAGTCCACGCCCGTTCTCCAACACCTCGTGGGAAACGGAGCGGTCGCCAACGTGATCACCGAGCGCAAGATCGACGTAATCAGACTCGTCGACAACCCTCGCATGCATTACATGCGTCTGAACGACGCCAGCGCGAGCGTTACCGAGAGCTACGTCGCGGGCATTTACGGCAACCTCAAGGAAAACGACTCCCTCATCGTCACGTCGTCGCCGTCGCTGGCCAAAATCGACACCTATCGCCTCGACGGCTACGGGCTGCTCATCATGATGGATGGAAGCGACAACGGCCTGATCAGCTCGCTTACCGTACGTCGAAGCGGGCTGATCACGTCGGGAAACCTGGGAGATGCCATCGACCAGCTGCTGCTGGAAAAGCAGCGCAACCCCGCCAATCTCTCCATAGCGCCGTTCACGAGCAGCTATGGCGCCCTCCAGCGCGCCGACATGCTGTCGCGCAACGACTCCATCGCCGTATCCGTCAAAGAGTCCAAAGACGGGTTCATCTCGATGTTCATTGCGCTTCTGGGGGTCACCCTCGTGCTAAGCATGGGCCTCATCTCGCTCGACATCCACATACGTCCCCGCTTCCTAGCCTACCTGCTGCCGATCACCCGTATCCTGTGGATCGGCATGCTATCCATACCCCTTGCCACTTTCATCATGCACCTGCAGCTCCCCTCGTTCACAACCGCGGAGATCACGTTCGACTTCTTCCTATTCGTAGCCATGGAGATCTCATTTGTCTGCATCATCGTCGCGCTTGTGTTCCGCTGGACGTACTCGCTTCTGCTCATACTGGCGCTCACCACGCTCACGCTTCTCGTCGATCAGCTCCTGGGAGGCCCTATGACGGTGTGCGGCTACCTCAGCTACTCCCCCATCGAAACCACGCGCTATTACGGCATCGGAAACGAAGGGGCATCGCTTGCATTCAGCTCGTGGATCATGTTCTCGGGCCTGGTCCTGAACCGCTTCGCGAACACGGGGGCGGCGCGCCACTTCAGACGCTGGATATTTCCCGTCGGGTGCGCCGCAGTGGTCACTATTCTCGCCGCTCCTTGGTGGGGTTGCAATTTCGGAACGCTGATCTGGGGGACCGTCGGATCCATCGTCGCCTGGTGGCTTTTCAACGGCATGCGCGTCACCTGGAAGCATATGGCGGTCTTCGTGCTCGTCGCCCTCGCGCTCACCATCGGCGTGCTGTTCCTGGACTCCGCCTTCAACGATGAATCCCACCTGGGGGTGACCGCCGACGCGCTCACCGGCGGCTGGCATCTCGTAGCGTTCCGCATCATCGCGGACATGCTGCGGCTTTCTTGGAACACCATCCTGTTCTCGCCCATCCTCGCCGCCATCTTCGTCGCGATCGTCGCCTTCATGATCTACCTCCGCTGGAGAAAGCCGGGGCAGTACCGCACGTTCTGGGATGAGAACTGCCCGTTCACCGCAGCCTATACCGCCTTGGTGGCCACGGCGCTGATCATGCTGCTGATCGAAGATTCGGGAATCCTTATGCCGGCGCTCGTTCTGCTCTACGAAACCGCCGGTCTGCTGTGGCTCGTATGCGACCGCCATAGCTGGCACATCCGCAGCTTCACCCGTCGCAAAATGAACCTCGACTTCGAGCAGATGGACCATCGCGCGCACAGCGCCGATATCGATAAGAACCAGATGAGCCTGGGGTTCTAATTACCGCAGCGCCCTCACGCCCTGAGGCTCCGGTCGAAAAACCACCGGTACAGCTCGATTTCCTCGGAATAGTTCTTGCTGGAGCGGAACTCGACGATCCCCTCGCCCGGATAATCCGACAAAAGGTCCGCCTCTTCCAAAACAAGCGCCAAATGGCGCGCGGTGCCCTCCCCTCCGTCGAACAGCATGACGTCGTCGCCGAGAACCTTTTGGATCTGACGGGCGATGAACGGGTAGTGCGTGCAGCCGAGAACAACGCTGGTAACGCGCCCCCGGTAGGATCCGATGAGCGATTCAAGCAGCTCGGCGAGATCGGAAGCGCCCAGGTTTCCCTGCTCGATGCGGGCAGCCAACCCGTCGCAGGCGACGGTATGAACCTTGTCGCCGCCCCATTCCTCGCTGAGCCTATGAAACTTTTCGAGACCCAGCGTAACCTGCGTGGCCATCACCAGTATCCGATCGCCTTCGGGCGAGATGGCCGCGGGCTTCAGCGCCGGTTCGACGCCGACGATAGGTACGTCCGGATACTTCGCGCGCAGAACCTCCGCCGCGGCCGAGGTTGCCGTGTTGCAGGCGATGACCACGGCCTTCACGCCGCTGGCTATCAGGCGGTCTACGATCTGCTCGCTGCGCTCGCGCACCCATTCGACCGACTTCTCACCGTAAGGAGCATGGGCGGAGTCTCCGAAGAACAAAAAATTCTCGTGCGGAAGCTCGGCTACCGCCTCCTTCAGGACGCTGATGCCGCCCACTCCGGAATCGAACACGCCGATATAACCATCAAACTCGTCCATGCAACCCCTGTAATCGACCGATAACCCGGCAGGGCCGCCCGAGAAACGACGGCGCCAAGCCTAGGCGACATTCTACCATCAGACGATAGAAGCGCCCCGGCCCAGTCGGTTTACCCCACCCGGTTCGCCGACCCTTCGATCCCGAAGTTTGAAGCTCGGGCGGATCTTTCCGGGAAACCGTTGCGCTATGATTGTCCGCAAGCATCCCGATCAGCCTGACGGCAACCCCCAACGCCGCCTGGCAAGCAAAACGAAAGGATCGAACGTGGAATCTTACAAACAGGAATTCATAGAGTTCATGGTCGAAAGCGACGTCTTGAAATTCGGAGACTTCACGTTGAAGAGCGGTCGCAAATCTCCTTTCTTCATGAACGCAGGAGCGTACGTAACGGGGGATCAGCTGCATCGACTGGGTCTGTACTACGCACGCGCCATCCACGATAACTTCGGGCTCGACTTCGATGTGGTGTTCGGACCCGCGTACAAGGGCATCCCCCTTTCCGTGATCACCGCCATGGCCGTATCCGAGCTGTACGGGAAGCAGGTACGCTACTGCTCGAATCGCAAGGAAGCCAAAGACCACGGCGATACAGGCATACTTTTGGGTTCCAAGCTATACGACGGCGACCGCGTAGTGATGGTCGAAGACGTAACCACCTCGGGGAAATCAATCGAAGAGACGTTCCCCCTGCTGAAAGCCCAAGCCGATGTCGAAGTTAAGGGACTTATGGTGTCGCTAAACCGCATGGAGGTAGGCAAGGGCGGATGCAAGTGCGCGCTCGACGAAGTGAGCGATCTGTACGGATTCCCCACCGCGTCCATCGTGAGCATGGCAGACGTAACCGAGCATCTGCATAATCGGGAATGCCAAGGGCGCGTGGTGATCGACGATGACATGAAGGCGAAGATCGACGCCTACTACAAGCAATATGGCGCATCAACGACGGATTAGAGGAACGGGAGAATAATAGGATTCGCCCATTAGCGTCTTTATCGGTGCGAATATTCACTAAATGGAATAGTTTATTGGCAGTGATACGGCCCCGTGGACTCTAAGTGAGGCGGGGACTAGGAAGGTCATGTCTTCAGCAAGCGACGACGTCTTCGTCAAAGCAACCCGATTTTCGAAAATATACTCGATGTTCCTGTTCGACAGGGAAATGCGCTCGATCGTCTTTCGGTACATAACCAAAGCGGGGGTCATCATGAAAACGTCGGCGGTGTACGCATTCACTGTGCGAAAGCGGGGCGATCGCAGGATATCGGAATAAAGGAAATGCTCGATTCGCTCGCCCGCATACTGCCATTTGAGGATCTGGCCGCGTTCGTTTCGGAAATGAACGCAATTCTAGATTCGTATACAAACGAGCTTTCAGGCGGCGAGATGGGAGAAGCCTCGACGATCGAATGGGAGAAAGGGGAATAGCGCCCGATGATCACCCACGTCGGTCCTTCTCGACCTGAGGCATGTCCAAGATCCATGGGTCACATCAGGGTCGCATCACATCAGCAGGTTTTAAAAACAAACCAGGCCAAAACAAATGTTTGGCCTGGTGTGATGTTGGAGCCAGCGACAGGAATCGAACCCGCAACCCACTGATTACAAATCAGTTGCTCTACCGTTGAGCCACGCTGGCATATGAAGCGCACGGCTATTCTACGGTAAGTATCCGGGTTTTCCTGGCAAGATCCCCGTTTTTCCAGAGATCACCCATCTGAAACGCCGAGGCCTTCCGGCGCGAAGCCTCAAAGCTCGTCAGATGGCTTCAGCACACCCGTGTAATCCCACGCGGGAACGAAGCTCTCCTGCGCCGCTTCCCCATCCTGCCAGAAATAACCATCCAGTCCCCGGGCGTCGGCATAATCGAGAAGCTCCTCGTACTCGGCATCCGTCACGCGCCGTGCGAGTTCGGGGCAGTCGCTCAAAACAGCTTGAGCCTGCTTGTCTCCAGATCGAGCCGCCGAAACGAGCACCGGCGTGTACTGGTTCATAAGCGACAGCAAAACACGGTCCCCGTAGCGCTTTGCGACGATATCGACCACGCGTTTGGAATCTTCCAAATTACCCGGTAGAAGCAGGTGACGGATGCACACACCGCGAACCAATCGCGTCTGACCTCTGTATTCGTCGTAGCAGGGCTCCCCCGACAACTCCAGCATGCGATCGATCGCCGCAGCGGCCGCATCCGGATAGTCCGCCGCCCGGGAATAGCGCTGCGCAACATCGCGGTGTGCGTATTTCAGGTCGGCCAACCACACGTCAACCGTGCCATCAAGGCGGGAAACCGATTCGACCGTCTCGTAGCTCGACGTATTCCAGACGATCGGAAGCCTCATACCCGCCGATCGGGCTAAAGAGACCGCACGTTTCACCTGGGGAATGAAAGAGGTCGCCGTCACGCAGTTGATGTTGAGCGCGCCCTGGCCCTCCAGTTCCGACATAATGGCGGCCAGGCGCTCGACGGAAACCTCGAGCCCCGACCGCGCATACGCGATATCGGCGTTCTGACAGTAAACGCACCGAAGAGGGCAGCCCGAGAAGAACACGGTGCCGCTTCCCGACGACCCGGAAATGGGCGGCTCTTCCCAAAAATGAAGAGCCGCCCGCGACACGACGACGCGATCGGTCACTCCGCACGCCCCGACCGAACCGCGTCGATGCGCACCACAATCGCGCGGGCAGAGATGACAGGCGTCAGGCATGGAAACCTAGCGCTTCGCGTGATGTTTGCCGCAGCACTGGTGGTTGGAATCTCGAGAATCGTGACCGCATTCGCACTCGTCGAGGCCATCGTCCTCGAAGTCGCCCTCATCATCCGAGCGATCGACGTCGTAGTATGCGCGGGCGCGCGCCCAGTCGAGACCGACGCGCCTCCCGTCGTCTTCGTCGCGATACAGAAGCGATACGGCAGCGGGGCTTTTATCGGCACCGCCCAGAACGGCCAGCAACTGAACCAGGTTCATCACGGTCTCGGCTTGGGGAACGATAAGATCGACGTCCTCGGCCGCCCTCATGGCCGCCGCGATTTCGGCAAGAAACATCTCGACGGTATAGGTTGCATCGAAGCGATCCTGCGCTATGCGTTCCAGCACGCTGGCCGACTGCGGGCCGACGGCGCCCACCGAACCCTGCAGGTTCTCGATCGCCGAAACCGAACGCTGGGTTGCCGCGTATAGCGCCTCGGCCTCGATGACCGCCACGATCTGAGAAGCGGTTTGCAACGTAAGGGCGCAGCGGGCGAGCTGGGCAGAACCCGCGGCCCCGGTACGGCTTGCCGTCCCCACAACGCACGACATCAAAGAAAGGGCCTCCTCGACATCGGCTTCCTCGCCGCCGACGAAACAGGCCAAGCGCGACATGTCGGAAAACGCATCGGCCGCACCCAAGTCGACCACGGCAAGCGGAGCCTCGATCGGACGCAGCCCCGAAACCATCGCAAGCGATGCCAGCTCCTGGGCAAACGAAGGCGTCGAAGGAGACAGATCGATCAATAGCGCCCCGGAAGGTGCGGCCTGAGCGATACCGCCCTCGCCGAAATACGCATCTTCCAGCGCCTGGAGCGACGTGAAGTACGTGAACACGACGTCGGCGGATACAGGTTCGTCAACCTCAACCCAGGCAAGGCCCTCCATACCGCGCCGCACCAGTGCGCCAACCGACTGGTGACCTTGAAATGCGAATCTATTGGACATGGGATCCCCTTCCCGAAAACGTATGCGAAACTCCTCGAGCAAACGGCTTAATCGCGATGAACGCGCGAAGCGATGCGTTCGGAGATGGACAGCATCTCGCGGCTATCGACACCCCAAAACGCCAGCGCCAGCATTCCCGGCCCCACATGAGATCCGATAACAGGACCGATAGACGTCTCGAGAAACACGATGGTCTCGTCAAGCTTGCGCAGCTCGTCTTTGAGCCTCTCGACGTCTTTGGGACAGTCTGAATGGCCGATGATCACGCGCCGTCGCTCGTCGCTTACGTGCTCGATGCGCTTCTTGTAGAACTCGGCCAGCTGCTTGATGCCCTTCTTGCGTCCGCGCGCGACACCCACCAGCGACAGCTTACCGTCCAAAGCGATGTCGAGCATCGGCTTCACATCCAGCTTCGCACCGGCCAGCGCCACCGATGCCGGGATGCGTCCTCCGCGGCGCAGCGCCTCCAGATCGTCGACCATGAACATCTCGTTGATGAAGAACTTGGCCTCGTTTGCCCACTCGACCATCTGACTGGCCGTAAGCCCGCGCGACCGCTCGCGCAGGGCCTCGTATACCAGCAGTCCCTCGGCTATGGAGGCCAGACAGGTTTCGACCACGTACAGCTCGAAACCCGGATGTTCCTCCACGATCTGGTCGCGCACCATGAGCGCGGTGTCGTAACTGCCCGAAAGGCCCCGCGTGAAGCTGAGGTACACCGTGGGCACGCCCGAACGCGCCGCCTGTTCGAACGCCTCGCGGAACTTCACCAAGGGCACCTGCGCAGTCGAAGGCTGCTCTCCGTTGCGCATCCCCTCGTAGAACTCGTGGGAGGTGACGGATTTGAACAGGTCGTCGGAACGCCCGCCTTCGCTGGTGAGGTACGGGAACTCCAGAAGCGTGACGCCTTCGCCCTCGACTATGTCGAACGGCAGATCGCAGCACGAATCGATGATCAGATTACACTGAGGCTTCATGCGCCCCTCCTAGCAGAGCAAGGGGGCCGAAGCCCCCTTTTGGAAAGTATCAGGCAGAACACACAACGGCCGATAACGGCTTGTTTATCTTGTCGGCTATTCTACTGGCGCATTCGTACGCAATGCCGATCGCAGGGCCAACATGCACGCCAACAACAGGAGACACCGGTTTGACCGCCACCGCATGCCCCAGCAACGGCTCGATCTTCTCGCGGGCCCATGCAACCGCATCCTTCTTGTCGCCGATGTAGTGAACCACGACGTTTTTGATGCCGTACTGCTCGACGTCCTTCTTGAACAGATCGTACATGGACCTCATGGCCTTGCCGTGCGTACGCACCTTGGCGAAGGGATTCACCTTGCCGTCTGTGACCGTGATGATCGGAATGATCTTCACCAAACCGCCGATAAGGGCGGAAGCGGCACCGATGCGACCGCCCGCCCGCAGAAACGCAAGCGACTCGGGAACGAAGAAGAAACGCGAAGACGCAATGCCCTCGTAGCATTCCGACGCGCAGGTATCCAGATCGGCCCCGGCATCGCGGGCGGCAACGGCCCGCAGAAGCGGCCAAACTTCGTCGTAAGATACCGAACAGGCATCGATGATGCGGAAGTTGAATCCGGCGTTGCGGGCGGCCACCGAACGGGCGGCGCGGATGGCGCCCTCGTAGGTTCCCGACAAACCGGAGCTTATGAACACGCCCAGAAGCTCGTCGCCGTCCTGGGCGATTTTCTCGAACACCTCCTCCAGCTCGTGCTGGGAAGGCTGGCTTGACGTGGGGGCGTTATCCGCCATATCGGCTATCTTTCCGTAGAAATCATCGACGTCGAGATCGGATTCAACGTATTCGATCCCGTTCCAGTTCACGAAAAGCGAGACGATCTCGATATCCCGCTCGCGCGCCTCGGCGGCGGACAGGCCCGCAACCGAATCGGTGACGATCTTTACCATACGCCCCTCCTTAAAAGTGGATCCATCTAACCTACTCGATACCGAGCAGCCGTGCAACCAGTTCCTGCCTTCTGTCGAACAGCGTGCGCTCCAAACCCACAGGATACGTATGCGGATTGAGCATGCGCTTCTGGGTTTCGTCGAGCGTCGCCAGTCCGGCGCGGGCGCGATCGCGCGCAACCAGGGCATCGCGCTGGGTCGCGTCGAGCACCACCTTGCCGTCGCGGGCAAACGGCGAAAGAAGCGGTTCGAACCGCATGCCGGCAAGCTTCTTGCGGCGAAGAGAGTCATGAGGATCGACGATGGTCTCGCATTCCCCCACCCCGCAGTTGACGTCGAACACCATATCGCCCGCGATCAGCCCGTTGTCGTAGAAATAGCGCCTGACGTCCAGCACGCCGGGCGTCGTGAGCTTCTGAGCGCTTCCCGTGATCTTGACGTGGTCCTTCCACGCGCCTTCGGGTTCGCGCGTAGCGCCCAGCTTGTACACTCCTCCCAGAGTGGGCTGGTCGTAGGCGCAGGCGAGCTTGGTTCCCACGCCCCATCCCGCAACCTGGGCCCCCTCGTCGCGAATCGACTTGATCGCGTACTCGTCAAGATCGTTCGACAAGATGATGCCGCAATCGGAAAGCCCCGCCTCGTCAAGCAAGCGACGCGCGCCCTTCGCCAGCCACGCCAGGTCGCCCGAATCGATGCGAATGCCCGCAAGGCGCTGGCCGCGCGCGCGCATTTCGAGCCCCACCGCGATGGCGTTGCGCACCCCCTGCTCGACATCGTAGGTATCGACCAGAAGCACGCAGTTGTCGGGAAACGACGCCGCATACGCCCGAAAAGCCGCAAGTTCGTCGGGAAACGACATGACCCACGAATGGCCGTGCGTTCCCGACACGGGAAGACCGAACATCTGCCCCGCCAGCACGTTCGACGTGGATGCGCATCCGCCCACGACGGCTGCGCGCGAGGCCCACACGCCGCCCGCCGCACCCTGGGCCCGACGCAAGCCGAATTCGGCGACGGGGGCTTCGGCGGCCTGGCACACGCGCGCGGCCTTCGTGGCTATCAGCGTCTCGAAGTTGATGCAGTTCAAGAGAGCCGTTTCCAGAAGCTGGCACTCGAGAATCGAACCGCGCACGCGCACGAACGGCTCGTTGGGAAACACCACCGTTCCCTCAAGAACCGCATCGATATCGACGTGGAGCCCGAAATCGCTCAGATATTCGAGAAAACCTCGACCGAACAGGTGATTTCCCTCGGGCGACCTGATTTCGGACAGGTAATCGAGGGCTTCGTCGTCAAAACGGTAGGAATCGACCACCTCGGCAAGCTGGTCGGTCCCGCATGCGATCGCATACCCCCCCTTGAAGGGGTAGTCTCGGAAGTACATATGGAAGCACGCCTCGGTATCGGTCACCCCGTGATCCCAGTATCCCTGAGCCATGGTGAGCTGATACAGATCGGTGAGCATGGCATAGTCGATTTTCACTGAAAGGCCTCCTTGCGCGAAACATCCGTCTTCCGATGATACGGCCGATGCCCCCGATCGGGGGCATCTGGTGCGATCTATTCGGCTGAAGGGTTTTCCGACGCGTCGGTTCTGTGGGTACGGCGCCTCGGTCGGCGACGTCCCTGCCCTTCCGTCTGCCCCGCTTCGCCCGCACGGGAGCCTGATCGGGAATCCGAGGGCGCCGCCCCGTCTTCTCGGCGCTTCCTCAACTCCGAAGAGCGCCGGCCGGGTCGCGCAGAGCCGCGTTCGGCCCCTTCGGGCGACGAGGCGGGACGCTGCGGTGAGGAGGACCGGGATGCGTCCGATCCCTGTTTTCCCGAGCGGGAACGCGGCCTGCGCGAAGAGCGGCCTTTGGAAGCGGCGCCCTCCTTCGCGGAATCGGGTGATGCACCCTGATCGCTCGGGCGAGATGTCTCCGAGGCTTCGAGGGTGCGCTCGGGTCCGTCGGCGGAAAGCTTCACCGACCGACGGCGACGCTGGCGATGCGACGTCTGCTCGGACGCGGCGGGTTCGTCGGAGGCGCGCCTACCGCGACGGGTGCGCGTCTTGGCCTCCCCCTTGTCCGACCGGGACGATGCGGAACCGTCGGACTTACCGCGCGGCCCTCGCCCGCCGATGGTGCGCACCTTGGTGGGATCGCTCAACTGATCTTCCCGAGTAATCTGCGATGTTGAAAGGTCTCCCAAACCGAACGTGGAAACCGCTTCTTCCGAACCGAGCCGCTCCCACTCCCGCCTCTTGATACAGTTGGGGCGAGACGAATCGCCGCAGCAGCACATGGATCCCAAAGGAACCTTGACCGGTTTCTCCCCATCGAGCTTCACGGAAACCACCTCGCGGGGGACGTTCAGATCGACAACCTTGCCCACGCCGTCCGGCGTTTCGATCTTGGCGTTTTTCTTCGGAGCGCGGCCCTTGAAGTCCTTGTATGCATCGTACTCGTAGCGCAAACAGCACATCAAGCGGCCGCACACCCCGGATATCTTCTGGGGGTTCAGAGAAAGGTCCTGCTCTTTGGCCATGCGAATGGAAACGGAGCTGAATTCCCCTCCCAAGCGCCGGCAGCACAGCTCTTGGCCGCAGTGACCGTAACCGCCCACCATGCGGGCTTCGTCGCGCACGCCTATCTGCTTCATATCGACGCGCACATGGAACTCGGCCGCGAGCTTGCGCACAAGCTCGCGGAAGTCGACGCGCTCTTCGGACTCGAAGTAGAAGACGGCCTTGTCGCCCTCGAACATGAACTCGACGGCTATAGGGCGCATGCCCTTCACCGTTTCGGCCGCCAGGCGCTTGAACAGCGGCAGCGCATCGCGACCGCGCTGATCCATCTCGACAGAGCGCGCGACGTCTTCTTCGGTCGCCAGGCGCTTCACCGGCTTGAGAGCGCTTTTCAGCGAACCCAGCTGCTCTTGCGAGGGCTCGAACACCGGGTTGCACAGAGCGCCGAACTCTAAGCCGCGCGCCGTGAGAACCACCACCGAATCGCTTGGATTCAGATCGAGATCGCGGGCGTCGAACCACAGCGTTTTCGGATTATATGCAAGCCTGATAGGGGCTACGCGAACCATACAGGGCCTCTTTCAATTCAAACAGCAACGCGTCAAAGCACGTCTCGGGGGAAACATTATACGAAATGGCCGCGCTGCACGCGCGTACCGAAGCGATCGCGCGCGCGATCCTAGCCTCGTCGGTAGCGGATGCGGCCTCTTCGATGGCGGTCATGACGTCGGCGTTCACCACCAGCTCGGGCGACTGGGCGCACACCGCCAAAACATCGCGGAGAAACGAAGCGGCGATCGAAGCGACCTGATGCAGCGACTCGAGGCTTTTCGCCGTCAAAGCCTTCTTGTTGCGCTCTTCGATGCGCCGAATGGCCGATTTGGCCAGGAAATCCTCGTTTTCTCTGATCTCGGCCTCCTGCGCCGCCCTGATCTCGTCAAGCGGAGCCTTGGCAAGGTCAACCAGTTCGCGCGCCGCCTCGATGCAGGCCCAGGAATCCATCGACGCCAAGCGGCCCATGACCCCCAGCACCGATTTCCTGAACTCCATGCGCTCGTTTGATTTTACGAACTCGATGGTCTTGGTAATCGACCCGTCGCACGCGGCAAGGCCGATACGAGCGCGGGCGGGCGTGACCCCGGCCTGCTGGGCGATGATGCCCGCAGCCTCCGTTGCGGGTATATGGCGAAACGGCACCACCGAGCAGCGAGACACGATGGTGGGAAGCACGCTTTCGCGCGTCCGGCCCAGCAAGATAAGCACCACGTCGTCGGGAGGCTCTTCAAGCGTCTTGAGAAAGGCGTTGGCCGAGGCCGCGTTCATCAGATCGACCCGATCGACAATATAGACCTTGCTGGAAGCCTGAATGGGGGCGAGCGCCGTATCGGCCACGATGTCGCGCACCTGATCGACCAGGTACCCGACGGCCCCCTCGGGCGCGTAGTAATGCACATCGGGATGCTTGCGCCGACGAACCTTACGGCATGCGTCGCACTCCCCGCATCCGCAAATCAGAGCCTCGGCCAGCGCATAGGCGGCAAGCGTCTTGTTCGAACCCGCCGGGCCGGTGAACAGATAGGCGTGGGTCACGCGGCCGTTTTCAACCGATGCGCGCAGGAAACCCCTCACCTGGGGTTGTCCGAATACGCCCTCGAAAGGATCGATTACGCTCATCGGCACCTCCCCTCGTGGCGCGCGCGATCGAGCGACGCGAACAGATCGTCGCTGCAAACGGCCTCATCGCGCATCCAAGGGAACAGGTCGGACAGCTCGGAGAAAACCATCCGCGAGGTTTCCGATTTGCGTTCGCGAGACACCACGATGCGCACCCGCTCCCGTTCGCTTTCCGCAAGGGATCGGAACCCCTCCGTCACGCGCTCGTGAAACTCCAGACCGGCCAATTCCATGCGGTCGGCCTCGTGATGGCGCGTTGCGCGCTCCAAACCAACCTCAACGCGCTCGCCGGTCGTCATGAGAATGGTGCGGTCGGGCACCAAGCCCTGAGTCGCAAAGCGGTTGGCCTGATCGACGAACGCACGTGGCAACCCGCGACCGAACACCTGGTACGCCACGGTGGAATCGCAGAACCGATCGCACAGCACAACCGCCCCCCGCGCAAGCGCGGGAAGGATGACCTCGGCCACAATCTGCGCGCGCGCTGCTTCGTAGACGAACAGCTCGGTTCGGTCGCACATCTCGACGCAGTCGGGGTCGAGCACCACGTCGCGCAACCGCTCCCCGATGGCCGTGCCGCCCGGCTCGCGCAAGCACACGACCTCCCTGCCTCGCTCACGAAGATGCTGGGCAAGGAACCTGATGTGGGTGGTTTTACCTGCGCCGTCGCCGCCCTCGAACGTGATGAAGATCCCGCGTTCGGGTGCGTCGGCATACGAATCGCAACTCATGAGATGTCCTGTTTGAGACGCCTTCGATCACAAGGCGAAGTCGTAAACGTCGTTTCCGCGCACGTCGATTCCGACGAACACGGGGAAGTCCTCGACCTCGATCCGTCGAAGGGCCTCCGTTCCAAGATCATCATACGCTTCAACCGTCTCCGAAACCACGCACTTCGCCAAATAAGCAGCAGCTCCTCCAACGGCGACAAAGTACACCGACCCCGTTTCCACGCAGGCGCGGCGCACCGCATCCGAGCGCGTCCCCTTGCCAAGCGTCGCCACCACACCGGCGCGGTAAAGCCGCGGGGCGGCGAAATCCATGCGCGACGCCGTCGTGGGTCCGATGGCCCCGAAGGGACGGCCCGCGGCCGCAGGCGTGGGTCCGGCGTAGAAAACCGCCTGACCGGCAAGACCGTAGGGCAAACGATCGCTTCCGGCATCATCGAGCTCGGACAGAAGACGGATATGGCCCGCGTCGCGCAGCGTGTACATCGGCCCGCTCAAAAGGCACGAGTCCCCCGCGTTCAGAGACGAGAGATCGGAGCGGCTTAACGGAAGACGCAAGCGCCTACAGCTCATAGGTGCCCCTCCTCATAGCCGAACACCCCATATTCACGGCGACGGGAAGCGCCGCGATGTGACAGGGAGCGGTAAGCACGCGCACGCCCAGCGCCGTGGTCGAGCCGCCCAGCGCACCCGCGCCCAATCCGGTGGCGTTCACCGCCTCCAGAAGCTCGCGCTCGAAACGAGCGGTCCTCTCGTCTGGAGCGGGCTCGTCCAGAGGCCTCGTAAGCGCCCGCTTGGCCAATCCCGCAACCTTGTCGAACGTCGATCCGACGCCCACGCCCACCACAAGCGGGGGGCAGGCATTGGCAGCCTTCTCTCGCACGCAGGAAACAACGGTATCGACCACGCCCTGGCGACCCGCTCCCGGAGCAAGCATCACCACGCGGCTGGCGTTATCCGACCCGCCGCCCTTCAGCATGACGTGGAGGCGAGCGCCCGCGCGCGCGCAGGGGTAAATCTCGCAGAACGCAGGGGTGTTCGACTCGGTGTTCGAGCGGTCGAACAGCGCGTCGCACACGATCGACATGCGCAGACGCCCCTCGACATAAGCGGAGCCCACGGCATCGTCCACATCAGCCATAACGTCGCCGGCGACGCATACGTCGGGTCCCACCTCCAAGCACACCCAGACCGAGCCCGTATCCTGGCAGATAGCCACCCGGTCCCTCGAAGCGATGCGCGCGTTTTCCATCAGAAGCTCGAGCACTTGGGCGGCGCGCGGGCTCTCTTCAGCCGAAGCGGCCTCCATCAAGCCGCGCTTGATGTCGTCGGGCAGATCGAACGCCAAACTAAGCACAGCCCGGCGCACGACTTCGGCAACCTGCTTTCGCTCAATCAGCCTCAATCGGGATCCTTCCAGACATCGCGGCGTCCTCCCGCACCCTAACGGGCGCAGAGGCAGCCCTTCACGGCTCGGGAGACCGCTTCAGCCGCACGCAGGTCGAAGGGGTCCGGCATGATGAAATCCTCGTTCAGCTCGTCGTCGGAAACAAGGTCGGCAAGCGCCCGGGCTGCGGCCAGCTTCATCTCGTCGGTGATTTTGGAAGCGTGGGCCTCCAGCGCGCCCTTGAAGATGCCCGGAAAAGCGATGACGTTGTTGATCTGGTTCGGAAAGTCGCTTCGACCCGTTGCCGCGATACGCGCACCGGCCCGTTTGGCCTCGGCAGGATAGATTTCGGGAACGGGGTTCGCCAACCCGAAAACCACGGAATCGGAAGCCATGGTAGCGATCATTTCGGGCGTGATGGCCCCCGGAACCGAAACGCCGACGAATATATCTGCTCCCACCAGCGCATCTGCCAGCGATCCCGAAATGTCGTCAAGGTTGGTCACTTCAAGCATCGCGCGCTTGACGTCGTTGAGGCGTTCGGAGCGAGATGAGACGATGCCCTTCGAGTCGCACAGGACGACGTGCCTGAACCCGTACAGCAGCAAAAGCTTGGCGATGGCGATGCCGGCCGCACCCGACCCGTTGACGACTATGCGGCAATCCTCGACCCGTTTTCCCGTAATGCGCAGCGCGTTGATGATACCGCACAGAACGACGATGGCTGTGCCGTGCTGATCGTCATGGAATACCGGGATATCGAGCTCGGCCTTCAAGCGCTCTTCGATCTCGAAGCAGCGCGGAGCCGAGATGTCTTCGAGGTTGATCCCGCCGAAGGTGGGTGCGAGGCGCTTCACCGTCTCGACGATCTCATCGACATCCTGCGTATCGAGGCAGATGGGAAAAGCGTTGACACCGCCGAACTCCTTGAACAGAACCGCCTTGCCCTCCATTACGGGCATAGCGGCCTCGGGACCGATGTTCCCCAAACCCAGAACGGCGCTCCCGTCGCTCACGACGGCGATGGTGTTGCCTTTCAGCGTGTAATCGTACGCCAGCGACCGATCGGCCGCGATATCCTTGCAGGGCTCCGCAACGCCGGGGGTGTAGGCGATCGCCAGATCCTCGCGCGTGGCCAGCTTCATCTTCGGTTCGGTGGAGATCTTTCCGGCCCATTCCCGATGGAGCCTGATCGCCTCGTCACGATTGCTCATTGCTCTTCCCGTCTCTCTTGCCTGTTATTCCGCAGATTCGCTTTCAGCCGCGGCGTTCGCCGAGGATTTCTTCGACGCAGACCGCTTCGCCGGCTTTTTCGGCGCGGATTTCTTCGGTGCCGACGCCTTCTTGGCCGATCGGCCGCGACCGGCGGCCTTTCCATCTTCGCCGTCCTTCTGCTTGCCCGGGCAGTCGAAGTTCGGGCAGAGCTTCCACGGGCCGCGCGCCGTGGTGACGATCACCAGGGGCGCGCCGCAGTGCTCGCAGACCTCTTCGGTTGCCGTGAGGTTACCGTACTGCGGAAGCGGGTAGCTTGTCTCGCATTCCTCGTAGTTCTCACAACGGATGAACCTCTTGAGCGTGCGCGGGTTGCGCTGGGCAACGAGCTTGGCCGCTTTTCCGGCGGCCTTGCATGTCGGGCACTGGCCCACCACCACGTCGGGCTCTTGATTGGTAGCGCAGTTCGGATCGATGCACACTACACGGGGCTTCGAGCGGAACGCCGTCACCTTCACCTGGGGCATGCTGCAGGTCGGGCACAGTTCGGGAACCGATTCGATCTTGCCCTTGGGAAGCGGGTAGGTAACATCGCAGTCAGGCCAGCCCGAGCAGCCGATGAACATCGACTTGGTTTTCTGGGAAGCGCGTATCTGCAGATCTTTCCCGCATTTCGGGCATGTTCCCACATATGCGTCGGCCGCCACCGCATCCGCAAGGGCTTCCTTGACCTCTTCGGCTTTGGGAAGAAGCGCCTGCAGCTGACTTGCCAGGCGGTTGCGTGAATCCAGCACCACATCGCCCTTGGTGGTCTTGCCCTCGGCGATGTTGTTCATCTCCTGCTCGAGCTCGGCCGTCATCTCGGGATGCGTGATGTGGGGGGCGTACTTGTCCAGCGCATCGCATACCGCCATGCCCAGCTGAGACGGCTCGATCGGATCGTTTTGAATGTACTTCACGTTGTACAGGCGCTCGATGATGGCATGGCGGGTCGACTTCGTTCCCAGGCCCAGCTTCTCCATCTCCTGGATGAGCCGTCCCTGCGAATAGCGCGCGGGCGGTTCGGTCTGCTTCTTCGTGCACGTGGCGCCGTTGAATACCACGGTACCGCCCACCGCGAGCGCGGGCAGCTGCTCGTCTTTTTTCAGCCCGTAAGGATAGATGGCGCGAAAGCCCGGTTTCACCAGAACGTCGCCGCGTGCAGAAAAGACCTCGCCGGCCACGTCAAGCGACACCTTGGTTCCCTCTATGACGGCGGCTTCGGAAAGCGTCGCCAGAAAACGCCGGGCTATGAGGTTGTACAGCTTGTAATTCGCCGCCGGCATGTCGTCGGGGGTAGCCTTGGACGTGGGATAGATAGGCGGATGGTCGGTGGTCTCCTGCTTTCCCCGGGTTGCCACCAGCTTCCCCTTCTTCAGAAGGATCTCGCAGTACTCGGCGTACGCGGGATTTCCGGCGATGGTGCGCACCGTTTCCTCCAAGCTCAGGGATGACGGGTAAACCGTGTTGTCGACGCGCGGATACGAGATGTAGCCGTCCATGTAGAGGCTTTCGGCGATGCGCATGGTGCGCGCCGGGCTGATGCCCTCGGCGGCGGCGGCGGCCATCAGGCTGGTGGTGTTGAACGGAGCGGGCGGGCGCACCGTGCGCTTCTTGCTTTCGACGGCGGCCACCGTTGCGCTTCCCGCTTTCTCCACGCGCTCCATAACCGCGCTCGCCTCGGCTTCGATCTTGAAGCGAGCCGTTGCGTGCGGAGCGGTGAACTCGGATCCGTCCGAGCCGAACGACCCTTGGATAACCCAGTAATCCTCAGGGACGAACGCCATGCGCTCGCGCTCTTTTGCCACGATGAGGGCAAGCGTGGGCGTCTGGACGCGTCCCGACGAGCGAACGTTTCCGTAGCCCGCGAACTTCACCAGCGTGAGATAGCGCGTGAGCACCGCGCCCCAGATAAGATCGATATCCTGACGCGAGGCGCCAGCCGAAGCAAGGTTGGTATCGAGCTGCACCAGATTGGAGAACGCCTGCGCGATCTCCTCTTTGGTAAACGCGGAATACCGGGCGCGGCTGACCGGAGCGGTGGGATTGACCTCCTGGATACAGCTGAGGGCATCCGACCCGATAAGCTCGCCCTCGCGGTCGAAGTCGGTGGCGATGATAACCGAGTCGCACTTCTTCGCCAGGTTCTTCAGAGAGCGGATGATGTCTTTTTCCTTGGGAAGCTTCTCGATAGGCGCGTACACCAGGTACGGCAAGGCGTCCATCTTCCACGACTTCAGCTCGATGCCGTCGGCAAGGAAGGGCTTGCGCTTCGTTTTGTACGGCGGCCTATCGAGATCGGAGGGAACCTGCGCGGCGACGGTCTCGCCATCGACGGTCACACCCTGCCAGCCTTTTGACTTTTTGTATACCAGCGTGGGAGTGAAATCGGGTTCGAGAATGTGCCCGCGAAGACCGATGGTGACCCATTCCTCCCCATCGACGGTGAAGCGGTAAACCGGTGTCGAGAACACCTTGTCCTTGGTCGGCTTAGACGCACCAAGCAGATCGGCGATCTTCTGAGCTGCGTCGTTTTTCTCGGTGACCACGAGTTTCATACGGCATCCTCTCTCATGCTGCGCACGGCAGCATCGCTATTCGCACGAAAGCCCTTGCTTAGTTTTTACGTGCGGGGCGTTCAAGCGCAGGCTCGTACCTGCGGGGTACCGCTGCGATAGAAGGCGGCACTGCGATAGGATACACGATAGCAGCAAGCGAGGTTCCAACCAAAACCCAACCTGCAGACTCTCCAAATCCGACAGCCCGGCTTATGCCTCGCTTCCGACCGCAGCCCCCTCAGCGCGCTCGCGATCGAGCACGAGGCGCATCGCCTCGATAGCGCACTCGATCTGACCGTCGTCGGGTTCGCGCGTCGTGAGGTACTGCATTTGCAAACCCGGCCAGAGAATAACCCTGACCAGGGGGTTGTCGGGTCGGGATCCCGCCCATTTAACCGTGATCTCGTACGATATGCCGGCAATGACCGGCATGAAGAGGATACGCACCGCAATGACCAGCGCCAGCTTCGCGGGGCCGTCGGGAACGCCCCAGGCGGCGATAAGGGAGTTGATGGGCGTGACGGTATACACCACGATGGCGACCAGCATCACCATGATGAGAAACGCCGTCCCGCAGCGAACGTGAAGACGGGGGAAGCGACGGGCGTTCTCGGGCGTGAGAGGAAGCCCGTGCTCAAAGCAGTGGATGGCTTTGTGTTCGGCCCCGTGGTAACCGAACATGCGCTTCGTATCCTTCATGCGCCCGATCAGCCAGATATAGAATACGAAAACGGCGACGCGCAAAACGCCATCGACCACGTTCCAGGCAAGCGTGTTGCGATCGTACTCGCCCACAAGCAGGTTCGTGAGAAACGCCGGGACCGCCATGAACAGCACGATGCCGACCAGAAGCCCTGCGATCATCGACACGGCCACCTCGCGATCCCCCAGCAAAGGGCTCGGCTGCGCGACGACTTCCGATTCTCCGTCGCTCGGATCGGATGCAGGCCGATCGGACGGCTGCTCGTCGGCTTCGTCATCGAGAAACGCGTGAGCCGCAGCGATCTGAAGGGCCTTGTACCCCAAGGCGATCGACTCGACGAAAGCGCGCACGCCGCGAACGACGGGCCAGTGCAGCCAGCGGCCCCTTTTTCTGCCGCCGGCAAGGTCGTGCTCTTCGGTGTAGATCGAACCCTGCGGTTCTCGTACGGCAACCGCCCAGTTCAGCTTGCCGCGCATCATGACGCCCTCAAGCAGGGCCTGACCGCCCACGTGGGTTTTCAAAGCGCCGTCTTCGGTAAACGCACGAGACAGATCGCTTTTACGAGGCTCGTTTTCCGTGGACATCGGCTTCCTTTCGCATTCGGTTGAAAACGAGGGCAGCGTAACCGAGCGAATCGAAAGCCGCAACCCTCCGCATTAGTCTCGCTTCACACGCGGGAAGGGTTTTCCACAGGTCATCTTCCCCTCGGAGCAGCGACCACGCACGCAGCTGGCACCCGCGTCCATAAAGATGTAGGGAGCGGTGGGGCGCGCAAGGTCGAGCATGCGACCAGCCAGCTCGCGAATCTCCCATTGGGCACGCAAACAGCAGCGATGCGTGAAGAAATGCAGCAGTTCGCGCACGTTCATAGTCACGACTATCTTGGTCTCGGCTGCATTGGGAAGCAGGTAGCGCGCATCTTCGGCCGGGACGCCCGCCTGGAGGAAACGCTGATAGGTTTTCTCGATATCGGCGATAATGCGGTCGAACTCGGCCGATACCTCGGGTCGTTCGGCGATGGTTTCGGGTTTCACCGCGTCGAACCCGTCCTCGAACTTCACATAGCGCTGGCTTTGCTGGTTGTAGCTGGCAAGACGGTGGCGCACCAGCTGATGGGTAAGCGCACGCGACACCCCGTCGATGGCAAAGGTGTAGCTGGCATGCTCGAGCGTGGAAAAGTGCCCCGAGCCCATGATGGTCTTCAGCACGCTGTACATGCGCTCCTCCGACATCGACTCCATCAGCTCGGATGCGCCGACCGGTGCATAGCACAGGCGCGCGGCGGTGGCGATGGCCCGTTCGGGATCGGGAGTATGGTACAGCAGCTCGACTTGCATGGATGCCTCTCTTTCAGCCATGACGGAATCAATAAGCCGATCCCGCCCGCCCAGACGGCGCGGAACAATTAGTATAGTACGCAAGCGACGACGCCCGCCGAACGCAGAGGCAAGGCTGTAAAACAACTGCAACCGCATGCAGCGAATCGCACCGCGATCGCGCTCGTCGCAAGACGTCCCTGCGTTTTCCGCACATGCACGACCCCGCAAGGAGCATACATGACAGATCGATCCCACCCCCTGCTGACGACCACCGACTGGAACGACGAATGGCGCTCGCTCCAGGCCGGGCGCGCACAGGCCTCGAGCGCCGAGACATGGGACGAGCGCGCGGCCACCTTCCCCACCGCGCATGGATCCCAGAGCGGCTACGTTCGGCGATTCCTAGAGCTTGCCGGCATACGGGAGGGCGAAACCGTATTCGACATGGGATGCGGAACGGGGGTGCTGAGCGTCCCTCTCGTCGAGGCGGGGCACCCCGTGATCGCCGCCGATTTTTCCAGTGGCATGCTGAACGTCATGCTGAAGGATCTCGCCGACATCCCCGGATCGGACGGCTCCTCCCTTGGCCCGGACGTCCAGGTAATGAAAATGAGCTGGGAAGACGACTGGGAACGCTTCGGTGTGAAACCCCGCTGCGCCGACATCGCCATCGCAAGCCGCTCGATTGCAACCAACGACCTCGAAGCGGCCCTGATGAAGCTCGACGCGGTGGCGCGCCGACGCGTGTGCATCACCGTGCCCTGCGGATCATCTCCACGCATCGACCGCAGTTTCGTCGAAGCGGTCGGGCTGGGGCGGCACCTGGGACACGATTTCCTCTACACCTTCAATATCCTGGCCTCCCGCGGAATATGCCCCGAAGTGGCCTACATCCCCAGCATCCGCTACGACACCTTCGACACCGTCGAGGAAGCGCGCAAGCTGTTCGGTGGAATGATCGAATCGGCTGCGCAAGAAGCGAGCGGCGTATCGGTCGAACGCGCCTTCGAGCTGCTGGAGCCGTGGCTGGCCGAGCACATCGTTCCCAACGGCAAGGATGGGGAAAAGCCCTTGCGCACCAAAAACGTTCGCAATGTCGTCTGGGCGTTTATCTCTTGGGACAAGCAGGGGGATGAAAACGGCCCTGTCGGATAGCCGTCATCGCAGGAAAACGATCGATTCGAGCATGAAAAAGCGCCCGGGTTGCCCGGGCGCTTTTTCGTTTGAACCTGATTTGCAGCCGTGCTATTCGGCAGACTCGGGAGCAGCAGCCTCTTCGGCCGCTTCGGCAGACTCGGGAGCAGCAGCCTCGGGAGCTTCGGCCTCGGCGGGAGCTTCGGCAGCGGCCTTCTCAGCCTCGGCGGCGGCCTTCTCGGCTTCCTCAGCGGCCTTCTTGGCGTACTCCTCGGCGCGCTTGGCCTTCTCGGCGGCCTTCGCCTCGCGCTCGGCCTTGCGCTTCTCCTCGGCGGCGGCTACTTCGGCGGCGCGCTTGGCCTTGCGCTCTTCCTCGCGCGCGGCAACGGTGTCCTTGGCGGAGCCGAACTTATCGGCGAAGCGCTGAACGCGTCCGCCGGTATCGACGAACTTCTGCTGCCCGGTGTAGAACGGGTGGCACGCATTGCAGATTTCAACACGGATCTCGGGCTTGGTAGCACGGGTCTTGAACGTGTTGCCGCAGCTGCACGTAACGGTGCACTCGACGTACTCGGGATGGATATCAGGTTTCATAGAGGTTCTCCTTTTCGAGGACTTGGTTTCCGACCAAGTCGAAGACAAGCCTGCACATGATAACACATCTGCCGTACGAAGCGAGCGGCGAAGCGCACCTCCACACGACGAACCTCCGCGGATGCAGCGAAGGCACTGCAGGGGCGCTCATGTATCATGGGTTCTATGTACGAACGATTCTACCGCGACATATCGAGCGCCCTAAGGCGCATCCCCCGCGCGGGACGGGCCCTCAACCTGCTGGACAAAGGCCTCGTGTGCCTCATCGCCGGCGGCTATGCGTTTGAGCTGTGCCACATGCTGCTGGGAGGAGACGGCCGTTGGATGCGGTTCGCCCTCGTCCCCGCTGCCGGTTTGGCGATCTGTACCGCGATCCGCGCCGCGCTGAACGCGCCACGGCCCTACGAGCTGTTCGACATCGAGCCACTTATCGAGAAGAAGACGGCCGGCAAGTCGCTTCCCAGCCGCCATGTGTTCAGCGCGGCCGTCATCGCCTGCGCAATCGCGTGGGTCGATCCCTCCTGGGGCGCTGCCGCCTGGGGCGCAACCGTCGCCGTGGCCGCGGCGCGCGTTTTAGGAGGGGTCCATTTCATCCGCGACGTAGCCGCCGCCCTCGCCCTCGCGCTCGTCGTGTCGGCAGTGGGATTCCGCCTGATCTGATTTCGCGAAGATGGGCGCCCGGCGCGCGGCGGGAAGCCCGTCGCTGACCGGTGCGCTACGAGAACTTGATGACGTAGTACAGCGCCGTGGTGCCCTTCCCCGTCAAGCGCGACACCATATTCTCCCCGGTGCCGTTCACCCCGTTGTAGAAGATCGAATGCCACACCTTGTCCTGATGCGAGGTGTCCCCCCAAAACATCGCGACATGATCGTCTCGGCCGCTCCTGCTCTTGAGCTGGATGATGTCCCCTCGCTCCAGAACGCCCGACGCGTACATCTTGCTTTCGGAATCGAAAACGTAGTACTTCGCCCCGAACGAAACGAGCGTATCCCGCAACGTGCTCGAATTAGCCCAATGCCATCGGTGCGAATCCCACCACGATTGCATAAACGAGCTGTTCTCTGCACCAAGGTCGCAGTACAGCCGCGCCAAAAACCCCGCGCAGTTCATACCGTAACCCGAATACCCGTTGAACGAATGGGACTCGTACGAGTGCTTTCCATCCGACCACCAGGGGCCCGTACGGTACGTGGTCGGAGACGGCCAGTCGTACTTGTACTCGGTGCCGAGGTAATCACCCTGGCGGGAAACGAGATGATGGACGAGGGTTTCCCACGAGAATCCGAGCAGCGAACCGACGGTTCTGCTCCCTCCGTTCCACGCCCATGAGGCGGAAACGGGATCGGAGAACGCCCGAGCCGACTCGACGATGATCACGCCCGAGGACATGGAGTAGCAGCGCTTGCCGCCCAGCGTGTTCCATCCCGTCACCAACTGGTTCGATGCGGGATCGAACGAGTAGCGGTCCTCTCCGATGCGATACGCCCCGCCCGCCAGCGATCCGCCGCTGTTCGGGTCCGCGTAGTACGTTTTATCGGAAACCCTCACCCATCCGAGCGCGCGCGAGCCGTTTTCCTTCAGGATAAAGCGGCTGCCTCGCTCCGAGACGAATCGCTCGGAAGAAAGGTGGCCGGCCCGATCGGCCCACCGATCGCAACCGGAAACGCTCGCGAACCGATCGTGAGCAACCGCTCCCTTGGAGTCCGCGGAATGCGTATCTCCCGCATACTTGAACACCGTCCCCTTGACGAGGGGGCCTCCCCGCTTTGACGGGTCGAAGAAGTACCAAACGCCTCGGATGTTCCTGAAGCCGGACACGAGGTCTCCTTCGGGATTGGCGTAATAACGATCACCGCCCTGATCGACCCATCCCGTCGATAACGCACCTGCCGAGTCGGCGTGATACCACAGCGACGACCCAACGGGCTTGAACAGGCCCGTGGCCGCCTCGTGCGTCACGGGATCGAAGTAGCGCCAAGCCGACCTATCGAACGTCCACCCCGATCGCTTCTCGGATCCGCCATCCGGACGGGACGCTGACGCTTTCTCCGATATGCCCGAGATCGAGCGAATCGGCGTAAGCAAGCGCACTTCCCGTCGACAGACACAGCAACATCCCGACGCCCGTCAAAACCACTCGAGGAGAACGACCGACCACCCATCCCGCAAAACCCACAGCTACGCTCCTCCATACAGACACGGTCTCATGGACCTTGCGCTTCCGAATGAACTTGATCAGTACTTGTGATCCTGTTTCATGAGATTCCACACCGAGTCTCCGACGGCGGCGGAACCCCCGAATACGTACACCGATCCGATCAGGTCGCGATGGCTGAAAAACGTCGTATCAAGAGCATCGGTGTACCCGTCATCGGCGAGGACCAGCACGGAATTGCGCGAACCGCACAGAGCGGCGCCCGCCACCGCATCCCAGTAACCGTGAGCCGTCGCGACGCCCATGCCGTCAACCATCATGTTCGCGTTGCGCATGCTGAAGCCGGCCACACGGGCGCTGGTAACGTAGGCGTCCTCCCCCGCCTGACGCGTCACCTCCGTCACGCCAACCTTTTTAAGCTGGACTTCGACGTTGTCCGACAAAGCCGCCGTCCCGCCGCATACGAGCGCTTTGCGGTAACCGCCCTTGCCGATGGCCGCAAGCGCTTCGTTTGAAAGTCCGCTTTCGCTTGACAGGAAAATCGGAGCCCCGGTCGCATACGACAGCGGGGAGGCGGACAGCGCATCCCAGTACCCGTCCACCGTCGCGATGATGCACGTATCGGATGCGGCTTCGCCCTTCTGCTTCTGAACGCTACGCGTCTTGCCCGCGCAGTCGATGGACGTGCCTACGGCGTCAGGCCCGCTTGCACGATGGATCGTAATGCCGGGAACGGCGGACTTCAGCTGGCTTTCAGTCGCGCGACTCACTGCGGCGGTGCCTCCGCAGATGTACACGCTCCCAACCTTCAATCGCTTGATCTCCGAAAGCGCCTGAGGGCTTAGGCTGTCGGTATCGGTCATGATAACCGGAGCATCGAGGGCGCCTGCCAACGACGAAGCTGAGAGCGCATCCCAGTATCCGCCCGAAGTGACCAGCACCGCATTGCTCGACGCGCCTGGGAACGCCTGCCGGGATATCTCCCTCATGGTGTCGAGCGCGATGTCGCCCCACAGCCGATGGAGCGTGATCGAGCCGTCCTCGGACTTGGCAGTCGAATCAACCGCCCACGCCGAAGAAGCCGATCCCAAAGAGACGACTATCAACGCGCCTATCAGCACCACCGCCACACCACAAACCGCGCCGATCCGTCCGAATGCACTTCGATCGCCCATTAAGCCACTCCTTCTCGATCGAACGACGACTGCCTAGCTTAGGATTCGGCGAATCGTAACGGGCCATGCCCGCTTCGACGCCAGCGTCACGTATTGGCAGTGCCCGCCGAAGTCGGGCTCTTCGTAGATGTAGCTGTCCCCTGCGTAGAGTACCACGTGTTCGGGCAGGGTTTTGTCGTATTTGGGCCAGCCACCGTAGTACATGAGGACGATGTCTCCCGGCTGCGCCGAGTCGACCTTCACCCCGCTGAAGCGCTGGTCGTAGGTCTCAAAGCCGATATCTATCCCGATCTGCTTGTAGAGGTACCAGGTAAACGACGCGCAGTCCATCCCGCCGTCTTTCGGGTAGACGCCCAGCCAGACATAAGGGACCCCTAGAAGGGAGCGCGCGGTCTTCAGGATCCGATCGATGCCGGCCTGCCTGTTGTGCTTTCCCTCGCTATCGACGTACCAGTAGGTTCCATCCGACACCCTGATGCTCGTATCGGTCGCAAGAACGCCGTTGTCGAACAGGTAGTAATCATGGCCCTCATGGCGCACCCAACCGGTTTGCATCGCGCCGTCGCCATCGAAGTAATACCACGTACCGCGGTCGTTCTGGAACCCGGTGAGGATCAGCCCTCCCCCGTCGGTTAGATATCGCCTGCCCCCGATGGAGAGCCATCCGGTCCGCATCACGCCCGTCTTCGGATCGCAATAGTAGCGTCCGGAGCCGACCGTTACGAAGTTCCGGGCAAGCGCACCACCGCGCTGCGGGTTCGCGTAGTAGTACCGATCGGCGATGCGCGTCCATCCCGACAGCACGCGACCCGATCCGTCGCGCAGATATCGATTGCCGCTGCGCACAAATGACAAGGGGCCCTCGATGCGGCCCTTGTCGTTCGACCAGAACGACCGGTCGTCTGTCCCCGCCCACGATCCGTGGACGACGGACCCATCCGCTTGGGCCATGCGCTTGTGGCCGAACGCCGAAAACTCGCCCGCTCGCACAAGCGGGCCGCCCTCCTTGCTCGAATCGAAATAGTACCAGGTGCCGGAGATGCTGTGGAAACCCGAAACCAGATCGCCCTCGGGATTGGCGAAGTAGCGCTGTCCACCGTGATCGATCCAGCCCGTCCTCACGTTCCCCTGGGCATCGGAGAAGTACCACAAGCAGGACCCATCGGGCCGAAACAAACCGACGCGCGGGCGCCCCGAAAGCGCATCCAGATAACTCCACGAGCTTCCCGTACGCTTCCAGAACCCACTCGGACCAGATGCCGAACGGCCCTCGCCCGCTTCGAGCTCGAGCGCCGCAGAGGACCCGACCGAGCCCCTCTTCGACGCCGCCCTTTCATCACCCACAAGGGACGCGTCATCGGATTCTAAACGAGCCCCGTGCTCGACGGGCGCCCCATCAGATGCGCTTGATTGCTTGTCGGAAGCGGCTGCATCGCTCGAAGACGCATCTGCTGCCTGCGCAGAAGCGGCCGCGCTTTCGGAAAGGGGCCCCTCCGGAGAGAGGACTTCGATCTGGGATGAGCCCGCCTGCGCCGGATCGCCAGCGGATGGCGCTGTGAAACCTGGCGAAGATATCCCAACCGATTCCATCGGTTCGTCAAGCACGGGTTCACCAGGCGACCCTTCGTGCGCATCGACGGCAAAAGCGCACGAAAGGGGCAGCAGAGCCGATGCGGCAAGAACCGCAACGGCGAACCTCCTAAAGCGCCGCCCGTCTGCGAAGAAACGCTCTAACGCCACGATGGACTCCTATCGACGAAACACCTGACCGGGACAGCATACAACAGACGGATACGACCTCGCGGTTTGGTAGTGGATTGTTTTCCGGGAGACCTGCCGATCAGCGCGGAAAACCGTTTCTCTAGAAGAAGGTCCTCGCCGCGAACAGAACGAACGCGAACAGCCCGAACGATGCAATCAGCGCAGCGGCGAGCGCATTGCGGCCGCGGGAGAACAGGACCCTGAAATTCACCGACATGCCCAAAGCGGCCATCGCCATCCCGAGCGTCAGATAGCTCAGCTTTACGAGAAAATCCAGCGTCTCCTGCCCCAGGGGGGCGAACGTCCCTATGATGCTGGTCGCGACGAAACCCAGCATGAACCAGGGAACGGGCACCCGGCGCCCGGGCGCATCGCCGACCCCCTCCTTTTTGCGGTACCACACGCCCACGACGAGCGCCACGGGGACCAGCAGCAGCACGCGGGAGAGCTTGGTGACGATCGCGACGTCTAAGCCGTCCGGGCCGGCCGCGCTACCTGCCGCAACCGCATGCGCGATCTCGTGCAGAGACCCGCCGGCAAGCACGCCGAACTGGTGCGGGTCCATTCCGAGCAGCGGGTACGCGAACACTTCGATCAGCGTGAACAAGGTCCCCAGCAGCGCCACGATGGCAACCGCGACCACCTTGTCCTCGGCGAAGCGCTTCGCGTTCTCGTCCCCGTCGGCCACCTGCGAGGCGATGCCCATGACGGCTGCGGCCCCGCAGATCCCCGTGCCCGATGCGGTGAGAACGGCCAAGCGCCGCTCCACCCCGAATCGCCGTGCGATGTTGTAGGCGGCGAGGATGGTAAGCGACACCACCAAACAGGACAGGGCCATCGACTTGACGCCCGCTTCGGCCAGCATCGCAAGGTTCAGCTTGAAGCCCAGAAGGATGATGCCGAACCTGAGGAACTTGTTCGATATGAAGCCGATTCCGCTACTGGCGTAGTCCACCGCCCTGCGCCACATCTGAAACGCCATACCCAATACCAGCGACAGAACCAGGGCTCCGACAATGGACAGATACGGAAGGCCCGCAAGAAACGACCCCAGGCACGAGCAGGCCAACGTTGCAAGGCATGCCGCCAGAAACCTTGGCGACAGAATCGTCTTCTTCACTTCGTTCACTTCATCATCTCCTTCGCCTGCAACCCTAGCACGCCAAACCCATAAATTAATATTAAGATAAACGAGGTTGTGCAAATTCTTATTTATAGGAGGACTATGAACCCGCTGTTCGACTACCGACTTGAGACGCTGCTGAACGTAGCCCGAACCGGATCCTACACCGCAGCGGCACAACAGCTGTTCATAAGTCAGCCAGCCGTCTCCCAGCAGATCAAATCCCTCGAGGGCGATCTCGGCATACCTCTGGTCGAGCGTGGGGGAAGGACGATCGAGCTCACCCGCGCCGGTCGCGACCTCGTCGGGTACTACACACGCCTGTCCATCGACGGCTGCAAGTTCGTGGAAGGTCTGCGCAAAAGGGCCGAAACTCCCCTGCATATCGGCGCAACGCTTTCCATCAGCCAGTTCCTTCTCCCCGATCTCCTCGTCGGACTCATGAGGCAGAAAAGGCGCTTCACCGTCCGAGTATCAAACACCGAATCTCTGCTGCGGCGCATCGGCGAAGGCGACATCGACTTCGCGCTGGTCGAGGGAAACGTCGACAGGTCGGCGTTCGGCTTCGTGGACCTGGGCGTGGCCGAGCTTCGCACCGTGATGGGAGCGAGCGAGGACGAGCCCGAAAGCATCCGGCAGATGCTGAGCATGCCCCTGTTCGTGCGCGAGAAAGGATCGGGGACGCGGGCCATCCTGGAAAGCTGGCTTGCGGGCAACGGCTACCGGATACAGGATTTCAAGCGCGTCATCGAGATCGGCGACCAAACGACGATCATCCGGCTGCTCGAACGCGGAAAGGGCGTTTCGCTGATGTACCGGGACCTCGTTTCCGAGCAGATCGCCCGGGGATCCATCCGCGAAGTCGGCGGCGAGGGCTTCCGGCTATCGCATCCCCTGCTGGCCGTCTTCCTGAAGGGCAGCAGCTGGGCGAAGGATTACAGGAAGCTGGTGGGCACCCTGCTGAAAAACAGGGCGGCAGCCGATTCTCCCGACTGCCGCCCCGCGTAGGATCTATACCGCCAGCTTTTCCACCTTGACGGCGCACACCTTGTATTCGGGCGCCTTGGCAACCGAATCGAGCGCTGCGATAGTCAGCCAGTTGGCGTTGCCGTCCTGGAAGTGGAAGGGCATCCAGGTCTGGCCGGGATTCGTCTTGCCCGACACGCGGGCCGTGGACTCGATGCGCCCGCGACGCGACGAAACCGCCACCCGGTCTCCGTCGGCGATCCCCAAACGATCCGCATCAACATCGTTCATCTCGATAAACGACCTTTCGCCGATCTGTCCGATGCCCTCGGTTCTCCCCGTCATAGCGCAGGCGTTGTACTGGTGAAGCACGCGCCCCGTCATCAGAACGAGCGGGTACTGGTTGTCGGGCAGCTCGACCGAGGGCTGGTACTGCTCGGGTTTGAACAGACCCAGACCGCGCGTGAACACGCCTTTGTGCAGATACGGCGTTCCCTCGTGCTCGAACGACGTACACGGCCACTGCAACCCGCTGTTACGGTACGCACGGCTATCCAAACGCTCATGCGACACGCCAGCGTAATGCGGATCGACCGAAGCGACCTCGTCCATGATCTGAGCCGCCGTCAGATACGGCTGCGAATAGCCCATGCGGTTCATGATGTCGATCATGATATCCGTGTCAAGCCGCGTTCCTTCCACGCCCTCGACGGCCTTGCGCACGCGCTGGATGCGGCGCTCGGTATTGGTGAACGTACCCTCCTTCTCGGCGTAGCTGCGACCGGGAAGGATGACATCGGCGTATTTCGCCGTTTCGGTGATGAACAGCTCCTGCACCACCAAGAAATCGAGGGACTGGAGGGCCTTGATCACATGATGGGTGTCCGGATCGGTGCGCACGGGATCCTCGCCCATGATGTACATGGCCTTCAGCTCTCCCGAAACGGCTGCAGGGAACTCTTCGGTGGCGAAGCGGCCCTGTTTGCGGTTAAGCTCGACGCCCCAGGCCGCCTCGAACTTCTCGAACACGCCCGGCGTCGAGAATTTCTGGTAGCCGGGAAAATCGCCCGGATTGGCCCCCATGTCGCAAGCACCCTGGACGTTGTTCTGCCCGCGAACCGGATTCACGCCGCAACCCGGACGGCCGATCTTACCCGCGGCCATAGCCAGGTTGGAAAGCGACACCACGCCGGCAGTACCGGTGGAGTGCTCGGTGACGCCCAGACAGTACATGATGGCCGCCCGATCGACGCTGCCGTACAGCCGCGCCGCCTGAATCAGGTCGTCCGCATCGATGCCGCATATCGCGGCCACCCTTTCGGGCGTGTAGTCGGCCACGACCCGCTTCAGCTCCTCGAAGTTCTCGGTGCGTTGGGCGATGAACGCCTCGTCAGCCAAACCTTCTCGGATAAGAAGATGCGTCATGCCGTTGGCGAACGCCACGTTGGTGCCCGGACGCAACTTAAGATGGACGTCGGCCTTCGACGCCAGTTCGATGCTGCGGGGATCAACCACGATCAACCGCGCACCGCGCTCGACCGCGCCGCGCACCTGCATGCCGAACACAGGATGCGCCTCTTCGACGTTGGTGCCGACCATCATGATGACTTCGGCATTCGTCGTGATATCGGAAATGGAGTTCGTCATCGCTCCCGAACCGAGTGTGGTTGCCAGACCGGCAACGGTGGGAGCGTGTCAAACACGAGCGCAGCTATCGACGTTGTTCGTTTTGAACACCGTGCGCGTCATCTTCTGCAGCATGTACACGTCTTCGTTGGTGGAACGCGAACACGCGAACGACGCGATGGCGTCTCCTCCGAACTCGTCGCGGATACGCATCATCTTGGTCGCAACCAGGTCAAGCGCTTCATCCCACGTCGCAGATTCGAATTCGCCGGTTTCCCGGTTTTTGATAAGCGGCGTGGACACGCGATCGGGCGACGTGACGAAGTCGAAGCTGGCAGAGCGGCCCTTCACGCAGAGCAGCCCCTTGTTGGACGGCCCGTCAAGCGCTTCGGTATCCACGATGCGCCCGTCTTTCACCATGAAGTTGAATTGGCAGCCCACCGCGCAATGCGGACACGTCGTGCGCACGCGCTTGACATCTTTGAGCGAGTAGCTTCTGGTGCGCTTCTGGGAAATCGCGCCCGTCGGACACGCGGCCGCACAGCAGCCGCACGACTCGCAGGTGTTCGCGTTCCAATCGGGGCCGAACGGCGCATCGATGGTTGCGCGCGTCCCGCGATGAACGGTACCCAGAATGTGGTTGTGCGCACCCTCGTTGCAGGCCGCCACGCAACGTTGGCAGCGAATGCAGATATTGGGATCGAACGACAGAAACGGATTGCTTTCGACCAAAGGTTCGCGCACGACAGAAGAATCGGGCTGGCTGAAACGGGATGCATCGACACCCACCATCTTCGCCACGCGCTCGAGCTGCGTGCGTCCCGCATTATCCGGATCGCGCAGCGGATCGGGACGGTAGTCGGACAAGATGAGCTCCATCGCCATTCGACGGTACCGCTGCACCCGATCGGACTTGGTGTCGATCACCATGCCGTCCGAAACCTTGGTGTTGCAGGCCGGCACCAGATTCGGGCGACCTTCGATCTCAACCGAGCACAGGCGGCACGAACCGAGATTGTTCAACCCCTTCAGGAAGCACAGCGTGGGAACGAACGCGCGCGCCAAAGGAGCGGCCTCGAGGATCGTGGCCCCCTCGGCTGCTTCGACTTCGATCCCATCGATCGTCACCTTACACATACTGAATACGACCTCCCTTCTGCGTTCCGCATCCGAAGTGATCGCAGCGAAGGCAGCGACCGCATTCCTGCAGCACCTCTTCGCGCGAGATCTCCAATTCCACGCCCTCGAAATCGCGCTTGCGTTCGCGGGCGGGACGTTCGGCAATGTTGATCCGACCGGTGGGACGCCGATCGTTCGGCTTGGCCTCGGGAGCCGTCACGCCGGGGTCGAGCGTGTGGTTGTAACCCAGGTAATGATCGATGTTGCGCGCAGCCACCTTCCCAGCCCCGATCGCCTTGATGATGGTGGCGGGACCGGTTTGGCAGTCTCCGCCGACGAACACCCCTTCGACGCCCGCTGCGCTCAGGAACTCGTCTGCCGCCAGACGACCTCGATTGGCGGTCATGCCGAACTCTTCGAAGGGGGTGCTGACAATATCCTGCCCGACTGCGACCAAAACGACGTCGGCCTCGATGCGGTTGGCGGGTCTGTTCGCATTCACCGGCGCGGGGCGTCCACCGCGCACCAGACTGATCATCTGGGGCTGCGTGATAAGCGCCGTGCAGCGACCCTGGGCATCGACCTCGATCTCGAGCGGAGCCTCGAGCATCATAAGCTCTACGCCCTCGTTCGCCGCGGCTTCGACCTCGGCCTCGAGCGCCGTCATGTCCTCGCGGCGGCGACGGTACACCACCGACACCTCGGAGGCGCCGCAGCGCACCGCGGTGCGCGCGCAGTCCATGGCGACGTTGCCGCCCCCGATAACGGCCACGCGCTTGCCCGTGTAATCGGGATAGTCGCCGTCTCCGATGCGCTCGAGCATGGCGACAGCCGACGAAACGCCCTGCGCATCGATGCCCGGAAGGTCGAGCGTTTTGCCCACCTGGGCCCCGATGGCGACGAACACGGCATCGAATGCGTCGGCGATGCGCCGCATTTCCGCAGCATCCACCTGATGCTCATATTCGACCTCGATGCCGCTCAGCGCCAGGATGCCGCGTATATCTTCGTCAAGGCGCTCGCGCGGGAACCGATACGCCGGGATACCGTAGCGCATCATGCCGCCCAGCTGCTTGCGCCCCTCGAACACCGTGACGCTGTGTCCCATAAGCGCGGCGAAATAGGCGCACGTCATTCCCCCGGGACCCCCGCCGATAACGGCCACGCGCCTACCTGTGGAAACGTTTTGCGGAGGGGTGGGCACGGTATCGCACGGAGCGTTGTCCACCGCGTACTTCTTGATGCCGCGAATGTTGATGGGGGCGTCGATGATGCGGCGGCGGCAGCGAATCTCGCAGGGATGCTCGCACACTAAAGCGCAGGCCGTCGGAAACGGGTTGTCCTTGCGCACCATGTTCACCGCACCGGCGTTGTCTCCTTCAGCGACAAGCGCGATGTATCCGGGAACGTTCACATGAGCGGGACACAAAGCCTCGCACGGCACCTTCTGCTCGATGCGCGGCCCGCAGCACCCCCTCTCGACGTGGGAGGCGTATTCGTCAGCGAACGCATCCATGCCCCTCAGGAATACCTCGGCGGCGTTGTACCCGATAGCGCAGTCGGAGGTGTCGCGGATCATCTCGGCCAACGCACGGATATCATCGAGTTCGGACGCATCGGCTCGGCATTCGGCCACGCGGCGAACCTTTTCCGCCAATGCCGGAATACCGTCGCGACAGGGAACGCACTTGCCGCACGTCTGGGCGCCGCTCGATTCGAGCATGGTCAGATGGAGATGAACCGGGCACATCCCCGGCGGAGCAGTCTCGATACGCCGCTGAAAGTCAAGCAGATAGCTTTCCAGCTTCGCATCGGCGACAGACTGCGGAGAGATTGACAACCTGCTCACATTCCCCCCTCAAGAAAACGTGTCGGAACGATCCCGTCCATGATCTCATCGCGCAGCGGAATGCTCGGCGATTGCAGCCGTTCCGTTGCGGAAAGGCTCGAGCGCCCGAAACGTTCCCATACCTGCGGACAAGCCGGCCAACACCGCACGGAGCTGCGATTTCATCCACCCGCAGTGAAAACGAGAGCGAGTTTTCATCATATCCGACGGGTCGTGCGCCCTTTAAGCTTACTTCCCATTTAACGCAGCATTAACAAGCTTATCGGCAGCTGGCTGCAAACCTCGACCAGAGGATCGTCTCGACGCCATCCGCCGTCGTTAGGAGCGATGGGCTTATCGTTTTCCAGAACCTGACGCGCCCTCATCGCGCAAAGTCGGCAATCCCCGCTGGGGAAGTTTCCTTACGAGGGAAAACGCCAGCACCGCCGCGCCCGCTGCGATAAGCGGAGTGGAAAGCACCTGACCCATAGTGAGCCATCCACCGTACAGATAGCCCAGCTGAATATCGGGCTGCCGAACGAATTCAACCATGAACCGCGCGATGCCGTACACGACGAGAAATACCCCGAGAAACGTACCGCGGGGCCGAGGCGGCGTTCTGCGTGACAGCGCGAACATCAGCGCGAATAGCAGCAGCCCTTCAAGAGACGCTTCATAGAGCTGGGTGGGATGGCGCATGACGTCGCCCGCGGGGCCGCCGAAGCTCACACCCCAAAAAGCATCGGTTGTCGCGCCCCACAGCTCGCCGTTTATGAAGTTCGCGCATCGCCCGAAGAACAGACCGATCGGAGCGCCGATGGCCCCGAGATCGGCTAGCGTCAGATACGGGATGCCGGTAAGCTTGGCCGCTACCGCTCCGGCAGCCAGGGCTCCCAGCAACCCCCCGTGAAAGCTCATGCCGCCGTGGTTGAGCGCCAGGATTTCAAGCGGATTCGCAAGGTAGTCCCCATCGCCGTAAAACAGCACGTATCCCAGACGGGCTCCGACGATGACGCCGACCACGACGCAGAGCACGATGGTGGTCAGGGCATCCTCGTCGATTCTCAGCCGCCAGCGCCTCGACGTGCGCGCAATCATCAAGCCGGCGCAGGCGAACCCCAGAATATAGGCCAGCCCGTACCACCGAACCGGCAAGGGCCCGAGGTTGAACGCAACCGGATCGAGGGCGTGGTAGATCTCGTTGAGCACGTGGGCTCCTTCCAACAAGCGACCGCCTGAGCATGTGAGGGCAAACAGGTCGCAGTATCCGCATGACCCCCATTTTAGCAGCGGGACTTGCGAGGACGGGGACGCGACGGGCGGGCCCTCGCTCTATCGACACAGCTCCCAAAACGCAATGGCCCCCGCAACCGCGACGTTTAACGAATCGACCTCGTGCGCCATGGGAATGACCACCGTGCGATCGCACGCCTCGATCGTACTGCCGAACAGCCCGTCGCCCTCTGTGCCCAGCACCAAAGCCACGCGCTCGCCCGCCTGCGCCGCACAGGAGCCGAGGGAAACCGCATCGTCGCGCAAAGCCATCGCCATCACCGTGAACCCCAAATCATGCAGAAGCGGCACGGTCGCAGGAGCCCATTCGCGCGGAGCGTCGATGCGCGTCCACGGCACCTGGAAAACCGCCCCCATGCTCACTCGCGCACAACGGCGGTAGAAGGGGTCGTGGCAGGAGGGCGACACCAACACCGCATCGATCCCCAACGCCGCGGCCGACCGAAACAGCGATCCCATGTTCGCGTAGTTGGTCACATCTTCCAGAATGGCGACGCGCCGCGCACCCTCCAGCACCTCGTCAAGACGGACAGACGGCGGGCGCTCGAAGGCGGCAAGAGCCCCGCGCGTCACTTCGTATCCGGTCAACTCGCGAAACTGACCGTTGCTGGCAACATATACGGCAACTTCGGGATAATCGGCTTCGACCCGTTCGATCACGGATCGTTCATGCTCGAACCAGTGCTCTTCCACGAAAAGCGAGATGGGCCTCACCCCGGCGTCGAGCGCGCGTTCAATCACTCGGAGCGACTCGGCGATGAACGCTCCGTTTCCCAAATCGGGCCCCAACCCTTCGCCCCTCCTCAGCTGGCCATCGGTCATTCCCGAGTACAGGCGCAACCCTCCATCGGACAGATCTTTCATGCGTACGACCGTCATCGGGCAAACATCCCGTCAACCATCTCGGATACCTTTCGCTCAAAATGCGCGAAACCGCGCACCGAAAAAACAGCGCCTTCTTCAGACATGTAGGCATGTGCACCTTGCGACCCCCGATGCGAAGCCCTTCTTTGACGGCATCTGCCTCGAATGCGTATTCGCATACAATAGCGAGAACGACACCGAGAGGAAAGGCCACGATGATCAAGCGAACCAGAATTCCCCTGCACTACATCGGATGAGGGGCTGCTGCTCGCCTGGCTATTCTGCACGTTTTACACGAAAATCACCGCTCAGGCCCTGTAGCGCTTCACCGAAGCGAGGAACGTCTTTTTCTCCTTGTCGCCAAACACCATGGCATCGGCAAGCTCTTCGATGGTGTCGCACTTCTTCATAGTGCCATCGGCCAAAACGGGCTCGAACCAAAACGAGTCCAGGTGCTCTTTCGTGAGCGCTTCAAGATCGTACACATCGGCATTGAAAGCCGATCCGACGGGTGCCGGTGCCAGACGCGAGCATCCGCCCGCATCGAACCTCACGATATCGTCCCAATACGTCGAATCGAAACCCGCCAACTATACCCGCCGGGTTGGTGCTGGCCTTGCGCGAAAATCTCAGGATAGGTGGAATCCTCGTTCATGAAACGCTCCCCACGCGCATTCACGCGCAGAAACGGCTGACTGGCCGGGAGAAACATCGCATTGTTGAGATCGGCCCCCCGTTTGCAATCGTCGCCGACCACGGCGCGGTTCCACACTATCGCGGCCACCAGACCGCCGTTACCCGCTCCCGAGATCACGAGATCGTAGTCTTTTTCGGAATCGATATCGGTAATCGGATCGGGAACGTTGCGCCATGATGAGACTTTTTGCGAGGCCTCGCTTCCAGATCCCGACGAACCTTTTCCCTTCGAAGCTCATCCCGCAAAGGCGCTCGCGCCCGCCATCATCCCCACAGCAGCCATCCCACCGAACCTGAACAGATCTCGGCGACTCAAACCATTCTGCTTGCTTTCTTCCATGTTTTTCCCTTTCAACGAAGCTGCGTTCGCGGCCCCTCGGCAAAAAGGACTCTACGAGGGCAGACGATATTTGAAATCGCCTAAAGACTGGTAATTTCAATCCGGTCATTTAAAACAGGTGAGACGGTTCGAAGCGAAGAAGCGGAAAACGGAATAAAAAATCCGCCCCGAAGGGCGGATAAACGATCTTGGCTGGGCCACAAGGATTCGAACCTTGGTAGCTGGTACCAAAAACCAGAGTCCTGCCGCTGGACGATGGCCCAGTTCCGCGCATCTGACGTAAACGCCGCAACCGAAAGCCGCAAAGCGTTCGGGCGGAGCATGGACGACTGAAAACCAGCCCGATGAAAAGAAGGTGGTGGGCCGTGGGGGACTCGAACCCCCGACCTTGGGATTAAAAGTCCCCTGCTCTACCAACTGAGCTAACGGCCCTCAAAGTCGCAATGCGCAAGTAGCCATGGTAGCGGAGCCGTGCGCTTTGGTCAATGCAGCTCGTCAATTATCCAGCTCTGCTCGGCAAGACCACAGACGCCCTCCGTGCATCCAGATAGACGGCTCGATTCTCTGACAAAAAAGCCGCGCCGGAATCGCTTCCGGCGCGGCCTCGTATCGCAAAAGGGCTTTGCGGTGTTCTTACATCATACCGCCCATACCGCCCATGCCGCCGGGGGCAGCAGGCATCGGCTCGGGATCCTTGGGGATCTCGTTGACGGTAGCCTCGGTGATGAGGATGAGAGCGGCCACGGAGGCAGCGGACTCGAGAGCGGTGCGCGTAACCTTGACGGGGTCGTTGACGCCCATCTCGATCATGTTGCCGTACTCGCCATTGGCGCAGTTAAGGCCTTCACCCTTGGGAAGGGCCTTCACACGCTCGACTACAACGCTTCCCTCGAAACCGGCGTTCTGGGCGATGGCGCGCATCGGAGCCTCGAGAGCCTTGCGGATGATGTTGACGCCCACTTCCTCGTCCTTATCGACGGCCTGAACGGCATCGAGCGCGGAAAGAGCGTGAACCAGGGCAACGCCACCGCCAGCGACGATTCCCTCTTCGACAGCGGCACGGGTAGCCTGAAGGGCGTCTTCGATGCGGCTCTTGGTCTCCTTGAGCTCGGGCTCGGTCGCAGCGCCCACCTTGAGAACGGCCACGCCGCCGGACAGCTTGGCAAGGCGCTCCTGCAGCTTCTCGCGATCGAAGTCGGAGTCCGCACGGGTGAGATCGGACTTGATGATGGCGATGCGATCCTGGATGGCCTTCTTGTCGCCGGCGCCGTCGACGATGAGCGTGCGCTCCTTGGTGACCTTCACGGACTTGGCGGTGCCCAGCATGTCCATGGTCGCCTCGGACAGGCTCATGCCGAAGTCCTTGTCGATAACCTGACCGCCGGTAACCACGGCGATGTCCTCGAGGATGCGCTTGCGGCGATCGCCGAAGCCGGGGGCCTTGATGGCCGCGACGCTGAGGGTGCCGCGTAGCTTGTTCAGAAGCAGCGTGGCCAAAGCCTCGCCCTCGACGTCTTCGGCAACGATAAGCAGGGAGCGACCCGACTTCATGATGCCCTCGAGCAAAGGAACGATCTCCTGGATGCTGTTGACCTTCTGGTCGGTCAGCAGAATGTAAGGCTCGTTCAGGTTGGCCTCCATGCGCTCCATGTCGGTAGCCATGTAGGGCGAGATGTAGCCGCGCTCGTACTGCATGCCCTCGACGATGTCCATCTCGATGCCGAAGGTCTGGCTCTCCTCGACCGAGATAGCACCGTCTTTGCCGACCGCGTTCATAGCCTCGGCGATCTTGGAGCCGATCTCGGCGTCGCCTGCCGAAATCGTACCGACGTTGGCGATCTGCTCCTGGGTGGAAACCGCGGTGGAGTCGGCCTTGATGGCCTCGACCACGGCGTTGGTGGCCTTCTGGATGCCGCGGCGGATGCCCAGGGCATCGGCGCCGGCGGTGACGTTGCGCAGGCCCTCGCTGACGATGACGTCGGCAAGGACGGTGGCGGTGGTGGTGCCGTCGCCCGCAACGTCGTTGGTCTTCACAGCGGCCTCGCGAATGAGCTGGGCGCCCATGTTCTCAACGGGGTTCTCGAGCTCGATCTCGCGCGCAACCGTCACGCCGTCGTTGGTGATGAGGGGAGCGCCGTAGCTCTTCTCGATGGCGACGTAGCGGCCCTTGGGGCCAAGCGTCACCTTGACGGTGTCGGCAAGCTTCTTCACGCCGGACGCGAGAGAGCCGCGCGCCTCGGACTCGAACAGGATATCTTTTGCCATGATGATCGTTCCTTTCAGAATGATTCGGTGAGGTCTCGGTTCAGGCTAAGGCTATTCGCAGACAGCATAGATGTCGTCAGCGCGGAGGATGAGGACGTCCTCGCCACCGTAGTGAACCTCGGTACCGCCGAACTTGCCGTAGATGACCTTGTCGCCCACAGACACGGGAACCTTGACAAGGTTGCCGTCGTTGTCGACGCGGCCCTCGCCCACAGCGACAACCGTGCCGGTCTGGGGCTTTTCCTTGGCCTCGCTTGCCAGGTACAGTCCGGATGCGGTGGTAGCCTCAGCTTCGTCTACCTTGACGATCACGCGATCGCCCAGCGGCTTCAAACCCATATTCAGCGCCTTCCTTTCATGGATGTACTACCGAAAATCAAGCGGCCCCGCGTTGCGGCGGAACCTCTAAGGTTTAGCACTCAAAATAACCGAGTGCCAAGACAACAGCTACTATAGCACCCCGCCTTGCGAACGCAACCGATTTTTAGCAATCTTGCGATACGTTTGCTAATCGTAAAAGCGATCGGCGGGGAACGAAGGTTCGCACGCCCGTTTGAACTCGTTGCGCTTAACTCTCTCTATCAGCTGTTCCGCCTGCTCGATGGGTATATTTTCGGCCTTGGCGGCCCGCTTTGGAACCTCGCCGCGCTCGTAGACGCGCTCGAGGAAGGAATCGAGGCGCGCATAGGGAAGCCCCAGGCTGTCTTCGTCGTGCTGGCCTTCGGCCAACTCGGCCGAAGGCGGCTTTAAGAACACGCTTTCGGGAATGACCGGACGCGAGGCCGTCTGCAGCCCAACTTGATTGCGGTAGCGGCCAACCGCGTACACATCGGTTTTGTACAGCCCCCCCAGGGGGGCGAACGCTCCGGCCGTATCGCCATACAGCGTGGAATAGCCCATAAGAGCCTCGCTCTTGTTGCCGGTGTTCACCAGCATCCAACCGTAGCGGTTCGATAGCGCCATGAGCGCCACCATGCGGCAGCGCGCCTGGGTGTTCTCGGAGGCGAGTCCCGAAAACGAACCCCCGCAGGCATCGGTCAAAAGATCGGAGAACGCCTCGAACGGACCCGTTATGGGAAGAATGCGCGCATCAATTCCCAACCCCTCGGCAAGAGTCAGCGCATCGGATACGGAATGGTCGGACGAGTACGGCCCGGGAAGCAGCACGCCGTGAACGTTTTCGGCTCCGAGGGCATCGCACGCCATAACTGCGGCCACACTCGAATCGATGCCGCCGGAAAGGCCGATCACCGCTTCCGAAAACCCGGCGCGGAAAGCGCAATCCCCCAACGCCGCCACGCAGCGTTCGTACTTCTCCCGAACCTCCATGCCGCCAACCTCTCCCGCAACGGGCCTAAACGCTGCAAATCTTCTCGGCTAGGTACTGAGCCCACGCCTCAACCCCGTCGCCTTTGGTGGCGGCGATGGGGAATATGGGCGCGGCCGGGTTCAGCTCTCGCACAGAGGCCTCGAACGCCTCGCGATCGAAATCGAACACGGAAAGCGTGTCTACCTTGTTGAGAATCACCGCATCGGAAGCCTGGAACACACCGGGATACTTCAGGGGCTTGTCGTGCCCCTCGGGAACCGACAGGATCATAACCTTGCTGTTCTCGCCCAAGTAGAAATCGGTCGGGCAGACGAGGTTTCCCACGTTCTCGATGATGATGAGGTCGAGGCGGGACAGGTCGAGCACGTCGATTGCGCGCTTGAGCATGGCGCTTTCCAGATGGCAGGCGCCGCCGGTGTTGATCTGAACGGCGGGAATCCCCTGATTCTTGATTTTTTCAGCATCGACGCTGCTGGCGATGTCGCCCTCGATGACGGCGATGTTGAACTCGTCGCGCAGTGCATCGATGGTGGCCAGAATGGTCGAGGTCTTGCCCGACCCGGGGCTGGCTAGAAGATTCAGGACGTAAACGCGGTTCTCGTCGAAGCGCTTTCGCAGCTCGGCGGCAAGCGCGTCGTTTTTGTCCAGGATCGGTTGCTTCAGATCTATCTGCATGGTTCCTCCTTCGCAGAACCGCCCGCATCGGCCGCCTCATCGTCGGGCAGATCGACTTCAATGGAATCGATGCGCAGTTCGCGCCCGGCTACGAGATCGGTCGAGTAGCTTTCGCATCGCGGGCAGGCTCGGTGAAAGCGATCGTGGTCGAATTCCTCCCCGCAGTCCAAGCATACGCTTCTGGGCGACACTTTGTGCAGCACCAATTCGGCGCCGGCGCTCAGCGTGCCTTCGGATAGCGCCTCGAAAGCGAATTCCAGCGCATCGTCGATCGCCTCGGTCATCTCGCCGATGGATAGATCGATCCTCGTGACCTTCAATGCCCCGGCGGATTCCGCCGATGCGTTCACCGCATCCAAAACACCCGACATGATCCCTAATTCGTGCATGTCAGCTCCTTATACGGGAAGGAGCCGCCCCAAGCGACTCCCCGTTTCCCCTGCGTCGCACAATCGCTATCTCTTCTTGACGACCGCTCTCTTGCTGGTTTTCTCCACCGCTCTCTCAGCCGCCTGCTCTTCGGCGATCTGGGCGTTTTGACGCTTGATGCGCCGCGCGAGCACCACCCGGGCAAACATCAGGGACGCTTCGTACAGCACGATGAGCGCAGCGAACATAAGCCCCATGGTAACGGGGTTCGCATCCGGCGTGACGATGGCCGAAAACGTCAACAGGCCCACATACACGTAGCGCCAGCTGTTCCGCAGCTTCTTATACGGAACGACATCGAAGATAACCAGGTAAAAGATAACGATGGGCAGCTCGAACGCCACGCCGAAGCCCAGTTCGAACTTGATGATGATGTCGATATAGGTTGACAGCCGCGCCTGAACGAGGCCGACACCGGCCGACTGATCGACCAACCAGTCGAACGCGGGACTCAGGATAACCAGATAGCAGAAGATGGTGCCGAATATGAACAGGGCGGTAGCCGCCGCGAACGTAGGCATGAACCACCTGCGCTCCTTGGGCTTGAGAGCCGGGAGGAAAAAGGCGATGATCTGCCAGAGGATGACCGGAGACGTCGCGACGATAGACGCCCAGAACGACACCAGGAAGCGAACGGAGAAGCCCTCGAACGGATCGAGGACGTAGAGCTGAGCCGCGCCCGTAGCCGGATCGATTCCCACCGAATCGCCGATGGGAATCATGAGGAACTGGATAAGCGTCGGCGTGGCCATGTAGAACACGACGACGGCAACCAGCAAAACGGCGACGATGCGGACCAACCGCATGCGCAGTTCGCCCAGATGCTCCATCAAGGGCATGCGCGCAGGACCGATGGGCATGGCTATTCTCCCCCTTCGGTCTTGGTGTCGGCAGGTGCCGGGGTTTTCTCAGGTTCGGCAGAAGCCTCTTTGGCAGCGGCCTCATCGGCAGCCTTCTTCGCCGCGCGCTCGCGCTCGTAGCGGGCCTTGCGCTCGGTGAAGCTCTCCTGGCGCGGGGCGACGGCGGGCTTGTCTCCATCGGACGCGGCGGAGGAGTCCGCAGATGCAGCCGAAGCGGAAGACGCGGAACCGGTCGCCTTGGAGCCGACGGCCGCCTTCGTCGCGCCGGAGACCTTGCTGACCACCTTGTTCACCGCTTCGGTGGGATCCTTGAACGGCTCGTCGGAATTGGGATCGAACACATCGTTCTTGATGACTTCGCTCATCTCCTGCTGGGCGCTGCGAAACTTCGCGATCCACCTACCCAGGGTCTTGGCCATGGCCGGAAGCTTGTCCGGACCGAAAATGAGAAAACCGAACAGCAGAATGAGAAAAAGCTCGAAACCACCGATGCCAAACACTGCATACCCCTTTGAGAAGGCCCCCTGAACCAGAGGCCCGATGCCTTAACGAACCGTCATCCTACCACAACCCGAAACCGGCGCTTCCACGCATGCCCTCCGCATAAGAAATCGCGAAATACGCAGGCGGCCGCTAGAGCCCCGGCCTGAGGACCGAAAGTGCCACGGTCGGTATGGTGAGACCCAGGATGAGGATGACGACCACCACCACGGTGAAGACCTTCTTCATCCGCGCGGAGCGCTCCCGAGCCGCACGTGCGCGCGCCTCGCGCTCCGCGGCAGCCTTGATGCGCGCCTCGCGCTGTTCGGCAGACAGTTTCTGCTTTCCCTTGTATGTGGAGCCCATGTTACCCCCGAAGCTTTCCTCGAATCTCGATGACGCGGGCGATATCGCGCGCCACCTCGATATCGACATTCCATCTATCCTTTTCGTAGCGGATCTCCCCGCCCACCATCGTCATCAGGATATCGCCTCCCGTGCAGGTGCTCACGATGGCGAAAACCGGATCGTCGCTGGGAGCCTGATGCGAGCCCGACAGATCGATCGCCACAAGGTCGGCCAGCTTTCCGACCTCGATGGAACCAACCTGGTCCTCCATGTGGAGGGCGCGCGCGGCCTCGATGGTGCACAGACGAAGCATGTCGTCGGCGGCGATGAAGCGACCGGGGTTCAGCGCGCGGTGCAAAAGCATGGCGATGCGCGTCTCGGCGATCATATCGGTGGCGTCGATGGCGGCCGTGTAACCGGTTCCCAGGCCGACGCGCAGCCCCGAGCGAATGAAGTCGCGCAAAGGAGCCATGCCCATGCCCAACTGGGCGTTGCAGCGCGGGCACATGGCGACGGCGACGTCGTACTCCTTCAGCTTGTTGATATCTTCGTCCTCGACGTGCACGCAGTGAGCGGCCATGACGTTGTCGGCCTCGAACGCGCCCCAGTTCAAGATGTAGCGCACCGGTGACACGCCCGTGGGAAGCCAGGGCGGAATCTCGACGTAGCCGTGCCTATCGGTCATGTTGGCCACCGAAAGGTTCGACGCTCCGAAACGGATGAAACGGGCCTCCTCGTAACTTCCGCCGATGGTGATGGACAAAGGAACGCCCTCGCGGCGCGCCAGGTTGGCGGCAAGGGTGTAGATCTCGGGATGGCACATGTAGGATTCGCGCGGAGCGACGCCCACCTTGATGCGGTCGGAATCGACCGACTCGCTCCAGCGAACCACGTCGTTTTCGGCGTTGTCAATCGCACGGCGCACCAGACGGCGATCCATGGCTCCCACCGAACGGTACACCACGCCGCGCAGGCCCAGCTTCTGCATGGCTGAGCACGATGCGCCCGTCGAGGAGATATCGGCGACGCAGGTGATGCCGTTGGTAAGGGCTTCGAGCCCTCCCAGAACGGAGGAGGCGTACCAGTCGCGCGCGCTCAGCTTCGTGGAGGTATCGCGCATGGCGCGCAGCCACTGGGTGTAGGAACCGTCTTGGATGGTGCCGCGCATGACGGAGTTTTCGAGATGCGTCTGCAAGTCGATAAAACCCGGCATGAGAGCCGCCCGGCCGTAATCGATCCGCTGTTCTTCGGGGTACCGAAGCCTCAGCATCTCGGAATCGCCGATATCGCAAATCTTCCCATCCCGCACCAGCACCGCGCCGTTTTGGAACGGGGCACCGACGACCGGAACGATGTACTGCGCGCAAAGAAGCATACAAACCCGCCTTACACATACGTTGAACGTGGGGGAATCGCGTGAGGGTCATTTTAGCATTGCGAGTTCCCGCGCCTGCGCCGGTCGTTATTTCTCCTTGATTTAACGTTGCCTATACTAAGGTCGAACAGGTAAAACGCTTCTACCCCACCCAAGACCCCCCAACGATGCAGCGCCAAATGGCGCGGTGAGCGGATATCGGGAAGATCACGCTCGCAAGCCAAAAACCCGCACGGTACGTTTACACTGAACGGATTGTTCCCTTACGGCGCCCTCGCGCCGCCCTTCGGACAAGGATCGCGAAACACATGAGCAGCATCGATACCGCAACGGGGTGCGACGCCCCCGAAGAGATCTCCAAAGAGCGCGTTCACGACATATTCTCGGCCATCGCGAAGAAATACGAGCGCTTCAACGCGATCTCGAGCTTCGGCGCCTACCGTATCTGGCTGGCCGAACTGGTGCAGCGCTCGCCTGTCACGTCCGAAAGCCGGGTGCTCGACCTGGCCGGCGGCACGGGCGACGTCTCGTTCGCAATCGCGCGCGCCAAGCACCCCGCCCATATCCAGTGCACCGATCTGGTAAGCGAGATGCTGGACGTGGCGCGCGATCACTACCGGCGCGGTCGCGCAAACGACACGACGATCGACTTCGAGGTGGTCGACGCCCAAAACATCCCCTACCCCGATAACTCCTACGACGTCGTGACCGTAGCCTACGGCATCCGCAACATGCCCGACCGAAAGCGCGCCCTCTTCGAGATGCTCCGCGTGCTGAAACCGGGCGGAACCCTGGTATGCCTCGAGTTCTCGACTCCCCCCAACCCCGTCTGGCGCAGCCTGTACGGCTTCTACCTCAAGCATCTCATCCCCTTCTGGGGCGGGCTTATCACGGGCGATCGAAAAGGGTTCGTGTATCTATCGCAATCGATCAAAGCCTTCCCCCGCCAGGAAGCCCTCGCGCGCATGTTCGAGGAGGTCGGATTCGAGCGCGTGGAATGGACGAACTGCACCGGCGGCATAGCCGCGGTACATGCCGCCCGCAAACCCCGATTCTAGTACGGCTGCTCAAGGTCGGCGCGGGCCTTGGCATCCGCATCTAAACCGAAGAAGCGTCCATCCCGATACCGATCGAGCGCAACGAGCGCGATCATGCCGGCGTTATCGCCGCAAGACCGCAAGGGCGGCATGATAAGACGGACTCCCCGCTCTGCGCACATCTCCTGATAGGCCTCACGCAAAGCGGGGTTGGCCGCCACGCCGCCGCCCAGGCAGAACGTGCGCACACCCGTCTCGTCGAGAGCCGCAGCCGATTTCGCCACCTGCACGTCGATCACCGCTTGCTGGAAGCTCGCGGCGATATCGGGTGCGTTGGGTTCGCGTCCGGCCGCGCGCTCGGCGTTGATGTGAGACACCACCGCCGTCTTCAGGCCCGAAAGCGAAAAGCGCAGATCGCCCGAATGCATCATGGCGCGCGGAAACGCGATGGCGCGCGGGTCGCCCTTGGCGGCCAGCTTCGAGATCACCGGCCCCCCCGGATACCCGAGACCCAGCGCTTTGGCCACCTTGTCGAAGGCCTCTCCCACCGCGTCATCGATGGTCGAACCCAGCACCCGGTAATCGCCCCATCCGCGCACATGCACCAGAAGCGTGTTGCCGCCCGACACCAACGACGCCACCATCGGCGGCTCGACGTCGTCGGATCCGATCTTATTGGCATACAGGTGCCCCTCGAGGTGGTTCACCCCAATGAAGGGCTTGTTCACGGCCCAGGCTGCTCCCTTGGCGAACGCGACGCCCACCACAAGCGCCCCTACGAGGCCCGGAGCATACGTCACGCTCACCGCATCCATATCGGACCAGCTCAGATCGCTTCGTCCCAGATGGTCCGCCGCAACGGAAAAGCACTCCCCGCACACCCCGCAGATCGCCTCGATGTGCTTGCGGCTGGCGATCTCGGGAACCACCCCGCCGAAGCGCGAATGGAAATCTATCTGGGAAGCCACTACATCGGCAAGCAGGTTTCCCTCCCCGTCAACAACCGACGCCGCCGTTTCGTCGCACGAGCTCTCGATGGCGAAGATCAGCGGGCGCACCGGCTCTGCGCTCGCCGACTCGTTTTCCGCCTGTTCGCGCACCTCCATACCGCCTGCATGATGCATGCTTGTCGGAACCGCACCCGTCATGATAAGGGCGTCTTCCCCGTCCGAATAGTAACGGGGGCGCACGCCCGCGTCGGAAAGGCCCATCGAGCGGTAGAACTCCTGCGCCGCATGGTTGCCGGCACGCACTTCCAGCATGCAGCGATCGGCCCCCAGATCGCGCGCGTCGCAGGCCATGCGCGCCATCAGCTGGGATGCGATACCGCGCCGGCGCAGGCGCTCATCCGACCCGATGCGCAGCACCTGCATCTCGCCGTCTACCACAAGGCAGCCCGCATACCCCACCAAACGCAGGTCGGATGCAGCAGTCTCGTCAGTGATGTCCGAACCCTCCCCGTCGGGGATGCCGTAAGCCGCCCACCACACGCGATCGCGCTGGGGAAGCTCGTTCAGGATCATGCGGGCGCTCCAAGGATCCCCGTCCATAACCCGGGCTTCGAGCGTAGCGACATCGTCGACGTGGGCCGCATCGAGCGGACGGTACAAAACACCCCGAACCACCTGGTTCGCATCGATGGGAGACGACTCGTGCATGCTGGAATGCGCCTGCACGCGCGCTTCCTGCACGCCCGTGCGAAGGTTCCTGGGCTCGAGCGACGAGAGCCGCGTCCGTTCGTTTTCCTCGGCATCGGACAGACGCGTGTACACCGGCAAAACCAGTGCCGGATCGTGACGCCGCGCATCGAACGGATCGATCAGACCCTCATCCCAAGCATGCTGCAGGCAGAAGATGAGACCGTCACCGGTTGCGTACCAATGCCCTTCGCTCAAAAGCTCGCCGTGCTCGGCGAACAGATCGGCGTATTTCGACAGAGCGTCACCGGCAAACCGCAGGCCATCCGATCCGGAAAACCCCTCGGCGGCGATGGGGGCCTTCACCACGCGATCGGCTCCGAGCCGCTCGATACCCGCATCGGACAGCGCGTAGGCGACCGGATACACCTCCCCCCGCATGGCGTCGGCCACCACCGCAAGCGGTCCGCGCACGCCTTTGAGCTGGGCGTCCCAGGCAACAGCGTCAAGCGTCGAGAGACCGACGAGACCGACTCCCAAAGCCTGGGCCATCCCCTTGGCCGTGGCCATGGCGATGCGCACGCCCGTAAACGACCCCGGACCGCGGCCGACCGCAATGCAGGCGATGTTGCCGCGCCGCTCCCCCGCCTCGCTCATGAGGCGGTCTATCTGGGGGATGAGCTGGGTGTTCGAAGCTCTACGGGCGGGGATCACACGAGATTCGATCATATCGAGCCTCGTACCAGACGCTATGCGCGCCAATCCCAGCGTAACCACCTCGTTGGAAGTGTCGAACGCAAGGACGAGGTTGCGATCCGGCGCGGGCACGGCGCTGTCGGCCCGTTCGCGAACGACGGCGGACAAACCCTGCGCATCGAGGCAACCGCTTTGTTTGGATGACGACATTACGACCTATCACCTGCAAATTTCATCAGACGGGACTTGGAATCGCTGGCCCATACCGTGAGAAGCGACCGGGCGCGCTGTCCGTAGGCGTGCGCGCGGATGCGACGGGCGTCGTCCTCGTCGATAGTCAGCTCGATCTCCAAAAACGTAGCGCCCATGCATCCCGGGCACTTCTCGGCCCACTCGACGAAGCTCGCGCCATCGGCATCGACCACATCGTAGAACCCGATATCCTCCAGCTGCTCGAGACCGTCGAGGCGGTACAGATCGAAATGATACAGCGGCAGCGTTCCGGAATCGTAGGATAAAAGCACGTTGAACGTCGGGCTGATCACCGGCTCGACGATACCCAAACCTTCAGCCACCCCCTGGACGAACTGGGTTTTACCCGCCCCCAGGTCTCCCCGGAGCTGAATCATGTCTCCGGGTCTCAGGTAGGGAGACAGCGTGGCGGCAAGCTGCTTGGTCGCCTGAGGCGACGTAAGCTGGCGAATATAGGTCAGACCACAGGCCATATCAATCCTCCTGCACTCCGAGCGCAGCCTCGTGGACGAGGCGAAGCCCCTCGAGGGTAAGCTCTTTGTTCACGCGTGTCGGGGTTCTCATAACCGACACCAACCGCCCGGCCAAACCTCCCGTGGCAACGACGGGAGCCGTGTACCCGAGCTGCTGGAATATCCTATCCAACAATCCATCCACGCGATCCGCCTCGCCATAGACGATGCCGGCCTGGATGGCCTGCGCAGTCGAGCCGCCGATGGCCGTTCGAGGATCGATCAGCTCGGTGGCCGCCAGCTTCGTCGCGTGAGAGAACAGGGCCGATGCCGACGTTTCCAAACCCGGGGCGATGACGCCGCCGATGAACCGACCGTCCTTGTCGATAACCTCGATGTTGGTGGCAGTTCCGAAATCGACCACCACGACCGGCGCCCCGTACAGAGAGCGGGCAGCCACGGCGTCAGCCACGCGATCGGCTCCGATCTCGGAAGGGTTGGCATAGCGCGCCTCGAACAGGCCCTGCGCGCTGGCCGCCGAGCACACCACCGGATCGCGTCCGATCAAGCGCTTCAGAGCGACAGCCCACGCCGAGGTAAGCGGCGGGACCACCGACGCGAGCGCGGCGCCCGTCACATCGGCGACCGTGATGCGCTCGGACTCGAGCAGCGGGTTCACCTTCAAGCGCAGCTCGTCGGAAGTATGGACCTTGTTCGTCGCAACGCGCCACATGTGGCGCAAGCGCCGCCTCTCGTACAAACCGATAACCGTCTGCGTATTGCCTACGTCGATGGCAAGAAGCATGGTATAAGCTCCTCAATATGTGAATACGTATCTGCACACGATGCTGTCGGGTTATTATAGCAAGAGCAGAACAGAGCCCTGGGGCACCGTGCTGCAGGGCCGTAACGCGAACACATAAGGAGATCCCATGAGCGATGCACCCAAGCGCGTGCTCGTCGTCGACGACGAAGCCTCCATCACCGAATTCGTGGGGTACGCCCTGAAAAAGGAGGGCTACCAGGTAGATACCAGCGCGAACGGAGAAGATGCGCTGGCTTTGGCTCGCAAGGGCACATACGACCTGTTCATTTTAGATATCATGCTTCCCGGTATGGACGGCTACGAGCTGTGCCGACGCATCCGCTCGATCACCGCGGCCCCCGTGCTGTTCCTGTCCGCCCGCGACACCGAGCTCGACAAGGTGGTCGGACTGGAAATCGGCGGCGACGACTACCTGGCCAAGCCATTCGGCGTGCGCGAGCTGATCGCACGCGTCCACGCTCTTTTGCGGCGCGGTTCGGGTGGGGATTTCCCCAGCGCCAGCCGCGCCATAACCGCAAGCGGCATCACGCTTGACGAGGACGCGCACACGGCTTCGGGAGAGAAGGGCTCGCTTGATCTCACTCCGCGCGAATTCGAGCTGCTGGCAAGCCTTATGAAGCAGGCCGGAAAGGTGGTTTCCCGCGAAGACCTGCTGCGCGACGCATGGGGCTGGGAATACTTGACCGAAACCAAAACCGTCGACACGCACATCAAGCGCCTGCGCGACAAGATCGAAAAGGCCGGGTACGATCCCAGCCTGGTCGAAACGGTGCGCGGCTACGGCTATCGCTTCCGCCAATAAGCTCGCGACAAGCACCTAACCGACGCCGCCCGTGCATGCGGCGATCACGCCGACTCCGCGCCCCATCGGCCGGAGTCGGCACCTATCCGAGGGGATTTCGCATCAAACGTCTGCAGACATACTTCACCATGCTCGCAACCCTGCTCACGCTCTTGTCCGGAGTGCTGGTGGTCGTCGCGTGCATCGTCTTTTTCGGCGTCCCGCTGCGCTCGATCCTGCTGCTTGTCCCCGCAGGGCTCATCACATTCGCACTTGCGCTGATGATCGGCCATTTTCTGTCTGAACCGCTAACGGTTCTGGTACGCAAGGTGAACGCGCATCGCCAAGGCGTCGAAGTCAGCTTCGAACCCGACGGATACCTGCGCGAGACCGACGAGCTTGCCCAGACCATCGGAGCGCTGGTGAAGCGCACCCAGTCCCAAAACGCCGATCTCGTGCGCAAGGAGCGCCGTCAATCCGAGTTCGTCAGCGATGCGGCCCACGAGCTGCGCACCCCACTCACCGCGATCCGCGGGACGGCGGAGATGCTGCAGGATCCCGATCTGCCCGACGAACTGCGCGACAAGTTCGAACGCACCATCATCGCGGAAAGCACGCGCCTGTCCGACCTGGTAAACGACCTCTTGTCACTCACGCGACTCGAAAACGACAACGCGCACTACACCCTGTCGCGCGTCAACCTGCGCGACATCGCCACCGGCGTGGTCGACGCTCTGCAGCCCATCCTCAACGACCGCCGGGCCAACGTCAGCATCACAGGCGAAGCGCCCGATGTGCTGGGAAACGCCGACCGTCTGAAGCAAGCGCTCACCAACCTCGTTGAGAACGCCTCGCGCTTCATCGAGCCGAACGGCCATATCGACATCGAGCTATGCGGATTGCGCGGCAACTCCGTGGTTCAGGTGAAAGACGACGGCACCGGCTTCGGCGACATCGATCCGCAGCTGCTGTTCGGTCGCTTCTACCGTACAGATGCGTCGCGCGCGCGCACCACGGGCGGCACAGGACTCGGACTCTCCATCGTGAAGACGGTCGTCGAGCAGCACGACGGCACGATCGAGGCGTTCAACCGCGCCGAAGGGGGAGCCTGCTTCATCGTGGCCATCCCCTCCATCGAAGCATCCCAATAGCGTGCCGGCATCTTGCTCCGACGGCTTCGAACGCGGATCTAACGCCGAACCACGCGGGCGACCGATCGGGCTACCGTTGTCGCGGCAACCAGCTTCGCAATGTCGATGATCAGGAACGGAGCCACGGTAACGGCAAGGGCCGCCGCAAGGTCGGTGTGGGCCACGGCCATGAACTGCACGCAGCCGCACACATGCACCGCCAGCATGAACACGAACCCCGCCGCGATGCTTCCCGCAAAATTATCGATCCCGCGAGAGCGCAGTAGATGCAGAAGGCCGGCGGCCAGCACAGCGCCGATCAGAAAACCCCAGATGAACCCACCTGTCGGACCAGCCAGCACGCCAAGGCCCCCGCGCATCCCCGAGAACACCGGCGCACCGAAACCGCCGAGGATCAGATACCCCGCGACGGCGGCGATGCTCTGCTTGGGTTCGAGCGCAAGTACGGCGAACGTGATGGCGAACGTCTGAAGCGTGAACGGAACGGGACCGAACGGAACCGTGATCCAGGCGGACACCGCCATGATGGCGATGGTCAGGGCGACGAACGCGATAGAGCGCGTACGGCCTGCCGTTGCGCTCAAAGCTACTGCCTTGGTCATAAACCCTCCCTTTCGATGGGGTTTGCGACGACCTCGAACGCACGCGGCCCTTACCTGGTCGATCGTTCGATTCCGGCGCGATGCGCCAAAGTCGTCCTTCCAACATGCCCAACTATCTTACTACGGGATCGGACGCAGCTTCATTTCCTTCCCTTTAAGCTTCCTCAACTCGATGCAGATCAAAACACCGGTAAGCACAATCGACAGGGCATCCGCCATCGGCGCGGCAAAGTAAACGGCATCGAGACCGGTGAGCTGCGGAAACGCAATGGGTAGCCACGACGGCAGCAAAAAGAGAAGCGGAATGAGGAACAGTATCTGACGCGACATCGACAAAACGATCGAACGGACGGGCTGACCGGTTGCCTGGAAGTAGTTCGCGCCGATGATCTGGAAACCGACGACGGGAAGCATCAGCAGCTGTACCTTCAGTGCGAAGATGGTGAACTCGCGCAGCGACTCGTCGCTAATGCCAAACGCACTCACGATCTGAACGGGCCAAACATGCACGGATACCCACATGAGCAAAGCGATCGTGGTGGCCCCGAGAATCCCGTAGCCCAGCGTCGCCCGCACGCGGCCGAACAGACGAGCCCCATAGTTGAAGCCCAGAAGCGGCTGGATGGCGATGGCAACCCCGATCAGCGGCAGCACCGTGAACATCGCGATGCGCTGCACAACGCCGATCGACGCCAGGGCAGCGGTCTGCCCGATGGCGCTCTGCGCACCGTACACCACAAGGAGCATGTTCACGATGAACGAGACGACGGCCATTCCCACCTGCACGAGGCTGCTGGGAACACCCAGGGTCAAAATGGAGGGAATGATGGACCCATCGGGCTTGACGGCCCACAACCGCAACTTCAGCGGAGAGTTCTTGGATATCGTGAAGAACCACAGAACCGAAGCGCAGGAAGCCGCCTGCCCCATGACCGTCGCCAAGGCACTGCCGTGCACGCCCCAGCCGAATCGCATGACGAACAGATAGTTGAAGACGATGCAGACGACCGCGCCGAGGATCATAGTGAGCAGGGCTCGGTTGGGCGCTCCGGCCGTGCGGATGAAGTTGTTCAACCCCATGCCCACGATCTGGAAAAGCACGCCGAAACCGAGAATGCGGATGAAGTCGGCCGCGTAGCCGCGCACTTCGTCGGTTGCGCTGGAGATATCGAGAATCGCATCCATCACCGGAGGAATGGAAACTCCAACCGCAATGATCGCCCACAGCACGATGGCCAAAAACATGGTGTTTCCCAGCGAACGCTCTGCATCGACGTGCCTGCCTTCCCCCAAACGCAGGGCGGCCAAAGCGTTACCGCCGTTGCCGATAAGCATGCACAGCGAGAGAAACACGATCATGATGGGCTGGGCAACCGTCGTGGCCGACAAGCCGATCGATCCCATGGCCTGCCCGAGAAACACCGAATCGATGACGTTGTACGCCCCGTTCACCAACATGCCGATGATCGACGGGATGGCGAATTCGATGATGAGCCGCGGAACGGAGTCCGTCCCCATCCGCGTGATGCGATCGTCGGATCGCTCGGAATGCCCGTCTGCGGCGGCGCGAGCCCGATCGGCATCGCCTGCCCCCGAACCCTCGTAAGCCGCGGCGCCTTCGCCCGCCCCAACCGATTCGCTGTCGCCCATGCAACCTCGCATTCATCCCGTCCAAACTTTCAGAATTATACGCGCGTCAAGCAAAAGTGCAAGGGTTGCCCTACATCAGTTTTGGGCGATGCAAACGCCGAGAAGCCAGCGCTCCCAAGCCGAGGGCGCAGACGGGCGAGATGCGGCGGCCTATTGCGGTGAAGCGTCCTCTCCAGCAAGCTTTTCCATGAACTCGAACACCGAATCGAGCAGTTTATCCTGGTCGAAGTACCGCAACGGAAGCCGAAGCTTGCGTTTGTCGGGAACGTAGCGACCTCCCGCGCGGCGAATGCCCAGCATCATATCCCGCGGTATGTCGACCGGATCCAGAACCAGGCGACCCTCGACCACCGACACCAGATCGATCCGGTGCTCGAACGCGAAGGCCTTGATACGCGCTTTCGCAAGCAGGTTGCGCGCCTCGTCGGGCATGTCGGGCCTCTTTTCCGTCAGATCCCCGAACACGTCTTCCACTGCGGAAAGGGTCGAGGCGGACGCGATCCTGCGATACCACAGCACGCGCTCGTCAACATCGGGAATGTAATCTTCGGGAAGGAAGGCGTCGCCCGGAACGTTCACGGTTATGTCGGACAGCGCAGGCGGAAGCACGTCGGCCTTCAAATCGCCCTCGCGCGTGGCGTTCACCGCAGTAGCCAGCATCTGGGCGAACAGATCGAAGCCAACCGCCGACATATTACCGCTCTGCTCGGCTCCCAACATGCTGCCGGCGCCGCGAATCTCCAGGTCGCGCATGGCGATGCGCATACCGCTGCCCAGCTCTTGGTGTTCGTTCAGCGCCGTCAGGCGCGCGAGCGCCTCTTCGGTCAAAGGCACGTTGTCGGGGAACATAAACAGCGCATACGCCTGCGCAGACGAGCGCCCCACGCGACCTTTGAGCTGGTACATCTGAGCCAGGCCGAGACGCTGGGCGTCCTCGATGATCAGGGTATTCGTGTGGGGGTTGTCGATTCCGCTCTCGATGATGGTCGTGGCGACCAGCACGTCGAGACGTCCCGCCGAGAACTCCTCCATCACGCGCTCGAGAGCATCCTTGTCCATCTGCCCGTGCGCAACGCCGATGCGCGCCTCACCGGCCGCGGATTGAACGCGGGCAACCGCCTCGTCGATAGAGCGCACGCGGTTTGAAACATAATATACCTGGCCTTTTCGGTCCAGCTCGCGCGCGATCGCCGCCGCCACCAAGTCGGGATCCCATTCTCCCACGTGAACCGATACCGGGCGACGTTCGTCGGGCGGTGTGAGGATCAGGCTCATGTCGCGCACCCCGGAAAGGGACATCTGCATGGTGCGCGGAATCGGCGTTGCCGACAACGTCATCACGTCGATGTACTCGCGCAAATTCTTCATCTGCTCTTTATGCCCGACCCCGAAACGCTGCTCCTCGTCTATGATAACGAGCCCCAGATCATGAGGGTTCACATCGCGCGACAGCAGACGATGCGTTCCCACCATCACGCCGACGGTTCCCTTGGAGAACCCCTCGAGCGCTTTTTTCTGCTGAGCCAGCGTGCGAAAACGAGATAGAACCTCCACCGTCACGCCGAAAGGCTCGAATCGCTCTTTGAAATTGGTGAAGTGCTGCTGCGCGAGAATGGTAGTCGGGCACAGCACCATGACCTGCTTGCCGTCCTGCGTCGCCTTGAAAGCCGCCCGAAGCGCGACCTCGGTTTTGCCGAACCCCACATCCCCGCACACCAGGCGGTCCATCGGGCGCGCACTTTGCATATCGGCCTTCACGTCCGCGATAGCGGCAAGCTGATCGGGCGTTTCCTGATATGGAAACGCCTCTTCCATCTCGCGCTGCCAAGGAGTATCGGGGCCGAACCTGAAACCCTGCACTGCGGCGCGCCGGGCGTACACATCGACCAGATCGAATGCGAGCTTCTTGGTCGCTTTGCGGGCCCGGTTCAGAGCACGCGCCCAATCGCTTGTATTCAACCTGGTCAAACGAGGATCGGATCCTTCAGGTCCAACATAGCGCGTCACACGGTCGAGCTGTTCTACCGGAACGAACAGGCGGTCTCCCTCCGCATAGTCGATATGCAGGTAATCACGCGCGGTTCCCCCCACTTCCTGCCGAACGAGGCCAACGAAGTGCCCGATCCCGTGCGCTGCGTGAACGACGTAGTCGCCGGGCTTGTACGGAAACGTGATCTCGGTGACGTCAACGCGACGCGTCGGGCGGCGCGACGAGGCGCCCTGCGTATCCGAGATGCTGATCATGGCAAGCTTTGCCTTGGGGATGATCATGCCCAGCGGGATATCGACATCCACCACGTTCACCACGCCGCGGCGCAGGCGGCGACGACGCAATCCCTCGATCTCGTTCTCGTCGGAAACGCAGGCTCTGGATTCGCGCGACAGAGCCGTTTCCCTGCATGACGCGGGCGCGGCGGACGGCTTTTCCTCCCCCGTGAAGTCGGATCGGGCCCCTCCGAAGTCGGTCGCCGCTTCGGCGGGCGAACCCGGCTCGTCCTCCAGAACGTCAAGGCGCTCTTGTATGGGAAGGCCGTTCTCCACGAACGCAAGCTTCATATCCTGACGCGCGCGGAAATCGGGTGCCGAGAAGACCACGGTGTAGTTGTCGTCCACCAACTGCCGCAATCGCCCGAACAACCTGTCGGGATGCCCCGCGACCTCGACCCGCTTCACCGGAAGATCGTCGTCTATCGATGCGCCGACGCGCATGAGGGAAAGATAAGTCGCACGCTGGCCGCCGCCGAAATCGAGCTCTCCCGGTTCGGCGAAAAGCCCCTCGAGGGCCACCCCGCTTCCCTTCGCCTTTCCGGCGATCTCGTCGATCGCATGCTGGGCGTCGTCGAACAGCGATCGGGGCTCGACAAGCGAGGTGAGCACGCCTTCTTTGGCATACGAACCCAGCGTGACGGTCGTATCGTACAAATAGGTCAGCAGCGCATCGGCCCCGTCGAATCCGAGGCCCCCCTCGAGCTGTGCGAGCAATCCGCGCAGATGAGGGTTGGTTCTCGCAGGACGCTTCAGCTCGTTGATCGCCCGCTTGCGCTGCTGCTCGGAACATGAGAACTCGCGCACCGGATAGATATCCACCGCAGGCAGCATCGAGATGGTCTGACCGGTGGTTGGAACGATGCGACGAATCTCATCCAGCTCGTCGCCGAAAAAATCGAGACGCACGGGATACGCCAGATTGCCGGGATACACATCGATCACGCCTCCGCGCACGCAGAAGGTTCCCGGTCCATCGAGTTCGCCGGTGTTGGCGAAACCGCGATCCTCGAGAGCGCGCGCAACATCGTCGAACTCGCTCAGCCCGCAACCCATGTCGACCAACTCGGTTGAAGCCGAGAAGGCAAGCGGATGGCACGCATCGGAGTCCGCCGGAGCCAACATGCGCACCAGAGCTCGCGCCGAAGCCACCACGATGGCCTTCCGTTCGCTTTTCAGCGCATGAGCGGCCTCCATGCGCCGAGCAACGATACGCGCGTCGGGCTTTTTGGGAGAAAAGGGATAGTCCGCCCGCTCGGGGAAACGCAGGACGCGCTCGTCACCCACGTAAGCCGCGACGCTGCGGGCAAACGCCGCTGCGGCGTCTTCGCCGGCAACGAGAACCAGCGTGGTCTGCGGGGCGTGCATGAAACGGGATGCGACTGCAAACGGGCGGGCAGATGACGCGATGCCCAGCGCCGCATCGTCCCCCGAATCGAGCTTACCCCAGAATTTTCCCAGGCAGTCGGATCGTTCGAGCGTATAGACAAGCGAATCGATGAGCACGGCCCGCGTCCCCTCCCATGCAAAAAAGCCCGCAGCAGATAACTGCGGGCGATGGAATCTATGGCGGAGATGCGTGCGAATCGAACACACCCGAGACGTTCTGCGCGCCTCACGACGGCTTTGAAGGCCGCGGGCTCCACCAGGAGGCCGTCCATCTCCACGAGGAATGATACCATTGCCGACCCGTCGTTTTCCAAAGAGCTGCTGATGATTACGAATGAACCGAAGGACGGCAAAGGCCCTGTGCGCCGGCGACGGGCGAGCTCGACTCAACGAAGGCGACGCCCCGGAGGGAAGGGGCCGAAACGCGCGGAATCAAAAGCTATTCCATGCTTTGCGTTGCGAAAACAACGGAAAGGATTTCGGGCGTCCGTTAGATTGAGAAAACCGTCATCCGTCCCTCGCCGCCTCGATCCCAAGGAGAACGCATGCTCAGCTTCCTTCCCGGGTTCATCCCCGACATCGTTCAGGCCGCACCGTTCGCACTCGCGTTCATCGTCTGCTGCATCGATCCGCTCCGGCGCCATCCCGCCCCGTTCTACCTCGCATTCGGCATCATGGTCGCCCTTCAAACCGCACCCGATTTCGGCTCGTTCGTATTCGGAGGCCGCCCACCCGCCGCGCTTCAGTCCTACGCAGCCGCATTCGAATCGCTGAAAACATCGGTTCCCCTGGTGGGCGATGCGTTCGATCTCACTACTGGAGCCTGCACAGGCGTATGGTTCTACCTTGTGGTCATGTTTATCGGGGTACTTCCCAAAACCCCTTTGGTGAAGCGCCTTTACACGGTGCGCTCGGAACTTTCCATACTCGGCGGGATCATCGTGTTCGGACACGTCCTGCGCGTGATCTTCTTCCCGCTGTACTTCCTGGTTCCCCAGTTCCGCGCGGTTTGGGGAACGCCGGGCGTGTACTTCATGGCACTTGCGGGGGCCGTCGTGGCGATTCCGCTCCTGATCTGCTTTCTCATTCCCTGGATAACCTCGTTCGGATCCATCCGCACCAGCATGGGCGCCCGAACGTGGAAACGCTTCCAGAAGCTCGCCTACCCCTTCATGATCCTCATGATCCTTCAGGGGCTGTTCTTCGGATTGGGCCACGGCTTCTACGACCTCAATGGAGCGAGCATGGGAATGATGTCGATGAGAGGCACCGCCGACACAGCTACCGAAACCGTGCAGCACTTCTCTCAGGCCGCGGTCTATGCGCTGCTGCTGATCGCCTATGTGGTTCTACTGGCGAAGCGCGCGATCAAGCGCAAACGGAGGCGGAGCGCCTAGAAGGGGGCCAGCAGAAAAAGACCCCCTTCGCCGCCGGCCGCACCTCGAATCCCAAGCTTTTCGCGCATGGCATTCAAGAGCGGCCGGCCGCTATCGGGAGGCCCTGGGTCAGACGGAGCTGCTTCGAACCGAGACTAGCAGACGCCCTGGGCGATCATGGCATCGGCAACCTTCTTGAAGCCGGCGATGTTGGCGCCCGCAACGTAGTTGCCCTCGAGGCCGTATTCGCGCGCAGCGTCATCGCACTGGTGGAAGATGCCGACCATGATGCCCTTGAGCTTCGCATCGACCTCTTCGAAGGTCCAGCTAAGACGCTGGGAGTTCTGGGACATCTCGAGCGCGGAGGTGGCAACTCCGCCGGCGTTGGCGGCCTTCCCGGGGAAGAAGGCCACGCCGGCCTTCTGAAGCGCCGCGGTCGCGTCAAGCGTGGTGGGCATGTTGGCTCCCTCGCCGACGGCCTTGCACCCGTTTGCGATAAGCTGGCGAGCGTCTTCCAAATGGAGCTCGTTTTGCGTCGCGCAGGGAAGCGCGATATCGCAGGGAACGGACCAGACGCCGCGACCCTCGTGATACACGGCGTTGGGACGATAGTTCACGTAGTCGCTGATGCGACCGCGCTTGACTTCCTTGATGTCTTGAACCGCAGCCACATCGATGCCTTCGGGATCGTGCACCCAGCCAGTGGAGTCGGAAACGGTGAGAACCGTCGCACCAAGCTGCTGAGCTTTCTGAGCTGCGTAGATGGCAACGTTGCCCGCACCGGAAACAACAACCTTCTTGCCTTCGAGGCTGTCGCCGCTCACGCGCAGCCATTCCTCCACGAAGTACACCAGACCGTAGCCGGTCGCCTCGGTACGGGCCAGAGAGCCGCCGTACGTCAGCCCCTTGCCGGTCAGGACACCTTCATGCACATCGCGAATGCGCTTGTACTGACCGAAGAGAAAGCCGATCTCGCGACCGCCCACGCCGATATCGCCGGCGGGAACATCGGTGTCGGCCCCGATATGGCGGGAGAGCTCGGTCATGAAGCTCTGGCAAAACGCCATCACCTCGTTATCGGACTTGCCCTTGGGATCGAAGTCGGAGCCTCCCTTGCCTCCGCCGATGGGAAGCGTGGTCAGAGCGTTCTTGAAGATCTGCTCGAAACCCAGGAACTTGATGATGCCCTGATTGACGGTGGGATGAAAGCGCAGACCGCCCTTGTAGGGACCGATGGCGCTATTGAACTGCACGCGGAAACCGCGGTTCACCTGAACCTTGCCCTCGTCGTCAACCCAGGGAACGCGGAACTGGATGATGCGCTCGGGCTCGACGATGCGCTCGAGCAGGGCCGCTTTCCGATACCTCTCGTCGGACTCGACCACAACGCGCAAAGAGTCGAGGACCTCGGTAACCGCCTGGATGAATTCGGGCTGATCGGCGTTTTTCACTTTGACGTCGGCGATAATATCGTCTACGTAGGACATGTGATACTCCTTTTTCGCTATCGACACTCGATGCGTCCCGGAACGGCGGCGCCTCGTCTAACGCAGACGATTCTAGAAGACCGAAAACGACGGGTTTGTTACCAGCCGATTAAACCGCCGCCGAGGGGCGCAAACCGACCTTCCCGGGCGTTGCCGATACGCTCATACAAGCCAGCAACCTGGTAAAACTCATCAAGCAACGCAAGAGTTTCAAGCGCGTTAATTCGCGCCGGAGCTTCAAAGGACAGCGACATCCCGCACCCTGCGCTTATCTCGGCCGGAGTCGAAACAACCGAGAACCGCACTGGTTTCGCGCCGTTGGGCGGCTTTCTCAAAACCCCCTGCGCGGCAATGGCCGCATGAGTGGAATCGAACACGATGATGAAAGACGCCATCAGAGCGCGATGACCTTCGATGCTGCGCGCATGCGTCCCATGATCGTCGCCATGTTGCTGACTTCGCCCACCCTAAGCGCGTCTTTCACGCCGTAAAAATCAAGGCAGGTGCCGCACGACAGCACTTCGGTGCCCTCCTCGGCCATGCGCCCGAGACTTGCGGGAACGTCGTCGTTTTCGGGATCGGACAGCGCCCTCACCCCCGAATTCATAACGAGCACCGCCGCGGGCAGCTCATCGGCCTCGGCAAACGCATTCAGCGCCATTTTCAGAAGGTTCGCACCCAAAACGGGATCTCCCTCGCCGACGCGATCCTTTCCCACGAACAGCACGTAGTCTCCGACCGTTGCCATATCCATCCTCCGTCCCAACGATGCCGATCGAAACCTTCCGTCTCGATTCTAGCACCGGCGCTGACGCAGATGGGGCCGTCGGTCGATATTGATGGAACGCGGCAAGGCCTCTCGTATGTCGCCGGTGGAAATCCACCGCATTCTCGTTGGAAAACCGCCTGAAATGAAAGGTATACTTTGACCGCGAACGATTCCGAGCAGAAAGCCCGAACGCACATGCCCACTCCCGAACAGCAACAGCTTCTCAGAAAACTGCCGCAGGTAGAAGAGGCGCTGCATCATCCCGCTATTGAGGCTCTTCTCAACATTTTCCCACGCGGAATCGTCGTCGACCAAACGCGCGAAGGCATCGGCGACGTGAGGAAGCAGATCCTGTCGGGCCTTGAGGCCGAGGTCGAGCTCGACGCCGTCGCCACCGTCATCCTCAAGCGCTTCGTCAGGCTGGAAAAACCCTCCCTGCGCCGCGTCGTCAACGCATCGGGCGTGATCGTCCACACCAATCTGGGGCGCAGCCCCCTCGCCGATACCGCCGTCGCAGCCGTAAACGACGTCGCTCGGGGCTACTCAACCCTCGAGTACAACGTGCGAGACATGAAGCGGGGCAGCCGCCACGATCATTACGAGTCCCTGATCTGCGCAATCACCGGCGCCGAAGCAGCCATCGCCGTAAACAACAACGCCGCTGCGGTGATGATGGTGCTGCGGGAGTTCGCATACGGCCATGAAACGGTCATTTCGCGCGGCGAACTGGTGGAAATCGGGGGAAGCTTCCGCGTGCCCGACATCATGGAAACTTCGGGGGCGATCATGGTCGAGGTGGGAACCACCAACAAAACCCATCCCTTCGACTACGAGCGGGCCATCGGCGACAACACCGCCATGCTGTTGAAGGTGCATCCGTCGAACTACCGCCTGACCGGGTTCGTGGAGGACGTGCCCGTAAAAGAGCTGCGAGCGCTTGCCGACGCCGCGAACGCGCATCGCAGCGACGCAGCGCCCGATGTGCTGGTCTACGAGGACCTCGGCTCGGGTGCGCTGGTCGATATCCAAGCTGCCGCCTTGCGCGAAACCACGGTAAGCGAAGCCATCGCCGAAGGCGCCGATCTCGTCTCCTTCTCGTGCGACAAGCTGCTCGGCGGCCCTCAGGCAGGCATCGTCGTCGGCACCGCCCAGGCAATCGACCGTCTGAAGAAAAACCCGCTCGCGCGCGTGCTGCGCCTGGACAAGCTCACCATCGCCGCGCTCGAGGCGACGCTGCGCCTGTATCTCGACGAAAACGACGCCCGCAAGCGCATCCCCACCCTCTCCATGCTCTCGGCCAGCCCCGAAGATGTATCGGTGCGCGCGCACGTGCTTGCCGACGCCCTAAGAGCCAAGCTTTCCCCCGACGACGCGACGACGTCTGTAGAGTCCGAGGTGTCTCGAGCCGGAGGCGGAGCCTTGCCGATGTGCGACATTCCCACCACCGTCGTCTCCCTCGACTTCGCCCGTTCAAGCGCGCTGGACTGCGAACGCTACCTCGTGTCCGAACACGAACCTCCCGTCGTCGCCCGCATCAAAAACGAGCGCCTGCTGTTCGATGCCCGCACGCTGCTCTCCGATGACGAAGCGCTCGAGGTCGCCCAGGGCGTCGCGTCCTATTTCTCACGACTCGACGAAAAGGAGCGATAGCCATGGCCCCGACCCGCAAAGTGCTCGGAACCGCTGGGCATATCGACCACGGCAAGTCCTCCCTCATTCAAGCGCTCACCGGAACCGATCCCGACCGCCTGGCCGAAGAGAAGAAGCGCGGAATCACCATCGAACTCGGCTTCGCACAGCTGCAGCTTCCCGACGGAAGATCAATGGGCGTTGTGGACGTGCCCGGCCATGAACGGTTCGTTCGGCAGATGATCTCGGGTTCCACCGGTATCGACCTGGCGCTGCTGTGCATCGCCGCCGACGACGGCATCATGCCGCAAACCCGCGAGCATATCGCCGTCCTCGAACTGCTGGCCGTCCCCGCCTGCGTGGTGGCCCTCACCAAAAGCGATCGGGTCGATGAGGAGTGGATCGACATGGTCTCATCCGAAATCGAGGACTACCTTGCCGACACCCCGTTCGCCGCAGCGCCGATCGTTCCCACCTCGGCACGCACGGGCCAAGGACTCGATAGGCTGAAAAGCATCCTGGCCGAGGAGGCGAATAAGGCGGACTCCGTTCGCAAAAGCCCGTACGCCCGCATGCCCGTCGATCGCGTGTTCACCATCAAAGGGGCGGGAACGGTAGTTACGGGAACGTTGTGGAGCGGTACGGTAAAGGTAGACGACGAGTTGCAGGTGCTGCCCTCGAAAGCCATCTCGCGCGTCCGGACGATCCAGCATCACGACCAGGCGGCGGACGAGGCTTGCGCGGGCGAGCGGACCGCTTTGAACCTCAGCTCGTTTACCGTGGACGACGTGCGTCCGGGAGACTTTCTCGTCACGCCCCGCTCAATCGAGCCCACCGATCGCTTCGACACCCGATTCACCTACCTGTGCCCTTTGAGAGAGGGAAGGCCCCTGGCTACCGGGACGCGCATCCGCATCGCGCACGGAACCAGGGAAGCATTCGGGCGTCTCCTGCTTGCTGACGGGCTCCAGCAGATCAAGCCGAACGAAACGGCCTACGCCCAGATTCGACTTGAAGAAGAGCTTCCGCTTTCTGCAGGGGATCGCTACATCGCGCGCTCCTACTCGCCCGTCGCCGTCATCGGAGGGGGCGTAGCCCTTACCTGCCATCCTAGAAGACGCACGAACCTCTCCGAGCGCGACCGCGCGTTGCTGGAGGCGCTGGCAGCGGAAAACTACGAGGAGGCGGCGTCGCTGGCCGCCCTTTCCCAGCCCCTTCCCTTCTCACTCGCAGATATCGTGCGCGCTTCCAGCGTGTCCGAGCCGACAACGAAGGCGGTTCTGGGCAAACTGGTCGATAACGGGGCCATTGAAGAGCTTGGATCGGGAAGCCAGAAGTTCTTCGCCACCAAAGCCGCCGTCCAGAAAACCTTGGGTGCGATCGAAAACGCGCTGCTTGCCTTCCACACGCAAAACCCCACCGAACCGGGAGTGCACAAAAACGACCTGTTCTTACGGTGCGGCCTCTCGATGAACCAGGCGGCTTTCGACGCTCTGCTGAGCGTTGCCGCAAAAAACGGGAAAATAGTCGTGGGCGCAGGCGCTGTGAGCCACCCTAAGGCGGGGGCCGGCGCCAAAGCGGCCGAATCGAAAGCGGCCGAATCGATCCACGCCGTATTGAAGGCGGGCGGCTTCGCCCCTCCCGCCATCCCCGCCCTGTTCGAACAGTCCAGCGTGAAAGATCAGAGCCTTGCCTATCGTGCGCTTGGAACGTTGGAGAAGCGAGGGGACATCGTACGCGTGGGCAGGGAGCTGGCATTCGACAGGGAAGCGTTCGACCAGCTGACCTCCCTGACGCGAGCCTACCTTAGCGAGTGCGGATCGGCGACGGTGGCCGACCTGAAGGATCATCTGGGAGTCTCTCGCAAGTACGCGGTACCGCTGCTGGAGGAATTCGATACCCGGGGCATCACGAAGCGCGTCGGAGATGCGCGAACGCTGGGATAGCATACATTTTTTTCTCTAATGCATTATCCGTGGGAAATGAACCGGAATTCAGTTCGTTTCCCATGGATATATAATTTCTCTTATCCTTCGCTCATTTCTGAATAAATATTAAATAGTAATGATATTTTATTCAAACTATCCCTTGTATTCTGCCGTTGCAAAAAAATTTACACAGGCCTACTTTGTTGAGCGCAGACAATCCGCCGAAGAGGCGGAGGGACACAAAGGGAAGGAGACGGATATGGAAGAAGGTCTGAAGGTTCCCGCGAACCTGACGCGCCGCACGTTCGTTTGCGGCATGGGCGCCGTTACCATCATGGGGGGATTGAGCCTCGCCGGGTGCAGCCCGTCGAAAACGAAATCGTCTGACAAGGGCGACGCATACGACATCGTCATCATCGGTTCGGGCGGCGCGGGGCTATCGGCGGCCATCGCCGCTTTCGACAAGGGCGCAAGCAAGATCGTTGTCCTTGAGAAGATGCCCTCCACGGGAGGAAACACGAATTTCTCATCAAGCGGCATGAATGCATCCGAGACCAAGTTCCAAAAGGAACAGGGCATCGACGACAGCAACGCCCTGTTCGCCGAAGAAACCCTCACCGGAGGACACGACACCGGCGACGCCGAGCTGGTCTCGTTCATGTGCAACGGCTCCGCAGGCGCCATCGATTGGTTGGACGGCCTTGGAATCACGCTTAACAACATCACCTTGACCGGAGGAATGTCGGTAAAGCGCTGCCATCGCCCCACCGACGGCTCCGCGGTCGGGAAAACCCTCATCGCCGGCCTCGTCGAAGCCGTGAAAGAGCGCAAGATCGAGGTGCGCACGAACTGCGACGCAAAAGAGCTGGTCGTCGATGGAGGCACCGTCACCGGAGTGAAAGTCGAGGAAAAAGGCAAGCAGTCGACCCTCTCGGCGAAAGCCGTCATCATGGCAACGGGCGGTCTGGGCGCGAATCAGGAGATGGTAACCAAGTACCGTCCCGATCTGAAGGGATACGTCACCACCAACCAGGCCGGAGCCACCGGCGACGGCTATGCGATGTCCGAGGCCGCGGGAGCCGAACTGGTGCAGATGGACCAGATCCAGATCCATCCCACCGTCGAGCAGGAAAGCTCCCAGCTCATCGCCGAAGGCATTCGCGGCGGCGGCGCTATCCTGGTGAATGCGGAGGGAAAGCGCTTCATCGACGAGATGAAGACCCGCGACAAAGTATCCGCAGCCGAACTGGAGCAACCGGGCGGATTCGCCTGGGAGGTTTTCGACCAGACGGTGTACGACTCGAACAAGGCGGTTGCCAACTACGACAAGGCTGGTCTGGTGAAAAAAGGCGACGACCTGGCCGCGCTTGCCAGCACGATCGGGGTCGATGCCGCTGCGCTGAAGGCGACGGTAGATGAGTACAACGCCGTAACCACATCCGGAGCAGCAGACCAGATGGGCCGCACCAAGGGCTGCATCGCGTTTTCCGACGGAGCCATGTACGCCATCAAAGTGGCCCCCGGCATCCATCATGAGATGGGCGGCGTCAGGATCAACACCAAAAACGAGGCGCTTTCCGCAGACGGAAAGACCATCCCCGGACTCTACGCCGCAGGCGAGGTCACAGGCGGAATCCACGGCAACAACCGCATCGGCGGCAACGCCGTGTGCGACATCATCGTGTTCGGCAAGAACGTCGGCGAGGTCGTGGCAGACACCCTTTCTAAATAAGGATCGCGCGTGCCGCGCGTCTGTTGACCGGCGCGTTAGAGAAGCCGCCCGCACCATCGCTGCGGGCGGCTTCTCGTTGCTGCTCCTCTTAACCGAATGTCCGAAATCACAACCCTCCGGCTTCGATCGACCCCTCTTTGCAGCAGGGGTATATACTGGTCTGGTTCACGCAGATGTACGGGGGTCCGATGAGCGAAGCCGAGAGAATCAAGATGACCCGACTCACCTCCAAGGGAGGTTGAGCGGCGAAATGGGGTCCGGGAGACCTCTCCGAAATCTTGAAGCCGCTGATGCCGGCCGCCAACCAAGATCTGATGCTGGGGTTTGAAACCAGCGACGACGCGGCTGTCTACAAGCTGAACGACACGCAGGCCGCAATTCTCACGGTAGATTTCCTCACGCCCATCGCCGATGATCCGTACGAATTCGGCCGCATCGCTGCGGCCAACGCACTGTCCGACGTGTTCGCCATGGGAGCGAAGCCCCTGTGCGCCCTGAACATCCTCGCACTCAGCGTCAAACTGGGTACCGAGGTGGCGGGCGAGATCATGCGCGGCGGCAGCGACGCGGTTCGCGAAGCGGGAGCTTTCCTCGTGGGTGGCCACTCGATCGACGACAGCGAGCCGAAATACGGGCTGGCCGTGTTCGGAATAGTCCACCCCGAACAGGTCGTGCGCAACGCAGGCGCGCGCCCGGGAGACAAGCTCTACCTCACCAAGCCGCTGGGAACGGGAATTCTCAGCCAGGCGCACAAGAACGGTGCGATATCCGAAGAGCTGTTCCAGGTGGCCATCGACTCGATGATGGAGCTCAATGCCGCAGGGGGACAAGCTATGGCGGCCGCCGGCGCACATGCCGCCACCGACGTGACCGGATTCGCTTTGGCCGGGCATCTGCACGAGATGCTTGCAGCCAGCGGCGTTGGCGTAAGCCTCGACTGGAAGCACATGCCCCTGTTCGAAGGTGCCTGGAAGCTGTGCTGCGAGCACGTGCGCCCGGGCCGCACGAAATCGGTCGCGGCGTTTTGCCGGCCCTTCGTCGAGCAGGGCGGGCTCTCAGACGAAGAATTCGACAACCGCATGGCCGTTATCTGCGACCCCCAGACATCGGGCGGACTTTTGGTTGCCATCGCACCCGAAAACGCCCGCGGCTTCGAGGACGCCTTTAAACGAGAGGCGGGACGGATGTGCGCTTGCATCGGAACTATCGTCGAAGACCCCGGATGCCGTATCCGCTTCTCCGACGCTCAGACCCTGCGCTAGAAGCACCCGAAGCCGCCGCGCCCTGAAGGCAGCCGTTCCGATGGAACCGTCCGAGCGACGCCCTCGCCAAGCCGAAAGGAATCCCATGCCCCGCGAATCGATCGCCTCGAAACGAACCCGCGCCATCGAAGTGGCGAACCGAATGGAGCAGCACTACCCCGCAGCCGAATGCGCGCTTGCCTACTGGGGCGACCCGTTCAAACTGACCGTAGCCGTGCTGTTGTCGGCTCAGACCACCGATGCTTCGGTCAACAAGGTGACACCCGCGCTGTGGGAACGCTTTCCCACCGTCGCCGACTTGGCCTCAGCCGATCTGAGCGAAGTCGAAGGCATCTTACGATCCATCGGCCTATACCGCAGCAAGGCCAAAAACTGCATCGGATGCGCGCAGATGGTGCTGTCCGAATACGGCGGAGAAGTTCCCCGCACCATGGACGATCTCGTCCGCCTTCCCGGTGTAGGGCGGAAAACCGCCAACATCGTGCTGAACGAGGCATTCGATATCGTAGAGGGCATCGCGGTGGACACGCATGTGCACCGCATCGCGCAACTGCTGAAGTTCAGCAACCAGTCCGAGGCCCTGAAATGCGAGCAGGATCTGCTGAAGCTGTACCCGAAAGAGTACTGGAAGCCCGTCAATCACCAGTGGATCCTGTTCGGTCGAGAGGTCTGCATAGCCCGACGCCCCAAATGCGATCGATGCTTTCTATCCGACCTGTGCCCAAGCGCAGGCAAAACGACGGTGACGAGAAAACCCGGGGCGAAATCCGAAACCCGGAAGAAAGCTTCATCCAGATCCTGAAGAAGCCAAGAAGATCGCGCGCGAGCTTGAAGATTAGCCGCCTGCGAACACCCCGGCAACGAACAAGGGTCCGCCTCGGAGCAATGCCGAGACGGACCCTTTCAGACAGCGTGCGCGATGAAAACGAGTTACAGCTTGCCGACCAGATCGATGCCCGGATGCAGGGTGCTCGCACCCGGAACCCACTTGGCAGGACACACCTCGTCGCCGTGCTTGGCGACGAACTGGCAGGCCTGAACCTTGCGCAAAAGCTCGACGGCATTGCGGCCGATAGCACCCTGGTTCACTTCGTAAGCGACGATACGGCCCTCCGGGTTCACGATGAAGGTACCGCGCTCGGCGATGCCCTGGTCCTCGATCAGCACCTCGAACATGCGAGAAAGCGCATGGGTGGGATCGGCCAGCATGGGATAGCGCAGCGAACCGATGTTCTCGGAAGCATCGTGCCACGCCTTGTGGACGAAGTGGGTATCGGTGGAAACCGAATAGATCTCGCAGCCGGCCTTCTGGAACTCATCGTACAAGCCGTTAAGGTCCTCAAGCTCGGTCGGGCACACGAAGGTGAAATCCGCCGGATAGAAGAAGAACACGCTCCACTTTCCCGCAACATCGGAACGGGTGACGGTGGTAAACGAGTCGTTGTGGAACGCCTGGACCGAGAAGTCCTCGATCTCCTTATTGATAAGCGACATAGAACGCTTCCTTTCGCCTCACGCGATCCGGCACATGCCGAACCGCTCCTTGAACTTCCGTTATTTTAACTGCATACAATTCAATTGCCTATAGTAAATTAACTATAGTTTACAAGGCGTAACGGAACGGCGAACGTCGCGCATCGAAACAGACGCTCGAAGCTATGCGCCCTCCCAGTATCCGTCGGGCAACGGGCCGACAACGGGCTTCCCCGTTCCACGTTCTATAAAAGGAACGCCCAATCCCGCCAGCTCGGCCGAAAGCGCCTCGAACAGACGGGGAAGCGCCGCTTGCACCTCCGGGGTCAAACCGATAGCCATGCTGGAGGGAGATCGGTTTTCCACCTGCACGCCGAAACATACCCCCTGCGCCCGGTACCCCAAAAGAGCCGCGGTGTCGAACAGGTCGGCCAGACGCAGATCATGAAGGGACGAGAGCGCCTTCTGGGTGCGCGCAAGGTCGTCGGGAGTATATCGGAAAATCGTGCCCGGAACCCCGTCGGCTGAATCGACCGCATCGATGGTGATCAGAACGTCGCATGCATCAACATACGACAGCATATCGAGGCTCATGCAGCCCACGTCGTACAACCGAACCGACGGCGCGGCATCGAAGCGCTCCGCAATCATCTCGTAGAGGATCGCCGCGGCCCCGTCATCGAGCATCAGCTTGTTCCCCACGAAAAACACCGCCACCCGAGGCGGCGAGGCGACCGGGACGCCGCCTTCCGCGAGTCCCGATGATTCGCCCATCGCCTGCTGCGATAAAGACCCCGCTGTTGCCCTGCGTTCGATCAACGCCGCTCCCTTTCCTTCTTCTGCAACGGCGCCGCCGATCATCGCAGACCGCCGGTACCGAAAAAAAGGGAGCCCATTGCGGACCCCCTTCGTTTTAACTAGTGCGTCTCGTGGCCGAGACTATCCTCGCCGACGATGGCGTGCTTATCGGGATCGTATACCAGCCCGCCATGCTCCTTGCGGAAGAAGATCAGCTTAGTGGGCTCGAACCCTTCCACGTTCGCCAGATACACATGGATGAACATGAACAGGATGAACACGAACATACCGAAGAAGTGGATGATGCGCATGTTCATAGCGCCTCCCACCGCCGCCGTGCCCGCGGCAAAGAAAGGCAGGTTCGCCGTAGCCCCCCACAGACACAGACCCGTGTAGAACATCGCAATGATCAGGAACGGGATCAGCAAATACGAGATCTTCTGCGGAACGCCCAGCTTAGCGGAGAGCGGGTGCTCCTTTTTCAGGAACAGGTAGTACTTGATCCACTCGAACGCCTGATGGCGATTGTCCTTCTGAGGCAACCAGGTGAAGATGTCCCGCACCGTCTTGCGCGTGCCGCCCGTGGGAGCCGACTCGATGAAGAAAGCCAGAATCACGCGCACGAGGCAGTTCACGAATAGAACGAAGCCGAAGAAGATGTGCAGACCGCGCATGTAGCCCATCGTCCCCGCCACGGGGAAATGAATCAGGAAACCCGAAACCAGTAGGAAGATCATCGCAACCAGGTTGATCCAATGGGTGATGACGAACTGGATCGGATGCGCCTCACGGTAATGTGCGAGATGCGCCATGTTACTTCACCCCCCAGGGATTCGTGACCGTCGAGAAGCGCTTGCCGGTGGCTGGCTCGCTTACGTGAACCGAGCAGGACACACACGGGTCGTAGCTGTGAACCGTGCGCAGCGCATGGATGGGCTTATGGATGTCTTCCACCGGGCAGCCGATAAGCGCCTGCTCGACCGGACCATGCTCGCCATGCTCGTTGATGGGAGCCAGGTTCCAGGTGGTGGGAATGATGATCTGATAGCCCTTGATCTTACCGCCTTCGATTTTGACGGAGTGGTACAGCGCTCCGCGCGGGGCCTCCCAGAAGCCCGAACCCGAACCGGAGTTGGTATCGGGCTCTTTGAAGTACTCGGAATCGCCGGACTTCACGGCCTCGACCAGCTCGTCGGCCCAATCACACATCATCTTGGCGATGTAGGTGGTCTCGATCTGACGCACCGCCGTACGACCCAGGGTGGACTTGAGGACCTCGAGGTCGCCCGGATGCCCCAAGGCCTCCAGCATGGCGTCCATGTGCTCGACCATGTAGGGAACCTTGCGCCCGTAAGCCGCCAAGGCACGCGAAAGGCTGGTGGCCTCGTAGGGCTTGCCGCCGTAAGCGGGAGCCTTGCACCAGGTGTAGCGGTCGTCCACATCGTACTCGGTGAACTCCGGCTCGGTGGTGAAGTCGGGCGCCTGATAGGTGCCCGAACCCTTGTACCACGAATGGCCGACGTATTCGGTGATCATGCCCTCTTCGGGATCGGTCAGACGGTTGCGCTCGTCCACCACGCCCGAAGGCAGATAGCGCTCGGACATCTTCATGCTCTTGTTCTCGAACACGCCCCAGGCCAGATAGCGGCCGCAACCCTTGCCGTAGCCAAACGCGTCCAGATAGTAGGGAGCGATGGCCAGCGTATCGGGAACCATGGTCGTGCGCACCCAATCGTATACCTCGTGGCACAGCGCGCGCAGGTCGTCGAGCTTCTGCGCCGTGGGAACGAACGACGTGCCGCCGGGAATGAGCGTCATGATGTGCGGCATCTTGCCGCCCAGAAGCGCGGAGATTTCGGAGGATTTCGCCTGGAACTTCAGGGCCTCGAGATAGTGCGCGGTGCAGATCAGATCGAGCTCGGGCGGCAGCTTGTAGGCCGTGCCATCCTCGGCGTCGAACCAGTTGCCCGAAAAGATGGACAGCTGGCCGTTTTCGGCGAATGCCTGAAGACGGGTCTTGAGGGCGGCGAAATCGCTGTTGATGCTGGTGCCGGCCTTCTGAGCAAGCGCAAGAGCATCGGCCGGATCGGCCTTGAGCGCGTTCAGCGGATTGACGTAGTCCAGCGCTGCAAGGTTGTAGAACCACAAAATGTTGCTGTGCAGAAACTGGGCGCCCTCGAGCAGGTTGCGGATGATGCGGGCGTTGTTCGGAATAGTGATGCCGTAGGCCTTCTCTGAGGCGATCGAGGCGGACTGGGCATGGGAAACCGGGCAGACGCCGCAGATGCGCTGCACGATCTGGGCCGCATCCGCGGGAGTGCGGTTCTCCACGACCAGCTCGATGCCGCGGAACGAACCGGCAGTGGTCCAGGCGTTGGTCACTTTGCCGTTTTCCACTTCCATCTCAACGCGCATATGCCCCTCGATGCGCGTGATGGGGTCGATGATAGAACGAGTCATGTAAGCCTACCTCCCCTCTTCGTCGGATGCCTTGGAGGCATGCTTCTTCTCGGGCTTGAACGCCCCTTCGTACTGTCCGATAGACTTATCGGGATGTTTGGCGTCCCACGTGCGCACGTCCTCGAAGTCGGCGCCGCCGTCCATGCGGCCCACCGCCTTCATGCCGAAGCCGTGGACCACCAGGGCGGCCGCAACCGCACCGGTAACGGCGAACGCCACTGCGTAGGGCTGAACCGTCCAGTCGCCGATGCGCAGATCTCGATGACGCTCGTAAAACGGGGTGTTCACCTCGACCCAGTTGTCGTTGATGTTGTTCGGATTCGCCTCGCAGCAGCCGATGCAGGGAGCACCGGACTGCACGCACCAGCTGCGGCGGTTGTTCCACATAGTCACACCGCAGTTGGAATTGGTCTGGGGTCCTCGGCAGCCCAGCGGATACAGGCAGTAGCCCAGCTCTTCTTCCTTCGAACCGAACTTGTACACGAACTCGCCGTTCTCGAAATGGCCGCGCCGCTCGCAGTTGTCGTGAACGGTCTGACCGAAAATGCCGGCAGGCTTGTTCATCGAGTCGAGCTGCAGATGATCGGAACCCAGCATAAGCACCTCGGTGAGAACCGCCATGAGATGCTCGGGGTTCGCGGGACACCCGGGAACGTTGATGACGGGCTTCTCGATGCCGACCTTTTTCAGATACGCCTGAACGCCGGTCGCATCGGCGGCGTTGGGAGCAGCCGACATCCAACCCCCGTTCACCGCGCACGAGCCCAGAGCGACAACCGCCTTCGCGTTTTTGGCGGCCTCCTCGAGGTGATGGATGCCCGGCTCGGCGGCCACGCGCAAAGCGTTACCGCCCCACGCCTGGACAACGGCGCCTTCGTACACAAGCAGGTAGTTTCCGGCAGCGATGGTCTGCTCCTTGGCAAGCTCCAAAGACTCGCCCGCGCCTGCGGACAAAACGTCGGAGTAGTTCAGGGACAGCATCTCCAAAACGACCGTTCCCACATCGGGCGTCTCAAGCTGCGCGAACGACTCGGTGCACCCCGTACAGGACGCGCCCTCGATCCACAGCACCGGATACAGCTTCCCTTCCTTGGAACCGATCACCGATGCCTCAACGGCCTCGGCGACTTTCGGAGCAGCCAGCTCGGACATGCCGGCGGCAACGGCCAGTGCGCCGCAGAATTTCATGAAGCTGCGTCTGCTCACCCCACGTTCGGACAGCATGCCTTCGAATTCAGGCGCAATGGTGCCTTGTTCCATCTGTGCACCCCCTTCAGGTGTTTCTCGTCTTACACTAATTCTTCATTCTTCCAGCTGTAAGATTTCTCGGAAGTTTTCTGTTCGATCCCGTAACCCAATCAATGCATGAAATCCAAAGTAATGTTACTGAAAATAATTCTAGTAATATCCAAAATGTTCGATCAGGGTCTTGACGCCTATTGCAACAAGCGCGATTCCACCAGCCATCATGGACGGACGCTCCCAGCGCGACCCGAATGTATGGCCGATAACAACGCCTGCAAGCGATAACGCGAACGTCACGCCGCCGATGAACGAAGCAGCAGGTACGATATCGACGCAGAGAAACGCGAACCCCACTCCCACGGCAAGCGCATCGATGCTGGTGGCAACCGCCAAGGCAAGCAACTCGCGGACATCGAGCCGCGGATCGGCGGGGCACTCGACGGAATCGCCGTCTCCGCGTACGGCTTCGACGAGCATCTTCCCGCCGACGAACAACAGCAGCGCGAACACGATCAAGTGATCGATCGGAGCGATCGCATCGGCGAACTGCGCCCCCAGAAACCATCCGGCCACCGGCATAAGCGCCTGGAACGCTCCGAAAAACGAAGCGACGACCACCGCCTGCCTCATGTCGAGGCGCTTCATGCACAGCCCCTTGCACAAAGCGACCGCAAACGCATCCATCGACAGGCCTACCGCGACGAACAGCAGTTCAACGACTTCCACGCATCCCCCGTCCTCAAGACATCCCCGAGCCCGCCTAGGGAACGAGCAGATCTCCTTGCCGGTTGAAAAATCCCTCGCCAACCAGCTGATCGACGATCGCACGGCCGCAATCGGCATCAACGGCCCCGCGACCCGACTCCATCTCGAACTTCGACAGAGCCGCAAGCGCCTCTTCCTCCGAAACCCCTTCGGGCGACGACAGCGCCAGCTTCAGGATAAAGCTGCGCTTCTGGCGATGAGACCCTTCGAAGGCGCTCTGGCGCGCATAATGCGCACTGCGCCGCGATGGATTCGCCACCTGCGTTTTCAGATGCGCTCCGTAATCGAGCAGCGCATAATACCATGCTCGGGCATCTTCGGACGGATCGCCCAGACCGGCAAACGCGACCTCGTTTCGACTCGATGCGTCCCCCCGTTTTCCGAAATCCCCGCTCCTCTGCAAACGAGTCGCTTTCGCCGCTTCGTCCACGCCGGAGCCGGGGCACGTTTGCCGCACGTAGGGTTCGAGCATCCGATCCGATACCTTCTCATGATCGGGAAACAGCTCGTGCAGAAACACCGTGCGCACATTCGTTTCGATGTAAACCGAGGGCAGACGGTACGCGAACGCCATCACGCCCGCAGCCGTGGCCGGCCCGACCCCCGGAAGCGCCACCAGCTCTTCTACCGTATGCGGCAAAATACCGTCCATCTGGGATGACACGAGGTCGGCGGCGCGCTTCAAAGCCAGCGCGCGGCGGTTGTAACCCAGTCCCTGCCAATGATCCAGCACATCGGAGGTAGACGCCGCCGCCAACGCATCGACGGTGGGAAAGCTGGACAGGAACCGCTCCCAATACTTCGCAACACGGGAAACCTGCGTTTGCTGCAGCATGACCTCGCTCACCATGACGGCATAGGGATCGTCCACGCAGCGCCAGGGAAGATCTCGGTACAGCGCGCGCCCTTGTTCGCACACCTTGAAGGCGAACTCGTCGCGCGAAAGCGCCGTTCGAGTCCAATCGGCCTCGTAGGCGGGCACGGGACTACTCACGACCCTTCAGCAGATCGTCCAGATGTTCGAGATCGCGACGGAAATCGCGCAGCACCTCGGTTTCCAGCGCACGGTACTCCTTGGAATCGAGCGGCTGGTACGCCGCCATCTTCTCGAAGATGTTCTGACCGGTAACCGGCGTGTACTCCGCCGAATTCAGACTCTGCTTGTACGCATCCTCGATAGCTTCGCGGGCCGCCATATACATATCGAAACGCGGCATTCCCTCCGAGTAACGGACGAGCGCGGCGCAGTCGATGCCACGCATAGACGGATGCTGGGCGGCGATCTCGATCCAGATCTCGGTCCGCTCGGCCTGCGTCGGATAGTCGATGTCGATAACCGATACCGGATCGAGCAGATCGTAGAAGAACGGATCGATCTCCTCGGCCGTCGATGCCGTGGCAAGGACGTACACATCGGGATTGTCCACTGCGCAGCGAACGAAGTTCAGCGTCTCGCGCACGGCGCGCGACACGTTCGCGGCGGAAAGGCCCGCGGGGACATCGGCCGGATCGGAATCGAGATCGGGCACGTTCCACAGATCGATATCTTCGAGCACCAAAACGCCCGGCCCTTCGAAGCCGGCGCGCTGCATGTTGACGCGCGGACGGCGACCGGATTGGGTCATAACGCAAAGTACCGGCAACCCCTGGAAGTTCTCTTCCATGACCATGCGGATCATCGGGAGGTTAAGCTCGCCAAGCGTCGCCATCATGAAGCGGTTCGCATCCTCGCGCGCAGGCGAGCGGAACAAAAGCGTATCGGCTACGGGCACCCGATCAACTCCGTGCCGGAGATTCAGCATCTCGATGAGGTCGAGATAGCGACGATCGTTCTTCACTCCAATCCCGAACTGGCGCATCGCGGCGACGGCGCCATGGTAGCCCGAAAGATCGGCGTAGGTGACGGTTTCCTCCATGATGCGCATCTGCTCTCCGGCGGGCATGCCGGGGATCCCCAGGATGCCCTCGGGCCTCTGAGAATCGACGCCCTTATCGGAAGAAGCAGCGGAATCGGAAGGCCCTCCGGCCTGCCCGGATAACGCTCGAGACACCCGATCCGCAGGATTCTCGACACCGGAAGAGGCACGATTCGCCTCCGAAGCCTCGAGCACTTCCGCAACCGACGATGCGGAGCCGTCGTCGGACGCATCGGCGCGCGCCAAGGCCGATTCGGCATCGGCAGCGGTTCGATCGACTGGCCGGCCCGATGCGGCAGACCCGTCCGAATCGGAAGCGGGCACCCCCTTTTCACCAAAGAGCGAAGCGGACAGATCGATCTTCTCGAACTGCATGAACGGCAGGGTTCCGCCCAGGTAGTCCTGCGAGATCATCTCGGCCATATCTTCAAGCTCTTCGCGCGAAAGTCCGAATTCCTCGAGTTTGTCCAAAGCGAGGCCCTGCAGCCGATCGGCGCATCCCTGCATCTCGTCAGCCGACAGATAGGGCTCGAGACGCTCGAAGATATACTCGGCGAGCGAGCGTTCCTTCAGGTCGCATGCGATATCCCACGCCGCATGCAGCCCTGCGACGGCCGCCTCTCCAACAGGCAGACCGCTTTTGGCCGCCTCTTCGAACGCAGTCAGGTAAAGGTGCATGGAAAGGACGCGCTGGCCGTCGGCGCCAGCCGCCGCAGCGTTGGCGAGGTAATCGGAAGCGGCGGGAACTCTTTCCCGATCGAACGGGACGTTCTCGGCGCCGTCGTGGTTATCTGGCATGGGACCCTCCCTCCTCGATCGCGGTGGGTTCTCGTATCTCTCAATTGTAATGGTAGTTTTTCCCAGATGAAACGGAAGGCGCATCTTCATTCATTGAACGAAACGCAACCTCGTCCTCACGCGGGAAATACACTGGGCGTTACCAGTCCAGCTTCGACCAGTCCTCGGCGCGCGCGGTACGGCGCAAGGGCCGATCGGGCGTCACCGCATGGGCGTGCTTCGCGGCGCGTAGAAGCGCGCGATCGGAATGGTGGTCGCCGAACGCATGGAGCAGCTCCCACCCATCCTTGCCGTACACGCGGTCGCACAGCTCACCCAACGCGGTGAGCTTGGCTTCCCCCTCGACGCATTCGCCATCGACCTCTCGCGTGTAGGTGCCGTCCTCGGCCACCTTCATGCGCGTCGAGGCCTGGTACTTGATGGGATGGAACTCCATCGCCCTCAGGATGATGGGCTCGAACGTGGCGGACACCACCACCACATCGATCCCCTCGCGGGACAGACGCCTCATTTCCGCATCGGCGGCGGGACGAAACCGCTTTTCGATCTTGCGATCGTAGAACTCGGTGAGAAACCTATCCACCTCGTCGGCGGGTTTGCCCTCGAATGCCGAGAACACCAAACCGCGCACCCACGACTCGCTCTGCGGAAGACGCAGCTTGTAAGCCGCGGCCCACAACCCGATGCGCAGCACCACGCTGGGGCGCAGCATGCCGCGCAGCGTCATGTAGCGCACCAAGATAACCGGGGAGTTCCCGTTCATGCTGGTACCGTCGAAATCGAACACCGCAACCCGCTTCCTGCCCCGATCGGCAGAAGGGATCTTCGCTTCTTCGGAATCGGCTTCGAGCCGTTTTAAGTCAATTGAATCGCTTACCGCTAAGGGCATGCCAGATCCTCGTCGTTTCAGCCATGTGGTCGGGGTATGCCCCCGAACCGGGCGATTATTTGCGAACGTTAATTTTATCAAGCAGCTTCACAAAGGGCTACATCGATGAGCTGAGAATTGTAGGGTTCGACGAAAAAACCGCCCCGTTACGAAGCGATCTTCCAACTCGGACTTTCCGAGAATCTCATTTTTCTAAAAATTTCTCTTGCGTAGCAAGGAACAGTCCTCTAAAATATCCTTCGCTGTCACAGCAATGGGGAGTTAGCTCAGTTGGTTAGAGCGCCGGCCTGTCACGTCGGAGGTCGCGGGTTCAAGTCCCGTACTTCCCGCCATTGAACTCAAAAGCCGCCCTCGGGCGGCTTTTTCGTGTGTGCGGCCTTCCCCGCCACAACTCCAGACAGGTGTGAAAGACTCGATCTTCAACAGTTTTCATCATCGACGGAAAACCATCCCCTCGTCGGTCGTCTATGCACGATAATGGAACCGCTCGCAAAAGCGATGTCACTCCCAGTTAGGAGGCCGCATGTACAAGATCGGGAACTTCCTTCAAAACGACGACGTCAACATCCTCGCCCAAAAGGGAGCCTTCAGCGTTATCGAGTGGAAGCGCGACCTGTCGGTCGACCAGCTCACCGCCCAAAGCGCCTGGTTCGCCTCCGAGATGAACGTACGCCGCAGGCAGGTGATGTGCAGCCTAGACACCGCGCCCGTCACCATTCAAGCAGGGGCGATGCAGTGGTCGGTTGGAAACGTGCAGGCGACGACCGGCGTGAAGAGCGTGGGCGACTTCCTGGGAAAGGCCGTGCGCGGCGCCGTCACCAAGGAAAGCGCCATCAAACCCGAATACACCGGCTCGGGCATGCTGGTGCTGGAACCCACGTACAAGTACATCCTGCTTATGGATGTGGCCGAGTGGGGCGGCGGCATCATCCTGGATGACGGCCTGTTTTTGGCCTGCCATTCGTCGCTCAAGCACAAGGCCGTTGCGCGCAGCAACTTCTCGTCGGCCATCGCCGGCGGCGAGGGCCTGTTCAATCTGTCCCTTTCCGGATCGGGCGTCATCGCCCTCGAGTCCCCCTGCCCGCAAGAAGAGCTGATCGAGGTTACGCTCGACAACGACGTCATGAAGATCGACGGCAACATGGCGCTTGCCTGGAGCCCGTCTCTACAGTTTACGGTCGAGCGTTCCAGCAAGTCGCTCATCGGGTCGGCTGCATCCGGTGAGGGCTTGGTGAACGTGTACCGCGGAACCGGCAAGGTTCTCATGGCGCCCACCATCTACGGCACCAAAGCGCCCGCCGTCGCGTCCGGCGGCTCAGGCGGCATCGGATCGCTGGCCGACTTCCTGTAGGCACCGCTTCGCCTCCGAATATGGCAGGCAGCCCGCAACGCGGAGGAAAAAGCGAAGGGAGCCGATGCGTAACGCATCGGCTCCCTTCTTGCGTCGGATGAGCCTTGAGGGTCTTAACGCTGCGACTGGGAAATCATCCATATGTTCTTGGAAAGCGATGCGATCAACCCGTCGAGCGCGGCGGAAACAAGGTAGTTCTCCTCTTCGTCGGCAAGTTTTTTTGCGTCCTTCACGTCGGCCAAGATGATCTCGAAATCACCCTTCACCACCTCGTATGCCCTGGCGGAGTCGACGAAGTCGTCCTCGCGCTCCTGAACGTGGGACGCCTCGAGGTACTTCTTCATGGAGGCGAAGGGCTTGCCGCCGTTCATCAAAACGAGCTCGGCAATCTCATCGATAGCCTCATTGAACTGGTCGTACAGACCCTCGAGCGCGGCGTGCGTCTGAAAGAAGCCGTGCCCGCTCACATACCAGTGAAGGTTCTGGAGCTTGCGATGGTTGACGGCGTAATCGGAAAGAAGCACGTTGAGCTTGTCGTTCAGCATGATGGTTCCTTTCGTTCTCGGGTCGAATCCATATCGTCCTTGCGATCTTGGCACGCTTCGCATATTCCGTAGAACATCGCCGAATAGGCTTCGAGCGTACCTGGAAGCGAAGACTCCAGATCTGCGGTGAACAGGGAGTTGCGCGGCGTCTCGACATCGAACAGCTTGTTGCACGAACGGCACCGATAGTGCTGATGCTCGTCGATCCGGCGATCGAATCTGGTGGGGCCATCCCCAACCTCAACCGCGGCAATCATCCCCGCCTCGCACAGCTGGATAAGATTTCGGTACACCGTTCCCAAGCTGATCTGCGGAAGATTCGTTCGAACCCCATCGTAAACCTCGCTTGCGGTCGGATGAGAGCAGCTTTCCCGAACGAAATCGAGAATGGCGGTCCTCTGTTTGCTGTACCTCATCTTCTTGCTTCCTAAATAGTAATAGTTACTAGTATTTTTATATCAATTCATTGCGTACAATGCAATCGATCGATAGGGTCGTTACCGTGCCGTTGCCGTACTCGCTTCAAAAGGTTCCCGTGCAACCGAACCGAACAGCCCGCCTCTCAAGAGACGGGCTGTCGACTTCCGGCGAACAAAGCCGGCGGCTTCCGTATGGGTCCGCAAAGACGCTATTCGGATCGCTGATCCACGCGCGTTATCGATACAATGCGAAGCGTTTCGGCACCAGCAAAGACGCGTGCGTTCATCCGTTCGAGGCACGCTCTGAGGAGCGCGTCAGGTCGCAGGCTCCCGCTTGCCTTCGCCTCAAGCGAAAACCTCCAGCGATCGCAGTCCCGCGAATGTTCGGCGGCGGGGCACCCTTCTTCAACAGGGGAAAACCCCGATACAAGAAAGTCGGCGACAACCAGCACCTTCTCCTTGCGCTTGCGCACCACCGAGATGCTGTCGGGCGCTTCGATGCGCCGAATGGGACGAGAGAGGACCACTTCATAAGTGCTGATGGGAAACGCAACACTTGCCGCCTTCTCCTTGGGGCCTATGTAAGCGCAGCTCTGCACCATCAAATCGGGCGGACAGCTCGCCTGAAGGGATGCGAGCGCCCTTTCGGGAGCAACGTACTCGGTAAGCTGCATGTCGAAGATCTCGCACACGCTTCCCACCCCCACCGGCAATGCCGCACCAAACGCGACCTTCATATGGGGTGAGAAACCCTGGCTGACCGCGTAGGGGAGTCCCGCGCGTCGAATCGTCCGCTCGATGGTGCGTGCCACCTCCAGGTGAGACAGCATGGCCAAACGGCCGCGCTCGACATATGTTGCGCGAAGCACGAATCTCTGAGCAGCTTCCATCTACCTCACCGCCGCTAAAACGTTATCGAATCCCAACCGAGGGCACACGCCGCACGCCGAACAGCGATCGAACGTGCAGTCCGGCGTGGTCTTCTCGCCATCGGCCAGCCGCCGTTCGCGCACCAGCCAGCGTCGGCTAGCCCCGGTCGAGATATGTTCCCAGGGAAGCACGTAATCAAGCGGATAGGAGGTTTGCGCCACGGCATCCACGTCGAAGCCCAAAGCCTGAGCGGCTTCGCGCCACGCCGACTCGTTGAAGCATTCGGTCCATGCATCGAAACGAGCGCCGCGCCGCCACGCCTCTTCGATCAAACCGGCGGCCTCTCGGCCGCTTCGGCTGGTGATCGCCTCGACGAAACTGGTTTTCGGATCGTGCCAATGCACGTCGATCGCACGGTAGCGCACGCTGTTACGCAGCAGATTGACGCGGCGAATCGCCTCTTCGGGCGGAATCTGCCCGTCCCATTGAAACGGCGTCTGCGCCTTCGGAACGAACAGGGCAACCGAAGCGCTGATCTTGATCGCGCCCTTTTGATCGGCGGGAACGGCCTTCACCGCACGATCGTAAGAACGCTGCAGCAAACGAGCGATCCCCTTCACGTCCTCATCGGTTTCGGTGGGAAGCCCGATCATGAAGTACAGCTTGCAGCGGCGCCATCCGGCGGCAAACGCCGCATCGATGGCTCCGAACAGATCGTCTTCGGTCACGTTCTTGTTGATGACATCGCGCATGCGCTGGGTACCGGCTTCGGGAGCGAATGTGAGACCGCCCTTCTTGCGCCCCGCCACCAGGGCGGCCATATCGACGCCGAACGAATCGAGGCGCTGGGACGGCACCGAAATGCGCACGCCCTCTCCTTCGATCGCCCGATTCAGACGCTCGAGGATCTCGCCGATCTGCGAGTGATCGGTCGAAGAGAGCGATGTGAGGCTCACCTCGTCGTAGCCGGTCTCCCTCAGACCGCACAGCACCGATTCAACTATATTGTCGGCTGTGCGCTCCCTCACCGGACGATACATCATACCCGCCTGGCAGAACCGGCAACCGCGCGCGCATCCGCGCAGAACCTCGACGTTCAGACGATCGTGAACGGCCTCGGCAAACGGAACAATGCAGGGCTCCCACCCCGAACTGTCGGAAAACCCCTCGAATATCTGCTTCTCGATCACCGTGGGCACCCCGTCGACCATAGGCTCGATCCAAGCGCCGTGCGCACACGCGTACTCGGCGTCGCGCCAACGGTAAAACGACGGAACGTACCAACCCGGCACCTTCGCCAGCTGAACCAGGGTATCGAACCGGCTCGCCCCCGATGCGCGCATGCGGCGGATGACCTCGAGCCCGTCAGGCAGCATCTCCTCCCCTTCGCCGATGTTGAAGGCGTCGAAGAACGGGGCGTAGGGTTCGGGATTGAAGGCGCACGGCCCCCCCGCGATGACGAAAGGGTCGTCCTCTCCGCGCTCGTCGCTGTGAAGAGGTATTCCTCCCAGATCAAGCGCTTCGAGAATGTTGGTGGCCGCAAGCTCGTGAGGCAGGGTGACGCCCACCACATCGAATTCGCTCAACGGTGCGCAGCTCTCGATGGAAAACAGCGGCAGCCCCGCCTCACGCAGCGCATCGCACATGTCGGGAGCCGGAAGAAACCCGCGCTCGGCGGCCATCCCCTCCCGCGCGTTCACCACGTTCACAAGGATGCGCAAAGCCTGGTTGGGCTGCCCCAGCTCGTACGTATCGGGGTACAAGAGACAGAAGTGGAAGTCGGCGTCGAGTTTGCGCACCGCCCCCCACTCGTGGTCGATGTAGCGCGAGGGACGCTCGGCGGCCTCGACAAGCGGGCGCACCTTCTCCCAGAGATCGGTCAATTCAGCCATATGAAGGTTCTACGCCTCTCGTTCGTCTCGTCTCGCAAGTGCGCGAACGGCTTTCGAGCCCGCCGAGCACACGTCTCCGGCGACTTTCGAGGCGACCCCGAACACCCCGTGCGCGACGTTGGATGCGCCCGACAAACGCTTGCCCCCCTCGAAATACCCGATAACCGCACGGCCCATAGCCACCGTGCCGGTAAAGCCGATGGTTCCGCGCACGACGAAGCCGGCCACGGGAACCAAACCCCCAACCTCGCGAGCAACCGTCCTGAACGCGAAGCCTCCGCCGACGATGAAGCCGATCTCCCTCAAACGCTCGGGACTCATCGGCTCGCCATACGCAGCAGCGATCTCAAGCACCATTTTGATCTGGTTAAACGTCATCAGCGGCATATCGGCGCCCGGAATGATGTCCAACACGCCGATACCCGCGTTCTGCATAGCTGCGGAATTCACCGCATCGAGCGCCAAAGGTCGGCGCACGAAGGAAAACGCAAGCGAGAATGCGAGGCGCTTGTCGGGGCACGCCTCGATAATCCACTGACCCATACGCTCTCCAAGCGCGATACGATGCGCCTCGTCAAGCACATAGGGCTCGAGCGATTCATCGAAGGCAGGCACGTCGGCCGTCTTGGACGCCGCCGCAGATACGCCCCAATCGGCGGCGGCGCGCACCGTCCTGCTCGCGAAAACCGGAACGTTCGGCATCTGATCGGCCACATGCGCGATCGCTCCGGCAGCCGCGCCCACGACACCGGCAGCCGCACCGGCAAGGCCCGATGCACCTGCAGGTTTCGCAGGACACACCACGTCAAGCGCCGGAACGGGAAACCCCGAAGCTTCAGCTATCTGAGATACCAGCGCAGGAAACGTCGAGACCACCATAACCGGGACGCCCGCCCCGCGCAGCGACGATGCCAGCTTCCCCGTATTCAAAGAGAATCCTGCGATCAGCATCGCCACATCGTCGGTAAGCTTGATGGACGGCAGCTCCTCGCCGTACAGGGCCACCGAAAGATCCACGTTAGGCGTCACGGCCCCGAACGCATCGCGCGCGAAGGCAGACAGATCCTCCGGAACCGATTCATCCAGGTAGACGGTCACGTTAAGCGGGGTTTGACGAGCTTCGTCGATGGAGCGGGCTTCGAGAAGCACCGCCGAGACGTCAACGGGCAGCTGCATAACCGGCCCTCCTTGCGTTCTGTTTGTTGTGGGCCCACACCGACCCCACGAACCCCAGCATAGCGAAATTCACCACCATGAACGACGAGCCGTAGCTCACAAACGGTAGCGGTATGCCGGTGATGGGCATCAATCCGCAGGTCATTCCTATATTTTCAAGAATCTGGAACAACCACATCCCCACAACGCTCATAACGATAAGCACGCCGAACACATCTCCCGCACGTACCGCAATGTAAAAACAGCTGGCCAGCAAGCCGATATAGAGCGTCAAAAGCAGCATCGCGCCGACAAAGCCGAACTCCTCGGCCAGCACGCAGAAAATGAAGTCGGTGGGAGCTTCGGGAAGAATACCCAAGCCATGCTGAGAACCTTGCATATATCCCTGACCGAACAGCCCGCCCGATCCGATGGCGATCATGGCCTGGTTGAGGTTGTACCCCTCTTTGGAAAGGTTCGTAGAACCTTGGTTCATGAACACCAGAAGACGATTGCGCTGGTACTGCTTGAGCAGCTTGTACTCGCCCGTCGAATTCTTGACAACCTCGTCGATCGAAAACACCAAGGCGACAAGCGCAATGCCGATAAGCAGGCTGGCGATGAGAAAGCGCCTGTTCGCTCCACCTGCCACCAGAGCGGTCGCTCCGATGAACAGGTACACCAACCCCGTGCCCAGATCGGGCTGGGTCATGATGCACGCAAACGGCACGAGCATCAAGCCGACGGTTCTGAGATATTCACGCGCGTCGTTCAGGGCACCCTGGTACTTCGCCATGACGGCAGCATCGAACAGGATCACCGTGATCTTGGCGAACTCGCCCGGCTGCACCTGCATGCCGATGTTGATCCATGACGTTGCGCCCATGGTGTTGACTCCGATAATGGGCAGATGGGGCGACAGAATGAGCACCACGTTGACGATGAGGAAGATGTTTTGGTACCCGGCCAGCCTCGTGTAGTCGAAATGCCACACGACGGCCATAACCGCAAGGCCCACGGCGACGCCGCCCAGCTGGCGGGAGAAGCTGTAATCTGCATCCGCGCTGACCGCCGAGAACACGACGACCAGCCCGTAGGCCACCAGCGCGGAAAACGCCAGGACGAAGGGCCACAGGATCGGGCGGCGCCTCTTCGACGCCGATGCGTCGTGCGCGCCTCGATCGGGGACGCGCACGGTGTTGATCTGGTTGATCGACGGCATATCCCCTCCTAGTCGGTTCGCCCGGACGAAGATGACACGTAGGCGACCGATTCTCCGCTCGAAGCGGCGACGGCACCCACCTCTTTGAGTTCTCCCGCATCCGCGGCAAGCGCCGCGGCGATTACTTTAGCGCCGATAGGTCCGGCCGATATCGATCCGCCGCCACCCTGCTCGACCATGACGGCTACCACGTATTTCGGCTTGTCGTAAGGAGCATAGCAGGCGAACCAGCCGAAGTCCTCGGTGTCGGTCATCTCGGCGGTTCCGGTTTTGCAGGCCACGTCCTGCGGATCCATACCGGCATCTCTAAACGCCCGGGAAAGCGTCGAGTTGGCAGGGGCAACGCCGTTCAGGGCGTCGCGCAGGATGGCGTAGTTCTTCTCATCGACATCGGGAACGTCGATGACCTGGGGTTCGAAGGTTACGGCCGCCACGTTGTCTCCGTTGCGAACCTCTTTGAGCACATGGGGCTTCATGAGGTTGCCCGTAGCGATGGCTCCGTAGGCCACAGCCACCTGCATGGGCGTGACCAGCACGTCGCCCTGACCGATGACGGTGTTGGTCATATCTCCCCCGCGCCACACGCCTTCGGTAGGCACATCGGCCCAGTAAGACTGCTTCCACTCGGGGGTGGGAATTCGACCCGTCTCCTCGGATGCCAGATCGATGCCCGTAAGCTGGCCGAAGCGAAACTTGGCGGGCTCTTCCTGCATGGCGGTATCCGACAGCGTCCCGCCCTGGCTCTTGCCCGCGTAGTAGAAGTTGTAGGCGATGTCGTAGAACACCACGTCGCACGACTGAACGATGCCGCCTTTGAAATTCAGGCTGCCGTGACCCGTTTTCAACCAGCACTTCTGGGGGCTTCCGGTGTTGAACCCGTCCCACGAACCCGTACAGGTCCAGTATTTCGAAGCATCGGCGAACCCATAGCGAAGCGCCGCCAGACCCGTAAACGACTTGAACGTCGAAGCGGCAGCATACGTCCCCGAGATAGTGCGGTTCAGCAGCGGGTAGTACGAAGACTTAGACGAATACAGATCCCATATATCCTGCGAGACCCCCCCGATGAAGGTCTCCGGGGAGTACGTGGGATAGCTGGACATGGCCACGATCGACCCGTCGGTCACATCCATGACCACGCAGGCCCCCGCCACGCCCTTGCCCGTTCCGATAACACCCTTAGGGGCAATGAGCTGGGCAAGCTCCTTATCGACCACATACTGAACCGGCGCCTTGATGGTAAGGTACAGATCGCTTCCGCGCGTCGGCTGCGTTTCCGCCACCACGCGCACCACGTTCCCGTCGGCATCGGCCATAACGCGACGACGGCCGTGCTCGCCCGACAGGATCTCGTCGTAGGTGTACTCGACGCCGCTTTTACCCACTTCGTCACCGAGTTCGATGGAGCGATTCGAGGGAACGGACTTAAGATCGTCATCCGAGACCGCCCCCGTGTAGCCAAGCACATGAGCGGCCAGCGCCCCGTAGGGGTAGCTGCGAATCGTTCGGTTCTGTATGTTCACGCCGGGAAACGCATCGGAGTGCTCGGCGATGAAGGCGACGCTTCTGAGGGAGGCGTCGCTTGCGATAACACGCTGGCTCTGCGCACCCGACGAGGTATCCTGCAGACGCGTGCGCACCACGCCGTAGGGAATGCCCAGAACCGTCGAGAGCCGCAAGATCACGTCGTGATCGGACAGCACGTCGGCATCGGCGAGAACGGTGAGCGACGAGCGATTCTTCACCAAGGCGACACCATCGGCATCGTAAATGTAGCCGCGCGGAGCGGGAGTCGACACATCGGTGTACTTGTTTTCATCCGCCTGCTTGCGATACGACGAAGACTGAAGCACCTGCATGCCGAACAGCTTTGCACCCAGGGCGGTGAAGACGCCCGCGGCGAACACGCCGACTGCGGCGAAGCGCGCGTTCAGGGCCGTCGAGGTACGCCCGTCGGGGCTGGAAGCCGATTTCACGTGCGTGTCGGGCAAGTCGCCGATTGACGAGGACGCCGACGAAACATCGAGGGTTTCAATGGAGCTGACGGATGCCTTCCCGCGCTTCACGTGCACCGACGACGAACCGCGCAGCCTTTCGCGCAACGCAAAGAACGCCACCGCAACCAGCACGGCGACGACCAGCGTGAGAACGGCGACGACGATGGCGACCAGCATCCGAAGGCTACCTCACATTCGAGACGTTGGTGGGAACGGCCGCCGTCTGGCGCGGGACGAGCCGGCGCATAACCAGATACGCCGCCGCACCCAGAAAGAACTCGTACACGGTGCAGGGAACCACCACGTGAACCAAGGCATCGCCCAAAGAAGCGCTCACCCCGCCGGCCAGCATGAACAGCGCATGGATAAGCTCGGCAACCAGCACGCCTGCACCCAGCAGAACCAGCGGAACGAGCATTGCATCGTTATCCAGTGCCGCGAACAAACGGGAAACGACAATCGAAACCAACAGCAGGGAAAACGCCATGGAGCCCACCGGCGAACCCGATGTCAGATCGAACGCCAGCCCCAGGACAAACGGCATGACCGACCCGAGGCGCTGCGGACGCACCAGAGCATAGGCCATGACGAACACGATGACGAAATTGGGCACGGAGCCGCCGATGGCCAGCGCAGGCGCCGCCAGCAACTGAAGTAGCAGGGCGATCGAAGCGCCCGCGAAACCGAGTACGCTGTCGTTGGAGACGTTCATGCAGTACCGAAACCCTTCTCGCGCCAAGCGCGCGTAAACCTAGGCGGCGGGAGACGAACCGCCCGCAGACGAGCCGGATCCGCTTGCCGCACGACTGTCCGCATCGGTTGCAGCGCCAGTCTGCGCAATCACGACGAACACCTCTTCCATAGCGCTCACCTTGGCGTTCTGAGAGACCACGATGGTGCCGGTCGCGTTGGCCGACGATGCCTCGACGCTCACCACAAACCCCACCAAAAGGCCGCTTACATAGCTCCCGCCCAAACCGGAGGTGATAACCACGTCGCCCACAGACGGCAGGCTTCCCTCGTCGATATCTTCCAGGCGAAGCAGGCCGTCAAGCGACCCGCGAACGATGCCGTGCGCTCGACTCGATTGGATCATCACGGCCGCCCCCGAATTCGCGTCGGTCAGCAGACGAACCGAAGCCGTGTTCTGGCTGACGCTTGAGATCTGGCCGATAACGCCCGATGCGCCCATGACGGCCATGCCGGTGGACACCCCGTCTTGTGCTCCGACGTTGATGACAAGCGACTGGTTCCACGCATCGGAGCTGCGGCCGATGATCTTGGCGCCCTTGCCCTCCAGACCTGTGGATTCCTTCATGTTCAGCAGACCCTCGAGGCGCGCGGCCGCCTGGCGCGACTCCTCGGCATCGGAAACCAGCTGGCGCAGCTCGGCGTTTTGCGCCCGTAGTTGGCTGAGGGTCCCCTCGGATGCCGTCGCATCGGACAGCGCCGTTGTCGCGGATTCAGCCGCGCCATCGATACCGGCGCCCACCTGCGAGATGGGGGCGACGCCCCCCCTCACGCCAGCCTGCAGGCTGTGAAGCAGCCCCTCGTCGCCTTCGCGCAGATAGACGACCGCCAGAACAAGCGAGACGACCAGCAGGACAACCGCAAGGATGCGCCTGATGAAAGATGATGAGCTCTGTTGAAAATTCAGCGACATACCGCTCCGCGCGCACAGGCTATCGCGTGCGCATGAGGGTCTGGCGAAGCGCGGTAGGCGTATCGAGGACCTTCATGCACCCCGTCACCACGTTGGTTAGCGCGGTCTCGCTGGTCCAGACGGGAATTTCGAGCTTGTCGGTAAGGTATCGGTCCAGACCGGCCAGAAGGCCGCCGCCTCCGGTAAGCAGAATGCCGTTCTGGATGATGTCGCTTGCCAGATCGGGATTGGTTTTCTTGAACGTCTCCTTGATGTTCAGAACCATCTCCTCACACGGCTGCACCAACGCAGCGCGCACGTCCTCGGACTGGATGGTGACCTCTTTGGGCTGTTCGGTAAGAACGTCTTGGCCGGAGATGATCATATCGCGCTCGTGACCGTCTTCGAACGGAAGGATGGACCCGATCTTGATCTTGATGACCTCGGCCGTGCGCTCGCCGATCTTGATACCCAGCAGATCGCGCAGATGCATGGAGATCGCCTCGTCCATGCGGTTTCCCGCCAAACGCAGCGACGACGACGTCACGATGCCGCCAAGCGAGATGACCGCGACCTCGGTGGTGCCGCCGCCGATATCGACGACCATCGAACCGGTGGGTTCGGTGACCGGCAGATCGGCGCCCATGGCGGCGGCCATGGGCTCTTCGATAAGGAAGGCCTGGCGGGCGCCGGCCTGAATGGTGGACTCGAACACCGCGCGCTTCTCGACGGACGTAGCGCCGCAGGGAATGCACACGACGACGCGGGGCTTTGCTTGCCAAGGGTACTTGCGGGGTGCCGCCTTGTTGATGAACGCCGAGATCATGGCCTCGGTGATATCGTAGTCGGCGATAACGCCGTCCTTGAGGGGATGTTCGGCGGAAAACGCGTCGGGCGTATGGTTGATCATGTTCTTCGCCTCGTGGCCCACCGCCAAAACGCGATTGGTATGCCGTTCGATAGCGACAACCGAAGGCTCGTTGATAACGATGCCCTCTCCCGAGATGGCGATAAGCGTATTGGCGGTGCCGAGGTCGATGGCCATATCGGCGCCCATGCGGCCGGTGAGTCCGGAAAAGAAGTCTAAAAAGGACATTGAGTAAAGCCCCTTGAATCTCGTTTGCAAGTAGCCTTGAAGTCTACCATAGCCGAGAATGCCAGAGTAAAAATTCATAGCTGAAACACCTGATAATCTATGCTAACCAGATTCTTGGGGAAAGCGAAAAGGGGCAGTCGACGCACCCCTTCCCAGCACAGGTACGCGAACCTCTCGATCGCCCGTGAAATTGAAAGAGGCCGCCCTGTCGGGACGGCCTCCTGGACACGGTTCCAGAATGCAGCTTAGGCGAAGAAGATACCGATCTCGCGCTCGGCCGACTCGGGGGAGTCGGAACCGTGGATGACGTTCTCGTCCATGATCAGACCGAAGTCGCCGCGGATGGTACCGGGGGCCGCATCGGCGGGATTCGTTGCGCCCATGAGGGTGCGCACCTTAGCGACGGCGCCCTCGCCGGAAACGACCATCTTCACCACGGGGCCGGACGTGATGTAGGAAACCAGGCCCTCGTAGAAGGGCTTGCCCTCGTGCTCGGCATAGTTGGCGGCTGCCTGCTGAGCGGTCACCATGCCCATCTCCATGCGCTCGATGGAAAGGCCGGCGCGCTCGAAACGGTTGACGATCTCGCCGATATGCCCGTTGCGGACGCCGTCGGGCTTGATCATGGTGTAGGTCTTCTGGACTGCCATGTGCTTCCTTTCATTCAGACGGCCCTCGCCGTCGCTTCACCGTTAATTCTGACTTGCGAAATATAGCTCAACGTTGGAGATTTTCCAACTGACTTTATCGCGCACCAGATCAACCTTGTACTGGACCGAACTGCCACCGGGCGTGACGGCGGTTACATACGCCGTCGAAGAGGCGGCGCTGCGATCGATACCGTCGATAGTGGCCTTCGAGTCCTGCGGGATCAAAGCAGCCATGTTCTTGGCCTCGTCGGCCGAAACGCTATCGCTGAACGCTCCGGTAACTGCGCTGGAAGGATTGGAGAACAGCTGGGTGACCGCCGTCTCCTGAGTGGGATAGCCGTAGCCCTGCAGGTACAGAAAGATACCCGCGCCCAAAGCCGCAAGCAGCAGCAAGATAACGACGATCAGCGCCTTGAGACCGGCTCCGCGGCCCCTGCGCTCCTGCTTCATCACGCCCTTGGACCAACGCTCGAGCTCTTCATCGGTGGCGTTGAAGAAGCGGTCCTCGCCGTTCTGATACGTCTCGTCGCCGTAGTTGTCGGCATAGTAGTACGGATCGTCCTCAGCCTGAGCGGGCTCGTATGCCTCGCGGTCCGCAAGCGCGTTGGTGGGATTGGCGGGGACATCGAGCCCCGACATGTCATTGCCCGCAAGCACGGGAAGCGCCTGGGTCACGTCGGCAGTCCCCTGGGAGACCGCGGCTACCGCACGCTGGTAGTCTACCGTGGCTGAAGACGTGAGGAAGTAGGTGCGGTCGGCTATGGACTGCTCGAACGCGTCAACCGCCTTCTGCATCTGACCGCATGCGGTGTAGGCCTGACCCAGGCTGGCGTACAGCTTGTTACGCACGCTCTGCTTCATGTCGAACTGCAGGGCGCTTTCGTAAGATGCCACCGCATCGGCCGGACGATCGAGCGCCATAAAGCAAACACCCAGGTTGAGCAGGGCCTTGGTGGGATCGGGGTTCGAGTCGTCCAAAGCCGCCTCGCGAAACGCCACGCCCGCCTCGGCGGACTTGCCCTGCTTCAGCAGCACGTTGCCCAAAGCCGAATGGGCCTTGTAGGGCGTCGGGTAGCTGCGGTCGGATACGGCGATCTCGAAATGCTTGACAGCCTCGGCGTAATCGTGAAGCGCCGCGTAGGCCATGCCCACGTTGTAATTCACCGCTCCGCAGGCGTCGTAACCCGAATCGGCAGTGGCCTTGCCGTAGGTCTCGATAGCCTCGGCGTAACGCTTCATCTTCGTGTAGCAGTTGCCCATGCGATGGTACAAAAGCCCCTCCTCGCCCGACTCGAGCCCCTGCTCGTCGGACATGCAGGCGCTGTAGAGCCGAAGCGCGGTCTCGTAATCTTTCGCCGCGACCATCGCATTGGCCTGATGGAATAGATCCTTGTTCATATGAACCCTTCTGTTTACCGAACCAAGCCCGCTTTGCGGCTATTCGGCTGCGTTTTCAATGGTGACGCTCTCGATCACGTCGCCGGCGCGAAGCCTACCGATCACGTCTTTGCCCTCGATGGTCTGACCGAACACGGTGTATCCCGAATCGAGCATATGCTGGGCGCCCAAGCAGAAATAGAACTGAGAGCCCGCCGAATCGGGATCCTGCGAGCGGGCCATGGCCAAAGCGCCGTCCTCGTGGGAGTTGTTGGGATTCGTGGCGAACTCGCCCTTGATGCAGTAGCCAGGACCGCCCGTACCCAAACCGGAAAACGGACTCCCGGACAAACGGGCCACGTCCTCGCCCGAGTGCTCGCGGGTCTTGGGGTCGCCGCCCTGAATGACGAATCCGGGGACATAGCGGTGGAACTTCAGATCATCGTAGAAGCCCTTCTGCGCGAGCTCGACGAAATTGCCGACGTGGATGGGAGCGTCCTTGCCCGCCAGCTGCACACGGATGGTTCCCTGTGAAGTGACGACAACGGCAACCTCGTCACCCGTCGGCTGGTATTCGGGAGTGTACAGGGCCATGCGGCACCCTCCTTCTCGTTTCATGCGGGAGCCCGCACGCGAGCCCCCATCTGTAGATTTCCCGATTGTACCAGCAAGTACGGGACGAAAAGCAAAACCTTACAACAACTCCGCGCGAAGCAGGGCAAACACACCCGCCCTGCGCGCTGCGAGCCCGCGCCTAGCGAACCCGTGAGAGGATGGAAACAACCTCCACATGCAGCGTGAGTCCGATTTTGCTCGCGTACATGGTGTTCCGCGCACTAATTCATGCTCCATCCCTTTTCAGCAATTGGACAATTCCAGTCAGAAACTGAGCGTGAGACTACCGTTTATCCAAAAATCAACCGATGGAAGATTATTATTTCAATATCCATTGACATAAAATTGAAAATATATATCATTTATCTATAAGATAGGTATATGACATATCTTATATCTATCTATCTATTATTCATATAGTTTTAGCTCAAGGGGGTATTTATTATGGCAGATAAGGGATTTACCGATAAAGTAAAAGGGAAAGTGAAAGAAGTATCTGGCGAAATTACAGGCGATAACGCAGAAAAAGCGTCAGGTCTTGTTGATCAGGCCATAGGCAAAGCAAAAGAAGTAGCATCAAACGCTAAAGATATTGCGGAAGAAGTTGTAGAAAAAGCAAAAGACAAAATAGATGAAGCTAAGTAAAAACAAAAATCGATTGTAATTGTGTGATGATAATCCTCCTATGTTAAGACAAGAACATAGGAGGATTTTTGTAAGAATGACCATGAAAGAGCGAGGCAGCCATCTGGCTAACCTCGCTCTTTCATGGTCATTCTTATTGCTCAGGGAATCATCTTAAAATGTCTGAACGCATCCACTATCGCATCGTGCTTTTCCTTCGGGCATTGAGGTCGGTTTTTAACAGCCGTGCCTCCCTCTTTGTAGGAGAACTGCTTCTCAAGCCCTCATTCGTCTTTCACGGTCGCGATATTCAGCGTCGATACCTTCAGCCCGTACTTTTCAAGCACATACGCCTGAATCTGCCTGTACGTCGCCTTCGGCGGCAGCTTGTCTCGCTTCAGTTCCTTCACGTCAATATCAACGTTCACGTACCCTGCGACATTTTTTCGGGTTAGCAAACACACCCGCCCTGCGCGCTGCGAGCCCGCGCCTAGCGAACCCGTGAGAGGATGGAAACAACCTCCACATGGAAGGTCTGCGGGAACATGTCGACCGGCTGCACGCGCTCCAACTCGTATCCCACCTGGGAAAATCTTTCGATATCGCGCGCCCACGTGGCAGGATCGCAACTCACGTACGCCACTTTGCGGGGACGCGCGACGGCGATATCGGACGGAACGCTTGCGGCAAGTCCGGCGCGAGGCGGATCGACCACCAGCGCGTCCAGCTCGCCCAGATCCGCAAGCTCGCGGGCGGCATCGCCGCCCACAACGTCGATCTGAACGCCGTTCAAATCAGCGTTGAACCGCAGGTCACGAACGGATGATCCGGCCGATTCGACCGCAACCACATCGGCTCCGGCCGCTGCAATCGGAATGGAGAAGGTTCCTCCCCCGGCATAGAGATCGGCGATGTATTTGCCGGCAACACCACCGAGTCCTTCTATCACCTGCTCCACCAGACGACCCGCTTGCGCGGTATTCACCTGGAAAAACGACGGGGCCTGCGTCGAGAAGCAGAAATCGCCCACGCGTTCGCGCCAGAAACCGCGCCCGGAAAGCGTCTCGACCCCCTTGATGCGGCGCGCGGCGCCTTCGTCGGCCATAACGCGCACGATGCTGGCGGCTTTGCATGCATCGCCCACGGTTTTGGCGAACAGAGCGCGCGGAAACGGACCCGGTCTGGTCCACGCCGCCACTTCCAACTCGCCGGTAGCCATGCTGTGGCGCACCCCGACGCGATAGATCCCCAGATCCCGATTGCCCAGAACGAAGCGCATCGCGCCGCGCAGCGCCTTGGGAACCTTTTGGATCTTCGTATGGGCAAGCATGGTTTGCTCGACGGGAAGAAGCTCGTCGGTGCCCTCGCGCATATAACCCAGATTGAAGACGCCCCTATCATCGATGCGGGCGCTCATCTCGATCTTGTTGCGATACGCCCATTCGCGCTTGCAGCGCATCGTGGGCGCCACCAGATCTTCGACTTTCTCGGGAGCAAGATGCGCGGTGCGAACCAGCTGGGACACCACGTTGTCGCGTTTCGCCTTCAACTGGGCTTTGTACGAAAGATGCTGCCAGGGAGCGGCCCCCGAAAGCTGATCGTACAAACTGGCGGGCTCGACGCGGCAGGGCGAGGGCTCCACCACCTCGATCAGCCTTGCGCGCGCAAACGACCCCCTGTCCTCGACTACCTCGACCGCGGCCGTATCGCCCGGAGCGACCAGCGGGCAGAACACCGCCTTGCCGTCGTCCAAGCGACCCACCGCATCGACTCCGTATGACATGCGCGTAAACGCCACCGTTTGTTGCATAAAAGCCCTAATTCCTTCAACTTTGCAAATGGTCTATCCGTAGTAGCGTAGTATACTTGCTTTCGCGTGCCCTCGTAGCTCAGGGGATAGAGCGTCTGCCTCCGGAGCAGAAAGCCACAGGTTCGAATCCTGCCGAGGGCACCATCTTTTCATCATTGCCGCAGATGTATTGGAACGTCCTTGGCAGGATCGCACGAACAGCTCCCACCCACCGAATCTTCGCACGACGAGCTGAAAAGCGCCTCGGGGCGGCCGCTGTCCCCCCGCTGGCCGAGCCTCGTGGCAACCATCTGGATCGGACAGGCCTTCTCCATCATCACAAGCGGTGCAGCCGGATGGGCTATCATCTGGCACGTTACGCAAACAACCCAAAGCGCGCTCGCCCTTTCGCTTATCATGGTATGCGCCCTGCTTCCCCAAGGCGTGCTGTCCCCGCTTGGCGGAATGCTGGCCGACCGCTTCAACCGCAAGGCGCTCATCATAGCCGGCGACTTCGGCTCGGGATTCACCTCGCTCGCACTTGCGGTCGCTCTCGTGACGGGAGAATCGTCGCTGCTCCTCATCTGCGTTTTCGGCGCGATCCGCAGCGCGTTTTCCGCCGTGCACGGGCCCGCGATGATGGCCGCCATGCCCATGCTCGTACCCGAGCGCCACCTGCTGCGCATCAACACGCTGGACCAGGTACTCTCCAGCCTTGCGAACGTGTGCGCTCCGGCCATCGGCATCGGACTGTACGCCGCATTCGGGTTGCCGTTCGCGCTCGCACTGGAATTTGCGGGCGCTGTCGCGGCCGTCGCAGCCATGCTGCTGGTGAAGATCCCCACCGTAAAGTCCGAGGAGGGCTCCTCGGTTCTGGGGCAGATGGCCGAAGGATGGCGGGCGCTGGCGGCCACGCGCGGACTGGCCATGCTGCTGGGCGGCCTGACCGTGGGCATTATGGCGTTCTCATCGATCTCTGCGGTATATCCGCTCATGAGCACTCAGTACTTCGGAGCCGACGGGTCCATGGTCTCCATCGCCGAAGCGATATCGGGAACCTGCATGCTTGTGGGCGCCGGCATCATCATGGCCTGGGGCGGCGGGCGTCGTCTCGCCCTCTTGCTGTGCGTGTCGTCTGTTCTCGTTGCAGCGCCCACCATCGCGGCCGGCCTGCTTCCCCCCGACGCCTTCTGGGTCTACGTGGCGCTCATGGGCGCGGCCTCGGTGTTCATGTCGTGGTTTAACGGACCGGTTATGACGCTTATCCAAAAAAACGTACCCGAAAAGAAAACCGGGCGCGCCCTCGGATTCCTGTACGCGGCTATCGGCATCGCGGCACCCGCAGGCGTCGCGGTGGGGGGCATGCTTGCCGAGCGCATCGGCATCGCCCCCTTCTTCGTGGCTTCCGGAGCGCTGTTCCTGTTCATCGGTCTCATAGGCTACGCTTTTCGCGACATACGCGCGCTTGATCGCCTCGATGGCGATCCGCTGTCAAAGGAACCGTAGGGACCCGCGCACGATCGTCTATCGGCACGCACCCGATTCTCTAAGATGCGCCGGCGTCCGGTGATGCAAGTGCCGGATAGGGTGCAAACTGCGAAGCAAAAACAAAAAGCGCCCGGAAATACCCGAGCGCTTCGTTTTCGTGGTGCCCCCAACGAGAGTCGAACTCGTCTCTCAGCCTTGAAAGGGCCGCGTCCTAACCGATAGACTATGGGGACAGAGCCTACTCTAAGAGCAGCCCGAACATTATTGCAGAGACAACCTTCGGTTGCAAGAAGAAAATTGCCCTCCTCGCTGAGCGAAAACAAAAAGCGACCCGAAAATGAAACATCGGCTAGAATGAAGACATGACGAACCTCAAGCCCGCCGCACGCGCTAAAAACGCGGCTTTCGCCCCCCTTGACGGCCCCTCGGCCGCAACTTGCACGTCCCAACATGAAAAACCGCTGGTAATGGTCGTGCATGCCTCGGTGGGATCGGGTCACAAGAGCGCGGCGAAATCGGTTGCACAGGCGCTCGAGCTTTTGCGCGATGAAGGATTCGATCTGGCCCCGCGCGATCTCGAGGTCGAAGTGGTCGACATCCTCGACTGGGGTCGCCACAGATTCGACGGCGATCGAGCCGCCTCCTACTTCGTCGGGGCAACCCGCCCCATCTACGACCTGGTCTGGCGCTACACCTTCACCGGACGTGTCCTATGGGGCGGCGGGACCATCTGGTCGCACATCATGTACGCCCCGTTCACCCGCTACATAGCCGAGCGAAGGCCCCGCGCCGTCGTAGCGACGCACATCACGGCGGCGAACTCCGCCATCGCCGCGCGCATGCTTACCAAACAGGATTTCCCCGTGATCGGCGTCCCCACCGATTACGAAACGGAAGGCCTGTGGCCGCACAAGAGCTCGGATCTGTTCTGCGTAGCCACCCAGTCGATGGCCGAAACGCTGCGCGCGCGCAAAGTGGAAGACGACCGCATCAAGATCACGGGCATCCCCACGCGCGAGGATTTCCGGAAACCCTACGACCGGGAGGAAACCCGTCGAAAGCTAGGGCTTCCCTTAGACAAGACCGTCGTGCTGGTTTTGGCGGGCGCTCAGCTTCCCACTCCGTACCTGCGCTTCCGCGAAGCTTTGGACGAGGTTGTCCCGTATCTCCACACGCTTTCCAACCTGCACCTGGTATTCATCGCGGGCAGCGATGCCGAATACGAAAAGCACCTGCACGCCATGAAGCGCGACTACGAGCTGGATAACATGACCGTCTTCGGATATGTGGACGGCATGGCCGCGCTTATGAACGCCAGCAATCTGGTAGTATGCAAGTCCGGCGGTCTCACGGTGACCGAATGCCTGTGCGCCGAAGTTCCCATGATCCTCGTGGGCCGCGCCTACGGCCAGGAAAAGATCAACGTCGAGATGCTCACCTCGGCAAGCGCGGCCATGCACGTCACCACGCCGCGCGAGCTTGTGGACGCTCTGCGCTACATCATGAGAAACCCCCACGGAATTGACGCGATGCTGGTGAACGCCCATTTCATACGCAGGCCGAACGCCGCACGCGACATTGCCGCCGCCGCTTTGAAGCTCGCACGGGTCTCGCGCGATCCTTCGGATCCTCTGAGGAAGAAGCATTTCGCCCGGTTCTACATCGGGCATCGACCCGCGCACGTTCGCTAACGCGAGAGGAAACACAACTTGAAATCGTTCTCAGAACTGGGCCTTTCGGCCGAAACACTCGCTGCCGTCGAGGATATGGGCTACACCGAGCCCACGCCCGTCCAGCAGCAGGCGATTCCCCTGATCCTGGAGGGCCGCGACGTGATAGCCGCAGCCAAGACGGGAACCGGGAAAACCGGCGGATTCTCGCTGCCTGCGCTCGATCGGCTGGGGCATGCCAAAAAAGGCTCCGGTCCCCTGATGCTGGTGATCACGCCCACCCGCGAGCTTGCCCAGCAGATCGGAGAGGTGTGCGAAGCCATCGTCCGGCACACCCGCCACCGCACCGCCATCGTAGTAGGCGGCCTGTCCTACGCCCCTCAGATCGAGCGCATCAAAAGCGGATGCGATGTGCTCATCGCCACGCCTGGGCGCCTGATCGACCTTTTGGATCAACGAGCGGTCAGCCTGAAGGGCGTAGAGACGCTGGTTCTCGACGAAGCCGACCGAATGCTGGACATGGGTTTTCTCCCCGCTGTGAAGAAAATCGTGGCCGCTACGCCCAAAAACAGGCAAACGCTGTTGTTCTCCGCGACCATCGACCGCTCGATCATGTCCACGGTGAACACGATGCTGCACGACCCCGCTCTCGTCGAGATCGCCCATAAGGGAGATGTGGCCGACACCATCGACCAGTTCATCATCCGCACCCCTCAAACCGTCAAACCCTCCCTGGTGAAGGCCGTGCTGGAAGAGAAGGGCGCCGAGCGCGTCATCATTTTCGCCCGCACCCGCTCGCGCGCCGATTCGACGGCGCGACGCCTCAAGCGAGCCGGATACAGCGTAGAGGCCATCCACTCCGACCGCAGCCAAAACCAGCGCAAACGAGCGCTCGATCGATTTTCGTCGGGCGAAGTGAATATCCTTACCGCCACCGACGTGCTCGCCCGCGGCATCGACGTCACCGAAGTGGACTACGTCATCAACTACGATTTGCCCACGCAACCCGAAGACTACGTGCATCGCATCGGACGCACGGGACGGGCGGGTGCGGCCGGGTTCTCCATCTCGTTTGTCACCCCCGAAACCGAAGATGCCCTGAAGGACATCCAGAAACTCATCAAGCAGGACATCCCCGAAATGAAGCTGGCCTCGTTTGATTTCTCCGCAGCCGAAGCGGATGCCGCGGCCAAGCAGATGGAGTTCCAGGCGAAACGCGACCCCGAAATCGCGGCGGCCAAAAAGGAGCTGAGAGCCAAGACCCAGCGCAAAGCGCACAAACGCGAAGCCGAAGCTGCAACCACAGCGATAAAGAGGCACAACGGCAGAAAGAAGGGATCCTCCGGCTCCCGTCCGACGTCGAGCGCTCTTGATAAACGCAGCCAAAGCCGCACGAAAAACCGCGGAGGCAACCAGAGCGCTCCGACAAGGGGGCGCTCTGGTTCAGGGGGCGATTTCCGTCCCGGTCGCGCCCATCGAGCCGATCTCGAGCGCAAGCGCTCGCGATCGTAGCGCAGGGAAGCTCACGGGGCCTCGGTTCGGATTTCGATCGATGCGGGGCTCGAACCGATCGAAAGAGGCGAACGGTATGGGTTGGATTGCGGCATCATGCGCCTCGGCGCTGTTCGCGGGTCTGGTTTCGATCCTATCGAAGCTGGGTGTGCGAACCACCGATCCCGACGTCGCCACTGCGGTAAGGACCAGCGTCGTCGCGGTGGCGGCGTGGTGCATCGCCGCCTTGTCCGGCTCGCTTCCCTCGATTCCCGACATCTCTCCAGCAACCTGGCTGTTTCTGGCCCTATCGGGCCTTGCGACGGGCGGCTCGTGGATATGCTATTTCAAGGCGCTGTCCCAGGGAGACGTTAACAAGGTGGCGCCCATCGACAAAAGCAGCGCGGCGCTTGCCGCGCTTTTGGCCATCGTTCTGTTCGGCGAGACCAGTCACCTGGGCTTGAAGCTCGTTTGCATAACCGCGATCCTTATCGGCACGTTGCTTATGATCAAAAGGACAGACATCGGGGAACGCCTCGGAACAGCATCGTGGCCCGTCTACGCGGTTCTCGCCGCCCTATTCGCCGCACTCACCTCTATCTTGGGCAAAATCGGTATCGATGGAATCGACTCGAATCTGGGAACCGCCGTACGGACCTGCGTGGTGCTGGCTGTGGCCTGGACGATCGTCGCATGGAAGGGAAAGTCTCCCCAAATTGCCCTCATCAACAGAAGCGAACTGGGATTTCTCGCCCTATCGGGGCTTGCCACCGCAGGATCGTGGCTATGCTACTACTACGCCATACAAACGGGCGTGGTCAGCACCGTAGTGCAGATCGACAAGCTGTCCGTGCTGGTATCGGTTCTGTTCGCCTCCATCGTGCTCAAAGAGCGCCTCGCGAAGCGAGCCGGGTTCGGGTTGGCCCTCATGGTGCTGGGAACTGCGGCGATGACCGCCTGCTCGTAACGAGTCGCTGCCCGACCCTCGTTTTCCAATCGCATGCGCCTGAAGGCGCTTCTTTCCTCTACGCCCTGTCGTTCACGGAATTTACCCATCCGCTCGGCGAGGGATTGCGGCAGCCGGACGACGAAAGGTTATCGTGGTTGTCGGCCAGTCGAGAAGAAGGAGCGCCATGGTCGTCGCGGTAGCATGCAACGGGCTTCACATTCCCGCCCTTTTCGCACATGCAACCGATCTCACATTCTATCGAGTGGATCGCGGCGTCGTCGTGGGCAGCCGCACCATCCCTCTGGCAGAATTTCCCAGCCACCAGCGCAGCGATCTGGTTCAGTCACTAGGCGCACAAGCGCTTGTATGCAGAAGCATCGACGGCGCCGTACGCGCCTCCCTCGAAAAGAACGGGGTCGAGGTGTTCTTCGCGCAGTCCGACGATCCCGCATCTGCGGTGAGGGAGTACCTGCACGGCACGTTTTTCGCATCGGACGGATTCCAGGAAATCGCCCCCGCCTAAAGCTCGCGGCGCGCCTCAATCGCGCGACCCAGCGTCACCTCGTCGGCAAATTCCAAATCGCCCCCCACCGGCAAGCCGCTGGCAAGCCGGGTGACCCTCACTCCCAGCGATTTGATCTGGCGTGAAAGATAGGCCGCCGTCATCTCGCCTTCGACGTTGGGGTTCGTGGCGATGATGACTTCCCGGATGGACGGATCAGACAGGCGCCGGAGCAGCTCGGCAATATGCAGGTCGTCGGGACCCACACCGTCCATGGGGGAAAGCTCGCCGCCCAAAACATGGTAGACCCCCTTGAACACCGCCGTGCGCTCGATGGACGGGATGTCGCGCGGTTCGGACACCACGCAGATCCAGGTATGATCGCGCTCGCGCGAACGGCAAATCTCGCACAGATCGTCTTCGGCGTAGTTAAAACACCGAGAACAGAACCGCACCGTATCTTTGACCTCGGTGATAGCATCCGCAAGGCGCACGACCGTGTCACGATCGGTATTCAGCATCCAATACGCGATGCGCTGAGCCGATTTCGGGCCGATTCCAGGCAGGCGCTCAAGTTCGTCAAGCAGTTTTTGAAGCGCGGGGGCGATAAACATCGACTACCTCAGACCGGGAATGTTCATGCCACCGGTAACAGCCGACAGGCGCTGCTCGGACTGGGTTGCGATTCCGCGCAGAGCCTCGTTCACAGCCGCAAGCACCATATCCTGCAGCATTTCGGCATCGGCCATCTGCACCGCATCGGGATGGATCGTGACGCTCTCGAGCGTGTTGTCGCCCTTGGCGGTAGCCTCGACCATACCGCCGCCCGCCGAAGCGGAGAAGCGCATGTCTTTGATCTCGTCCTGAGCGCGCGAAAGCTCCAGCTGCATCATCTGGGCCTGCTTCATCATTTTCTTCATGTCCATAGCGGTTTCCTTTCGTTGGTTGGTCTAAGGCATCCGACCCCGAAACGGCGGCCCGAAGCCTGATTTCTGCAAGACGGAGAAGGCCGAAGGCTAATTGAGCTCCGTAAACGACACCGAGCCCCCGAACGCGCCGCGCATCATGCGCTCGACATGCGAGATGTCGTTCGCATCGCCGCCCGGTGCGGGTGCGGGTGCGGGTGCGGGTGCGGGTGCGGGTGCGGGTGCGGGTGACCCAGGATACTCGTCCTGCTCCCCGAAATACGCGACGTCGTCGTAGGGAACGGGTTCGTAAGCGGGTGCCTCGCGTGCGGGCGGAACGGGCGGCTGCGAGGGCTGCGGCACCGGTGATCCGTTCGCGGCAGCGCCCGCCCGAACGGCAGGGGCGTCACAGGCGGAAACGGCCTCGCGCGCCTCCCGAACCCGTGCGACGGCCGAACTCGCTGCGGCCCTCGCGGCCGCAGCCGTGGTAGCCGTCGATTGAACCGGGGCGCCCTCGGAAGCGGAAGCGCCCATGGACGCCGCTGCCCCTCCCGCCTGAACAAAGCCGTAAGGAACGAACCCGCCCGCATTCTTGGCAAACGACACGTCAACGGCTTCCCGCACTTCGGGCTTCTGAACCGCTCCATATGCAAAACCCGCCTCGGCTCCGAATTGGATCAGCACCATGTCCCGATCCGAATCGAACGTCGCCTTGGTATTCATGAACAGCACCCCGTAGGCCGCCTTCTGCTTTTTCACGTCGGACAGAACGCTTTGCCATAGGCGCTGGAGCGAAGCGGGATTCGCCAAAACCGAACGCGTCTGCTGGGAGAGCGGGCCGCACTCGGCGGTAGGGGTGGAAGGCTCAGACGCCGGTGCGGATTCGCGCGCCCGTGCGGTCCGTTCGGACTGCACGGGCGAGGATACCACCTCGGGCGCGGCCGACCTCTGCGGGCGATCCTCCGTCCGAGGCCGAGACGTCGAAACGGTCCCTACGGTGTCGGACGCGACCGACGAGCCGGCCGGCGACGCCACGTGAGCCACGGCGGAATAGCCGGATTCAAGGGCCTCGATGCGCTCGGCGAGCGATGCCACGGTCAGATCGGAATCGGGACGCACCATGCGCGTGAGGGCGATCTCAAACGACAGGCGCGGATTCGACGACGTCTTCAGCTCGACTGTCAAATCTCCCAGCACGCCCATGAGGCGGGCCAGGCGATCGGAGCCAAACGCCGCCAGCTCGCGAACAAGCTCGCCGCGCTCGGAGTCGGTGATATCCAGATCGACGTCGGAACCCGCGAGAGACATGATGTACATGTTCCTCACACGCTCCGACATATCGCGCGTGAACTGCGCAAGATCGGCACCCGTCTCCACATATTGGGCGACCCAGCGGAAACACGCGGCAACGTCGCGAACCCCGACCGCCGCCATCAGCTCGACCATCTCGCTCGAGTCGATGGAGCCCAGCAGGCGCTCGGCTCCAGACAGCGTCACATCGCCGTTTTCAAACGCAATGATCTGCTCGAGCGAGGTGAGCGCGTTGCGCAGGCCCCCTTCCGCCCGACGGGCGATCAACTCGAGCGCCTCTCCTTCGAACCGAACGCCCTCGGCCGTGCACACCGCACCCAGCCTCGACACGATGGATTCGGGTGCGATGCGACGGAAATCGAAACGCTGGCAGCGCGAATGGATGGTTTCGGGAACCTTCTGCGGATCGGTGGTGCACAAGATGAACACGACGTGCGACGGAGGCTCTTCAAGCGTCTTCAGCAACGCGTTGAACGCCGCGGTCGAAAGCATGTGGACCTCGTCCACGATGTAGACCTTGTACCCGCCGCGCGTCGGGGCGAACTGAACGCGGCTGATGATCTCCTCGCGAACGTTCTCGACGCCGGTGCGGCTTGCGGCGTCCAGTTCGTACACGTCCGGATGAGCGCCTTCGGAGATCAGCTTGCATTCGGGGCAGGTTCCGTCGGGATCGGGCGTAGGGCCCGACTCGCACAGCAGCGCCTTGGCAACCAGCCGCGCCGTGGTGGTCTTGCCCGTGCCGCGCGGGCCGGTGAACAGGTAGGCATGACTTACTTTCCCCTGCTCGATAGCATTTTTGATGGTTCGCTCGATATGCTCTTGGCCCACGACGTCGGAAAAGACCTGCGGGCGGTACTTTCGGTACAGCGACTCAGCCATTGCTCCCTGCTCTTTCTGGCCCGGTAAGGACGGTTCGTTCCATCGAGCATAATACCGCTAACCCAAGCTTACCTGCCTGAGCGGGCAGCGATAAGCCCTTTCACAGCGCCCACGATAGCGGGCAGCACCGAAACGCCTACGATAAGGAGCACGATTATCTCGAAATGATCCTGGACGAACGGAAGGCCCCCGAAGAAGTAACCCAGCAACACGAACGAGAACACCCAGGCAATGCCGCCCACGGCGTTGTAGAACGTGAATCTCAAGAAATTCATGTGCCCGGTTCCGGCAACGAACGGGGCAAACGTGCGGAAAAACGGCATGAAACGCGTGATGACGATGGTAAGCCCCCCGTAGCGCTCGAAGAACCGATCGAGCTTGGCGATACGCTCGGGCGTGAAAGCCTTCACCCTACCCGAATCGATGATGCGCGTACCGAAAAAGCGCGCGATCCAGTAGTTCGACGTGTTGCCCAGAATAGCCGCCGAGGCGAACACCGCAAGCGTCGCCGCAAGGTTCAGTCCTCCCCCGTCGACCGAGAACACACCGGCTGCAAACAGGAGGGAGTCGCCGGGAAGAAACGGAAAGAACACCAGACCCGTCTCTACGAACACGATAACGAACAGGGGCGTGTACACAAGAACGGGACCCAATGCGACGATCCAGGCCGCAATAGCGGCGCGCGGATCGTTGATGAGCCCGACGAGAGCGGAAAGCAGATCCATCCGTCGCCTTTCGACTTCGAGCCGGCCTCCGAGGGCCTGTAAAGCAAAAAGTATCCCGAATAGGCGGGGACGCTCGTCAGCGGTCCCTTATGGCTGCTTCCTCCCGGACCTGACCAGGTTCGGAACTTGGCGCCGTCCCAGCCCATTCGAGATACTAGGTTAATCCGACCCGCCCAGTATACCCGACGGGGCGGGTCGCTCTCATGCGAACCGCCCCGCTTTATGACTTAATCACATACCGCACCGAAGCGGGCGAAAGAGCGGTTGCCCGCGGCAAGCCCAAATCGCATGACGAGGGAGCCGGCGCAGATGTGCCGCCCCCTCGTCATGCGCGAACCGTTTCCCTATCGAACGAAGCGGTTCACCAGCACGATGTAAGCCGCCGCAACAAGCGCGATCACCCCGGCCACGATGGCGATCTCCACAAACGTCGGGGCGTACGTTCCAACCAGCCCCCACACGTCGCGACCGCCGGAAAGCGCCGCGTGCTGCGTACCCAGCGAGATGCCGGGAGCACCTTGCACATTAGGAGTGATGAATGCCGTGAACAGAAGCCAGATGCGCTTGCAGAACACACCCAGCACCACCAGGACGCAAGCCAGCACGACACGCTTCTTGCTCCGTCGGTTCTTCGAAAACACCAGGACGAGGAAGGGAACCAGCAAGCCACACACGATCTCGAACCAGAAGAATGGAGAGGTCGCGCCCCCGGCCATATGGGACAGCGCATGCGCGTGCGCTCCACCGGGATACGCCATGGTCAAAAGCTCGCAGCCAATGAAAAACGCATCGACCGCGATAAAGACGGCCAGCAACCCGGCCAAACTCGCAAGCAGCTCCGCGCCCGTCTCGAACACCCCGAAGCGCTCGAGAACCACAAGCGTAATGAGAAGCAACGCCAATCCCGAATCGCAAGCCGAGGCCACGAAGATGGGAGCCATGATGGCCGTGTACCAGGTCTTGGCGATCTGCAGGCCGAAGATCCATGCGGTCACCGAATGAACGAGGATGGCCGTGGGAAGCGCCACGCGGGACAGAACCGCCACCGCCCTGTGATTGCCCCGCACCAAAAAGACCAGGTCGAGAATGTTGATGGTAAGGTACAGCGTGATCACGCACACATCCCATAGAAGAGGGGACGAGAAGTTCGGTCCCGTGGCGATCCGCCACACCCGCGCGATGCCGCCCAAGTCGATGAGAACGAACATGCCCGCTGCACAGATGCACACCATCGAGCAGATAACGGCGGGAACGGCGACGCGTTCGTACTTCTCGATGTTGAACACGCTTGCCGAAGAGGCGACGATCAGGCCGCCGGCGGAAAGCCCGACAAAGAACATGAACATCGCAATATAGAGACCCCACGAGGTCGCATTCGACATACCCGTCGCACCGAGACCCATCACCTGCTGGTATACCCACGCGCCAACACCGACAGCGGCGATGGTCGCCAACACGCCCAGAGCGCCTTTCGTTTTAGTAGACAATTCCATCAGTGCACCTCTTATCCGAAATAGAAGACTTGGGGGCTCGTGCCCATCTCTTCCAGCAGAATGCGAACGTTTTTCTCGCGTGCGATCTTGGAGATATCCGAGTTGGGATCATCCAGGTCGCCGTAGACGCGCGCACGGGCCGGGCAGCACGCGACGCACATGGGGGCATCGCCCCGATCGGTGCGCTCGTGGCACAGCGTGCACTTCTCCATCACGCCCTTGGGGCGCACAGGCACGTCGGCCTCGCCGTAGCTCGCGCCCGCACTGCGCACCGGTTCAGTCCAGTTGAACACGCGGGCATTGTACGGACAGGCGGCCATGCACATGCGGCAGCCGATGCATTTGTCGTAGTCGATCTCGACGCGGCCCTTGTCATCTTTGTAGGTAGCACCGGTCGGACACACTTTCTGACAGGCGGGATTCTCGCAGTGCTGACAGGCAAGGGGAAGATAGTCGCGCGACAGGGCGGGATAGACGCCCACCGCACCGTCGATGACCTCGCTGTTCTCGGTAAGCACGCGGTTCCACAGCATACCGTCGGGAACGTTATTGCTCATCTTGCAGGAAATCGAGCAGGTATGGCATCCCACGCAGCGATCCACATTGACCGCAATTGCAAGTTTCGTCATGGCTCCCCCTATGCCTTCTGGATCGCGACAAGCGTGTCGGAAAACGGAATGACCGGGCCGCACATCAGCTTCGATCCACGATCGATTAACCGGTCGTTCGTAACCGATTGCATGTTGCCTTCAACGGTGTAGTCGGCCGTGGCGCCCTCGATCATGCGCACCGATCCGGGGCGAACCGCCTCGTTTCCGGACACGCGCACCTGGAAGCTGCCGCGATCGTTGAACACCTTCGCAACGTCTCCGGTTTTCAGGCCGCACGAAGACAAATCGGCGGGGTTGACGTGCAGCGTGGGCTCGTAGAACTGCTGGAGCCATTTGGCATCGTTGAACTGGTTGTGGATACGGAAGCGCGACCGCACGTTGATAAGCTGGAACGGGAAGCGCTCTCGCTCGGGGTTGTCCCATGTGGCTTCCGAGCAGGGTTCCCACTGGGGAAGTTCCTGGGCATCTTCGACAAGCGACTCGTAGTACACGTCCATACGGCCCGACAGCGTGGAAAACACGCGGTCCATAGCAACGCGGCGCACTTCGGCGATGCCCTCGCAAGGCCACATGCCCTGGTTATCGATCAGCTTCTCAACCGTCAGAGATGAGATGTAGGGATCCTTCGATGTGCCTAAAACAGCCTGGGCGCGCTCCAGCGAGTTGCTGGGCAACGCATCTTCGACCCCCATGCGCTTGGCGATCTCGCGCGTGAGCCACATATCGGTACGGGCCTCGAACAGAGGATCGATGATCTTTTGCTGCATCACGATGTGGCTGTAGCCGCTTGCGATGTTGCCGATCTCTTCGTCGTACTCGAAACGGCTGGTTAGGGGAAGAACGTAGTCGGCCCACTTCGCCGCCTCGGTGAAATACGGATCCGCCGTGACGATAAGGTCGAGGCTGCGCGCCCACTCCTCGCTTTTGGTCATGTTCGCCATGCACTGAGCAAGCTTGTCGCCTATGGCGATATGAGCGCGAACGGAATTCTTCTTGTAACGCAGATCGTACATGGGAATATCGGCCTTGCTTGCAGCCAGCGACTCGGGCAGAGCCCACGAGCCGAGCTTCGCAGCATGGCCGCCGTAAGAAGCACCCACGTACACGCCCACACCGGCGCCTTCTTTGCCGATGTTTCCGGTTATGGCGGTCAGAATCGCAGCGGCATGGCCGGCGATGTCGGCGTTGCTCATCTTGTCGTTTCCGCCCCAACCCAGGCACAGAGACGAGGGACCCGCGGCATACAGCTCTGCCAACTCCCTGATCTTGTCGGCGGGGATCCCGGTGATGCGGGAGGCCCACTCCACGGTATAGGTTTTCTGCGTCTCTTTCAGCAGGTCGAACACGGTGCGGGCGGGCGTACCGTCAACCTCGACCGTGCCCGAAAGCGCCATCGAGGAGGCTTTGTCGGCGCGCACGGCGCTGCCTGAAGCGTCGATCACGTAGAATAGATCCAGCTGACCTGGAACGGGAGCCTTCTTCTTGGGATCGATGGCAGGCTCGTGGTCCTTCAGCAGCTTGCCCGTCTCGGCGTTCACCAAGAACGGAAGCGAGGTGTGATTGGCCATAAATGACGCATCTGCCAGTCCCGATTCAAGGATGTGGGTGATCATGCCCAAGAACAGCGCCGCGTCGGTACCTGGCTCGATGGGCACCCATTCATGGGATTTGCCCGCCGTCGTCGAAAAGTGCGGATCGACGGTCACCATGCGGGCGCCGGCTTCCTTGGCCTCGAAGAACAGGCGCGCAGACGGAAGGCTCGACTCGCAGTAGTTGCTGCCCACCGTAAGCACAAGCTTCGACTTCGTCCAGTCGCGCGCTTCAGGGGCGCTCATAGCGTATCCGGAACCCATGCCCGTCGCCGGATCAAGGCCGTTGCCGATACCGACGTCGATACCGGGTTTCCCCCCGTCGCGAGCACCCAGAACGGCAGCGAGAAACGGAACGTCAGCTTCGGCGCCTTTGGTCACCATGACCGAGTCCTTGCCCGACTCCTCCTGGATCTGCTTGATCTGCTCGACGATCTCGTCCAGCGCCTCGTCCCACGACACGGAAACAAACTTACCCTCGCCGCGCTGGCCGACACGCTTCAAAGGCGTCTGAATGCGCTTGTCGCCGTAGATGTGCTGAATCTCGGAAATACCCTTCAGGCATATGGTCCGGTAGCGATCCTCGCAGACATCGTTCGGCTGGATCATGGCGAGACGCCCGTCGCGCACCGTGCACTTCAGCGGGCACATACCCCCGCAGTGGCTGTGATGGTACGTGTAGGCGACGCGCTCGCCAGCGGTAGCATCCGCGCTGATGGGCTTCAACCAGCCCTGTGTCGATGTCATCGCAGCGGCACCGGCCGCTCCCAGCGCGCCGACCGCTCCGACGCCTTTGAGAAATCCTCTGCGCGACAGCCCGTTGTCCGAACGTTTCGGCATGACAATTCCCCCTCTCATCATCGAGGGAGCGCACCAGGCTCTCTTCTCCCGATCGCACGCTCCCACCCTTTTCGCTTCCCTCAAGCGAACTTGTATCGGTGGGAAAACCATATCAAATTGTCATAGGACAAAACAAGATTTATCCTATGACAATTTTAGATTGAATTATTCTATATTGGAAATAATATTAATTCGGACAAACCCGGTCGCACTGACGTATCGATATCCGCTATCGACCCAGCTTCTTAAGAACCTCAGCCAGATCATCGGCTTTAACCGAACCGAACCCCTCGCTCAAAGCACTGGGAACAACCACAGAGCTTCCCGTATCCTTGATGCTCTCGTACAGAAGGTGCATGGCGCGCAGATTCAGCGCGCAATCATTGCCGGCATAGCTCTCCCCCGTTTCGGAAAGGAGGGCGGCGATATCCTGCTCGGCCTCCATGAGGATAATGCGGGCCTTCTTACGCTGTTCGGCCTGAGCTTCGAGCGACATAACGTTTTGCAGCTCGTCGGGAATCAGAATGTCGCGCACCTGCACCGACATGATAGTGATGCCCCAAGGCGCCACCTCTTCTTCAAGCACCTTTTTCAGTTCGCGGTCGAGCTGTTCGCGCCGAAGCGCCACCTGCGCCACGCCTGCGCGCCCAATCGCATCGCGCAAAGCCGTCTGGGCGGCCAGCTCTACCGATGTGGTGAAGTCGGCCACTTCCATGCAGGCGGCCTTGGCGTCCCACACCACCCAGAACAGAACCGCATCGACATCCAGCGGAACCAAATCGGAGGTAAGGGTGCGCTCGGCTCCGAACGTCGTCACCCGCACGCGACTGTCGGTGCGCATGGCCAGGCTCTCGAGCACGGGAATGGTCAAAAACATGCCCGGTCCCGCCAAGCGCCGAAAACGACCGAGGCGCAGCACCACCACGCGCTCCCATTCCTGGGCGATATGGGTGGAAAGCGTGGTCAGCGAAGCCGCAATCAGGGCAGCGAGTACCGCCAGCACATCCACCGCGCCACGCAGCGCAAACGACGCCAGAAGCACCGCTGCGAACGTCGCCGCGAACACGACCGTCGAGAACAAGATGACGCCTGAGTTCGATGCGCGCTCTCCGATGATCTCGGTGCTCACATCAGCTACCGAACGGTTGCGCGCCGAGTTGCGGCCTTCGGACAGGCGGCGGGCGCTTTCCTCGAACAGGCAAGACTTCTTCATTCCCATCATTACCGCATTCCTTTCAGACTGCCCAGCTTGGCATTCATGCGCTTCTGTATATCCTCGAGCGACAGACCCAGATCACGGCACGACGCGATGCATTCCTGCAAGATCCGGTCGATCTGCTGGGATTGGACATCGTCCGACCCCGCCGCTGCGCTTGCCACGACGGTTCCGCGTCCGGGCGTCGATTCGATCAACCCATCCGACTTCAAACCCAGATAAGCTTTGTTCACCGTGTTGTAGTTGATGGACACCTCCGACGCAAGGGCGCGCACCGTGGGAAGGGCATCTCCCGGTTCGAAATATCCCGACGATATGAGGTACGCAATGCGGTTGCGCAGCTGAACCCACAGCGGCACATCGCTCGCGTCATCGATCGAAAAACTGATCCGCTTCGATTCTTTGACCCTCACTGCATCACTCCCTGCACGAAACTCACCTGGGCCCCCGCCATCACCATGCAGTAGCGCAGCGCGAACGCGCCCGCCAGAATACTCGCTGCGCCTGCGAGGGTAAGGGCTGCGCTACGCTTGCACGCAAACAGCGCAGCGACATCCAGAACAAGGGGAAGCACCAATCCCGCACCCATGAACCCGAATACAAAAGGATCGCGAAGCGACCCGAACAGCAGCTTCGCCGCTCCGTCGAACGCAGCCGCATAGGGACTGCACGAAGCCATCACCAGAAGCATTACGCACACGAACGCCTCGAGGACAGCGAGCATCGCTTCGACCTCTACCATGCGTTTGAGAAGGCGCGCGAATTCACCGTCGAGGCCGGCAAAGCACATCAGCGCAAGTTGCGCGGCGATTCCGCAGGAAAGCGCCGACAGGACGAAGAGCAGGGGAACCCAAGGGCCGTACCATAGAGGAACCGCCGCCAGGCTGCCCAGAAGCAATCCCGTATACGCCGCGACCACCGCGCCCGCCCCAATCGACGCGCACGCAATTCCCCTCAAGATGCCCACTCTGAACCGCGACGAGGAAAGACCCCACCCGACAGCCGAGACGGCACCCAATGCGAAAAGCGTCACCAGCGAGAACGAACCCACCGTAAGCAGAGACGGAGTGGGCGATTGGAACAGAAGGGTCGCCCGGTTCGGAACTCCCAGATCAACAACGAGCATAATAGATCCGACGGCAACGCAAAACGTCGCAGCCAGATAACCCGGAGCAATAAGCAGCCGATAACCGCGCGGCACGACCGCATAGAGAACCGCAGGCCCCGCATCGCGCGCACGGCGACGGGCCCCGTAGCGTTCGACAGGTACAAGCAGAGCAGTGACAGAAGAGCAGATGCACAGACCCGCGCCCATACCGCCAAGAAACAGGTAGCAGATAACCGGCATGCCGAACATCCCTACCCCCTTGATAGCTCGCCATCGAATCGGACGTGATAATCATAGGACAAATAGGGCCTTCTTCCTTCAGGAAGAAGGCCCTATCCGAAGAGGTTGCAAAAAATCCGAGCCTCAGCGGGTGCGACGTATCCGTCTGACGGCAAGCGCAGCCCCGGACGCAGCCAGAGCAAAAAGCGCAACCGCCTTGGCGCTCACGCTTCCGCCCACCGTTCCCACCACCGCGAGGTCCTTGCCCTCGGGAGCCGTCGAGACGTCCACACCGGAAACCACGAGCGTGAGATATGCGGGCTCGGCGAACGCCGCGTCATGGAGCTTGACGTACGTACCGTATGCCGCAGGATCCGCCAACTCGAAGGATACGATTGTCTTTGGCGCGCGCTGATAACCAGCACGAAAAACACCGTGAACAGCGAAAATCAGAAGGCGAATGCGGACACCAGAGCGCCGGTGAATCCCGCAAGTATCGCCATCGCGGCGCCGAACGCAGCCCCTTGGCTGGCCCCGAGAATGTCGGGGAAAACGAGAGGATTCTGAAACGCACCCTGATAGGCCGCGCCCGCAATCGAAAGGCAGCACCCGACCATGAGCGCCAGCAGAATGCGTGTGAGGAAACGAGAAACTATTCTCTGGTGAGACTAACTTAGAAAACCTCGGTCATCGCAGGTCGAATGCGTTCATGATCAAACCCAGACCGCCTTCGCACGGCTCGATGACCTCTGTCCGCTCCCAAGATCCCGATAACCGCGTCTTCGCAAAAGGCAGCAGATCACGTCGCACAACGGCAAGCGCATGGGGGAAGGCGGCCGTGGAACCCCGTTCCAGCATGCGAATCGCAACGCTCAGCCCCCCATCGCGTCTGAGTTCCAACTGCCCAAGCTCATCGACCACCAAAAGGGAGGGGGACGCGGGAAGGACCGTTGAGGCGTTTGCGAAGTGGCGGTTGACGCATCGGATCGCTTCATCGGATATCTCCCATCGCAGCCCCGCTGCGGCGCTTTGGCTGCGAGCGTCGAACGAACCTTCCGCCTGGGCAAGATCGCGTCTGCGCGCGAACGGCACTACCGTGCCCTCAGGAAGCAAAACGTTGTCGATCCCCAGCTTCTCAAAGCCGTTGGCATCCGATCGCGAACCGCTTGACTTCACCCACACACCGGGGGCGACAACGCCAAACGACGCAATCCCCTCTTTGGATAGGCGCACCACAAGGCTCTCGAGCCATCGCGTCTTTCCAGTTTGCACCTCCCCCGTCAGAAGAAAAAGCATGGGGCTACCCGACGTTACCGCTGCGCGGGAGCGTCCAGCGTAAACATGCGGAGGGAGCTTCCGAAGCGGTTGCCGGTACGGCACGAGAACAGAGCCTCTTGCGCATCCACCACCACGCGGCCCGAGATGTTGTCGAGCCCGCAGTCGAACAGGGCCTGGCACGGCACGGCGCTTGGGCCCACCATGACCGAGCACGCGCTTTCGGCCAGCTGCAGCAACCGAGGAGCCGTCTTGTTTATAAGGGTAACGCCAGTCGTGAACAGAAAATCGGCATGCGGAAGCACGTACTCGCATGCCGGATCAGGCGTATCGAACGCATCCTGGCAGTTGCGCTCCAGTACGGTCAGATCGGCATATCCGGCGATCTGGGCCACATTGGGGAAATGACCAACGACCACGACTTTGGCGTCTCGCCCGGCTTCTTCGATACGCGGACGAAACACGGCGAACGCATCCTTTCTACCAATCCGCGAGCTCTCGCCCGAATCATCGCTTTCAAAGGCGGCGTTTCGCATAAGCGCTCTGTCGGGATGCGCATAATAGGCGTTGAGTGCCGCGATTCCCAGCGTCGCCTCCTCGAACGACCACGACTTGGACAGGGCGGCCGCTTCCCTCAGGGAGGCCCCCCGCATGTCGTACGGGCGGTACTTCGCACCGCCTCGGCACGTATACGAAACCCCGCCTCCGCAATCCGCCACGACACACGACCAATGAACGCCCAGGCAGTAATCGATAACCTTCAGATCCTCGGGAATGCCCTCTATCATGCGATCGTACAAGGCCCAAGCGCTCTTTGCCATAGCAGCCCGCCTTCCTTACATAAGCCGCAGGTTGACGTCTTTCAGCTGACGCGCAGACACCGTGCTCGGAGCACCCGTCATGGGATCGGACGCGCTGGAGGTCTTCGGGAAGGCGATGACATCGCGGATGGAATCTTTGCCGCCCAGAAGCATGACCAGGCGATCGAGCCCCAAAGCAATGCCGCCGTGGGGCGGCGCGCCCAGCTCGAGCGCGTGGATGAGATGACCGAACTTCTCGTCGATCTCCTCGTCGGAAAGGCCGCAGCGACGCAGAACGCGGCGCTGGAGTTCGGCGCTGTGGATGCGGATGGTGCCGCCGCCCACTTCGAAGCCATCCATGACGAGGTCGTACGAATAGCTTCCGCACTTAAGCGGGGCCTCTTCGATCTTGTCGAGGTCCTCTTTGCGAACCATGGTGAACGGATGATGCTCGGCCGCGTATTTCTTCGTTTCCTCGTCGTACTTGAACATGGGGAAGTTCACAACCCACAGAAGCTCGTGACCGGCGCGCGGCACGCCGAGCGCATCGGCCATGTGCAGGCGCAGAGCCGACAGCACGGCAGAAGCCACCTCGAACGTATCGGCGGCGAACAGAACCAGGTCGCCCGGTTCGACGCCCATGGCTTGCTTCAACCGGGCGAATTCCTCCTCGGAGAAGAACTTGACGATGGGGCTTTTCTCGGCGCCATCGGATGTGAAGGCGATCCAGGCCATGCCCTTCGCGCCGTTTTCGGCGGCGATCGCGGCCAGCTTCTCGACATCGCCACGGCTCCAATCGCCCGCGCCCTTGGCGTTGATGGCCTTCACCACGCCGCCGGACTGGGCAACGCTCGAGAACACCTTGAACCCGGTGTTCTTCACGATGTCGGTAATGTCGACAAGCTCCATACCGAAACGGGTGTCGGGGCGGTCGTTGCCGAACCGCTCCATGGCCTCGGACCACGGCATGCGCTTCAGCGGGAAGGGATGCTCGACCCCCACGGCCGCCAACGTCTCGCGCATGACGTCTTCCATCATGTCGATGACCTCGTCGTTCTCGACGAAGCTCATCTCAACGTCCACCTGGGTGAACTCGGGTTGGCGATCCGCCCGCAGGTCCTCGTCGCGGAAGCACCGCGCGATCTGGTAGTAGCGCTCGATACCGCCCACCATCAGCATCTGCTTGAATTGCTGAGGGCTTTGGGGAAGCGCGTAGAACTTACCGGGGTTGGGACGGGAGGGCACCACGTAATCGCGTGCGCCCTCGGGCGTTGAATTAGCGAGAATGGGCGTCTCGACCTCCAGGAAACCGCGCTTGTTCAAGGCGCCGCGCATAGCCTGGGCAACCTGATGGCGCAGCAGCATGCTCCTGTACATCTCGGGACGGCGCAGATCGAGATAGCGCCACTTCATACGGGTGGTTTCGTCGGTCTCGATACCGTCTTCGATGGAAAACGGGGGGGTTGTGCTCTTGTTCAGCACCTCGATGGAGCTGGCCAGCACCTCGATCTCGCCCGTAAGCATGTTGGGATTCACGCTCTCGGACCCGCGCGCGCGAACCGCACCGGCGATTTTCAGCACGAACTCGCGACCCAGATGCTCGGCCTCGGCGAACTGATCGGCGGGCACGCAGTCGGGATCGATGACGACCTGGGTGTAACCCTCGCGATCGCGCAGATCGACGAAGATAAGCCCGCCATGATCGCGGTTGTGCCAAGCCCATCCGGCCAAGACGACTTCGCGCCCGACATCCTCGCGGCGAAGTTCACCGCAGGTAGCGGTGCGCATGCAGTACTCGTTCAGATATTCCGTCATCTTTGACTCGCTCCTTGCGCCATGCCGACCAACCCCGCCCGCGCAGCGGCGCGAACGCGGGGAAGCGTTCTCGTAAACCTCGTCATTTTACTGCATTTACACCGTAAAGTGGCAAACTACTGGACGCGGCGCCACATTCGATGCGGAAAACGCAGGGAGCACTAAATCAGAACGCGCTGCGCTTCGGCGAAGGGAACGGCGCGCTCGGTGTGCTCGACCATGTCGCGAACGGTGACCATCCCTTCGGCCAGCTCGTCGGGGCCCAGCACCGCAACATAGCGCGCCTGCAACCGGTTCGCCAGCTTCAACTGGCTTTTCAGGCTGCGATCCTGATGGTTCGTATCGGCCGGGATCCCCGCATCGCGCAAACGCTGCACCAGGTCGAAGGCCTGCGTCTTCAAAGAATCGTCCACCGTGGCCACGAACACCGTGCACGACGGCGCATCCGCGATGCTTCTGCCCGCCGCCTCAAGAGCGATCCGACAGCGCTCGAAGCCCAGCGCGAATCCGAACCCGGGCGTATCGCGCCCCCCTACTTCCTGAGCCAGCTTATCGTAGCGGCCACCGCCGCCGATGGCGTTTTGGGCGCTGTTGCTATCGAGCGCCTGCACCTCGAACACCGTGCGGGTGTAATAGTCCAGACCCCTCACGAGCTTCGGATCTTCGACATAGGCGATGCCCGCCGCGCTCACGTAGGCCAGAACCGCCGTATAGTGTTCGCGGCATTCGTCGCACAGGTAATCGGTGATCTTCGGTGCCGCATCCATGATCTTTTCGCACGAAGGGTTCTTGCAGTCGAACGCGCGCAGCGGGTTGATCTGGGCACGTTCGTTGCACTGGTCGCACAGCCCGTCGGCATGATCGTCCATGTAGGCGCGCACGGCGTCGCGATAGGCCGGACGGCATTTCTCGCAGCCCATGGAGTTCACCAGCAGCACCATCGATTCGGACGGAATACCCAGTTCGGCGAAGAAACGCATGAGCATGATGATGCCCTCGGCGTCAACCGAGGGGGCCTCGGCTCCCAAGCATTCGATTCCGATCTGGTTGAACTGGCGCAATCTTCCCTTCTGGGGGCGCTCGGCCCGAAACATGGGGCCCGCGTACATCAGCTTGGCCGGAGCGGCGCCCTGCGGAACCAGATCGTGCTCCACCACGGCGCGCACCACGCCCGCCGTTCCCTCGGGACGCAGGGTAAGGCGGCTTTTCGACTTGATGCGGCCACCGCCCAGCAGCGTGCCGAGGTTCTCGCCCGAAATGGCCGTGAACATCTCCTTGGACACCACGTCGGTCGCCTCGCCGATACCGCGCACGAACAGCTCCGTCACCTCCACCTGGGGCGTGATGATGGGCTGATAGCCATACGTTGCGAAGATGCGCTGAGCGGTTTCCACGAAATCATGGTAGAACCGCGCCTCGGCGGGAAGCATGTCTTCGAATCCAGCAGGAAGGGTAATGGCCATGATCGATTCCTTCTTCGCTTTGAAATGCGGCATCCGCCGCACCGTTCGTCATTTCGATACGATTCGCCGGCGCCTCGGGCAAGACGCCGAACACACGCATTGTACCCCAGCCCGCCCTACAGGGATTTGCACCTGAACGAGCGAGCGGTGTTGTACAGCGCATCGTCGGACCGATGCTGCAGATGGGCTACGAGAAAATCGTAGGAGCATGCATGCAGGCCCGAATCGGCCGCAGCCCGGGCGCCCTCGAGCAGCGCATCCATCACCTCGTCGAGCGGCGCGACCACGATGCCCGCCTCCCTCAGCCGCCCATCGATCTCGGAGCGGGGAAACACCTCGACCTCGTTTTCATCCATGAGCTCGCGCAGTTCGGCCATACATTGAGGGGCCGCCACCGAAGACGTCGCGGCCGACTTCAGATAGCACAGCACCGCCTCTTGGGGATGGCCCTGCTTCCACAGCACGTAGGCCAGCTGGTAATAGCACAGGGCGATGTCCATCGCGGCGACCGATATCCGCAGCGCTCTCCATAACGCAATGCGGGCGTTTTCCAAATCTCCCACCAGCATGTAGGATCGAGCCAGCTGGCGGTGTGACACCGAAGACGCGGGAGCAAGCTCGCACGCCCGCTTGCCGTACTTAATGGCCTGATCGCTATCGGAAAACGAACGCTCCATCAGGCGTTCGGCTTCGATATAGCACGTATGCAGCGAAGCGGGGGCAAGCTCGACGCGCCGATCGGCATCCCGCGCTCCCAGCGTTGGGTTCGCAGCGTTGAGCGAACCCTCGCGCGCAAGGTTGTACACCAGGCGGGCCGTGTACGAATCGAAGACGCGGTGAACGACCTCCAACGTGTCGGCGTACTTCCCCGAAAGCTCGACCTCGTCGATCATCGAACGCAACGACTCGAGCGCGGCATCCGGATCGGTCTCGAACAGCGACCGCGCCCGAACGAGCGCCTGAGCGTAGGGATCTTCCCCCAAATAGGCGTTGACCACCGCGTTTTTGTCGCTGCGATCGAGCTCTCCGCGAACCAGCAGCTCCATGATGCGCGTGCATCCGTCCCGATCGACCGGATCGAGCACGGAGTCGCGCAGCTCCTGAACCGCCTGGACCGCTTCCGACACCGACTGGGCCGAGTCGAACCGCTCCGCCAGCCCTTCCGCCCGGCCGCGCTGAGCCGACTGGTAAAGGATGCCCATGTCGCCCGCATAGCGCGCACCCAGCGCCCGCCGATGCTCGGGCGGGATCTCCCCGTTCTCCAATTCGGGAAGGCGGGACGCCCGCACGGAGCCCTCGAGGGAGGCCACCTCGGAAAGCGCCCCGCCTTCCGTGACGCTCGATTCGAGCTCCGCATCGGAAAACAGCGTCGAGAGGAGCCGCGCGAAGCTATCGGGATCGCTTTGAGAAGCCTGGTAGGCTCGCTGATCCCTGAACGTCTCGCGCATGAACGACACCGTGATCGCGCTTTCGCCCCCAACCGAATCGGATGCGCCGACCAAATTCCCGTTGTCATCCCATGAGGGGAAGCGCGCCTGGTACAGCACGCGCTCGATGCCATCGGACTGAGCGAACGCGCACGCGGCGACGGCTATGCCCAGCATCTTCCAGTAGCGCGCGGCCAGGGCGGCGCGCGCCGTCGAATCGAGCGCGACCCAGGAAGAGGCGGCCGCATCCCACGCCGATTTCGGCATAAGGTTCTCGTCTGGAACATCGGCCACGACGGCCACGATACCCGAAGCCAGATCGACCCGGAATTCCACCATCACGCGATACGCCGCCCTCAGGCGCTCGATGCGTTCGGCCAGGCCGCGCCTGAACTCCCACTCCCCTTCGTATCCTTCGATGGGACGGGCGGGGGAGGCGTCGTCGTCCCGGCGTGCGGGCGCAACGGACTGCCGGCCGTTGCGCGCAAGCGGGGCTATATCGGGCAGGTCGCCCACCATCGAATCGAACAGGGAGTTCGACAGCGCCCCCACCGTATCGGACGTCGCCGATTCGGCGTCATCGCCCAGAAGATCGCGCACGATCTTGTAGCGGTTCAACGCTGCCTCGAGCTGGTAGAGAACCCGATCGGAAACCCGCTTGTCCTCGCTGTCCTCGTCGGTGCGCACCACCAGGTACAGATCGGCGTACTTCAACGTCCTCACCACACGCAAGGCGATGTCGTCCGCCCCGATCTCCGACAGCGATTCGGCGTGGGCCTCGATCAGCCAGTGCCGCAGCGCCGAAATCAAAGGAAAGGGCCGCAGCATCGGGTCGGACTCCGCGCGAGCGCCGTCCGAAAGCACGTTTCCAAGCGCCAACGGAAGGGGAAGGTGCAGAAGATAGCCGTCGAACATGTCCACATGGCAATACGGGGGAATCTGCCCGCCCAGATCGGCGCGGTAGCAAAACGCACAGAAGCAGCGGGTCATGGCGTCGGCGTAACCGAGGCCGTGCGCACCGTCCCCGAACTGGAACCACGAGTCGTACAGCGTGTAGAGGCCGCCCGAATCGACACGGTAGCGACTCACCCACACGTCGTCTTCCCCGCCGACCGGACGCACGCACACCAGGCCTCGCTCGCACTCGGGCGCGCTGATGTCGTTTTGCACGACCAGGCGCATATCGGGCTGGGTATCCGGCGCTTTCACGATGAAGTGATCGACCGACCACGCATGGCCGTTGCGATCCGCATACGCCAAAACGCGCAGGCGGCTGGCCCCCACGCGCTCGACGATGTAGATCCCCTGCTTGTCGGGAACCGGAACGTCGGACCCGGCCTGCATCCACCCGAAACGGCGGTTCGCCAGACCCTTCGACCGAGCGATATCGTCGGCAGATAGGCTGTCGGATGGCTGGGCGTGTTCGGGAACAAGCGGAGGCACCGCGTTTGCAACCTCGTGAATCGGCAGAAAAAGCCGGCCGAGAACCCCTCTGGGACGATACGTGCCGTCAGATTCGATTTGCATAGACTATCCTCATACGTAGTTCGTTCGACCCAGAATAGCATGGCGCCTGCCGCGCCGCGCGGACGGCGCAACCGCGCAGAACGAGGTGGCTACCTCCCGTTGAATTCCCTCTGGGCCTTTTCCAGCCCCTCGTCGATGAGGAAAAGCGCCGCGCGGGCGGCCTGATGGGTTGCTGCGGAGAACTCGTCGAAGGCCTCTCGCCGCGGCTCGGACAGCACGAAGTCGGACACCGGCATCCGTCCCGGGGGACGCCCGATGCCGCAGCGCACGCGCAGCCAGTCGCGCGTTTGCAGCTTATCGCAAATCGATCGGAGGCCGTTGTGCCCCGCATGACCGCCACCGCGCTTCACCTTCACGGTGCCGGCGGGGATATCCAGCTCGTCGTGGATGACGATCAGCTGATCGGGCGAGGCCCCGTAGGCGGCCATAACCTGCTTCACCGGGCCTCCGGACGTGTTCATGTAGCTCTGAGGTTTCACCAGCACGATCTCGCAACCCCGATGCGATCCCTTGGCGGTAAGCGCGCCGCCCTCGGTCTTCCAATACCGCGCCCCGATATCCTGCGCAATCTCATCGACTGCAAGGAAACCGGCGTTGTGCCGTGTCTTCTCGTATTCGCTTCCGGGATTCCCCAAACCAACTATCAGATACATCTTTTCCCTCGACGCCGTTCCAACTGAAAAGGGGCGCACCGCACGGCGCGCCCCCGAAAACCGGGTTTTCGCTACAGGGCGAAATCGGGATCGAACAGCTCGGACACCGATCCGTTGCTGTACACGTTGTTGATCGCACGCGCAAACAGAGGGGCAACGCTGATCACCTTGATCTTACCGGTTTGGTACTCGAGGGGAACCGGAATGGTGTCGCACACGACGACCTCCTTCACGTCCAGGTTCGCCATGCGTTCCAGACCCGGGCCCGAAAACACCGGGTGCGTGGCGCATACGTAGACCTCTTCGGCTCCGCGCGCCTTCAGCGTGTCCACCGCAGCCACCACCGAACCGCCCGTGTCGATCATGTCGTCGTTGAGGATGCAGATCTTGCCGGACACCTCGCCGATGAGCGCGGTGATCTCGGCGCGGTTGTGACCGGGGCGACCCTTGTGCATGATGGCCAGGTCGGCCCCCATCATATCGGACAGCTTCTTGGCGGCCTTCGCGCGTCCCACGTCGGGGCTAACCACGCACAGCTTCGAGCAATCGATATTCTTCGACTTGAAGTAGTCGGCCATGATGGGAAGCGCCGTGAGGTGGTCTACCGGGATGTCGAAGAAACCCTGGATCTGGCCCTGATGCAGGTCGATGGTCATCACGCGCGTAACACCGGAGGTTTCCAGGAGGTTGGCCACCAGCTTTGCGGTAATGGGTTCGCGGGCCGCGGCCTTGCGATCCTGCCGGGCGTAACCGTAATGGGCGATGACGGCGGTGATGGTGCGCGCCGAAGCCCGGCGGGCCGCGTCGACCATGATAAGCGTCTCCATAAGCGCGTCGTTAACCGATGCCCCCGCGACGGACTGCACGACGAACACGTCGGCCCCGCGCACGCTTTGCAGGTAGCGGGCGTAGATTTCGCCGTTGGCGAACTTCTCGAGCTTGACGTTTCCCAGCGAGACGCCCAGGCTCTGCGCGATGGCCTCGGCAAGCTTCGGGTTCGTGGAGCCGGAGAACACGGCCAGACTCTTCTGCATTTCCGTCATGAAGACACTCCTATCGTATGCACGCGGTACGCCTCGCAAAGGGCGCATGCCTATTGTATCGCCCTGCAGGCGTACCATGCTGCAAGGCTGGGTTCCAAAACGCTATTTCTGTTCGAGGCGCCCGCGTTTGCGCGCAGCCCATCCCTCGATCGACACCTGCTCGGCACGCGTGATGCCCAGCGCATCGGCGGGGACGTCTTTGGCGATGGTGGACCCGGCGCCGATGATGGCCCCCGCGCCGATGGAGACGGGTGCGACCATCATGGTGTCGCTGCCGACGAACGCACCGTCGCCGATAGACGTGGCGTGCTTGTTCTTCCCATCGTAGTTGCAGGTGATCGATCCGGCGCCGATGTTGACGCCTTCGCCGATAACCGCATCTCCGATGTAGCTGAGATGGGGAACCTTCGAGCCCTTGCCCACCGTCGACTTCTTGATCTCTACGTGCGTTCCGGCTTTGGCCCCCTCGCACAAATGCGCACCGGGGCGCAGATAAGCGCGCGGACCGGACGTCGCCGCGTCGTCCAGACGAGCACCGAGGGCCACGGTCTCGTCAACGACACACCCCTTCCCCACCACGGTGTCGGTGAGGCGGCTGTTCGGGCCGATGACGCTGTCTTCGCCCACAACGGTGTTTCCCATGAGAAAGACCTGGGGGTACAGCTCGACGTCGGAGTCGATGCGCACATCGGGCCCGATCCACACCTGGTCGGGGTCGATCATGGTCACGCCGTTGTCGAGATGGCAGCGGTTGATGCGCCGCTGGGCTACCTTGACGGCTTCGGCCAACTGGACGCGCGAGTTCACTCCCAGGCACTCCTGCGGATCGGACGTGACCACCTCGACCACACCGCGGCCCTCGCGATACGCCAGCTCCACAACGTCGGTCAGATAGAACTCGCCCTGGGCGTTGTCGTCGTCAATGCGGGTGAGTGCTTCGAACAGCCATGCGGAGTCGAAGCAGTAGAAGCCCGAGTTGCACGAATCGATCTTGCGTTGGGCCTCGGTGGCGTCTTTCTGCTCGACGATGCCGCACACGCACCCCGCCTCGTCGTGCACGATGCGCCCGTACCCGAAAGGATCGGGCAGCTTCATGGTAAGCAGCACGACCGCTGCGTTATCGGCCTCGCGAGCCTCCACCAGCTTGGAAAGCGTCTCGGCCGTGATAAGCGGGCAATCGCCCGACAGAACCAGAAGCGAGCCGTCAAAACCAGCAAGCGCCGCGCGCCCGCTTGCCACCGCATCGGCTGTCCCCAGGCGCCGCTCTTGCACGACGATCTCGGTGCAATCCTCCACCAGGGGGATGACCTGCTCGCGCAGGTGCCCCACCACCGACACGATGCGGTTTGCACCCGCCGCACGGGCTTCATCGACAACCCATTTCACCAGGGGCTTTCCCAAAACCTCATGCGCCACTTTGGGCTTTTTCGATTTCATACGCGTACCGGCGCCGGCGGCCAGGACAATCGCGGCTGCTTCCATGAGACTCCTCACGTCGTGCTTTCATCAGCGCAAAGAAGTATAGCGCAGCTCACAGGGGGCGGCCCCGACCCTCAGATAAACAACGGGTCGGCGCGTATCCACCATCGTCTGCCGCTGGCGCTTTTCCGAAAGTACGCTATGCTAAGGGGCACAGCCTGTCGAAAGGAGGCCGCCAAGGTACAGCGTGAGCGATCGATACCAGCTCCCGGACCTTGCACGGTTCCCTCGCAGGCTTTTTTCATCGGCCCTCGAGACAAGAGGTGGAACCATGAGCATCACCGTTACCGGACGGAAGCTGATCGTTTCCGACGCACTGCGCGCATACGCCGAAGAGAAGATCGGCAACTCGATGAAGGTTATCGACATCAACCCTCTGAATGCCGAAGTCGTACTGCATGTAGAGAAGAATCCCGCCATCTCCGCCCGCTGCTGCTGCGAAGTCACGCTGCGCACCAAAGGCCACGTCGTGCGCGTAGAGGAGAGCGAAGAGGATATGTACGCGGCCGTCGACGTAGCCGCCGCGAAGGTCGTGCGCCAACTGCGCAAATACAAGACGCGCGTCATCGACCGCAAGCTGCACGCCGACGCCCCCGGCATCAAGGCCGCCCCGGCTGAGGCCGGCCCGTTCGACCCCGACAAGCTGATGAGCGAGCTGGCCGCCGAAGAGGAGGCCGTGGTGCGCGTCAAGGAGATCGAGTTCGAACCGCTCACCGAAGAGGAGGCCCTCGTCAAAATCGACCTTTTGGGCCACGACTTCTTCGCCTACACCGACCGCGATACCGGAGCCGCCTGCGTGATGTACCGCCGCGCCAACGGAGGCTACGGCATCCTCAGGCAGACGGCGTAAAGACGGGCCGGCTGGGGCCGTCCGGATAGAATCGGAGGGGCCGTTAGCTGCGATGCAAGCTAACGGCCCCTCCGCACACCCGATCTGGGCGCAGACCCCGCATCGGATGATGCCGAGGGGGCGCCCTCGGCATCATCCGCAAGCCTCAGTTTATCGTGACCAGGGAATAGATCTCCGCTTCACTGGCCTGCGAGATAACCCCGCGAGGATCGAGGAAGGCGAGTTCCAGGAGAAATCCCATACCCACCACCTCGGCACCGGCGGCTTCCACCAATCTGACCTGTGCAATAGCAGTTCCGCCCGTCGCAGCCAAGTCGTCGATAAGCAGAACCTTATCGCCCGGCACCAACGCATCGACGTGCATCTCCAGGCTGTTCGTCCCGTACTCGAGCGCGTATTCCTGCGAGCGCACCTCGCGAGGCAGCTTGCCCGGCTTGCGCGCGGGCACGAAGCCGGCCCCCAGCTTGAAGGCCACGGGTGCGCCCACCATGAAGCCGCGCGCTTCGGCGCCCACCACCTTGGTGACGCCCCTGCCGGAAAAATGATCGGCCAATTCATCCACCAGGGCTTTGAACCCCTCCGGATCGGCCAGAAGGGGCGTGATGTCTTTGAACACCACGCCCGGTTCAGGATAGTCGGGAATGCTTGCGATAAGGCTCTCGTAATCGAATGCCATGATGCTCCTTCGCGCCGAAACGGATCGGCGCCCTCTCGTGAAACGCTACATCAGCTGGCTGATCTGCTCGGCGAAGGCCATCGGGTCCTCGATGGGCACGCCTTCGATCAGCAAAGCCTGATTGTACAGCAAATCGGTGTAGAGCCGCAGTCTCTTATCGTCGCCCTCATCGTAAGCTTTCTTGAGCGACCCGAAGACGCGATGGGATGCATTGAGCTCCAGCACGCGCTCCGATCTGGCGCCCTGGCCATCCGGCATGCGCGACAGCACCTTCTCCATCTCAAGCGATACCGGGCCGACCGTCGTAAGCGCGGCGGGGACATCGGTCAGACGCGTGGAAACCACCACCTTGCTCACCGATTCACCCAATATGCCCCGCATCTTCTCGAACAGACCCTCGTTGGCCTTCGAGACCTCTTCGGCAACCGCCTTCTCTTCGTCGGTAGCCAGATCCAGATCGGCACCGGCCACGTTGACGATCTCGCGATCATCGAAGCGGCCCAGAGCCTGGAAGCAGAACTCGTCGACGTCCTCGGTACACAGCAGCACGTCGAAGCCCTTCGCCCGAGCCGCCTTCACCATGGGAAGCTTGCCCAGATGGGCAAGCGACTCACCGCAAGCGTAGTAGATGGAGTCCTGACCCTCGGCCATGGCCTCGACATATTCCGCCAGCGTGACCATGCGCTTCTGGGCGGCCGAATAGAACATCAGCAACCCGGCCAGCTCGTCGGCCTTGGCTCCGTAACTGGTGTAGATGCCGAACTTCAGGGCTCGGCCGAAATGCCCGAAGAACGCCTCGTAATCCTCTCGGTCGTTGTCGCGCGCCTTCTCCAGCTCGCTTGTGATCTTTTTCTCCACCTTGTTGGCGATAGCGCGCAGCTGGCTGTTATGCTGCAGCGTCTCGCGCGAGATGTTCAGAGTGAGGTCGGACGAATCCACCACCCCGCGCACGAACATGTAGTGGTCGGGAAGCAGCTCGGCGCACTTGTTCATGATAAGAACGTTGGAGCTGTACAGCGCGAGCCCCTTTTCGTAATCCGCAGAATACAGATCGAAGGGCGGGCGCTTCGGAATAAACAGAAGAGCATCGTAGGACAGCGCGCCTTCGGCATGGACGCTGATGGTGCGCGCCGGCTCGGTGAAGTCGTGGAAATCAGACTTGTAGAACTGGTCGTAGTCCTCCTGCGTCACGTCGGACTTGCGGCGCTTCCAGATGGGCACCATCGAGTTCACGGTTTCAACTTCACGGTAGTCTTCGTATTGCTGAACATAATCTTCCCCCGCGTCTTCGGGCTTGGGAACAGGCCGGCGCTTGGTGACCGTCATCTTGATGGGGTAGCGCACGTAATTGCTGTAACGGCGAATGAGATCCTTCAACCCCCACTCCGACAGATAGGAGTCGTAATCTTCTTCCTCGGTGTTGTCCTTCAGCGTCATGACGACGTCGGTGCCGTGGGTCGCACGGTCGGCCGCGGTGATGGTATAGCCTTCGACGCCGTTGCTGGACCAGCAGCTGGCCTCGTCGGAACCGTATGCACGCGAGATCACCCGCACGCTTTTAGCTACCATGAACGACGAATAGAACCCCACGCCGAACTGGCCGATGATATCGGCATCGGTTGAAGCGGCCACCTCGGGGTCGCCCTTGAACTGCTCTGACCCCGAATGCGCGATGGTTCCCAGGAACTTCTCCAGCTCGTCGGCCGTCATACCGATGCCGTTGTCGGAAACGGTGATCGTGCGGGCCTCGCGGTCGAAGGACACCTCGATCGCCAGTTCGCTGCGATCGATGCTCATCGCATCGTCGGTGAGGCTTTTGAAGTACAGCTTGTCCACCGCATCCGACGCGTTGGAGACGAGCTCGCGCAGGAAGATCTCGCGGTTCGTGTAGATGGAGTTGATCATGAGGTCGAGCAGCTTCTTGCTCTCGGTTTTGAATGCGCGCATACCGGTTCGTCCTTTCGTCCACCTGCGACGACCGCTTAATCGGCCGCTGCAGAACGCCACGATTAGCAGTCGTGGCTTTAGAGTGCCAGAAAGATTTTAACGCGGACCACCCAACTGTCAAGAAACTCCAACCACAGGGAACCGCACGGTAACCAAGCGCCGCGATGCTCCTAGATAAGGAATCGCGTGGTCTGCCTCCCCTTATCGGGAATGCCCCCCGTGCGCGAAGCCCTGTCGGCCATGCTCGGCCCGTGCTTCAAGAAGAACTCGCACCAATGGCAGCACTCCTTCACGGCCGCGTCGTAATCTCGGTCGGGATTCAGCAACAGGTCGAAATCGGTAGCCACCTTATGGTTCGAACGGAAACAATCGGCGTTGAAGCACTCCGACGGACACAGGTCGTCGGCCAGGCTGTGGGGACAGCGCGACATCCATTCCTCATCGCACCCGCGTATTTCCCAGCAATGCGGCATACCGCTCCTTCCCGCATAATCACGCAAATCATCCGATGAAAGATTACCCGAACGCGAAGGGCGGCCCATCGGCCGCCCTTCGTTGGACACGCATTCGTCACGCAACGCCTAGTTTTCGGCCGCAACCACCTTGGTCACGCCGGGCACGCGCTCCTTCAGGATGCGCTCGATGCCGTTTGCAAGCGTCAACGCCGACATGGGACAACCCTTGCAGGCACCCACCAGCTCAACGGTAACGACACCGTCTTCGGACACATCCACCAGATGGGCATCGCCGCCATCGGCAACGAGGCTGGGGCGGATAAGATCGAGGACGGTTTGGACCGAGTTCTTGTCTACCACGAAGGGCTCCTTCTCTCTTGATAAATTCAAAGACGCATTCTAGCACAGCCGGCCCCCGCGCAAAAACCACGGTGCGCCTGGGGCGGCATGCGATACACCGCCGTTACGAAACCGGCTTGTAGTCTCCCCCGATAACCACCAGCACATCGCCGGTATACGTGTAGTACCCCACGTCCTTCACCGTGCGTCCGAAACCCATGCGCTCGACGATGGCCTTGGCCTGCATTTCATGATCGGAGCTGTACACCGCAAGCGTTTCCCCGAAAACCTGCTGCTCGGCGTTGCCCGTCGCCGTGATCTCGCATCCCATCTGAGAAAGAAGCTGGGTTACGGAAGCCGCCGCTCCCGTAACCGCCGCACCGTTGCGAACTTCGACCTTCAATCCCGAAAGATCGATCTCCCCGGCTTGCGCAGCGCTCGATGCGTCACCGCCTTCGACGAAGGCCGTCTGCACGTGAGGCCAATCGGCTTTGGACGGGGTGAAGACGCGCGGTGAAGTCGATACCAGGGAGGAGGACGATCCGCCGATCGATCCGGGGATAGCCGCAGCCGAAACACCGGATCCCGAAATACCCACCATCGATTCGGCCGCCGCAAGCAAGTCGTTCGAAGGGATATCGGTCTGGAAGTACGGGCTGACCTTGTCCAAAAGCGAAGCCGACGACAGCGTCCCCTGGGCGCTGAACAGCTTCATGGTCAACTGGGAGAAAAACGCCGCCTGGTTGTGCGCTTGGGATTGGACCCCCTTCGAAAGATTGGTCGCGCGCAGAAACGTAAGCGCCGCCGACCCTGAAAGCTTCTGAGGCCCTGCTGAGAGGTAGTCGCTGCCCGCCGCAGGATCGTCGATCTCCTCAATCAGATCAAGCTGGACGCCATCCACCGCATCGACCAGCTTCAGAAGACCTGCGCGATCGATCTTGACGAAGTGGGCAATATCGACGCCGACCAGATCGGACACCTTTCCGATAAGCGCCGCGTCGCCTTCTTTCGACGCATCTCGCAGCTGATGAAGATTCCCGTCGGACAGAGTGGCCGCCGTCTCTGCCGGAATACCAAGAAAGCCCATGGTTTTGCTCTGAGAATCGACGCGCACCAAAACCAGGCTATCGGGGCCCTCGAGATCAGACGCAGCGGTCGTACCGCCCAAATCGGCAGATATCAGCACATAGTACGCCGCCTTCTCCTGCGGAGCCTTCAAGGCGGCGGTTGCATCGGAGTCACGCAGGGCAAGCTTCGATCCCACGCTGCCGAAATACACGAACACGCCGACGGATACCGCAAGAACGGCCAGCAGAACGAGGATCGCCGCGATGCTGGCAATGCGCCGTGCGCGCGTGCGACGATGAATATCGTAAGCGAAATCGCGTCCGCCCACGTGCATGGCGGCGGCACCCGACTGACGATACGCGTGCGAAACGACGTTGCGCACCTCTCCATGAGAAGCGCGCGACTGCTTGCGACCGCTGGCGAACGAAACGCTCCCGGCGTTCATAGAGCGGCCACCGCGCTGGACGGAGGGGTGAATATGGGATCCGATGAGGGAACTATTTGCCCTGCGGGCGGTTTCGCGCAGCTTGCGCGCGTTCACGTTCCTTTTGCCGTCAGCCATAACGCGCCTATCGGAGGCCGTCGCCGAGGGGACCTTCGACCACGCGCTGGACATCGACGCCCAAAGAGCGCAGCTTGCCCACATAGTCTTCGTAGCCGCGGTCGATATGAGCCACCTTCCGCACCCTCGTCTCGCCCTCGGCCACCACGCCGGCCAGCACGAGAGCCGCCCCTGCGCGCAGATCGGTCGAGGTTACCGGAGCCCCCTGGAGCCGATCGACTCCGCGCACCAGCGCATGATGATCCTCGATGACGATGTCGGCACCCATGCGCATGAGCTCGGATGCAAACATGAAGCGGTTCTCGAACACGTTCTCGGTGACGACCGAAGTGCCCTCGGCGCAAGCCGCCAACAACATGAACTGAGCCTGCAGATCGGTGGGAAACCCTGGATGCGGAAGGGTCTGGATGTCGACCGGAGAGAGCGGACGGACGCGCGACACCGTAACCCAATCGTCGCCCTGTTCGACGTCGCACCCCATCAGCTCGAGCTTCATCAGAGCCATGCGCAGAAACGACGGGTCTACCCCGCGCACGGTGACCGGCCCGCCCGTAAGCGCGCCGCCCACCAGAAACGTCCCCGCCTCGATGCGGTCTCCGCACGTCGCGTGCTCGCAGGGATGCATGGACGAGAGTCCAACCCCCTCGATCTCGATAAGCGACGAGCCAGCACCGTTCACGCGCGCGCCCATCTCGTTGAGCATGGTGGCCAGATCAACGATCTCGGGTTCGCGCGCAGCGTTCTCGATCTGGGTCGTACCCTCGGCGGTCACAGCCGCCATCAGTAGGTTCTCGGTCGCACCGACGCTAGGGAAGTCCAGCACCACATGGGCCCCGTGCAAGCCGTCCGGCGTCGCGGCCTTTAAAAATCCGTGCTCGGTAACGAACTCGACGCCCAGCGCCTCGAGCCCCTTGAGATGCATGTCGATCTTGCGCGCTCCGATCTGACAGCCTCCGGGCATGGCCACGTGGGCCTTGCCGAAACGTCCGACCAGAGGGCCGAGAATGGAAATACTCGCGCGCATCTTCGAAACCAGCTCGTAAGGAGTCTCGAAGCGCTCCACCGATGACGTATCGATGGCAAGGGTGTGCCCCTCCCGCTTCACAGAAGCGCCCAGCTGACGCAGAACCTCGGACATGATGCGGATGTCCGAGATGTCGGGAACGTTGCCGATAACGCACCTTCCCCGACCCAGAAGGGATGCGGCGATCAGCTTGAGGGCCGAGTTCTTCGCCCCCGACACGCGCACCTCTCCCGACAGCGTGCCGTTGCCCCTGACAAGGATGATTTCTTCCGACATAGCCCCACCTCGTAGTTCGATTCATAAGCGATTGAGCGGTGCGGTTCCGCGGTTTTCCCGTCGGCGGCCGCATTGGGAAACCCTGCCGCATCCGTCTTCGGATTGCACGGCGCATCCAGGTTCGATCGATGCGCAGGGCCGTCGTTTGCCGCCATCCATTATAAGGATCGGGGGCATCTGGCTCCGGCGCGTTGCCCCTCCGATAGACAATTTACGCGAATGCGGACATAAAGATCGCAACCCGAAAAGAACGAGGGACCGCGCCTATACGGCGCGGTCCCTGCGCATCATCAGTTCTATCGGACGTTACGCGCCCAGGGCGAAGCGCACGAAACCCACAACCTTGATGGAACCGCCGAGCTGCTTGGCGACCTCGTCGGTGTACTGGGCGATGGTCTGATCGGGGTTCTTAACGTAATCCTGCTCGGTCAGGCAGTTCTCCTTGAAGAACTTCTCGAGACGGCCCTCGGCCATCTTCTGCTGGATGTTCTCGGGCTTGCCGGACTCGGCGGCCTGAGCCACGTAGATAGCGCGCTCGTGCTCGACCGCATCGGCGGGAACGCCCTCGCGGTTGGCAGCGACCGGAGAGATCGCGGCAACCTGCATGGCAACGTTGCGGCCGTATGCGACGAAGTCGGCAGCAGTGGGATCGATGCCCTCGACGTCGAACTGAACCAGAACACCGATCTTGCCACCCATGTGAATGTAAGAGCACACCGCGCCGGCCTCGACGGTCTTGACGCGGGCGAGGTTCGCGTTCTCGCCCAGCACGTGAACGGCGTCGGTGATGATATCGGCAACGGTTTCGCCGTTGTCGGACAGGTCCTTGAGCGCCTCGACATCGGAGCACTTGTTGGACAGGGCAACGCCGGCGATGCGATCGGCGTAGGCCTTGAACTTCTCGTTCATGCCCACGAAGTCGGTCTCGCAGTTAAGCTCGAGCACGACGCCGGATTTGCCGTCCTCGGCGACGATAACGGTCACGGTGCCTTCGTTGGTGGCGCGACCGGCCTTCTTGGCAGCCGCGGCCAGACCGCGCGTGCGCAGAACGTCGACGGCCTTGTCCATATCGCCTTCGGCCTCGTTCAGGGCCTTCTTGCACTCCATCATACCGGCGCCGGTGAGCTCGCGGAGCTCCTTGACCATCGCAGCGGTGATTGCAGCCATGTGTGTCCTTCCTCTTTTTCTTCGAAGCGCTCCTCAGCCTAGACGAAGCGCCTCATGTGTACGCGAAGCAAACGGGGTCGCGAAGCCTGCGGTTTCGCGCTCCCCAAATCCAGATCCCCGATGGGGAATCCGACCCTACTTGGCCGCGGGAGCCTCGGTGGCAGCCTCGGCGACGGGCGCCTCCTGGACGGCAGCCATCTCCTCGGCGGTCACCGGAGCGCCGGTGCCGGCGATAACGGCGTCGGCCACGAAGTCGGTGAGCAGGCGAACCGAGCGGATCGCGTCGTCGTTGGCGGGGATGCCGTAATCGACGTCGTCGGGATCGCAGTTGGTGTCGAGGGTACCCACGACGGCAACGCCCAGGCGCTTCGCCTCATGGATGGCAAGGGACTCGCGGTTGGTGTCGATAACGAACACCGCATCGGGGGTGCGAGTCATGTTGCGGATGCCATTGAGGTTGGACTGCAGCTTGGCCAGCTCTTTGTGACGCAGGATCTGCTCCTTCTTGGGAAGCAGCGCCATGCGGCCGTCGGCGTCCATGGCCTCGAGTTCTTCCATGCGCTTCACGCGAGAGCGGATGGTGACGAAGTTGGTGAGCATGCCGCCCAGCCAACGGGAGTTCACATAGGGCATGCCGCAGCGGTTGGCGGCGTTGGCGACGGCTTCCTGAGCCTGCTTCTTAGTGCCGACGAACAGCACGGTGCCGCCCTTCTTGGACATCTCGGAGACGAAGGTGTACACGTCGTCCATGCCCAGAAGGGTCTGCTTGAGATCGAGGATGTAGGTGTCGCCGCGCTTGCCGAAGATGAACGGCTTCATCTTGGGGTTCCAACGACGGGCCTGATGGCCGAAGTGCGCGCCCGCGTCGAGCAGCGTCTGGATGCTGACTTTCGTCATTCTTTTCTCCATTCGTTAGTCCTCTGCCCGTGGTCTTCCCCGAATTCCGCAGCCTTTTTCGGTGGCCACTAGCGGCTCGGGTCGCACGAGCATGTGTGATTAGAAACTGGGTCAGTATACCCCATTTCCCAAGGCTTCAGCGCAAAAAACACAGCGGATGCGCTCTGGGGGAGACCACGGTCTGCGCCGGCTTGCGCCCCGATCCTCAGAGCAGGGATCCGCACGGCTCCGATGAGCGCGGCGGATCCCATGTGATGCAGCGGACGCCGACGTTACCGCGATGCGGAGCCTTTCTTCCCCTTTGCCTTGGCTTCGAGGACAGCGCGGTGCCTATGCAGGCGAAGCTCGACATGACCGAGACGGGATCGGCCGCGAACTTCTCTGCGAACTTGTCTCCGGTGAACGGGTAGTTCGACATGGCGTATCCGGCGTTCAGAAACACACCCATAAGCAACATCAGCGCCAGGAACGGATACGCGAGGGTCTGCGTTTTCTTCCGTGTTTTCGCCGACACGGGCGGGTCCATAAAAAACGGGACGGACACCCCTGTCCGTCCCGCAAGAAAACGACCGTTGCCGCGTCGAGCTAAACTCGGTACCTGCGACCGGCCGACAAACTGAGGCCGATAGTGGTCGCATTATGCAGCAGCGACGAAGTCTGCGGCATGACCACCCCCAGGATGCCCAGCAGCATGAATATGCTGTTGCATACCATAACCTGCGTAAACGATCGATCCATGCGTCGCACCAGCGCACGGCTGAGCTTAACCAGCGCCACGATGGAAGACAGATCTCCGTCGGTCAGGGTGATATCGGCCACCTCTTTCGCGACCGCCGTCCCCTGCCCCATGGCGATGCCCACGTCGGACAGGGCGAGCGCAGGTGCGTCGTTCACGCCGTCGCCCACCATGACCACCTTGCAGCCCTCGTTTTTGAGCCGTTGGACATAGGCGTGCTTGTCTTCGGGCAGAAGATCGGCCCGCCACTCGGTCACGCCCGCCTCTTCGGCCACGCGCCGAGCCGTGCGCTCGTTGTCTCCCGTAAGCATGACGACGCGCTTGAAGCCCAGGGCGCGTAGCTCTTCGACCGCTTGGCAGACGCCGTCTTTCAGCGGGTCCTCGATGGCCAGCACGCCCACCAGCTCTCCGTCCACCGCAAGGTAGAGCGGAGAGAAGCCCTCGGTTTCGCGAGCGATAAGCTGCTTTTGATCCGGGCCGATCTTGACGCCCTCGTCGCCTGCGACGAAGTGCTCGGACCCGATAACCACGCGCTTGCCGTCCAGCGACGAGGCGATTCCATGCGCGACGATGTATTCCACCTCGGCGTGGCGCTCACGATGGTCAAGCCCCCTGTCGGCAGCGGCGCGCACGACAGCGCGGGCAACCGGATGGGGGAAGTGCTCTTCCAGGCAGGCGGACAGGCGCAAAACCTCGGTCTCGTTCCAACCGTCGAACGAAAGGACGCCCGCCACCGACGGGGTCGCTTCGGTCAGCGTGCCGGTCTTGTCGAATACGATGGTGTCCGCATCGCACACGGCGTCGAAGTACTTCGATCCCTTCACCGTGAACCCCGAGCCGGCCGACTGGCTAATCGCGGACAGCACCGAAATCGAACTGGTCAGCTTCAGCCCGCACGAGTAATCCACCATCAGAGCCGCCGACGTTCTGGTCATGCTGCGCGTGGCAAGGGCCACCCCCGCGGCAAGGACGAAGTTCCACGGCACGATCCGGTCGGCCAGCGCCTCGCGCGTCGCCTGACGGCGTGATTTGTACTGGTCGGCGCTTCTTACCAGATCGACGATTGAGCGCAGGCGCGTCTCGTTCGGAGCGCTCTTCACGCGCACCAGGATCTCGCCGCTCTCGACGCTCGTACCCGCGAACACGTCGTCGCCGGTCGTGCGCTCGACCGCCAAAGGCTCGCCGGTAAGCGACGATTGGTTCACCATCGCGCACCCGTGAACGACCTGTCCGTCGATGTTGATGCCCATGCCCGTGCGAACCGCAACGATATCGCCCACCGCCAGCGAGGACAGGGGCACCTCGATCTCAAGATCGCCCTCGACCTTCTGGGCGTTTTCGGCCACGTTCAGAAGCGCATCGACCAACGCCCCTTCGGAGCGCGCCTGGGTGTAGTCTTCAAGCGTTTCGCCCACGCGCAGCAAGAACATGGTTTCACCCGCGGTCTTGGGGTCGAACTGGACCAACGACATCCCGATAGCGGCCGCATCGAGCACTGGCACGTCCAAGCGCGCGCGGCTGAGCGATGCCAGAGCCTCGGTCAGAAAACGCTGGTACGCGATGAGCCCCAGCACGACGGATATCGGCTTGGGAACGAACCATCGACGCAGGAGATAGGTGCCCATCAGCCAAGCGAGATCGATCATAAGCTGATGGGAGTGCTGCGCCGAGGAAAACGAGTACTCGGCGCGCATCCCCTCGATAGCCGCCTCGTCGATCGAGGCGAGATGGGCGATAGCCCGCTCGCGGCCCGCGTCGCCGCAATACGACAACGCCACCTCTCCGATGCGCGGATACACCTTCGCATCGCAAACGCAGGGCGCCGACCTCAGCACGGCCTCGAAAGGCCCCTGATCGCGCGCAGGCACGAAGCCGGACAGCTTGATGCGCAAGCGGCGCCCGGGAATCTCGGACTTGATGGAGAAATCCACGACTAGTTCTCTTCCTCGGCAACCTTCTTGGCGTCCTCGACGTTGATGTAGGTAGCCTGAGCCACGATATCGTCGTACTCGGCCTTGGCCTGCTCGACCATGTTCTCGTACGAATCGCGGATCTTCATGCCGCGGGCAAGGGCGTGAACGTAGCCGGCCTTGGCGGCCTGGGACGTGAACGCCTTGAGACCCACGGTTCCCGCAAGGAAGCCGCCGCCGACCAGCAGTGCGTTGCGTGTACAGTTCTTCATGATGGTTCCTTTCTTCAACAGCGGGGTCCCACACCCCGCCCGATACCTTTCACAGAGGCGCCTGAAGCCGCCGCCCGCCTCGATGATAAAAGCAGGGTTTCACGAAGTCCAGGGTAACTTAAAGCGTAAACCAAGGTGGACTTTCCGCAGGTCAAAACTAACTTTATGGCAACTTCAGCTAACTCGTTATCATGCTACAATGCATCGAAGCAGCCGTAAAGATAAATAAGGTTAACTTACGGAAAATCTGCCTTTTTCAGCTGGTGACCCTATAGTGTTAGCGAAGGAGTACCCTATGAGGAACCATAAGTTCTGGGCTGTCGCAAGCTGCGTCTGCATGGCGATGGCGCTCTATACCGGTTGGGCTCTCACCGGAAAGCACCGAAAAGGATAACCATTGAATTTCAAAACCGTGGCCTTCGAGCGATCATTCGGCATCTCGTCTCAGCTCACCGAATCGACGCTGCCCGAAGTTGCGTTCGCCGGGCGATCCAATGTGGGGAAGTCGTCTCTTCTCAACAAGCTCTTCAATCGCAAAGGGCTTGCCAAGGTGTCGTCGACGCCGGGGAAAACCGCCACCATCAACTTCTTCTGCACCGACGATGCCCGCTTCGTCGATCTTCCCGGGTACGGATACGCCCGCGTATCCAAAACCGAACACGAACGCTGGGCCGAGCTCATCGAAGGATACTTCAACCAGGAGCGCAACTTCGCTGTGGTCTGCTCGCTGATCGATATCCGTCACCCGGCATCGGCCTTGGACGAGAACATGGTGCGCTTCCTGCAAGACGCCCGGCTTCCCTACCTGATCGTCCTCACCAAAGGGGATAAACTCTCGCAGCAGAAGTGCAACCGACAGAAGGCCGAGCTCAAAAAGCAACTCTCCATCGGCGACGATGTCCCCATGGTGATCACGTCATCGCTGAAAGGCTCGGGCATCGATAACCTGCGTCGGGAAATCGCCCGCTTCGTGGGAAGCGAACCGCGGAGTCTCTGATGAGAGCCGATCAGCCCGTGAACATGCTCGATCAGAGCATCGACCCTCTCGGTACACCCGCTCGCGTGCCGATCGCGCTGCGCGCGTTCGGAGCTCTGGTTATCGCCAACGGCATGGCGTCCATTCCCCTCCAGGCGATCAGCATCGCCGATTCGATCATCGCGTTTCAGGGCGGAAAGCTGTCGGGGCTCTCCGTCGTCGGGCTCGTCACCGCCGGCGTGGAAGGCCTGTTCCTTACCGCATCGCTGGTGCTGTCCATCGTGTTGGGGGCGCGGCTGTTCATGAACCAGCGCCGCTGGGCAGGGCGCATCGCAAACATCTTGGTGACGGTCAGCGTTATCGTGCTTCTGACCACCGTCTTGCAACACGGTATCGTATCGTTCGGCACCCTGGCCGAAACCGTCACGTTGGCGGTGAACGTCATCCTGTCGGGATACCTCGACCCGAGCCTCTTCGAAGAGCGCAGATTGCAGCGGAAGCTGCGCGACATGGACGAACGCACCGATGCGCAGGAAGGCGTCCTGGGGCGCGACAAGACGGGGTCAGGTTACATCGCCCTGAACTTCTTCAACCTGTTCTGGATTTTCGTGATCTGCTGCGTTGGCGGGCTCGTCATCGAGACCATCTACCATTTCGCAATGTTCGGAGGATACCAAGACCGCGCGGGACTGCTGTTCGGACCCTTCTCCCCCATCTACGGAATAGGCGGGGCGCTTGTCACCATCGCCCTCAACCGGTTCTATCGCGCCCACCTCGCGGTGGTGTTCGTCGTCAGCGCCTTCATCGGAGGCGCGTTCGAGTTCTTCGTAAGCTGGTTCATGGAGGTCGCCTTCGGCGTAACCGCCTGGGATTATTCGGGAACCTTTTTGAATATCGGCGGACGCACCAACCTCCAGTTCATGATGATGTGGGGTGTTTTGGGGCTGTTCTGGGTGCGCCTGCTTCTGCCGCACATGCTGGAGCTGGTCAACCGCATACCCTGGAACTGGCGCTATTCGCTCACCACCGTGTTCGCGGCGCTCATGCTGGCGAACTGCGGACTCACGCTGGTGTCGCTTGACTGCTGGTACGGGCGCCTGGCGGGAACCAACCGCGACGAGACGTTCGTCGAACAGTTCTGCAACCAGCACTTCGACGACAGCTTCATGAAGAACCGGTTCCAATCGATGTCCATCGATCCCGCAAACGCAGTTCGCTCGTAGGCCGAAGAGGCGCGGTTGCTAGTCGACCTCGCCTGAAAAGCCCACGTCTTTCGTCCATCCCGACCGATCGTTGGCAGCCGCGGTTGCAAGCGCATCGCAGCGCTCGTTTTCCGGATGGCCGTTATGCCCGCGCACCCACACGAACCGAACGCGGTGGGAAGACCGAGCTTCAAGCAGGCGCTTCCAAAGATCGGCGTTTTTCACCGGCTTCTTTTGCGCGTTCTTCCAACCGCGCGCGATCCATCCGTCGATCCAGCGGTCGTTGAACGCACGCACCACGTACTGCGAGTCGGAGTACAGCACCACGTCGCACGGATGTTTGAGAGCCTCCAGGCCCGCAATCGCGCCCAAGAGCTCCATACGGTTGTTCGTAGTGCAGGAAAATCCCTGGAAGAGCTCTTTTTCGTGAACGCCTCCCGCAGGATCGACATAGCGCAGAACCGTTCCGTACCCGCCCGGACCGGGATTGCCCCGCGACGATCCGTCAGAGTAGATCTCCACCTTCATGAAACGAACTCCTTACACCTCGGGCAAACAGACGCGGTGCAACCTCCACGCGCCCCCCCTCCCGCAGCTGCTTCGCGGGTCAAAAAAGCGTCGGTGCGCCCCGGTAAAGAGAAGCGCACCGACGCCGAACGTACGGAATACATCGCTTACGGACGAACGTAGATCATCCCCGGCATAACCGGGCCGATAATAACGCCCACGCCGAACGTAGCCGCGTGGATCATCTGCCCGCCGCCCACGTAGATGCCGCAATGATCCCAGTTCGTGCATACATCGCCCGGCTGAGGGTCGGACACGCGGGGCCAGGACATGAAGGTTCCGGTGGTACCGACGCGCCCCGTGCCGCCGGTGAGCGCATAGCCTACAAAACCGGAGCAGTCAAACGACGCCATACCGGTGGCGCCCCAACCATAAGGCTTACCCAGCTGGGAGTAAGCACGCTCGAGCACCGAACCCCCGCCGCTGGGAGGCGCGGGCTGAGGCTGGGGAGAGGGGTTGGAAGGTGCGGCCTGGCTATTGCCGCCGCCGTTGCCTGCGCCCCCGTTGTCGGGCGTCGCGGAAGGCACCGTCGCTCCCGCCGCCTCGACGGCGGTTTGAGCGGCGGCCTGCTCGGCCGCGCGCTGCTCTTCGATGAGCTCGCGCGCCTCGGCGCTCAGCCCGTCGTAGGTTTGCTGCATCGTGTTCACCGTCGCCTGGGCATCAGAAGCGATCGCAGCCGCTTCCGCAGCCTGACGGGCCGCCTCGCCAGCTTGCTCGGCGAAGATGCGCTCCTGCTCGGATGCCTCGGCACGCAGGTCCTTGGACCGGCGCACCAGATCGGCATCGCTTTCGTTCACACGGCTGAGAAGATCCCAGTTGGATGCGAATTCGGAAAAGCTCGCAGAGCCCAGCAACAGATCCAGGAACGACGTCGGACCTCCGCGGTACATCGAACGGGCGCGCTCGTTCAGGCGCGACTGAATCGAATCGATCTCGCCGGAAAGCTCCTCGATGCGCACGCTGGCGCCATCGCGCTGAACTTCGGCCGCTTCCTGGGCCGCCAGCGCTTCGCCGTAGTTGGCGGATGCGCGGTCGAGCTGTTCTTGCATTGCGTTAAGCTGGGCAAGCGCGCTCTGCGCTTCGGCTTGCTTGTCGGAAACCTTATCAGCGTAGGCATCGGACGCGCCGAGCGTCGCTCCAAACGCCGCTGCGGCGGCGACACCGGCGGCGCAGAGGAGACGCGTCGCTCGGATACTCAGGTCGTTTGCCATGGAAGTCTGACCTCTTTTCACCTTCGTTTCAAGCGCCCCTAGGCGCTTCTCCCTTATCGAAGTTGCGGCCAATAACCTACCACGAATGAAATGAAACAACAAAACGGGAGGTCAGGAAAACCTCCCGTTTTCGGCGCACCCAGCTAGCGGTACTGCGATTCGTGCTTGCGGAAGAAGTCGAAGCGCGGGGGCAGCTCGCGAACCCGATGGGCGCCTGCAGCACGCTCGTCCTCGTCGCACAGCTCGGCCAGGCTGTCGAAACGGTGATTCCAGCTGAAGAAGGTTTTGGGGTCGAACTGCAGGTAATCACAGATCATCTCGCATCCGGTGGGAACGACGGGATGCATCAGCAGCGTGGAAACCCACAGCTGGTAAGCGCAGTCGGCCAGCACCTGGCAACGCAGCTCGTCCGACTCTTCCCCCTCAAAGCTCTCGACCCGTTTGATACCATCCGCCCAGCGCTTGTTCGCAACGCGCAGAAAGCCGTCCATCAGCGACATAACCGAGTGGAGTTCGGCTTTCTCCATCAGAATATCGTACTCGGCCATGACGGCATGGCACTCCTCGACGGCCCCCGCGCTGGGAGCGCGCAGTGGAACCGCGCCCCCGAAGCTTTTCTTCGCCTCGTACAGACAGCTTCGCCCCAGGCGGTTGAATACGTTTGTGAGCAGGGCACCCTCTTTCAAAACGGGGTCGGCGATGCGCGGATCGTCCTTCTCCTGCTGGGTGGCCGTAAAGGGCTTCGGCTTGAATCCCACCGACTTCTGATCCAGCCCCAACGCGAGAAAGTGGGCGCGCAGCTGTTCGGGCGTGTAGTGATCCAGCAGCTCGTCGGCAGTGGGCGGTTTGACCGAACTGGACGACGAGGCCTTCTTGTTTCCCAGCAGCACGTGATGATTCGCAACGAGCGTCGTCTGACGCAACGGCACGCGTGCATCGTTCGCTCCGAAAATGTCGCGGTCGCGCAGCGCCTCCCAGAGCGCCGTTTGAACCACGCCGTAGAAATACAGGTTGTCCTGCCCGATGAACTGGTAGACCCGCGCATCGTCGGAACACCAGAAATCGCGCCAACTGCCCTCGGGCAAGCCGGCCGCATCGTTGGCCGCGGCCGTGAACGAAATGGGCGCCCACAGGCTTTCGGGCCAGCACCACACCGTAAGGCCCTCCACCCCGTCGATGACGGGAGCCGCAACACCCCATTCGATGTTTCCCGTGATGCGGAACGGAACGAGCGCCTTGCTGGTGCGGAACCGCAAACCCGCCCGCCGCATGCGGTCGCGCGCGCAGTCGCGGTCGTCGATGGATGAGAACTCGACCTCGAAGCTGTGCTTTCCGCGCTCGGCCTCCCTTAGCTCGAAAGAGGGCAGCTCGTCGGCGATCTCATCGAACTGAGCACGCTCGTCGTTTTTCACGTAGATGATGGGAGCGCCCAGAAATTCCTTGATGGTTTGGGGAACGATCGCACGGATGCGGTCGTCGGCCTCGAGCCCGGCCACGTATTCGCGCAGAAAGGAGGCGAAGGATGGCAGGTCGAAATACCAGTTATCCACCGGACGCATCTCGGGCACCACGCCGGTCAGGGACGATCGGGGGTTGATGAGCTCCTCGGGAGCGTAGCTGTGCCCCAAATCGCACTCATCGGCGTAAGCATGCTCGGATTTGCAGCCCTGAACGGGGCAGCGCCCCACGACCTGACGTCCATTCAAAAACGTATCGGCTTCGGGATCGAAGAACTGCAGCGTCGAGCGCTTATGCAGGACGCCCGCCTCATGAAGGCGGCGAATGATGTTGTCGGTAAGAGCGCGGTGAACCTCTCCCGCATGGCCGATGCCGCTCCCTTCGTAAATGGACGGCTCGACATCGTAGGCTTTCAGCGTCGCCTTCTGCTTGTCATGGTTCATCTGCACGTACTGACCGATGGTGCCGTCGAAGTCGCCGGATTCAACCAGCTTGCGATACCCTTCGTTGATAGGCGATCCGAAGCAGTCGGTACCGCTGACGAAGCGCACGTTGCCCGCTCCTATGCGATCTTTGAGAAAGCGCGCATACGCATCGGCAGGGACGAACACCCCGGCGATGTGCCCGAAATGCAGCGGCTTGTTACCGTAGGGCATGCCTGCGGTAACCACCGCGCGCTTCGGCCATACGACCTGGGTGAAAGGCGGATTGCCGTTATCGAGCGATGATGCCATGGGTCGTCTGCTCCTCCAAAATAGTCGTCAAGTCGGATGCGGACAGATTGTAGCCGCTCATAAGAAGCGACAGCAAGCTAGCCCTCGACGGGGGAACCTCCAGATCGATTACCTGGTAGTCGTCGGGGATACCCGCCGCCTGGGCCGCATAATCCTGCGCGTCCTCAAGCGTCCCCACCTCGTCGGCCACGCCGTTTTCAACCGCGGTCGTGCCGGCAAAAGGAAGCCCGGTTGCGATCGAGCGCGTGTAGTCGAGCGAAAGGCCGCGGCCCTGCGCCACGTTCTCGATGAACGTGGCGTTGATCTCGTCGACAAGCGCCTGGTAATAGGTCTTCTCCTCAGCGGTCAACGGGCGGAACCCGTAGCTTGAGTCCTTACTGGGAGCCGACTTGATGGAGTCGACCGAGATCCCCAGCTTGTCCATGACCTCGGATAGGTCGGTTACCTGCATGACCGTCCCGATGGCGCCGATTTCGGTGGTCTTGGCCACGAAGATGTAATCAGACATCGCCGAAAGCTCGTATGCGGCGCTGGCGTTGATGGCGGCGCTCGAGACGACGATGGGCTTGCTGAACTGCCTGACGTATTGGGCCATCTCCTCGCCCGCCGTGGCCGTACCTCCCCCGGAGTTCACGCGCAGAACGACCGCTTTGATGCGGTCGTCGTCCTCGGCGCGATCGAGCAGCGACTTGAGCCCTTCGGGACTCGAGGACGTGCCGTTGTAACCGATAGCGCCATCCACGCTGATGAGGGCAACCGCATCCCCCGAAATGGAATCGGCGTCTTTGAGCACATTCGCAAGCAGGACGATCCCCGTGACGATGAATGCGAGAACGACCGCAACGACGGCTGCGAGAGCGAAGCGGCGGCGCGAAGGTCTCCCGACTCTTTCGCCGTTCGGTCGAGCGGCGCCGTAGAAGCCGTTTTGCGGGGCGCAAAACGCATCCGACGCGGGTGCGGCGAATGGCGGCGCAACGGGATGCGCACCCGAACGCGCGCGCTCGAACGATGTGGTGCGGGGAGGCTCGGGACTGAGGTTTTCTGCCATGCCTTCTCTTTCGAACTGGTTTCGTAGATCGCCCCATGTTACCAGACCGGCGCGCTACAGCAGGGAGAACGCGTAATCCGAAACGACCTCCGGGCAACGCTAAAGCGACGCCGCCTCCCCCTTCGACTGCTGCGCCTTGCGCGCAGTGCGCAGCAGGAACTCCTGGTTGGTGTCCGTCTGCTTGATTGACTTGATGAGGGTGTCCATCGCTCGCTCGGTGTTGTTCATGTTCGCAAGGATCCGGCGCACCGCCCATACCAGCGGAGCAACCTGCTGATCCATCAGCAGCTCTTCTTTGCGCGTTCCGCTGGCCACCGCATCGATCGCGGGGAAGATGCGACGGTCGGCCAGATAGCGATCGAGCTTAAGCTCCATGTTACCGGTTCCCTTGAATTCCTCGAAGATAACCTCGTCCATCTTGGACCCGGTTTCGACCAGGGCAGACGCGAGAATGGTCAGACTGCCGCCTCCCTCGATATTGCGAGCAGCGCCTAAGAAGCGCTTGGGCGGATACAGGGCCGTAGAATCCACGCCGCCAGACAACACGCGTCCGGACGCCGGCTGCGCCAGGTTGTAGGCGCGCGCGAGACGGGTGATGGAGTCGAGAAGGATGACCACGTCCGCACCCAGCTCAACCATCCGCTTTGCGCGCTCGATAACCATCTCGGCACAGGCGATGTGGTTTTCGGCGGGCATGTCGAAGGTCGAGGAGATGACCTCGCCCCTGATGGAGCGCTGCATGTCGGTAACCTCTTCGGGACGTTCGTCCACCAGCAGGCACATAAGATGCACCTCGGGATTATTCGCCGTGATGGAAGCTGCGATATCTTTGAGGATGGTGGTCTTGCCGGCCTTGGGTGGCGACACGATAAGCCCGCGCTGACCCTTGCCGATAGGCGCCACCAAATCGATCACGCGAGCCGTGTACGTGTGGGCTCCGTGCTCCATGATCAAACGCTCCTGAGGATACACCGGAGTCAGATCGGCGAAGCGGGGACGCGATCCCAGCTGCTCGAGCGGGGTTCCGTTCACAGAGATAACCTTTTGCACCGCCGCGAACTTATCGTTGGGGCGAGCGGGGCGGGTCTGACCCACCAGGAGATCTCCTTTGCGCAGATGGTTGCGCTTGATAACCGAGGCGCTTACGTAGCAATCGCCCTCGCCGGGAAGATAACCGGACGTGCGCAGGAATCCGTACCCATCGGACAGCACGTCCAAAACACCGGATACCTCGAGGAAACCCTCGGCCTTTACGCTGGCAGCGAACACCAGCTCAACCAGGTCCGCCTTCTTCACGCCGGAGGCCTCGACGCCCAGCTCGGCAGCTTTCGCCCGCAACTCGGCCACCTTGAGCGCGGCAAGCTCCTCGCGCGTCACGCTGGGAGCGATCTCGCGGTCGTTGCGCTGGTGGCGACGGTTGCTCTTCTGATTGCCGAAGCGATTCTGCCCGTTATTCTGCCGATCGGAGCGGTCTTTGCGCTGGCCGCCTCGCTGGTTGGAATCGCTCCCGCCGCTCGCTTGGTTGCGCATGCCGCTGGATAAAGCTCCGGGCCTGCGGTTTTTCTGCGATGCATCCCGACGGTTGCGACGATCGGCCGCGTCGGAGGAAAAGTCGCTTCCGGGTTTTCCGGATTCCCCGCCCAAAGCCGCGTCGTCGGACGGCTTGTCCGAAATCTTGGCGCGCGTCGTACGGCGGGGAAGGCGCGGACGCTCCCCTTCGGAAGAACCGTCTTCGATCGATGGGGCGAAGGCAAGCAGCGAGTCGGCAATGCGAGAAGCCGCATCCTCCTCGATGGCAAGGGCGGCTGCCGAAAGGGCCTGCGCGGAGACGGCCTTCTTGACCACGGGAAGGCTGAGATCGTCGGCAACCGCCGAACTTTCGGGCGACGACGTTCCTTCAACCTGCGGCGTTTCTGCGACCGCAGTCTTGCGCGGGCGACCGCGACGACGCTTCGGCGCCTCGCCATCGGTCGGCGCGACGGACTCGGAAGCGGGATCGCCTCCCTTGTCGGGAACGGAAGAAACCTCGACTCCAGACTCCTCGGAAACCGAGGTCGCCTTCTTCGCACGAGAAGCGCGCGGCTTCTTGGCGGGAGCGGATTCGACAGAAGCGCCGGTTGCGGCCGACTTGCCTTCAGGGGCGTCTTTCTTGACCGATGCGCGGCGCCGCGGGCGGGGCGACGGAGCTTCGACCGGCTGCTCGTTCACGATCTCGTCGCTCATGCGTTCTGAACCTTCTCCCAATCCTTGAGGAACGTTTCAAGGCCGCGATCGGTCAGCGGGTGCTGCACCATCTTCTTCAGAACGGGGAACGGCACGGTGGCGATATCGGCCCCCATCAGCGCCGCCTGGGTAACGTGATTGGCGCTGCGCACGGATGCGGCGATGATCTCGATCTGCTGGCCGTTAACCGTCGACTGAGCGAAGTCGTAGTTCGCAATGGCGGTCACCACGTTTTCAAGCTGGTCCAGCCCGTCTTCAGAAATGTCGTCGAAACGGCCGATGAAGGGGCTGATGTAACGTGCGCCGGCACGGGCGGCAAGAAGCGCCTGGGGAACCGAGAAGCACAGCGTCATGTTCACGGGAATGCCCTCGTTCGCCAGAACGCGCGTAGCGGCCAGGCCCTCGACCATCGTGGGAATCTTCACCACGACGTTGGGGGCGATGGCGGCCAGCTCGCGGCCGTCGCGTACAATCTCGTCACGCGTCATGGCGACGGATTCGGCGGAAACGGGGCCGTCGACGATATCGCAGATACGCTTGATGTGGTTTTGGAAATCAGAGACTTTGCCACCGATCTTGGCATACAGGGACGGGTTGGTGGTGACGCCCGCAAGCGCCCCCCAACTGGCCGCCTCTTCGATCTCGTTCAGATCGGCAGTGTCCAGAAAAAACTTCACGTGTCCTCCTTCGGGATCATGCGTTGCCGTCAAAACCGGGTGCACCCGGTATCGATACTGACATAGGATGTACCTGATGAACAGGTAAGATAAACGAAAACAGCGAGAGATGACGTTCGGGGATGCAAACCTATCCCGCACACATGCGCCCCGCTTATGCATGCAGCGTATAACGGTTGTTCATGGGATTTTAACGGGGCTATGGTAGCCCAAACGGAATCGTTGCGCAAGAAGACTCCACGAACAGCACGCAGCGACGCGGCGACTTGCGAACGAGAGAGCCACCTCGAATCCGCCTGCGCATCGCTTTGCCCTCTTCGAGCGGATCGCAAGCCCGCCACGTAAATGTGCGCAAGCTCTTCCTGATTCACGCCCTCGAACTCGGTCATCGTCTCTTTCATAGCGGTCTGAACGTCGACATTGGTAAGCGACGGCTCGGCAGTGGCGGTGTCGCCACTTACGTTCACCTTGCCGATCGAATAGGCGGATGCGCAATGCGGGAAACCTTAGCTGATCCTACGGAAAAAGCAGCTGCGGGCACCGGTATGACAGGCGGGTCCGGCCGCTTCGACCAGCGCGAGCAACGTATCGGCATCGCAGTCGAAACGTAGATCGACCAAGCGCTGCGTGTTTCCGGAAGTCGCCCCCTTATGCCACAGCTCGGATCGGCTGCGCGACCAAAACCAGGTGGAGCCCGTCTCCAAAGTAAGCTTCAGCGACTCTTCGCTCATCCAGGCCATCATCAGAACCAAGCCGGTCGATTCCTCCTGGACGATGCACGGAATCAACCCCGCGCCATCGAAGCGAACCTGGGCGAAGAACTCTTCGACCGCCACGCCCGCCACCGCATCCCCCATAACCGTCCGTCCTTTCTCGGTGCGTCGCTACAGGCGCACGGGAATCCCCTGCTTGCCTAGATACTCTTTGACCTGGCGGATGGTCAGCTCCCCTTTGTGGAACACGCTGGCGGCCAACACGGCGTCCGCCTCGCCCTCGATGATGCCCTGGGCGAAATGCTCGAGCTCGCCCACGCCGCCCGAAGCGATAACCGGAACGTTTACCGCTCGCGCAACCGCGCGCGTCAAAGCGCAGTCGAACCCCTCGCGCGTTCCGTCGCGATCCATGCTGGTCAGAAGGATCTCTCCCGCTCCGCAGCGAGCCGCCTGACGCGCCCATTCCACCGCATCGAGCCCCGTGGCCCTGCGCCCTCCCGCCACGAACACCTCCCACTTGCCAGGAGCGCGGCGGCGCGCATCGATCGCGCATACGACGGCCTGGGACCCGAACGCCGCCGCGGCCCGGGAGATCAGCCTCGGATCCTTAACGGCGGCAGAGTTCACCGAAACCTTGTCGGCGCCCACCGCGATCATGGCGCGCATATCGGCCACCGTGCGAAAGCCCCCGCCCACGCAGTACGGCAGTCGCAGGTGCTCGCTCGCCCGACTCGCAAGATCGATGGTGGGCGTGCGGTCTTCATGCGTAGCTGCGATGTCAAGGAACACCACTTCATCAGCTTTCTGACGGTCGTAGCGCTGGGCCAGTTCGATGGGATCGCCCACATCGGACAATCCCACGAAGTTGACGCCCTTCACCACTCGACCCGCCTTCACATCCATGCAGGGAATGACGCGTTTCGTCAGCATGAGCGCTCCTTATTGCATCGATCGATCTCCCGGCACGCCTTTGCAAGGTCGAGCGACCCTTCGTAGATCGAACGGCCGGCGATAACGCCCTCGATCGCATCGCCCAGACCGAGCATCGCGCGAACGTCTTCCATCCCCGCAACCCCGCCCGATGCGACAACCGGATGACCGAACGCGCACGCCATGCTGCGGTACGCCTCGGGATCGAGTCCGGTCTGCATGCCGTCGCGGGAGATGTCGGTGTACACCATATGGCGATAGCCCAAACCGGCCATGGAGCGGGCAAGGTCAGATGCTGAAACACCCGATCCTTCCCCCCACCCCGCAACGGCCGCCTCGCCGCTTTTCGCATCGATGCCCGCCGCCAGCATATCGCCGTAGCGCCGTACGGCAGCGGCGGCGAATTCAGGGTCGCGCACAAGCGCGGTTCCCAGCACCACTCGCGACGCACCTGCGCAAACCAGCCGCTCGATCGAACCGAGGGATCGAATACCTCCTCCTACCTGGGATTTAAGAGAAGTTGATGCAACGATGCGCTCGATTATCGCGGCGTTTGACGACACGCCGGTGCGGGCGCCGTCCAAATCGACGATATGCACCCAACGCGCACCAGCCTCCTCGAACCGCCTCGCCTGATCGACGGGATCGTCGCTGTAGCAGGTCACCCGGCTGTAGTCGCCTTTGGCCAATCGAACGGCCTTGCCGTCGAGAATATCGATCGCAGGAAGAAGATGCATGGCTGCTCCTTGCCCGCCTACGAGGCGCGTTTGACGAATCGGACGAAATTACGCATGAAAACGGCTCCTGCATCCGAGCTCTTCTCAGGATGGAACTGAACTCCGAATACATGGGAAAGCGGTCTGACCACAGCGGGAAACTCAACGCTATGCGTAGCGGTTGCGCAGGTAAACGGTGAGCTAGGTGCGATGTAGCTGTGCGTGAAGTAGAAGTTTTCACCCGAAGCGACACCGTCGAACAGAGCCGGGTTCGAAGCATCGCCGCTTTCGAAAAAGGACGAGCGCCCGTCGCAAGGCGAGCTTTCGCGCTCGAAGCCCGAACCTCCGCGCGCGAAGTCCACCTGATTCCAACCTACGTGCGGCACTTTGAACACGCGACCGGCGACGTCACGATCCGGCATGCGCAAAACCACCCCCGGAGCGACCCCCAAGCCGCGCTCCATGCGATCAAGTTCCTCCTCCGATGCGTCGGTTCCCTCGACACCTCGCTCGAACAGCAGGTGAAGCCCCAAACAGATACCGAGAAACGGAACCCCTCGATCGATGCGCTGACGCACGACCTCCATCTGGCCCGACAAGCTCATTTCGCGCGCGGCATCGGCGAAAGCCCCCACCCCCGGCAACACGATGGCCTCGGCGGAGGCGATCTGGGCGCAATCGGAGGTGATACGGGCGTCGGCTCCCGCTGCAATCAAACTGCGCTGAACGCTGGCCACGTTTCCCTTCCGATAATCGACGACGGCTATCACAGCATCCCCTTCGTCGAAGGCAGCGCCCCGCATTCGCGCGGGTCGAACGCAACAGCTTGCCGCAACGCCCGCGCAACCGCCTTGAACGACGCTTCCGCAATATGATGCGCGTTTTCCCCTGCGATCCGGCGAATATGCAAGGTGATTCCGGCATTGGCGGCAAACGCCGTGAAGAACTCTTTGACCAGGGACGAATCGAACGCGCCCAGCAAGATGAGCGGCATATCGACATCCCAGTACAGCGCGCCGCGCCCCGATATATCGCACGTCGCGGCAATCAGAGCCTCGTCCATGGGAACCGTCATGTCCCCGAACCGCACGATACCCCGTTTATCCCCTATTGCCTGGGAAAACGCCCGACCGAGCACGATCCCGCAATCCTCTACGGTGTGATGCCCGTCCACTTCCAGATCGCCCTTCGCCGAAAGGCGCAGGTCGAACAGGCCGTGCCGCGCAAACGCCGCCAGCATGTGATCGAAAAACCCGATACCGGTTGAGCATTCGAGCGCGCCCGTTCCGTCAAGCGCGAACTCGACCGCGATCGAAGTCTCGCTCGTAACGCGCTCTATCTGAGCCAAGCGAACCTGTCCAGCGTTGCCATCCATGCAACCATCCCCTTCCATCGCGCCCGCCCGCTGCGAGAAGCGATTCTGTCCGTCACCGTTTCCCATCGCTCTTCCCGCTCGCGACGATATCGCCCAGAACCTCAAGAAAGCGATCGTTTTCCTGCGGCGTTCCGATAGAGACGCGCAGGCAGTTCTCCAAATAGCGCGTTCGGGAGAAATCGCGCACCAGCACCCCGCACGATAAAAGCCCGCTCCATACAGCGGATGCATCCGCCATGCGCAGCAGGATGAAGTTGGATTCGGACGGGAACGCCTCCACACCGTCCATCCGCTTCAGCTGCCGATACACGCGCTCGCGCTCGGCCACGATCTGTTCGATGCCGAACACGAACTCCGATCGGTTCTCGTACACCGCGCTTGCGATGGCCTGGGAGATAGCATCGACCGAATAGGGCTGACGGACCTTCTTGTATTCGGATAGAACGCGCACGTTTCCCAGAAGGTAGCCGACGCGCACCCCGGCCAACGAAAACGCCTTTGAAAACGTCCTCAGTATCACGAGGTTCTCGTAGCTTTCCAGCAAGGGCCGCACCGTTTTCCGGGAGAATTCGAAGTACGCCTCATCCACCACCACCAAAGCGTCGCTCGCTTCCAGAACGCGGCGAACGAAGCTTTCCGAGACCGTATCGCCCGTGGGATTGTTCGGACTGGTCAAGATGGTGAAGTCGACATCTCCTCGCGACAGGCGCGCAACCAGCGCGTCTTCATCCACCTGAAAGTCGGCGCGGCGCGGCACCTCGACCACGGCCGTGTTGGTAAGCAGGGCGTTGCCTTCGTACACGCTGAACGTCGGAGGGACATTCAGGAAGACGCGCCCCGGCCCTCCCCATGCAAGCGCCGTATCGAGAAGAAGCTCATCGCCCCCGTTGCCGATAAGAACCTGGTCGCGATCGAGTCCGTTTGCCTGAGCGATGAGATCGCGCAGGCCGTTTGCTAGAGGATCGGGATAGCGGTTGAGTGGAACCTGCCTGACGGCGCGCATGACCATCGCACGCAGGCCGTCGGGAACGTCGCGCGGATTCTCGTTTGCCGAAACCATAACCTCGGCGGGAATGTACTTCGGATCGTACGACACCAGATCGAGCACATGCGGTGCCGGCTTTCGCACGGCCCGCATCTCATCTGTCCCCCGTCGAGAGGACGATGCGGATGCGAACGCCCTATCGGCCGAATCTTGCATCGTAGACCTCTTTTCTCAACTCGACGCTGCGCGCGTGGGCCCAAAGCCCCTCGTGATGCGCGATAACGCTCACCGCTTCGGCGTCGAACGCCAGCGCCTCGGGCGAATACTGGATGATGCTCGACTTCTTGACGAACTCCTCCACCGCCAGAGGAGACGAGAACCGAGCCGTACCCCCGGTGGGAAGCGTATGGTTCGGACCCGCCACGTAATCCCCCACCGCCTCGGGCGTCCACTCGCCCAAAAATATCGCACCGGCGTGCCTGATGGCGCCCAAAGAATCCATGGGGTTTTCAATATGCAGCTCGAGGTGCTCGGGAGCGATGACGTTGGCCGCCTCCAGCGCCTGTGCAAGCGTCCGGCATATCACCACAAGGCCTTGGTCGTTCATAGATGCCGAGGTGATGTCGGCGCGGGTCGAATCCTTCATATGCTCGGCGATCGCACCCTCCACGCGATCCGCGTAATCCTGCGAGAACGTCACCAGGTAACAGGTTGCCAGCGGATCGTGCTCGGCCTGGGCCATAAGGTCGATGGCCACCAGACGCGGGTCGGCCGTTTCATCGGCCACCACCAGCACCTCCGAGGGCCCGGCAACCATATCGATGCCCACATCGCCCGACACCAGCTGCTTGGCTGCGGCAACGAAGGCGTTTCCCGGGCCGGTGATCTTATCGACCGGAGCGATGGACTCGGTTCCGTAGGCAAGCGCGGCCACCGCCTGAGCGCCGCCGACCGAGTATATCTCGGTGATGCCCGCCAACCGGCATGCTTCGAGAACGGCGGAATCGAGCGAGCCGTCCTTAGTGGGGGGCGTAACCGCCACGATGCGCTTCACGCCCGCAACCGAAGCGGGGATGGCGTTCATGAGAAGCGTGGAAGGATACAGCGCGCGGCCTCCCGGCACGTAGATGCCCACGGAATCGAGCGGAGTGACCTTCGCCCCCACGATCGCGCCGTCGGGTCTCGTGACAAACCAGCTCTGTTCGACCTGACGCTCGTGAAACTCCCTGATCTGCCGGGCAGCATGCTGAAGCGCGGCGGATATACGAGGATCCACCGCAGCCAGGGCCGCATCGATCGTTTCTTGGGGCACGCGAAACGATTCGAGGGCGACCCCGTCGAAACGCTCTGTGTATTCGGACAGGGCCGCATCGCCGCGCTCGCGCACGTCTTCCACGATCGAAGCGGCGGCGGTCATGGCCTGGGCGTTAAACGCGCTTTTCCTCTCGAGGTGCTTGTTTGAAAACGACTCGTCGGCGGCAAGGACGATTCGACGCATGTTATTCCCCTTTCCTCACATCGGTTGATCCGGCGGTTACGCCCAGCTCTCGTGCACAAGCGACTCTCGATAGGTCGGCTGCCAGCCCCCTTACGCGTCCGTCGGTGCGAAACGCCCCGTCGTTGGCGAAAAACCGAGCCGTTGACGACAGCACCTCGTCCGTTACGACAAGGTTGTTCTCTTTGAGGGTGGCGCCCGTCGCCGTAATATCGACGATGCACTCCGACAACCCCGTCAGAGGGCCCAGCTCGATATTGCCGTGCAGCTTGACAATTTCCACCTGCGTTCCAGCTCGCGCGAAGTGCGCTGCGGCGATACTCGGATACTTCGTAGCCACGCGCAGCGAACCGTGCCTGCGGTAGCGAGCGGCCAGGGCCTCTTCGGAACCCGCCAGTTGGGCGACGACGAACCTGCAGCTGCCGAAACGAAGATCGGCCAGCTTCACCACGCTCGCCTCCGACTCGATGAGGGAATCGGCCCCGCAGATTCCGCAATCCGCAGCCCCCAACTCGACGAACACCGGAGCATCGGTGGGCCTCACGATGATGTATTCCACGCCGGGATTCTTCACTATGAGCGCGCGCCCCGGATCATCGAGGCCCGTGACGTCCAGACCGGCCTCGGCAAGCGCCGCAACCGATTCTTCGTACAGCGAGCCTTTGGGAACCGCGATCCTGAGGGGACGGCCCCCAGATGCGGACGGCGCGGACGCAGACAGCGCATCCTCCAGGAAGAACGCGAATCCCGCCGCAGGTCGCGAATCGCCGTAAACGGCCAGCAGATCGTCGTAGCGGCCACCGCCGCCCAAAGACGAGCCCAGACTCGGGCAGAACGCCTCGAACACCGCGCCCGTGTAATAGTCGAACGCGCTCATCACGGAGAAATCGACCACGAGGCGCGCACCCAAACCGGCTTCGACCAGAAGGTCGAAGGTCTCCTGCAGATCGTCCAATCCATCCGAGCACCCCAGCGGCTCGGCCAGTTCCCTCACCTCATCGATCGCCTCGCGGCCCCCTCGAATCGAAGCAAGGCTGCCGATGGCCCGCGCGAAAACCGGTGCGACCTCGTAAGGATCGGGAAAAGCCGTCAGCTGCTCGATGGCCACGAAATCGGAGGAATGAAACGCCTCGAGCACCCGATCGATCCAGAGGCGCGGCGCCCTGCTGTTTGCAAGCATGGATCGCAGCACCGAAACGGTGGCCAGCGAGATCGAGAAATCGACCACGCCCGACGCTTCGAGCGATCGGGCGAACAGCTCGATCACTTCGGCATCGGCCTGCGGGCCGCTCTCTCCGATGCACTCGACGCCCACCTGCGTGCGCTCGCGCTCGGCGGCCGATGAGATACCGCCGGTTTCACGGAATATCCTCTGGGAATAGCGGAAGCGAAACGGGCCGGGCCGACCCTTCAACCTGGTGGCGCACATACGCGCAACCTGCAGCGTAACGTCGGGTCGCATGGTGACCAAAGCGCCGTTGCCGTCGAAGAACTTAAACGACGAAAGCTCCATGCGGGCACCCATCTGCATGACCCGGGCATGCTCGAGCGTAGGGGTTTCTATGAGCTCGTAGCCGCGCGCGGCGAACCCGTCCTGAACGTTGCGCAGGACCCGTTCGCGCTTCGACGCCTCGTCCGTAAGGACGTCGCGAAATCCCGAAGGCGTAACAACCTCCATAGAGAGCCCCTTTCGATCGTGCTTCGTGCAGATACTTTAGCACGATATAGTAATAAAGCACTCGTGCCGTAGGGGGTTCGCAGGTTCCACATAACAGGATCCAAGGAAAACATCCGGCCTCCCGTCCCGAAGGGCGGAAGACCGGTTCTTGGCGCAATCTCGGTTTCGCGACGCAGCCTATCCCAGCTTTGATGCGAGGATCTCGTTGATGACCTTGGGATTGCCCTGGCCTTTCATGGCCTTCATGCACTGTCCGACGAAAAAGCCCATGAGCCCGACCTTCCCCCCGCGGTACTGCTCGACCTTGTCGGGATTGTCGGAAAGCACCCGATCGATCACGGCTTCGATGGCCCCGGTGTCGGATACCTGCTTCATTCCGCGCTCTTCGACGATGACCGCGGGGTCCTTATCCTCTTCGAGGACGGCAGAAAACACCTCTTTGACCTGCTTGGACGATATCGCGTTCGATGCCGCCAAATCGACCAGCTGCACCGCGCGCCGAGGAGTGAGCAGATGAATCGAAACGCCCGCGTTCACCGACGCGGTCACATCGTTCAAGGCCAGATTGACAAGCGGCTTTGCCAGATCGGCCGCCTTGTCTCCCGCCTGCGCCATCGCGCCCTCGAAGAACTCAACCGTGAAGTCGTTTTCCACCACATGGCGCGCATCGTAGGACGACAACCCGTATGCGCGCTCGAAACGGGCCGCCTTCTGATCGGGCAATTCGGGAAGCTTCCTGCGCACGCTCTCGATGAACTCGTCGGACAGGTCGTAAGGAGCCAGATCGGGCTCGGGGAACAGGCGGTAGTCGTCGGCCGTCTCCTTCGTGCGCATCACGATGGTGTGCTTGAGCGACGGATCCCAATGACGCGTCTCCTGGTAGATCCGACCTCCCTCTTCAAGCACTTCGGCCTGACGGCAGATCTCGTACAGAAGCCCGTCGTGCAGCGATTTGAAGCTGTTGAGGTTCTTCAGCTCGGTTTTCGTACCGAACTTCTCGGTTCCGCGACGGCGCAGCGAGATATTGCCGTCGCAGCGCAGGGAGCCCTCCTCCATCGAGCAGTCGGAAATGCCGATGGCAAGGTAGATCTGGCGCAGCTTCTGCATGAACAGGCGCGCCTCTTCGGGCGTGCGCAAATCGGGTTCGGTGACCAGCTCGATAAGCGGCGTGCCGGCGCGATTGTAGTCAACCAGGGAGTGGGTGGCGCCCGCAATGCGCCCCTCGCCGCCGCCCACGTGGTTCATCTTGCCCGCGTCTTCCTCCATATGGATGCGCGTGATCCCCACATGGGCCACGTACCCGTCGGCCGTTCGACGGATGTTTTCCGCCTCGTCGCCTGCAGAAAGGCGATCGAGACGGTAGCGCTCGCCCGCCGCCTTCCCATCGACCTGCAGATCCAGATGGCCCCGCATGCAAAACGCCACGGGGCCCTGCGTGGTCTGGAAGTTCTTGGCCATGTCGGGGTACATGTAGTTCTTGCGGTAGAACATCGAGCGTTTCTCGATATCGCAGTTGGTGGCAAGCCCCGCCAGCACGATGGATTCGATGGCCGCCTTGTTGGGTACGGGAAGCGCCCCGGGCAGACCCAGGCACACCGGACAGGTGTGCGTGTTCGGATCGGCGCCGAACTCAAGCTTGCATCCGCAGAACATCTTGGTGGTAAGGGTGGTCAGCTCGGCGTGTACCTCCAAGCCGATAACCGCCTCCCAATCCTCCAGGACCTCTTCGAGCTTCTTCACTGCTACTCGCCTGCCCTTCCGACGAAATCCGGCGCCGTGCCGACAACCGGGTAGACGGTTTCCAACGCCGCGGCCACGCGCAGCATGTTCTCATCTTTGAACTGGGGAGAAATGATCTGGATTCCCACCGGCATCCCCTCGTTGCGCGTAAGCGGCAACGGAAAGCTCATACCGCCCGTGCCCGCGATGTTCACCGAAATGGTGAACATGTCGGTGAGGTACATCGAAGTGGGATCGCTCAGCTCGCCCAGCTTGAAGGCGGTCTTCGGCGCGACGGGCGCGACGATCGCGTCCACCTTCTCGTAAGCGCGGCGGTAATCCTGCGTGATAAGGGTGCGGACCTGCTGGGCGGGATAGTAGTACGTATCGTACACGCCGGCTGAAAGCAGATAGCTGCCCAGCATGATGCGACGGCGCGCTTCGGGACCGAAGCCCGTGGCCCGGCTGGCCTCGTACTGCGAGCCGAGGTCTCGGTGACCCGGATCGCAGTAACCGTAGCGCACAGAGTCGAACCGTGCGAGATTCGAATACGCCTCGCAGGGCCCCAAAACATAGTAGGCGCTCATCGCGGCCTGAGCGTTGGGCAAATCGACCTCGACGATGAGGGCGCCCAGATTCTCCAATTCGCGGATCGCATCCTCGATGCGCTCTTTCACCAACGGATCGAGGCCGCGCGCCTCCATGAACGCGGGAACCACGCCCACCTTCATGCCGCGCACGCCCTCGTCCAGGTTCGCCGTGAAGTCGGTGGCGATATCCTGGCTGGTCACGTCCAGCCGATCTCGCCCTGAAATGGCATTCAGAACGAGTGCGGCGTCGCGCACGCTGCGGGCGAAGGGACCCACCTGGTCAAGCGAGCTTCCGAAGGCAACGACGCCGTAGCGCGAGACCACGCCGTACGAGGGCTTCACGGCAACGGTGCCCGTGAAGCTGCCCGGCTGGCGAATCGATCCGCCGGTATCGGAACCCAGCGCGACCACGGCCATGCCCGCGGCAACCGCCGCGGCCGAGCCGCCCGACGAGCCCCCGGGGACGCACTCGAGATTCCAGGGGTTGCGCGTGGCCCCGAACGCGGAAGACTCGGTGGTCGAACCGAATGCGAATTCGTCCATGTTCACTTTGCCCAGAGGGATCGAACCCGCGTCGAGTGCGCGCTGCACGCACGTGGCGGTGTAGGGAGACACGTAGTTTTCCAACATGCGACTCGCGCAGGTGGTATGCGTGCCCAGAAGGTTCAGGTTGTCCTTGAACGCGATGGGAACGCCCGCCAGAACCCCCAGCTCGCCGAAGCGTCCCTTGGCGATGGCATCGTCGACTTGCGCCGCCTTCGCGTACGCTTTGTCCTCGGTAAGCTCGAGAAACGAACGGACTTCGGAGTCGTATCGCGCGATATGGGAAAACGCCCGATCCGTCAGCTCTTTCGCGCTGAACTCCCCGGAGGAGAGCCCTCGGCGAACATCGGCGATGCCCATGATCTCGACGCGCTGCATCAGCGATCGCCCCCTTCGCCCAGAATCGAGGGGATGAGGAAGCACCCGTCTTGCTGCCTGGGAGCGTTGGACAGGGCTTCTTCCTGCGTGAAACCCGCCTCTTCCTCATCGTCGCGCATGACGTTGGAAAGCCCCCCGATGGGATGAAACGTCGGCTCGACGCCGTCCAGATCGTACTCGGTGATGGGTCGAAGGCTGTCGATGATACTGTTCAGATCCTCCGTCATCGGAGGTATTTCGTCGTCGGTTAAACGGATGCGTGCGTATTCCGCAATCGCGCGCACATCATGCTCGGACACGTGCTGCGTCATGGATGCGAACCTGCTTTCATCTTGCGGCGAGGCGGCGAACCGATCGATTCGGACGGCGTCTTCCCGCTCCCTCTTGGATCATCGGACTATGATAGCAAAAGCCGCGGGACGCACCCGCCGCCCCTTGCTGCGGTTTGGGAAAAAGCGGCGGCATCGAGGATAATGAGAAAGGCGGTGCATCCGCCTCTGGATTCGGGAAACGACGAGAGGAGAGCCATCCGGTGGAAGCGTTCGAGTTCCCGCTGTACGACACATGCAACCTTATCCAGTCCGACCTGGCGGCCGATACGCTCGCGTCGTCGCTTGAACTGGCCCGATGCTACGAGCTTCTGTTTTCGCGAACCAACCCCGCAAGCGAGCTGTTCCAGGTGAACGCGCACGCGGGATCGACCGTTTCCGTCAGCCGCCAACTGGCCGAACTCGTTTCCGACGCACTGGGCTACTGCGAGGAATCGGGCGGGTTGTTCGACATCACGATGGGCACCGCCGTGCGCCTCTGGAACTTCAAGGCGAAAACCCTCCCCGATAAACGGCTGCTGGCCGATGCCGTCGGCCATGTTGGCTACGAAACGATAAGCTGCACCCCCGCATCGATCCGCATAGGCGATCCGGATGCGTCAATCGACCTGGGCGGCATCGCGAAAGGATGGATCGCCGACGGGATCCTGGATTGGCTGGAGCAGGCCGGAGGGCGCCACAACCTGGTCAACCTCGGAGGAAACGTCGCGGTGCGCGGAGGCAAAGAGAACGGATCGCCCTGGAGGATAGGCCTGAGACAACCCGCCCCCTCTTCGGAAACACCCTCCCAAAGCTCGTTCGCCGTCATCGAGATCGACTCCGGATCGGTGGTTACCAGCGGCATATACGAGCGCGCATTCGAGTGCAACGGAAGCGTCTACCACCACATCCTCGACCCGAGTACCGGCATGCCCGCCCGAACCGACGTAGTGAGCGCCAGCGTGGTGTCGAAGCGCTCGCTTGACGGCGACGGGTACTCGACCGCCTTGATACTCATGGGGGCCGACCGCGCCCTGCAGTTCGCCGAAGCCCACCCCCGCATCGAAGCGGTGCTGGTCACCGACGAAGGCGACGTGCTGGCCACATCGGGAATCGGACGCGACTACGCGTTTCGCATGCTGTAGGGAACCGCACTTCGTGCGCACACGACGGCGCCCGTCAAGCGATCCGCCCTACGCCCGGCCGGAAAACTCCTTGACGACGTCCATGAAAGCGGCTCCGTACCGAGCAAGCTTGGTCTGTCCGACGCCGGCAACCTCCAGCATCTCCGCCTCGGTACGCGGCATGCGCTCGCACATATCCCGCAGCGTTGAATCGCTGAATACCACGTACGGAGGCACCCCCTGTCGCAAGGCAAGCTCTTTGCGCACGGCGCGCAGACGATCGAACAGCAGCCTCTGATCCTGCGTAAGCGCTTGAGCGGAAGACGAGCGCGTGCGATGCAACGTCGCCGATGCCGATGCGCTGACGCGCTTCATCTCGAGCTTGAAGCCCTCGTCAGCCGCTTCTCGAAAACGGTCCCCCAATCCGACAAGCGGATACTTTCCCTCGCTCACTTCCAGATAGCGCGTCGAAGCCAAAAGCTCGATCACTTCTTTAACTGTTCGCGCGGAATCCTGGACGCTGCCGTAGGAAAAGCAGTGGTCCAGCCCCGCCTCGCGAATCTTCTGGCTGCGCGAACCGGTAACCACGTCTGCCACCATGCCCTTGCCGTACTGACCGCGCAGTTCGTGCACGCAGCGCATGATCGCCCGCGCGGTCGAGGTCACGTCCACGGTCGAAAACCCTCCCGCGCAATTCGAGCAGTTCCCGCACCGATCGCGCACGGATCGTTCGCCGAAATACCCCAGGATGTACGAACGCAGGCACTGCGTGGTGGTGCAGTACCCCACCATCGACGCCAGAAGGCGCCGCTGCGTCATGCGCACGCACGCGGCCTCGTCATCGGTGAGCTTTTCGTTTCCGGACTCGGCTTCGATGAAGAATCGGCAGGTGGCGATATCCGAATCGTTCCACAAAAGGATGCATTCGGACGGCTCGCCATCACGTCCGGCACGCCCGGCCTCCTGGTAGTACGCCTCGATGCTGCCCGGCATGTTGTGGTGGATGACGTAGCGCACGTTCGACTTGTCGATTCCCATACCGAATGCATTGGTGGCTACCATCACCTGGACATCGTCGTTGACGAACGCGCGTTGGTTCTCCGTTCGCTCCATGCTGGCAAGACCGGCATGGTATCGCGTTGCCGACGCGCCCCGCTCGCGCAGATATTCGCACACGCGGTCGGTGTCCTTGCGCGTCGAGCAGTACACGATGCCGCTATCGTTCGGATGTTCAGCCACGTGCCGCGCTATACGCTCGAGTTTGTGCTTCGTTGCCCTTTGCTCGACCGAAAAACCGAGGTTGGGGCGATCGAACCCCGTCACGACGACGAACGGGTCGGACAGACCCAAGATTCGCTCGATATCGCTTCTTACCTGCTGGGTTGCCGTCGCCGTGAACGCCGCGAAGACGGGACGGCGGGGCAGAGACGCCACGAACTCCCCGATGCCCAGATACGAAGGGCGAAAGTCCTGGCCCCATTGCGAAACGCAGTGCGACTCGTCAACCGCGAACACAACGACGTCGGCCTCGCGGGCAAACAGCGCGAACCGCGGGTCGGCGAGACGTTCGGGAGCAACGTACATGATCTGATAGGCGCCCTCCCGCGCGCGCCTCAGCACGGTCTCTTGCTGGCCCGGCGTAAGGGACGAGTTCAGGTAGGCCGCACGCACCCCGGCCTCCAGCAAGCTGCGCACCTGGTCTCCCATAAGCGACACCAGCGGAGACACCACGATGGTGACGCCTCCCAAGACCACCGCCGGGATCTGGTAGCACACCGATTTCCCCGCACCCGTGGGCATCACGCCCAGGCAGTCGCGACCTTCCAGCAAAGCCTGGACGACCCGATCCTGCCCGGGCCGAAACCCTTCGTACCCGAAATGCATTCTGAGCGCTTGACGCGCCTCGTCGATAGAGGGCATGAAGGCCTACACGTTGAATTTGAAGTGCATGACATCGCCGTCCTTGACGACGTATTCCTTGCCCTCCTGGCGAAGCTTTCCGGCCGCACGGCACCCCGCCTCCCCGTTGTAGGCAACATAGTCCTCATACGATGCAGTTTCGGCCTTGATGAAGCCGCGCTCGAAGTCGGTATGGATAACTCCGGCCGCCTGGGGAGCTTTGGCACCGACGGGAATGGTCCAGGCGCGGGTCTCCTGCACGCCGCTGGTGAAGTACGACTGCAACCCCAAAAGCGCATAGGCCTCGCGAGCCAAGCGCGCCAAACCGCTTTCCTCCAAACCCAGCTCTTCCAAGAACAAGGCGGCGTCTTCGGGATCGAGTTCGGCGAGATCGGCCTCGACCTTCGCGCTAATGGGAACCGGTTTGCAACCGTCGATCTCGGCAAGATCGACCGCAACCTGACCCTCGTCCACATTCGCCACGTACAAGACGGGCTTCATCGTAAGCAGGTGGAGATCTCGGATAGACCCTTTCTGCTCGTCGAAAAGATCGAGCGTGCGGGCGCGGTGGCCCTCCCCCAGATGCGCGGCCAGACTGCGGGCGGTTTCCAACTTGAGCACCAGCGTTTTATCGCGTTTCGCGTCCTTCTCGAGACGCGGCAGGGCCTTCTCGACCGTTGCCAGATCGGCCAGGATCAACTCGGTGTTGATGGTCTCCACATCGCTTGCCGGGTTCACCTTGCCATCGACATGCACCACGTCGGGATCGCTGAAATAGCGCACGACTTGGCAGATCGCGTCGGTCTCGCGAATGTTGGCCAGAAACTGGTTGCCCAGGCCCTCGCCACGCGACGCTCCCGCAACCAGCCCGGCGATGTCCACGAACTCCACCGTTGCAGGGATGATGCGCGCCGCACCGTCGATGGCGGACAGCTTCTCGAGGCGTCCGTCGGGCACGGGCACCACGCCCACGTTGGGCTCGATCGTGGCGAAAGGATAGTTTGCCGCAAGAGCCTCGTTGCTGGTCAGTGCATTGAAGAGAGTCGATTTCCCTACGTTGGGCAATCCGACGATTCCGATCGATAAAGCCATGTGACTCCTAAACCCGATGAATACACGAAAACGCGCAGCAACATACTATGCTGCTGCGCGCTCCCTCGCAACCGCGATGCGGGCCGACCCGTCGGGACGCCCGCACCCGCGATCCGCCTAGAACTTGAAGATGCCGAACTGCGCACCCACGTACGCGACCAAAATGAGGGTCACGAGAACCGGAGCGACGTACTTGATCATAACCGTCCAGGCGCTCTTCAGCTTGAACGGACCGGCAAGCTCGACCTCGTCGATAAGCGTCTGGGGCTTGAGGATCCAGCCGACAAACACGCAGGTGATCAGCGCGACGATGGGCATGATGACCGAATTCGAGACGAAGTCGAACAGATCGAGAATCGACGAGCCCTCGCCAAGCGGCTGGACGAAGCTGAGGCCGTTGTAGCCCAGGTTGATGAAGACGCCCGCGACCACCACGATGACGATGGTGGTGGTCAGCGACTTCTTACGCGACCAGCCCGCACCGTCCTGAATGATGGACACGCACGTCTCAACCAGAGAGATCGCGCTGGTCAGAGCCGCAAACAGCACCAACAGGAAGAACAGGAAGCCCAATATGGCCGCAATGCCGCCCATGCTCTCGAACACCGAGGGAAGGGTGATGAACATAAGCGAGGGACCCGACTTGGCGGCAACCGCTTCACCCGAGCCCATGGCCACGAAAGCGGCCGGAACGATCATGAGGCCGGCCAGGATGGAGACGCCCAGATCGAACATGCCGATCTGGCTCACGCTGGACGTGAGGCTGGACTTCTTATCCAGATAAGAGCCATAGGTGATCATGATGCCCATAGCAAGCGACAGGCTGTAGAACATCTGGCCCAACGCGCCGATGAACAGCTCGGCAGATAGCTTCGAGACATCGGGCACCAGATAGTACGCGACACCATCGAGGGCTCCGGGCATGGTTATGGTGTAGATGGCAATGCCGACGGCCATGATGATGAGCGCAGGCATCATAAACGTATTCGTCTTCTCGATGCCGCCCTTGACGCCGAAGCCGACCACCACGAACACGATGGCCATGAAGATGCCCATCCACACGAAGCTCTCGACCGGGCTGGTAATGAAGCCGACGAAGAAGTTGCCGCCGTCAGCGAGGGCGGCGGGGCCGTTCATTAGATATGCCGCTGCGTACTTCGTCACCCAACCGCCGATGATGCTGTAATACGGGGTGATGATGAAGGGCACAGCGGAAGCCAGAACGCCGATGAATGCGAACTTCTTGCCGAAATGCTTGAACGCGCCGATGGCGGACAGACCGGTCTTGCGGCCCAAAGCCGTCTCGAGCAGCAGAAGCGACACGCCGAACGTGAACACCAGCAGCAGGTACGTAAGGATGAACGTGCCTCCGCCGTACTTCGCGGCCAGATACGGGAACCGCCACATGTTGCCCAGGCCCACGGCGGAAGCCGCGCCAGCCAACACGAACGCCCATCGCCCTGACCAGGCCGAGCGCGCTTCGTTACTTGATGCCATTTCCTCTCCTCTTCCTTTCTCCATGCGTTCTGCCCGAACGCTCCCTTCCATAGGTAATCTGGGAATCCGCACATTATAGCGACTTTGCATAGAGGAAACACCGGCTAATGGTATTCGGCTATCATTAATCCGCTAACGACAAAAACTCGAACCCCCAGGGCAAGGAGAGCGGTCTCATGTGCGGCATCTGCGGCTTTACCGGCGCAACAGAGCAAGACGGAGCGATCCTCCGATCCATGTGCGACATCATGGAGCATCGCGGGCCCGACGGCGAGGGCCGCTACCTCGACGACGGCATCGCCCTGGGACACCGGAGGCTGTCCCTGATCGATCTTGCCGGGGGCGGACAACCCATGGTGCGCGCAACCCGCGATCTCCGCGCACGCGTCACGTCCCCCGCGTATCGCGGCGACGGCTCCCCTTGCGCCGACGAAGCGTCGATGCAGGCCAAAGGGGATCTCGCGATCGTATTCAACGGCGAGATCTACAACTACCGCGACCTGCGCGGCGAGCTGGAAGCGGCCGGCTGGGAGTTTTCCACCAACTCCGACACCGAAGTGCTGCTGGTAAGCTATCTGGCCTGGGGGGAAGACATGCTCGAGCGGCTGCGCGGCATGTTCGCCTTCGCCATCTGGGACCGGCAGACCCGCGAGCTGTTCTGCGCCCGCGACTTCTTCGGCATCAAGCCCTTCTACTACACCGCGACCGAGGGGCGCTTCATCTTCGCGTCCGAAATCAAATCCATCCTCGAACATCCCGCGTACAAACGCGAGCTGAACGAAGAGGCCCTCGCCCAGTACCTGTGCTTTCAGTTCTCGGCTTTGAACGAAACGTTCTTCAAGGGGGTCTTCAAGCTTCCCCAGGGTCACTGCCTGCGCGTGAAGGCCGATGGAACCCTCGAGATGCGGCGCTGGTGGAAGCCCGCATACTGCTTCGATGACGCCCGCAGCCAAGCCAATACGGTCGAGGCGATCGATCGGACCATGCGCGAATCGGTTCGCTACCACAACGTGGCCGATGTCGAAGTCGGTTCGTTTCTGTCCAGCGGCATCGACTCCAGCTACATGGCCGCCTGCCTCGCGAAGGAAAACCCCGATATCAAAACGTTCACCGTCGGATTCGCCGAATACGAAGGGGAGCGCGACGAGATTTCGTGGGCCCGCGAGCTGGCCGACGAGCTGCACATCGCCAACACCTCCAAGCATATCGGGGAAGAAGAGTACTGGGCCAGCCTGCCGCGGGTCCAGTGGCATATGGACGAGCCTTCCGCCGACCCCAGCGCCGTGGCCCTGTACTTCGTCGATCAGATCGCCGCAACCCAGGTGAAGGCGGTTCTGTCGGGCGAGGGCGCCGACGAGTTCTTCGGCGGGTACCGCATCTACCAGACCCCCTTCTCGAACGGGAAGCTCGCGTGGTGCCCGAAGCCGGTGCTGCGCGGCGCGTCCAAGCTGATGCGCGCGCTGGGCATCCGCGGAGCGAACTACCTCGAGCGCGCGTCCCAGACCGCCGAGGACTGGTACTACACCAACGCGAACGGCGTGGCGTTTTCCCCCGCCGAACGCGTTGCGATCATGAAGAACCCACCCAACGTCCCCTCGCCCCAGGCCCTGTGCGCCCCCGCCTACGCCGAGGTTGCGAACCTGGACGAGGTAACCAGGATGCAGTACGTCGATCTGCAGTTCTGGCTGGTGGGAGACATCCTGTTGAAAACCGACAAGATGTCGATGGCCCATTCGCTTGAATCGCGCGTGCCCTTCCTCGACCGCGAGGTGTTCGCCATGAGCGCCACCATCCCCACCAGGCAGAAGGTAAGCGATACGCAGACCAAACTCACGCTGCGCCAGGCGGCCGAACGGGCGATCCCGCGCGACTGGGCCCAGAAGGAAAAGCTCGGATTCCCCGTTCCCGTAGTGAACTGGCTGCGCCAGGACCGCTACTACAACGAGGTGAAGGGGTGGTTCACGGGGGATCTGGCCGAGAGGTTCTTCGACACCGGAGAGCTCGTGCGCATTCTGGACGAGCACCGCGCCGGAGCCGATCGCTCGCGCAAGATCTGGATCGTCTACATGTTCCTCGTGTGGTACCGCATCTACTTCGTGGACCGCACGGCTCCCGCCAAGCCCTCGGTCTGCTAGCTTAAGGCCGCGGCTCCGCTTCCAGATCGACCACCCTCGTGGCGAGGCGTGCCGTAAGATCGGAGCTGTGCGATACCAGCACCATGCCCACCCCTTCCCGGCAGACGAACTCCAGCAGGAAGCGCCATATCTGAGCCTGGGTAACGGCATCCAGCATGGTCGATATCTCGTCGGCGATCAGATAGCGCGGACCCACGGCGACAGCCCGCGCTATGCAGAACCGCTGCAGCTCGCCTCCCGAAAGCTCGTGGGGAAACCTCCGCAGCCATTCGCCCTTGATGCCCAGCGCGTCAAGTACGTCGGGTGCAACATCGCCCGCTTCGCGAAGCGACTGCTCCATCCTCATGCGCGGATCGAGGGCATGCTCGGGATGCTGGCCTATCAGCTGGACGGGGCAGACGCCGCGCTTCGGAAGCGGCGCTCCGTCCACCGTGATGCTTCCCGAAAGCGGCGTCTCGAAACCGGCCAGCAAACGGCACAGCGTGGTTTTCCCGAACCCGGAAGAAGCGGCAAGCGCCACGCGCTCCGACGGCTCTACAGACAGCGAGAACCCCCGGTAAAGCACGGTGCCGCCGCCCTGGTATCCGAACGTGACGTTTTCAGCTTCCAGCGCCATCGCCTAGCGCTCCTTTCCCGCATCGACGCGATCGGCAGCGATATCCTCGGGCTTCCCCGCCGCGGCTTGACCCCGCCGATCCTCGACGTTGAAGCCGTGCGCGGGAAGGGCGTGCCACAGCGCACGGGAAAACGGATGAGAGAGCAGCGCAGGATCGTCGAAGCAGCTTACCGGAACCTCTTCCACCACGGTTCCGTCCTTGAAAACCGCCACCCGATCAGCCGCTTGAAGGGCAAGTTCGATGTCGTGGGTAATCAGCAGAACGCCACCGCCCGTATCAGCGAACGCCCGGAAATCCTCCAGGGCCTTCAAGGCCAGCGGCAGGTCCAACCCGGGCGTGGGCTCGTCGGCGATGATCAGAGACGGGTGGTCGATGAGGGCGCAGCACAGCAGCACACGGCGCGCCATACCGCCCGACAACTCGAAGGGATACAGGTCGGCAACGCGCTTATCCAACCGGTAACGGTCGAACAGCTCTTCTCTACGCGCGCGGCGGCCCTCCGCATCTTCCGATGCAAACGAACCTTCAACCTGGCGCCCCACCTTCATCAAGGGATCGAGGAACGCCACGCTCTGGGGAACGAGGGCTATCCCGGTTCCGCGCGCGGCGACCAGCGCGTCGGCATCCATGTGCCGCCCCTCGAACCATATATCGCCCGACACCACGGCGTTTGGTTCGAACGAACCCATAACGGCATTGGCCAGAAGGGTCTTTCCCGACCCCGACGCTCCGACGATCGCCACGATCTCTCCGCGGTCGATCGACAGGCTCAAACCGTCAATCACCTTCCTCTCGCGCCGGTGCGCGCGGAAAAACGACGAAGCGTCCTCATCGTACATGCGAAAACCGATGCTCAGCCCTTCCACCCTGAGCAAAGGGGCACCGCGATGGGCGCATTCCAAACCGGAAGAAGAGGGCCGCGTATCCGCGCGATCCGACCCGCCACGCGCCATGCGGCAACGTTTGCCGTCCATCGAAGCCCCCTATTCCTGCGAACTGCGCGGATCGACCAGCTTGCGCAGGCTAGATCCGGCGAGATCGAACAACATGACCACGACGATAAGCGCAAGGCCGGGAAACACCGCCAGCCACCACATGCCCGCCGAAAGGTACGACATCGACTCGGACAGGACCACCCCGATAGCCGGCTGCTCGGGGGGGATGCCGAAACCGAGGAACGTGATGGCGGCCTCGTGCAGGATCGCGTGGGGAAACAGCAGCACGAACCCTACGATGAGCTGGGGAAGCACATAGGGAACCATATGACGCGCGGCGATCTGCAGGCGGCTGGCCCCCAGCTTGCGAGCGGTCGCCACGAAATGGGACTGGCGCAGCTGCAGTATCTCGGCGCGCAGCACGCGCGTAAGGCTGGGCCAATGGGTAACCGCAACCGCCACGATGATGCCCACCGCGCCCTTCCCCAACGCATACGAGATGAGGATCAAAAGCACGATATGGGGAATCCCCATCATGAGATCGACCATCCATGCAACCACCGCATCGGCCTTCGGCCCCCCGAGGGTTGCGAACAGCGATAGCGCAAGGGCGATGAGCGCCGAAAGCGCGGCCGCCACCAACCCCACGGTAATGCTGGTGGAAAGCCCCGCCGCGACGCGCAGCAGCATATCGCGCCCCATCCAGTCGGTGCCGAACAGATGGGACATCGACGGAACGAGGCCCTTCTGGGAGAAATCGGTCGCACAGGCAGCATCCTGCAACTGGAAGCCCAGCCACGCCACCAGCGCCAAGAGCACGGCCGACACCGAAAAAGCCGCCAGCGTGCGCACGCGGTTGCTGGTCCGCGAAACACGCGGAACATGAAGCGGCGCGGCGCTTCGGTTGCGAGGAATTTCGAGATCAGACATCGGCGCACGCCCCTTCTCCGCGCCGTATCCGCGGATCGACCACGCCGTACAAGATGTTGGCGATCAGGTTCCCGCTGAACACGAACAGCGCCGACACAAGAGCGATGCCCACCAGCAGCGCCACATCGCCGCCCGTGGCCGCAACGACGGCGGCCTGACCCAGGCCCGGATACGAAAACACCTGCTCGACCAGCACCGACCCTCCGAATATCTCGGCGATCGATGCGAACTGCAGCGTAATGGCCGGAAGCACGAGGTTTCTCAAACCGTGCCTGCACAGAGCCTGGCGCCCGCTCGCTCCGCGCAGGCAGGCGAACCGCATATAATCGCTCTCGAGCACATCGATCGCCTTCTCACGCGTATGCAATGCGATGTTGGCGACCCCCGTCACCGACAGAGTGATCGCGGGAAGCGCCAGATGATGCAAGAGGTCGCCAAAAGTCACATCGGACGCCGACGTGCCGATGGGCACCGAGAACCCCAGGGGGAACCATCCCAGGCGCACGCTGAACACGATAAGGAACACCAGACCCAGCCAGAACGCGGGCGTAGACGCCAATAGATAGCAGTACCCCTTCACCAGTTTGTCGATGCGCCCTCCCCGACGAGCGGCCGCAAGGACTCCCAACCCGAACCCCACGACGCCGCTTGCCGCCCAAGCGACCGCCATCAGCAGAATCGTGTTGCCCGCCCGCTGCGCGATCACGTCAAGAACCGGAGCGTTGAACCTCAGCGAGGTGCCCCAATCGCCCTGAAGAAAGGCCGAAGCCCAGGTGGTGTAGCGCTCCCACAGCGGGGTTCCGCTTCCCCACACCTGGGCGAGCGCGGCCTTCTTCTCGGGAGACATGCCCGCATAAGCGGCTTGGCCGACGTTGGCCTGAACCGGATCTATGGGAGAGAGGCTTACCAGCACGAACACAAGCACGCTGACGGCGACCATCAGCAATGCGAACCGCACCAGGTTCCTTGCGATAAAGCGTCTCAAGATAGGCGCCCCGTTTCGCCTACCAGGTCCACCGGTCGATGTTGTTGGCAAACGACCAACCATGACCGTGCGGATGGGGCTTCTGGGGCGCTATATGGAGGCCTTCGCGCACGAAGTACAGATGGTCGATGTTCGCCAACCAGACCCAAGCCGCCTCGCCCTGCGGGGCGAACCCCTGAGAGCCATCCCACTGCGCAAGTTTCCAGTACTCGAACGACGCTTCGACGTTGGGCTGCGCGAGCGCAGCGTCGAGATAGGCGTCGCATGCCTCGCTGACATAGCCGGCGTAGTTCCCCTCGCTGGTCGAGCGATACAGGCTGTTCGTCTCGAGAGGGCTGTTGGTGCCCCATCCCCACACAACGGGATCAGAGTATCCGTGGGCGAAGATCTCGTCCCAGTCGGTTCCGCGCAGGTTCACCGCGATACCCAGGTCTTTCATCTGGTTGGCGAACTCGTTCGCAAACGATTGGCGCACCTTGTCGTTGGCCGGGTAGAACAGATCGAACGCGGCCCGCACGCCGTCCTTCTCCAGAACGCCGTCCGCGCCCGCCGACCATCCGCCCGAAGCGAGGATCTCCTTCGCGTACGCGACGTCGGTTTTGCACTTCATGTCGTCAGACGACCAGGGCATCCCGTCGCCGACACTGTACGCGACCGAGCCGTAGCCGTTCAGGATGTTGTCGACGAACTTCTGACGGTCCAGTCCGTAGTTGATGGCCCGTCTGATGGAAAGATCGCACGTCACCGCGTTGCCAACCGGATAAACCGCTCCATCCTCCGCCGTCTTGCTGGTACCGGGAGCGGTCATCGGCAGCGAGATGCCGCGCGAGTCGACCGACGAATAGTGCTCGAGCGAATAGCCGGGCACCGTCGCTCCGGACAGCACCGCCGATGTGTAGGCAACGTCCACCTTGCCCGACTGCACGGCGGCCAACGCGGCATCTTCTTCCATGAACAAGACGACAACGCGCTCGATCTTCGGAGCCTCGCCGTAGTAGCCGGGGTTTGCCACCAGTATGGCCTGCTGGCCCTTATCCCACTGCTCCAGCTTGTAGCGTCCCGAACCGATCGGGTTGGAACCGTAATCGGCTCCGTACGCATGCTGGGGAACGATGCCGATGGTCGCAACAAGGTACAGCAAGGCGTTGAACGGCTTGTTCAGTGAGAACACCGCAGTCTGGTCGTCGGGGGCCGACACCTCCTTGACAAACGACAGATCAACCTCGGATTCAGCCGTGTTCATGATGGTGTTGAAGGTGAAGGCGACATCGCGAGCCGTCAGGGGCTTGTCGTCAGTGAACTTCACGTCGCTGCGAATCTTGAACTCCCACGACAAGCCATCCGAAGATACGGCATACGACGTGGCAAGATCGTTTTGGAACGCAAGCTTCTCATCGGTTGTAACCAGAGTCGATTGGATCAGCGGCTCGTGACCGTGTCCGCCGTCTCCCCATCCCCTGATCGGATCGAAGCCCGCCTCGGGCTCGGACCCAACCGGCATCGCCATGACAACCTGTTTATTCTCCGTAACCTCGCCCGATGAAGACGAACGGGACGACCCACAGGCGGAAAGCAGACCGCCCGCCGAAACCGCGGCAGCCGCAATTCCCGACATCTTCACAAACCCACGCCTCGTAAGCATACGAACGCCTTCCTCTCCGAAGTGTTACCCTTCTAAAATACGTATCACTTTATCATAGGAAATTCGACATAATAGGGGTTTTTCTCCATCTCGCGCAAAACCGGGCGACATGCGGCAAGACGGGCAAACGGGCACCCGCCAACCGAAAAACCGCCTGCCGAGATTATCGTCTTCGCCGTCTTTCTCTCCGCATCTCCGCGCATACCGCACCGCGCGCCCTCCCGAATACGCAATGCGCTACAATGCTGAAAAACAGGCACGTTTTCCACTTCGGACGCCCGCCTTTTCGAATGGGCCGCCCGCAACCGATCCCGAAGCGAAAACGGGGAACCATCTTGAAGATTCTCAACGTCATAGCCCAGAAGCCCGATTTCACCGGAAGCGGCATCTTCCTTGCCCGCACCGTCGAACAAGAGCTGTTACTGGGTCACGAAACCGCTGTGATCTGCGGTATTGAAAACAACGAGACAATCGAGACCCTTCCAGATCGAACAGAGGTCGCTCCCGTGCGGTTCAGCACCGACGAGGTGCCGTTCAACGTGTGCGGCATGTCCGACACCATGCCCTACCCTTCCACCCGCTACCGCGACCTCGAACCTGACGCCGCCGCTGCGTTCGAGGCGGCGTTTTCCCGCAGGCTGACAGAGACCCTGGAATCCTTCGATCCCGACATCGTCGTTTGCCATCATCTGTATCTGCTGACCAGCATCGTGCGCGAAACCGTAACGGATCGGCCCGTCGTGGCATTTTGCCACTCCACCGATCTGCGCCAAATGGAGCAGCACGACCTTCAGCGCGACCGCATAATCCAAGCCGTGCGCGATCTCGACCGCATCTTCGCTCTCCATGCGCAGCAGCAAGCTGATATCGAGCGGATCTACGGGGTCGATCCCCAACGCATCAGCCAGACCGGACCGGGATTCGATCAAGACGCCTTCAACCTCGACGGCCCTCCCGTCCATCGCGCGCAGGGCTCGCTTGTGTTCGTGGGCAAGGTATCCCGCGCGAAGGGAGTCCAGGCGCTTGTCGAAGCCCTCAACCTTATCTCGGCCGATCGAGTGCCCGAGGGGTTCTCCCTCGATCTCGTGGGCGGACACGGAAGCGACCGAGCGGAGTACGAAACCCTCTGCGAATGCGCCCGCACCTGCGCCTGGCCCGTCGCGCTGCGCGGGCGCGTACCCCTCGACGAACTGGTGGCGAAATACCGCTCGAGCGAGGTGTTCGTGCTGCCCTCGTTCTTCGACGGGCTTCCACTGTCGGCCGTCGAAGCCCTGGCTTGCGGGTGCAAGGCGGTTCTGTCCGACTTGCCCGGCCTGCGTCCCTGGTTCGAGAAGAACATCCCCGACGCCCCCATCGTCTGGGTGGCGCCGCCGCGCATGAAGGCCGTAGACGAACCGATCGAAGAAGACCTGCCCGCCTTCGAGCGGCGCCTGGCCGATGCTGTCGTCGAATGCCTCGCCATGCCCTCCCGCCCCGCCTGCGTCAATTCGCTTTCCTGGAAAAGCCTGACGGAGCGCTTCGTGAGGGAGGCAGCCGAACCGAGGCTATGCTAACCGGATTGCACGCACGCAGGTGAGATGCCCTTTGGCATCCTCGAATACGCACAAGCGCCCGTCACGGCTGGTATACAGCTGCCGGAACCGCGCGGCCTCGGTGCGCTTCTTGTCGCCCTTGGGTTCCCTTCTCGCGCGCATTCAGTACCTCACATCCCAGAAAACCAGGCCGTGCGCAGGGGCGCATTCGCCTGCCGCCGTACGGTCGCGCGCCTCGAGGGCGCGCTCGATCCAGTCGGGGTCGCGCTGGCCCTTCCCCACCATGACAAGCGACCCCACCATCGTGCGCACCATAGAGTGCAGAAACGCGTTTCCCACCACGCGCACGACAAGGGCGAGTTCGCCCATGACGTCCTCTTCGAACAAAGACACCTCGCTCACGTACCGACAGGTGGGCTTGTCGATGGCAGACGCCGCCTTGCAGAAGCTCTTGTAGTCGCGCTCGCCGATGAAGTGAGCCGCCGCCGCGCGCATGGCCCCGACATCCAAAGACCCGGAAACGAACCAGGCGAAATCGCCTGCGAAGAGGGGCGGCACGTCGCCCGTGCAGATGCGGTAGCGGTATTCGCGCTCGACGGCATCGAACCGGGCGGAAAACCCGAGTGCCCGGCGCCGGACCTCGTGCACGACGATATCGTCGTGGGTAAGGGCGTTAAGCGACCTTACGGCGCGGCGACTCGCGAGCCTTTCAACCTCGCTTGCGTATACGTCCACCGAAACCACCTGTTTGCGGGCGTGAACGCCGGCATCGGTGCGACCCGCGCACACCACTTCCACCGGTCGGCGCAGCATGAGCGACAGCGCGTGCTCGACCTCGCCCTGAACCGTCAGACGTCCCGGTTGGCGCGCGAAGCCGCAAAACGCCGCGCCCCGATATCCCAGCGCGATCGAAAACGTGGCCTCGGGAACCGCGCGACCGCCCTCCTGCAACTCGAAAGCCGCCCGATCGGCCGATATGCACCTGCAGTCCTGCATACCGCCCGCCTACCAGACCACTTGCCCGAATAGCTGCTGAAGCTCGGATTTCAAAAATACGCTGGTGGAATCTACCGTGATGGGAAGTTCGGCCCGAAATTTGCGGCCGTCTTCCTGAGCCACGAACAGCACCACGAAGTCGTTGCCCGGATACTGGCCCAGAAGGCGGTTGAGCTGCTGGATCTTCGCCTGATCGAACAGATGGCACGGCACGCGCAGCTCGAAGTGGCCCGCACGCGCGCTTCCCGACGCCGCCGATTCGTCGCCTTCTCCCAGATCGAGTTCTTCGATGTCGTACGCAATGATCTGATCGCCCCGGTCGCCGTGCTCGAACTTTCCCTTGACCTTGACGATCTTGTCTTCCATGAGGGCGTCGGCGTTGTCGTCGTACTTGAAGCAGATGCACTCGACCGAGCCCGTCACATCCTCGAGATTGAACGTCGCCATGCGCTTGCCCGTCTTGGTGAGCTTGGTCACCACGCCGTTCACCATGCCGGCGAACACATCGGACTTGATGTCGCCCTTGTGGTCGGCCAGATCCCCCAACCGGTGCTTGGTGATCTTGGCGACGGCGCGCTCGTAGGGGCGCATGGGATGGTCGGAGACGTAGATCCCCAAGATGCTCTTCTCGTACGCAAGCTTCTGCCGTTTGGGCCACTCGATGCCGTCGGGCTCGGGGGTATCGTCCTCGAATCCGGAATCGGGATCGTCGCCGAACATGTCGAACATGCTGACCTGGCCGGCATCGCGGTCCTTCTGGGTCTTGGCGGCGCTGTCAAGCAGAGGCGTTTCGTCCACGAAGTACATCAGCTGCTTGCGCGTGTAGCCCGTCGAATCGAACGCGCCGCCTTTGATCAGCGCTTCGAGCGTTTTGCGGTTGTAGCATTTCGCATCGACGCGGCGCACGAAGTCGTGCAGCGAAGTGAACCCGCCCCGCGCCTCGCGTTCGGCGATGATGAGCTCGGCCACGTTGCGCCCGACGCCGCGCACGCCCACCAACCCGAAGCGGATTCCATCATCGACCGGGGTGAACTCGGCATTCGACGAGTTGATGTCGGGCGGCAGCACGGGCGTGCCGTTATGGTTGCAGCTGGCGATGTAGTGAATAAGCTTGTCGGTGTTGCCCATGTAGCTGGACAGCACCGCCGCCATGTACTCGTTGGGATAGTGCGCCTTCATGTAGGCCGTGCGCATGACCAGGATGGCGTAGGCCGCCGAGTGCGACTTGTTGAAGGCGTACTTCGCGAACTTCTCCGCGTCGTCCCATATCTTCTCGGCGATTTCCAGTGCGTAGCCGCGCTCGGTCGCGCCCTGGTTCCAGTCGGCCTGGAGCTGGCGCATGATATCGATCTTCTTCTTGCCCATCGCCTTGCGCAGCTTGTCGGCCTTGCCGGCCGAAAAACCGCTCATCTCCATGGACACCTGCATGATCTGTTCTTGATAGACCATGGTGCCGTACGTTTCCTCCAAAATGCCGCGCAGCCGATCGTCGTAGTAATGCGGTGCCACGCGCCCGGACGCAACCTTCACGTAGTCGTCCACCATGCCCGACTCGAGCGGGCCGGGACGGTTCAGCGCGATGGAGGCGACGACGTCGGAGAAGCGCTTGGGAGGCAAGCGGCTGAACAGGCTGACATACAGAGCACCCTCGACCTGGAACAGGCCGTCCATGTTCGCATCCTGCATGATCTTGAACGACAGCGGATCGTCGGTGGGAATCTCCTCGGGTACGATCTCGATACCGCGCGACGCCTTCACGTTGCGACATGCGCGCGAAAGAACGCCCAGCGTGCGCAGACCCAGGAAGTCCATCTTCAGCAAACCCAGATCGGGCGTGTAATGGCCGTCGTACTGGGTGATGATGCCGCCTCCCTTGGTATCGCGCTTCATGGGCACGTGATCGCTCATGGGATCGCGGCAGATGATGGTGGCGCACGCATGGACGCCCTCGTTGCGAAGGTGCCCCTCGATACCCAGCGCGGCATCGATCACGGTATGCACGTCCTCCTCGGCAGCGTAGGCTGCCTTGAGGTCGGGGTTTTTCTCCAGCGCTTCGGCGATGGTGATGCCCAGCTCGTCGCCGATCAGCTTCGTGATCCGATCGCCCACGCCATAGGGGTAGTCCAACACGCGCGCCGCATCGCGCACGGCGTTTTTGGCCTGCAGCTTACCGTAGGTGATAACGCCCGACACGTGATCTTCGCCGTACACCTCTTTGATGTGCTCGATCACCTCGCCGCGACGCTCGTCCTCGAAATCGACGTCGATATCGGGCATCTCCACGCGTTCGGGCGACAAGAAGCGCTCGAACAGCAACCCGTTGCTCAAAGGGTCGAGGTCGGTGATGCCCATCGCGTACGCGACGATGGCTCCTGCGGCCGACCCGCGCCCAGGACCGACGCCGATACCCTGGCTGCGGGCCCACTCGATGTACTCTTGCACGATGAGGAAGTACGCCGGAAACCCCTGTTGGATGACGATGTCCATCTCGTAGTCGGCGCGCTTCTGGGCTTCGTCGGGAACGGGATCCCCGTAACGTTTGACAAGGCCCTCCTGAACGCGCTTGCGAAACCAGCTGTCCTCGGTCTCTCCTTCGGGAAGCGGAAAGCGCGGCAGGATGGAGTCGCGCTCGAGTTCGACGTTGCATTTTTCGGCGATCTCGATGGTGGTGTCGCACGCCTCGGGAAACTCGGAGAGCGCCTCGCGCATCTCCTGTTCGGTCTTCATGTAGAACTGGTCGTTGGGAAAGCGCATGCGGTCGGTCTCGTTCACCTTGCGGCCCGTGCCGATGCACAGCAAGACGTCGTGGGCTTCGGCGTCTTCGCGCAAGAGGTAGTGGAAGTCGTTGGCCGCAACCGTTTTGAACCCGCACGTCCGGGCCACCTCGTTCAACTGGCGATTCATCTGCGTCTGCGACATGCCGCTGTCGGTGCGCACCTCGGGACCCTGGTTCTGCAGCTCGATGTAGAAGTCTCCGGGCGCAAAGCAGCTTGCCAGCTTCCGCGCCCACGCGCAAGCGTCGTCGAACAGCCCCTTGTCCAGATGACGCGGCACGATGCCTGCAATGCACGCCGACGTCGCGATAACGCCCTCTCCGTACTTCTGAAGCATGGTGAACGTCGTGCGCGGTTTGTAGTAGAAGTTATCGACGTGCGACTCGCTGACCAGCTTCAACAGGTTGTGATATCCCGTGTTGTCCTTCGCCAGCAAAATGAGGTGGAACAGGCGCGGCTTGCCGTCGCGGCGCAGCTCGTCATCGTCGGTGAAGTACACCTCGCATCCGTAGATGGGTTTGACCTTCTTGCCCGTCTCCCGTTCGACGGCGGCGCAGGCGTCGCACAGCTCCGGAACGCCCGACATGACGCCGTGGTCGGTGATGGCGACGGCCGGCATATCCAGATCGGCGGCGCGCTTCACCATATCTTTGATTTTAGTCATACCGTCGAGCAGAGAATATTCGGTATGGTTGTGCAAGTGGACGAACGCCATGTACGTGCCTCGAATCCGTAAGCGAGATGCTGTCAAACGCTGAAAAAAGCGCGGCCGGCTTGCTGAAAAGTCGGTACCGCGCCCTTTGGTTCCTGGAGGCTCAATCATAGCAGGAATCCGGTACGCAAGGCACCGAACAAACCGTGGAGAATTCCTCCGAACCCTCCCGCTGTTCGCCGACTATTCGGCGCTACCGCCTCCGTTTTGAAAGATTTCGGCGATTGCCCCCTTTCACCGCAAGGACGGTTGGAGTATAACGAGTCGTCATATTTTTTCGGGAGATCGAGACGTTTCATGAATGAGATTGAAACCGATTCGCCGATAGAGGAACCCCCTCGTACCGACACAATCAAACCTTCTGCAACAACCTTTGGCCCCGCGCATCGGACAACCGATAGGGTCCGCACGGCGAAAAGCCGCAAACCCCGCATCGGGCTTGCGCTCGTCGCCCTGGGGGTGGTGTACGGAGATATCGGAACCAGCCCGCTGTACGTGATGAAGGCGATCGTGAACGGCAACGGCGGGATCGAATCCCTCTCCGAGCAAACCGTGATCGGCGCGCTCTCCCTGATCATCTGGACCGTCACGCTCATCACCACCGTCAAATACGTGCTCGTCGCGCTCAATGCCGACAACAAGGGCGAGGGAGGCATATTCGCCCTCTACAGCTTGGTGAGGAAGCACTGTCCCCAACTCGTCGGCCTCGCCATCGTGGGGGGTGCGGCGCTTCTAGCCGACGGAATCCTCACGCCCGCGGTCACCATCACCACCGCCGTGGAGGGCCTGCGCACCGTCGGGCCCGTCGCACCGTTCTTCGAAGGAGGGCAGGCCCACGTGGCTCTGGTGGCCATCGGTATCATCGCTATCCTGTTCGGCGTGCAACGGGCCGGCACCTCCGCCATCGGAGGCGTGTTCGGAATCGTCATGACGTGCTGGTTCGGTTTTCTGGGAATCGCGGGTGCCGTCCAGTTGGCCGGATGCCCCTCGGTGCTGGCAGCCGTCAATCCGATGCACGCGATCGCGTTCGTCTTCTCGCCGGACAACCATGCAGGACTCATGATCCTCGGCAGCGTCTTTCTCGCAACGACCGGCGCCGAGGCGCTCTACTCCGACATGGGCCATGTGGGCAAAGCGAACATTTACGCCTCGTGGCCGATCGTCAAAACTTGCCTGATCCTGTGCTACCTCGGACAAGGAGCGTGGCTCGCGTCGAACATCGGCAATGCGGAGATCGCCGCCGTTGCAGATATGAATCCCTTCTTCCAGATGCTCGACCCGTCGGTGCGCCCCTTATCGGTGGGTCTGTCGACGGCGGCGGCCATCATCGCCAGCCAGGCGCTCATCACCGGTTCGTTCACCCTCGCATCCGAAGCCATGCGCCTCGACCTCATGCCGCATCTGCACCTCAAATACCCCTCGCAGGCAAAGGGCCAGGTATACATCCCCCGTATCAATCTGATGCTGGCGATCGGATGCATAGCCGTCGTTTTGTTCTTCAAATCATCCAGCGCCATGGAAGCCGCCTACGGTCTTGCGATCACCGTAACCATGCTGATGACCACCGCTCTTATGGGCGTCTATCTGTGGAAGCTCCGAGGGCTCCGGATTGCGGCCGCGGTGTTCGTCGCGACGTTCGCCTCGCTTGAAACGGGATTCTTCCTATCAAGCCTCTCGAAGTTTCCCCATGGCGGCTACATCACCGTCGCCATCGCCGCCGTGCTGGCCTACGTCATGGTCGTATGGCAGCGCGGCACGGCAATAGAGCGAAGCCAGGCCAACCTTTTGCCTCTGGCGCGCTACAAAGCCCAGATCGGCAGGCTTTCGGAAGATGCACGGCTACCTCTGACAGCCGACAACCTCGTCTACATCACCAAACCCGGGCGCATGGGCAAGATCGACCGCGACGTCCTGTATTCTATCCTCGACAACCGACCCAAACGAGCGCGGGCGTACTGGCTGGTCGATATCGTGGTCACCGACGATCCGTTCGAGCGCAGCTACGCGGTAGAGAGCTTCGGAACCGACTATCTGTTCCGCGTGCGCCTGAACCTGGGGTACAAATGCGGTCAGTTCGTGGACGAGTACCTTCACCAGATCATGGGCGATTTGATAGAGGCCGGAGAACTCCCCCTCCAGCAGCGCTCTTACTCGGTGTTCCGCAGGCCCAACCCCGTGGGAAGCGTGAGGTTCTGCTTCCTCAGGAAGTATGCGACCTCGAATAGAACCCTCAGCAACATCGACCGGTTCGTCATCAACTCAAAGTACGCCATCAGGCACCTCTGCGGAACCCCGATGCGCTGGTACGACCTTCAGGGAAGCTCGGTCGACATCGAGTACGTCCCCCTCTTCGGCCCTGCGCACCGGGCTGAAAAACTCTCACGCCAAAGCATCAAGCGCAGCCAGCTGTGTCCTGAGGCGATCAGCTCAGCGCCGCACCAATCGCCCCGGCAAAACGCGCCCGAGGGGTAGTATGCACCGGAGCCCCCAGGTGAGCCGATAGGCGCTCGACCACGTAATCGTTCTCGCACAGACCGCCGGTCAGATAGTATTCGCCGCTGCGCAGCTGGCCTACAAGCGAGCTCACGCGACTTACCACCGATTCGATGATCCCGTTGGCGATGTTTTCCAACGGCTCCCCCCGGCCGATCAGGGACACCACTTCGGAATCGGCGAACACCGTGCACACGTTGGTGATCGGGGTGGGCTGCCCCGCCCGCGCAAGTTCGGACAGCGTCGGCTGGGATACGCCCATGCGATCGGCCATGAGTTCGAGGAACTTGCCCGTGCCCGACGCGCACTTGTTGTTCATCACGAACTTTCTCACCTTGCCATCGGCTATCTGGATGATCTTGGTGTCCTGACCGCCCACGTCGATAACCGTCCCGTCGGCGCCGAACAGGTGCACCGCGCCCCGCGCATGGCAGGTGATCTCGGTCAGGGTGCGCGCCGCATACGGAACCGACACGCGGCCGTAGCCGGTGGCCACCACATCGCTGCCCTCGACCGCGTACCCACGCGCTTCGAGCTCGCGCGCAACGCGCTCGGACGCATCGACACTGCTGAAACCCGTCGGCGTCAGAAACGCCTCGATCAGCCTGCCTTCGTCCATAACCGCCACCTTCGTCGCGGTCGATCCGATGTCGATACCGATAGATGCCGTTTTCAGCCGAGGTTCATCCGCTTTCCTAGGCAAGCTCGCGCGCGATCTCTTCAAGTGCACCTACCCCCTCGTCGATCTCTTCTTCCGTGTTGAAATGCGAGAAGCTGAAGCGAACCACTCCCCGATCGGACGTCCCCAAAGCCTCGTGCATGAGGGGTGCGCAGTGGGCGCCCGCCCGCGTGCAGATACCGAAATCAGCGTTCAGGCGATCGGCGACGAGCGCCGAGTCGGCCCGACCCACATTCAACGCAACGATACCGCATCGCGCAGCATCGGGGGAGCCCCCGTAGACGCAAACGCCGTCGATCCGGGATACGGCCTCCTCGAAGCGACGAGCAAGGCTCCTGACCCGCGCGCCGACCGCTTCGATTCCCGCTTCCTCGAGATAGGCCGCACCGGCCGCAAGCCCCGCAAGCCCATGAGCGTTCAGGGTTCCCGCCTCGAGACGTTCGGGCATGAACGACGGATGGACGCGATCGTAGCTGTGCGTACCCGATCCCCCTACGCGATACGACGGAATCTCGAGCGCGGAGGAAAGGGCGATTCCTCCCGTCCCCTGGGGACCGAACAGGCTCTTGTGCCCCGTGAACGCTACGGCGTCGAAACCGTCTTCTTGCAGGTGGATCGGAATCGCGCCGGCAGTTTGGGCTGCATCGAGCACGAACAGCGCGCCGTGGTCGTGGGCGATGCGCGCCATGCGGCGGACATCGTAGACGTTGCCCGTGACGTTAGACGCATGAGTGGCCACCACCAGAACCGTTTCGGGACGAAACAGCTTCTCGTAGGTCTTAATGTCAAGGGAGCCGTCAGGCGCGATGGGGGCGATCGACAACGAGGCGCCATCGCGATCGACCTTGCGGTACAGCGGCCTGAGAACCGAGTTATGTGACGCGGCCGTGGTGATCGCATGCGAACCCGGAGGGAGCAGACCCTCGATGGCGGCGTTCAGCGCATCGGTGGCGTTGCAGCCGAACGCCACGCGACCCGCGCTCTGCGCCCCCAAAAGGCGGGCGATCGTTGCACGGGCCTCGTACACCGCCAAAGACGACGCGATCGAAGCCTCGTGAACGCCGCGTGCCGGACCGCCGAACGACTCGAGGGCGCGCACCACCGCCTCGGCTACCGACGGCGGCTTCATCAACGTGGTCGCCGCGTTATCGAAATAGATCATCGAATCGTCCCTTCATCGATGGACCTCTGCGCTCCAGGTGCGCAGCACCTTGCCCCCACTTTACCGCCTTCGGCAACGGCGTGCACGCCCTAGCAGTACCGGTCTCGGTACGGATCGATCTGCCGCGGAAGCGCCACGACTCCTTCAAGCGGTATGCCCCGATCATGCGCAAGCCGGCAGGCGGCAGCCGCGTCGTCGCCTCCCGCGAGAAGCGACACCCCGCAGCATGCGCGGGCCTGCCGCGGGGTCGGAGAGACACGCACGGACAATCCCTCCGCGCGCGCCTCCCCGAATAGGGCCATCGCGTCGTTATTGCTGGAAAACAGCAGGTAGCAGTCGATCACGCGCCCTGGATGATCCGCCCGCGCACGTTCGATCAGCTCCCCGACATCGATCATCCTAGGCGCCCAGCATCTCGACGAAGGCCCCGATGCGCGTGCGCAGCTGCTCGGTGTCGCCGTCGGAATAGTCCGTCTCGATGTTGAGGACGGGGAATCCAGCCTCCTCGACGGCGCGTTCGAGCGCGGGACCTTCCAGCTTGTACGTCGTGCAGAACGTAAGGTTCGTATTGATGATGCCGTCGACCTGGTATTCCCGCGCAAGGCGGATAACGTCGTCGATGCGTCCGGTGTTCGGAGTGAAGCATGCGCAGTTGTTCTTCATATAACGCTCGGACAGAGCGCGGAACTGACCCTCCAGCGTCGTCTGCGTCTCGTCCACCAGGTTCTCGAAATAACGCGTGCCCGTGCACATCTCCTCGCAGACCACCACGGCACCGCACGTCTCGATGATATGGTGCAGCTTCCAGTTCGGAACCGCCAGCGGCGTTCCCGTGATAAGGATGCGCTTCGAGCCGGCCGGCATGGCGCTTACGCCCTCGGCGATGCGCTGCTCCAGTTCGTCAGCCAGTTTGTTGCACATCTCGGCACAGCGCACCGGATCGTCGAAAAACGCGATCTGCATCATCAGCAACGCATCGGTGCCGCTTATGGGGGCGACCTTGGACTTGCGGGCATCGTAGACGCGGGCGAGAGCGCGGCGCTTGTCGTTGATCACCTTGATGGCGCGACCCAGGCCCTCCGGTGTCAGCTTGCTGCCGGTAACCTCTTCGACCATAGCTGCGAAGTCTTCGATCTCGCCCGCCCACTTGACGATGTCCCTCTCTCGCTTCATCTGCGGAACGTCCATGACGTACATCGGAGCGTCGTTCGCAAGAATCTCGTAGGCCTTCTTTTTGCCATCGCACGTGGTTTCCCCTACAAACACGTCGGCTATGCGGAAAAACGGGCAGGTGCGCCCGAGACGCGCTCCGACCGACGCCTTGATGAGAGGACACACGTCGCTGGGAAGAACCTGCTCGCCATCGGGGACCCAGAATTGGGATCCGCCGCACAGCCCCGTCACGATGCCGTTGCATGCCACAACCACCTCGTCGGGAACGTACACGCAAAACGTGCCGAACACCTTCTGGCCCCTCTTCTGCGCCTCGACCAACTCGGCGGGGCGAATGCCGTGGATGTCGGCGGTCACCATATCCCAATAGGCCATCCCGGCCGGCCGGTTATCCTGCGAAAGGAACACGTCGCCGAATGCCGTGGGAAGCACCGCACAGAGGTTATCGTGCGCTTCGAGATCCATGCCGAGTTCGGCCCACATTTCACTGCGTTCGTTCATTGCAGCTCCTTTTGTTGTGCCGCACGCCGCGCTGACCATATGAAATCGCCGCACGCCGCGTCAGCGGCTCGCCTGTGAATGAGAATGCAGAAACGAGGACCCCCAAGACCCCGCGCAGAATGCCGCGCCTGCAGATGGGCGTCGGCCGGCCTTTTCCCTCTTGCGAAACTTTATCACGACTGCGATCGGATGCACCCCGTCACTTTCATGCGCACTCCGCTTGGTCGCGTTCGATGCGTTATATTTACTTCGTCTGTCGCACCGAAGCGCAGCGAGACGACGCATCGGAGGCGCGCGAGCGCTGCGCTAACGCCTGCAAAAGGAGCCCCATGGATTTCTACAAGATGGTGTTTGCCGAGTACTCAGGCATGAACTCCTGCGTACGGATTCCCATCGGAGCCACCCATATCGGCCCGGGCGCGTTCCAGCGCAACCGCTACGTGCACGAAGTGGTCATTCCCGAAGGCGTGGTCGAGATCGAAGACGAAGCCTTCGACGCCTGCGTGAACCTCGAAGTCGTCTGCCTCCCTTCGACGCTGAGGCGCATCGGAAGGCGCGCTTTCAAGGGCTGCTGGCGCATCGACAGCATCCAGCTGCCCAAGGAGCTTGAAGTTATCGATGATCAGGCGTTTCTTAGGTGTCGCGGACTGAATTCGATCGAGCTTCCCCCCAGCGTGACCGCCATAGGCAAGGAGGCGTTCCGGAACTGCGTGTGCCTGAGATCCATCGCGTTTCCCCCGTGCCTCGCCACTGTCGAAGTCGGCGTCATGCGCGATTGCATGACACTTGAAGACGTGTCGCTTCCTTCCGACCTCGAGGTGATCGAGGACGACGCATTCAACACCTGCCCCAGCTTGGTGGAGGTAAACCTCCCTCCCAACCTGGGGTGGATCGGGCAGCGGGCGTTTCGCGCGTGCGGGGCGCTGAAGCGCATCAACATCCCCGCAGGCGTGCGCTCGCTTGAAGAGCGGGTATTCTACGGATGCCGCGTGCTACATGACATCGAGCTGCACGACGGTATCGAGTACGTGGACGAGACCGCCTTCGACCCGGATGCCGACCCTTTTGCCGAAAAGCCCTAATCTGACGGCTTTCCCCGGGCAAACATCTCGTCAAGCGACCAGGTGGCTCCGTCGTAGAGGTTCGCCGCATACGAGGGGAGCAGCCCCGCAAGCGCGGCGAGGGCGAAATACGGCGCGCAGGCGAAACCGAACAGCTCCACCCCCAGAAGAAACGCCGCAAAGGGACACCGCGCGCAGGCGGACAGGATCGCAACCACGCCCACGGCGGCTGCAAACGCAGAGGGTTCCCCGGTCATGGACGACCATGCCGCACCCGTCAAAGCTCCGATGCAGATAACCGGCATGATCTCACCGCCTTTGATGCCGAACCCCAGGCATACGGCAGTGAGCCCTATCTTAAATGCGACCTCGTAAAACGCGTGCGGGTCAGCCGTCAGGGCCGAAAGCACCTGCCACGACCCCGTCCCGTTCGCAACCGCCTCCCCCGTCACCGAAAACGCAACGAGCGACAACCCGCTTGCACACGCGGCGCCCACCACGACGCGTGCGAGATCGTTTGAGAACAACGCGCTTGAAGCCGTGTGGACCAGCTTGAGCGTCACGACGAACCCCAGACCGGCGCAGCAGCACAAAACGCTGACCATAATCGCCTCGACGAAAGCGTCGGGCGGCTCGGGGGCAGCGATGGGCATCTGCCAGGGATTATCCATCCCGATAAGCATTGCGGGAACCCACGAGGCGGCCACCGAAACCACCACGCTCGCCGAGCGGGCATCGAGGAGGTCGCGCATGCGCGGGCGCACCACCTCGACGACGAACGCAACCGCTGCGAAAGGAGCGCAGAGAAGCACCGAGAAGGCCGCCGCCATGCCCGCGGCGACAAGGAACCGCACCGAGGTCCCCTCGAGGCGAAACAAACGGGCAGTGCCGGCCGCCACCGATCCGCCCGACTGCAGTGCAGCCGCCTCTTTGCCCACCGAAGCGCCTCCCACGAGGCTCAGCGCAGTCGAGATCACGACAGCGAACGCCGTTTCGACCTTAAGGAGCCCCCCGCTTCTGGCCGCGTTCACCACCGACAGCGTCCCTGTGGAAAACGAAACACCCAGCACCCGGTACAAGCCGTACGATGCAAGCACGCAGGGAACCAGCAGCCCCCCTGCAAGGGGATGAAGCGAGAAGAAATGCTCCGACCCGTTCGCCGCGAAGGTGAGCAGAAGCGCGACGGCGCCCGAAATCGCGCCGATCAGCGTCGAACAGGCCGCCCATTTAAGCGCGTGCAGCCCGTGGTATGTTCCGTCATCCCTCACAGAAAGCGGGTCCCTTATGTCCGGCGACCAGCCGCACCGCGCACCCAAGCGCAGTGAGGCTGGTCGTCTTCATCACCTGTTCGCGTCTGCCGGCAAACTCGCGAACCCATCGGCAGCTCGCCCCTTGTCCGGCTTACGCCCGATCGCGCTTGCCGTAGGTGAACCAGTAGGCGATTCCCACCAAACCGCCCCCCACGACATTACCCAGCGTGACGATGACCAGGTTCAACACCACACCGCCCAACGTGACCGCGCCCGGGGTTCCGATTCCGGCCACCGTGTTCAGCAAAAGACCCATCGGAAGAAACGCCATGTTGGCAACGCAGTGCTCGAAGCCCGCCGCCACGAAGGCCGAAATCGGAAGCAGAATGCCGACGATCTTGTCAACCGTGGTGCGCGCGCCGAACCCGATCCACACCGCCAGGCACACGAAGATGTTGCACATGATCCCCTTGAAGAACATGGTTTCGGGAGCGAGCACCACCTTTCCGGCCGCCACGCCCACCATAGCCGTGCCCACACCGCCGCTGTTCAGCAGATAGACCTGAGCCATATAGATAAGGAACACGGCCAGAAGGGAACCGGCGAGGTTACCCACCCAGACGATACCCCAGTTCTTGAGCATCTGGCCCCACGAGATCTTTCCCGACGCCCTGGCGGCCACCATCAGCGAGTTCCCGGTGAACAGCTCGCAGCCGCAGCACAGAACCAAAACCAGGCCCAGACAGAAGCAGATTCCGCCCACCATGCGCTGCGCCGCGAACGGCATGGTCGCATCGCCCAGGAACACGCAGAAGTACATGCCGCCGAAGGCGATGAACGCACCGGCCAGCATAGCTGCCACAAACGTCTTCGCGGCGGTCATCTTGGTCTTTCCCACCGCCAATACCTCGGCCTTCGCCTCGATCTCGGCCGGACCCAGCGCGTCCGGCTTCACCAACTTGACGTCCTCAGAATTCATACCATCCCGTCCTTTCATCGCATTGAAACGGACCCTCGCAACTTCCAAACCTTACGCCGCAGACTCGAACCGACTGAAATCCCCTCCTTCCCGCACGCACTGCGCTATCGACTCGATAGCCGATACGACCTCGGGAGACAACGGGTCGAAGAACTCGGTTGAGCGCACTTGAACACCCAGGAAGACGATATCGGAGCAGTATTGGGCCATCCGATTCAGAAGAAAGGTAACCGGAAGGCTGTGCGTGGTGAACAGAAACCTGTCGGCCACGTCGCCCACAGATATCCGCCTGACGGCTCCGACTTCCACGCCCATCTGGGCGGCATCGACGAACAGCACGCGTGCGGGAGCGACCTCGCGGATGTAGTACAGATCATCTTCGGGAGTCTGCCCCCCATCGACAACCTCCCAGCCCGGCACCGGATCGTCCTCCAGCATCTTGGCGAGCATCGGGCCGGCGGCATCGTCGCCGCGCAGCACGCTGCCCGCCGTGAACACGATGTTGCGCTCAAACCCGTCTGCAGGCGCGTCCTTCCCTTCAGGCGCATTGCGGCGCGTCTTGCCACCATCCGGCGCTTCGCTCATCAACCCCTCCTAACCATGAGGTAGACATTCGTCTCATCCCTCACTTTAAGCAGCAGATCAATCAGCCCGACCAGATAATCGAGCTCGCCAACCTCAAGCGGAAGACTGGTCTTGCCCGGCGCATCGTACACATCGATGGTCGACAGCGCCAAGCGGGCGGCGGGAAGGAGCACGCCAATGTGCTCCTTCCCGATCTCGATCTCGCCGAACCTGAACACACCCTCCAGTTTACGACGCGCGTCGTCTTTCTCGAAGAGTGCCGCGATCCTGCGGTAGCTTTCAACGGGAACCGCAAGCGCACGCTCGAAGCAATCCACAACCCCGGTATGGTGCCCGACGGACAAGGTGTAGTACAGCACGTCCTGAGCGTCGTCGGGAATCGCCTCCGCCCGATCGACGAACTTCATGCGCAGCAGGTAGAACACGATATGGTCCCCCGACGTGCCGATGGACTCCATGCGGTTTTCCCCAGCCTTGTAATCAGCGGTTGCCATTACGCGATGCTCACGATCCTTTTCTCCAGAATATCCTTCAGTTCGGCGAAGATCTCCACTTTGCGCGGATCGTCCTCGGCGCGTATCAGCCCGTCAACCGACGCAAGCACGTCGCCCGACGACGGATCGAGCGCATCCATGAACCGGTTGACCAAATCGCGCCCGTACCGGTAACCCGCCAGCTTCCGCGCCTCGCGTTCCAGCTCGACCTTCAGCTTGTAGGGCACGTCGCCATGCAGGATGGGAGCCTGCTCGCCCTCTCCCTCCACCAGATGGGTCTCATGGAGCTTCTGGCCCAGAAGGCCCAGCGCGATGGCGAACCCGTAGATGGTCTGCGCGGGGGAAGGCGGGCAACCCGGAATGTAGACGTCCACCGGCATGAGCTTGTCCGTGCCGCCCCACACGCAGTAGTTGTCGTGGAAGATCCCGCCCGTGCACCCGCAGGCGCCGTAGGATACGATCAGCTTGGGATTGGGCGCGGCCTCGTAGGCGCGCATCGCCGGAAGGCGCATCGCGCGCGTTACCGCGCCCGTGTACACCAAGATGTCGGCATGGCGCGGGCTGGCCATGTTCTTGATGCCGAACCGCTCGGTATCGAACACCGGCGTGATGGTGCCGAAGATCTCGATCTCGCACCCGTTGCACCCTCCGCAGTCGACGCGGTAGATGTAGACAGAGCGCTTGATCTTGCCCAGCAAAGCCGCCTTAGCCTCTTGGATCTTGGCGTCCAGCTCGATGGGTTCGAGCCGGGTCTGCAAGCGCTCGGGAAGCACCAGTTCACTCATTATCTGCCTCCTTCAGCACGGGCGGCGGCCAGGGCGCTCACCGCATCGGCGCGGCGCTTGCACTCGGGGCACACGCGCGCGACTTCGATGGACTCGTCGGCTTCGGCGTTGCCCTCCAAAGTAGCCAGCACGCGACAGGCGTAATCCACCTGTTTGCGCGGAGCGAAGTAGCGACCGCACTCCGAGCAGCACTCGAGGGCGTAGGTTGCATCCTCGGTGAGGTCGGACTTGCTCATAACGGCAAGCTCGAACTCGTCTCCCAACCTGATGGCCTCGACGGGACAGGCTTCTTCGCACCGACCGCAGAATATGCAGCGACCGTAGTCGATGGACCAGGTAATCGTACCAGCTTTCAAATCGGTCGCCATCTGGATGGCGTTGGGCGGGCAGGCGACGGCACAAGCGGCGCATGCGATGCAGCGTTCGAGGTCGTGCTCGGGTTTGCCGCGGAAATCGGGTACGGTCTCCAAGGGGGCGAAGGGGTACTTGACCGTCGCGTCCCCGGTTTTGAATGCGTTGCGCAGTGTTTTGAGCATATCCGATCACCTAATCCTTCAGCGGCGAGTGGGTGCGCCTCAAGCAATAGGACTCGAGCTGCGACTTGCTTACGGTTTTCTCGGTGCCCTTCTTCACGTCCACGAACGTCACGCGGTCGGTGCACGAATAGCACGGATCCATCGAACCTACGATCAGGGCTGCGTCGGAAACGGTGTTGCCACGGAACATGTAGCGCAGGATGGGCCAGTTGCTGTATGTAGCCGCCTTGCAGCGCCAGCGGTAGCACTTCTGGTTGTCACCGATCTGCGCCCAGTGAACGTCCTCGCCGCGCGGGGCCTCGGTATAGCCGATGGCGAACCTATGCGGCTCGTACTTCCAATCCTCGTTGAGGATGGCACCTGCGGGCAGGTTCTCAAGCCACCACTCGACCATTGCCACCGAGTCCATGAACTCCTCGATGCGCACGAGGGTACGGCTCATGACGTCGCATCCATCGTGGCCGCGAGCCTTGAACAGGCCCTGGATGTCCCTGTACCCGTCATAGGGATGGTCGAAGCGCACATCGCGCGAGAACCCCGAACCGCGCACGCACGGGCCCACCGGGCTGAACGCACGTGCGATCTTGGGATCGAGCCTGCCGACGCCCTTGGTGCGGTCCTCGAAGTTGGGCGTACTCATCAGCTCGTCCAGAAGACTCTTCACATCGTCGCGCAGCTTGCGGATAACCCGCAGCGTCTCGGCCCTGCGATCCTCCAGAATGTCGCGGCGCACGCCTCCGATAAGGTTCAAACCGTAGGTCTTGCGATGACCGGTAAGAAGCTCGGCAAGGCGCATCGAATCCTCGCGCACGCGGAAGAAGTGCATGAACCCGGTGTCGAAGCCGCTGTAGTGGCACACGAGGCCCAGGTTCAGCAGATGAGAGTGCATGCGCTCGACCTCGAGCGAGATGGCCCTGATGTATTGGGCGCGCAGGGGAACAGCGATGCCCTGCGCATGCTCGACCGACTCGGCGTAAGCCACCGAGTGGGCGTTTCCGCAGATACCGCAGACGCGGTCGGCCAGAAATGTGACGGCATCGTAGTTCATGCGCGACTCGGCCACCTTCTCCATACCGCGATGGACGTAGAACAGGCGGTAGTCGGCATCGATGATGTGCTCGCCTTCCACGAACAGGCGGAAGTGCCCCGGCTCGTCGGAGGTGACATGCAAGGGACCCATGGGCACGACGGTGGTTTCTCGGTCGCCCGTTTCGGCAAGGAACTCGTAGTTTTCGACTTCGCTCGCGATCATGGGCCGCTGACGGTAGTCCATGGAATCCTTACGCAGCGGGTACAGGTCGTCCGGCCAGTCGTCGGGCAGCACCAGACGACGCTGGTCGGGAAGGCCAACGGGACGCAGGCCGAACATATCGCGCACCTCGCGCTCGGACCACACGCACGCCGGGACGCGTGGCGTAACCGAGGGGAACTCGCAGGTATCGGCGGGCACCTCGACACGAACGACGCACCAGCAGCGGTCTTCTTCCTCCATCGAGAGGATGTAGTACAGAGCGTAGTTTCCGTTCAAGGAACGCTCGTCGTTGCCCACCATCATGGGCAGCCAGCCGCCGCGGCCGAAATACAGGAACTCGACCACATCCGGCAGGGAATCGAGGGCGACCGTGATGGTCACCTGGTCGTCGCACTGCCATTCGGCGGACTTGAGAACCCCCGGGAACCTCTCGGACACGGCCTGCACATGCGTCGTTCCGGGGCGCGCGGGTGTGATTACGTTATCCATGATCGCCTCCTAGCTATGACGCACGGTGGAAGATCCGGGCGCCGAGGCGCCCTGATCGGGATTGAAAAGCTGATCGAACAGCGGCACGTCGCGAAGGACCGCGCCATCGTCTTGCAAGACGATGGCCGTCGCATCCTCGATGCCGTTGAGCACCGGTTGGGGCATGGCGATGCCGAACCATAGGATCAGGCACACCAGCGCCGCTTCCGGAACGAGGGCCAACGGGCTGACGTCGCCCTTCTCCATACCCTCGGGAACCTTGCCGAACACCGCTCTATGCACGACCTGAGAGAACGCGGCAACCACGATGGTCAGAGCGGCTGCCATGACAGCTACAACGACCCAGTGATCTCCCTGGATACCCGAAACGATGCCGACGATCTCGGATACGAACATCGCGAATGGAGGAAATCCTGAAAGCGCGAACAATCCGATGGAAAGGATGACGGCACTTGCGGGCATGACCTTCACCATGCCGCTGATCCTGTTGAGATCGCGTGTCCCGTACTTCATCACGATATTGCCCGATGCACAGAACGCAAGCGCTTTCGTGAAACCGTGCGCGACGCAGTGTATAAGCGCCGCCGCAACTCCAAGGGGGCCGCCGAATCCGAGAAAAAGCGCCACGATACCCACGTTCTCACACGAGCTGTATGCAAGCTTCCGCTTGATATCGTCCTGGGAGAATACGGCGAGCGCCGCCATGCACACCGAGACGATGCCCACGATCAGCATAACCGTCTGCGGGAACCACGGACCGACCGCCTGGATCGCCAGAACGTAGAAGCGCATGATGATGAGCATCGCGCACTTCAGGAGGACGCCCGACAGAAGGCCCGACACGGGGCTGGGAGCCTCTGAGTGGGCGTCGGGAAGCCAGGTGTGCATGGGGAACAGACCGGCCTTCGTGCCGAAGCCGATGGCGGCGAACACGAACGCGATCTGCACCAGCGCGCCGTCGAGCTGCGCGGCGTAGGGCACGACGGAGGTCCACAGGACCGCCTCGTGCGCGTTTGCCATCACATCGGCGGCGTTAGCATAGATGAGCACCGTGCTGTACAGGCCGAACGCGACGCCGGCCGTGCAGACCACCACGTATTTCCACGCGGCTTCCAGCGAGAGCTTGGCGTCGTAGGCGCCCACCAGAAACACGGTGGACAGCGTTGTGGCCTCGATACCCACCCACATCAGGATGATGTTGTTGGAGGCAGCGACCACCAGCATGGTGAACAGGAACAAGCTGAAGAACACGTAGAACTGCTTGACGCGGGCGGGCGCCATATGGCCCGCTTCGACGTCGTGGCGAATGTAGGGTATCGAGTAGATGCCCGTCAGGCATCCGATCACGCCGATGAGCGCGACGAACACGCTTCCCAGCGCATCGAGATGCAGCCAGAGGCCGAAAGCGTCGATGGAGCGCCCCGATGAGAACACCTGGGCGACCACGTACAACGACAAAACCAGTACGGCGACGATGGATGCGACGTGAATCGCCTCGTACACCGGGCGCGGAACGGCCTTGGAAGGCAGAACCGCCATCAGAAGCGCGAAGAGCAGCGGGGCCGCGATCAGCGTCGTCAAAAGCGATGCGTAATCCATAATCATCCCCCTAACCCTTCAGTTCCATGAGATCTTCGGCATCAAGCGTGCCGGCCACCTTGTAGATGCGATAGGCCATAACCGCCATGATGATGACAGCGAGGAACGCGTCGGTGGCCACGCCCACCTCGACCAGCTCGGGCGCATTGGGGGCCAGCAGAGCCAAGGTCAGATGCGAGCCGTTTTCCATCAGACAGTAGCCGAAGATCTGCTTGACGATATTTCTTTGCGTAACAATGCACGTCAAACCGATGAAGAAATGCGCAAGCGAGATGGCGAGCGCGGGTTTGACCTCCAGGGCGGTGGGAAGCGAAACCCCTTGAACCGCCGCAAAGCACGCTGCAACCTCGACCGCGATGATAATCGGGAGAACCGACTTGTTCACACGCGGCCCGAGCGCAGCCCCCGCATCCCCCACCTTGTTGGACAAATAGAGGATGATGCCGGGAACCACCAGCACCTTCGTAACAAATGCGGTACCGGCCCAAGTGAAGAGCTCGGCAGAGCCCGTCGTGGCCCCCAGGGTCACGAACGAGAGCACCAGCACGAGCGATTGGGCGGCATAGCAGTACGCCGCCGTCTTCGATTTCTTGGCGAGGACCACCATCATCGACGTGACGATCAGCAGACCGCCTAGAACGTTAACCAAGGTAAATCCAGTCATGGTATCCACCCCCTAACCCAGCCATGCAGCGGCGATGAAGCTGGAAGCCATCACCATGACGATCAACACGACGAACACGACGACCATGGGCCGCGGCACCGCCTGGGACTTCGCCACGGTCTCGGAGGGCTCGCCGAACAGAACCGAACCGGTCCACTTGAGGAACCAGGCGAAGCAGCCGATCGTCTCGATAAGCGCGATGATGACGATCGCCATGAGGATCGGGTTGGAACCCGCCGCCTCGATGCCGCCGCAGAAGATCACGTACTTGCTGAAGAACAGGTTCATGGGCGGAGCTCCCGCGATGGAAAGCGCCCCGATACCGAACCCGACGCCCAGAAGCGGCTGCTTTTTCAGCACGCCTTTGAGCTTGGGAAGCATGCGCGTTCCCATGGTGTAGCTGAACGCACCGGCGATAAGGAAGAACAGGGTCTTGGTGAACGCGTGGTTGAAGATGTGCATCACGCTGCCCTGCAAAGCCAGGTCGCTTCCGAAGATGTAGAACCCGAAGCCCAGGAAGATATAGGCCAGCTGGGAGATGGTCGAGAACGCCAGCAAGCGCTTCATATCCTTCTGGGGAAGGTACATGAAGAAGGCGAACAGGCAGGTGAGGATACCGCCCACGACGACGACCCAACCGACCGACAGGGGCACGGTCCCCGCACCGATGAGGGCGCGCGCGAACACCGCGACGCCCACCTTGACCATCGAGGCGCCGTGCAGGTACGCGGAAACGGGCGTGGGAGCCTCCATGGCGGAGGGCAGCCACATGTAGAACGGCAGCTGCGCCGATTTGCCCCATGCCGCGATGAGGATGAGGATCAGGCAGGCCGTCTTGGCCGACTCGCCCAGGCCGGCGATAGCCGATGTTTCGAACGTGCCGGTGTTGAAGAACAGGATGCCGGCGGCCGCATACAGGCCCAAGGACGCGATGTGCGTGAGGATGAGGGCCTTCATGGCGGACTTGCGGGCCGTCTCCGTGTCGTAGTAGCCGATGAGGGCCCACGAGCAAGCGCCCGTGACCTCGAAGAACACAAGCTGTCCCAGCACGGTGGACGAGTACACCAAGCCGGCCATCGCGCCGATGAACACGGTGAAGAACGCGTAGAATCGGCGGCGCGGCGCATCGGCGTGCTCGCGGTTGCCGGCGTTGAGGTAGCCCACCGAGTAGATGGAGATGAGCAGGCCGATGCCGACGAAACACGGAGCCAGAAGGACGCTTACCTTGTCGAACACGAAACCGAAAATGGCAACGTCATTCAGCGCCAGGAAGTTCACGACCAGAGAGTCGCTACCCGATGCGGCAAGCTGGGACCACACGCCCAGCGTGAGCGCCGTGGCGATAGCCGCGGCCGAGATGCAGATGCCCTTCGCGAATCGCCTCGGGCTCACCACGATGATCAGCGCCGCAACGAACGGCACCAGCACCGAGGCAAGGGAGAGGAGGGAAAGGGCGTTCAATGTAGCCATCATATTCGCTTCCACCTCCCCTTAAATTCCCAGGACGCAGAACACGAGGGCCACGACGGAAACGCCGACGACCATCCATGTCTGCCGTCCCATGTACTTCCAGCGCACGCGGGACACCGAGTTCTCGATAAGCGAGCACACGATACCGACAACGCCGGCTTTGGTTGAAAACGCGCAGGCGCCCAGCAAGACGGCCAGCGGGGCGAATTCCACCGCGCTGCCGAAAGGCGCGAAAATCGCCAGGAACCAAGCGATGACGAGGATCTGCTTCATCGACATGGCGACCTTCAGCATGGCCAGGGAAGGACCGGAGTACTCCTGAAGCGGGCCTTCCTGGATCTCCTGCTCGGCCTCGGCCGCATCGTAGGGCAGCTTGCCCAGCTCGATATAGCAGGCGATGGCGAACGCCACCCCCGCTACCATGACGGCGACCGGAGACGACTGCATTAGCGAGCCGATGGCCTCGCCCATACCGCCGATGTTGGTGGTGCCCGTGGCAAGCGCAGCCACGAACAGCGCGAGCATCATAGACGGTTCAACCAGCACGCCGATGATGAGCTCGCGAATGCCGCCTATGCCGCCATAGGCGCTGGAGCTGTCGACAGCGGCCAAGGCGAAGAAGAAGCGCGGGATGGCCAGCAGGTAGATGATAGTGATGATGTCGCCGAGCGCAGGAACGGGACATGCGCGCGTGAACAGGGGAACCCCGCACGCAAGCACGAGCATGGTCGCGAAGTACAGCGGCGGCATAAGGCGCGAGACGAAGCTCGAATTCGCCGTACGCAGATCTTCGCGCGCAAGCAGCTTAAAGATGTCGTAGTAGTCCTGGAAGATCGACGGACCGCGGCGCGTGTGTATCTTCGCGCGCAGCCAGCGGGCGATTCCCGAGAACAGAGGCGCCACCAGAACCAAGACGAGCGCCTGCAGGATTGCAACGATGATTTCAGCCATTTCGCACCTCCTTACTTGAATACCGCGAGAGCGAGGAGCACTATCAACGCGACTACGATGTACAGAATGTACGAACGGAAGTCGCCGCCCTCGATTCTCTGGACTTTCGCGCTCACCCAATGTACGAAGCGAGCAGCGGTATCGACTACATATCTGTCGCCCAGCGTCTCGGCGACCTTGGTGCCCTCGACCGTCTTATCGAACGCAGACACGAAACGCGGGGCAAGCGACGCGCAGGCCGTGCGGATGCGGTACAGAGGACCGAGCACCATATCGACCTGGGACGCGAAGCTGGTCGCGATGACTGGCATGTGAGCGTTGGGCTGATAGCCACACGCCCACGGATCCTCACGCACGCCGGAGCGGGAAGAGGACAGCGCCGAGCGAAGCCCCCAGGCCAACGCAACGGTAGCAATCAGGAGCACCGCAATAAGCGGGGTGGATACCACGCCTTCGGTGGCGGTGTTCACCATCGAGGCACCGCTTACGACGGAAGCCGACGAGGCCTTCACCATCGTGGCGGCGGCGTTTTGCATGACCGGAGCGACCATAGGGGCGCCCACGCCAAGGAACACGCAGATGACGGCGATCAGAATCATGCCGAACCGCATCGGGGCGGGCACTTCCTCAGCTTCTGCGGCAACCGCAGAGCGCGGAGCCGACAGGAAAGTCACGCCGTAGGCCTTCACGAAGCAGGTCACGGCAAGCGCACCGGTGATGGCCAGGGAAACGGCGCCGAAAGCGGCGAACGCCTTCACCACCGCATCGCCCTGGAACGCGACGGTGATCATAGACTGATAGGTGAACCACTCGGACACGAAGCCGTTCAAAGGCGGAATAGCCGAAATGGCCAGGGATCCGACGAGGAAGCACATCGCGGTGACCGGCATGACGCGCACCAGGCCTCCCATGGCCTCCATGTTGCGCGTTCCCGTGGAATACAGAACCGAGCCGGCCCCCAAAAACAGCAGGCCCTTGAACATAGCGTGGTTGAGCAGGTGGTAGAAACCGGCGAGGAAGCCCAGAACCGCAACGGGCGTATTGCTCACGGCCAAGCCGATGAACCCGGTTCCCACGCCCAGAAGGATGATGCCGATGTTCTCGACCGAGTGATAGGCCAAAAGTCGCTTGATGTCGTGCTCGTTGAGAGCATAGACCACGCCGAGCACCGACGAGACCGCACCGAACACCAGCACCAAAACGCCCCACCACAACTCGACGTTGCAAGACTGCAGCATGTCCAGACCGACCTTCACCATACCGAAGACGCCGATCTTGATCATGCCGCCGGACATGAGCGCCGACACGTTCGAGGGAGCCGCGGGGTGCGCCTGGGGCAGCCACGAATGGAAGGGCACCATACCGGCCTTGCACCCAAAGCCGATGAAGCACAGCACGAACACCAGCGAAGCGATCGCCGGGCTGAACGCCGTGTGGCGGAAGGCCTCGAACTCGAACGATCCCGTGATGCCGTACATCACGAAGAACGCGATCATGATGAGGAAGAATCCCACATGGGCCATGATCAGGTAGAGGAAGCCGCCCTTGATCGAGTTCTCGTTCTGCTCGATAACCACAAGGAAGTACGAGGTCAGAGACATCAGCTCGAAGAACACCAGGAACCAGAACGCGTTATCGACGCAGATGACGAATCCCATCGACGCGACGAACAGGTTCATGAAAAAGCCCGCCGTACCCAGGCCGTGGCCCTTGTACTCGTCGAAGTAGTTCAAGCCGTAGATCCAGGCTGCCAACGCCAGAAGCGAGATGACCAGCATCAAAAGACCCGACAGCGGGTTCAGCATAAGACTGAAGTCCGCGAACGAAAACGGCGTCGCCACCAATGTAAGCTCGGCTTTGCCGGTAAGGGCGAAAAGGCCCGAACCGACACCCGCCAAAGCGGACAGGACCCCGAAGAAGCATCCGACGACCTTCGAGGTGTTCTCGGAGCGGAGGAAGGCCAACGAAAGAAGGGCTCCCGCACATGAGAGCGCTATCGAGAACAGGAACAGTCCCGTAGACGTCATTGCTGCGCCTCCTTCCTCAACTCGGACAGGGCCGCCTGGACGGCTCCCTGGTTAACCGCCGCCTCGACGCGGCGGCTCTTGGTTTGCCCGGAAAGGTCCTCGTCGACCACGTACGTAAGCGCGTTGGTCGGACATGCCGGCACGCAGTGCGGGCCGCCTTCCGGATCGTACGAACACAGATCGCACTTGACGGCGCAGGTGTACACGCCGATTTCCCACTGGAGAAGAGGGCTGAGCGATTTGGGGAACGTCGGAATAGACACCATCGTGCCCGCCACGCCGGCGATCGAGGTACCCGAAGGATGGATCGCGCCGAAGGGGCAGGCGATCCCACACAGCTTGCAACCGATACACGTCTGCTCGTTGACCTGTATCGATCCGTTCTCCCTGGTGATTGCATTTACGGGACAGATCTCCAGACACGGAGCGCCCTCGCAATGATGACACGTTACGGCTGCTGAGACGTCTTTGGTCATGACCATCGACAGACGCGGCTCGCCTTGAAGGCCGACAAGTTTGTGACCCTCGCTGCAAGCCGCACGACAGGTGCCGCAACCTATGCACCTATCGGGGTTTATAGCAATAAATCGGTTCACGTTTACTCCTCATCCCTTAAACCCGGCCCGCAAGGGTGGCGGGCCGGGTTTGTGCGGCGCCTAGGCCATGACGACTTCGGCTTGGCGAGAGGAACGAGCTTGGCCAGGTTCGATGTCCTGAGCTGCGGCGGTATTAGCCAGATCGCTCTTCAGCTCGTCGTACATCTCCTGGAGCCTGCGCTCGGCCCATACCTGGTCCTCGATGGCTTCCACCTGGCAGGCACTGAACTTGTCCTCGGGCGTATGCGAGCGCGGATCGGTCGCATGGAGCGTGAGGTTGTTGCACTTGCCAATCCACCACTGGTAGGTCATGTAGACCGTGCCCTTGTTGATGCGCTCGTCGAGGACCGCGCGGCTCATCGCCTCGCCGCGCCGCGAGTGGGCGCGCACCAGCTCGCCGTCGCCGATGCCGCGCACAGACGCATCGTCGGGATGGATGTGGATCTCGCCCGGTTCTTCGGCCAGCAGGGACAGGGCGCGGCAGTTGCCCGTCATCGAGCGGCAGGAGTAATGGCCGACCTCGCGCACCGTGCACAGGATGAGCGGGTACTCGTCGTCGGGAAGCTCGGTAGGGGGCTCCCAATCGTGGGCCATAAGCAGCGCATGCTGGTCGGGGGTGGTGAACTTGCCGCCCAGGAACATGTCGGGCGTGCCCGGATGCTCGATCGTGGGGATCGGCCACTGGGCGTGCCCCACGCCGGCCATCTTCTCGTAGGTGGCGCCGTAGAACGTCGGGCACAGTTCGCGCACTTCGTTCCAGATCTCCTCGGTGTCGTTGTAGTGCATGGGGTATCCCATGCGCGTCGAGAGGTCCTGGAAGATCTCCCAGTCGTGACGGCACTCGCCCTTAGGGGGAACTGCGGCCGTGAAGCGCTGGAAAGTACGGTCGGACGCAGAGAACACGCCGTCGTGCTCGCCCCACGACGTACCCGGAAAGATGACGTCGGCAAGCATCGTAGTCTGCGTCATGAAGATGTCCTGGCAGATGAATAGATCAAGCATACCCAGCTGACGCGCCAGATCGATGGCGTCGGGCTCGGTCTGCAGGGGATCTTCGCCGAAGTTGTAGAACGCGTGGACCTTGCCCTCTTCGGCAAGATGGCCCACGTCGGTGAGCTTGTAGCCCTCGTGGTCGGACAGCTGCTCGACCGGAACGTTCCAAGCCTTCGCGAACTTCTCGCGGGCCGCGGGATCGGTGACCTTCTGGTAACCCGGATAGAGGTTGGGCAGCATGCCCATATCGCACGAGCCCTGGACGTTGTTCTGGCCGCGCACGGGAGCAAGACCGGCGTTGGGTTTTCCGATCTGCCCGGTGATGCAGGCGATCGCCGCGATGGTGTGGACCGTGGGGACGTTCTGCTTCTGCTGGGCGACGCCCATGCCCCATCCGATAATCGAGGTTTCGGCGGTGGCGTAGATGCGGGCGGCCTCGTGGATGCGCTCCGCGGGAATGCCGGTGATGTGCTCGACCGACTCGGGAGTGTAGTTCTTGATGGTCTCCCACCACTCGTCGAACCCATGCGTGTGCTCCGCGATGAATTCCTTGTTGTGGAGACCCTGATTAACGATGGAGTTTGCAAACGCGTTCAAGAACGCGATGTTGCAGCCGTTGTTAATCTGAAGGTGCATGTCCGCGATGCGGGCCGTTTCGATAACGCGCGGGTCGCAGACGATGATCTTTGCGCCCTTCTCCTTCGCCTTGACGATGCGGCGGGAGACGATGGGGTGCGATGCGCTCGGGTTGTACCCGAACAGCATGATGCATTTTGCTTCTTCCATGCCCGGAATGCTGACGCTCATGCAACCGGAGCCAACTGTGTCCATCAGACCGATGACAGTGGGACCGTGTCAAGTACGGGCGCAGTTATCGATATTGTTCGTACCGATGCATGCGCGGGTGAACTTCTGCATCACGAAGTTCGCTTCGTTTCCGGGACCACGGGAAGAACCTGTGAGCATAATCGAGTCGGGACCGTATTTCTCTTTGATCTCCAGCAGCTTCTTCGCCGTGAAATCAAGTGCCTCGTCCCACGTCACACGCTCGAGATCCGCTCCTTTGGTGCGGCGGATCATCGGGTGGTAGATACGCGGGGTCAAGATTTTGGTGTCGTTGATAAAGTCGAATCCGTGCAGGCCCTTCAAACACAGCTCGCCTTGATTGGTGATGCCGTCGAGACCTTCGGCAGCGACCACCTTTCCGCTGTCGTCAACAACGAGGTCAAGTTTGCAGCCGGCCCCGCAATACGGGCAGACCGCCATATGCCTCTCCATTTCCCCTCCTTCTTTCGTTGCGTGCAAACGCTCTCGTACCCAAGAGGCGATCGCTCGACTTGGCCTTCCCTATAGGGGCGAAGAGCTTGTGCCCTAAGCCCTCTTCCGCTCGACCGGCCCAGGTCGATAGATGAAAAACTCTCCGATCAGCTCGCCCGATTCTCTGCTTTGATCTGGCGTCGGGCCAACTCGACCTTATCCACCAGAACCAAACCCTTGGTCGGACACGCCTCGATGCATGCAGGACCGCTCGGACGATCGGCACACAGGTCGCACTTGATCACCGTGGGCTTCTCGTGCTGTTCGAGGACCAGATCCCCGAGCCTGGTGGTTACGGTGCGCGTAACAACGTTGACCGCACCGTACGGACACGCCGCCACGCAGCCGCGACAGCCAATGCAGGCGGCTTCGTTCACGGCAACGCGCCCACCGTCTCGGTACAGGGCATGCGTCGGGCACACCTGGGCGCACGGCGCATCGGCACAGTGCTGGCAAACGATCGGCGCTGAGATCTTCATGGTCGAAACCAGATTCAGCCGCGCGACCGCGATATCGTCGAGCACATCGTGCTTGGACAGGCAGGCCGCCATGCACGTACGGCAACCGATGCACACATCGGGATCGGCCATCACGCTTTTGATGCGTTGGGTAGGTGCTACGGAAACCACGATTCCCCCTTTCGTTTCTCTCGTCGTCTTGAAACCAGAGTCATTGACTCGATCCGACGCCCTCACACATCGGAACTCCGCACGACCCCCTTTCATGAACTTATCGAGTAATGATGGATTCATGAATTCTTTATAAATACGGAGCACCACCATTCTAAGCATTCTCCGCCGCTTTCCTCTCTTGATTTGCAAGAAATTCTGTAGAAATTTACTCATAAGCGCATGTCATAAGCGAAAAATAACGAGATTTATCTGTTTGTATCGATCGTTTTCACAAGTGTGTTACTACCTAAGTTTTTGGTATTACAAAACTTAAATCATTTTTTTGTAATACTATTGCATTACATCTAACTATAACATCATGAAAGAAAGGGCAGATCATGGGAAAAGACGCATTGATACAGGTACGCATCGATGCCGAAAAAAAGCGGCGAGCGGAAGCGTTTTTCGAGGCGATGGGCATGTCGCTTTCCGACGGGATTCGCATTTTCGTGTCCCATTGCGTCGCTCGGCAGCGATTTCCCTTCGAAATCCATCCTTCGGTGAAAGAGACCAAGGGAAACGGGTTCGCAATACTGAAACCGTATGCGAGCGCGGCCCAGCGCGGCAGCGAACGCGAGGCGTGGATCAATTCGCTTATCTCGGCACCCGACGTTCTGATCGGAAATGCGGATGAAACCACCAATGTAGGCGGCGACAAAGCCTACCGCATCGGCTACTAAGGAGGCGTCGTGCATACCGTTATCGACGAATCGGTTATTCTGCGCTACCTGCTTGACGACGACAAGACGGAATCCAAGCAGGCCTTCAATATCATCTCCACCGGCGAGGCTCGAACCTACCCCGAGTCCATCGCACGCGTCGCCATTACCCTGCGCGACGTCTACCACGTCCCCCGCACGGTCATCGGTACGGCGTTGCTCTACCTTCTGGAAGACGTCCATATCAACGACCAGGCCATCGTCGAGTACTCGGTGCGCCTGTTCGCCTCGACCGTACTGGACTACAACGACTGCCTCCTGCTTGCCCGCAACGCAGTAGCCGGAAACCCCATCGTCACCTTCGACAAACCCATCCTGAAGCGCAGCTTCAAGATATAGGCATGATGACGAGATTTGAATTCCGGACAAGACAGTCATACGATAGATCGCTCCCTCTTCTCAAACATCGTTTTGAAAAAAACGAGCCGGCTATGCCGGCTCGAGTCTGAGAGGAAAGAGATCCGGGTTCGGTGAGAACGATGGGTGCCGATTCGGAACCGGCCAAAGACGAGGCGGCCTTATGGGCAGCTGTCAGCAAAAGAGAGGAAGGAAACGAAACGCTCAGATCGACCCGTTGGTCGGTATCGACCGAGGAAGTCGCAACCGCCCATCCACAGGATGGCTATCCGACTCGATGCGGAAGCGTTATGAGAACACGCGTACCTCGTCCAACGAGATTCCCCCCTATTTCGATGCAGCCGTCATGCGCCTGAACGATCGCCTTGGCCATCGCCAACCCAAGACCCCTGCCGCCTTGAGAAGCCCGCGCTTTGTCAGCCCTGTAGAATCGATCGAAGGCGTTGTGGGCATCCTCGGCCGAAATCCCTATGCCGGTATCGCGCACCTCGATATACACGTTGCGACCGCCGGAATACGTCGATACCTCTATACGATCTCCCGGTTCCGTGTACTTCACGGCATTATCGAGCACGATAGCCGCAAGCTGCCTTATCTTATCGAGATCGGCGCACAGCACAATCGAATCCGGACCAGAGAACGCGATCTGCTTACCCTGCAAAGAAGCGTATTCGGAATACGCCGTCGTCATAGACCCCAAAACTTCCACCAGATCGAAGGACGACCGATCCAACTGCGGCTCATCCGAGTCCAAAGCGGTAAGCGACAGGAGATCTTCCGCCAACCTCGCCAATCTATCAGACTCTTCCACCGTAGCCACGATGTTCTCGAAATGATCGATTATCCGATCATTGGGCTTCTCTAAAAGAAGCTCCTGCGAGGCTTTGATAACAGCCAAAGGAGTTTTCAACTCGTGCGAGGCGTTCTGCACGAAATCGGCTTGCTTGCGCCAAGCATGGGTGAGGGGACGAACCGCCCTCTTGGAAAGGAAGAAGCTCAGGCAAGCCGCCAAAACGAGCGCCACGGTAAATCCGATGATCATCGTTTTGGTGAATATATGAAGAATCGAAACCTCCGAATCGACTCCCGCCATAACTTCGGCGTACCCAACTAAATCAGACCCGGATTCCAGTTTGAAAGATAGAACCCTCAGACTAACCCCATCGTAGAACCGAACTTCGGGAACCTCTAAAGACGCGGTGTTAAAAGAGGTCTGGTCAAGAAACCTAGGATAGGACGAGTACATGCTAACCGCATTCACCAACCGACCATCCACGTCTCTAATGGTGAAGATGAACAGGGGGTTCTCTCCTATGCTGTTATCTGCGGCCTCAAGCAGTACCTTGGAGAGCTTACCGTCTAATTCAGAGTCCTCGTCGATCGGGGGGGAGAACTCAAAAGCATCCTGCCCCCCGATCGACGAGGCGAAAAAGCCGAGATCGCCCGGTTCGGATATAGAATCCCTCACAGAGTACAGCCGCTTGTCCACACTCGAAAACAAGCTACTGCTTACCTGGTAGTATATGAAGAACCCCAGAATAGACAGGACCGCGAACATCACAGCAAAGAAAGTGAGCGAGCTTTTAACTAGTTCTTTGTTGAGAAGACGCCGCTCAGCTCGTAGCATTTTTTTCTCTCTCATCGTCATCGAGCAGATACCCCGCTCCCCGTATGGTTTTAATGTAGCGATCGTATCCATAAGGTCTGAGCTGTTTTCTTACGGCACTCACATACACCTCCACTACGCTTTCGGACGTATCGGACAGAAACCCCCACACTCGATCGAAAATCTTACCCTTGGAAACCAATTGTCCTTTCTTTGAAACCAGGAACTCCAGCACATCGTACTGACGGCCTTTCACATCCACCACTTCCCCATTGATGGATACCGAATGAGTTTCGGGATAAAGCACCATGCCCTTGAAGATCAACTCGTTTTTTTGCTCCATCCCTAAGCTGCGACGCAAAATCGCGTCTATCCGAAGCAGGAACTCGTCTTTTGAAAAAGGTTTGACCAGATAGTCATCCGCACCCAGTTTGAACCCCCTGATCCGACCGTCAAGGGATCCGATAGCCGTCAGAACCAAAACGGGTGTGCCGATACCCTCTTTCCGTATCTTCTCCAAAACCTCGTATCCGCCCATCTCGGGAAGAAGCAGGTCGAGAACGATAAGGTCGAACACACCCTCTTTTGCGTAGAAGTATCCTTCGTATCCATCAAAGGCCTGCACGACGGAATATCGAGGTTCCAGAATGCTTTTGATAGCATGGGATAGGCGCTCGTTATCCTCGATTACCAGTATCTTCAACGACTTTCCCTTCATTAAGAGAACCCGACGTTCAGGTCCCATAACGCAACCGAACACCTCGCCATGGTATCACGCTAGAAAACTCGCTTAAGACTTCTTTAAGGGTTGCTCCCTTACACTTCGCTCTGTCCTAGGAAACGGCAAACGAAAAGGAGACAGACATGAAAAAGAACTCTTCGTTTAAATGGATCGTCATAGCACTGATCGCGGCAATCGCGATAGCCGGAGCGCTCTTGGCGGTAAAGAATTCGGGGGTACAGACCATAAACGGAGATCCTACCGAACAGGCCCAGGGGCAGTCCTTCGAAGTTGATCCCAACAATCCTCCCGAGGGGATGGATATCCAAATCGATCCCGGCGCCAAGGAACTCATGTCCAACGACAAGAAATAACCCGATACCCCTCACCCCAAGCCAATCGCACCCGAAAGGCCATCAATGAACAGAGTTGGAAAGACAATCACCGCGCTTGCGCTATGCAGCGTCTTCGCGGCCCTCGTATGGGCCCTCGCTGGGTGGTCTCTGCCCTTCGCAGGGCAAGATTCCATGGCCAGCACAGATGAAACTGCTAATCAGCCTACTGCCTTGGTAGAAAAAGGCACCGTCGAGACAAAGGTGACCGGTCCAGGAGAAATCAAGGGCTCGTGGAGCGGCAAGCTTTCAGTAGATAAGAACCGTTGGTTCAAAGACTCGCCCGTTACCTTGAACCAACGTATCGCCAAAGGGACAACCCTGGTGAATTACACCTACGGAAAGCCCCTCGTCGCACCTTACGATCTGGTGGTTACTTCAAAGAACCTCCCGTCCAAAACAAATCAGCCCCTCAGCGACGACCATTACCTCGAAGTGACACGCGTCGATTCCCTCAACGTCGATGTTGCTGTCAACGAAAGCGATATTCTGAAGGTACACGAAGGTCAGGAAGTAGACGTAACCGTCGGTTCCTCCGAAGAAACGCCGATCAAAGGATCAGTTGCATCCATAAACCAGATCGGAGCCTACAACACGTCCGGATCAAAATACACCGTAACCGTTTCCATCCCCAACGAAGATGGAAATATATTCGTCGGCATGTCCGCGAATCTCAGCATCAAAGCATCCCAGGTTTCCGACGTGCTTACGGTTCCCGTCAGTGCCATTTCAACCGATGGAGAAAAGCCGATGGTCTCAGTGATCGGAGACGACGGCTCCGTCGAACACAAAGAGGTTTCGATCGGACTTTCCGACGGCCAGAAAACCGAGATCAGCGGTGATATCCACGAAGGTGACCGAGTTATCTTGAAGATCGCTTCTCCTTCGGGTGGAATGTCGATCCCCTCCAACGAAAACCACGAACCATCGAAATAGGGATCCCATGAAACCACAAGAGCTTACACAGACAAGCACAAAGCCCCCTGCAATAGAGATGTCCGGGATCCGAAAATCCTACCGAATGGGCGACGAAGAGGTGCACGCCCTAGATGGCATCGACTTCAGAGTCGATGTCGGAGAATTCGTCGCAGTAGTTGGAGCATCAGGTTCGGGAAAATCGACCCTGATGAACATCATCGGGCTTTTGGATGAACCCGATGAGGGGGTCTATCTTCTCAACGGGCGCAATGCCCGATCGCTCTCGGACGGCGAATCAGCAGCTATACGCAACCGAACCATCGGGTTCGTATTCCAGGACTTCAGCCTTTTGCCAACCATGAACGCATTCGAGAACGTCCGCCTACCCCTGCTTTATCGGGGGATGCATCCCAAAGAAGCAAGCGAAAAGGCGATGGAGCACCTCGATCTGGTGGGACTGGAATCCAGGGCCCACCATCTGCCCACTCAACTTTCCGGTGGACAGCAGCAACGCGTCGCCATAGCACGAGCTCTGGCAGGAGATCCCCAGGTGCTTTTGGCCGATGAACCAACTGGAGCCCTGGACTCCAAAACCAGCGAAGAAGTAATGCAGCTTCTGGAAAAATCAAACAAGAGCGGCCAAACCATCGTGTTCATCACCCATAACCCCGATCTCGCCTTGAGAACGGGTCGCACCGTATCGATTTCCGATGGGAAGATAAGGGAAGGAGCGATCTAGAGCATGAAGCTTTTGCAAATACTGCGTGAATCGTTCCTGAACGTGATGAGGAACAAGCTACGCACCGCCCTCACCATGCTGGGTCTGGTCATAGGCATCGCCTCGGTCATCATTCTAGTGGGGATCGGAGACGGATCTAACCATCAGGTATCTCAGAAGATCAAATCCCTCGGAGGCGACGTCATCTCAGCATATGCCTACAACGGGAGCAACATGACATACAGGGACATCGAGGGTATCCGATCACTAGACAGCGTTGGCGCAGCCGCCCCCTCTAAAAGTCTGTCTGCCAATGTCTCGTCCAACCACCGCAAGCTCGGTCAGACAAGCCTCACCGCTTCGGATGAAAACTATCTGGAGGCAAGGAACCTCAAACTCCTCAGCGGACGAAATCTATCCATCGCCGATCGCGTGAACAAGAGCAAGGTCTGCGTCGTCGGAGAGAAAGTGGCCAGAGAGGTATCGCGAGGAGGTGAAGCGCTGGGGACCAGACTAAAAATAGATGGCGATATCTTCACTATCGTAGGAGTTGTGAAATCGCAAGGCGAATCAATGGGGCTTAATACCGACGACCTGGTGACCATCCCTCTGACAACCGCCGACGACATGGGATACGGATCTGACTTTAACAAAGCCTACGTAAAGGCTGCCGACGCAGATAGCGTCAATGCGGCGAAAAAGGATACGGAGTCGTTCTTGGCGAACGAGGCGCACCTGAAACCCAGCTCTTTTGTGGTAAACACCCAGGGCGAGCTTCTCAACGCCGGAGCGTCGGTCAACCAAACCATGAGCGCCCTTCTGGGCGGTATCGCCAGCATATCCCTGATCGTTGCGGGGGTCGGCGTCATGAACGTGATGCTGGTATCGGTAACGGAGCGCATCCGAGAAATCGGAATCAAAAAGGCGCTCGGAGCCCGCAAGATAGACATTATGGGACAATTCCTCTGCGAAGCGCTCATCATAAGCGCCCTTGGAGGAGCGGCGGGTATCGCAGGCGGTTTGGCACTCGGGTATGCGGTAGGGTCAGCTGGACTCGCATTCGAACCTTCCGCAGGCATCGTAGGCATCGCAGCCGTCACCAGCATTGCAATCGGTCTGATATTCGGTTTGCTTCCTTCGTACCGAGCGGCCAGCCTCAATCCGATCGAAGCTCTGAAATAAACCGGAATCTCTGCGAATCAATCGATAGTTTCTGGAAAGGCCGCCCGATTGGGCGGCCTTTCTCCGTTTACGAAGCACCTTTGCAGAACCTGGTGGCTTTAACAAAAAAGGTGCGCCCTCAGCAGACGCACCTTCAAAATCGAAGATTTTGGATACTCGGCAAAGCTCAATGAAGAGCTCGGCTCTTAATGATCGGTTTCTCCCACTGCTCTCAAACGTGCTTCGCACCATGCCATGTCTTCGGCACGGAGACGATCCCGCCGCATACGGTCGAGACCTAGATCCTCCGAATCAAGCATTCCGGCATCGTCCAGCGAAGCCAGCTCGGTCCTCACCGCCACCGGATCGATTTCGTCGATACGGCAACCAAAACGGGGAAGAACGGACAGGTGGTTGTTCAGCACCTGCGTCGCCCCTCCCATAATGAGGAACTGAGCCCTCTCCTTACCCTCAGCATCAAACCAAAGCGTCAGCGCGCCGGTGCGGTTCAATCCGACGAAGCTCTCGTGTCCGCTCAGCACGCCGTAGTCGCCGTCGATACCCGGAATGCTGGCGTAATCCACCTCGCCCGAGTACAGCTCCCTAGTAGGAATAGCGACCACGGCACGAAACTTAGGCATTTGCTTCTTCCTTCATCTTCTCGTAAGCAGCATGGACATCCTCGATGGAGCCCTTCATGCGGAAGCACTGCTCGGGGATCTCATCGCACTCGCCGTCGAGGATGGCGGCGAAGGAGCGGACGGTGTCTTCGAGCTTCACGTACTGGCCGGGCAGACCGGTAAACTGCTCGGCAACGTGGAAGCACTGACCGAAGAACTGCTGGGCCTTGCGGGCGCGGTTAACGGTGAGCTTCTGATCCTCGGACAGTTCGTCCATACCGAGAATGGCGATGATGTCCTGGAGGTCCTTGTAGTTCTGCAGCAGCTCCTGGATGCCGACGGCTACGCGGTAGTGCTCTTCGCCAACGATCTGGGGATCCAGTGCGCGGGAAGAAGACTCCAGCGGATCGACGGCCGGGTAGATGCCCAACTCGGCGATGGAGCGCGACAAAACGGTACGGGCGTCCAGATGGGTGAACGTGGTGGCCGGAGCCGGGTCGGTAAGGTCGTCGGCGGGAACGTAGACGGCCTGAACCGACGTGATGGAGCCGGTCTTGGTGGACGTAATGCGCTCCTGCAGGTCGCCCATCTCGGTAGCCAGCGTGGGCTGGTAACCCACGGCGGAGGGCATGCGGCCCAGAAGCGCGGACACTTCGGAACCGGCCTGCGTAAAGCGGAAGATGTTGTCGATGAACAGCAGAACGTCCTGACCCTGGTCGCGGAAGTACTCCGCCTCGGTCAGACCTGCCAGGCCGACGCGCAGACGCGCTCCGGGAGGCTCGTTCATCTGGCCGTACACGAGGCAGGTTTTGTTAACGACACCCGACTCGCTCATCTCGAGGAACAGGTCGGTACCCTCGCGGGTGCGCTCGCCGACGCCGGTGAAGACCGACGTGCCGCCATGCTCCTGCGCCAGGTTGTTGATGAGCTCCTGGATGATAACGGTCTTGCCGACACCAGCGCCGCCGAACAGACCCGTCTTGCCGCCGCGAACGAACGGCTCGATGAGGTCGATGGCCTTGATGCCGGTCTCGAAGATCTCCGTGGTAGTGGAGAGCTCTTCGTAGGCGGGCGCGGGACGATGAATGGGCATGAAGCCCTCGATGTCCTCGGGAACGGGCTTCTCGTCAACGGGTTGGCCCATGACGTTCCAGATGCGACCGAGGGTCTGGGGGCCGACGGGCATCATGATGGGATGACCCGTGTCTTGAACCTCGAGGCCGCGAACGAGGCCGTCGGTCGAAGACATGGCGACGGAGCGAACGAGGTTGCCGGGCAGGTGCGTTTCGACTTCCAGCACGATATGCACGTCGCCGGCAGCGGTAGCGGCGTCGATCGTAAGCGCGTTGTAGATCGCCGGGATGCTCTCCGGCGAGAACTCAACGTCCACAACGGGTCCGACGATACGCACGATGCGACCGGTTGCGCCCTTGCTGGCCTCGAGCTCCTCTCTGGTAAATAGATTCTGACTCATTTAATCCTCCAAAGCAGCGGCGCCGCCGACGATCTCGTTGATCTCGGTAGTGATGGCGCCCTGACGTTCACGGTTATACAGTCTGGTAAGCGTCTCGACCATCTCGATGGCGTTGTCGGTGGCCGACTTCATGGCAGTGCGGCGAGCACCCTGCTCTGCAGCGGCTGAATCGACCAGCGCGAAATACATGATCGTGTCCAAGAACGACTGCAAAAGATAGGCCATGGCCGTCTCCGCGTCGGGCTCGAAATCGACATCTCCTCCGGGCACGTCCGCCGCGTGGTCGCGGAAGTCGTAGTAGACGTCCTCGTCCTTGGCTTTGATGCCCAGGGCCTCGGAAAAACGCCGTTCGGGAACGGGAAGCACCATCTCGGTCACCAGTCGCTGCTCGGCGCTGTTCTTAGCGTGATTGAACAGAACGACCACCTCGTCGAGGGATCCCGTACGATAGCCCTCGCTCACGTAGCCGGCGATCTGAGCCGCCTGCTCGAAAGTCGGATCGGCGGAGAGGTTCGCGAACGCGAGCACGGGCTTGACGCCGCGGTACTCGAAGTATCCGGTTCCCTTCTTTCCGCAGGAAACGACCTCGACCTCGATGCCCTGCCGCTCCTTCTCGTGGATGAGCTTTTCGGCGGCGCGCAGGATGTTGCTGTTGAAACCGCCGGCAAGCCCTCGATCGGACGTCACGACCACGATGGCGCTTCGCTTCACTTCCTCGCGCCTCTGCAAAAGGGGCTCGGAAGCGAGAGGCGCGTACTTCGCGGTGCTCATGAGGGCGTCGGACAAGGCGTTTGCCCAGGGAACCGACTGCTCCATGCGCGCCGTCGCACGGCGGATCTTCGCAGCGGCGACCATTTCCATGGTGCGCGTGATCTGCTTCGTGGACGTGACAGAGTTGATACGTCGTTCTATGTCGTGAAGGTTAGGCATATGCTCCCTGCCTTACACCGAAGGCGCGAACTGGGTCTTGAACGCCTCGAGAGCGGCATCCAGACCGGCTTTGGTCTCGTCGGTGAACTTCTTTTCCTTCTCGATGTCATCGATGAGCTCGGGCTTCGACGCGTGCAGGTACTCCAGCATCTCGGCGCGGAAACGCACCGTGTCGCCAACCGGAATGTCGTCGAGGAAGCCCCGACCGCCCGCATAGATGGAGATGGACTGATCCATGAACGACATCGGCACGTAGCGGCCCTGCTTCAACAGCTCGGTCATGTGCGCACCGCGGTTCAGCTGATCCTGCGTGGCCTTGTCCAGGTCGCTACCGAACTGGGTGAACGCCTGCAGCTCGCGATAGGCCGCCAGGTCGAGGCGCAGCGTACCGGCAACGGACTTCATGGCCTTGGTCTGCGCGGAGCCGCCGACGCGAGAGACGGACAGACCGACGTTGACCGCAGGACGCTGACCCTGGAAGAACTGGTCGGTTGACAGGTAGATCTGACCGTCCGTAATCGAGATCACGTTGGTAGGAATGTAGGCGGAAACGTCGCCCGCCTGGGTCTCGATGATCGGCAGAGCCGTCATGGAACCGCGGCCGTACTCGTCGGACATCTTCACGGCGCGCTCCAGCAAGCGGGAGTGCAGGTAGAAGATGTCACCGGGGTACGCCTCGCGTCCGGGCGGACGGCGCAGCGTCAGCGACATCTGACGGTATGCAACGGCCTGCTTGGACAGGTCGTCGTAGACCACCAGCACGTGGCGACCCGGATTCTCGGGGCCGGCGGGCTTGCCGTCCTCGCCGTTGTAGACGAAGTGCTCGCCGATCGCAGCGCCCGCCATCGGGGCGATGTATTGCAGAGGGGCGGAATCGGCAGCCGTGGCGGACACGACGACGGTGTAATCCATGGCGCCAAAGCGCTCGAGGTTCTCGACGACGCCGGCAACCGTGGCGGCTTTCTGACCGACTGCAACGTAGATGCAGATCATGTCTTTGCCCTTTTGGTTGATAATGGCATCGATCGCGATGGCCGTCTTGCCGGTCTGACGGTCGCCGATGATAAGCTCGCGCTGGCCGCGCCCAATGGGCACCATCGCGTCGATGGCCAAAATACCGGTCTGCATGGGCTCGTGAACAGGTTTGCGGCTGATGACGCCGGGCGCCTTGAACTCGACCGGACGCATGCCCTCGGCCTCGATGGGACCCTTGCCGTCGATCGGCATGCCCAGGGGGTTCACCACGCGACCGAGCATGGCCCTGCCCGAAGGAACCTCCATGATACGACCCGTGGTGTGGACCTGGTCGTTTTCCTTGATTGCGGTGACGTCACCGAGAAGAACGGCGCCGACCTCGTCCTCTTCGAGGTTCTGAGCCAAACCGTACACGGTTTTTCCGCCCGCGCCGACGAACTCGAGAAGCTCGCCTGCCATAGCGCCTTTCAGGCCGTCAACGCGCGCGATGCCGTCGCCGATCTGAATGACGGTTCCGACCTCGCGGGAATCGACGCCTACCTCCAAATTCTCCAGCTGCTTGCGCAGGGTTTCGTCGATAGACTGTGCGGTGATTTCAGTCACTAGCATTCACCTCCGTCTTCTATACTCGTTTGAGCGCTTCGCGAACGTTATCGACCTTCGTTTGCACGCTTGCGTCGATGCGCTCGCCATTGGCGCTCATTACAATGCCGCCCAGAATGGACTCGTCGATGCGCTCGTCAAGCACAACGTTCATGCCCAGTCCGGATTCGGCTTTCCGTTTAATAACTTCGCGAAGGCGATCGTCAAGCGCAACGGCGGTGGTGACGGACACCACGCACACCTTCAGCTTGCTGGCGATCAGACCCTCGTACGCGTCCCGCACGTGCGGGAGAAGCGCCGTTTCTCGGCGCTCGGCCATGACGCCCAGCACCTCGACCAAAGCGAGGTTCGCATCCGCAAAGACGCTCTTGATCACGCTCGCATGCTGCTCGGGCGTATAGGCAGAGTCTGCCAGAACGCTTTTGAGCTCGGCGTTCTCACGGATCGCGGAGACGACCTCGGCGGCCTGGCCGCGCACTTCCAGCACGCCGTCCTGCCCACCTGCGTTGAATGCAGCGTCGAATAGGATCTGCGCATACGTGGCGATCTGCCCTTTTACGACAAGACGGTTAGTTGGCATTGAAGCTGCCCGCCTCGTTCACGTAGCGCTCGATGATGCGGCGATGCTCGTCGTCGGACAGATCCTCGCCCACAAGGCGGGACGCAACGGACACCGAGATGTCGGCGATGGAGCCCTGAAGCTCGGCCATAGCGGCCTTCTTCTCGGCTTCGATGGCGATGCGCGCCTTCTCGATCATCGCGGAAGCTTCGCTTTGCGCCTGATTGGTGATTTCGGCCTTCGCCGCCTCACCCGTCTGCTTGGCGTCGGCCACGATCTTGGCGGCCTGGGCCTTCGCTTCGGCGAGTTCCTTTTTGTACTCTTCCAGAACGCGCTCGGATTCGATGCGCGACTCCTCGGATTTCCTGAGGGACTCGGCGATGGTCGCCTCGCGCTTCTCCAGCATGCCCTCGAACAGGGGCCAGCCGAACTTGCCGAGGATGACGACCAAGATCAGGAAGGCGATCAGCATGGGGATGAACTCCACCATGTCGGGCAGGATAACCGCCACGCCCTCCTTGGACTCCGCGAATGCGAGCGCAGGGAAAGCAAAAGCCATGCTCGCACCGGCCGCGACGCGGACCAGGAGAGCGGATGCTTCGTTTGCTCTCTTATTCACTGAGTAACCTCCTTCAAAAGCCTTATGCGGCGAAACGATTCCGATAAGGGCGAAGGCTACATGATGAACGCGAGAACGAAGCCCAGAAGCGCGAGGGCTTCCGCAAGAGCGGCGCCAAGGATGAAGTTGGTGAACAGACGGCCGGCCATCTCGGGCTGACGGGCGGTGCCGACGCACAGGCCGTAGCAGGCGATGCCGATGCCGATGCCGGGGCCGATGGCCGCGAGGCCGTAACCTACGACTTTGAGGGCACTAATGACGAAAACAGTTTCCACGATTTCCTCCTTTTGCCGTCTCTGAACACCTATTCAAAGACACCGGTTTTACTATGCGCCAACGGCCGTGGAAGAGAGCCGATGAGACCTGGATGAACGCACCGCTTCGGGGAAGGTGCCTCCCGCATTCGCCGCCTAAGCGACCTAGTGCTCGGACGTGGCCAACTGGATGTACACGGCCGACAGCACCGTGAAGACGTACGCCTGAAGAAACGCGACCAGCGTTTCGAGGGCGTACATGGCCACCAGCAGGGCCATCCAGAGAATGGAAACGCCGCCGACGAGGGGCATGGCTCCCTCGATGACGGACTGGATGAACGAGAACGCGAAGATGGAGAACACGCCGAGAGCCATATGGCCTGCGAACATGTTGCCGTACAGTCGGACCGCAAGGGTAAGCGCGCGCAGCACGAGCGACAGGAACTCGAAGAACCAGATGACGGGAACCATAGGCGCGGGCAGTCCGGACGGGGCGATGGACTTGAGGTAGCCCCAACCGCCATGGGCCTTGACGCCCCAGTAGTTGAAGTAGACGAATGCGATAAGGGAAAGCGCCCAGGTGATGCTGATAGATCCCGTGGGCGTCTTGCAGCCGGGGATCAGACCGACCATGTTCGAAATCAGGATGAAGAAGAACATGGTGGCCAGAAACGGCACGTGCTTGCGGTACCCATGGCCGATGGTGCCCTCGCCCATATCGCGGCGGACGAACTGGTAGCCGGTTTCGATCATGTTGACGAACCGGTTGTTCGGGACCAGCGTGAGGCGCCGCGCCGCAACCAGAACGACAACGAGGGTAAGGGCACACGTGATGCACAGCCAAAGCACGTACTGGGTGATACCGATGCCGGATCCGAAATTGGCGACGAACGCCGAGTCGAACGACTCCTTAAGCTCCGGTACGTGGTGATTGACCAAGTCTAGTGGATTCACGAAACTACCCTTTCCCTACTTGCGAACAAGCTTGTATACGTTGAAGGCAACCGCCGATCCGATGAGGGCGAAGAACTCGGCCAGAACGAAGGGCAGCGCCGCATCGCGCGCAACCGCGATGCAAGCGACGACCGCGACAGCCACAACCAAAAAAGAAACGAGCACCCCGAGCAGAAGCGCTCCGAGGAACCCGAAGTTACTGGTGGGGGTAGCCTTTCGCGCGATGCGCTGGGCGCCCATGAGCGGGAGGAAGCCCGCAACACCGGCCAGAGCGCCAAGTACGATAGCTACGACCATGTCTCTCTTTCTTTGCGCGCGGCGATTCGCGTACGTACATAAAGCATCAATATAATAGCGGATGGATGCGTATTCGTTAAACGTTATCCGCTAATAGGCCCCGTAAAACCCTCGATCGTCGGTGAAGAACCCATTTTGCACACAAGCGGCCGAGGCGCATCCCCCTCGAGGGAAAACCTACTTCGTGCCGAAGATGCGGTCGCCCGCGTCGCCCAGACCCGGCACGATATAGCAGTCCTCATTCATGCCTTCGTCAACGGCGCACGTGAACACCTGCACCTCGGGATCGGCCGCCAAAACAGCGCGAATACCCTCGGGAGCCGCGACGATAACCGCAAGCTTGAGGTTTTTCACGCCGCATTTGCGCAGGTAGTGCAAGGCGGCGATGGCGGATCCGCCCGTTGCCAGCATAGGATCGACCACCAGAACCTCACGCGAGGCGATGTCCTCGGGCATCTTGGCGTAGTACTCGTGGGGCTCGTGCGTGGTCTCGTCGCGGTACATGCCCAGATGCCCCACCTTGGCGGCCGGCATAAGCTCGAGCATGCCCTCGACCATGCCCAGACCCGCACGCAGGATGGGAACGATCGCAAGCTTCTTCCCCTGGACCATCTTGCAGGTCGCTTCGGTGATCGGGGTCTTCACCCGCACATCTTCCAGGGGAAGGTCGCGCGTGGCCTCGTACCCCTCGAACAGCGCCAGCTCGCGCACCAGTTCGCGAAACTGCTTGGACGACGTGCCCTCATCGCGCAGAATGGCGAGCTTGTGCTGAACCATCGGATGATCGACGACGGTTACGCGGGTACCGAACTCTTCGATGAAGCTCATAGGTTCGACCTTTCGTATGAGGACTGGGCAGCTGTTCCAGACGGTTTTTATCTATCCGAACGAGGATACAACAAAGGAGCCCGCCATATGCGGGCTCCTTGCAAGTTCTTCAAGAAGAGATGCGACGCGATTCCGAGTTCGGGGCCGCCCGCCGAAGCGGCGCCCCACCGAGTCGCATGGTTTTCACAGACGGCCCAAAAAAGCCTAGTACTCGATGGCATCGTACAGAGGGTGCGCGGCGATGAGCGCGTCGACGCCCGCCTTGACTTCAGCGAGTCCGGCCTCGTCGCCCGCGTTGAACACCGCTTCGGCGATGAACTTGCCGATCTGGTAGAACTCGTCGGCGCTGAATCCGCGCGTCGTGCCCGCCGCGGTTCCCACGCGGATGCCCGACGTGACGAACGGGGAAAGCTGCTCGTTGGGGATGGTGTTCTTGTTCACGGTCAGCCCCACCGACTCCAGCAGCTTCTCGGCGTCCTTGCCGGTCACGCCCGCAGGGGTCAGATCGACCAGGCACAGATGGTTGTCCGTGCCGCCCGTCACAAGGCGCAGGCCCCCTTCGGTCATGCCGCGACCCATGGCCGCGCAGTTCTCGACCACGCGCGCGATGTAGTCGGCGAAAGACGGCTGAAGGGCCTCGCCGAAGGCAACGGCCTTGGCGGCGATAACGTGCATGAGCGGACCGCCCTGAGATCCGGGGAACACGGCGGAGTTCAGCTTTTTGGCCAGCTCCTCGCTATTCGTGAGGATGAGGCCGCCGCGCGGGCCGCGCAGGGTCTTGTGCGTCGTGGTGGTGACCACGTCAGCATGGGGAACGGGACTGGGGTGCGCGCCCGTCGCCACCAGGCCGGCGATGTGGGCCATATCAACCATGAGCAGCGCACCGACGCCGTGCGCGATCGCGGCGATGCGCTCGAAATCGATGAGGCGGGGGTAGGCCGAAGCTCCGGCAACGATGAGCTGGGGCCGATGCTGCTCAGCCAAACGCTGCATCTCGTCGTAGTCGATTCGCTCGTCGGCGGTGAGGCCGTACGGGATCACGTTGTACAGCTTGCCCGAGAAGTTCGCCTTAGAGCCGTGCGTGAGATGCCCGCCGTTGTCGAGGCTCATGCCCAGCACGGTGTCGCCGGGCTTGACGAGCGCCGCGTAGGCCGCGTAGTTCGCCTGGGCGCCCGAATGGGGCTGAACGTTGGCGAACTTGGCTCCGAACAACTGCTTGGCGCGCTCGATGGCCAGATTCTCGACGATATCGACCTTCTCGCATCCGCCGTAGTAGCGCTTGCCCGGATAGCCCTCCGCGTACTTATTGGTGAGAACCGTGCCCATGGCCTCCATGACAGCTGGTGAGACGATGTTCTCAGATGCGATCAGCTCGATCGTGCCGCGCTGGCGTGAGAGCTCTTGCCTCAACGCGTCGGCTACCTGAGGATCCGTCTGTGGTACGTAATTCAGCGTCATGAATGCCTCCTTGACTCGGTACCTGCCACTTCCCACGCTGTGGCCGCGTATACGAGCATCTACCCTAGCGCAATATCCCAGAAAAAACCGAGAAAACCGCCCACTGGTTAAAAGCGCTGGTTAGCGGAATGTTTTGGGATATTCCTAGTCGAGCGCCATGATCTTCTCGACGCGGCCGGCATGGCGACCGCCCCCGAACGGAGTCGAGAGGAAGGCCTCCACAATAGCGAGGTTGGTATCCGCATCGACGAAACGCCCCGACAGCGCGATGACGTTCGCATTGTTGTGCTCGCGAGCCAGCTGAGCGAACTCGACCGATACCACGTTGGCGGCGCGGATGCCCGCACACTTGTTCGCAGCGATGGCCATCCCTATACCCGTCCCGCACACCAGCACGCCGCGCTCGGCCCGCCCGGACTGGACGTCGCGCGCAACCGCCTCGGCGAAATCGGGATAGTCCACACGATCCTCGTTGTCGGGTCCGCGGTCGATCACCTCGTGCCCCAGCGCAGCGAGATGCCGTCTCACAAGCTCTTTCCCTTCAAATCCCGCATGGTCGCCGGCGATGCTGATCTTCATGCGCGCCCCTTCCGAACGAAACGAACCGTCTGCCGGTCCCATGGTACGCATCGGGCCGATCGCGCCTCGCTCCGACAGGGTGAAATCCACCAAAACCGCAGTTTGCGAACCGGACCGCGAACCGAAGGAGAGACGGCGCCCCTATCGTTCGCGCGGGGCGACCGTCATCGTGCGCTCAACCGCGCGATGCCAGCGCGCCAGAAGCGACGCCTGGGTCCGATCGTCCATCTCGGGCATGAACACCGAATCGGCGCGCCGCAGATCGTGCAGGCGGGCAAGCGACTCCCAGAATCCCGTCGTCAGACCCGCCAGATAGGCCGCGCCCAAAACGGTGGTCTCGGTGTTTTGCGGGCGGCGCAGCGGGGTGCGCAGGATATCGCTTTGGAACTGCAGCAGAAAGTCGTTGGATGACGCGCCGCCGTCCACGTTGAGCGTGCGCAGCTGGATGCCCGAATCGATCTGCATGGCATCGACCAGGTCGTACACCTGGTAGGCCAGAGCCTCCACGCCGGCGCGCACGATATGGGCGGCCTTCGTCCCGCGCGTCAAACCGAAAACGGCGCCGCGCGCGTCGGCGTCCCAGTACGGGGCGCCCAGACCCGTGAACGCCGGAACCACCACGACGCCGTCGGTGCCCGAAACGCTGCGCGCAACCGCTTCGGCATCCGCCGACGATGCGATAAGCCCCAGCTCGTCGCAAAGCCACTGGATAAGCGCACCGCCCATGAACACGCTGCCCTCCAACACGTATTCGGGCGCACGGGTTCCGGGCGCGCTTGCCGCCACCGATGTGATCAGCCCGTGCGTCGACGAGCACGCCTCATTGCCGGTGTGCATGAGCAGAAAGCAGCCGGTTCCGTAGGTGTTTTTCGCCTGGCCCGTCTCGAAGCAGAACTGCCCGAACAGAGCCGACTGCTGATCCCCCGCCACGCCGCAGATGGGAACTCCGGGCACCACCCCGTCCTTCGCGGTCCTGCCGAACACGCTGGCAGACGGCTTCACCTCGGGAAGCATCGACATCGGGACCCCGAACAGCTCGCACAGCCACGGATCCCAGCTCATGGTATGGATATCGAACAGCATGGTTCTGCTGGCGTTCGTAACGTCGGTAGCGTGAACCGCGCCATTGGTAAGCGTCCAGATAAGCCACGAATCGATCGTGCCAAACGCAAGGCGGCCCGCTTCGGCCCGTTGGCGCGCTCCCTCCACGTTGTCGAGGATCCACTTTATCTTGCTGGCCGAGAAATACGCGTCGGGAATCAGTCCCGTCTTCGCGCGCACCTCCCGCGCAATCACCGGATCCCCGCAGATCGCATCTACGATCTGAGCCGTTCGCCTGCACTGCCACACAATCGCGTTGTACACGGGCTCGCCCGTTTCGCGATCCCATACCACCGTGGTCTCGCGCTGGTTCGTGATGCCGATGCTGTCGATGTCCGACGCATCGAAACCGCGTGAAACCAGCAGCTCGGTCAAGGCCCCCAACTGAGCGGACAGGATATCGCGCGGATTGTGCTCGACCCAGCCGGGCCGCGGATAGTGCTGGGCGAAGGCGTTGCGAGCCACCCCGCAGATGCGGCCCTGAACATCGACCAGCATCGCGCGCGCCGACGTGGTCCCCTCGTCAAGCGCCACTACGTAGTCAGCCATCGATCAGCTCCTCGAGAAAACCCAGCACGTCGGCGAACAGCCGATCGCGCACGTAATCGTTGTGGGGCTCGTGACGCGCTCCCGCATACAGCCTCACCCTCACATCCCGAACGCCGGCGCCCGACAGCAGCGCCGAAACGCGCCTGACGCCCGCGCCGCGCTCCCCCACCGGGTCCTCGTCGCCCGATACCAAGAGAAAGGGCAGATCAGATGAGATGCAACGGGCGCTTTCAGGGGAAACGGCGCTGGATACGAACTGGGCGAGCACCGCATACCCTCCCGCCGAGAACATGAAACCACACAGGGGATCGGCCAGATAGGCATCGACTTCGCGCTCGTCGGTGGAAATCCAGTCGAGCGGCGTCCGCGCGTTTTCAACCGAACGGCTGTATCCGCCCACGCCCAAACCGTCGAGCAGCGAACTGCGATGCGTCGCGCCCTTCACCGCGATGATCGCGCGGGCCGCGATCCCGCCGGCCGCCGCAAGCGCCGCCGAAGGGTTTCCCGTACCCGACAGCACGGCCCCCGCCACGCCCTCGGAATGCCGGGCCAGGTAGGTACGGACGATGAAGCTCCCCATCGAGTGCCCGTACATGAAATACGGCGCTTCCGGAAAACGCTCGGAGGCGATGCGGCGCACCTCGTGCACGTCGTCGAGAATGGCTCGGTAGCCGCAGTCGGGCGGAATGTGGCCCCGGTCGTCGACAGATGGGGCCGTAAGTCCGTGTCCGAGCATGTCCATGCCGCACACCGCGAACCCGCGATGCACCAGAAATCCGATGAGGGGCCGGTAACGCTCGATGTATTCGGCCATCCCATGAACCAGATGGATCACGCCGCGAACCGGGCGCGCCGCGGGAACCCATACGAACGCGTTTACCCGGCAGCCCCCTCCATGCGATGGGAACGCTATCGACCAGGCCTCCAAATCGGTCTCTGCAGAATCACTCCGCTCTCGGCCCCCCGCGTCGCAAAGCGCAGAAGCGCCCCCCTCGGACAAAACCGCAAGCAAGTCCGATTCAGAGATCGATCCCGCACGAAGCACCACGGGAGCCTCGCCCGTGCAGTCGAGAACCGTGGATGCGCACCCGCACGGATCGATCGAGGGATCGTCGAGGACGACGCCGGCCGCATCGGCCACATCGGCATCGACGTGTTCGAGCGTCGGGGTGTCGGGCGCGCCCGAAACGTTCGCCGACGTGGTGGCAAGGGGGGATCCGACCGCCTCGACAAGCGCGCGGGCCGTCGCCGCGGCGGGCATGCGCAAACCGATGGTTCCCCGCGGACCGCGATACGCCTCGGGCACCTCGTCTGACGCCTTCACGATCAACGTGAGGGCGCCGGGCCAGAAGCGCTCGGCTGCAGCGCGCGCGAACGGCGCAACGTCCTTGCCGTAGCGCAGCAGATCCCCAACCGAGCCGACCAGCCAGGCGATGGGCTTGCCCTCGTCGCGGCGCTTGAGGTCGTAAAGAACCCGGGGGCTCGGGGCGTATCGCACGCTCACGCCCAGACCGCACACCGTATCGGTGGGAAAAATGACGGCCCGACCCTTGCGCAGCGCCTCCACCGCCTGGGGAAAGCTTGCAATATCCATCGATCCTCCTCCGTTAAGCGCCCCGGCCGAACGATACGGGAAGGCGCTCGATATCGATACCGTTGCGCTCCGCCCGATGCCGGGCGAGTGCTTCGGCAACGCGCACGCCATCCACCGCCGCGCTCATGATGCCGCCCGCATACCCCGGTCCCTCGCCCGCCGGATACACGCCGCTTTCCGCCGCAGACCCGTTAAACGACGCCTGGAACCGCTCGTCGCGCACGATACGCACCGGACTTGAGCTGCGCGTCTCCACGCCGGTCATCACGGCGTCGGGGTTCGCGAACCCTCTGAGCCTGCGATCCAGCAGCGGCAGCGCCTCGGCCAGCGCCCGGGTTGCAAACGGAGGCAGGCACTCGTGCAGATCACACCACACCACGCCGCGCGCGTACGAGGGCTCCACCGTGCGCGAAGGGGCGCACGCGTGCGAAGGATCGTGCGAGCAGGCCAGGAAATCGCCCACCGTCTGGGCGGGAGCCTGGTAGGCATCCCCGCCGGCCGCGCGCGAGAGATCGAACGCCGCACGCTCCACGCGCCGCTGTAGATCGACGCCCGCCAGCACGTCACCCTCGCCGAAATCATCGGGGGACACCGACACCAGAAGGGCGCTATTGGCGTTGACCTCGTCGCGGGCGAACCGACTCATGCCATTTACCACCACGCCGCCCTCTTCGCTTGCAGCGCACACCACCGTGCCTCCGGGGCACATGCAAAACGTGTAGACGCTGCGTCCTCCGGGAAGGTGCGCCACCAGCTTGTAATCGGCGGCGCCCAGCGCGGGATGCGCGGCCGCCCGCCCGTACTGGGAGACGTCGATGTCGCGTTGCGGGTGCTCGATGCGCACGCCGATGGAAAACGCCTTGCGCTCCATGCGCGCCCCGGCATCGCGCGCCAACCGAAACGTATCGCGCGCCGAGTGCCCACACGCGAGGATCAGCTGATCGGCTGCGACGGTCTCGGTCGCCCCCGTTGCCGCATCCTCGATCTCGACGCTGCGGAGTCGGCCGCCTTCGATGAGCCAGTCCGATAAGCGGGCATCGAAGCGCACCTCTGCGCCCAGCGAGACAATGCGTTCGCGCAGTCTGCGCACGACCGTCTCCAGCTTGTCGGTTCCCACATGGGGCTTAGCCTGCCACCAGATCTCTTCGGGAGCGCCGGCGTCGATGAGCCAACGCAGAATATGGCGGGCGATCGGGCTTTTCGTTCCCGTGGTGAGCTTCCCGTCGGAAAACGTCCCCGCACCCCCTTCCCCGAACTGGATGTTCGTTCCCACATCGAGGGGGCCTCCCGCCTCGAACGCGTCGACCGCCGCCCTGCGGCGCTCGATGCTGGACCCGCGCTCGACCACCAGCGGACGCAAGCCCGCCTCGGCCAGGTACAGTGCCGCGAACATACCCGCGGGGCCGAACCCCACCACAACCGGACGAAGAGGCGAAGCGTCGCCGCCCAGCATGCCGACGGTCTGCGAGAAGCAGGGAATGCGCATGCGCTCGTAGGGCTTATGGATCCTGACGCGCGCACCGCGGGAACGCCCGTTATCGCCCGCGATCAGACGCCGCTCCAAATCGGGATCGATGAGGGAAACCACAAACGTCGCAATGAAGTGCACGTCGTTTTTCTTGCGCGCATCGACGCTGCGCCTCGAAAGCTCGAACGATGCGATATCGGAGGGCTTGCAGGAAAGCGACCGCGCAATCGCGCGCCTTTCCAGACGCGCCCCGTCGGGCAGGCCCGCATCAAGGGGCAGCGAAACGTTCGATACCTCGATCACGAGCGGCCCCCGATCGAAAACCGAGCCACTGCACGACCCGCGACCAGGCCCGATCCCCAGGCCCAGTGAAGATTGTACCCACCGCACGGCCCGTCCACGTCCAAAGCCTCCCCCGCGAAGAACATCCCCGGCACACCCAGCGCCTGAAGGTCGCGATCGGACACGGACGCAACGTCGATGCCGCCGCGGCGCACCTGGCATAGGTCCGCATCGCCCATACCCTGGACTTCGAAGGAAAACGCCGAGAGCGTCGCGGAAAGCGCATCGAGGACGGCATCCGAGCACGCCGATTTGCCCGAAAGACCGCAGCGCTTCAGCACCACGCGCCCGATCTGGGGAAGCACCAGGCCCCTCATCATGTCGTCGCAGGTGATACCGTCGCCTCCGAACACATGGGAAAGGCGCTCGCGGCGGCGGCGGAGCTCGAAGCGCGCCTCGGACGCGTCGCACCCGAGCATGTTCAGCTCGACCGCATCGCCTGCGCGTGCAAAGCGGGACAGGTCGTACACCACGATTCCCGACAGCCCGTATTTGCGGAACAGTACCTCGCCGGCAACAGAAGGCGCGATCACGCGGCGCTTGCCCGATCGATCGGTCCTGACCAGGGAGGCCTTGCAGCGAAGGCGAATGTTGTCCAGCTCGCGGGTCCACGCGGGGTCGGTTCTGAGCGGCCCCAGAACCGGACGCGGGCTCAAAACGCGCACCCCCTCGACAGACAGCGACTCCAACGCCCGCCCGCCAACGGCGACGACCACCGCATCGGCCCGCTCGAAAGCGCCGTCGGCCATACGCAGGGTGAAGCGTCCCGACGGCGTGCGCGGCGGCTCGACCGCCTTGACGCAGCGCCCGCAGCACTCGACCACCCCGGCGCGACGGGCGGCCGCGCGCAGCACGTCAAGCACGCTGGTCGCCTTGTTCGCCGCAGGATAAAGGCGACCGCCGGATTCTTCGCGAAACGCCAAACCTCGATCGGAGAAGAAGCAGAAGACGGGGTCGGCCGAGCGCAGCAATCCGTCGCTGCGGCACTGATCGCCCGCCCCGTCGGCGGTTGCGGCGCGAGCACCCAAAAGCCCAAGCACGCGCGCGACGAACTCGCCGTTGTGAAACGAAGAAGCCGCGTCCGCCCCGGCACGGACGTTCGACACGTTGCAGCGCCCGTTGCCCGTCGCCAAGATGGAGCGACCCACCCGGTCGTCTCGCTCGAACACGGCCACTTCAACGTCAAGCGCGCTGTTTTTACAAAATTCACCTGCAGAAACGGCGGCTGCAAGCCCTGCTGCGCCGCCGCCTATGATCACAATTCTTCTCATGGCCCCATTATAGGCCAGAAACGAAACGCTAGCCGAGTTCGGACTCGCGCACGTTGTCGAGCAGCTTGTGCAGAAGGGACCCCAGAAGCGCCGCCTCGTCGGCGTCGAGGTCCATGCACGACGCCATCTGCAGGGGAACGCCCAGCGCCTTCTTGCGCAGGGCCGCGCCCTCCTCGGTAACAGCCACCTCGACGCGCCGTTCGTCGGCGCTGCTGCGCCGCCGCGTAATGAGCCCCTTCGATTCCATCTTCTTCAGAAGCGGCGTGAGCGTGCCGGAATCGAGGTACAGTTCGGCACCCAGCTCGCTTACCGAAACGGTTTCCCTCTCCCAGAGGACCATCATCGTCAGATACTGGGTGTAGGTGAGGCCCAGCAGGTCGAGCAGGGGAGTATAGCGCCGCACCACTTCCTTCGCGGCGGCATAGAGGGGAAAGCACAGCTGGTTTCCAAGCTTGAGCCTTTCCTCGGGACTCAAGGGGAAATCGTCGAGCGCTGCTTCGGACATAGCGGAACCTCTTACTGGGCTGAATCGGACAATCGTATTGCGCTAAATCGCAGGCTGTACAATTTACCATGTACCCAATTGAAATGCTCGTGGCTGAGCGAATTTGCGCAGCCACTGTTGACAAACCTTCAATTGGAAGCGCCCGGCGATGGAGCCGGCCAATCGTTACAGCAGGTCGGACACGCGGCGACGGACCTCGTCCATCTTGTCCGTGGGCTCGAAGCGCTCAACCACATTGCCCTCGCGGTCGATGAGGAACTTGGTGAAGTTCCAGCGGATGTAGGTCTTGTCGCCGAACTCCTTCTCGACCGATTTGGACACCTTGTCCAGCACGAGCTTCTTCAGGCCGCTGAATCCCTGGAAGGGCTTGGCTTCGGCCAGCTCGACGAACAGCGGATGGGCGTTGTCTCCGTTGACCTCGATCTTGGAGAACTGGGGGAACTCGGTTCCGAACTTCAGCGTGCAGAACTGGCGGATCTCCTCGTCGTCGCCGGGAGCCTGGTTGGCGAACTGGTTGCACGGGAAATCGAGGATCTCGAAACCCTGGTCGCGGAACTCCTTGTACATGGCCTCGAGCTCTTCGTACTGCGGGGTGAAGCCGCATCCGGTTGCCGTGTTCACTACCAGCAGAACCTTGCCCCGGTACTCGCCGAGCGAGGTCGTGCTTCCGTCGGGGTTCTTGGCTTCGAAATCGTACACGCTCATAGGACAGCTCCTCTCGAAACGACGGGTGCATCCCCCGTCTGATTGCGGACTCAGTATTGCACGATATTCGATTGTATACAATTAAATATTGCGCTGTCTACATATTTCTCACACGATCGGCATCGAGCAGCCTGAAACGCGACCGCTGGGTTTCCAGGATCCCCTCTTTGTGCATCCGCCCCAGCTCAGCCGACATCGCCGAACGATCGACCCCCAGGTAATCGGCAAGTTCCTGGCGGTTGAACGGGATGGTGAACTCGTCGGATCCGCAGCGGCCCGCCTCGAACGACAGGTATGCCAAAAGCTTGCCCCGAATCGTTTTGGGAGCCGCCGCAAAGGCGCGGCGCGACAGGGCGAGGTTCTTCTGGGCGAAGATGGACAGCAGGTTGCGCGAGATGAGCGCGTGGTGGGCGCACGTGCTGGAGCAGGTGGTGAGGATGCGCTCGACGTTCAGGAACAGGACCTCGCACTCTTCGAGCGCCACCACGTCCACCATCAGCGGCTCGTCTCTCACCGCGGCGTAGGTTTCGGCGAACACGCTGCCGCGCGACGCGCGGCCCAAGATGCTGGTATTGCCCCACACATCGACGGCCTGCATGACCACCGCCCCCGACAGAACCAGGCCTAAAGACGATGTCCTGTCGCCCCGATGCAGCAGGTAGGCGCCTTTGGGATAACGCTTGCGACGCGCACCCAGACAACCCAGGACGGACTGAACTTCGTCAGATCCTATGCCTTTGAACAAGAGCGTGGCCGCCATGAATTCCTCAGTTGAGCCCATATGCGCTCCTTTTTCGTCCCGATGTGCGCATCGACGCCATCCGACATCGATCGGTTCGCTTCGTTTATACGCCGCCCCATCCCATGCAGGACTTTGCGTATGTTGGATTCACAACATACGCAAAGTCCCGCAACCGCTACCATGGGCGCACAAGAGAGAATCGATCGAAAACGCGAATGCGGGGGAAATCATGATCAGACGAGTGATCCAGATCGACGATGAGAAGTGCAACGGCTGCGGGATCTGCGCCGACGCGTGCCACGAAGGAGCAATCGGCATCGTGGACGGCAAAGCGAGGCTGTTGCGCGACGACTACTGCGACGGCCTGGGCGACTGCCTGCCCGCCTGCCCCACAGGCGCCATCACCTTCGTCGAACGCGAGGCCGTGGCCTACGACGAGGAAGCCGTCAGAAAGAACCTGGAGGCCCGAGCCGACGCCGAACATGCAGCGCGACCCGGCATCCGAACCGAAACGAAGGAGACACCCCGCATGAACGCACCTGCCCATCACCACGACCACGCCAGCTGTCCCGGAGCACGCGCGCGATCCCTCGCCCCGGCTGCGCAGGCTCCCGATACCGAGCAGGCGCATCGTCCGCACAACGTTCCCTCGCAGCTTCGGAACTGGCCCATCCAGATCAAGCTGGCTCCCACCCAGGCACCGTATTTCGACGGGGCGCACCTGCTTGTTGCCGCCGACTGCTGCGCATTCGCCTACGGCAACTTCCACGCCGAGTTCATGCGCGGCAAAGTTACCCTCATCGGATGCCCGAAGCTGGACGGAACCGACTACAGCGAGAAGCTGGCCGAGATCATCCGAGCGAACGACGTGCGCAGCGTGTGCATCGCCCGCATGGAGGTGCCCTGCTGCGGAGGCCTCGAGCAGATGACGAAAAACGCGCTGATGGCAAGCGGTAAGTTCATTCCCTGGCAGGTGGCCACTTTCTCGCTAGACGGACGCCTGCTCGATTAGCCCGCGCACCACGCTCTCGAGATCCTCCGCGTCGTCGCACGTGAAACGGTACCGCACGCACTGGGGCGCTTCGGGCGCCCCCTCGCGCGGCTGCTCGACGCGCACGAATACGGCTTCGACCTCGTTATATCCCTGCCCCAGCACCACGAAGGCGTAGCAGAGCGCCTGAAGCGCATGCTTGCGAACGAGCGCTTCGGCGCTTTCGTCGGCGCGACCGCCCGTCTTGTAGTCGACGATCAGAGCCCGCTCCGAAACGGCGTCGTCGGCCAGAAGGTCGATCGCACCCTCGAGGATCGCACAGGATCCATCGGAGAGCCCTATCGGATAGGCAAACGGAACCTCGCTTCTCACCCGGCCAAACGCCTCGACCTCACGGGCGATGTCGCTTCGGGCCCAACGCCCCAAAGCCGCCTCGATCCGCGCGGCCTCGATGCGACCGAGGTCGAACCGGACCGCCTGGATCCTCACGCGATCGGACGAGGGAGCTTCAATCCGGTTGTCGCCGCGCGAATCAACCGCATACTGCGCCAACAGGTGGAACGCCGAACCCACATCGGTTGCCCGGTCGGGATCGGCCACGGCAACGCGCGCACGACCGTCCTCGGGTTCGAGGAAGCCCTCGCTCCACGACAGCCCGGAATGAGCCGACTGCGCCCCTTCTCCGTCCGCGTCGCCGAGCGAAGCCCGCTGTTCGGCCCCCGGCAAGCCGTCATCCTCGGTTTGCGCCCCGCCATCAACCGAGACCGCATAGCGAACCGCCGCATCGACCGCCGCGGCAGCATCGATTCTGTCGTCACCGTGAGCAAGCGACGAGTAGCTGAAGAAGCCGGAGCGCGACCATTCGAACGTTCCGTACGAGGGCAGCCCGAACGGCTCGTGGACCGGCACGATGAAATCGTCTCCGCCCGCATCGGTCCCGTCCGCATCGCGGGGTGGGAATATCTCGTCCAGCGCGACCTCCTTTTCGGGAACGCTCTGGTGAACCACGACCGCAGGCTGCGACCCGCGATACGAAAACGTCGTAACGCCCGGATCGAAGCAGCCGCCCGGTCCGGACAGGGCGGGAACCACGGCGCTCATGGGGTCTGCCGCGCCGGGCGATCCGTCGGGCCTATCTTTCGTGCGCGTCCCCTTCATAGACAGCACCACGGCCTCTTTGGCCCGCGTGATGCCCACATAGAGAAGCCGCTTGGCCTCTTCCGCCTCGCCGATGTCGTTCAGCCTCACCATGGCTTCACAGGCCGCCACGGCATCTTCGCCCTCCTCTACAAGGTTCGCCAGCTTGTCCTCGTCGTCATCGGCGTCGAAGAAGTCGCCCGAAGCAACAGCCAGGTCGGCTGCATGGGGAACCGCCAGGCGATCGTTTCTGGCGAGCAGAGACAAGTACACGCGGCCGCCAAGCCTCGCCGACCTCAGCGGAGACGAAGATCGGCGCTTCTCGTCCATCTCCGAGATGGCCACGATGGAAAATTCCAGGCCCTTCGAGGCGTGAACGGTCATGATGCGAACGAAATCGCCCACCTGCGCCGAGAGGGCGCCGGGAGCGAGGCGGCTGCCTTCGACGGTCGCGCGGTACAACCGGGAAACCTCCGCCGCACCCGCACCGGAGGCTTCCAGGCCCTCGACGATGCGGATGGCTTTGTACATGTTCCCCGCGCTGGCCAGCCCCTCTCCCCCCCGCCGCTGCAGACGGGACGCCAGACCCGACTCCACGAACGCGAAGCGCACGGCCTCGGCCACCCCGCGCGACGCCAGCATCGAACGCGCCGCAGCGAGCACGTATCGGGCGTTTTCCATACGATCCGACACGTCGGCGCCCTCGAGCTTGCCGTTCGCCATAAGATCGGACAGGCCGCGATCGAGGCGGCGCGGATGCACCGCCCCGTCTCGGCGGGCAGTCGCCAGATCGAGCAGATCGGCTGTGGACACCTCGAACAGCGTTCCGGTAAGCACCCGGTATAGCGCCTGCGTGTCGTGAGAGTCGGCCAGCACGTCCAGCAAAGAGGCGACCTCGACCGCCTCGAGCGACGTCGAGAACACCGATCCGCCCGCCACCACGCAGTTGAATCCCGAAGCGCGCAGCTCGTCGGCGTATACCGAAGCCCTCGTCATACGGCCCAGCAGCACGACCATATCCGAAGCAGCGCATCCCGCCTTCCGATAGGCCGCAAAGCGCTCGGCTATGCGGCGGGCGCGCAGACGGGCGGTCACCTCGGTTCCGTGCGTCACCCGCGCCTGCGTGCTGAACAGATCGACCGCCACGCGCGGTTCCCCCGTGGGAAGGGGACGATCGACGCGACGCTCGCTGCGTCCCGCCTTAAGGCTCATGAACCGACCGCCGAACACCTGCGGCTGTTCGAAAACGCGATCGACGAACGCCAGAACGTCGGCGTGGCTGCGGAAGTTATCGGCCAGCTCGATAACCCTGCCCCCATCGTCCGACCTGACCTTTTCAAGGTGATCGCGATACACCGATACGTCGGCCCCGCGGAACCGATAGATGCTCTGCTGCCAGTCGCCCACCGTGCACAGGCGGCGCGCACCCGGCCCCGCAAGCCGCTTGATCATGGCAACCTGCATCCGGTCGGTGTCCTGGAATTCGTCGATCATCACCAGCTTGAACCGATCCTCGTAGCGCGCGGCGATCTCGGGACGCTCGACCAGGGCCCTGTAGGCCATAACCAGCAGGTCGTTGTTGTCCAAAACCCCTCGTTCGGCCTTGGCGTGCCCGAACGAAGCGCAAGCGTCCTTGGCTATCGAGATAAACATCGACAGGAAACCCGAAGCGTACAGCATGCGGGCGGTCTGAACCGCATAGGCGAAGTCGGCATCGACCTGCAAAGCGCGCTCCTTGAACTTCGCCCCGCAGTTCCCCGGAACGCGCACCACGTCGCGCGCGATGGAAAGAGCCTCTTCCAACGAGGGATCGGAGCTGCACGACAGCTCTCCCAAACGCTCGGCGGCTTCGACCGTCGAGAGCTTCGAGACGATGCGCTTGTCCGTCTCGGGAAGCGCGACCCACACCTCGGCAACCGCTTCCGCGCATTCTCCCAGGTAGGCGATCGCCTGGCGAACCGACAGCTTCGGGGTACGCAGCACCAGCGACGACACTCCGTCCTCGCAGGCGAGGGCTTCGTCCATCAGCTCGGAGACCAGGGCCGCGACGCCGAGATCGCCCGCACCGTATTCTTCGTGCGCAGAGCCGAGGGCCGCCGAGCCGAAACGATCCTCGGCACGGCGCAGCGCCCCTTCAAGCGCCTCGCTCTTCAATCGAGCGACCAGGGGCTCGTCTGCCATCGAAAAGCACGGATCGATCCCCAGCTCCACCGCATGGGCCCGCAGCAGCCGAGCGCACATGCCGTGAATGGTCGATATCCACGCACCGTCTACCAAAAGGGCCTGGTCGATACAGCCGATGGCACGCAACTCGCTTTTGATGCGCGCTTTCAGCTCGCCGGCCGCCTTCGTGGTGAACGTGATGGCCAGCACCTCGTCGATGCTGTCGACGTATCCCGTTTTCACCGCATGCGCAATGCGCTTCGTCAGAGTGAAGGTCTTTCCCGACCCCGCTCCGGCGGCCACAACCACCGGCTGATCGAGGATATCGACGCACTCCTGCTGTCCGGGCGTCAGTCCCATACGCTTCAAGCACCTCGTTTCGGGCATCGGGGAACCGGGCAGTACGAGCACGCATCCGCATGCAGCGGAGCGGGTTCGATATCGCCCGCCTCCAAACGGGAAAGGGCCTCCTCCACGCGCGCCTCGGTTTCATCCATGAGCTCGGCGAACCCGAACGGTCCCGTCGCATCGCAGGAGAGCTTTTCGGGCTTCGGCAGGGGAAGGTCCGCACCGCCGATCACTGTAGGGTCGTACAGACCGGCAATGCCGCCGCCCGGCCCGCGACGGTAGCGCACGAACAGCGCACCCACCACGTTCAACCCCAACGCGCGCTTCACCGCCTGGGCGTACACAAGCGCCTGGACCTTGCAGACCCCCTCGTCGCGAGCGGCCTCGACGTTGTAGCGCGCCGAGAGCGACCCTTTGTAGTCTATGATCACCGCGTTTCCGCATCCATCAACGTCGATGCGATCGACGCGCCCGCGAATCGCGCGGCCCGCATACGCGACCGGAGGGTCCTGCGGAAGCTCGTACTCCAGGTAAGCGGGATGAAACCCGGGAAGCAGCACCGCTTCGACCTCGAGATACCCCTCGAGAAAACCCTTCAGTTCCTGCAAGCGCCGACGCTCGAAATGATCGAGAGCCACCAAGCGGCGACCGGGCTCGAGGGACGGCTGCAGATCGGCCAGCCTATCGGCTTCCTCGCGCATGATCTTCCGTGCGCGCTCGAGAGTGCCCTCGGTCACCTTCGGCGCCACTTCGCACTGGAACCGACGGTAGAAAGCCTCCAAGACGGCATGGGCAAAGGTGCCCTTCTCGGCCGGGCCGAACAGCTCGTCGGGAGACTCGAGGCGCAACCTCCGCTCGACGAACCACCGATAGGGGCATTCCAGGTACAACTCGATCTGAGAGGGGGACGGGCACCATCGCGATCCCGGTTTTTCCAGATAGACGAACGGTGCCAAGCCGACGGGCACGAAACCCAGAGGATCGCCTCTCCCCAAGCGCTTCGCGAGGCCGCCTTCTTCCGAAGCCGGGCGCTCGTTTTCAAACAGCAGCTCTTCTCCGCGCTGAGAGGCAAGACCGTGCAGGCTGGACGGAAGCCGAAAGGCGTTTTTCACCTCGTCGATATCGGTGGGATCAGCGCGGTAGGCGTCGACGAACTCTTCCAGCACAACCGACGGATACGCTTCTGCGGCGTCCGCATCGTTGAGCGAACGCTCGACCGCGAAGATGCGGCGGGCAGCATGCTGAAGATGCGAGAATTCGCGACGCGCGCGGTCGAGGGGAGATTCGCAGGGAGGCATCCCCAGATCGGAGAGAACCAGCTGGGCCGCCGATGCGCGGTCGGACACCGACTGGGAGACGCTGTCCATATCGCACACCACCACAGCGTCGCACGATCCCGGCTCCAGGCGCGCCGCTTCTCGATGCTCGAGAAACCGCACGCTTCCCGGAAAGCCTTCCATCGGGCGCGACCGCGAAACGGAAACGCGCACCAACTCGAGGGCCCTCATGCAGTCCCGCATATCGGCCCCGACCCGACGCGCCGCCGACGTAACCGATTGGAACGCATACGTAGCCGCGATCTGATCGGCTGCGAAATGCTCCCCCCTCCGACGCTGGCCTCGAATCCCATCGCGTATGAAATCCAGCAGAACGTCGGCATCCGCATCGAGCGCGATCTCTTCGAATCGTCCGAACAGCTCGCTTTCGGCGCGCAGCTCGGATAAAACCCGCTCCCTATCCGACAGGCGATCGGCCCTCAGCTGCGCATCGAGTTTCTGCGAACGCCATTCGGGGAACCCCAGCAGGGGATTTCCCACCACATCGACCACGCACGGCGCCCACGAGGCATCGTCGGACGACAGACGGTTGAGCCCCCTTATCGCAGAGCCGAACGACGATCTGAAAAACGGCAGCCCGGCAGACGCGAACAGGGGCACGTTCAGCGCATCGACCAGCTTCTCGAACAGTCCGAGCGGATCGTTGCAGGCCACCACCACATCGCTTCCGCTCGGAAACGCACGCAGAGCATCCGCCAGCGCTCCAGCCTGAGCGTAGGCGCCCGAAGGGAACAGGAAGCGAAGCTCGACTCCCTCGGGAAGGCGCCCGACCGCAGAACGGATCCCGCCCCCCTCGTCTCCGGCATGCGCCCCGTCAAGCTCGAGGCCGTCGCATTCCTCGACGAACCAGCGCTGCTGGGGGGTTATCGCCGCCCTTTCGGAGAAGCGCACGGTTTTCTTGCGGGGAAACACCCGATCCTGATGCTCGGCCAGAAACGAGAGCGCATCGCCCGGCTCGACGAGCCCGACCGATCCCAAGGCGCTGCGGTAGTCGGACAGAAGGGAGCTCACCCGGGCGAAGCGGGGAGAACGCCGCCCCAGCTCGGACATGCCCCGCTCGAACGCAGGGATGCCGAAGCCCGTGGAAGCGAGCTCGGCAGCAAACTTCGCGTAGCCGTCCGACCACATCCCCATCTCGGGAGAAGCCGTCTGGCCTGTCACGGCCTCCCGTTCGCGACGCTCGCGCACGAGCCTGCCCAACAGCAGGCTGCGCTCGGCGCGACCGACCAGCTTCCGCTCGTCGCCGAACAGATCCCAAAGCGAGGAGACCCACGTACCCCAGGGAACAACCTCGACTCCGAACAGGGACGACCCCGCTTTCGCTTCTCGCTTGACGAACAGGTCCGCCTCGACGAACCCTTCGACGATCACGATATCGGCCGACATGATGGACAACCCCCTTACGAATGCTCGCACGCGATTGTACCCCGCAAGCTCGCCCCGAGGCAGGACCCCGATGGCAGAAACCCCCGCGAATCCGTGGATAATATCCGATACATCAAGTATTATTTATGCACGTTACATTCCTGCGACCAAAGGATCTCCTATGAAGTGCCCTCAGTGTGGTTCGGAATGCCCGAATAGCGCCCTTTTCTGCACCGAGTGCGGCACGGCGCTGCCCGCAGCGCCCGTCGATGACTCCCAGCCGATGAGTGCGCCCCAACCCGCAGAAACGCAACCCGAACCCGAGGCGCCCGCGCAGCCCGCTGCCGCACCTCAACCGGCCGCACCGGTCGCGCAGCCCGTCGCAGCCCCGCCGCAACCCGTAGACGCCGCGCACCAGCAGGCCTCTCCTCCCACGGGGCAGCCGCAGGCGCCCTACGGACAGCCCATCTACGAACAGGCTTCCAATACCCCCTGGTACGGCAAGACCTGGGTCGTCGTGCTGTTCCTCCTGTTCTTCTGGCCGATCGGCGTCGTGCTCATGTGGCTGAAGTCCTGCAGATGGTCCAAAGTCGCCAAAATCGTGATCTCCGCCATCGTCGGCATCAGCGTTATATGCTATATCTCCCTGGGTGTCACGATGTTCAGCTCGCTCTCATCGCTGGGGCAGTCGTCCGGCAATACCAGACTCGATCCCGCCATCACCGCGCCCAGCACGCCGAAAGACGATTCGCGCAATAATGCGCCCGCTCCTTCTGCAGGAGCCCTTGACAGCAGCCGATTGAAAGACGCGAAGGGCAACCCCACGGTCTACGCCCTGATCAACATCGACGGCTCCGACCTCGACCCTCTTCTCCAGTCCTGCGACCTGCGGTTCGACAAGCAGTGGGAGGGATGGATCGGCGAAGACATGTCGCGCACCGTCGACCTGTACGACTCCAGCACCAACGACGTTTCCTTGGACACGATCGGAACCCTGTCGTCCACCGAGCTGCTTCAGCGCGGAGACTTCTTTGTGACCTGCGGAGAGTCCTACGATTCGATCGACTCGTTTGCAAGCTCGGTCGTCAACACGGATTCCCAGAAGATCTCGTACCGTAGCGACGGCGAATCGACGATCATCTACGAGGTAACCGACCTGGACGGGAACAAATACAGCGTGCTGGTATCCGAATCGCTTGGCAGCTATAGCTATATGATCACGCAAGACTAGGTACGCCGATCGACCGGAGCTTTTCTGTGGGCCGGCGGGAGATTTTGCTAACGACGTGTTTCGAAGCGATTTCTCCCGTCGGCCCGTCTTTCGTTCTGCTATAGTTCCGCGCCATGAGCATTTCGACGACATACGCATCTTCGACCCGCACCTCCCGGGTGCGAACCGATGCGGCTCTCGTCTCTTTCCCTTATTCCTACCGATACCTGTAGCACACGGGCGCAGTCCCTGTACGCTGCGCTGTCCGCGCGGCAACAACCGTGTGCGCCTCCGGCCCGTCTGTTTCGGCAACCGTTTCACCAACGGCAGTATCGATAGGAACCACCCATGATAAAAATACTGATGGTGCTCGTTTTCTTGGCTTCAGCCATCGGCATCGGCTTCGCTACGCGCGCAACATCGCGCAGCATCGACGGGTTCGTGCTGGGCGGACGCAACGTCGGCCCGTGGATGTCGGCGTTCGCATTCGGCACCAGCTACTTCTCCGCCGTCATCTTCGTCGGATACGCCGGGCAGTTCGGATGGAAATACGGTCTGGCAGCCACCTGGATCGGTGTGGGAAACGCACTGTTGGGAAGCCTGCTTGCCTGGTGGGTGCTGGGTCCGAAGACCCGCAAAGCGACCCGCGAGCTCGATGCGGCCACCATGCCCGAATTCTTCGGCAAGCGCTTCGGATCCAACGCCCTGCGCATCGCATCGGCAGCCATCATCTTCGTGTTCCTCGTCCCTTACACGGCCAGCATCTACAACGGGCTCTCACGCCTATTCGGCATGGCCTTCGGCGTGCCCTACGAGGCATGCGTCGTCATCATGGCTATCGCCACCTGCGCCTACGTGGTGCTAGGAGGATACATGGCCACCGTGGTGAACGATTTCGTCCAGGGCCTCGTCATGCTGTTCGGCATCGCGGCCGTCATCGTGGGCGTACTTGACGGCCAGGGCGGAATCGCGCAGGCGGTGCAGAGCCTCGCGGAGGTATCCGACCCCTCCACTTCCCTTGTCGCCCCCTTCGCCAGCCTCTTCGGCCCCGATCTGCCCAACTTGCTGGGCGTCGTGGTGCTCACCAGCCTGGGAACCTGGGGGCTGCCCCAGATGATCCAGAAGTTCTACGCCATCAAAACCGACTCGGCCGTTCAGAAGGGCGCGATCATCTCGACCCTGTTCGCCCTCGTGGTTGCCGGGGGAAGCTACTTTCTAGGAGGGTTCGGACGTCTCTACGGCGACCAGATCGAACGCGGGGCCAACGGATCTCCCGTCTACGACAGCATCGTTCCCACCATGCTGTCGGGCCTTCCCGACATCCTCATCGGACTGGTTATCGTGCTGGTGCTGTCCGCTTCGATGAGCACGCTGTCCTCGCTGGTTCTCACCTCGTCGTCAACACTCACCCTCGATCTGATCGATCGCAACCTCGTCGATTTCAAGACGCCCGAGCGCAAGGTGGCGTGCATGCGCGCGCTTCTGGCGGTGTTCGTAGCCGTATCCGCTGCAATCGCGCTCGTGCAGCACACGTCCTCGGTCACGTTCATCGCCCAGCTGATGTCTATCTCCTGGGGTGCGCTGGCCGGATCGTTCCTCGGCCCGTTTTTCTGGGGACTCTATGCGAAGCGCGTGTCGCGGGCGGCGGTATGGACCAGCTTCGTCGTCGGGGTTGGCCTCACTGTCGGGAACATGATCCTCGGATCCTTCGGAATGCCGGTCTTCGCCTCGGCCATCAACTGCGGCGCAGCGGCCATGGTGCTCTCGCTGATATCGGTTCCGCTGGTCAGTCGCTTCACGAAGCCAGCCGACCCGGCAGCGCCCGCGCAGAATCGGCAAGACGCTCCGACGGCCTAGTCCCTATCGATCCGCGCATCGCGGGGCTCCGCGCGCAAGCACAGCCCCGCATCTCCATTACCGAGCCCGCCCCCGTCGGGCGCGAATCGCTTGGAACGCGCCTTCGAACGCAGCCTTCTGCCGGGCGTTCCATGCACCCATATCGTCCGAGGTGAAAAGGACGCTTCCCAACGAAGAGGCCTCGATCGCCCGCGCCCGTCGTTCGGCGGAAAGCTTCGTATCGCCACTCAGCGTAACGACATCGGGATCGATCCCGAAGGCTCGGCCGTCAAGAGCGCAGCGACCCCGCGTAGAGGCGATGTTGTTCTTCGCGCTGGCGCGTTCGCGGTGCAGCAAGCGCATATGCAAAAGGCCATCCCAGCCCGGCCTCACATCGCATCCCACACGCACGTAATCCAGCACGCCGAAGGCCGAGGACAGCGGAACGCCGCCACCCACAACGACACACGCCTCGCCTGCCGCCTCGCGCAGAAGGCCCAGCGCGTCGGCCATCAACTGCCCGCGGTTCATCCCATCGTGTGGAAACATGCATGCAGCGTAGAGAAAATCGGCCTTCAGGAGGGAGAAGCCCCAAACGCCCGTCATGGTGGAAACGCAGCGGCGCACGTAATCGCGCACCCCGGGATGCCGGGTGTTCAGTGCAAGCATCCCTCCCCAATGCGGAGCGACGGTTACCCTCCGCCCGCGATCGTCGCGCAAAAGCCAATCGGGATGCTCTGCCGCCACGCGCGATGCCGCCGAACACGCGAACGGGGCGATCCACAGACCGGGTTCGAGGCCCTGCGCCCTGATCCGGTCGGCCAGCTTGTCCAAACCAGAGGGGAACCGCGTGCGATCGACCTCCATCCAATCCCCCGCGCAGCAGTACCCGGCGTCCAACCGAAACACGCGCCGTGCCCCCTTCATCGGATGATCGGCGAAAAACGCTGCCGCGCCCTTCAGGTCGTCCAGCAGACCGCGTTCGTCCACGCGATCGAAGCGACGATACCAACTGGTATAGCCCACCAGCGCAAGATTGTCGCGGGCAACACATCCAACCAGGTCGAACCAACGATCGTACACCTCATCGGCAGAGCCCGACACCACGCAGTAACGCGCCAGCGAAACGCGCTCGCCCGCCGCGATCATACGTTCGGGCACCTCGGTGTCAGCCGTCACCACTCCCCCGAATGCATCGGTTCTGAACAGGGTGAACCCCTGGCTCTCGTCCAGCGAGGCAAGAAGAAGGCAGCGATCACCCCGCCGAAGCACCGCATAGGAGAACGCATGCATCTCGCCCGCGCGGCCCGTGTACTCCACGAAGCGGTAATCGCCCATCCCGTCCAACGCGCAGCGTCTCTTCACGAATTCGGGAACGCGGTTCAGTCCGCGCATCTTATCCCACACGGAACGCTCGGCCGTATCGGTCCAGCTCTGATAGCCATTCAGCAGCACGCGTTCGTCATCTGCGTACTGGTGGCGAAACCCGATCGAGCAGGCGGCCATCGTCAGATCGACGTTGGGCGTGATAGCCAGCTCCAGCACTTCGCCGTCGAACGACGCTTCGATCCGCGCCTCCCCCGAATCGAACGACTCGAACGGAACCTGGCGCACGTCGAGGCCCTCGCCGGTCGCCAGGCGATAGCGTATCCAGCAAAACGCCGGGGACAGCTCCATCATGCGACTTCACCCTCGCCCCGCGCAGCACCCCCGATAGATCCGAACGCGCACCGTCCGCTGTACGACATACCCACCAAGCCTTCCACTGACCGCTCTGATTCTATGTTCCGAGAGCAGAGCATACCGCAAAGCATTCCGCATCAAGCGCAATCGGAAGAAAAGATACGGGGGCGATACGCGCAACGCCGTCGGACTGGCGAAAAAGCCCCTTGCACGCGCAGCGCGCCCGAACTAGAATTCGTCCCATGAATTCTGTTTCAGGGCGAGGTGAAAATCCTCACTGGCGGTAATCGGAGCCGGCGGTCAAGCCGCGCCCCCCGAGAGTCCGCGAACCCTGCGCTTCGCAGGGCCGATCCGGTGGAATTCCGGAACCAACGGTTACAGTCCGGATGGAAGAGGCAGAAATCGCACGCGATCGCACTATATTCGCATGTGGTTACGGGCCCGTATGAATCCAGGAATTCATGCGGGCCTTTCCTTGCGATGCGAGGCCGAGGAAACCGGGCCCGGGCGAACCGTTTGCCTCGCGCAAGGAGGAACCATGTCCACCGACGAAACGACACTCGCATTCACCAATACCAACCGATGGGAGACGCGCCAGATCGTCACGATGGCGCTTCTGGCCGCCATCGGCGTTCTGCTGTCGTTCATCGAGATCCCGCTCATGCCCGGCGTTCCCTACCTGAAATACGATCCCTCCGCCGTTCCCGCCATGGTAAGCGGGTTCTCCTTCGGACCGGTCGCCGGCGTTGCGGTGGGCATCGTGACGGGATTGATCCACGGTCTGCTTACCAGTAACTTCTGGGGAACCATCATGGTGTTTGTCTGCACCACCGCGTTCGTGCTTCCCGCGGCCCTCGTTTACGGAAAGCGCCGCACGTTCAAAAGCGCCATGGTCGGCCTCGGGCTGGGAGCGGTGTGCATGGTGGTGTTCGCCATCATCGGCAACCTGCTGGTCACGCCCCTGTACTCGGGAATCGGCATCGAGGCGGTGCTGAGCATGATCGCACCCGTGCTGCTTCCCTTCAACATTCTGAAGTCCCTTGTGAACGCCGCCCTTACCCTCGTCGTGTACAAGAGCGTGTCAAACCTGCTCACACCCAAGAAAAAGCAGGTACGCGGACGCTAGCGCCTTTTCGCCGGCATCGAGGCCCAAGGTGCCTCGATGCGCCCGACTCGCACGACCCACGACCACGACCCTAAGGTAACGCCATGATCGATTTCTCACAGGTCGGATTCACCTACGACGGCGAGCGCTTCGTCCTGAAAGGCATCGACCTTTCCATCGGAAGAGGGGAATTCGTCTGCATCCTGGGCGGAAACGGATCGGGAAAGTCCACCCTCGCCCAGCATATCGACGCGCTTTTGCGGCCCGACGAGGGATGCGTGACGGTCAACGGGTGGAACACGAACGACACTACGGCGCTCTACCTCATCCGATCGACCGCCGGCCTGGTGTTTCAGAACCCCGACGACCAGATCGTCGCCAGCATCATCGAAAACGACGTCGCCTTCGGCCCCGAAAACCTGGGAGTGAAACCCGACGAACTGCGCCGGCGCGTAACCGCCGCGCTTGCGCAGGTGGGTCTCGTGGGGTTCGAGGAGCGCGACACCGGTGCGCTGTCGGGCGGTCAGAAGCAGCGCGTCGCTTTGGCGGGCGTCTTGGCTATGGAACCGCAGATCCTCGTGCTTGACGAGGCAACCGCCATGATCGATCCGCGCGGGCGCAAGGGCCTCCTGAAGATCTGCCGACAACTGAACGAAACGGGCATGACCGTCGTCATGATCACCCACTTCATGGAAGAGGCCGCTTCGGCCGATCGCGTGGTGGTGCTGGACCGTGGGCGCATCGTCGCAGACGGTGCGCCCACCGACGTGCTGGTGCGCGCCGAAGACCTGGAGCATCTGCACCTCGGCGTCCCTTGCGCAGCCAAACTGGCAATCGAGCTGCGGCGGCGAGGGGTTCCCGTATCCGTTTCCATCGACGAGCGAGCATTGGAGGACGAACTGTGCCGATTGTTTTCGACCAGGTAAGCTACTCCTACGACGAGAAGGCCGAGGCGTCGCGCAGACGCGGGATCATGGCCCGAATTCGCAAGGAGAACCGGGCGGATGTCCAAGACGGAGCGCCCCCGGAGAAACCCGCCTGGGGTTCGACCGCCCATCAGGCGTGGGCGCTTCGCGACGTGTCCTTCACCCTGGAAGACGGCGAGTTCCTTGGTCTATGCGGACATACGGGAAGCGGGAAGAGCACCCTCATCCAGCATACGAACGGGCTGCTGCACCCCACCGGCGGACGCGTGATCTCCGACGGGGCCGACCTCTCCGACAGGCGGGCGGCACAGCGCTGCCGCTTCGACACCGGCATAGTGTTCCAGTACCCCGAACATCAGCTGTTCGCCGAAACCGTGTTGGCCGACGTATCGTTCGGCCCGCGCAACCTCGGCCTTTCCGACGAAGAAGCCGTCGAGCGCAGTCTCGAGGCGCTGCGCGCGGTCGAGCTGGATGCAAACGGCATTGCGGACAAAAGCCCCTTCGAGTTATCGGGGGGACAGCAGCGCCGCGTCGCGCTGGCCGGAGTGATCGCCATGAGGCCCTCGGTGCTCGTGCTTGACGAACCGGCGGCCGGGCTCGATCCCCGGGCGCGCGCAGAAATGCTGAGACTCGTCGATCGCCTGCATCATGAGGGCATGACCGTCCTCATGGCCTCTCATAACATGGATGACCTCGCGCGCCTGAGCGACCGCATCCTTGTACTGAACCGAGGAAGCGTCTTCATGCTGGGGACGCCCGAGGAGGTGTTCTCCCGCGGAGACGAACTGCGCTCTATCGGCCTGGACGCCCCTTTCGCTCAGAACATAGCCGACTCGCTGCGCGCACGCGGCATCCCCCTCGATCGAAAGCTCTACGATATCGAAAGCCTTGCCTCGGCGCTGTCCGAGCAGTACCGAGCCCGCAACTGCGATGGACGGGCAGAGGGAAAAGACGCCGAGGGCGCCTCGGGCAACAACCGATCGGACGGCACGCATCATGCCTGATATCCCCATCCTCGGAAACTATCGGGCGGGCTCGAGCATCGTTCACCGGCTTGATCCGCGCACCAAACTGCTTGCCGCCCTCGCCCTTATCTTCATCACGTTCGCCGCGCAGACTTTTTCCGCTCTCGGAGCCCTGACCCTATTCGTTCTCGCCTGCGTGATGGCGGCCGAAATCCCGGTGGGAGACGCGCTGAAATCGATCGCGCCCTTGCTGTTTTTCGCCGTCATCACCGCACTGGTCAACCTGTTTTGGACGCAGGGGGGCGCTACGCTGTTCCAATGGGGATTCGTCACCATAAGCGAACTGGGCGTGCGCACAGCCGCGTTTTTCGGATACCGCATGATCCTGCTGCTGATGGCGGTGAGCCTACTCACCCTGACCACCACGAACCTCGATATCACCGAGGCCTTCGAGCGCGTGTTGAAGCCGCTTCGCCGCGTGGGCGTGCCCGTCCACGAGCTAAGCATGATGATGGGCATCGCGCTGCGGTTCCTTCCGCAGTTCGCGTTCGAGGCGAAGGCCCTCTATATGGCGCAGATCAGTCGCGGGGCGAGATTCTCCCAAGGCGGGGGAAAAACCAGGATGAGCGCGCTCGGCTCGATCGCCGTACCGCTGTTCACCAGCGCATTTCGTCACGCAGAGACGCTTTCGAACGCCATGGAGGCGCGCTGCTACCACGGCGAACAGGGTCGCACGCGCCTGGCGCCGCTTGCATTCGGCACGCGCGACGCGGTATGCGCGATAACCCTCGCCGTCGCGCTGGCCTGCACCGTTGCGGCGAACCTCCTACCCTGGTAAAGAGACGCGAACAACCTAGTCTTCGAAGTCGTACAGGTCTTTGGCAACCTTGCGGAACTCCTCGTACGCCTGATCGGCGATGGCTTCATCCTCCACCATCTCGAACTCGGAAGGCTGGCCCTCCTCGTCGCTCTCCACAACCTCGAGCACTAGCACCTCGCCGGATTGATCGGCGTCGTCTTCCCCTGTCGGGAAGAAGAACCCGTACTCGCGTTCGGATATGATCACGCTTCCCAGGAACTCGAGTTCAATGGAATCGCCATTCTCGTCCTGAAGCGCGATGGTCACGCCCTCTTCGGTGGGCGGGCAGAAATTAGGGGCGCTGGCTTGACGCATGTTGCCTCCTTGGCATTCTCTTGTTAGCGACGCTTCTTGCGGTTGGCCGATCCCGTCACCGAGACGGAGGCCGAGTGATCGAACTCGAACGTTCCCACCTCGGGACCTAACTTCTTCTGAAGCTTGGCATAGCGCTCTTCGCGGGTCTTCCACAAAGCGAACAGCGGCGTCGCGACCGCGATGGAAGAGTACGATCCCGCAATCAAGCCGATGACCATGGGGAACGCGAAGTCCCGCAGCGTCTCGCCGCCGAACAGCAGCATGGCGATGACGGGGATGATGGAGGTGAGCGTCGTGTTCACCGTGCGCAGGAACACCTGGTTGAGCGAATGATTCGCCATCGTCATAAACGAGCACTTGATGCTGAGCTCCTTGGCGTTCTCGTTGATGCGATGGAAGACGACCACCGTATCGTACAGCGAGTACCCCAGAATCGTAAGCAGCGCGGCGATGGTGTTGGGCGTGATCTCACGTCCCACCAGCGCGTAGACGCCCATCACGATGATCAGGTCATGCAGAAGCGCCACCACCGCCACGATACCCATCTTGTATTCGAAGCGTATGGCGATATAGACGATGATCAGCAGCAGCGAGACCAGAAACGCGATAAGCGATGCGCGGATGACGCTGGAGCCCCAGTCGGGTCCGATGGTGGATACCTGGATATCGGAAGTGGAAAGCCCCAGTTCCGCAGCCACCTTGTCGGCGGCGGCGCTGGAAACCTTCGCATCGGTCTGGGTGGTGCGGACCAAAAAGCCCTCTTGGCCGTCGGCCTGCGTGGTCTGAACGGTCGCGTCGTTGACGCCCGCGTTGCGCAGGGCTTGGTTCATGCGGTCGGCCGTCACGCCGTCGGTGTTCGAGAACGTGACGGACGTGCCGCCCACGAACTCGATGCCGAAGCTCATGCCCTTGACGCCCACCACCGCAATGGAAGCGGCCACCAGCACGGCCGACACCGCCAGAAGAACCCTTCGGCCCTTCATGAAGCCGATGTCGTGCTTGATGAAGCGTCCCTTCAGCGCACGGACCGCCGCTACGGCCCTCGACCCCTCCTCCTCGCGCTTGCCAGCCACGCGATCGGTGATAGCGCGGTTCATAGCCTCGCCGATCTCGGCGTCGGAGGTGGAAACGCCCTCGACTTCGGCAAGCGCCGCATAGGCGCGATGGGCCTCCTGGCTGTCCTTGAGGTCCCAGAATCCGGGGTGGCGCGCGATAACGCGCGGAGCGAGCAGACGGATGAGCGGGGCTTTGAACAGCAGCATCATAACGATGTCGCAGATGATTCCCAACGCAAGCGTCAGGCCGAAGCCCTTCACCGACGCGGACGCCAGGAAGAACAGCGACAGAGCGCTGACCAGGGTAACCAGGTCGGCGTCGATGGAAGTGAGAATGGCATGCCTCACGCCGGTGATCGAAGACGCGCGCACGCTGCGTCCCATGCGCACCTCCTCTCGGAAGCGCTCGACCGTAAGCACCGACGAGTCGGCGGCCATGCCGATAGTGAGCACGATGCCCGCAACGCCCGACAACGACAGACTGAAGAGGCCGAAATGGGAAAGAGTGGCCAGAACGCCCAGGTAGAACACCGCGAACACCACCATGGCGCCCGCCGTGATCAGGCCCAGACCGCGGTAGAAGAACAGCAGATACAGCATAACCAGCGCAAGACCGACCAGAGCCACCACTACGCCGGCAGCCAGCGCGCCCTGACCGAGCGTCGGGCCGACCACCTGGCTTTGCGCGTATTCGAAGCTCACAGGAAGCGACCCGCTCTGGAGCACCGTCTGCAGGGCCTTGGCGCCATCGAGCGTGTAGCCGCCCGTGATGGAGACCTTGCCGCCGGTGATTTCGGACTGAACGGCGGGAGCGGACTGAACCTCCCCATCCAAGATGATGACGATCTTGCCCTTGGTGGGCGCCAGCTCGCGCGTCGCATCGGCGAACGCCTGGCTCCCCTCGCCGTCGAGCGTGACGTTGACGGCGTAATCGGTACCCGCCTCGGATGCGTGGTCCACCGAAACGCCGGTGATGTTCGCACCCGTGATCATCGCGGTGTACTGATCGGACCCCACCTTGAGGTTGCCGCTGTCCTGCGCGGGAAGGGAATTGCCGAACGCATCGGTGACCTTGGCATTCTCGCCGTAGTTGCCCGAATCGATCTTGCTGCGCAGCGTCGAGTCGGTGAAGGAGTCGAGGCGCGCGAACTCGAGCTTGCCCGTCTTGCCGATGGTTTCCAGGGCCTTTTCAGTATCGGTGAGACCGGGGATCTGAACGAGGACCTGGTCGGATCCCTGACGCTGAACCACCGCTTCGCTCGCACCCAGCGCATTCACGCGTCTCTCGATGATGGCGCGCGAGGTCTCCATATCCTCGTCGGTGATTGCGCTTCCGTCGGTGCTTTTCGCGGTAAGCACGACCGACAGGCCGCCCTGGATATCAAGGCCCTGATTGATGCGTTGCGCGGGGGGCGTGAACGCGAATACCGACGCAACGATCAAAAGCGTCGTGACGACGAGTAGCCAGATATTGCGACGATCGACGGATGCTCCCGACTTCTTCTTGCGGCTCTTGGCCTGATTGGCTTTAATGGCCATCGCACTTCCTCTTCCATCCCTTGACTCCGGCTCGCTTGCACGCAGCGGCCGGCATCATATACGCGAACCTGATTATTTTGCCACAGGAACAAAGAAAAACCTTCTGGGAACGGAAAGTTAGACGCATTATCAAACTTCTTACGTCATCGGCGCCGCCTTGGCCGCGGCCTAGTAGTCGTCGGCTCCGGGAGACGCCATCCACTCCCGATAGAAATCCTCGTACGCGCCGGCCAAAACGGCCTCGCGCGCCCGCGCCATGAGATCGATGAGGAAGTGCAGGTTGTGGATCGAGAGCAGAATGCCTCCCAGCATCTCCCTTTGCTTGATCAGATGGCGGATGTAGGCCCTCGAGTAGCTGCGACACACCGGGCACGAACATGCGTGATCCAACGGCGAGAAATCGCGGGCGAACTTGGCGTTGCGCAGGTTCATGCGCCCCTGGCTGGAAAACGCCGTGCCCATGCGCCCCGTGCGCGTGGGAAGCACGCAGTCGAACATGTCCACGCCCTCGCGCACCGCGCGCACAAGGGTGGTGGGGTTGCCAACGCCCATAAGATAGCGCAACTTGCCTTCGGGCATCGCACGGCACACCGCCCCCAGCGTCTCGAACATCACGTCATGGGGCTCTCCCACCGAATAGCCGCCGATGCCGTAGCCTTGGAATCCCCGACCTCCCGCCGCGCGGCTTTCCGAATCGATGCGAACCAGCGCGTCGACGCTCTCGAGGCGCAGATCGAGGTGCATTCCCCCCTGCACGATCGCAAACAAGGCCTGATCGGGTCTGGTGTGGGCGTCGCAGCAGCGCTTGGCCCATTCCCACGAGAGCTTCGTGGAAGCCCGCACATCCTCTTTCTTCGCCGGGTACCCGATGCACTGATCGAGCTGCATGCAGATGTCGGCTCCGATGCGCTGCTGGATGTCCATGTTCGACTCGGGCGTCCAACGATGTCGGCTGCCGTCGTAGTCGCGCGCCTGGAAGGTCACGCCATCGCGATCGACCTTCATCATATGGTCGAGACTGAACAGCTGAAACCCGCCCGAATCGGTAAGCATGGGACCGTCGTAGTTCATGAATCTCTGGATGCCGCCCGCCTCTTCGATCAAATCGACTCCGGGACGCATGTACAGGTGATAGGTGTTCGCTAAAACCACCTGGGAACGTATCTGGTGCAGCTGATCGGCCGTAACGCCTTTGACCGTCGCATGGGTTCCCACGGGCATGAACAGGGGCGTTTGGAATGTTCCGTGCGCGGTTTCGTAACTGCCTGCGCGGGCATGGCCGCTGCGTCCTTCGATCCGGTACTCAAACAGGGCCATCTACGCATCCATCTCCTCAGGGCCCCTCTTGCGGGGGACCACACCCAACCTGGCAAGCGCAGCCCCGGTAAACGTCGGGTCCACCGAACCGCGCTCGACCGACGCGGCGGGGTTCGCGCAGACGGGCAGTCTTTCGACCCAGGAAGCGAACTGCGCAAGCGTCCCGTTGCGCACCGACGTCGCATCGAACCCGTTGGGGTTCAGCAGGTTGTCCGTAACCAGAAACGCATCGGCCCCCAGATCGCAGCAGGCGAGGTCTTCGACGGTGTTGTTCCCCACCATCAGCACCTTGTCGGCGGGTACGTCGGCGGCCAGCATATTCTCGACGAAGTACGCGGCATGGGGTTTCGTGGATCGCGAGTTGTCGAAGCACGTCGCGCGCTTGAACAGCGACGAATCAAGGCCCGCCCACTTCAGCCGCTCGTCAACCGCAACCGGGGGAAACAGTGGCATGGTGGTCAGAAGCAGCGGATAGCCCTTCTCAACCAGGGCGCCCACGACGCGCGCGGCGTTCGGGTCGGGTTCGACCATACGGCCCACCTCGGGAAAGACTTCGAGGTAATACGCGTCGAACCGGTCGATCCAATCCGTCCAGTAGCCGTCGTTATATCGCATGAAGGCTCCCCAGAACTCCTGGTCGTTAGTGGTATCCAGATCGTGATCGCGCATAGCGGCGATGCCCGCGGAAAGTCCGCGCTTGAAATCGTCCTGATCGGCGCCGGCGCGCACCATGAACCGCGCGATGCTGTCGAAGTAGCGTTTCAGGAATTCATCCAGATCCATCGGCAGAAGCGTGCCGTCCAGATCGAAGAACACCGCACGCACATCCATATCTTCGGGGGCCCTGAAGGCGCCGCTCTGTTCATTCATGGCTGTTCCCTCACCCTTGTTCTTATCGGCAGACTCGTTCGTTAAGGTAGTATAGGGCACATCGAAAGGAGCGCTGGAAACCCGATGAAATTGCTATTGCACGCATGCTGCGGCCCTTGCTCGCTCGAACCCGTCAGACTGCTGGCCGAGGCGGGCCACGACATCGCCATCTTCTACTCGAACAGCAACATCGCTCCGCGCGAAGAGTACGAAAGGCGCCTGTCGGAGCTGCGCGCGTTCGCCGATTCGGCGGGAGTTCGGGTTATTGAGGGAGCCTACGACCCGGCTGCATGGGAGGCTGCCGCAGGAACGCTGGGCGACAGGTTGTCCGCAGACTACGCTGCCCGCATCGACCGAGCGAAATCGGTAAGCGAGCTGCTAGACGACGCCAACCGCCAGAAGCGCTGCCGCGCCTGCTACCGTCAGCGACTGCGAGAAGCCGCCGAGGCGGCGCGGGCGGGCGGTTTCGACGCGTTGTCCACCACGCTGTCGGTAAGTCCCTACCAGTTCACCGACATTATTCGCGAAGAGCTCGAGCGCAGCGGGGATGCGGCGGGAGTCAAGGCGCTGTTCGAAGACTTTCGCCCCTACTACGATGAAGCGACCAGGCGCAGCCGCGAGGCGGGCATGTACCGCCAAAGCTACTGCGGTTGCCGCTTCTCCATCGCCGAAGGGAATGCCACGCGCGCATGGCTCAAGCGGCAGCGGGCGCTGAGGCAGGCCGCCTCGGCTCGGAAACGCGCGGACGAAGATGCCCGCCTCAGCGCCGAACGGGCCGATAAGGCCCGGCAGAAGCGCGCCTACGCCGACAAACAGGCCCGAAAGAAAGCCGTCCTGAAGGCGCTGCGCAAGCAGAACAGCGCATAGGGGCGATCGGCCTCCTCGTCCGGCGGAACCCGTCAACTCGTACCGTCCTCAAACCAACCCGAAGGCGTCCCCATGAAAACAAGCGATTTCGATTACGATCTCCCCACCGAACTCATCGCCCAGGAACCCGCGGCGGACCGCGACGGCTGCCGACTGCTGGTGATGGATCGGAAAACCGGGCAATTGGAGGACCGCATCTTCCGCGATATCGTCGATTATCTGCGCCCGAACGACCTTCTGGTGGTGAATGAAACGCGCGTGCTTCCCGCGCGCCTGCTGGGCGCCAAGCGGGGAACCGGCGGGGCTGCCGAGGTTTTCCTCCTGCGCGAGGTGTTCGATCGCGAGCCGAAAACCGATGCAAGCGCGCTGTGGGAGGTGCTGGTACGTCCCGGAAAGCGCCTGAAACCGGGGTCGGGAGCCATCGTCGACGTGCGCGACGGCGCTGGAGACATCGCCTTGTCGGCAGAGATAGTCGATTGGGTGGAAGGTGCGACGAAAGGAGAGCGCATCGCACGGCTCTCTACCGAACTTTCCTCGCTTGACGAGGCGCTTCACCGCGCGGGACATACGCCCTTGCCCCCCTACATCAAAAACTACGCAGGCGACGAGGAGCTGTACCAAACCGTCTACTCCAAAAAGGAGAGCTCGGCCGCGGCGCCGACCGCCGGCCTGCACTTCACACCCGAGCTGATCGAGCGGCTTAAGAGCAAGGGCGTCCGCTGGGAAACCGTCGAGTTGGAAGTAGGGCTGGACACGTTCCGCATCGTCGACGAGGAGGACCCCGCCGACCACAAGATGCACACCGAGTTCTATACGGTGCCAGCGCGCACCATCGCCGCCATCGAGGAAACGAAGCGGACGGGAGGGCGCGTGATCGCGGTGGGGACCACGAGCATGCGCAGCCTGGAGAGCTGCTGGAGCCCCGAGGAGCAGCGCCCCATGGAGCGCAACCGGGAGGCAACCTCGCTGTTCATCCTTCCCGGATACCGCTTCAACGTGTGTGACTGCATGATCACGAACTTCCATGTGCCGCGTTCGACCCTCATGATGCTGGTGAGCGCGTTCTCGTCGCGCGAATTCATAATGGGCGCCTACCGCCATGCGATCGACGAGCGCTACCGCATGCTCTCGTTCGGCGATGCGATGTTCATCCAGTAGCGGGGAAAATCGAATCCGTGACCAAGCCGATGCTCCGTCACGGATTCAACCCATGAAAAAAAAACGATCCGCTTTCGCGGATCGTTTCCAGCTCTGTATCTGAATGACTCAGGAGTTAAGCTTTCATAACGTTGCTGGCCTGCAGCTTGCCGTTCTGACCGGTGGTAATGTCGAACGTGACGGCAGCGCCCTCGTCGAGGGTCTTGAAGCCGTCCATCTTGATCTCAGAAAAGTGGACGAAGAGGTCTTCGCCATCAGCCTGGGAGATGAAGCCGTAGCCCTTCTCGGGGTTGAACCACTTAACAGTACCTTGCGCCATTTCATTCCTCTTTTCTCTCCCCGGCAGGGCCGACGAGTAACACTCGCGCTGCATGGCATCAGCACTCGCCCTCACCTCGAGAGCAACGTAGATCACTATACGCTAATATGAACCCGATTCTATCGAGGAATGCAACTAACCTGTTTATTGTGGGCGCTCATCGGCAAAAAACACAGCCTATCGGCCTTCTTGGCCGCACTCGCGCAAAGCCGCGCTCTCCAAGGCCGAAAAGTCGGCGGGATCGTCGGGAAGGCCGATGCCGTAGCGCGAGGCAAGCGCTCGGGCCTGGGCCGCGCGCAGATCGGCCAGCTGGTTTTCTCCTCCTTGCTGCAAGTACACCGATTCAAGCAGCAGACCGTGGGCAAGATAGCGAACGATGCGCGGCTCGACTCCCGACACATCAAGCACCGACGCCATCGATTCGGGTGCCAGCGAAAGCATCGCGGGCCCATCGAGATCGGTGGCCCGGGAAAACGCGTCCTCGATAGAACGGGCGCTGTCAAGCGGATCGAGTTCCCGTTCCTCCTGAATGCGGGTTTTCGTCAGAGCCTCGACGAACTGGAGGATCTGCCTCATAAGGTAATCTTTTTCGTACACATGCTCTCCTTCGAGTAAGCCGCGGCTCAGAGAGACTGCGGAGGCGCGATTCCCAGATGCCGATACGCGTGCGCGGTTGCCTGACGCCCCTTGGGCGTACGTACGATCAAACCCTGCTGCATCAGATAGGGCTCGTATACGTCCTCGATCGAATCGATATCCTCGGAAAGGGCCGAAGCGATGGTAGTCAGCCCCACCGGCCGGCCCGCGAACCGAACCGCCAGCAGTTCGAGAATGCGGTTGTCCATGGCATCGAGCCCCAGCGAGTCGATTTCAAAAAAGCTCAGCGCCTGAGCCGCGACATCTTCGGTTATGGCGGCATCCCCCCGTACCTGCGCCCAATCCCGAACGCGTCTGAGCATACGGTTGGCAAGACGCGGCGTTCCGCGCGAGCGACGGGCGATCTCCAGCGCCCCTTCTTCCTCCACCGGAGTGCCGAGGATAGAAGCCGAACGCATCACGATGGCGGCCAGCTCTTCGGGCGCATAGTACTGAAGCCGATAGGCTATGCCGAAGCGATCGCGCAGGGGGCCCGTAAGAAGACCCGTGCGCGTTGTAGCCCCCACCAGGGTAAACCGAGGAAGATCGAGTCTGATCGAACGAGCTGCCGGGCCCTTGCCCACTACGATATCGAGCGCGAAATCCTCAAGCGCCGGATACAGCACCTCTTCCACCATGCGATTCAGACGATGGATCTCGTCGATGAACAAGACATCGCCCTCTTCGAGGTTCGTGAGGATGGCGGCCAGATCCCCCGTCCGCTCGATAGCCGGGCCGCTGGTGGTTTTGATGTTCGATCCAAGCTCGTTGGCAACCACGGTAGCAAGCGTCGTTTTACCCAAACCGGGAGGGCCCGAGAACAAGATATGATCGGGGGACTCGCCGCGCGCCTTAGCCGCTTCCAGCAGAATGGCCAGCGACTCTTTTACCTTGGACTGACCCAGGTAATCGCCAAGGTGTTTGGGGCGAAGGCTTCTATCGAGAGCCAAATCGTCCTGCTGAAGATCGGCAGAGACGACGCGTTCGCGCGCCTCGGCTCCATCCGAGGCATCCGCCGCGCACGCCGACGGCCGAACCGCATCGCGCGCTTCAAACACCATGCCCTCTATTTCAAAATCGGAACCCATATCAACCTATCCGCACGTCTTAGCCGCCCAGTCGTTTCAACGCATATTGTATCAGCGCCGCCTCCCCGGCCGCCTCGGGTGCGCCCTTCAGCGCAACCTCCGCCTCTGCCGAAGTGAAGCCCATGGAAAGCAGCGCTTCGGTCGCTGCGGGAAGCGCCGAGGAAGCCGCAGACGCGGTTTGTGCGGACTCGGCGGAACCGCCGAAATCGTCCAGCGACCCTTTCAGCTCGAGCACGATGCGCGACGCGCCCTTCTTGCCCACACCGGGAATGCGCTGGATCGCCGCAATATCCTGGTTCGCGATATGAGCGCCCAGTTCGCGGGGGACATACGTAGACAAGGCCGCAAGCGCCACCTTGGCCCCGACGCCGCTTACCGTGATGAGTTTCTCGAAAAACCGCTTCTCGTCAGCCGAGACGAATCCGAACAGCGACATATCGCCCTCGCGCACCTGCAGATGGGTGAACACCTGCACGGGCTGACCCGCTGCGGGAAGCTTCGACAGCGACGCCGACGACATACCAACCTCGTAACCCACCCCGTTCACATCGATGTAGGCCGCCGTGGGCGTTTTACCCGCGAGAACCCCTTTAAGAAACGCGATCATTGTGCACCTCCCGCGCAGCGCGACCCCTCGTGCAGCACATAGCAGACAGCTGCCGCCAGCGCATCTGCCGCATGATCGGGCCGAGGGGTCTCGTCAAGTCCGAGCAGCTGCTTCATCATGTACTGAACCTGCGGCTTGTCCGCCGAACCCGTTCCCACCACCGCCAGCTTGATCTGGCGGGGCGAGAACTCCCCCACCGAAAGCCCCGCCTGAGCGCACGCAGCCAGCGCCGCTCCGCGCGCCTGACCCGTTGCGAACGCCGCCGAAACGTTTTGGCCGAACCAAACGGTTTCAACTCCCACCGCCTCAGGCGAAAACCGCTGCACAACTGCGGTGATCTGCTGGTATATTTTTCCCAAGCGCCACGCTAGATCTCGCTCGGACGGCGTGGACGCGCAGCCGTAGGCAACGCAGGAAAGCTTAGAGCCAACGCGTTCGATAACGCCCCAACCGGTATTCGCAAGTCCGGGATCGATACCTAGGATGATCCGTTTTTGCTGCATGCGCGGACCCTCCTCGCCCAATTCAACCTGCTATGCTTCGCCGATTATAGAACATTTGTTTGGGTATTACAAACGACCCGGCGGCAGATACCGATAAGCTCCCTCATCGTCGATCTCGCGCCGCGCAAGCCCTTCACCCACCACGTGGTCGAGAACGACCAAACCGTTCTCGAGAATAACCCAACGCTGTACGGGAAGCAGACCCGAAAAACCCTTCCCCTTGGTATTCCAACGCATAGAGCGAACCGCCTCGTAGCCCGTCGGGCCGAAGCGCCGCGCAATCAGATCGGCTGCGGCATCGATGCGCTGGCCATGGTGGCTTTTCAGCCATTCGACGCGCTCCCTGAACGTTCGACGCAGCCTTCCGTGGGAATGGCACAACAAAGAAACTCCCAGCGTGTTCACTTTATCGAGGTTGGAAAGGTAGCGTGCCATGGTGCAGGGTCGATCACACCTGAAACCCAAACCGGGCGACATGGGGTACAGCACGTGATCGCCGCTGAACAGAAAACCCGCCTGCGGTTCGTACAAAGCGAGGTGCCCCGGCGTGTGCCCTTCCACATCGATGACGACCAGACGGTGCGATCCCACCTTGATCACATCCCCGTCGCCCACGAACACCAGGTTCCGCCCGCGGTCGTCAAAGCTCTTGACGCCCATGCCGTAACTGCGGGCGATATCGCCGTAGTCGGCCGGACACCCCTCCGCACGCAGACGGGCGGCCAAAGCCCTATGAAACGAGCTTTTCTGGGCTGCGCACATGTATCCGAAATCCACTTCGCTCAGATAGATTCTCTGGTGAGCCCCGATGATGCGATCGACCAGCCCAGCGTGGTCGAGGTGCAGGTGAGTAAGGAACAGCGACATTGCGCCGACATCGATCCGCAGCTCATCGAGAACGCCGAGAAGCACCCGGAAGCTCTCGTCGGAAGGAGCGCCCGTATCGATCAGAAGCGCCTCGTCTCCGTCTCTCACTACATAGCAGTTCGTCTGCTTGGTGATGACGTTAGGAAACGGAACCGAGACGAGATACACGTCGGGGTTCGAGCCTATCTGCCAATAGCTCTCGCCCGATGAGAAATGGCCGGGAGCCTCGAAGAAGTCGTCCCTCACCCCGTACGCCATATCCCCCCCTTCGTCGCCCGAGCACCCTATGCGGCGTTCTCCACGCGGGTTCCCCTACAAAAAAGATGCGCCGGCAAACGCGGCGCATCTTGAAGTCGTCCATCCAGAAGCCGGCTACTCGGCTTCCAGAGCCGCTACAACCTCGTCGGTCATATCCATGGTGTGGTACACGTTCTGGATATCCTCGAGATCCTCCAGCTTGTCGATAAGGCGCATGACCTTCGGAGCATCCTTGGGCTCGATCGCCGTGGGCGTGGTGGGGATCATGGTAAGCTCGGCGCCGTGGGTCTCGATGCCGCCCTCCTCCAGCGCCCTCTTCGTCGCCATCAGCGCGGTGGGAGCCGTGTACACGATCCAGGATTCGTCGGCGTCCTCGTAGTCGTCGCCACCGGCCTCGGCCACGGCCAGCATGAGGTCGTCTTCGTCCGCGCACACCTCTTTCTGGATGGTGATCTGGCCTCGACGCTCGAACTGGAACGCCACCGAACCCGACGTACCCAGATTTCCGCCGCTGTGGTTGAACGCGGCGCGCACGTCGGCGGCGGTGCGGTTGCGGTTGTCCGTCAGGGCCTCGCAGTACACGGCCACCCCGGCCGGACCGTAACCCTCGTACACCACCGATTCGTAGTTAGCGGCGTCTTTACCTGCACCGAACGCCTTATCGATGGCGGTTTTGATCTTGTCGTTGGGAAGCGAATAGCCCTTCGCCTTCTCGATGGCGGCGGCAAGGGCTGCGTTGTTGTCGGGGTTGGGATCGCCGCCCTCTTTCGCCGCCACGGTGATGACGCGCGTGAGTTTGGAGAACAGGGCAGAACGCTTGGCGTCCTGAGCTGCCTTGCGATGCTTGGTGGTTGCCCACTTTGAATGTCCCGACATACGTGTTCCTTCCGAATCGGTTCGTTTCCAACGGGTGATTCTACCACAGGGGAAAAACTACAGGGAGAAATCCTCATCGCCGTTGAAAACCGCCAGAGCCTGCTCGACCCCGGCATCGCCCAGCGTGATGGCGCTGATGGCCTTGGTCAGGCGCACGGCCTCGTCGAGCGAGCGCTGATGGATGTTGCGACCCGTCGCGTTTCCGCACGCCCCGCCCACATGGATCTGATCATGCAGCTGCGCAAGGAACGTCGCGGCATCGACCGTCGATCCGCCCGCGCACACCAGACCGCAGCGACCCGCAGCCTGAGAGGCGACGGCCAAAGCTTCGGCAGACGTGCCCTCGGCGGGCTTGGGGGGGTTGACCTTCACGAAGTCGGCGCCCAAGCATAAAGCCGCGCCGGCTGCGCCGGCGATGAGCGCCGGATCCTTCTCCGCCGTAACGGCCTTGCCGCGCGGGTAGATCCACAAAACCACGACCAGACCCTCGGCGTGGGCGCGCGCGATGAGCTCTCCCGCCTCGGAGATCATCGTCGACTCGTACTCGCTGCCCAAATAGATGGTGTAGCCCAAGCCGACGATGTTCACGCCGTTGTCGCGCATATCCAAGACGCGATCCAGATCGCACAGCATCCCGGAATACGGATCCTCCTGGGAGGTGCTCACCAGGTTAGTTTTGGAGTTCATCTTCACCAGGTAGTTGATCTGGGGATAGTCGGCCCCGTACAGGGCGACCAGACCGCGCTGGGCGGCCATAACGCCGCACACGCCCTGATCGGCGATGCGGAACAGGTGCTCGGGATCGTTGTCGGCCGGATCGATGCCCTCGCCGTAGAAATCGCCGTTGAGGTGCTCGAACTTCTGGTCGCACGCGAACAGCATGAGACGTCCGGTACCGCGCGTGGCCTTCATGAAGTTATCGATGTACGTCTCGCGCATGTCGCACGCGACATCGAGCGGCACCCTCACTTGATCACGGGTAATAGTAGGCATTCGTTCCTCCTTGGTTCGACGGTCGAATGTACGACACGGTTACGATTCATTTTAGCGAACGCAGAGGATGCGCAAGCGCGAAGCCGAGCAAACGGAAAAGATCGTCAACCAAACGGTCGGATCGCGCAGAGACCACGGCGTGCGGCCGGCGCGCCCAAAGTTGCGCGATCGCTAGAACCACTCGCGCACCGAGCGGACGTAGACCCTTTGAAACGCCTCGTCGGAATCCATCAGATAGATGAGACCCTCGATAAGCGAGATGATCAGGCTGATGCCCGTTCCCAAGCCCAGCGTGAGGATGCCGCCCACCACGCTGCAGGCAAGCATCATGAATCCGGTCTGGTAATAGCCCAGATAAAACTTGTGCAGTCCGAACACCCCTCCGAACACGGCGAAAAGAGCAGCGGTGACGCGCTTTTTCGGGGGACGGAAGTCGACCGCCGAAGAGCTAGCTTCCACTGGGCGTTCCCCTCCCCCCTTTAACACGGCCACTCACGAAATCGATGATGCGGTTCTGGAAGATGATGCCGACAACGGCGATTCCGCCCACCACCACCATGATAACCACGCTGAGGGTTATGTTGCCATCGGCGAAACCGGAGGCCGCGACGGTGGACGCCACGATAGCGGGGGTGCGCGCAACGGTAGTCAGAATGAGAAACGGCCTCATCTTGATCCTGGTCAAGGGAAGCAGATACGTGAAAGCGTCCTTGGGAAGCCCGGGGATGAAGAACAGCAGGAAGACGATGACCTCGAACTTATTGGAATCCTCGAACCTGGTGATCTTATCGAGGTACTTCTGGGGGGCCATCTTCTGAACGAACGGCGCGCCCAGCTTATGGACCATCTGGTACACCAGCGCCGAGGACATAAGCGCGCCCACCACCATGATGAGCGCCCCCAGCCATGGACCGTACATCAGCCCGGCGGCGATCTGAACCACCTCGCCGGGAATGAAGGCGACGATCACCTGGAACAGCTGCAGGCCAAGCAAGATGACGACGCCCGCCGCGCCCGCGCTGCGCACGTGCTCGACCAGGCGGCTTACCCCGCCTTCGGAAAACAGATCCTTCAGCATGGGCCACATCAAAACGACGGATACGATGACGACGGCGAATATGGCAATGAGGGCTGCGAAGCGATAGACATCGCCTTTCTCCATAGCGTGACCACGCACCGTCGTCTCGCTCTGCGCCTTGCTCCGTATGGTTTCCTTGCGATCGCCCATAAAACCTAAGAATCCCTCCTATTGAGCCCGATGCGCAAAAACGCGCGCGCAGACCTATTCCTTCCGAGCCTTGTCGTACTCTTCCTTGAAGGCGGCGAACATGCCGCCCGCGCGGCCCAGCTGTCTTCCCACTGCGTGGCCGAGCGTCTTATTCTGGGGCTTTTTCCTTACGCCAGGCTTCGCGGAAGCTGTTTTTTCCCCTGACTTCTTCTGGTGCGCACATGAAGGCGCATCTTCTGCCCCGCCCCCCTTCGCCGGCGCGGATGCGCTCGAAGAATCCGTTCGGGATTTCGAGGCGGATGCGGGTTCGCCAACCTCTTTGCGGTACTCTTCCCTGAAGGCTCCAAACATGGCGCTTGCACGGCCGATCTGGCGCCCGGTTACGTACGCGCCTTTGTTGACGGCGTCGCCGACCGCCTTTGCCGCGTCGGCCGCACTCGGCTTCAGATCGTCCACCGCGCTGCGCACGGCCTCGGTCGCCTTCGCGGCGGCTTTGCCCGCCGCATCCGCGGCTCCACCTTCGGTCTCGATGCGGGCGGCCTCGTCGGACACGAGGATGGCACCGCGCACAACCTCGCCTTCCCCCTGTTCGGAGGTGTTGGAGCCGCAGTCGGACAGCGCCGCTCCTCTGCCGAATTTGAAGCCCTGCACCAAATCGGCGGGAACGGTGCGCTTGCCGACGATGGCATCGTTGGCAATCCCGTCATCGATCTCGAGCGATACGAGGATTCCGGAAAACCGCTCGAAGCTCACGTTGCCCACAGCGCCCAGCGTTTCCCCCGATGCCGTGACCACGGGCATGCCCGACCACAAAACGCAGCGGTCGAAATCCACGCCCAGCGACTTCTCGGCTTGCCTGCCGCATGCTCCGTCATCGTCGTCCACCACGATGCGACCGTCTTCGACCGCATAGCCGTCCAAAGCCACGAACAGGTCTTTTCTATGGAACATAAGCGCGAGGTCGGGACGCTTCACCAGAAACCCGACAATGCGCTTCTCCCTGGGATGAAACACGAAGCGCGATACCTTGCCCACGCGCCTCTCTTTGCCCTTGCGGCCCTGGATAACGACGCGCGAACCGGCTATATCGTCGGTGGTTGCGATGGAGCTTGCCATGGATCCTCCTCGAGGCGCCCTGCGGGTGCTGGCAGACGAAAGGCGCCGACGCGGTCAGAGCCCTCTCCGTAACCGCGGCCGGCGCCTGTGAAACTCGATATAGAGCGCATTACTCCCGGGAGTCGCCAGGTTCGATGTCGGACACCGCATCCGCCTGGATCTCGACCGGGGCGGGGCGGCTTTCCTCGGCGTTCTTCACAACCTGGGCCGCGATGCGCTGACGAGCGGCCTCGATCTTCTCGCGCAGCTCGTCGGAAGCCGCCGCGGTATGCTGGGGTCCGGCCGAAACCGCCTCCTGCACACGCGAGGCGACGGCGTTGTAAGCTTCCTGGCCCTTCTCGGTGGCCATCTGAGCAAAGTCGGTAGCCTGGGCTTTGGCGGTCTGGGCGAACTCCTGACCCTTGGCGGCAGCGTCGTGGAACACCGACTCGCCGCGCGCCTGGGCGCTGTCGTAGGCGGCCTGAACGCCCTGGGGTGCGCGGGCGGTGAAGTCCTTGGCCTCTCCCCAGATGGCATTTACCTTCTCGCTGACCAGTGCACGCGTTTCCTCACCGCGGCGAGGCGCGTACAGAAGGGCGGCGGCAGCGCCGATAGCACCGCCGATGATGAGTGTGGAGAGCTTGCCCATGATTTCCTCCTATGAACGGAAACGATGGCCTTATTATACGCAAGGAGCATCGCCGCAGCGCCCGAAGGCGCGCCGGTGCAGCCAAAAGGGTGCGCATCTTCCACACCCTCGGCACAAACGGAGGCGCGCCCGAGGGCGCGTCTTCGTTACCGGCAGTTTTCAACCAGCTCGTTCAGCACGCCGGGCATCGACAGCCCCGCGGCCTCGCACGCCGCCGGGAACAGCGAGGTGTCGGTCATTCCGGGCGACACGTTCACCTCGAGAACGCGCACCGCGCCGCCGTCCCAGATGCAGTCGATGCGGGCCAGATCGCAGATGCGGTAGGCACGGTACACTTCGAGGGCCGCCCGCTCGATCTCGGCGCGAATGGCCTGAGCGTCGGATTCGCTCTGGGCCAGGGACGCATTGCGCACCGGAGCGAAGTAATCCACATTCGTCGGATCGATGCGCTGCTCGGTGAGGTACAGCCCGCCGTTGGACACGATCTCGACCGGAGGCAGCGCATAGGCGTCCCATCCGGTTCCGAGAATCGAAACGGCCATTTCAACGCCCTCGACCCATTGCTCGATAACCACCGCATCGTCGAAGGAGAGCGCGTCGAGAATGGCCTTTCCCAGATCATCCTGGCAATCGACGCGATGCACTCCGAGGGCCGAGCCGCCGTGGGCGGGTTTCACCGCAACCGGATAACCTCCAATGACGCGCTGCTCGACCAAATCGAGCGCCGTCGCAGCGCCCATGGACTTGAACGCGTCGCGGGCGATGCAGATGCCCTGGGGCCACGAGGCAACGGGAGCCTCGCCGGTGATCGCACGGTACGTCGCCATCTCGGAATGGAGCGAGTCTTTGTTCCAGGTGCGCTGGCACACGGATGCGGGGGATCCCACGAAGGGGATGCCGACGAATTCGAGCAGGCTCTGAATGGATCCATCCTCTCCATGCTTGCCATGGAGCGCGTTGTAGCACACGTCGGGGCGCTCGCTGCGCAGCGTGGGAACGAGGTCCTTGTTGGTGTCGAGCGCAATGACGCGATGCCCCGCCTCCTCGAGCGCAGCGCACACGCGCTTTCCGCTGGACAGGGAGAACTCCCTCTCGAACGACGTGCCACCCATCAAAACCGCAACCTTCATTTAATCCTCCTTCAGAGCGCCGGCCTCGATGAAGGCGCGGTACAGCTCGAGTTTCTCTTCGATGACGGCGGCGAGGCGCTTGATGGCCTCGTCGATGTTTTCCGGGCTCTCGTAGCAAAACGCGATGCGCATGCTGTTGCGCCCGCGTTTCCCGTCGGGGAAAAAGCCGTCGCCCGGCGTGTAGATGACGCCCGACGCCAAGGCTTCCGCCAGCATGGACGACGTATCCACATACGACGGCAGCGTCACCCAAACGAAGAACCCCCCTTCGGGACGCGTCCACGTCGCCTCGGGCGGAAAGTACTCGTCAAGGGCCCGCAGCATGGCATCGCGGCGCATCCGATAGGTTTTCACGAACTTCTGCAACGTCTTCTGCCACGGCGTATCGCGGAAGTAGTGTTCGACCACCACCTGGTCGAACGAGCTCCCGCACAGGTCGGTTCCCTGCTTGGCCAGATTGATCTTGGAAAGCACGCCCGACGGCGCCGCCACCCAGCCGCAGCGCAGGCCCGGCGCGAACACCTTCGAGATCGTCCCCAAATACACCACATCGTCGCAAAGCGCCTTCAAGGGAAGCACATGACCGCCGTCGTAGCGCAAACGACCGTACGGGTCGTCCTCGACCACGATGAAGTTGTACTCCTCCGACAATTCGATCAGACGCTTGCGGCGCTCGGGAACCATCGTGACGCCGCCCGGGTTCTGAAAGTTCGGAATGGTATAGAGAAACTTCAAGCGGGGGTTGCCCTTCCCGATGCGCTCAAGCTCGGCCTCCAGAAGATCCATCCGCATGCCGGCTTCATCGAAGGGAATGCAGCGGATATCGGGTTCGTAAGCCGAAAACGCCTGAAGGGCGCCAAGATACGTGGGCCCCTCGGTAACGACGATATCGCCGGGATCCAAGAAGGTCTTCCCGATGAGATCGAGGGCCTGCTGGGCCCCCGACGTGATGATGATGTTCTCGGGCTTGCAGCGGATGCCCTCGTCGCGCATCAGATCGGAGAACACCCGACGCGTTTCGATGCGGCCGTCCGTCCCTCCGTACTGCAGCGCCACCGACATCTCGTCCGACCACGCCGCCTTGACCGCCTTGCGCACCGCCGACTGGGGCAGCAGCGACACGTCGGGCATGCCGCCCGCAAGGGAGATGATATCCGAACGATTGGCCGCGGCGAACAGATTGCGCACCGCCGACGGCCTCATCCCGGCCACGCAAGCCGACACCTTCTCGGTTGCGCGTTCGAACTTCAGATGAGCGCTTGTCATTGAAAACACCTTCTCATTGCGTCGTTTAAGCGGCGCTGCGCCTCTTTGGCGCAAGCCAGCGCGCACAGGTCGTCGGCGAAGCTCACCTCGATGCGAGCCGCCCCCGCGTCCTCGTCGATCCAGCGCGTCGTTCCCGTAAACGACGCCGCATCGCACGATGAGCGCCTCACCTGCTCGTCGATGATCATATGCTCCAACAGATGGGGAACCGACGTGTCCTCGATCACGGCGCCGAAGGTCCTCCCCTTTTCGTTGATACAGGCATGATGCGGGAGAGTCGGGTAAAAATCCAGAGCACGACGGGAAAGAATCGGTGTAGTGCAGCGCATGCCCGGATCGGGGACCGACACCTCGCACACGATCCGATCGCGTCGCACGGTAATACGGTCGATCCTAACCGGACGGCACATCGGCGCCCTCCTCCCGAACCTCGGCCGGCTCGTCTGGAGCCTCGTCCGTCTCGCTTGGCACCTCGGAGGGCTGGCGCACGAACACGCTTACGCCCTCGCCCGAGGGGATCTCGGGCTCTCTGCCGGAAACGCGCTCCTGCAGCGTCGCGAATGCCCGGCCCATATCCTCCGTCAGCGTGGACAATGCGGTGTAGCTCCCTCCGTCGATAACCACAAGCTGGCGACGGTCGTCGCTGAAGTAATAGCGACCCGAGCCCTTCATGTTCCCGAAATCGAACGCGATGGTTTTCGCACCCTGGTCGATCGCATACGAATAGGACACGTCGTCAGACAGCTTGATGGAGGCGTCGTCGATGGCCACCGGGACGGAGGTTCCCTGCACGAACCACAGCCCCTTGAAGTCGGCGGCGTCGTCGTAGCGCCACCAGCGATTCCAACAAAACGCCGCAGACAGCACGATCAGCACCGCGCACGCAAGCGCGACGACGGCCAGCGTCATCTTCAGCGGAGTGAACGAGAACGGCATCCGGCGCTTCGTCGGACGCTCCTGCGACTCCTCCCGCAACCCGTCGATAACCGACTCGCTCGATGCGGGAGCCGAAACCGGCTCGGAAGCCGAGGGGGGCTCCGACGCAGCTGGATCCCCGCCTTCGGATTCGCTATCGGGCGCAACCGATTCAACCCGCTCAAACACAGGAGACGAAACGCCCTCCGGCCGTTCGGGCGCCTCGTGCTGCGAATCGGCGCGCGGCTCTTCGCTCGATGTGGACGCGGTCTGTCCCGGCGCTTCGCCAGCGCGAAGAGCCTCCTCCTGCGCGACCCTTTGCGCGCGGGTTTTCGACTGGGCGACGCGCGCAGAGGCGACGCTGGGTCGCTTGGACTTCGATCCTGATCCGGCAGCTGCCCCGACCTTGGGCTTTCTCGCCCGAACCGTCGGCTTCGCTTTGGAAGCCCGTTCCTGCTTGGACTGAGCATCGGGTTCGGATGCAGGAGCAGGATCGGGAACCCCATCGGCGCGCTCCTGATCAGATGAACTCTTCGGTCCGCGAAAAACAGGCGTCGCAGCGGACGAACCGCTGCGACGCTTATGAACTCGCTTCGACGCATGCGAGCGCGATACCCGCTCTTCCGAGGCGCCTTCCCGTCCGTCAGCCATGCCCTCAGCCAACCTAGACGGGCTCGATGACCTCGGTGCCCATGTAGGGAACCAAAACGTCGGGAACCTTCACCGAACCGTCTGCCTGCTGGTAGTTCTCCAGAATCGCAGCCATCGTGCGGCCCACGGCCAGCCCCGATCCGTTCAGCGTATGAACCAAACGCGAGCCCTTGAAGTTCTCGGGGTCGCGATAACGGATGTTCATGCGGCGCGCCTGGAAATCCTCGCAGTTCGAACACGACGAGATCTCCTTGTAGCCGTTATAGGACGGCAGGTACACCTCGACATCGTAGGTTTTAGCGGCAGAAAAGCCGATATCACCCGTGCACAGCGCGATGACGCGATAGGGCAGGCCCAGCAGCTGCAGGATGTTCTCGGCGTCGGCCGTCATGGCCTCCAGCTCGGCGTAGCTCTCCTCGGGCTTGGCGTACTTCACCATCTCGACCTTGTCGAACTGATGCACGCGGATAAGACCGCGCGTATCGCGACCCGCGCTGCCGGCCTCTTCGCGGAAACAGGGGGTGAACGCGCAGTAGCGCAGCGGGAGGTCGGATGCCTCAAGCGTTTCACCGGCATGGATGTTGGTCAGCTGAACCTCGGCGGTCGGAATGAGGTAGAGGCCCTCGCGCGTGCGGAACATGTCTTCCTCGAACTTGGGAAGCTGGCCGGTGCCCACCATGGTCTGCTCGTTGGCCAGGGCGGGGCACCACCACTCCTTGTAGCCGCGCGAAGAATGCGTATCGGCCATGAAATTGATGATGGAGCGCTCGAGGCGGGCTCCGAGGCCGCCCAAAAGCACGAATCGGCTGCGGGCGAGCTTGGCGGCGCGCTCGGAGTCGATGATGTTCAGATCGGAGCCCAGATCCCAGTGAGCCTTGGGCTCGAAATCGAACTCGCGCGGCGTGCCCCAGCGGCGAACTTCGGGGTTGTCGCTCTCGTCGGCGCCCACAGGCGTCTCGACGCTGGGCATGTTGGGGGTGGACAGAAGGATCTGCGTCATCTGCGCGTCAACCTCTTCGCGGGCGCAGGAGGCGTCGGCAAGCTCTTCGTTGATGGCGCGGACGCGCTCTTTGGCCGCTTCGGCCTCGGCGGTATCTCCCCGACTCATCAGCTTGCCGATCTCTTTGGAAAGCGCATTGCGATCGGCCTGCAGGGCCTCTTCGGCCACGATGGCGCTGCGGCGGCGCTCATCCAGCTCGGCGAACCGCGCAGAGTCCCATGAAGCGTTCCGGTTCTTCATCGCCTCGGCAACTGCTTCTTGGTTTTCGCGAACAAAGCGTAGATCCAGCATCGCGCGCTCCTCGGGTTCGGCGGTCGCTGACGCGTCCGCAGCCTGCACATCGTAGCCCAGTATAGCGCAGGGACCACCGCCAAGAGCCAAGCGCGCGCCAAGCGGGCATACCAACTCCTTATCCTGCGTTTTGCGCCGCCGGGAACGTCATTCGCGAACGCTTAGGCTATACTGAACCGACGTAAAACCGACTCGCGCGCAAGCGGGACCAGCACCGAGGAAACCGAGGCATCGCACCATGGACTTCGCCGAACTGTACCACTTCCTGTTCGAAACCTACGTCGGCATCGGCGTGCTGGTGCTGTCCGGCCTCGTTCTCAGCCTCATCGCCGCCGTGGTCATGGAGTTCAAGACGCGCAAGACCTTCGTCGACCGCGGTCCGCGCGCTGACGAGGACGAATGGTCGTTCTTCGACGACGAACAGGACGAGGCGAAGGACCGGTAGACCCTTCGACGAAAGGCTCATCATGACTGTTGAGAACGCATCCGGCACGCCCGTGCTCTACCAGCGCGAAGGCGACTACATCCCCCGCATCGCCGCCGTTCACGATCTCTGCGGGTACGGAAAGTGCTCTCTGGGCGTTGCCATTCCCGTACTTTCCGCCGCCGGCTGCGATGTCTGCCCCGTCCCCACCGGACTGTTCTCGTCTCACACCGCCTTCCCGGGCTGGTACATGCACGACACCACCGCCATCATGGCCGACTACACGAATGCCTGGAAGGGCATCGGCGTCGAGATCGATGCCGTGTACTCGGGGTTCCTCGGCGCCGCCGAGCAGGTCGAACGCATCCGCGACCTGTACGCCGCCCATCCCTCGGCACTACGCGTGGTCGATCCCGTCATGGCCGATCACGGCAAGGTCTACCCCACCTACACCCCCGAGCTGTGCCAGGCTATGGCCCAGCTCGCCTCCGAAGCGGACATCCTCACGCCCAACCTCACCGAAGCCGCCATCATCCTGGGTGAAGAATGGAAGGGCTCTGACATCGCCGATATCGAAGCCGAGCGCATCATCGACGCGCTGATCGGCAAAGGTGCCGGGCATGTCGTGCTGAAAGGCATCCAGCGCGAAGGCGAGCCGGTGATCCGCAACTTCGTCGGCGGCGTGGATTGCGATATGTTCCAAGTGAGAAACGAGTTCGTCCCCCACATGCTTCATGGGACGGGCGACCTGTACTGCTCGGTGCTGCTAGCGGGAATCATGGCCGGACGAAACCTGCGCGAAGCCGCCGCCTTCGCCGGCGAGCTCACGCGCGATGCCATCATCGTGTCCACCAAGCAGCCCCGCTTCCAGGAGCGCGGTGTGAGCTTCGAGCTGCTGATGGGCAAGATCGCAACCTTGCTCGCACGCTAAGCGGGCGCGCCCGCAACGGAATCGCCCCGATATGCGGAAAGGCCGTCGGCTCCGAACGGCGCCGACAGGATCAGATCTCGTCGGCGCACTACGATCCCGTCGGGTGGCCCGGTCGCAAAAACGCAAGGAACAGAACCGTCAAAACCACGGAGAATACCAAAGGTACCAGGTCGTTCACCGAGGGAACGAGGCTTGCTCCCTGCGAGCTGAACCACACTGCGACAACAAGGCCGGCCGCAAGAACGGCGCCGCCGACCACCGCGCCCGCCACATCGAAAGCGCGCGAGCCGCGAGACGCGACAAGCGCCTGGAGAAACGCGGCGCACACCCAGCTTGCCGCTTCGCACCACAGGGCGGGACTCGCGCCCAGAACCAACGCGCGAGGAGCGGCATCGATCGAGGCGAAGCTCCAAAACGACACCGCATCCCAACCTGAAAGCGAACCCGTACCCAGGCAGGCCAGGCAAAACGCCCACACTGCCGAGAGAAGCCCCGTGGCCGCAGCAGACGAAGGCTTGAGGGCCGCGCCTGCCAGCAGGGGCGCAAGCTGCCCAAAGCCGAATCCTCCGAATATCGGCGAGAACACCGCCACATTCGATGCCGCAACGCTTCCCGCGCCCTCGAAGCGCCACCAAACCAGACTGGCGACCAGAAGAGCGACGCCCATAAGCGGAGTCGCGCCGCAGATCAGCGCTATCGATACGCCCGCAAGCGCCACCACGGACCCGATTGGGGGACGAAACGCCGCCAAAGCCGCAGCCAGCGTTGCCGCGATCAGCGACGCGGCAACGCCCTGAACGCTTACGCCCGACATGAACGGCATATTCGCCGCCGCCACATACGCGGTCGCACCCGAGGCGGCCGCCGCCGAGACGCGTCCCGCAACCGAGACCACCCGATCGTTTATTCGAGCCCTCATGGGAATCCGATCCTTTCGCAGCTCCAGAGGCGGCCGGGCGAAACGCGCGGCATGCTGCGGTTCGGTTCGATCTAAATCCGAACAGCCCTCATCGAAACCGTCCCCGTATCCATACGCACCGTATCCGTCGCGACCGTCGAACCCGTCGGCATCGCCGTAACCGTCTAGAGCCTCGTCGAGCGTTTCGCCCTCGAACCCGGAAAGGGGGTGCCCCAGGGCATCGTGAACGACCAGCGACAGCTGGCGCTTCCCGCGCGCAGCATCGCCCATGAAGCGATCCATCTCCTCTGCGAAATCCGCAACGGTGTCGTATCGAGCCGACGGATCGGGATCGAGCGCATAGAACAGCACGTCGTCAACCTGATCGTCAACGTCTTCCCAGCAAAGCGAAGGGAGGATCAGCTCCGCCTCTTCGATGGCCGCTTCGGCTTCTGCCAGCGTCGGGGCGAAGAAGGGGTTGTCGCCCGCTATCATCTCGTAGGCGACCGACGCCAGGGACCACTCGTCGGTACGCGCATCAAGGTGAGCGCGCCGCATCTGCTCGAGCGGCATGTACCCGATAGTGCCGCCGCCCGTCGTCCCTTTGCCCGACGCGTCCGCAAGCGTCGCCAGGCCGAAATCCGTCACTTTCACCTGGCCGTCAGCGTTGACGAGGATGTTGTCGGGCTTGATGTCAAGATGGAGAACGCCCCTTTTGTGAGCGACGGAAAGCGCTGCGGCCACCGCATCGAACACCGCCGTGGCCATGTCGATGGTGAGCAGGTCCCCGTATTCGCCAAGTAAACGCGACAGCGTGATGCCCTCGACGTATTCCATGATGAGGTACGCGTCCAGGCCGACCACCTCGACATCGTAAACCTTGACGATGTGCTGGTCATCGAGGCGCGCCGCGGTGCGAGCCTCGTCGATGCCCGGAATATTCGCCAAAGCCGAAGGTTCGTCGGACGCGGCCTGCCCGGATGGAACGGAGGCGGCCTCCCCCTCATCCGAGACGGCGGGCATGTGCATCGTCGCCGGCTCTGTCCCCCGTGCGCATCGGGTCGCGGGGCCCTCGTCTGCGGGCAAGCCCTCGGTACGCCCTTCGGACGGCGCGACGGTGCGCGAAACGGAGACCCCGGCCGGTTCGCTGTCGGAACCCCTTGTGCGAAACGGAGATACGAACTCGACGATCTGGGGCTCGTTATCCTCGATGGCCTCCCAGGGAAGCACGCCATGCCAGCGCTCGCGCATCGGCGGCGCCTCGTCGGGTTGCCGGGCGCGCTGCGCATCCATCTCGGTCAAGTGAATGATCTTGATGGCGACTTTTCGCTGGATCCGAGGATCCCATGCAACCTGAACCGAGCCGAAGCCGCCCGTCCCGACCGTACCCAGCGGTCGGTAGCGACCCAATATGAGCGTATCGTCGGCCACGGCTTCCTTTCAGGTTTTTCTCATGGGCAAGCTCTGCGTTGACCCATGATACCGCATGCGCCGCCGCACCCGCTTAGCCAAAGCCCCGTGAAACGAGAAGGGGTCGCAAGCCCGAAGCTTGCGACCCCTTGAAGTTCCATGGTGCGGGTGAAAGGACTTGAACCTTCATGGGGTTACCCCCATACGGACCTGAACCGTACGCGTCTGCCAATTCCGCCACACCCGCATTGCCCGTTCGTCATTGACGAAAGCGAGTACAGATATTAACCGACTTCAATCCCCTTTGCAAGGACAGATTGGGTTTCTTTCGCTCTGCACAAAACAACGACGGAGCTATCTCACTGCTTGCGCGCAACCACCACCGTGCGAATGAACGCAACCTCCTCGTCGGAGTCGATCGCGGGAACCACCGCATCGGCCCTCAAGGCCGCCCCGCTCCCAACCCGATAGTCGATGGGATCCTCGTCGGCATACTCGACGCTTGCGAACCCCGCGCGATGCAGCGCCCGCGTGAGATCGTCGCGGCTATACGACGCCTGAACTTCGTTTCCCACCACGCGAGCAGGGGCCCAAACAGCGTAATCGCGCGCACCCGTCGCCACGACCGCGTCGAATACGAACGTCCCATCGGCAACCAGAACACGCGCGAACTCGCGCAAAACCGCGTTGAAATCGTATGAGAGGTTCAAGCTGCAGTTGGAGAACACGCAGTCAAACGACGCATCCTCGATACCCGCCTCGGCCAGATTCTCGGGAACGGCGCAGGCGAACGCAACCTGGCCGTGAGCCTCGACCCCTCGGCCCAGCGATGCGCGCGCATAGGCCCGCGCCGATTCGACAAGCTCTTCATCGGGATCGACCCCCATAACGAACCCGTCAGGGCCAACGCGATCGGAAATCGCAAGAACGCCCTTGCCCGCACGGCAGTTCACATCCAGCACGCGCTTGCCCGAAAAACCCTCGCGAGGAAACGGCATCCGGCACGCCGCCGACGCGGCGCCTCGATGGGGAACGGCCCCGTAATAGGTTTCAAGGGCGGCCTTCGAATAACTCTCTTTGATGTTCATACCGCTCCCGTCTCGACAGGGCCAGCAGGTCGCGCAGCGAAAGGATCAATCGCCCAGCGAGGTTTTCAACGCACGGTAACCAGCCGGATCGTTTTCGGCCAAAGGGCGCATGCTCCCGGCATCGCGATCAAGCTCGACCGGATCGACTTCGCACGACGTTCCCTCGACCACGCAAGGGTCCAGACTCTGTCGGCCCAGCACGAACGATACGACCGTGCCTTCGCCCAAAACGCTCTGGATATCCATCCGCGCATCGGATCCGAAGTACCCCTTCATGCGGTCGCGCACGTTCTTCACCGCAATCCCCAGACCGGTGGACGATTCTGAGCACATGATGGTGTTGCGCCGCTCGTCGGTCATGCCCATGCCATCGTCGCTGATGCGGATGACCACATCGCCATCCTCGATATGGCCCGACACCTTCACCGTCAAGCAGCCTACAGCGGGCATGGCATGGCGAACCGAATTCTCGACGAGGGGCTGTATCAGAAACGATGGGACCATCATGGTGCCCACGGCCGGGTCGATATCAAGATCAAGTTGCAAGCGCCCCTCCCCGAACCGAGCGACCTCGAACGAGAAGTAACGCCGAACCTGCTCGACCTCGCGATCGAGGGCGATAAGGTCGGCAGAATCCTCCAGCGTGCGGCGGTAGAACACCGCGAAGTCCCTCAGCAGCACGCGCGCCTTTGCAGGATCGGTGCGAATAAGGGATGCGATGGTGTTGATGGTATTGAAAAGGAAATGTGGATTGATCTGGGCTTGAAGGGCTTTGAGCTCCATGCTGGTGGCCAGGCGCGTCTGCTCTTCCAAAGCCGATGCGGCCATCTGGGTGGACAGCAGCTCGGCAAACCCCACCGCCATCGATTCCTGGGTCCGGCTGATCTGACGCGAGTGGCGGTAGTAGAACTTCAGCGTCCCTCGAATGTCGCGGCCGATGTAGAGCGGAACGATGATGGCGCCCTTGATGCGCGAAGCGTGGGGCAGCCCGATATCTTCGGGAGAATCCAGGATGCGCGTGATACCGTCGTCCAGGGTCAGATGCGTTGCCCGCGTGCGAATCTTGCGCCCCTGGATGCTGTTTCCGTCGGTGTAGCCCGCATACCCCAGGATGTCTTCTCGATCGGTGATGGCCACGGCGATGGCGGCGGTCGCGGGAAGCAGCAGCTCGCAGATCTCCTGGGCCGCGCTCTGAGTGAGGCCGTCGGTCGTGCACCGCAGCGTCTGGCTGGCGATGCGCAGCACCGAGTCGGACTGACGCGCCCGCACCGAATCGGGGTCCATCAGCAGACGGATGAACGCGAACAGCGAGAGCGTGAAGGCGATGCCGGCGATGATCTGCAGCTTGATATCGCCCGCACCGAAATAGCCCATCCATAGGATAAGCAGGCCCGACACGATGGCCATGGCAACCAGCACCATCTCCGAGGTAAAGGCGCGCGGACGCATATGAGCCTGGCTGGAATCGGACACCGGATCTCCTTCCATGAACCTCGAATCCGCGCTATGCGGCGAACTCGTTTACCACCAGCAGGATAGACGCGACAATGAGGAATCCACCGAACGTGAGGCGCAGCGTCCGCTCGGGAATCAGCGTGATCAACCGAGCGCCCAGATACGCCCCCGGCACCGTTCCCAGCGAGACGAAGATACCCGCCAGAATATCGACGTTTCCCATAAGGCCCTGCTCGATGACGCCCGGAACGGCCAGGATCATCACGGCGACAAGCGACGTTCCCGAAGCGAACGCCATCGGAATGCCCAGAAGCCCGATCATCATCGGAACCATGATAAACCCGCCGCCCACCCCGACGTATCCCGAAGCCAGGCCGGCAGCCAGCCCGATTGCAGCGCCTTTGGCCAGAACGGCGCGCTCGATGGCGGGAAACGCGCGGCTCTCCTGGGAGGCGGACGCCGACCTGCCGGCATCCGAAGCGCCCTCCGAACGAAGCGCCAGGGCCTTCTTGAACATGTTGTACGCCGACGTCGAAATGATGGCGGCAGCCGCCAGCATAATGGTCCAGCCGGGCGATTTGCTTGCCAGAAGCACTCCCAGAGGCGAGGTGAGCGCCCCGCCCAGGCCCATAGCGACACCCAAGCGCGGAATGCAGGTGCGATGGCGCACATGGGCGGCCGCCCCCGAAAAGGACGTGGGGACGATGGTGAACAGCGAGGTGGCCGTCGATCCCATCGCGCTCATGCCGAACAGCAGCCTGAAAACGGGAACGAGGATGGTTCCCCCGCCGATCCCCAGAAGACCGGAGCTCACGCCGACGAACAGTCCGGTCAACACGCTGAGTGCAAGGTGGTCGATCATGGCCGATTATTCCGAATCGCCCAGGTTAAGCCTGATCTCGCTGGTGGCACCGGGATCCACGCCAGCCTCATCGGATGCGGGAACGGAGACCCCCTGGGTTCGAGCGGATACCGAATTGCCGGCCGCAGGACGCATCGACACCGACTGCACCAGCGCCTCGGACAGAATCGCATCGCCTTCCACCCGCGTCATCAGCTCGGGCCACACGTACTGAAACTCGAAGTACTTGGCGCAGTTGCGCTGGGCATATGCGAGCGCTTCGCCGTGAACCGCCTTCGCCGCGCGGCGATACGCCGCATGATCGGGACGACCCAGGCTGCGCAGCAACGCCGTGATGCGCACGCGGTTGTCGATGCCGGACTCGAGAAACGGGCCCGGATACGGTTCAAGCGACGCGGGCTTCACCTGCAAAAGGTCGATCTGCGTGCGCCCGAACTCCATCTTGCGGTTCTCGTACATCCATCGGTAGATATCCTGGCGGAACCGATCGCCCTCGCTCGCTCCTTCGGGGGGAAGATGCCTCATATGCCATTTGTTGTCGAACCATATATCGGAACCGTACATGCGCAGGTTCAGCATGTAGTCCAGATCTTCGCCGCGCGGGATCCACGGGTCGAACGATACGCGGCGAAACGCCTCTTTGTGCAGGGCCATGCAGCCACCGCACACGTGGTTCGAGCGCGACAGCCGCGGACCGCGCATCGCCCGCTCGATCCACTCGTTGAACGATTTCCCCTGCTGCCAGAAACGGTTGTACCAACGGTTCTGGCTTTGGGAATAATACGTTCCCCTCGCATTGAAGTAGTACCCCGTCTTCGCGAGGATGGGAACGCCCTTGCGCGTCAGCTTGCCCAGACCGTACACGGCCTTCTGCAAGAAGAACTCGTCTTCGACCACCGCATCGTCATCGAGGAACACCGCTGCATCGAAGCCGAAGATGTTCGAGATCACCAAACCGAAGTTGCGGATGGCCGAATACCCGGTAAGGCCCACCTCGCGAGCAAGGCGCCCCAGCCCCAGCTGCTCGAAACGCTGCTGAACCAGCTCCAGCTCGGGTGCGCCCATAACCGCGATGGGAAGCGAGGGAAACTTCGCCGCAATGCCCCTGACCTTGGCAAGCGCCCGATCTTCGATGCCGGGCTCGCTGGCAACCAGCACGACGATCTGGCCCATGCCGCGCACATTGATGAGCGAACTCAGGCACCTTGCCAACTCGCCCTGCTGATTGAGCGAGGTGGTGTGATCGTACACCGCCACGACGCTGCCGGCGGTGCGGCTGCGCCTCATCGAGACGAACGTGGGAATAATCACAACTGGATTCATGGGCGTCCTTAAAACAGAGCGCGCCCGAAGGCGCGTCATCGTCGAGCTGAACCCCTATTGTACCGCGAACGGGCGCGAAACGCCCCCTTGCGCGAATCTCTCTGGTCGGAGGCCTTCTCGCCCCGCATCTGGCGAGCCTCCTCCCGTCGCCTTCGCATCTGATCGAGCTCGTCTTTGAGGGCGCGGTACGATTCCACGCGCACCGATGCCAGATCGCCTCGCTGGACCGCGGCGAGCACGGCGCACCCCGGCTCGGCCTCGTGCTTGCAATCGCGGAAGCGGCACTCCGACGAAAATGCCGCCACATCGGGAAACGCAGCCTCGATGCCGTTATCGGCATCCCACAGCCCCAAGCCCCTCACGCCGGGCATATCCACCACGTCTCCGGCTCCGGGAATAGAGACGATGGCGCGGCTCACCGTGGTATGACGGCCCTTCCCATCGCCCTCGCGCACCGCGCCCGTCTCCATCACCTGCTGACCGACAAGCAAATTGACCAGGCTCGATTTACCCACACCGCTCTTTCCCAGAAGCACGCCGAGGGTTCCTTCGGGAAACCACGCGCGCACGGCGTCGACCGTTTCGGGATGCGCCGTCGACATGGACCTCACTTCGACCGACGAACCTGCGAGATCCCGCGCAAGCCTCTCGACAGCCTCCAGCTCCCGCGCACTGGAAACAAGGTCGGCCTTGGTAAGGAGAACCGATACCTGCACGCCCGCTTCGTGGGCCAAAACCAGCTCCCGCTCAAGCCGCTTGACGTTCAGATCCACTGCGGGCTCGACCACGACCACGCGCTCGAAATTGGCGGCCAGCACCTGGGACGAGGTTCTTTCGGCCGGATCTCTGCGCACGAACTGGCTGCGGCGCGCCTCGATGGAGCGAATGATGCCGTTGTCGTGACCGCACGGAAGCTCCACGTCTACGAAATCCCCAATAACCGACCTGATGCGCCGGCCCTTCACCAGCGCCGTCGCATGCTCGCAGCGAAACGGATCCAACCCTTCCACTTTGACCAGCGGATATCCGCGATCAAGCTTGACAACCCGACCGCGCGCCACTACCGCTGCCTCTCCCGCATGTAGTTGAAGCCGAGCAGCAGGGCGAACCCGAGCACGAGCAGGGCGCCGCCGCCGGCAAACGCAAGCGGGTCGAACGCATCGACCTCGACGCGGCCGGGCGCCAGCACCGACACGCTGGTCGCACGGACGTTCTGGGCGCCCTCCAGCTCGGGATCGGCCTCGTAGAACGTACCCGTGACCTGCAAGATGGTCCCGACGCGGTTGTAGCGGCCCAGCGTTTCGATAAGGGACGCCTGCTTCGCGGTCATGTACACGATCACCTCGGCGTACGACGACTTCTCGGTGGACATGATGACGACCCAGCGATAATTCGGATCGGAAGCGGCAACGATGTCTCCCACCGCCTCCCCCGACACCTGCACGGTCTGCCGATCGAACAGCTCGGCTTGCTGGGCGAGCTCGGCGATATCGGTCTCGTAGATGAACGAGCTGTCGGCACGCTGCGTAACGTCCACCTTGTTCGACGGATCGGAGTCGACCGAAGTGGATTTCTTGGCATCCTGCCCGTCCGCCGACTGTTCGCCGGAAGGCTCCCACTCGACCGATATATCGCCCGCTGGGGACGAAGGCCCTCGCTCGTCGGCCAGGGCGACCGGAGCCATCATCATGCTCGAAAGAGCCAAAGCGAACAGCATCGAGGCGATCTGCGCGCCAGACGGCGGGAAAGAAAGGGGAAGCGGCCTCATCGATCCCTCCAAGCCTCGACGACGTCGTTGACCGTCTCGCGCGGATACAGCGATACCGCCAACTTCACGATGAGCGCAAGGAAGGTCACGAACTCCAAACGCCCCGCCCACATAGCGAAGATGTAGAACAACTCGAGCGGAACCGGCATACCCGACCCCACCACGCCCGCGGTAAGGCCCGCGTTCGAGGCCATGGAGACGCTCTCGAAAATGGCCTGCGTCGCATCATGGCCGGCCGCGATGCCCGCCAGCGTCCCCACGATGTAGGTAATGGCGTACAGCGACATAACCGTCATCGCACCGCGCACCAGATCGTGATCGAGCGGACGCTTCCCCAAATGATAATAGGACGACCCCACGCATGCCGACTGGGGCGCGAGCGTCTGCTTGATGGTGGCGATAATCGACTTGAAGATGATGCCGATGCGCTTGATCTTGATACCGCCCGACGTAGACTCCGTGCCGCCGCCCGCACCCATCAGCACCGCGATGGTCATAAGCGCCCCCGAAGTGAACGCACCCGTCAGCTGCGAGGAGGTGATGTTCAAAAAACCGGTGGTCGAAAAGGCCGATACCACCATGAACAGGTTCGTTCTCAGCATGGTGGGGAGGTCGGAAAAGGCCGCGGTCCCTGAAATCGTGGCAGCAAGCACTATCGTGATGGCGAACATCCATAGAAGCGCGGCGACGGTCTCCATATCTCGGAAAAACTCGATGGCGCGCCCGCGAACGATGCAGGAATGGAGCACGAAGCTCACCGAGCCCGCCAGCATGATCACCATCAGCATCAGCTCGACGGAGAAAGAGTGGTAGTACAGCACGCTGAAATCCATCGGCGTGAACCCGCCGGTTGAAAAAGCCGAAATGGAAAGCCACAGCGAATGGAAGAACGCGCGCGGAGCCTCGAATCCGCACAGCAGCAGACCGGCGGCAAGCACCACGGTCGATATGCTGATGAAGATGAACGCGATGCGCGAGATGAAGCGCGCGGTCTGCACGACGTTGGGAACGATATGCTCGCCGCGGCCCTCGGAGGAGAAGAGGCTTGCTCCGCCTCTTCTGAACAGGCCGAATGTCGTTCCCACCACAATGAAGCCCAAACCGCCGGTGGCGTGCATGGTGAACCGCCACATGTTATCCGCCATAGACAGATGATCGAGGTCCAGGATGATGCTCACGCCCGTCGTCGTCACACCCGACACCGCATCGAACAGGGCGTCGAGGAAGCGCCCGTAATGCCCCGACATATGAAGGGGAATGGCTGCGAAGAACGCCAAGACCACCCACGACAGACCGGTGATGATGAGCGCCTGCTGATAGGTGAGCCTGCCCGGTTGGATGCGCACGAAACGCAAAGCGCTTCCCACGACCAGGGTGATGCCGGCCGTGAGCAGGTAATGCGACGCCGGAACCCATTCTTGGAACGCCAGCGCCACCACCAGAGGAACAGAGAGTCCCACCGTGAGAAACGAAATGAGAACCCCCAGGTAGTGCGCGATAACGCGCACATCGTTAAGGGAAAGCCGCTGCCACATAGCGCTACACCACGAACCTCACGACCGCCACGGCGATCATGCCGACGACGATGAACGCCGCAAAGAAGAGGACGAGCGCCATGTATCCGATCAGGGCGTCCTTTATGGCTTCGATGTTGTCGGGTTTACGCGTTTTCATGACTGCATTCTAATACATACACGGAAGGGCCCCTTGCGGAGCCCTTCCAATAAACGTTAAAAGCATGGCGGCAGGCGCCTTGGCCCTACTGCTGCAGCCCTTCGAGCGAATCGCAATCCAGGCTGACGGGCCTTTCCACACGGCACAGGTAGGAGCCTTCGGGGCTCGCATCGATGAACACGTGATCGCCGTCGAACAGCTCGCCGCGCACGACCTTCTCCGCGATGCGATCGACCACCTGGCGCTGGATCAGGCGTTTCAGCGGTCGCGCTCCGAACACGGGATCGTAGCCGTCTATCGCCAGGGCCTCGAGAGCCGCGGGCGCAACATCCAACGTGACGTGACGGTCGGCCAAACGTGCACGGACGCCTTCGAGTTGGAGCTTCACGATGGGCTCGATCGCGTTGATGTCCAGCGCGTCGAACACCACGGTATCGTCGATGCGGTTGAGGAACTCGGGACGGAACGTCGCGCGCAGCGCCTCTTGGATGGCGCGATCGCGCGTCTCTTCGTCGCCGTTTTCCTGAAATTCGCGAATGAACTGGGAACCCACGTTGCTGGTCATGATCACGATGGCGTTTTTGAAATTCACCACGCGACCCTGACCGTCGGTCAGGCGGCCGTCATCGAGCACCTGCAGCAAGATGTTGAACACATCGGGATGCGCCTTTTCGATCTCGTCGAGCAGAATGACGCTGTACGGGCGCCTGCGGACGGCTTCGGTAAGCTGACCTCCCTCGTCGTAACCGACATACCCCGGAGGGGCTCCGATCAGGCGCTGGACGCTGAACTTCTCCATGTATTCGGACATGTCGATGCGAATCATGGCCCGCTCGTCGTCGAACAGGTATTCGGCAAGCGCCTTGGCAAGCTCGGTTTTGCCCACGCCGGTAGGGCCGAGGAACAGGAAGCTGCCGATGGGTTTGTCGGGATCGGCCAGACCGGCGCGGCTGCGGCGGATGGCTCCCGCCACGGCGCTCACGGCCTCGTCCTGACCCACCACGCGCTCATGCAGCCTCTTTTCGAGATCGACCAGCTTCTCCATCTCTCCCCGCATCATCTTTTGAACGGGAATGCCGGTCCAGGTGGACACGACCTCTGCGATCTCGGACTCGGATACCTCTTCTTTGAGCAGGGCTCCGTTTTCCTGCCGCGCATTAAGATCGCGCTCGGCGGCCTCGAGGCGCGCCTTCAGCTCGGGAATGCGCGCATAGCGCAGCTCGGAGGCACGGGACAGATCGCCGTCGCGCGTCGCGCGCTCTTCTTCGAGCTGGGCGGCGTCGAGGTCGGTCTTGATGGTCTGGACGCTCTCGATGATGTCTTTCTCGTTGCGCCATTCCGCCTGAGCGGCGTCCAGGCTCTCTCGGGCCGCGGCGATGTCACGCCTCAGCGCCTCGAGGCGCTCGGCGCTTGCGGCGTCGGTCTCCTTCATCAGAGCCTGCTCTTCGATCTGCATCTGGGTGAGCTTGCGCGCCTGGGCGTCCACCTCTTCGGGCATCGAATCGATTTCGATGCGCAGGCGGCTGGCGGCCTCGTCCATAAGGTCGATGGCCTTGTCCGGCAGGAAGCGATCGGCGATATAGCGGTTCGAAAGCTCGGCCGCCGCGACGATCGCGCCGTCGGTGATGCGCACCCCGTGGTGAATCTCGTATTTTTCCTTGAGGCCGCGCAGGATGGCGATGGTGTCCTCAACGCTGGGCTCGCCCACGACCACCGGCTGGAAGCGGCGCTCGAGCGCGGCGTCTTTCTCGATGTACTTATGGTACTCGTCGAGCGTCGTAGCGCCGATGGCATGCAGCTCTCCGCGAGCGAGTGCGGGTTTGAGCATGTTGCCCGCATCGATGGTGCTCTCGGACCCCGAACCGGCACCCACGATGGTGTGCAGTTCGTCGATGAACAGGATGATCCGTCCCTCGCTTTCCTTCACCTCGCGCAAAACGCCCTTCAAGCGATCCTCGAACTCGCCGCGGTACTTTGCGCCCGCCAGCATCGAGGCAATATCGAGGCTGATCAGGTCACGATCCTGCAAACCCGAGGGAACGTCGCCCGCAACGATGCGCTGGGCGAGGCCTTCGACGATCGCGGTCTTGCCCGTGCCAGGTTCGCCTATGAGCACGGGGTTGTTCTTGGTGCGCCGCGACAACACCTGGACGGTGCGGCGGATCTCCTCGGAGCGGCCGATGACGGGATCGAGCTTGCCTTCGCGCGCCCGTTGGGTGAGGTTCTGGCCGTATTTGTTCAGGGCGTCCAGTTCGGGTTTGGCGTTCTGCTCGGTCACGCGAGTCGATCCGCGCAGATCGGAGTACGCTTCCTCCACGGTTCTGCGCGTGACGCCCTCGAGATTCAGCAGCCTTCCCGCATCGCCTTTGGCCTCGGCAAGCGCAATGAGCAAATGCTCGCTGGTCGCATAGCTGTCGCCCATCTTCTCGGCCGTTTTCACCGCACCGTCGATGCACTGCATCAAGTCGCTGCCGGGCATGGGAACCGGCATGCCGGATTGCACCTTCGGACGCTTGGCGATGGCCTCGTCCACGTTGGCGCGCAGGGAGGCCGGATCGGCCCCGGCGCGCTTGAGGATGGCCTCAAGGTTGCTTTCGGACGAATCGAGCAGAGCCTTTAGCAGGTGAATGGGCTCGATCGTGGCCGATTCGGATTCCGAGGCGACGCCCAATGCGTTCTGAAACGCCTCCTGAGCGGAAATCGCAAGTTTATCGAGTCTCATGATGTGCTCCTTTCTGGAGCTCGAGGTGCGGGACGGCAAGCGGTCGTCCCGCGATCTAAGCTCGTTGCTCTCGGCGCCGCCGAGGCTTGCGCAGCGATCGAGCGGCGGCCTGCTTTTGTCTAGGGGAGGCGTCTCAGCGCAAGGGCTCCCTGCCCGCTGCGCACAAGCGAGGCAACGTTCTCGCGCGTTTCGAGCTCGTGCACGCGATCTGCCAAGCGCCGCACCTTCTTATGCAGGTCGTCCAACTCGCGATCTCGCTCGTCGAGACGCCCCTGAAGATCGAGGATGCGGATGACCCCGGCCAGATTGATGCCCTCGTCGGTAAGCTCGGTGATAAGCTCGAGCCGCTCGATGTCGGCCTGCGAGTACATGCGGGTGTTGCCGCTGGTGCGCTGGGGATTCACCAGTCCCTTCTGCTCGTACGAACGCAGCGTCTGGGGATGCATGCCGGCAAGCTGAGCGGCTACCCCGATCATGTAGACGGGGCGGTTGCGATCGTCGCGGCCTCCTATTCCCATGGCCGGATTCCTTTCGTCTCGGCGGCGGCCAGGGCTTCGAGGGCCGACCTCTGCTCGTCGCTCAGCTCTGTGGGAACGAGCACGCCCACCTTGATCTTGAGGTCTCCCGAACCCGACCCCTTCACCCGCGGGGCGCCCTTGCCCTTGAGGGTAAGCACGGCACCATCCTGCGTGCCGGCGGGTACCTTCACGCGCACGCGGCCGCCCTCGGGAACGGGAACCACCACGCTTGCTCCCAGCGCGGCCTCGGAAATGCTGATGGGAACGTCGATGTGGACATCCGCGCCGTCACGGTGAAAATACTCGTGGGACTGGATCTTCGTGGTGATGAACAGATCGCCCGCCGCGCCCCCGTTTTCTCCGGGCATGCCACGGCCCTTGAAGCGCAAGCGGCCGCCATCGATTGCACCGGCGGGCACCTTCACCGATAGGGTCTCCTTATCGGAACGGCCGGGAACGCGCACCGTCACGCGCTTTTCCGCTCCCTTGAACGCCTCGTCGAACGTCACCGAAAGCGTTACGTTCGTATCGCGGCCCTTGCGGGCAACCGGACCGCGTGCGGTTCCTCCGAAGCCTCCGAAGCCTCCGAAGCCGTCGAAACCTAAGCCGCCGCCCTGGCGCAGAGACTCCAGTATCTCGGCCCAGCCCACAGTACCGCCGAACATGTCGCCGACGTTGCCCCAACCACCCGGGATCCCGTTGGCCTCGGCAGTTCCGAACTGGTCGTACATTTGGCGCTTCTTGTCGTCGGACAGAACCTCGTACGCTTCGTTGATCTCCTTGAACCGAGCCTCGTCGCCGCCCGCGTCGGGATGGTGCGTGCGCGCCAGCTTGCGAAAGGCCTTCTTCACGTCATCGGCAGAGGCATCGCGGGAAACGCCCAGCGTCTTGTAGTAATCGGGCTTGCTCTCCATGCTTCCCACCGCCTTTCTCGTATACCGCTGCGGTCTCGGGGCGATCGGGTCCGCCCCTTGGAAAGCAGGGGCGGACCCGCTCGATCCGCCCCTGCCGTTTCAGCTATTCTTCAACCTCGGGTTTTTCCCTTTTCGGGCCGCCCGAAGTAATGGTCACCATCGCGGGGCGCAGAACCTTCTTGCCCATGCGGTAGCCCTTCTGGTAGACCTGCGCCACCGTTTCGTCGGGAACCGCGGCATCCTCTACCGTGCCGACCGCCTGGGCCGAGAGCGCATCGAACGCCTCTCCCACCGGGTCTATAACCTCGAGTCCGGTCTTGCGCAACGTGCCGGACAGCTTGTTGCCGACCGCCCGAACGCCCTCCAGCAGCCCCGTCTCGCCGTTTGCCTCGGCGTACGAGATAGTGCGCTCGAAGTCGTCCAGCAGCGGAATCAGCTCGCCGACCAGCTTCTCGTTGGCGCGCAGCTTTTCATCCTCGCGCTGCTCGGCCATGCGGCGGCGGTACGTATCCCACTCCGCATGGAGTCGAACGTACTTGTCCTGCCAGTCGGCGCACTCTTTGCGTGCCGTTTCAAGCTCTTGCTCGAGCGAGGCTCCGGCTGATGCCACAACCTCTTCGGCCTCGGCGATCAGATCGTCTGCCGAGGGAGGGTCGGCGACGGGCGCTTCACCCGCCGCCCGACCCTCGGCCACCCGACTCGCGGAAGGCCCGGTACCGTCATCGACGCAGTTCGGGTCGGTTCCCTGAACGCCGTCGCGATCCTCGCGGTCGTCGGAGTACTCGTTGGGCTGCTCCATGAGAACTACTTCCCTTCTTTGCCGTCGTTATTGTCGTCAACGACCTCGTAGTCGGCCTCGATGGTGCCGTCATCGGCAGGAGCGGCCTGCGCGCCGGCACCGGCGGCTGCACCATCGGCTCCGGCCTGCGAGTACGCCACCTCGGCCAGCTTGTAACCGGCGGCCTGAAGCTTCTCGGAAGCAGCCTTGATAGCCTCGACATCGGTGCCCTCGAGCGCCTTTTTGGTCTCGGCGATGGCCTCCTCGGCCTGCTGCCTCGAGTCGGCCGGAACCTTGTCGCCCAACTCGTCAAGCGTCTGCTGCGTGGCGTTCACCAGGGAGTCGGCGTTGTTGCGCGTCTCGACCTCCTGCTTGCGAGCCTCATCGGCGGCGGCGTTTTCCTCGGCGTCCTTCACCATGCGCTCGACCTCGTCGTCGGACAGAGCGGTGGATCCCGAGATGGTGATCTGCTGCTGCTTGCCGGTGCTGAGATCCTTGGCGGACACGTTCACGATGCCGTTGGCGTCGATGTCGAAGGTCACCTCGATCTGGGGGATGCCGCGACGAGCTGCGGGGATGCCGGTAAGCTGGAAGCGGCCCAGGGTCTTGTTGTCGTGGGCCATGGGGCGCTCGCCCTGCAGCACGTGGATCTCGACGGAAGTCTGGTTGTCAGCGGCCGTGGAGTACACCTCGGTCTTGCGCGTGGGGATGGTGGTGTTGCGATCGATCATCTTGGTCATCACGCCGCCCATGGTCTCGACACCCAAAGAGAGCGGGGTGACGTCCAGAAGCAGGATCCCCTCCACGTCGCCGGAAAGCACGCCGCCCTGAACGGCTGCGCCCATCGCCACAACCTCGTCGGGGTTCACTGACATGTTGGGCTGCTTGCCGGTCATCTGCTTGGCAAGTTCCTGGACTGCCGGCATACGGGTGGATCCGCCCACCAAGATGACCTCGTCGATCTCGCCGGTCGACAGCCCTGCGTCGCGCAGCGCCTGCTCGACGGGCTTGCGGCAGCGATCCAGAAGGTCTTTGGTGATGCGCTCGAACTCCGCGCGGGTCAGCGTGTAGTCGAGATGCTTGGGGCCGCTCGCATCAGCCGTGATGAAGGGCAGGTTGATATTCGCCTGGCTGGTGGAGGAAAGCTCCATCTTCGCCTTCTCGGCGGCTTCCTTCAGGCGCTGAAGGGCCATCTTGTCGGCACGCAGATCGATGTTGTTCTCGGTCTTGAACTTGTCGGCGATCCAGTCGATGACACGCTGATCCCAGTCGTCGCCGCCCAGATGGTTGTCACCGGCAGTGGAAGCGACCTCGAAAACGCCGTCGCCCAGCTCGAGCACCGACACGTCGAAGGTGCCGCCGCCCAGGTCGAACACGAGGATCTTCTGATCCTTGTTCGTCTTGTCGAGGCCGTAGGCCAAAGCCGCCGCCGTGGGCTCGTTGATGATGCGCAGAACCTCGAGTCCGGCGATCTTGCCGGCATCCTTGGTGGCCTGGCGCTGGGCGTCGTTGAAGTACGCGGGAACGGTGATAACGGCCTGGGTGATAGTCGAGCCCACCTGCTTCTCGGCGTCGGACTTCAGCTTCTGCAGCACCATGGCCGAAATCTCCTCGGGGGTGTAGTGCTTGCCGTCGATCGAGACGACGGCACGGCCGTCCTTGCCGGCCTCGACGTTGTAGGCGATGGTTTTGCGCTCTTCGGAGGTCTCGTTGTACGAACGGCCGATGAAGCGCTTGACGGATGCCACGGTGTTCTCGGGGTTGGTGACGGCCTGGTTCTTCGCAGCCTTGCCGACGACGCGCTCGCCGTCCTTGCGGAAACCCTCGACGGAGGGGGTGGTGCGATCGCCTTCGGCGTTCACCAGGATTTCGGGCTCGCTTCCCTCCATAACGGCCATCGCCGAATTGGTGGTGCCCAGATCGATGCCAAGAATCTTTGCCATGATAACTTCCTCTCGTTGAAGTGTTGGTACCGAAGTAAGCGACGCTGCAACCGCGTCGTGAAAGCGATCTCGCTTCAGTTCGTAAGATTACTTTCGATGGTTTGCAGTATGAAATCTAAGTCGATACATGTCAAGTTTCTTCATAATTGTATTTCATATTTTATTCAGAGAAGTTATCAATTAATCTGCTATCAGGCAAAACAAGAGGCGGCCTCCGTTTCGGAAACCGCCTCAAATGTGTGCATAGATCTCAGTCCGACCGTATAAGGTCGCGCCGCCGCTACTCGTCCACGATCTCGGTGATGGCGCCCATGGGGCACTCTTCGAGGCAGTCGCCGCAACCGATGCAGCTATCCTCGTTCACGACCTCGGCGATCCCCCCGGGAACCTCGAGCGTCTCCTGCGGGCATGCGTCCACGCAGATACCGCAGCCGATGCACTCGTCAGCGTCGATGATAGGATGTGGCATAGCTAAACTCCTTCTCGTCTTGCATATTCCAAAGGCCGATACGACCCTCCCCGAAACTCTCTTGCGCAAGATATCATGCGAACCCCGATTTTCAAGGAAAGATGTGAAATTTCCAAGGGACGGCAAGAATACGCTTGCCAGCGCCTCAAAACCGCCGGCGGACGAACCTCGAGGAGCTAGCAGATACGGGGCAGCTGCTCGCCCACCAGCATGTCGAGGATGCGCGTACCGCCGATGGAGGTGCGGATAAGCGCCTTGGGGCCGCGCTCGAGCTTCATATCCCGCACCTCTCCGATCAGCGCCGCATCGCTGCCGTACCTGTCCGACCTCATAGCCTCGAGCGCGGCTTGGGCCTCGTCGGCGGGAACGACGCACACTATCTTTCCCTCGTTGGCAACCTGCATCACGTCGTACCCCAGCATCTCGCATGCTCCGGCAACCGATGGCTTCACCGGAACCGCATCCTGATCGACGACCATATCGACCTGCGCCTGAGAAGCGAACTCGTTCAGCGTCGACGAGATGCCCCCGCGCGTCGGGTCGCGAAAGCAGCGCACGTTCGGAGCCGCCTTCAAAACGGCGGCGATCAGGTGGTTCAAAGGCGCCGCATCGGTTTTCACGTCAGCGGAAAACGACAGGGACTCGCGGCAGCTCATGATGGTGATGCCGTGGTCTCCCAGGGTCCCCGACACGAGGATCTTGTCGCCCGGACGAATACGGGCGCCCCCCAGATTCACATTCGCGGGGATGAACCCTATGCCGGTCGTGTTGATGAACACCCCGTCGCCGTGTCCGCGGTTCACCACCTTGGTATCCCCCGTCACCAGGCGCACGCCCGCCTCGGCCGCCGCGTCCGCCATGCTCGCGCAGATGCGCTTGAGGTTCCGGATGGGATACCCCTCTTCGAGGACGAACCCGCACGATAGGTATTTCGGTACGGCGCCGCTGGTGGCGACGTCGTTCACCGTCCCGCACACCGCAAGCCTGCCGATGTCTCCCCCGGGAAAGAAGTGCGGGGAGACCACGAAGCTGTCGGTGGAAAACGCCATGCGCTCTCCGGACGCCGGAGCCTCAAGCACCGCCGCATCGTCTCCGCGCAACAGCTCTTCGCCCGCATAGGCCTCGAAGAACACCTCGTCGATGATGCGCTTCATCATCGAGCCCCCCGACCCATGGCCAAGCATCACCGTTGCATCCATGACTCACCCCCGAACGAAAGGGGCCGGTGCTGAACCGACCCGAACCCTCAAAACGCAGATGCCTTAATCCGGTTGCCCCGCATCGGCTGTGGTAAGCACCAAGCCGCCGTTTTTCACGCCCTTAGTTCCCAGAATGCGGTGCGCGATATCCTGCACGTCGGTCGTCTCGCCGCGCAGGATGATCACCTCGAGGCAATTATCCTCATCCATGTGAACGTGCGTGGTTGAAACCACCGATCCGTAGGAATGGTGTTGCACATGATGCAGCTTTTCCTGCACGTCGCTTGCATGGTGGTTGTACACGATGGTAAGCGTGCCCACCACCTCGACCCCCGGATCGGCCACGCGATCTTCGACGAGAGCTTCGCGCACCAGGTCGCGCACCACTTCGCTGCGGTTTTTCGCCAGTCCGCGCTTCGCCACCAGCGCATCGAAGCGCATCAGCAGGTCTTCGGGCATGGCGACGGAAAATCGAACCAGCTCGTTTCCCATAGCGGCGCTACACCAGGCTCACGGTTACGTTGGAAATGGCCTCGGCATCGTCTTCCAGCGCGTCTTTCGCGTCGCCCAACAGGGCGCGAACCTCGTCGAGCTTGTGCTGGACCTCGTGCAGCTTCTCTCCGGTAAGGGCGAAGCCGCCGTCGGCCGCCCTATGCGCAAGCGTATGCGACCAGCGGCGCTCGATTTTGATGTGGTCGTCGATTTGCTCGATCATCTGCTCGAACTGACCCGTGTTCACTCCGTTGGTGCACATAAGAACCTCCTGGAATCATCCCGTGCGGCCGCAACGACCGCATCTGATTGCTATCATCAGTTATACGGGCGCACGGGATTCCGATCAAGACTTGGTGTGATATTAAAATTGACCAGTAACATTTACAACATAAACCAGCGCGCGGCATGGGATGCCTTCTCCGCGCACCTTGCCGGGAGCGAGGCGGGCCTTCTGCTTGCGATAAGCGAAACCGAACTGAGCCCGACCGCTCGGCAAGCGCTGGACAACTCGGCGAAAGCGCTGGGATACGGCAAGGGGGCCTGCACGTTCGCATGCGTGCAACCTGCATCAGCATCGCAAGATACGCCCGGGGAAACAGCCGCCCCGAGCCTCGACGCCCATTCGCTGAAGCTTCTGGTGGAAGGAATCGACCCTTTAGCGCTGGTGGCTTCCGACGCCGCAGCGCTCCAGCTTGTGCAGCAAGCCTACCCCGATTCCACGTTCAGTCCGCGACAAGCGAACGCAAAGCGCGGTGCATGCTGGTTCGGGAGCGCCCTCGGAAGAACCGTCGTGGCCTTCGAGCGTTTCGAGGGGATGCTGGGCGACGCTGGCGACAAGCAGCACGCCTGGGCGCTTCTGAAGAAACTGCCGCACCTGGATTAACGCCAAGCGAAAGATAAAGGCGCCCCGAAGCTTCCTGTTCGGGGCGCCTCGCATTCGAGAGAGAGAACCGAAGCCCTGAGAGAGGGATGGGGCTGCGGCTAAGACAGGCGAATGCGGAATGGAGCGAGGGAGGGGGCCTCATCTCCAACTCTGCAACCCAGTATACGCTCTAATTATTCTTAGTCAAGAATAATTTAATCCAAGGAGCACCGAAGCATCGACCGAAAACTGGCCCCTCCTTGCAAACCCATTCCCACGACACCTATTTTCAACCGGTCGCCGGCAACGAACGCTCACGGCAGAACAAACCCGTCGTCGGCGCAGCGAGCTTCCCCCCCATCGTCGGTCGCATGCCTTACACTGGCTGCATGGATAAAACCGCCCGCACAAAGCAGAAGATCGAACGCGCATTCTGGGATCTGTACGCCCGCAAACCCGTCGAACGCATCTCCGTTCGCGAGATCACCGAAGCGGCCGGCTTCGCGCGCGGAACGTTTTACCTGCACTACCTGGATATCTACGACTTGCTGGACCAAGCCGAGCAGGCTCTTCTCGACGATATGGAGCGCTGCATCGATCGCTGTCCCTCGAATCCGGGAAAGACCGATCTTATCGGCCTCATGACGCGCCTTTTAACGCTGTACGAGCGCAACCGCACGCAAATCGTTTTGCTGCTGGGCGACCGCGGCGATGCGGCGTTTCGAAGAAAGCTGAAAGATCAGATGAAGCGTATGCCCATCTGGAAAGCGCACGATCCCGCACTCGATCTCTCGACGGGCGAGCGAGATCTCATGCTGGGTCAAACCGCCTCGGGCGTCATCTCGCTCATATCGGACTGGCTGGAAGACCAGCGCGGCGTATCGGCGGCAGAACTTCTGCATCTGATCTACGAATCGGCCATCAAGCGCGGGTAGCGAAAACCGCACGCCACGAATGCCGCGCGGTGCTACTTCCAGCGAAGAAGCCGCCTCTCCGCGATATCGAACAGCGCATACAGAACAACGCCGAGCGCCGCGAGCGCGATGATGCCCGCAAACATGCGCGGATAGTTCACCATCCCCCACGACTGCATGATGAAGTACCCCAGACCCGTCGATCCCGCGATGGCTTCGGCGAAGAACAGCACCGCGATAGCCGTGCCCGCGCTGATGCGCAGCGAGGTGAACACGGCGGGAAGCGTCGCGGGAACCACCACGTGGCGATACTCATCGAGGCGCCCCGCACCAAGCACGCGAATGGAGACGAGGGCATCTTCGGGGAGGGCCCGCACCGCGTCGCGCACGGCAACCAGAACCTGGAAAAACACGGTGAGGGAGACGAGCGCGATCTTGGGCGCATCGGCAAGCCCCAGCAGCACCAGCAAAATAGGCAGCACAACCACCTTGGGGATGGGGTACAGCAGGTACAGAACCGGAGCGAACAGCGCATCGATTCGCTCTGAGCGCGAGCAGACGAGCGCTACCGGAACAGCCAGCGCCGTGCCAAGCGCAACCGAAACCGCCACCCGATAGGCGCTTGTTGCGAAATCGGGGCCGAGCGCAGGCAGGTACCGTCCCAAAACCGGCACCGTCTGAAACGGAGTGGGAAGCGCGGGCGACTGGATGATGAGCGCCGATATCCACCACCCCGCAACGATGAAGACCAGAGCGGCCAGGTATCCGCCCACCTTGCGCAAGACGCTAGCCCTCATGCGAGCACCCGCCCTTTTCGTTAGCGGGACCCCCCGAAACCTCATGAAGCACAGAATCAGACGGAGCATCCGCACCGCTGCGCGGCCCGTCCAGCGCCGCGCGCACCTTTCTGCACACGGCGGCGAACTCCGAGCTGTCGCGATGCGACCGCGTCCCCGCACCCGAGTTGGCGATGTCTGCCACCAGGCGCCCCGGATGCCCCGACAGCACGAGAATGCGCTGCCCCAGGTACACCGCTTCTTCGATTGAATGCGTAACCAGCACCTGCGTATGCCCCGAACTAGCCCAAAGATCCAAAAGCGCGTCCTGCAGCTGCTCGCGCAAAAGCGCGTCGATGGCCGACAGGGGTTCGTCCATCAGAAGGACGTCCATATCGAGCGCAATCGCACGGGCGAACGCCAGACGCTGCTGCATGCCGCCCGAAAGTTCGCGCGGATACGCCGCCTCGAACCCCTCGAGCCCCACCTCGCGCATGGCCTCGCGACCGCGACGACGAGCTTCGGATCGAGCGACCTTGCGGATGGACAGGCCGACGGTCACGTTGTCAAGCGCCGTCTTCCAGGGAAAAAGACCCAGGTTCTGGGGAATCAGCGCCGTCGATCGGCGCGGTTTCGCCACAGGCCGCCCGCCCACCAAAACCTCGCCTGCCGTCGGGCTTGTCAGTCCGGCGATCATGCGCAGCGCGCTTGATTTTCCGCAACCGGAAGGTCCGATAAGCGCGACGGAAGCGCCCGCCTCGACGGAAAACCTCAAACCCGAAAGGGCTTCGGTTCCGTCAGACGGGCGCCCATAGGAAAGCGAGACGTCGTTGAACTCGATCCGAGGTGCTGAAGGCACGCGCTACTCCTTGGAAAACTTGCCCGTGTTCTCGTCGTAGGACAACGGGGAGGTCAGATAGCCCTTTTTCGTCATCCAAGCCAAAACGGGATCGATCATCGCACCCGTCGGCTTCTTCGCCATAGGATACTCGCTTATCGGATACGTGCGAGCCACAGACTCGGGAAGGTTCGCATTCGCTGCGAGCAGCGAACGATACTTCTCCGGGTCGCGGTTCACCAAAGCGGCACCGCCATCCCACACATCCTGCAGGGCGGCCAGAGCCATCGCCCCCGATTCGGCCGAAACGAAATCGGAGCGAACCGCCATGACGGACTGGGAGATGTTGTCGCCTTCGGTATCGTCGGCCAGGCACACGCACCCCGAAGCCTCGCCCAGCGCCAGCAGGGCGCCCGGCAGGGCCGCCGCCTTCACGTCGCCCGACATCATGGACTGAAAGCGAACGGGAAGCTTCTGAAGCTCCTCGACCTTGACCTGATCCTCGGGGATGCCCGCGCACTCCATCAGCTTGTCCATCACGTATTCCAGAATGGTGTTGGACCCAACCCCCACGGGAACCCCCGCCAGCTCGGACAGCGAGGTGATGCCGGTGTTCGGGCCGGTCATAATGCCGAATCGGCCCTGCTTGGCGGTCTCTCCCAACGTAACCCATGCAAGCTCGAGCCCCGTTCCGCTAGCGAACACGCTCGCCGAGACCATCGGATCGGTCATGGCGACGTTCACCGCTCCCGACGAGATACCGGCGATGAGCTCGGTGGCGGACTGGAACGCAACGACCTCGAACTCCACCTTATCGGCCGCAAGATCCTCTTGCTGGGCCACCCATAAAGGCAGGATGTCCTCGGTGGCCAGGGTACCCACCATCACCTTCGAGGGCGCAGAAGAAGCGCCGCCGTCGAAAGACGGCGCATCCTGCGGACTCGAACAGCCCGCAAACGCAGCAGCGCCCAAAGCCGCAGCTCCGATAACGAACGAACGGCGGGACAGCGCAGTTTCGATTCTCATGTAGGTTCCCTTCGGTACGTGCGCAGGCGCGCGGGATCGAAAAAGTCACGCACGTCCATGCTACCGAGGGACAACGGGCAACTCAATGAACAATCGGCACCCGAGTGTTCAGCGCCGTTGCGCCGCGCCCGGACTATTTGATATGTCCGATAAAATCGCGGGTACGCTCGGACGAGGGGTTGTCGAACACCTGCTGGGGGGTGCCCTCCTCGACGATGACGCCATCCTCCATGAAGATGACGCGATCGGCCACTTCGCGCGCAAAGCCCATCTCGTGCGTGACCACCACCATGGTCATGCCGGCATCGGCCAGGTTGCGCATAACATCAAGCACGCCGCGCACCAGCTCGGGATCGAGGGCGCTGGTGGCCTCGTCGAACAGCATGACGTGCGGATCCATCGCCAAAGCCCGCGCGATGGCAACGCGCTGCTGCTGACCGCCCGACAGCTGGGCGGGCAGGAAATCGGCGCGATCGGCCAGCCCCACGCGTTCGAGCTGCTGCAGGGCAACGCGCTCTGCCTCTTCCTTCGAGCGGCGCAAAACGCGCTGCTGGGCCAACATCACGTTCTTCTTGGCGGAAAGGTGCGGAAACAGGTTGAACTGCTGGAACACCATCCCCACGCGTTCGCGAAGCTTGTTCACGTCGGTCTTCGCGTCGGTGATCTCCTGCCCCTCGATGAAGATGCGGCCGCCGGTAGGCGCCTCGAGCAGGTTGATGCAGCGCAGCATAGTGGACTTGCCCGATCCGGAGGGACCGAGGACAACCACCACTTCCCCACGCTTCACATCGATGTTCACGTCGCGCAGAACCTGCGTCTCGCCGAACGATTTGGACAGATGCTGAATGCTAATCATGATTTCGGCGTCGGACACGACACACCCCTTCGAAAGCGACCCTCCCCTTCTGGGGAGCACCGAGATATTGTAAACCGACGCACTCCCCGAGCCAACCTCTGCGCGCGTATCGGCGGATAAAACGTCGGCGGCGCACGCATGCGCACCCGCCGTCAGATGAAAAGCAAACGGAACCGTGATTCCCCTTCATGCAAGAATCAGCCTACAAAGCGCTAAACTTCTGCTATTCTCTAGGCGATTATTCATTATTGCCTTACTCGCAGATTCAACGAACCGCTTGACGATCGGAATCGAACGCATACGAGAGGATCGGTTCAAAGGAGGCACCATGACTCGACGGGCCGGAGTCAACAGCGACGAGACGCGCGCGAACCTTATTCGGGCTGCAATCGAGGAATTCCGCGAAAAGGGCTACTCGAATTCTTCCCTACGTCGCATCTGCAACAAGGCCGGCGTCACGACCGGAGCTCTGTATTTCTTCTTCGATAGCAAAAACGATCTGTTCGAAAAGGCGATCGAACCCACCACATCGAAGCTCGTCCAAACTATCCAGGAAGGTTACGACAGCGAGTTCAACTCGGACGATATCGATCCGAGCATCGTGGGGAAGACCGCCGTTTCGCGGCGCGTTCTGGATATCTGCTACGAGAATCGAGAAGTGACCGACATCATCCTGGCCCATCAGGACCACCCCGCCGTCATCAAGTTGCACAAAGCCCTGTCTGACGTGCTGTCCACGCGCCTCGAAATACTCACCCGCCTTCTATACGACGAGGTTCCCGAAACCTCGATCCTCAACCACAACACCTTCTCGTGGTTCACCCAGACCGAAACCTTCCTCGGGCGCTACGTCTTGCAGCTCAACCTTCCCAAAGAAGAGGCCCTTCACCAGATCGACGCCATCATCCGCGTGCTGCGGTGCAGCATGGGCGCGCTCATCGAAACCGACGAACGCGCCGGATTGCTAAGCCCGAATAAGGCGCAACCCATCTACAAGGCTCTTGGTTACGCGAAGCGGGTCGACTAGCGTGACGGCGCGCCCACAGTCCGAACGCACCGAAAAACTGCGGGTCATCCTGGGGCAAGACGGCGTGTCCGCACTCGAAGCGGCCACCGTGCTGGTCTTGGGCTGCGGAGGCGTCGGATCGAACTGCATCGAATCGCTCGCGCGCGGCGGCGTGGGCGGCTTCGTCATCGTCGACCGCGACATCGTTTCCGCCAGCAACATCAACCGCCAGGCCATCGCGTTTCACTCAACCCTCGGGCAGAAGAAAGTGGACGTGATGAAGCGCATGATCCTCGACATCAACCCCGATGCGCACGTTGAAACCTACGACGACTTCCTTGTCGAAGAGAACATCCCCTCGTTCCTCGATCGCTTCAACGGCAACGTCGATTGGGTGATCGACGCCATCGACACCGTCTCGGCGAAGCTCGCCGTGGCACGGTACGCCTACGAAACCGGCATGCCGCTTATCAGCAGCATGGGCGGCGGGAACAAGCTGAACCCCGAGATGCTGCGGTTCGCCGACATCGGGGAAACGGTGAACTGCCCCTTGTGCCGCGTCATGCGAAAAGAATGCCGCAAGCGCGGCATCGGAAACCTGCAGGTTCTGTTCTCGGCCGAGCACCCCGCTGAAACCAGCGCCGCCGAAGGGGCCTCCCGCCGCGACCGGTCGGATCTGGGAACCATGTCCTACATGCCGCCGATCATGGGCCAGATGCTGGCGGGATGGGTGATGCGCCGCATCGTCGGCCTCGGCGAGAGCCGATGAGCGCCGAACATCGCGGCATGGAAAGCGATCGCCCGATTTTCCACGACGCGCACTGCCACCTCAACTCCATCGCCAACGCCGAACAGGTGGCCCGGCAGGCCCAGAGCGCAGGGGCGGGCATCTTCTGCAACTGCACGACTCCCGAAGAATACGAGATCGCCCGCGCGCGGTTCTCCCCCTACCCGGCAATCCGCGTTGGCCTGGGGCTGCATCCGTGGTGGGTGGACGACCCGGTTGAAAGCCAACTCGAACGGTTCGGGGTCCTTCTTCGGGACGCGCCCTACGTGGGAGAGGTGGGATTGGATTTCTCGATGCGGCATCGCGGCACCGCGCAAGCGCAGCGTCGCGCATTCGCGCGCATAGCCCGGCTTTGCGCCGAGGCCGGAGGGAAGACCCTGTCGATCCACGCCGTGAAGTCGGCCGGCGAAGCGCTCGACACCCTATGCGCCTGCGGGGCCGTCGAATCGTGCACCTGCGTATTCCATTGGTTCTCGGGAACGTCTGACGATCTGAATCGCGCCGTTGATCTGGGATGCAGATTCTCTATCGGGTCTCGCATGATGGAAACGAAACGGGGGCGCGCCTATGCGCGGTCCATTCCCCGCCACCTTGTTCTGCTTGAAACCGACTGGCCCATCCATGAGGGCGACGAGCGCACGTTCGACCAGCTGCAGGAAAATCTGGCATGCACTGCCGCACATATCGCGGAGATCAGACGGGAGCCGAGAATGGTGCCCCCAGGAGGATTCGAATCTCCGTTTCCGGCTTGAGAAGCCGGCGTCCTTGGCCGCTAGACGATGGGGGCCTGAAGAGTATAGCCAACCGGCTCGGCGGCGCGCGCGTGCCCGCGCACGCAACACCGAGCCGTCATAAAGTCGATTGAAAACTAGCGCGCCGCCGCCACGCGGAAGCCCTCGCGCGCCGCATCGACAAGCGCGCAAACCTGCTCGTCGGTGTGAGCCGCCGAAAGGAACAGCGCCTCGAACTGGCTGGGCGCTATGAGCATGCCCGCATCCAGCACCGCACGGAAGTACGCCGCGAACGCCTCGCGGTCGCTTCGGGCAGCCGTCTTCCAGTTGACAACCGGCCCCTCGGTGAAAAACACCGTGGTCACGCTGCCGAAGTTGTTAACGCACGCAGCGATGCCAACCTCGCGCGCCGCCGCGCGCAGGCCCTCCGTCAGAAGCGCTCCCTTGCGCTCGAGCTCGGGATACAGCGTCGCGGCATGGGCCTGCAGCTTGGTAAGCTGGGCCAGACCGGCCTCCATCGCAACCGGATTGCCCGACAGCGTACCGGCCTGGTACACCGGACCGGCAGGGGCAAGCTTCTGCATGAAGCGCTCCTTGCCGGCCACGCACCCCACCGGGAATCCGCCGCCGATGATCTTGCCGAACGTGCACAGGTCCGCATCGATGCCCAGCTTCTCCTGAGCACCGCCCAAGGCAACCCTGAACCCGGTAATGACCTCGTCGAATATGAGAAGCGCACCGAACTCGTCGCATAGGGCGCGCAAACCCTCGTGGAAGCCGGCGGCGGGAGGAACCACGCCCATGTTTCCGCTCACGGGTTCGACGATCACGCAGGCAACCTGATCGGGGGCCGCCTCGAACAACGCGCGCACGGAATCGAGATCGTTGTACGTGGCGATCATGGTGTCGCCGGCGGTTGCGGCCGTCACGCCCGGCGTGTCGGGAATGCCCAGCGTCGCCACTCCGCTTCCCGCGCTCACCAGCAGCGAGTCGCTGTGTCCATGGTAGTTGCCCTCGAACTTGACGATCTTGTCGCGTCCCGTGCAGCCTCGCGCGAGGCGGATGGCCGTCATGGTGGCCTCGGTGCCCGACGACACCATGCGCACTTCCTCGACGCCGGGAACCAGCTCGCATATCTTGTCGGCAAGCTTCAGCTCGGCCTCGCAGGGAGCGCCGAACGACACGCCCCTCTCAAGCTGCGCCCGCACCGCCCCGATAACGTCCTCGTCACCGTGACCGAAGATCATAGGACCCCACGAGCAGATGAAATCGACGTACTCGTTGCCGTCGATATCCCACACCAGGCTTCCCTTGGCACGATCGTAGAACACCGGATCGCAGCCCACGCTTCCGAAAGCGCGCACCGGAGAGTTCACCCCTCCGGGAATGACCTGCGATGCGCGGGCAAACGCCTGAGAAGACTTCGAATGATCAAGTGACATATCGTTCCTTTCGCGTCATCCACGGGTTCGATTAACCGTTACCCCTCAAAATACCTCATCGAAACTTTCTTGTACTCCCCCGTCGTCAAAAGAGCCTCGGACGCGTCGACGGAGATCCCCGCCTCGTCAAGCGCCCGCCTCATATCGGCGATCTGCCGGCTGAGATCCTCGGGCGTGCGCGCGTGGGTCATAGCGTACAGGTTGTAGCGCCACGTGTCGGCCTTCCTGCGAGCATAGCAATGGGTAACGTGCTCGGACTGCGCCAAGATGCGCCCTGCGGCATCGGTCTGGTCGTCCGGGACGTCCCATACCGTCATGGAATTATGCGACACGCCCATGACCTGGTGGCGAACCATCGCACCCACGCGCCTGATGGTCTTGGAGGCCAGCCACCCCCCCATCCGCGCGGCAACGTCTTGCTCGGTAATGTCGGTGCGCCCCAGATTCCGGGCGATACGCTTGACGATGGTGGAAAGCGGACGTTCGTCGAGGGCTCCGTCAACCGTGTGCAGGATGTCTCCTTGGGCCCATCGAACGATCTCGATGTTCACCGGATCGTCCGCATCAAACGGAAGGGGGTCGCACACCGGGACGGTCAAGACAGGGGCCTCTTTCTTGGGGGCAAGCCCTTCACGCAGCTCGCCCTGGGGAAGGGAGCCGGCCGGACCGTCGCCTTGCCGCCCGTCGTGCAGCAGTTTGGCATCCGCGAACCGCGTGGGCTTGCGCCGCACACGCGCATTGCCGTCCGACGACTTGAAGTTCACGCGGATCTTGTATTTTTTCGTGGACGGCAGATCCAGCACGTCGGCAACGCCGGTGCGCTGCGAGATCTCGACCAGCATGCGCTGGCGCTCTTCGACCGAACGAGCGATGACCGTAAACCACAGGTTGTAGTGGTTATCCCGACCGTAATTATGGGTGACCTGAGGATATTCGGACACGATAGCGGCGGCGGTCGCAAGCTCCCGCTCGCCCCCGGGCACCGAAAGAGCGCAAAGAGACGAGGCGTATCCCAGTTTGGGCGAGTTGAACGACGCGCCGACGCGTCGGATCTTCCCCGACTTGTACAGAGACGACACGGCTTCGATCACGCCGTCTCGCCTCAATTCAAGCGCCTTCGCCAGATCCCCCAAAGGATCGTCCGTCAACGGAAAGCCCTCCTGGATCGCATCGAGCACGCGATCCTGCACGTACTTTTTCGGCTCGTAGGCGCAATAGGGCTCTTCTTCCAGGTAGTCGCCGTACAGAGCCAAGGCGCGCGCACGGCACCCGCCGCACACCCCCTTGTATTCGCAGGCGCCGCACTTGCCCTTCAGCCGATCGTAATGACGCAGGTCGTCGAACACCGGAGAATGGGTCCAGATCTCGGAGAAGGGCGTTTCTTTGACGTTTCCAAGGTTCATGTCAAAATATCCGCACGGCTGCACCTCGCCCGTATGGCTGATGAACACGAAGGTGATGCCGCCCAGGCAACCGCGCGTCATGGCCTCCATGCCATAGGTCTCGGGCGTCACCTTGATGCCCTGCTTGGCAGCCTGTTGGCGCAAAATGCGATAGTACTGCGGCGAGTCGGTGGGCTTGAAGTGCAGAGGAGAGGTCTGCTGGCGCTCGAAGGCCCACAGCAGCACCTCCTCGTACTCGTCGGGCGTGAGCTCGACATCGATAAGGTCTTCTCCGCGTCCCGTGGGAACCAGAAGGAACGGATGGAACGCGACGGCGCCGGTTTCAAGCGCCAGGTCGTGCAACTCGTCGACCATCTCGTTGTTCATCTTGGTGACGGTGGTGTTGATCTGGACCCCCACCCCGTACTTCTGCATGTTCTTGATGCCCTCGAGGGTTTCCCGGAAAGCCCCCTCTTTGCCGCGGAACCTGTCCTGACCCTCGGCGTCGGGGAAGTCCAGCGACACCGACACGCGCGGAATGCCGTGCCGGGCCATCTGAGCCGCCACCTCCTCGGTGATGAGGGTTCCGTTCGTGCCGATTACCGGATGGAGGCCCTTCTCGTTCGCGTAATCAATGATGTCCCAGATATCGGGGCGCATAAGGGGCTCTCCGCCCGTCACGATGAGAATGGGATCGGTGATGCTGGCGATGTCGTCGATAACCGCCTTGCATTCGTCCAACGTCAACTCGCCGGGATACGGTTCGCAATGCGCAGCGGCGCGGCAGTGGTCGCACGCCAGGTTGCACGAACGGGTGATCTCCCAAGCCACGATGCGCGGCGCCTTGATGCCCGTACGCTCTTCGTACGCGCGAGCCGCCGGACCCGCTCCCGGTCGGTAGCTGCGGCGCGCCGTGTTGTCGCCCGGAGCCGCTGCTCCGGGATGCCCGCCGGGATGGCCTCCCGGACGTCCCGTCGGATGCCCCCCGGGATGACCCGAGACATGCGCCCTTTCGGCCCCCCGGGCCAAAGGGGCGTGGGCGCCGCAGCACGCGGCGCTGTGTTCGTGGGCCATATCAGTTCCCCTCCGCCAGCCAGCGAGCCGCCTCTTTGGCGTGATACGTGATGATCATGTCGGCTCCCGCCCGCTTCATCGAAGTCAGAAGCTCGAGCACGACGCGCTTTTCGTCGATCCATCCGTTTGCCGCCGCCGCCTTCACCATCGAGTACTCCCCCGACACGTTGTAGGCAACCGTGGGGAAGCGAAGCTCGGATTTCACGCGGCGCAGCACATCCAGATACGACAGCGCCGGCTTGACCATGACGAGGTCGGCGCCTTCGGCGATGTCGTAAGCTGCCTCTCGAACGCCTTCCTGGGCATTTGCGGGATCCATCTGATATGCGCGACGATCCCCGAACGCAGGCGTCGAGTCGGCCGCGTCGCGAAACGGGCCGTAGAACCCGCTGGCATACTTCGTAGAGTACGACATGATGGGCACCTGGGAAAAACCCGCCTGATCAAGCGCGCGGCGCATATGAGCCACGCGGCCATCCATCATGTCGGACGGAGCCACCATGTGCGCACCGGCGCGCGCGTGGCTGACGGCCTCGGCAGCCAGCCATTCGAGCGTGGCATCGTTATCCACCTCGCCCGCCTCGGTAAGCTTCCCGCAATGCCCGTGGCTGGTGTATTCGCACATGCACACATCGGTGATGATGTGCATGTCGGGCGCCTCGGCGCGGATGACGCGAACCGCCTCCTGCACGATACCGTGGTCGTCGTAGGCCTCGCTTCCGCACTCGTCCTTATGCGAGGGAAGGCCGAACAGCAGAACCGACCGTACGCCCAGACCAAGAAGCTCATCCATCTCGGGCTTCAGCATGTCGAGCGAAAGCTGGTGCACCCCGGGCATCGATGAGATCTCATCGCGCAGGCCTTTGCCCGGTTTGACGAACAGCGGATAGATGAAGTCGCGCACAGACAGCTCGGTTTCGCGAATGAACTGGCGAACCGTCTCGTCGGCCCTCATGCGGCGCGCGCGATAGGCGGGAAACCTGCCGTATTCCATTATCGGACACCCCCTTCGGCAACCGCCTCGCAGGCGCATCCGGCCTTCGATCCTGCGCCTTCGGGCCACGCGATCTCCTCGTCGGTGAGGTAGCACGCGGGATCCGACGCCCACAGGTCGCCCGTGGCGGCTTCGGCGCGCACGCGGAAGTTCCCGTTGCAGATGTCCAACCAGCGACAGGTCGCGCAGCGGCCCTTCACGAACGGACGCTTGTTCTTCAGGCGATACATCAGCTCGCTTTCAGGCGTGGTGCGACTCACGTCGGTCCAGATCTCGGAGAACGGGCGATCCTTCACATTGCCGAACGGGAAGTGGCGCCAGAATTGATCGGCGTACACCTCGCCATCCCAGCTCACGCTCGCAATACCCGCACCGGTCGAGTTGCCCTGGTTCCACTGGAGAAGCTGCAGCACCTCGGCCGCGCGCTGGGGATCTTCCTTCAAAAGCTCCAGATACACGAAAGGACCGTCGGCATGGTTGTCCACCGTAAGGATCTCGGGGCGGCCGCCGCGATCGAACCACGCGCGCGTGCGATCCATGATGAGTCGCACGGCCTGACGCGTTTCCTCGTGGCTGAGGTCTTCCTCCATAAGCTCCGAGCCGCGCCCCGTATACACCAGATGGTAGAAGCAGGCGCGGTTGATGCTGTGCTCTTCCATGATGTCGAACACGTCGTCGATCTCGCGCCAATTCAGCTTGTTGATGGTCATGCGCAGGCCCACCTTGATGCCGGCCTCCTGCGCATTGTTCAGACCCTCCATAGACTTGGCGAACGACCCGGGAACGCCGCGGAACCTATCGTGGGTTTCAGGGCCGCCGTCAAGGGAAACGCCCACGTACGACAAACCCACCTCGGCGAATTCGCGCGCCAGCTCGGGAGTGATGAGCGTACCGTTGGTCGAGATGACCACGCGCATACCGCGATCCTTCGCATAATGCATGAGCTCGGTAAGATCGTGGCGCACGCAGGGCTCGCCGCCCGAGAACAGCAGCACCGGCGCGCCGAACGCAGCCAGATCGTCGATCATGGCCTTGGCCTCTTCGGTGGACAGCTCGTCGTAGCGCTGCGCGTCGGATCCCGCGTAGCAGTGAACGCACTTCAGGTTGCACGTGCGCGTGCAGTTCCACACGACTACCGGCTTCTTGTCCTTGGAAAACTGCAGGAGCTCGCTGGGGAGCTTCGCCGACATGCGCTGATAGCGCAAGACGTCGGCGGGCTCGACCGCCCCGCAGTACAGTTTGGAAACTCCGATCATGCTATACCCCCTTCGGGCTCGCGCCCGCTCTCTGTTCTTCACCCGGCCGATCGTCGGATGTGAAATGCTCGCACAACGCATCGACCAGGCCCGGGATGGTGAACTCGGCCGCCTGAGCCGCCACCGTGAGACCCGCCTGCTCGATTGTGTCGCTGGTAATGGGACCGATCGAGAAGATCTCGACACGCCTCAGCAGCGCCCCCGCCGCATCGCCAAGCGCCTCCACCAGATTGCGCACCGCCGAAGACGATGCGAACGTCACGCCGTCGATGGAGCCCGCTTCGACCAGCGAGGCGAATTCGCGCAGATGCTCTGGATCCGCCGCCACGGTTCTATACGAGGGAACCACGTCGACCTCGCCGCCGTCTGCGGAAAGCAGCTGCGGAAGCACTTCGCGCGCCTCGAGGGCCCGCGGTATGAGAACGCGTTGGCCCGAAGCGAACCCCGCGTCGCGCAACGCCCCATGCACCGCCTCGGCACGGTATTCTGCAGGAACCACATCGGCTGCGATGCCATGCGAACGCAGCTTCGCCGCCGTTGCCGGCCCGATGGCCGCCACGCGGCACCCCGCCAGCGCGCGAGCATCCCGGAAACGAAGCTCCGAACCGCTCAGTCGATCGAAGAACCGCTCGACCCCGTTTACGCTGGTGAAGATCAGCCAATCGTACGAGTCGAGGCGAGAGAGCGCGTCGTCGAGCGGCTCGAAGCTTTCCGGGTCCACGATGCTGATGGTGGGCAGCTCGAACACCTCGGCTCCTTGCTCGCGCAGAAGGGAACCGAGGGAGCCGGCCTGTTCGCGCGAACGTGTAACCACCAGGCGCTTGCCGAACAGGGGCCGGTCCTCGAACCAGGCGATGCGCTCGCGCAGGGCGGCGACAGAGCCCACGACGATGATCGCCGGAGCTTCGATCCCCTCTTCACGGGCGCGCCGAGCCGCAGTTTCAAGCGTCGCGACGCAGGTCCTCTGGCGCGTGGTGGTTCCCCACTGAACCAGCGCGACCGGTATATCGGATGGAGCACCGCATTCCGCAAGCTTCTCGGATATCAGGGAAAGATTGCGCACGCCCATGTAAAAGCACACGGTGGCCCCCCGCTTCACCAGCCCCGCCAGCGAGGGCCAATCCAGCGTCGAGGCATCCTTGGAAGGATCCTCGTTTCCCGTAACCAGCGTGACAGACGTGGAGACACCGCGATGAGTGACCGGAATACCCGCATAGGCGCAAGCGGCGATTCCGCTGGTCACACCGGGTACGACCTCGAAGGGAATACCGGCCTCGGCAAGAGCCAGAGCCTCTTCCCCGCCGCGTCCGAACACAAACGGATCGCCGCCCTTCAACCGAACGACGGACGGCACCGCCTGAGCACAGCGCCCCTCGGCCCTGCGGGGAACGCCCCGGACGGCCTCGTCCCGCATGCGGCGCTCCAGCTCGCGCGCCTTCTCGACGAGGATACGGTTGATGTCGTCCTGACCGATGTGCTTCTCGAAGCCCTTCTTGCCGACAAACACCAGCTCGGCATCGGGGCGGACGTGCTCGAGCAGCCGATCGCTGGATAGATAGTCGTACACCACCACGTCGGCGCCCTGAAGCAGCGAAAGTCCGCGCACGCTCATGAGGCCCGGATCTCCCGGACCCGCGCCGACAAGGTACACGCAAACGGATTCCGGCTTGCTCACAGACCCACGCTCGCTTTGACGCGATCCATGATCTCGCAAGCGCCCTGTTCGCACAGCGCTTCGAGTGCCATCTCCGCCAGCTCGGCGGGATCGCTCCGGCTGATGATGCCCGCGCGCTCCATATGAACGCGCGCCATCTCCGAACCGTCGAGCGAAGAGACGAAGGCGTCCAGCACAAGGGTCTGCTGGTCGGCCGGACCCTCCCAACGGATGTAGGCGCCCAGCGGAACCTGGCAGCCCCCCTCGAGACGGGAAAGGATGATGCGCTCGGCATCGACGCAGGCCATCGTGGGCTCATGCGAGATATCGGCAAGCGCCGCGAGGGTGCGTTCGTCGTCGGCGCGCGCCTCTATGCCGACGGCCCCCTGCCCCACCGCGGGAATCATGTCCTCGATCGGAATATAGGAGCGAATGCGGTCTTCCCAGCCCATGCGCACGATACCCGAAACAGCCAGAACCGCGCCCTCGTAATGGGAGCCTTCGGCCTTGGCGAGGCGGGTGTCGAGGTTGCCGCGGATCTCGCTGGGAACCAACTGCGGATACCGCGCGCGCAGCTGAGCGGCACGACGCAGCGACCCGGTTCCGATGCGCGCGCCCTCGGGAACGTCGGCCAAACATCCAACCTGCGCCAACCGGGGACCGCACACCAGCGCGTCGCGAGCATCGGCACGCGGCAGCATCGCCGCCAGAACGCACCCTTCGGGAAGCGCGCTGGGAACGTCTTTCATGGAATGGACGCACATATCGATATCGCCCGCCAGAAGCTGGGTTTCGATCTCTTTAGTGAACAGGCCTTTATCGCCAATCTTGGACAAAGGGACATCCAGAATGCGATCGCCCGTCGTCTTGATGACCCGCACATCGACCTCGCGTGCGGGATCCTGCGCTCGCAGCGCATCGGCAACCGCATGCGCTTGCCACAGCGCCAAACCGCTGCCGCGGGTTCCGATCACGAAATCAGCCACTATTCCCCCGTTCTCTTCCCGATATTCTCGACCATGCGATAGCGCTCGTCGGGCTCGCCGTCGCGGCGACGCTCGTGCATCGAGCACCCTTCCCCCCGAAAGCACGAGGGATCCTTGCAGTGGCCGCACGCCGTCCCGGGAGGCATGGAGTCGAGACCGAACAGGTATCGCGCGGAACTGGTGTAGTAAAACGACTCGCCCGTCTTCGCCTCCTTGCGCAACCGGATGATCGGGCCATGGAGAATCTTGTTGGCGATAGCGGAGCCGAACGCCTCGAACATGGCGGCCTCGTCGGCGGACACCGATTCTCCACGGGCGCTCGCAAGGGCCTTGCAGAGACGCTTGAGCTCCTTCTGCACGGCAATGTCGCCCTTTTCGTGCATCTCCTTGATGGTGGGCGTCACGCTGCGCTCCTGCATCCACGAGAAGAACTCTTCCCCGGCTTCCTGCACCATGCGCTCGACCTCGCCCACAGCCGCCATCCGGCGGGACAGTCCCTCGTCCACGATGGAGGACAGGCGCTCGAGATCGTACAGAAGCACGCCAGGCACATCGCTGCATGCGGGATCGACGTCGCGCGGAACCGATTCGTCGATAACGACCAGCGGATCGCCTTCGCGCTTGGCCGCGGCGCGCGCCTGGGCAAGGCGGTCGGACTCGACGACGCAGCGCGGAGCCGACGTCATGCTGAACACCACGTCCGCCGATCCGAGATGCGCATAGCGCTCTGAAAAGGCGCAGTGGCCGATTCCCATCTCTTCGGCCAGATCGCGGGCGTGCTCGGTCGTGCGCGTCGCAACGGTGATGTCGCGCGCGCCCGCGTCGAGCAGGTAGCCCAAAGCCAAGCGGGCCATCTCGCCTGCGCCCAGCACCACGATCTTTCGGTTCTCCAGATCGGGAAACCTCTGCGAGGCCGCCCGGAAGGCGGTTGTGGAAAGGGACACCGAATCAGACCCGATCGCCGTTTCGGTGCGCACGCGCTTGCCAAGCGATATAGCACCTTTGAACAGGCGCGACAAAACGTCGCCGCACGCGCCGGACGCGACGGCGGCCTCGAAGGCCCGCTTGGTCTGGCCGAGGATCTGAGCTTCCCCCAGAACCATCGACTCCAGCGAGCACACCACGCGGAACAGATGTCGCGCCGCATCCATGCTGCGCTCGAGGTAGAACGAGCCCCGATCGAGCTCGGTCACGCCAAGGCGGGCCTTGACGAACGCCTCGAGCGACTCGAGGCCCATACGATCGGTTTTGGCGTCGACGTAGATCTCGGTTCGGTTGCACGTCGAGAGGATGACCGCCTCGCTGACGCCTTTCAGCGCTGTGATCTCGGACAGGGCTCCGGGTATCTCCCCCGCCGAAAAAGCGATCCTCTCGCGCGCTTCGATAGGGGCGCTCTTATAGCTTGCACCCACGACTACCAGGCTCATAGGCCCCGCTCCTCCGCAAGCGGTGCGACCACTTCGTCGTACACCTGCTCGGGCGTGATCCGCTCGCCTGCGGCGAGGCGATGTTCGATACCTGCCGATCCCACGGCCTCGAACAGCGGCGTGCGCACCGACGCCTCGCCGGGAATGCGCTGCTTCACCAGAGAGCGCACCTGGCCGAGCAGGTCGATGTAGTCCTCCCAGTACGCCGGGAACTGGGATTCGAGCGATCGGCGTATCTCGCGCGCGACACTGGGGGCCGCCCCTACCGTCGATACGGCGATCTGCAGTTGCCCGCGCCTCATGATGGACGGCACGATGCAGTTGCACAGCGACGGAACGTCCACCACGTTCACCAGGATATGGAGCCTGGACGCTTCCTGGAACACCCGTTCGTTCACGCTTTGGCTGGACGTTGCGACAACGGCCAACAGGGCCCCTTCGAGGTCTCCCTCCTCGTAGGGACGCTCGACAAGCTCGATATCGCCATTCCGGACGAACGATCTGACGAGGTCGGTCGCCTCGGGTGCGATTGCCGTGACGCGCGCGCCGTACTCGAGCAGCGTTTCGATCTTGCGCTGCGCGACCGCGCCTGCGCCCACGACGACCACCCGCTCTCCATCGAGATGGATGAACAGCGGGTACGGAGGCTTTGCGCCTTCATATGCCATGCGGTATCTCCTTCATCCGCGCGCTGCGAGGCGCGCGGGCGTCCCACCCCGTATGCGCGCGCAAGGCGTACCGACTGCGCACGAATACGGCACTCTCGGCAACGTATACTACCGAGAGCCCCCTCGAAGCAAAACTGCCAAAACTAACAGGATCGACGACAAGCCACTCTACAGCCTCCCATCAGGCGAAGCTGGTAAAAACAACAGGGTGCGCCCAAATGCGGGAGAGAAGGATTCATCCATGCCGGCACCTGCTTCGGCCGCCTTTGGAGCAGTGCGGCTAATCTTCGCTCACACGGTTCACGAACTCGATCAGTTCGTTGCGCGAGTGAACCCCTAATTTGCGGTAGGCGTTTTGCTGGTGATAGCGCACCGTCGAATTCGACACAACCAGCTTCCCCGAAATATAGGCGCACGAAAAACCCTGCGCGGTAAGGAGGGCCACCTCGGACTCCCGAGCCGTCAGGCCGTAGCGCTCCGACACGTCGTCGACGCGCTGCTTCAGCTGATCGGCGATCGAGCTCTGGGCATCTTCCTCCCGCCGCTGCGCCGCCTCGATTGCCGGCGTATCCGACAAAGCCGGATCCACCTTCTTCGGACCCGCCTCTTCCGAAGAGGGGGTCTTGGGCGCCGCAGCCGGAACCTCGCCGGAAAGCGGCTCGACCGCCTGCGAACCCGCTGCTGCCGGAGCGGATGCAAGCCGATCGGCATCCGGTTCCGCGCCCGCCGCCCGCACACGGGATACGGAGGAAGGCGAAGCGCCATCCTCGTCCTCGATCTCGTAGGGACGCAGGTTCACCTCGCGGTTAAGCGTCATGGCGCCGGCGAGCACGAGCGCCGAAACCGCAGCGATAACGCACCCCGCATTGCTGATGACCTGAATGTTCATCGGCAAGAGCGCCCCGATGTTCGCCCCGACGAAATTGGCGAGCGACCCGTTGACCGCCACCAGCAGCAATCCCGCCAAAAACGCACGCGGCACCTTCAGCAGGGAGAACATGGACGGGAACACCATCCAGTACAGGAACCGGAAGCAGAAAACGGCCGCCAGAAGAAAGCCGAGGAAGGCCTGAGACGACGCGTCCGATACGAAGCAGGAGAACACGATGGCCACCGAGAGCAGCACGAACGGAGGAACCCACACGATATGGATCCAATCGCGGCGCTTCAGCATTATGAAGGCGACGGAGCCTATGGTGAGAACCGCCCCCACCGCGAACACGGCGTAATTCGCCCCATCCGTCACCAAGGACAGGCGACGGTTCGCAATGGTGTACAGCATAGCGCCCAGCATGCCGTTCGCAAGAATGAGCAGCACGCTGAACCAGGGGATGCGGGGAAGGACCCCGGCCGGCATTCCGTCGGCTTTCGCCGATTCGAGGCGGGGATCGAGGTTCAGCGCCAAAGAACCGGCCGAAAATGCGCAGAGCACGGCTACGACCAAACAGGTTTCCTCACCGAGTCTTGGCGACCCTTCGATGATCGCACCCGCGATAACGAGTCCGACAAGGGTGGACGCCATGATCTGGAGCATGGAAAAGCGGCTGAGCAGCAGCAGCCATACGTACATGACCACGGCGTTGGCCGCCCCCGCCGCGAAGAACAGCGAAGCGCCCGCCGATCCGAGGTCGTCGGTTGCGGCCACCGCGATGGTAGCGGCGGTCATAACCGCCGTGCAGATGAAGAAAACGCCGGTGGTCACCGAAAACTTACGCAGGTAGCCCCCGATCGCCAAAACCAGCAGCACCGCCACCTCGGCAACCAGGCGCACAGCGTAGAAGGGGTCGGCGATCGCCGCCCCTCCTTGGGTAAGGTAACCCACGAAGCCCTGGGAAAGCATGCGGCTGTACGCGATCATGCACGCGAAGCCCAGCGCCAGCTTCAACGTCGTTTTCAGGTCGAGCCCGTTCCTGCGGATTCCGGCACCCACGCTTCGTCGGCCCCGCTACTCCACCGCGGAAGCGACCTTGCGAGCCGCGGCGGTGATAGTCAGATCGTCAACGTTGACGGTTATCTGGGCGTACTTCTCGTACAGGGGCTTACGCTCGTCGTAGAGGTCGTGAAGGCTCATGCTCACGCCGTTCTTGAGCACCACGCCGCGCTCCTGCAGATCGCCCAGGCGCGTTTTGAGCGAGTCGTAAGAGATCTGGAGGTACACGATGGTGCCGATTTCCGCCAGATGCCTCATGGCCTCGTCGGAATAGATGGCCGAACCCCCCGTGGAGATAACGGAGTTCGTGGCCGAAATCCCACTGAGAACGGCATTCTCGACCTCGATGAACCCTTCGGGGCCCAGCGCGTCGATGATCTTTTGCAGCGTCTTGTCTGATTGGTTCTGGATCAGAAGGTCGGCATCGACGAAATCCTTGTTCAGGATCTTGGCGAGAACGATGCCCAGCGTCGATTTGCCAGCGCCCGGCATGCCGATAAGGACGATATTGCTTTTGTCGGTCATGACAACTCCTTGCTCTTTGAGCAGCGATGAAATACGCGCATCGCCCATGATTCTACGCTATGCGAACGGATCTCGAGCGCGGGGATGGCCCATTTCACGCCTAATGGAGAACCTGTTGTCAAATTGATCGAATCGAGACGGGCACAGCCGAATCCTGCGCGAAACCCGGCCTGGAAAAAAGAAACGCGCCCCCGACAACGGGAGCGCGAAAACACGCTGGCGGAGAAGTAGGGATTCGAACCCTAGAATCGCTTGTGGCGATTACTCACTTAGCAGGCGAGCACCTTCGGCCTCTCGGTCACTTCTCCATGAGCAAAGCAGAATGATACCCGACTTGCATCTGCCGCGCAACGCAAAAACATAACCGGAACCCGAACGAGGTGGCCTGCGCGAAACCCGGCGGTTCAGCGAACGACCGCCGCCTTCAGCGACCCCAGAGAAGTCGCGCACGACCACCATCCGCGTCTGCGCGCCTCGATCGAAATCGCATCCGCCTCGTCGAACCCCTCGCACAGGGCGAACGTGCACGAGCCGCTCCCGCACAGAAGCACGCGCCCCTCGCCGCACCGGACCTCCAGCCACCGGCGAACTTCGGCAAGCTCGGGTTCCAGCGCCTCGGACGCAGCGGCGAGGTTGTTCAGCAGCACCGCATCGTCAGCCGATTCCATCCGATCGAGGACCCTCCGATGGACATGGTGCGCCGATGCGGAACTTTTATCGAACTCCCGATAGGCGGCAGCCGTTGAAACCCCTCGATCGGGCTTCACCAGCACCACCGGGCACTTCGACGGGCGCAGGGATCGCACGAACCGATCGCCCTTCCCCGAAAACGCAGCGCAACCGCCTTGCAGGAAGAACGCAACGTCGCTTCCCACTTCGCAAGCCGCGTCCAAAACCGCGCGCGATCCGGCATCGACGTCCCACAGCGCGCAAGCGCCCGCAAGCGCCGCCGCCGCATCGGACGACCCGCCGCCAAGTCCCGCCTGAACGGGGATGCTTTTATCGATCAGAATCTCGATGCGCTCGTCTTCCGCACGACCCAGCCTGCGCGCAAGCGACATTACCGCCCTCGCAGCCAGATTGTCGGCAGGCGCGATGGCGGGAACCTCGACATCATTGCTCGCCCTCACCTCGGCGATCGCAGACAGCCCCCCGCCCTCGAAGCCAACCGTGCGGCGCATGCGCACCGTATCGTGAAGGTTCAGCGCGTGAAGTATCGTAGACACCCGATGGAAACCCGATTCGAGCCGATCGCCCACGTCGAGCACTAAATTCACCTTCGCGGGAGCAACCAGCTCGATCCATCCCGAATCTCCCGATTCGGACGGCTCCCGGGCCGATCCGGCCCCGGACGGCGAGCCGACGCTCCCCTCCGATTGGTCTACCCTAGCCACGTTGTCTCCCCCGCTTCTCCCGCCGTTCAGCGAAAAACCTGGTAAGCAGCTCGGCGCACTCTTCTCCCAGCACGCCGGAAACCACTTCGAAGTTATGATTGAGCCGTTCGTCGGCATGCACCCGATAAAGCGATCCCAGGGCGCCGGCCTTCGGATCGGATGCCCCGAATACGCATCGATCGACGCGCGACTGATGCATAAGGCCCGCGCACATGATGCACGGCTCCAGCGTAACGTACACGGTACAGCCCGACAGCCGCCACGCATCAAGCTGGCGCGCGGCTTCCATCAGGGCCTTGAACTCGGCGTGCCCCGACGGGTCCCTGTCGGCCTCCCGGCAGTTGCGCGCACGGGCGACCACCCGAGGCTCGGCCAACGGCCGCCTCGTTCCTTTGTCGATGGGCGCATACACCACCACGGCCCCGATGGGAACCTCGCCGCATTCGGCGGCTTTCCGAGCCTCTTCGATTGCAAGGCGCATATAGTCTTCATCGGTCATGGCGCCATTATATATGGTATTCTTTGACACGCTTTCGAAGGGTTGGCGGCGCACCGCTCACCGATCCGCCCGTCGCATCGAATGCATCTGTTATCTGGAGGAATGGCCGAGCGGTTTAAGGCGGCAGTCTTGAAAACTGTTATGCCGAAAGGTATCGTGGGTTCGAATCCTACTTCCTCCGCCAGAATTGCAAGCGTCCCTGGTCGGGGCGCTTTTTTTATGATCGAAAGGATACGCCTGTGGAAAACCTCGCTTACTACGACGGCAACATCGGAACCGTCGACGAAGTGACCGTTCCGTTCAACGACCGATCCCATTTCTTCGGCGACGGCGTGTACGAAGCGACGATGGGCGCCAACGGCGTACCCTACCTCGTCGAAGACCACCTCGATCGCTTCTACTCAAGCGCACGGGCCCTCGGCATCGCCATCCCCTCGGGCAAAGACGAGCTGAAACAGCTGCTGTTCGATCTTCTGGCGAAGGTAGACGGCGACACCCATTTTGTATACTGGCAGGTCACGCGTGGAGTAGCCATGCGCGATCATGTATACGATCCCGCTATGAAGGGCAAGCTGTGGGTGCTCATCCGCCCTCAGAGTCTAGGGAGCATCCGCACTCCCGTGAACGTGACCGTCACCGAAGACAAGCGCTTCGAGTACGGCAACGTGAAAACGCTCAACCTGCTTCCCGCCGTCCTGTACAGCCAAATGGCCCGCGAACGAGATGCCGCCGAAACCATCCTGCACCGCAATGGCGTGGTCACCGAATGCTCCCACTCAAACGTATCCATCCTCAAAAACGGTGTGTTCTACTCGCACCCCAACGACGAGCACATCCTGCGCGGCATAGCCAAAACCCACATGATCCAAGCCTGCTACCGTCTGGGCATCCCCGTCATCGAGCGGGCCTTCACGCTCGATAGGCTCTACGACGCCGACGAGATCCTGATCAGCTCGTCGTCCAAGTTCTGCCTACCCGTGCGCTCGATCGACGGGCAGAAGGCGGGCGGGCGCGATCCTGAAAACCTTGGGGCGCTGCAAGACGAACTGATCCACGAGTTCCGCGCCTATACCGGCTCCGACGCCCTCAGCTGACGCAAGATCGCCGCCGGGCTAAAAACCGCCGTTCGGCAAAATGAGGTATTGCAACCCCGAAGCGGCGCAATCATAATTGCCATCCATAAGTTCAGTGAAGCTTCTTGAATCGACGTCGCCGAAACTGGAAGCGGAGAACACTCTGGAAAATTCTTAAATGAATGCCGAAGGTGCAAGGCTGCATCCGCAGCTGAATCTCTCAGGCAAACCGACGGAGACTTTTTTGCAGCCGTGCCTACGCACATCCAGCGCCGCATACTCGTCTTCATCTTCATTAGGAATCTCCCTCGAGTGTTCGCGATCTCGAAGGGGGCAACCTTGGAAGCAGTGCTTCTCCCGGTCGTTCAAACGATCAATTCGTACCTATCGAACTACGTCCTTGTGTTTCTTCTGGTAGGGGCCGGCCTGTTCTTCACCATTCGCACCGGCGGCATTCAGTTCCGCCGCTTCGGCGAAGGCTTGTCCCGCATGTTCAGCGGGTTCTCTTTGCGCGGAGGTAAGCAAGAGGGGGGAATCAGCTCGTTCCAGGCGCTTGCCACCGCCGTCGCCGCCCAGGTGGGAACCGGAAACATCGTCGGTGCCTGCGGCGCCATCATCGTGGGCGGCCCGGGCGCCATCTTCTGGATGTGGCTCATCGCCATCCTGGGTATGGCAACCAACTACGCCGAGGCCGTTTTGGCGCAGAAGACCCGCGTGGTAGACGCCGACGGATCGGTGCACGGCGGCCCCGCGTACTACATCACCACCGCTTTCACGGGTAGGCTCGGCCGGTTTTTGGCCGGGTTCTTCGCCATCGCCATCATCTTGGCGCTGGGCTTCATGGGCTGCATGGTTCAGTCCAACTCCATCGCCGAAACCATGAACAACGCCTTCCACATCCCCACCTGGATCATCGGCTTGGTCGTTGTGGTGCTGGCCGGATTCGTGTTCTTGGGCGGCATCCAGCGACTCGCCTCGGTGACCGAAAAGATCGTGCCCGTCATGGCTATCATCTACATCTTGTGCGGCATCGTCGTCCTTATCGCCAACTGGCAAAACGTTGGGCCGGCGTTCGCTCTGATCTTCCAGTCCGCCTTCAATCCCGCCGCCGAGGTAGGCGGTATGACCTTCGGCTTGATCGCAGCGTTGTCTCAGGGCGCTAAGCGCGGCCTGTTCTCCAACGAGGCGGGCATGGGCTCGACCCCGCACGCTCACGCTATGGCGAAGGTTTCCGAACCTCACGAGCAGGGCGTCATCGCCATGGTGGGCGTATTCATCGACACCATCGTGGTCGTCTCCATCACCGCCCTGGTCGTCATCTCCACCATGTTCGTCGGTGACGGAGCTTTCGCCCAGGATTACGCCGCCGCCGTGGCGGGCGGTCTGAGCAAGACCAACCTCGCCCAAGCCGCATTCGGTACGCTGTTGGGAGCGCAGGGGGGCAATATCTTCGTCGCCATCTGCCTGTTCATGTTCGCTTTCTCCACCATTCTGGGATGGAATCTGTTTGCGAAGCTGAACGTGCAATACCTGTTCCCCAAGGCCGGCAAAAAAGCCGTGAACGTGTTCTCGGTCGTTGCGCTGATGTTCATCTTCCTGGGTTCGCTCGCTTCCAACGAACTGGTCTGGGAGCTTGCCGACCTGTTCAATCAGCTGATGGTTCTTCCCAACGTAATCGCCCTCGTCGCGATGTCGGGCGTCGTCGCCGCAATCGCCAAGGAACACAAGGGAACGCGCAGAAACGACTAGCGTTTGCTCGATCCCGATCGAGCAAAATACCGACCCCCAAAAACGCCCCCGCTTTCTTTCCAGGAAGCGGGGGCGTTTCGCGTTCGCGCAGCGCCTTCAAAACGGCTGCGATCCGGTCGTTATCGCCGATCGATAGGAAGGTAGAGGCGTTTTGCCGCATGCGTGGACTTGTACGCCGGACGTATGATGCGCTTGCCCGACACGATCTCTTCGAATCGATGGGCGGCCCAGCCCGCCATGCGCGCGCAAGCGAACAGCGGCGTGTACAGCTCTTCGGGGATACCCATCATCGAGTACACGAACCCGGAATACATATCGACGTTTGCGCACATGGCCTTCTTGGAGTTTCGTTCGGTTCGCATGACTTCGGGCGTGAGACGCTCGATAGACTTCAGCAGCTCGAGCTCGGCCTCGAACCGGGTACCGCGCGCCAGCTGCTCGGCGAACCGCTTGCACACCACCGCACGGGGATCCGACTTGGTGTACACCGCATGACCCATACCGTACACCAGGCCCGTTCGGTCGTATGCGTCTCGATTCACGATCTTGCGCAGATAGTCGGCTACCTCCCCTTCGTCGTCCCAATGAGCGACGTTCTTTTTGATCTCGTTTTGCATGGCGCGCACCTGGTGGTTCGCACCCCCGTGGCGCCGTCCCTTCAAAGAACCCATCGCCGCGCCGTATGCGGAATACGCATCGGTATCGGCCGAGGTCAGCACACGCGTGGTGAACGTGGAGTTATTGCCTCCCCCGTGCTCGGCATGAAGGCTCATCATGATGTCGAGCATGCGCGCCTCGTCGGCGGTGAACGAGCGATCGGGACGCAGCATCGAAAGCACGGTTTCGGCCGTGGACTGACCGGGAACGAACCGATGCATGATCATCGACCCGTTATGGTAGCGCGCCTGCTGAGCGTGGTAGGTAAGCACCATGATGCGCGGAAGACGCGAGATAAGCGAAACAGCCGTCGCGATCTCGTGCATGGGAGATCGGTCTTCAGCCTGATCGTCATAGGCATACAGCAGCAGCACCGACCGCGACATCACGTTCATAATGTCGGGAGGCGTGTTGCGCATGATCATCGAAGCGGTGAAGCCATCGGGGAGCTCGCGCTGCCCGTCGAGAACCGCCCGATACGCATCAAGCTGCTCGCGCGTGGGCAGATCGCCAAGGAGAAGCAGATAGGAGATCTCTTCGAAGCGAAAGCGCCGATCGTCGTCCCCACTTTCCTCCGCGCTGCCCAGCAAGTCGTAGATGTCGAAGCCTCGATAGCACAGCGAGCCCTCGTCGGGAACGCGCGAACCGTCCGAAACCAGGTAGCCGTGAACGTTCGAGATGTTCGTCACGCCGGCCAGCACCCCGGTCCCGTCAGCGTTGCGCAGCCCGCGCTTGATGTCGAGATGCGAGAATGCCTCGAGATCGATGCCGTTAACCTCGTTGAATCGATCGTAAAGCTCGAATGCGCGCTGCTGGTCCATAACGATTCCCCTTAGCTCAGAGGGACGGGACGAAAAAGACAGGCGCCCCGTTCCGATATAGCATCATGCTATCAGACCAGGGTATCGATCAGACCTCGATCGCCATCCCGGTCGGTAAGGAGCCCAGCGAACCGCTTCACCACGTCGGCGCGTTGCGTTCGGCGAAAACGTTATGCACCGCCCATGCGGCTGAATTCAAAAAATACAAATGGCATGTTGACTCCCGGTTCGTTACGGGTATAATAGCTTTCGCTGTTTCGATGTGCGCCGTTACCTCAGCTGGATAGAGGGACTGACTACGAATCAGTACGTCGGGGGTTCGAATCCCTCACGGCGCACCACCAAAAACCGCAGGCCAAACGTTTGTTTGGCTTTTTTTATACTCTATCGACAATGCTCTATACCCGCACGCCGAGCAAAGGCCATCGATCTTCGTGTTCACAGAACTGCTCAATATCGCGGAGGGTATTGAGGTTTAACGCTCATCTGTGTCCCACAAACTATTTTGTGGGACACCTAAGGCAGCCTATTCGCTTTGGATGCGCTCGAAGAACGCCCGTTTGTCTTCCTTCGTCTCTCCCGCATCCAAAAGATCTTGAATGGTCACCCGATCAAGGAACATATCGACGCTCGACGAGATAAGCGCATAGGCGTTCGCCACCTTGCCCCCGATAATGTCTTCAACATGCTTGCCCGTCAAAGGATGGCGCGGGTCTTTGTATGTCTCTTCGAATGCGGCGACGATCTGGTGAATAGAGACCTCGGCAGGATCTTTGACCAGAGTATATCCGCCGTTCTTCCCAGGACGAGCGTTAATGAGCCCGGCGTTGCGCAGCTTCAAACCAAGCTGTATAAGATAATCGCGCGGAATATCCATGTGCTCGGCAATCTCTTTGGAAGAGCAGATGCCGCCCTTTATCGCAAGATACATCATGGCGCGAACGCCGTAATCGATAGAAGCCTTGAGCTTCATCAGCTGCCACCTTCCACATCTATCGCCAACCGGAAGTCCCCTTTCGGGAAACCCGAGGCATCCCCTAGCGCGGATCGCGCAGACCCTCACCGCATTGCGCGCATACCGCTTCTCGTCTCGATCGCCTTTGGACCATCAGGGAATCATAATGCACCGTATGTCTTGTTACGTTTCCATTAAATGAAATGGCCGATCGATTCTCCGATAATCTCCATAATGCGCCACGCAAACACGCCGAAAGCCGTATGATCCAACACCCCTCAGCCTTCATTGGGCTTAAAATAGGAAGCGGGCCCTGGTTAAAAATGAACGCCGCGTCCCCTTCGCATGACGCGACCCTTATTTCACCGAAACGAGAAACCCTTATGGAAAGCGATACCAGCGCCGAAGAACCACCGCGCAGTTCCGAAAAAACCACCCTGCGCCGCATGCTGATAGACCGTCGCAATCGCATCGACGAAGCGGATCGCGCCACACGCAGCATCTCGATGTGCGGGCGGCTTTCCGCCTACCTCCTGGAACGCCTCGGTGAGCTCGGTCCGCTCGAAGGGTGCCACGCGCCTTCGGTAGCCCTGTATGCGGCCATGGGAAGCGAGCCGTCGCTGGACCGGTTCGCGTTCGAAGCGATGGAACGGGGGTGGCGCTGCTTTTTCCCCGTCATGGTGAAAGACGCGCCGGAACCGTCGGGATCCCCTCGCATCCGTATGGAATTCGTTCGGCTGATGGCGGAACCGTATCGGAACAGAAGCCTGCCCTTCCTTACCTCTCCGGCAAAATCGATCGCACGGGATCAACTTGTCCGGCTGGGATTGCAGTCAGCCGAAGCAAAAGACCTCGATGCCGTGGTCGTCCCCTTGGTTGGATTCGACCAGAAGAACAACCGCCTGGGATACGGTGGCGGAAACTACGACCGCCTCCTCGCCGAAACCCGCCCCAATGCCGTTGTGGTCGGATTCGCGTTCGTCGAACAGCGCTGCTCCAGCCTGCCCGTCGAGCCCCACGACATCCCGCTGCCTCGTATCATCACCGGCTAGCGGCCCTGTCCAAGACGCCGGCTGCCACCTTGGCCGATCGGCGCCTTTCTTCCTACCGCCGCTGGCCGCAAGCGAGAAAGCACGGCCTTCGCCACCAGGACAACCAACAACAGAGCCACCGCCATCAGCACGATGGTTCCACCGGGCTTCAGCCCGAACGCGTACGACACGACGATGCCCGCGACGGTGGTGACCACACCCACCAGGGCGGAAACGGCATACATCTGATGCCAGCTGCGGGCAACCTGCAATGCGCATGCCACCGGAACCACCATCATGGACGAAACGATGAGCGAACCGATGAACTCCTTGCGCGTGATGAGACCGAATCCCCTGTTTTCTCCTCTAACGCTCGATCGAAGAATCGGACCGTCGGCTTCGACAGCCCGAGCACAGCCCGTACAGAACCGTGCGAGACGTGTCGATCTCGAAACCATGGTGGTTCTGCACATGCCGGGAGAAATCGTCCAGCATGCCGCAATCGAGGGGAAGTGCGCGACCGCAATCGAGGCAAAGCAGCTGACCTGCGGCTCGAGGAGCCTGAGGAGCAAGCCGATAGCGCGCCTCGCCGCCAGCCGGCCCGAACACCTTCACCGCAAAGCCGTCGTCGGCCAGCGCCTCGAGCGCCCGGTACACCGTGGTCCTGCCTACCGACTCTCCGGCTTCCACGAGGTTGAAATGAGCCTCATCGACCGAAAAGTACCGATCGGGAGCCTGGGTGAGCACCGAGCGCACCAGCCGCTTCTGCTTCGTATCGTATGTACGCCTGCGTTCCATCGTTGCGATCCAAACTGAAAACGAATTCCAATTCTTATCATAGAACCGCGTTTCCTCATGTCAATAGAAAGAAGCGCGACCCCGTTAAAGGCAATCACCGTGTATCGGAAGGCAAACGGCTCCGTGAGTCCGCCGAAGCAAGTCTCACCGTCCTTATAAATCGCCGAATCTAAGACAGCTTGCGGGCAGGAGATGCCCCGCGCTGTCCCTGATAGTGGCTTCCCAGCCCCGCGCTGCCGTAGGGACGCTCGACCGGTGAGCTCATGCGCTCGAACGACATCTGCCCGATACGCATTCCGGGATGAAGCACGATGGGCAGGGTTGCCACGTTGGAGAGTTCGAGCGTGATCTCGCCCACCCAGCCGGGATCGACGTAACCGGCCGTCGAATGGATCATGAGGCCCATGCGACCCAGCGAGCTTTTGCCCTCGAGTTTGCCCAGAATGTCGTCGGGCACCGAAATGCACTCGAACGTCGTGCCCAAAGCAAACTGCCCCGGCTGGAGAATGAACGCACCGCCCGGTTCAACCTCGATTTCCTCGGTAAGTCCAGGCTGATCGACAAGGGGGTCGATGAACGCGTGAGACGAGTTGCGAAAGATCCGAAAATTCGATCCCAGGCGCACATCGACCGACGCCGGTTGAATGTTTTCGGGAGCGAGCGGATCGATGCCGATGCGCCCGGCGGCGATCTGGGCTTTGATGTCGCGATCGGAGAGAACCATGAAAAGCCTTTCGTCGTGCGGCGAGCGCAAAGCCCGCGCGGTATTATCCGCAGTCTACCAGCAAACCGAACCGCAGGAGGCGACGATTCACTTGACGGGTGCCACGTCCGACCATCGCTCGATCAGCTCGTCTCGGGAGTGGATTCCCATTTTTCGATAAATGTGCTTGACGTGCGTCTTCACCGTGTCTTTCGAGATGAACAGCTCGCTTTGCACCTGCGGCCCGGTCTTTCCCTCCGCGAGAAGCTGGGCCACTTCAAGCTCGCGGGGAGATAGGCCGTAACACTGGGCCATCTCCCCCGAACGAACGCGTCGCTCCTGATGGGCATTAGATTCATCAGGCTCAGGATCCTCGTCTTTGAAAGACACGCCCCACCGCGCGAAGAAGTCCTTCTCACTCATGAACAGCACCGTTCCCACCACCACCATCGCAACGGTTATAGAGCCTATCACCAAGCTGTACGCATCGGAGCCACCGCTGAGCGACATGATGCCCTCGGATACCTGCCGCCCGCCCAGCGCCACCGCCGCCCGCACACCACGCTCGATGCCAAACAGCCAGAGCGCCGATATCCCGTAGCGATACGACATCGAGGCCATAAGCATCATGATGAGCACCGAGAACGCCGTGTAACTTGCCGTCGCGCAGAAATCCGACACCTGAGCATTAAACCAACCGAACGCGGGAACCACCAAAAACGCGCCGGTCATCAGCGGTAATGCGAAGCGGTACAGCGTGGCGAACTGAAAGTCCCTGCCTTGGCGGTGAATCATCACGAACAAAAGGATGCCCATGAACAGCGTCCCGAACGCCGAATGGGGCCCGAACGAGCTTGCGTACTGGCTTTCCTCCCGAAGACTGTACGCAAACGCATACACCGCCATAAGCAGGGTCGGCTTCCAGGGAAACGAGAACGATCGCGAGGATATGTGGTTGCGCTCCTCGGACGTAAGCGACATAGAGCCGATCGCCAACAGCAGCAAAGACACTATCGGGATCAGGGCCGATGTACCGAACAACCACGGGTAGGCCAATCCGCGGCAGAAATAAATGACGAACGCCGCCACGATTATGGATGCGCAGTAGTACAGCCCCACGCGAAACGGGCTGAGGCATCCGTACAGCTCGGACCACAGGAGAATGATGAACGCGGTTCCGATACCGCCCAGCACCGTGGCCGGAAAGGCAACCGATGATGCCGACGACGGCATCGCCACACTCAGCCATGCCAGGCATGTGCTGGACACCATGGACACGGCCACCACCGCGAACGCCGCGCTTCGCTCGATGAGAGGTTCGAGCGCCCTGTGAAACGCCGCACTCAAAACAAGCACGACGATCATCGCAAGGTCGTACACGTCATGTCCGGCAAACGCCTCGAACGGGAACTCCACGAACGAGCCCACGAACACAAGCTCGATCCATGCCCGATACAAGCCCAACCCAACGAACGCCAAGGGCACGTAGGGAATCGTATCGAGCAGGCGGCTCCCCGGAAGACGTGCGCCTTCGGACGAGGGAGGCGAGATCAAAAGATCCGGATCCCAAACCTCCGCCACGTGCTTATCCATCGCACCGCTCCTTCTTCTTCCCCATATCCGTGTCATTGTACGTTTTCGAGCGCATTATCGCACGTCGGAAGGGGGTGATTGCAGCAGGGTGATGCAAATACCCCCCTTGGGATTCATATGGGGGAAAGACGATCGCGGCACAGGGTCATAGAGTTGCGGGCATGGAAGCCCTGGCGAAGGGGACGAAGTAGCCGGGCGGTTTGAAGGAGGATCACAGCATGTCAGAGGGAATCAGCAGACGCGATCTACTCAAGTTCGGAGGTATTGCAGCCGCAGGCGTAGCCGGAGCCGGGGCGCTGAATGGGTGCAGCCCCAAATCCACAGGCGGCAAATCGAAAAACGCGGCGGGCGATGCAGCGACGGAAAAGACCGTCTCGGCCGGACACGACCGCACCGGCCTCCCCCGTTTCTTCGAGAAGCCCGCAGCCATCGCCGATATCAAGGAAACCAAGGACTACGACGTGGTCGTAATCGGCGCCGGGGCACCAGGAGTTCCCTGCGCCCTCGCCGCTGCCGAAAAGGGAGCGAGGGTCGCTCTCATCCAGAAGGAGCCCACCGCTTCGGCGTACGGCAATTCGGGATCGGGCATCGACCTGGCCAACAGCGATCCCGCCGACGTCGCCAGCCTCATCGACCTCATGATGCACGAATCCCAGCACCGCCCCAACCGCAAGCTCCTGCAAATGTGGGCAGAGAAATCGGGCGAAGCCGTGAAGTGGGTTATCGAGCGCTCCGCCGAGGGAGGGGCGCAGGTTGTCGACCAGGGCAACATCCAACACAAGCCCATGTTGGCGAAGTTCGGATACAACCTGTCGTTTGTCACCTCGTACTTCGGCCCCAAACCCTACACCGTGGGGGACGGAATGATCGCTTTGTGCGCCGTGGCCGAAAAGGCCGGGGTCGAGATCTTCTACAGCTGCGCAGCCGAGCAGCTGGTCGTTGACGATAGCGGCAAGGTTACCGGGGTGATCGCGAAAAGCGGCAAGACCTACCTTCAGTTTAATGCGAATAACGGCGTGGTGGTAGCAACGGGAGACTACCAAAACGACACCGACATGCTGAACTACTACCTGCCCGATATGCGCCATATGGGACCCAAGCAGTCTGGGCGCACCGGTGACGGACAGAAGATGATCGTGTGGGCAGGCGGCTGCATGGAAAACATCGCACACACCAAGATGCTGCACGACTTCGACGCCGGCCCCGCGTCGATGTGCGATATGCCGTTTTTGCGCATGAAAATGAACGGAGAGCGCTTCTGCTGCGAAACCACCGAGATGTCCCTGATGAACTGCTACCTCCAAAGCGAAGAAGACCAGGGGAACTACGTCGAGATCTACGACAGCGAATACATGTCCAAGGCAGCGGAATTCCCCGGCAAGCTGATCGACCCCGAGGAACTGAAGAACTGGATGCCCGAAGAGAAGATCGAGCGCAAAGGCGTTCTGGAAAGCTTCATCGGCACGTTCAAAGCCGACACCCTCGAAGAGCTCGCCAAAAAGCTTGAGATCACCGATGTGGCTCGGTTCGTTGAAACGATCAAGCGCTTCAACGAACTGTGCGATGAGGGGTCGGACGCCGATTTCGGGCTTCCCGCCAAATACCTCAAGAAGATCGACGTACCGCCTTATTACGGCACCCACCGTCACGTGCGCATGAGCTCCATCGCTTCGGGCGGGGTGCGCGTGAACGACAACCTGCAGTGCGTTACCCCCGAGGGCGAGGCCATCGAAGGGCTCTACGCCATCGGCAACGTGTCGGGCGGTTTCTACGGTGGCATCGACTACCCGCTCACCGTGTTCGGGATCAATCTTGGACACAACTACACTCAAGGCTACGTAGTCGGTCAGACCCTGGGGTCGAAATAAGATCCCACCGCTGGAAGCGGCACTCATCCCGGCGCGCTTTTCTCGTGGCCTCGGAAAGCCCTCTCTGTGCTCCGGGTTTCTTCCGTTCATCGGCAGAAACCCGGAGCGCGCGACCCCAACGCCCGCAAAAAGAGAGAAACTACAGCGTCTCGATCAAGCGGGCCAAACGCTCCGCATGATCGGCACCCAGCGCCTTGGCCTGCTCGAACGCAGCCTCGCTCCCTCCGGGAATAGAGAAGATCCCTCCCGTTGCAACGAACCCCGCCCACAGCATGCCCGCATAGCGTGCGATGCGCTTCTGGGTGTCGATCAGCTGGCCGGGCTCAAAGCCCTGGGCCTCGCATTGCGATTCGCTCGCCGCCATGGTAAACGACGCCACCAGCTTCTTTCCCCGCAGCTTCCCGCCTGTGCGGCCGTGCGAAAAACCGTGCTGGAACACCGTCTCCAGCCAGCGCTGCAAGATCGAGGGCATGCCGTACCAGTACAGCGGATACTGCAGCACCACCACATCGGCCTGTAAAAGCTTCCGCTGCTCGGCCTGCACATCGATCATGCCGTCGGGGTACAGGTCGGCAATGCGATCCAGGACGACGCCCGTAATGCGCGCCTGCGCTTCTTCGAGAACGGTTTTGTTGGCTGCGGAGCTCTGCAGATCGGGATGACCGCAGACAATCAGTACATTATTCATCGATACTCCTTGAAAGAGATCGTTCAGATTCGGATAACGCAATCGATTATCCCCGCTTCCTCGACCCTCCCCCGACCGCAAAACCGACCCCTTGACAATAAGTTAAGGTACTGAAACCTGTTCGGCATCTTTTCGGAAGGCATCGTTTCCGAAACGCTCGACCGACGAAGCGATGCGCACGTCGAAACCGCGCGCCGCAGCCGTGCGTTCTGACTTTTCGATAACGCCCATGCGATTATTCGCAGAGGCTGAAGGAGACGGTGCTTCCTATAATGAAGCGGTCGGATCCAACCGAAAATCAGGAGAACCCATGAGCCAAAGCATAGAAACAACCTGCGTGCAGGGCGGATACCAGCCCGAAAACGGACAGCCCCGCCAGGTTCCCGTCTACCAGTCGACCACCTGGAAATACGATACGTCCGAGCATATGGCCAGGCTGTTCGACCTCGCCGAAGCCGGCTACTTCTACACGCGCCTGGCAAACCCCACCAACGATGCCGTGGCCGCCAAGATCACCCAGCTCGAAGGCGGAGCGGCCGGAATGCTTACCAGCTCGGGACAGGCCGCCAACTTTTTCGCCCTGTTCAACATCGCGAGCGCAGGAGATCACATAGTCGCCAGCAGCGCCATTTACGGAGGAACGTACAACCTGATCAAAGTGACGATGGCGCGCATGGGGGTATCCGTCACGTTCGTCGATGCACATTGCACGCGCAAGCAGCTGGACGCCGCGTTCCAAAAGAACACCAAGTGCGTATTCGGAGAAACCATCGCGAACCCGGCGCTCGACGTTCTGGACATCGAGCTGTTCGCTGAAGCAGCCCACGCCCACGGAGTGCCGCTGATCGTAGACAATACCTTCGCCACGCCCGTGAACTGCCGCCCCATAGAGTGGGGTGCCGATATTGTCACGCACTCGACCACCAAATACATGGACGGACACGCCTCCACGGTGGGCGGAGCCGTGATCGACGCTGGAAAGTTTGACTGGAACGCCCATAGCGACAAGTTTCCCGGGCTCACCGAACCCGACGAGAGCTACCACGGCATCGTGTACACCGAGCAGTTCGGGCTGGCCGGAGCCTTCATCACGAAGGCGACGGCTCAGCTGATGCGCGATCTGGGCAGCATCCAGTCGCCGCAGCACGCATCGTTTTTGAATTCCAGCCTTGAGAGCCTGCATGTGCGGATGGCTCAGCATTGCAGAAACGGCCAGGCTGCTGCCGAGTTTTTGGAAAAGCACCCCAAGATCCGCTTCGTGCGCTACTGCGGCCTGCCCTCCGATCCGAACTATCCGCTGGCACAGAAATACCTGCCCAACGGCAGCTGCGGCGTGGTGAGCTTCGGATTCGAGGGTGGGCGCGAGGCCGCCGAGAGGTTCATGAGCGCGCTGAAAATCGCCGCCATAGCAACCCACGTAGCCGACTCCCGTTCATGCATCCTGCATCCCGCGAACGCAACGCACCGCCAGATGAACGATGCGGAACTCGAAGCCTGCGGCATCACGCCCGATCTGGTGCGCCTCTCGTGCGGCATCGAGGGAACCGGCGACCTTATCGCCGATATCGCCCAAGCGCTCGAGGCCGTCTAGCATCATCAGGCAAGCTCGAACGACCCCGCCGGCACAGCTTTCGCACTCGTCGGCGGGAGCGGGGACGGTAAGCCTCTCTAGAACCCCAGCCCCACCGTAAGATGGCTCATATAGAACATGAAGCGCATCACCAGAATGCCCGCATACGAAGAAACGATCGCAACGATCATCCGCGCTCTTTTCCGCGTAAGCGACGAAACGCCGCCCAACGTTCGCACCGCGATCACCGCAGCAGAGCACTCGAGCGCCACAAACGCGCACAGACCCCAGCCGTACAGGGGAACCAGCTGATATGCCGTCCCATACGCATTCCTCATTTCCGGGTACGCCATGCCCTGCATCGCGTACACTGCCACGCACAAGGCCCCCGCAACGCCCAGCATCGCTCCCACGGCCACGGGGCTGCGAAACGCCCCGACGGGGCGCACCTCGAACAAGCCAAGCGCGCCCTCGGCTACGATCACGCCGCCCACAAGGGCGTTAAGCGCTATAGAGGCAGGCACGTGCCACATCGCCCAGGTAAGCACCGTATCGACGCGGTAAGCGTACCCGATCAGCGCAATCACGATAACCGCCGCCACTGCGATCAGGGCATACAGCAACGTCATGGCAACCCTATGGGGCTCTACCGCAAACTGGAGCATCCAAAACACTCCCGACAGCATGAGAAACGCGATGACGGCCACAACCTCGTTGGACAGAGGGGAGCGCCCCACGCCCGCGAACACGTACAGGGCGTTTGCCGGATTGCCCAGATGAAGGGCCGCCGCGATCAGGCCGACCGACGCAAGGACCAGCGTAACCACCAGCGCGTTGCGCAGCTTCGCCCGCGCAGGATCATCCGCGCCGCCCAGGCCGCGCGCAAGCGTTCCGATGGCCACGATGAGGTACGCCACCACCGCAGACGGCGTCAGCGTGGTGAACAGCACCAGCGGAAACTCTTCGATCGCATTTGCCCAGCCGTAATCCATGCGAACCCCTAGCGGTATAGGCGAACCGGGCGCGCCTCGATACGCAACTCGCGGCGCATCCCCTCAAGCGATGCATGCGTGATCTGCGCCAACCCCCGGAAAAAATCGCCGTCCGTTTCCGTCTCCAGCCTATCAAGAAACCTCGGCGCCCACGGCAGAAGATGCTGTCCTAAAAACTCGCCCAGGCAGCCAGGACGGTTTCGGGCAATCCACGACAGCATCGCCAGCATGCACCCGAAGTGATCTTCGGGCATGTTCCGTTCAACGAAAACGGGTGCGCCGTGCTCCCGCAGCCACCCTCGAAGCTCGCCGGTAGTCCGGCCGAACAGCGCCCCGTCCCGATCGGTGTATACCGATCCCCATTGAGGAGCGGCCTTCACCTGGGGCCCCACGAACAACCGGCGAAATTCGTCAAGCAGGGCAGCGCGACGGGCAGCCCCCTTCTGCATTGCGGAAAGAGGACCCCGCGCATCCTTTCCCTCCACGAAAGGCCATTGGTCGGCGGCATCTCCCACCTCCAGATGGGCGAACGCATCGTAAAGAGCTTCGACCGCAGCCGACCCCGGCTCCAAGGTGAAGAACGGAGACAGCGATTCGGATACGAACGAAACGTCGGCCAGCATGTCTTCATTGAGGACAGCCTGCCCATCGATATCTTTCGTCTCGCACATGTCAGTCATCACCCCCGAATATGAAGGTGGCCCGACGGAAGATCCGCCAAGCCACCTTCGACATACGTGCATTGTACCCGCCCCGCAGCACTCATGCGCATCGGCGCGAGAAAAGCAAAGCGCTGCGTGCGGCAGAAAACCCTACATCAGTGAAATGCCAACCGACATCTGCAGCGCATAGAAGGCGAATCGCGCAAGCAGAACCCCGATCACAGCCAGCAGCAAGGACAGATACGCCGCCGACGGCTTGCCGGGACGGGATGCGGCTATCATCGACAGAACGGACGCCGCTGCGATCAGCGCCAAACCGAGCACGATCATCGGGAGAGCTCCCGCCACCAGATCGGACCCTGCCGCGATCGGACTCGTCAAGCCCGAAGCGAACGCAGCCACGCCGATCACGCCGATGAACGCCAGGACGCAGCCGATCAGCGCAAGGGCGCTGAGAACGCGGCCGAACGGACGATCGTCGCCATCCAACATGATCAGCCCCAGTGCCGCGCCGCCAACCAGGGCGTATCCAATCATCGCAACGATGTTGAGGGGGGAATTCCACGTGGGAATGGTTTCCATCATGTAGGCCAAACCGGTAAACACCGCAAACACGACCCCCAGCGCACCCGCCGCGATGCCGAAAGCCTTGAGCGCCGCGTCGCCAAGCTTGCCCGACGACGCCGCGATCCAATACGCAGCGGCCACGACGAAGAACAAACCGCCCGCAGTCACCTCGTTCGACAGCGGGGATCGCCCGATGCCTTCGGCTACGTGCAGCATGTTCCCCGGTGCGGCAAGATGGAACGCCGACGCGATGAAGCCGGCCAGAACCAACGCCAAAGGAACCCACATAAGCTTCAGTGCGCGCGTTCCCTGTTCCTGAGCGGGAAATGCGCCTGCGCACTGCACGGCAGCCAGCGCGATGAACGCACCCGCCCCGACGGGAGCCAACGTGGTAAAGATTGCCAGAGGCAATTCGGAAAGCATCGCGGTCATCCTACATTACCTCCTTGATGTTCTTGACTTCCCCACCAAACGTTCCCGCCGGCTGCGCGTCATCGGATTCGAGCACGTACAGGTTGGGATCGGTGTAGCTCGGCTCGGGCAAGGGAGCGATGTTGGCACGCTTGCCCAGCTTCGCCATCTCTTCCACAGGACCGAAATCAAGCGCGCGCAGCGGGCAGGCCTCCACGCAGATGGGGCTCTTCCCCTCGGCCACGCGCTCGGCGCACCCGTTGCACTTCACCGAACGCCCCAGCTGACGATCGACCTTGGGCGCGTTGTAGGGGCAGGCCATATGGCAGTAGCCGCAGCCGATGCATTTGCCTGCGTCCACATCGACCAGGCCGCTGTCCGCATCCTTGTGCATGGCGCCCGTCGGGCACACATGAACGCAAGCGGGGTTGTCGCAATGGTTGCAGGAGACGGACGCATGGTAGGCGAACATGGAAGCCACGCGGGGGCCGTCTTCGCCGTCGATCCACTCGCCGCCCTCGTAGTCGTACACTTTGCGATACGCGAAGTCGACCGACAGATCCTTGTAGTCCTTGCAGGCCAGCGCGCAGGTCTTGCAGCCCGTGCAGCGCGAGCTATCGAAATAAAATCCGTATTGAGTCATCTTGCATTCACCTAAGCCTTGGTAATCTGGACGATGATCGAATGAGAGGGACCGTTGCCCTTTGCAAGCGGGGTGGGCCTATAGGCGGTCAGCGTATTCACACATCCGCCCTTGTCCACGCGGTCTCCGTTCATGTCGGCATCGTGCCAGGCACCCTGCGGTATACCCACCGTTCCGGGAATGATTCGAGGCGTGACCTTGGCTTCTATCTCGATTTCGCCCACGGGGCTCTTAACGCGGCACTTGTCCCCGTTTTCGATGCTGCGAAGCTTGGCGTCGATGGGGTTGATCCATGCCTGCTGGCGGTTCATCTCGTCGAGCTCCTTGATGAAGCCGAACGACGAATGGGTGCGCGATTTGTAATGGAATCCGCTGCAGTACAGGGGGAACTCGTCGGTAACCTCCCCATACCCCTCGGGACCGGGCCAAAACACCGGGATAGCGTGAATCTCCTCGCCCTTTTCCAGCTCCCAGGAATCGTTGAGCTTGTCGAGGCTTTCGGAGTAGATCTCGATCTTGCCCGAAGGGGTGCCCAGGGGGTGGGCCACCGGATCGTCCCGGAAATCCTTCAGGCCGATCGAGGGAGGCAGCTCCTTCTTGTACACGCCCTGCTTGAGAATCTCGTCCCACGTGGGCATTTCGGGATGCTTCTTGCGACCTTCGTTGTACAGGAACTCGATCCACTGCTCCTGGGTTCTACCCTCGGTGAACTGCTCGCGGATGCCGAAGGTCTCGGCGATGTCGGCGCACACATCGTAGTGGCTCCTGCACTCGCCCGGAGCCTCCTGGGCAGGCCCGCCCACCGTCACGCCCGTGTAGTACTCGGAATAGCCCTGCGTCTGCATGTTCATCTGCTCTGCTCGCATCGCATCGGGCAGCAGCAGATCGGCGTATTTGCCCGAATCGGTGAGAACCGTATCCCACACCAAGATGAACTCGCACTTGGTTTCGTCCGACAGAACCTCGTGAACCTTGTTGATGTCGCCGTGCTGATTGGTGAAGCAGTTTCCCGCATAGCTGATAAGCAACTTGATGTCGCTTCCCAGCTTATCGGCGCCCACGATACCAGCATTGGTGGCCGTCATCGTGCTGCCGTGATCGATGGCATTCAGCCACTGGTACACGGGAAGCTTCGTTTTGATGGGGTTTTTGAACGGAAGGGCGCCCACCAGATACGTGGGGGGCTCGGCCTCTCGCTGGCCCGTGTTCGTTCCGGGAAGGCCGATCTGCCCCAACGCGATCGGAACCATGGAGATGGCGCGCGCGGTGTCTTCTCCGTTGGAGTGGCGCTGAGGGCCCCAGCCCTGGCATACGAACGGCGCCTTCGCGCTCTCCAGGTCCTTTGCCAGCTGGCGGATCTTCTCTGCGGGGATCTGGGTGATCTTGGAAGCCCATTCCGGAGTCTTCTCGATCTTGTCGTACCCGGTACCCATCAGATAATCCTTGTACGACTTGCCCTTCCCCTTGGCGGATTCGGGCATGGTGGACTCATCCCAGCCCACGCAGTACGTCGAGAGGAAGTCCTCGTCGGTTTTCCCGTCCACGACAAACTCGTGGCACAGGGCTGCGCACAAGGCGGCGTCGGTTCCCGTGCGGATGGGCAGCCACTCATCGGAGTGTCCCGCCGACGTCTCGTTCAGTCGGTAATCGATATTGACGATCTTTCCACCGCGCTCGTTTACCGCCTCGCGCACGCGCGCGAAATCCCATACGGCGTTGGCGCCGCCCATGCGCGTGTCCGCAGGACTGTTGCCGAACATAACCACCAGATCGGAATGGGCCTCGGCCTCGCTGAACGACGACGCGTTCACGTTGTCGTACGGAGAATAGACGCTGCCCTTCTTCTTGTCGCTGCCGAACATGTACGGCATCGAGGCGGACATCATATGGGTCGAGTAATCGTAGAGCTGGTTGACGAAGCCGCCCAGCATACCCAGCAGGCGCTTGCTTGGATTGCGTCCCGTCGTGGAATACATGCCGGTGCCGTAGTTGAAGTAGATGGCTTCGTTGCCGTAGGTGTCTATCGTGTACTGGATCTTGTCGTGGATCAGCTGGATCGCCTCTTCCCAGCTGATACGCTCGAACTTCCCCTCACCACGCTTGCCGACGCGCTTCATCGGGTACAGCAGGCGATCGGGGCTGTTCACCCAGCGACGCATCGAGCGGCCGCGCAAGCAGGCGCGCGCCTGGAAGTCCCTATCCCCTATGTTGTCGGTCTCCATGTAGGCGATCTTTCCGTCTTTGACGTGCCACTGGAAGATGCAGTTGCCTCCGCAGTTGACGTTGCACATGCTCCAGGCGATCGCGTCTTCTTCCCGCTTCGAGCCCAAAGCCTCGGTTGGCTGGGTCAGAGCAGACGCAGCTCCGCCCGCTGCCGCGACGGCAGCAAGAGCCCCCGCCGACTTCATGAAAGTACGGCGCGACTGGTTCAGCTGTGGCATATTTTCTCCCCTCTCGTCGAAAACCACGATCTCATCCTATCGAGACGGGTCTTCCCCCGTGTCACATAAATCATGTGAATTGCGAGGTCAGAGAGTGTAACATGCCCTGGTTCCCCGCATATGGAACGCACCCGCGCTGCAAGCGTCCCGTCGCATCCCCGTTTTCACCTTGAACTGAACACGGTTTGCCCTTAGCCTAGGCACTCGAGAGGAATGCCATGAAGACACTGCAGCTTCTTTTGAAGCCGAACATAGCCGCACTGGCCTACGCCATGTTCATGGCCACCAATGCGGCGGGCATATGGGGCGGCGTCTTTCCGTTCCTTCCCTTCGACATGCAGTCCAACGCGTTGCTGTTCTGGTTCTTCCTCGCCCAAGCCACCCTGTTTTTCACCACGTTTCTCTTCGTGGCCGCACTATCGTATTTCTTGCCCCCCATCACCGCCCGCCCCCTCGTAGTCGGAGCCGGCGCTCCCTATTTCCTGGGATGGACGCTGATCATCGGAGCCATGTACTTCCCCGAAGCGAGAATGCCCCTGCTCGTCTTCGGGGGAGCCTCGCTGGGCGCGGGGTCGGCCGGGTTCTACCTGCTGTGGCAGCGACTGTTCATGTCCAAGGAAACCAACCGCGGCGTGGCGGATCTGATGATGGGCACCGTATATTCGGCGCTCATCTACTTCGCCCTGTACCTTATCCCCCGCGCGATCACCGTCTATCTCATCCCCTTCGCATTCATGCCCCTGTTTGCGCTGGCGCTGGTGGTCAGTTCGAGGGAAATCGACCTCTCTCAGCCGATGTTTTCCGACGAGCCGCGCAAGAACCGTCGCGTTTACCGCAACACCCTGCGCGTTTTGTATCGAAGCGGTCTGGGCGTCGCGGCGCTGGGGTTCTGTACAGGCTGCATGAGGGCCGCCGCCATCGAGCAGCCCGAAATAGGATCGTATGTGAACATCCTGTCGATGGCCGCCCTGCTGGCAGCGGCCTGCTCGATCCTCGTCATATGGCGCTCGCGCGACGTCAAGTTCAACCCGCTGGCTATTTTTCGGGCGCTCGCTCCGGCCGCGCTCACCTCGCTGGCGCTGATGCCGTTTCTTCCCGCAACCTACACGCAGTGGCTCTCCGCGGTATTCTATTCCATCTACGGCATCGCGCTTTTGCTGATGATGATCCAAACCGGCCAGATCAGCCGTGATCTGGGCGTGCATCCCTTCTTCGCCTACGGCCTGATGGGCGGCATCGTGTACCTCATGCACGACCTGGGGTTCGTTGTCGGAAGCGCCGTCGAGCTGTGGGGAATCTACCGCCCGGTGCGAATCCTTCTGGCGCTGATGATGGTATACGTTTTGGCCATAGTGTATTTCCTATGCAACACCAGCTTGAAGACGACCATCGCCAAGGCGTTCAGCGACGACAGCATCGAGCTGCTTGCCCTCGCCCTTACGAGAAGGCAGCGCCCCGACAAGGCGGCGATCCGGTCGGTCTCGCAAGAGCCCTCGCCCCCGAAGCCAAAGCCCGACACGCGGGAACACATCTTCACCGACCGCCTTTCGAAGCAGATGGATGCGGTGCGCCGCGCCTACGGGCTGAGCGCGCGAGAGACCGAAGTGGCCGAGGCCGTCGCGCGCGGAAAGACCGTCAAGCGGATCGCAGAAGAGCTTTTCGTGTCCGAGAACACCGTGCGCACCCATACGAGGCGCATTTACGCCAAACTGGGTATACACAAGAAGTCGGAGCTGATCGACCTCGCCCAGTCCACGTTGCGCTAACCAAGGAAGTCCCGAAAACCATGAACCCGCAAGAGGCGCACAGCATCTGGCTGCATATCGGCAGATTCATAGGACGTCGCATGCCGATCGTCATCCTGCTGTCCCTTGCGGCAGGCATAGCCTTTCCCGACCAGATCGGGCGCCTCAGATCCCTCGTCCCCGTCCTGTTCGCCATCATGACGTTCCAGAACTCCCTCACCATCAGCCTCTCGAAACTTAAACGGGCCATCACCAGTCCCGCTCCCGTCGTGATGGTTTTGCTGTTCGCCCATGCGGTTATGCCCGTAGCCGCATATTGCGCGGGAAGCCTGCTGTTCGCCGGTGAAAGCGACGTCATCGCGGGTCTGGTGCTGGAATACTCGGTACCCGTCGCCACCTCCATGGTGATGTGGGTGTCGCTGAGCCGCGGCAACACGGCAACCTCTCTGGCGATCCTGCTGGCCTCGACGCTTATCTGCCCCTTCTCCATCCCCTTCACGCTCAACACCCTCCTTGGCGCATCGATCGAGGTGAACGCCGCCGGTATGATCGGCGATATGCTGTTCATGGTGGCGATTCCCGCACTCGCGGGCTTCGGGCTGAACGAACTGACGCACGGATGGGCGGGAAAGAAGCTTGCGCTCGAGCTCTCCCCGATCGCGCGCCTGATCGTCCCCCTCATCGTCTCGGCCAACACAACGGGCATCGCCGTCTACGTGCGCAACCCCACCCCCCAGCTGGCCGCGATCGTGGCGTTCGTGGGACTGTTCACCGCAGGGGCGTTCGTTGCGGGAATCGGTCTGGCGAAAGCCTCCCGTCAAAAACGCGACGAGCTTGCGCCCATCGCCTTCGGTTGCGGGATGCGCAACATCTCCGCCGGTTCTGTGATCGCCGCTTCGTACTTTCCTGCGGAAACGGTGTTTCCCGTGATGGCGGGCGTTTTGTTCCAACAGCTTCTGGCTGCGGCCTTCGGAAAGATCATCGCGCGCATGACGGATTCGGACAAAGAGGAAGCGAGCGCCTAGGCATACCGCCCAAACGCCCGCTTTCCGCAGATGAAACGCATATCAGGTTACATGGCGCGGATGCGCGCCACCGCCTCGACCGTCGCGGCGGCATCGCCGAACGCGGTGAGGCGCACGTACCCCTCGCCGTGCGGACCGAATCCGGCGCCGGGCGTGGTGATGACGTTCGCCTCTTCCAGAAGCTTGGTGAAAAATTCCCACGAGCCTGCGCCCTCGGGCGTCTTGCACCAAACATACGGGCTGTTCACCGCTCCATATACTTCAAATCCCGCAGCCTCCAGACCCTCTTTGATCACGCCTGCGTTCCGACGGTAGTACTCCAGCGTCTCCTCGATCTGACGGGCGCCCTCGGTCGTGTAGATCGCAGCCGCACCGCGCTGGATCACATACGACGCCCCGTTGAACTTGGTGGTCTGACGGCGATTCCACAGGGCGTTCAGGCTCTGGCCGTCTCGCTCGAGCTCCTTGGGCACCACCGTGTAACCGCAGCGCGCACCGGTAAAGCCGGCGGTCTTGGAGAACGAGCGGAACTCGATCGCGCAGGTTTTCGCGCCGGGAATCTCGAAGATCGAATGAGGAACGCCCTCTTCGACGATGAAGCGCTCGTAGGCTGCGTCGAACATGATGATCGAGCCGTTTTCGTTCGCATAATCGACCCAAGCGGACAGCTGTTCGCGGTTCAGCACCGTGCCGGTCGGGTTATTCGGCGAACACAGATAGATGACGTCGGCTTTCCGGGCGGGAAACTCGGGGCAGAAGCCGTTTTCCGCGGTAGTGGGCATGTAGACGATATCCGTCCAGCGCTCGGCCGCCGCGTCGTAGTCGCCCGCTCGGCCGCTCATGGCATTGGAATCGACATAGACGGGATACACCGGATCGCACACGGCAACGACGTTGTCCAGAGCCAGGATGTCGCCGATGTTGCCGCAGTCGCTTTTCGCGCCATCGGACACGAAGATCTCGTCCACGGCGATCTCGACGCCGCGCGCACGGAAATCGTGCTGGGCGATGGCCTCGCGCAGGAAGTCGTAACCCTGCTCGGGGCCGTATCCATGGAAGCGCTCGCTGGTGGCAAGGTCGTCAACCGCAGCATGCATCGCCTCGACGACGGCGGGGGCCAGCGGACGAGTGACGTCCCCGATGCCCATCTTGATCAACTTCGCTTCGGGGTGGGCTTCGGCATACGCCGACGTGCGCCGGGCTATTTCGGCGAATAGATAGCTGCCGGGAAGTTTGGCGTAGTTCTCGTTGACCCTGGCCATTAAGAGTCCTTTCACGTGCGGTTCGATGATGCCCCTATGGTATATCGAACCCCCGATCCCTTGGTTTCCATTTGCGAACGACGATGAAAACTCCGAACGGAGGGACTCGGATGCCGCCCTAGGCCCCGGACCCGCCGCCAAGCAACGTAGACTCGATACCGTTAAGGATAGAGCGCATGATCAGCCCGAAATACCGATCGCTCATCTCGTAGGGGCCGCCCGTCCTATCTTCTATGGACAGCGGCACGATGAACCCCTCCAGCAGCTCCAAGACGGCGGGCGAGCCATGCGCGCAGGAGCCGAGGCCGGCCGCCGTGTCGTCAAGGCTTACCCGCCGGTCTCGCTCGTTGGCGGAACGGTAGTCGCGAGCGGCAATCGCGCCGAGGGCAGTGTTGAAGATCATGGAGTACGCGAACGGGGTCATGTCGGCGAAACCCGCCTCGTGAAGCTTCTCGAAACCCACCTCGACCACGAACAGCAGCGACCGGGGAAAGCGCGTCATCTGCATGAGGCTGGCCACTCCGTTGTGGGCAAGCAGCACGCGGCGCAGGCTCACCGCAACCTCTATGTACCATTCCTTCCAGGGCAGCTGCGGATCGGGGCGCTCCACCAGACGACCCACCTCCTCAAGCACCCTCGACACCACGGCGTCCCTGTTCGGAAAATAGTGGTACGCAACCGACGGGGAAACGTCCAGCGCGGCGGCAAGGTCGCGCATGCTCCAGCCGTTTAAACCCCGCTCGGCGGTCAAGCCCAGCGCCGCAACCGCCACCTTGTCCTCGTCCAACCCTGCGCGCCGCCCCGTAGTCCCATCCCCCACTGCCACGTCCATCCCCCCCGGCAATTCCTTATTGACATCATAGAACATTGTTCTACTATACACTCGAACGCTGTTCTATACATACAAGGAGACCTCGATGAGCACCGAAACCGCAAGCCCCTCGAAACCCCCTGCCGCCGATGCGCGCACGTCGAACGCAGGACAGACCAAGATTCTGTTCGCCGTGGTGATCTTGGCCTATACGGGCCAGATGATCCTCAACCCCATCCTTGCCCCTCTTGCCAGAACCTTGGGAATGCAGGAATGGAGCGTCGGAGCCATCATATCGACGGCTGCGTTGATGTTCACCCTGTTCAGTCGCTTCTGGGGTCCGTATGCCCAGAAAGCGGGCGTCAAGCGCGTTTTGGCGATCTCGATGATGGGAGCCTGCATCGCTCTGGGAAGCTTCGCCGCGGTGGCGATCGCGGCCAACCGGGCGCTTATAGCCGGGTTCTGGCTTGTGTTCGGAGCCCTCGCGACCAGGGGCTTCCTTTACGGATGCTCGATCTCGGGCGTGATGCCGGCCGCACAGTACTATCTGGTGTCGAACTCCCACACCGAAGAGGAACGCGTCAAATCGGTAGGGGCCCTAGGGGCCATGAACGGATTCTCCGGAATCCTGGGATCTATCGCGGGCGGCATCCTGTCGATGATCGGAGGGCTGATGCTTCCCTTGGTCGTGATGCCGTTCATGATGCTGGCCGCCTTCGCCGTGGTGGTTCTGGCATTCAACCCCGAAGCAACCCGGGCGCAGGAAAACCGTCCCCGCAAAGTGCGCTACTTCGACCGACGCGTGCTGCCCTTCCTGCTTGTGGGCTTCACCCTGCTCCTGACGTTTTCCTCCATCCAATCCGTGTTCGGCTTCATGATCCAGGACCAGCTGGAACTCGATGCCGCCCAGACCGCCGCCTACACGGCGGCCTTGATGATTCTCACCTCCGTGATCATGATCCTGTTCCAGGGAGTTATAGCGCCGCGCTTGAAGCTATCCGCCCGCAGCATGCTGCGCACGGGTATGGGCCTGGTCACCGCCGGTTGCGCGCTGTTTCTTGCGGCGTCCACGCTTCCCCTGATCGTCGCGGCGTGCACCTTGATGGGAGCCGGATGCGGGTTCGCCATGCCCGGATACAACGTCGGTCCCACCCTCAACGTCGAACCCGAAGAGCAGGGAGGGCTTGCGGGACTGATCATGTCGAACAACGGCCTTACCTACATCATCGCACCGCTGCTTTCCACGTCTCTGTACGGCCTGAGTTCCGCAGCGCCTTTCGCGCTGAGCCTCGCGCTGGTTGCCGCAGGATTCGTCTTGTGCCTGGTGCATCCAAGGCTGCGCTAGACGCAGTTTCGGGTACGCCGCTTCCTGTGAAGCGCGTACAGCACCGCCATGCACGCCGAGGTGGCCGCCCAGGTGATCGGGTACACGGCGGCCACCGCCTCAACCGAAACGGCGCGCCGTCAACAGCGCAAGCAAGACTGTGCGAACCACGCAGATGTTGGCCACCACGACGACCATCGGCCCGAACGTCGTGCCGTAACCGCGCAGCGCATCCCCCAGCACCTGATGGAACACGTACAGAACGTAGAAGGGAAACGTCACGCCGATGATGCGCAGCCCCGTCTCGATGACTGCGGGGTTCTCGTCGAACACCCAGAACGCCCAGCGTCCAACCGACAGCATCAGGGCGGAAAGACCCAAAGTCGCCGCAAGGGCCAAAGCCAAAGAGATGCGGATCCCCTGCCTGCATCGGCCCTCGCGGCCCGCTCCGTGGTTTTGGGCGACAAAGGTGGTTGTGGTCTGGCCCAATGCCACGATCAGATAGAACATGGGCAGCTCGACCTTGAAGTACGTTGCGAACGCCGCAACGGTATCGACTCCCATGAGGTTGATCTGGTACTGCACGAACACGTTGGAAAGCGAGATGGCGAACGCCTGGATCCCGATGGGAAAGCCGACCGCCAACATGGAGCGGATCTGCCCGAAATCGATGCAGGAGGCAGCCTTGCCCACCGCGCCGAACCCGCCCTCGTCGAACAACCTTTTCGCAACCAGCCCCGCCGCAACCAGGTTCGACAGCAGCGTGGCCAGCGCCACGCCTTCGACCCCGGTTCCCAGCACACAAAGAAACAGCCAGTTGGCAGCGATATTCATCGCCTCGCCAACCGCCTGGGCGATCATGGGCGTGGACGAGTCCCCCAACGCGCGGGAGGCGCCTGCGCACAGGTTGTACAGCGGCACCGCGATAAGCACCGTGCAGACCACCGACGAGAGCGTCAGGAGAAGCGTCGCCGGAAGCTTGGAGGCAAACGTGGAGAACGCGGGCTTTCCGACACGTAGCTATCGCCCATATCGCCGGTCAGAAGCCCTCCCAGCCAGTTTGCGTACTGCACGAGAAAGGGCTTGTCAAGGCCCAGCTGGGCCTTCCTCTGGTCGATCTCGGCCCGGGAAATCGCAGCGCCCTGGTTTTCAATTAAAGCCGTAACCGCATCGCCTCCGGCCAGATGCATCATGCCGAACGACAGCAGGGTGATTCCCAGCAGAATGGGGATCAGCTGCAGCAACCTTCGCGCAACGTATCTTTTTCCAGGCGCGGCGCTCGAAGCCCGCCATCTCGTCGCGAATCCCGTTGGAATAGCTGGGAGCGCGCACGTCCCAGTACCTCGATATCTCCTGCGTATCGATGGCCGCAGAATGCGCTTGCCGGTCGCGCCCCGTAGGCAATCCCTGATTGCAGGCCATATATTGGCGCCTTCCCCATGATACGAAACTACGTTTCATCACACTAGCAGAGCGGCGGCCTCTCGTCCAGAACGCCGTCGTCCGGAGACGACGAGCCGAACGACGGTCCGCGCATCAGCCTGCGCGGCCTATCGGGAAGCGCGACCACGGCAAGCATGACCACGATGAAAAACGCACCGGCCGCATCGAAGCCCGTCACCGCCGTACCCAGCAAAAGCGTGGTGAACACCAGGGCGGCTACGGGCTCTATGCCGGTAAGCAGCCCGGCCACCACCGGACCGGCCTCGCGCAGACCCCGTAAAAACAGCGGATAGGGCAGCACCACGCCCAAAAGCACCGACCCCAGGATACCCGCGATAGCGCCCATGTCGGCGGGAACGATAGAGCCAACCGGATGCAGGAAGATAAGCGCGGCCACCGCGCCCACCATGATGCTGGGGGCCGTTACCGCAACCCCGTTCCATTTCTTCATAAGGTAGGTGGGAAGCAGCACGTAGGCGGCAAGGGTCACCATGCTCAAAACCCCCCAGAACAGACCCTGCGGACTAAGCGCCAGGCCGCTAAGATCGCCCTGCGTGCAGATGAGGGTCATGCCCACCGTACCCAGAACAATGGCCGTCAGCTCGCGCTTGCGCGGAAGGCGGCGCTCCATCAGACAGGCGTATCCGATGACCACCACGCTTCCCAGCTGCTCCATGAGCGTGGCGATGCCCGCCGTGTTGATCGCGATGGACATGATATAGGTGAACTGGCATCCGAAGCAGCCGAACACCCCGTACAGCACCAGGTCGATGACGGCGTTGCGGTTCGTAAGGATGCTCTTCAGCTGATCGCGCATGGTGACCAGGCACACCGCCATGAGGATGGCCGCGCTCAGCACCAGGCGAACGCACACAACCAGATGGGGATCCATGCCGTGCTCCTGCGTGAGGTACTGCACGCAGGTACCCGAGAACGCCCAGCACAGCGCTCCCGCCAGAATGCACGCCACGCCCAGCGCCTTGTTGCTTCCCGCTGCCTCCATGCCTCGCACCTCCGCTCTCGTAAAGCCGATCATCCCCGTTTCGCGCCTTTTGCGACGCACGCGGTCGAACCGCGTAACGCTACGATCCCATCTCCAGCAGGCGCATGATCTCGGCCCTGCTGTGCACGCCGCACTTCTCGTAGATGTGCCGCACGTGAGTTTTCACCGTTGAAGAGCTGATGACCAGGGATTCCTGGATGTACTTCGACCCATGGCCCGTCACCCACAGCAAGAAGATCTCCTTTTCCCGCTGGGTGAGGCCGTAGATCTCAGCCATCTCCTCAAGATGGTCTCCCATCGAGCGGCCCAGCCTGCGCTCGGCACGCTCGCGCTCAACCTTGCTGGGAGCCTCGAACACCAGAAGCGTGTCTTGGCTTTCGAACATAAAACCCGTCACCAGCATAAGCGCGAAAATCCCCGCCACCGCGAACGGCACCACCATATCGACCAGCAGCCACGCCGACAGCTGCCCGGCGAACATACCGCCCTGCACGGCCAGCCGCCCGATGGCAAACACCAGAAACGCCGGGGTGCGCGTAGTCCGCGCGATGTCGGCCAGCAGAATCCATGAGAGGATTTCGATAACCACCTGGATGCCCGTCATCAAAGGGGCGATGAGGGCCACGTACTCGTGACCGAAAATGGCCACCATCAGAAGAGCGCTGCCCAGAAGCGGCAGCGTTATCTTGTAGGCCGTCCCCAAACTGGCGTTCTCCCCTTGGAAAAGCGCCCCCCACACCACGAACGCCGCCACCACCGCGATGGTCAGACCCGCCGTCCACTCGAATCCGAAAACGCCCGATCGATCGAACGAGGCCACGTACACGCGCGCACCGCCGTACACGAACATGACCGCCGCCAAGCCAAGCGCAACCCTCCACGGCAAGCCCGAAAGCGGCATGAGCGAAAAGCGGGAGGCCCGCTGGCTTTGCGACGCGACGGCGCCGTCCGCCCCCTCCCCATCGGCTTCGACGGGACCCAGATAACTGCAGATCTTCTGGGGCTCTGGATACAGCACGGCCGCCAACAGGGGAAGCGCCGTGGTGACGGCGCCCGTCGCAGCCTCGGGCATAAGCAGCCCCGCATAGTAGATAACGTGCGCGAATCCGAACGAAGCGGCGGTCGCGAACACGATGTTGCGCGCCGACAGCGTGCTGAACAGCCGACCCCAAAAGATTACCAGCCACACCGAAGCGACCCCCGAAACGACGGCGCCGACCAGCATCAACGGCAGGGGCACGCGATCGCCGAACGCATAGCACGCCGTTCCCGCCGCCATCAGCGCCCCCGCAACCGCCAACTGCGCGCGCCTCTCGAACAGCCTGCGAGAGCGCCGCGAGAACGCGATGACGACTCCGTAAAGCGCAACGCCCGCGATCATGGATGCCAGGTGCACGTACACCAGGTTCAGATGCGTGGAGAGCACGGGGTTGACGGACGACGACGCGTTGAAGGACAGGTACACCCATGCCCAGTAGAAGCAGAAACCGAACACCTGGGTGGCCGGAAGCAGCGACCGCACCGGCGCGCGATCGCCCCTTCCCCGCTCCTCGATGATTTCCCGCGACGCCATACCTTCTCTTCCATGCGTATTTCAGACAAATTCTGCCATCATTATCATAACGCAGGACGGCCCCGTCAAACGGGGCCGTCCTCGCCAGACCGGGGGGCTAACGCCCGGTTCGATGGGAGCGTCGCTTCAGGGAGGGGAGAAGCGCGCGTCCGGGAAAAGCTACTTGCGCGCTGCGGCGTTTTCCCCCGCGATGCGGCCGAAGGTGATGCACATGCCCATGCTAAGCCCCTTCATGGAAATGGGGTATTCCACCGCGAAGCGTCCGCCCTGCGGGCCTCCGGCTACGTACAGGCCCTCGATCTGCTGGCCCTCCTTGGTGAACACGTGGCAGTCCTCGTCGGACACCACGCCGCCCAAAGCGCCCAGGTTCAGCGCCGGCGTGCACTTGGCCGCATAGAACGGGGCCTTGTCCAAGGCGAACAGGCGCTGGGAAGACTTGCCGAAGTCGGTATCCTTGCCGGCGGCGGCCAGCTCGTTGTAGCGCTGAATGGACTTCTTGGCTGTCTGGGCGTCCATGCCGGAGATCTTCGACAGCAGCTCGTCGATGGTATCGGCCTTGATGCAGCGGCCGTCGGCCACGGCGGCCTCCAGATCGGCGGGGGTGCGCACGTTGATCTTCAGGCCGTTGGCGGTATAGGCGGGAAGCTCGTCCTCGCGGTAAATGCAGGCGATGCCGTGAGCTGCGGGGAAGTACTTCAGCTGCTCGGGCCAGGCGGAGTCGAACAGCTGGTAGCACTCGCGACCGGGCTGCAGCTCAACCTGGTTCTCCAACTGCTGGCCGGGCAGATCCTCGTTCATGAAGCGCTTGCCGTGCAGGTTCAGCCATAGATAGCCGTTGGCGCCCATAACGCCGCGCCCGTCAGCTCCGGCGCCTCCGCCCATATGGTGGATCATGGGCGCGTGCCACTGCTCGATAGCCGCCCCGGCCCAGGCCGCCATCTTATGTCCGTCGCCCACGTTCACCGGCTTGCCCTGGGAATCCATGGTGATGCAGAGGGTTCCCACGCCGTTTTCCACCGTCTCGGGCGCATAGAACCTCATCATATCCTCGTTGCCCAGGTAGTCCCCCGTGGTGAGCACGACACTTCGAGCCGTTGCCTTCACGTACTTGCCGGACGCGTCGTCTTTGGCGTACACGCCGGTGACCTTGCCGTTTTCAGAGATCAGCTTGACCGCGGGACACGAATAGCGAACCTCGGCGCCCTTATCCAGCGCAACCTGAAGGTTGTCTTCCTGAACCTTCTTCAAATTGCTGAACGTGATGGACGTGGGATAGCACGGAAGGTCCTCGCGGGTCCAGTCGTAGGTTTCGGGCATGGGGTAGAAGAAGGGAGCGATGTAGTTCGCCTGCTTGTCGGCCGGAATCTCGGACCAGGTCTCGTCGGCGATGTAGGCATCCTTGCTGGCCTCGATGAACCAGTCCAGGGTCGCCCCCGACTCGTTCGCCCAGCGCTCGATGACGCCGAAGCGCGTATGGTAGCTGCCTTCGGCCATGTGGCGGTTCACGATCATGGTCTTGTCGAGGAAACCGTCGCCGCGACCCCACTTGCCCATCGTGCTGCCGCCCAAAGCGGCGATGTCGCTGGCGACCGAGGTGAGGGCGGGGGCCTTTTCGAAGCACAGGACCTTGGCGCCCGCCTCGGCGGCGGCACGTGCGGCGGCCGGTCCCGAAGCGCCCAGACCCACCACGATCACGTCGGCTTCAAGCGTCTCGGAAACTTCGGAGTCGCTTATGGAGGGAGCTTCGCCCAGCCACGTGAGGTTGCCGGTTCCGTCAAATCCGGCGGTTCCGCCGGCCACAGACGAGGCCGACTCGGCCGCAGCCTTCTCGCCCTTTGCCTTCGGAGTGCAACCCGCAAGCCCCCATGCCGCAGCGCCGGCCGCCGCTACGCCGGATGCCGCCAGAAATCCGCGACGGCTGATGCCCTTTGAAAACTCTGCCATGTTCGCACGTCCCTTCCCTAGGAATCCCGCAGCGCCGCCGAATCCGCGTGTTCGCGTTTGCGGTGCCGCCCGTCCGGCCGAACCCGGATCGGTTACTCATGAGGCCATCATGCCCGTCCCGCACCGCTGCGCCACCGACCCAAAAGGCTTAATTTGCGCAGCCGAGCCCTCGACCAAAAGGGGTGAGGTATGCTTTCATCTGGTTCGTTACCCAAATTCGACGAAGAAACGAGAGCACATGCCCATCCCCGCTTTCCTGGAACCGCTTCTTGCGCGGCAATACGGAGCCAACATCGCTTCGGCCATCATCGAGGGTTATTCCGCAAGGCGGGCGGTAACGCTGCGCGCCAACACCCTGCTGTCCGATCGCAGCGCCGTCGTCGCGGCGCTCGATGAGGCGGGCATCGAATGGGAGCCCCTTACGTGGTACGGCGACGCCTTCGTTCTTCCCCGGGCACGAGAGCGCGACGTATGGGATCTTCCGGCCTACGGGGAGGGGCGCCTGTATCTGCAAAGCCTCTCGTCGATGATCCCCCCGCTGGTCCTCGCAGCGCGCGCAGGAGAAGATATCTGCGACATGTGTGCCGCCCCCGGAGGCAAGACCACGCAGATCGCGGCGCTCACCGGCACCGGCGCCCGCATCACCGCCTGCGAGCTGCATGCGCCGCGCGCCGACAAGCTGGAGTTCAACCTGAACCGCCAGAAAGCGCGCAACGTCACGGTTATGCGCACCGATGCGCGGCAGATGGACGACTTCTTTTCGTTCGACCGCATTCTGCTTGACGCCCCCTGTTCGGGGTCGGGGACGCTCAGCACCGCCGATCCGCGCGCCGAAGATCGCTTCACGCCGCACCTCATCGAAAAGTCGCGCAAGTCGCAGCGGGCCCTGTTCGACAAAGCGCTGAAGCTGCTGAAACCAGGCGGCACGCTGGTGTATTCCACCTGCTCTGTTCTACGGGAGGAAAACGAGGCGATCGTGGAGGCGGGGCTGCAACGCGCGCCGCGCGACCGCGCCTTCGCCGTCAAACCCATCGAACTGCCCGAATCCGGCGACATGCCCCGGCTGCCCGTCGGCATAGAAGGTGCCCTGTGCCTTGCGCCCACCGATCGGTACGAGGGGTTCTTCGTAGCGAAGATCGTCCGCACGCACTGAGTGAGAAGGCGGCGGAGCCTTAGTGGAACAACCCCAGAACCGAGGATCCATCGGGCACGTACTGGTCGAGCTGAAGCGCCCTGAACAGACGGTCGGGAACGAGACTGACCAGGTCGTCGGTCCATCGAACCAGATCGGTGGGCTGGTCCGACCTGAACCAGTCGTTTAAGACCTCGCACTCGAGCTTCGAGAAGATCTCCACGATGAAGCGCATATTGTCGTTCACCTCGACGTGGCGGTAGTTCTCGAGGGTGTCCATCAGCACGACCTTGCGGTTCTCGGGCATCACCGTCTGTCCGAACGGCGTGTTGATGCTGTACTGAATGGACTTGCGGTAGAAGTCGCGCTCTTGGTTGATCAGGCGCAGATGGTGGTAGTACCCGGTTTTCCAGTCGATTGAGCGACCGATTTCGTTCAGGTAGAACTGCCGGCAGAAAATGGAGTGCCACCAGGGGATGTCGTACTTGCTTTGGAAATGGCGGTAGAAGGCCTGGCGTGAGATTCCCGCGTTCTTGCATATCTCGGTAATCGTGATTCGATCGAGCGGCCTGTCCACCGCATGAAGGATGCGCATCTTCATGCGCAGCTCAGGCGAACTGAAAATGTCTTCCCCACGAGCAAGATCTGGAAGCATGATTCCCCCAATCTCTCCGCAACAGTCAACGTGTTCGTTACCGACAACAGCAACACTTTTCGAGCCTCGTCCATCATAGCGTTACATTCCAAATTGACAGTTCAGCGTCACGGTACTTTTGCCCCCATCTGTTCCAATTAATAGACAAATAGATACCCTATGTCCACTATTCGTAGCATTTCCCCTCCAACGACCTTTGATGCAATGGTTTACGCACGCCATCATTGCTTTACGGAAAAGAACGGAAGGCTTCTCCCGATCGAGTCTGCAACGGTTTTTCAAGCAGCAGACATCGAGAAGAAAGGCGAACGAGCGACCGCGTTAGCTCTGAAAGCCTCGGATGCCTGGTGACAGTAAACCCCCTTGCCAGGCGTCCGGGCCTTTCAGAACCAGACACAGTACCTTGTGCGCACCGCGCACATCCGCCGATCTAACAGACGAATACGAAAAGATACGCACGGACACCCACTCGGGTTTATATTCCCGCACTCCTGAGGCCCTAATAGCAGCGCTGCTTTTGGCAATAGAACGGTTACCAACCAAGGAGGGATACATGAACGAACGAGCTAAATACAAGCTCATCGGCTTTATCATGATGTTCGGCTCATCTTCGTTGATGGGCGGTATCGGGGCTTTCGCACGGTTCATCGACGCACCAGGCGATTTCGTATCTTTCTGGCGCAACTTTGCAGGGCTCCTCGCACTTTCTTTAATTTTCCTGTTCATAGGCGGATTCAAAAAAGTCCGGGAAACCCGCTTCTCCGGCACGATGCTGCTATCGGGCATCTTCCTGGGTCTGCTGTCAGGGCTGTACTGCCTGTCCACCCAGTACACAACGCTGGCGAACGCATCGTTTCTCATCTACACCGGCCCGATCTACTCGACCGTGCTGGCGGCCATCTTCCTGAAGGAGAAGCTGAACATCAAGGGCATCCTGTGCATCGTGGCCGTGGTTGTGGGCATGCTGTTCATCGTGGGCATCATCACGCCCGAAGGCCTCACGCTCGACCTCGATCCGAAGTACTCGTTCGGCAACGCCATCGCCTTCGCATCCGGCGTCGCCTACGGCCTGTACCTGTTCTTCTCGCGCTATCGCGAGGATTGCGACTCCAACGTTCGTTCCTGGTGGAACTTCCTGTTCGGGTCCCTGTCCATCGTCGTGCTGATGATATGGCACCATTTCTTCCTCCAGCCCCTGTCCTACACCGAGAAGATCGGCGGCGTGACCCAGTTCGACGCCGACGGCCAGATCGTCACCCATGCCTGGAACCTGTTCACCATGCCCGCCTCGTCCTGGGTCGTGCTGATCGCCGCAGCCCTCATCACGGGATTCGGCGCATTCTACCTGCTCACGCATGCTACTAAGCGCCTGAAGGCCGGCGAGCTGGCCGCCATCTCGTACCAGGAGACCATCATGGCGTCGTTCCTGGGCCTACTCATGTTCGGCGAGACCATGACCGTCTTCCAGATCATCGGCGGCACCCTGATCGTCGTCGGCGGCGTGGCGCAGATCTTCTTCTCTACCAGCGCGGCTGGAAAGGAAGGCAACGCAGAAGCCCTGCCCGACAAGCAGTCGGACGGGCAGGGGGCCGGCCCCGCGCAAGCCTAGGGCTCGCCCCCGAAGCGGGCGATAGGCGCGAAGCGATCGCCGACCAAGAAACCCGGCGCGCCGCAACTCCCGCACCTCGCCCGCTTTCTTCAATCCTCAACCTCTCGTTTTCCCCTGTACCGAGCGATCGCGCGACTCGGCCTGGCATCGTGCACCCTTAACGGCAAGCCCGAAAGCCAAGGCCTCGGTAAACCCGCTTCAAGCGATCGCAGTTTTCCTAGGAGGTCAATCATGAAAAGCACCGTCTATATGGAAGAGATGGACGCCTTCACCTACCGCGAAAAGTTCGAGCGCGACGTGGTGATGTTCGTTCCCGCCGGAGCCCTCGAGCAGCACGGTTCCCACATGGCGATGTGCGTCGATGCCGCATTGACGAAGTCGATGGCGGGCGCAACCGCCGAGGCGTTGACGAAATCGACCGGGGGCGCTGTCCAGGGAATCGTAGCCGCACCGATCAACTACGGCTACCGATCCCAGCAGCGCTCCGGCGGCGGCTTCCACCTCACCGGAACCACCAGCCTGCGCGGCACGACCCTCATCGCACTGGCCCGCGACATCGTCTTCAGCCTCATCGCCCAGGGCGCTCGCAAAATCGTGCTGATGAACGGGCACTACGAGAACTTCCAGTTCATCTTCGAAGGAGCCGAGCTGGCCCTTGAGGACGCCCGCGCGAACGGCATCGACGACGTGAAGATCCAGCTTCTGTCGTACTGGGATTTCATCGACGAGAAAACCATCGAACAGCTCTACCCCGAAGGATTCACGGGATGGGATCTCGAGCATGCGGGCGTCATGGAGACGTCGCTGATGCTGCTGTTCTACCCCGACCTGGTCGACCTCGGCAAGGCGGACGATCCGCTGTATCGCGACCTTCCCGCCGTGCTGCCCAACTACGACGTGCTGCCCATCATCCCCGAGTACACGCCTCCTTCAGGATGCCTGTCCTCGCCCTCCGCGTCGTCGGTTGAAAAGGGCATCATTCTGCGCGACGTGGCCGTACGCAACATGGTAGACGCCATCAAGCGCGAATTCGCCTAACCCGACATCCGCACAAGAAGGCCCTCCGACGCATGGCGCAGAGGGCCTTCGTCGAAAGGAGCGACATGACCCCCATCTGCAATGCGCGTTCGGCTTCCGCGCTTAACGAAGTCGTCTGTTTTCGAGGGGATTTCCATGAAATCCCAGAAAGGAGACTGCCATGAGCGACCATGAGACACCGAAAGTCCCGTTCAAGGTAGCACTATCATCGTTTTTGGGGAACTTCATCGAATGGTTCGACTATGCCACCTACGCGTACTTCGCCATCACCATCGGTATCGTGTTCTTCCCCGAATCGGAGGTCAACTCCACGCTTCTGGCGTTCGCCGTGTTCGCCATCTCGTTCATCTTCCGGCCGTTGGGCGCGGCGTTCTGGGGAAGCCTAGGCGACAAGAAGGGCCGCAAATGGTCGCTTTCCATGTCGATCTTCCTCATGACCGGCGCCGCATTCCTCATCGGATGCCTGCCCACGTTCGAGACGCTGGGCATCCTCTCGCCCATCCTGCTGGTATGCCTACGCAGCATCCAGGGATTCTCCGCCGCAGGCGAGTATTCCGGAGCAGCCGTGTTCCTGGCCGAGTACGCTCCGCCCGAGCACCGCGGCAAATACTGCTCGCTCGTTCCCGCCTCGACCGCCTCAGGTCTGTTCGCCGGTTCGACCATGGCGCTGCTCATCAAGCTGCTGCTTCCCGAATCCGACGTGATCTCGTGGGGCTGGCGCATCCCGTTTCTCCTGGCCGGGCCCTTGGGTCTCATCGCCCACTACATCCGCACCAAACTTGAGGATTCCCCCGCCTTCGAGCATATGGCGGCCAACACCAACCGCACCGCCCAGGCGCCCCGACCCAGCCGCCTGGTGTTCAAGAAGTACGGGAGCCGCCTGCTGTCCAGCATCGCCGCCACCATGGTGAACTCCGTCGGATTCTATCTGGTGCTCACCTATCTTCCCACCTATCTCACCAGCTATGTGGGAATCCAGGCGGCTCCCGCCCAGCTTGCCACCGATATCGCCCTGGTAGCCTACATCCTCATCGTCCTCGGCGCCGGCAAGGTGTCCGACATCGTGGGTCGCAAACGGATGCTCCTGGGTGCCTGCGTAGCCTTCATCGTGCTCAGCATTCCGGCGTTCACCCTGCTGGGAACCGGATCACTTCCCGTGATCATCGCCGCTCAGCTGGTCTTGTGCGTGACGCTTTCCATCAACGACTCCAACATCGCCTGCTACCAAGCCGAGATGTTCCCCACCGAAGTGCGCTACACCGGCGCCGCGCTCGGATCGAACATCGCCTACGTCATCTTCGGCGGAACGGCCTCCTTCGTCGCCACCGCGCTTATCGACGCGACCGGCGACGGCATGGCACCCGCCTACTACATGATGGGCATCTGCGTGGTCGCGGGAATCATCCTCTTGCTTACCGCACACGACTACAACGGCGTCCACCTCAACGACATCGAATAGGGCTCAAATAGGCGAAGCGACCGCTTGAGACGGCGGCCTCGATACGGGGCCGCCGTCCGAGTCGCAAACCCCGGCTCATGAGGTGCGATCGCGCGCGAGGCCGAAAGGCCCCGCGCGCGTCGATAGGCCCTTCGATTCGCCCGCGGCGCACACAGAATGCCGCACAACCCGAAACGGCATTCAATCGGTAAGCGGTAGTTGCCCTTTTTTGGATGTTTTTATTTCTACGCTGAATTTTTATGCATTTTTTATCTATGTTTTTCACTTATGCTTATATTCGTATCAATGAATGCGTATACCTGCCAGGTAATTTGCAAAACGTATCAAAACCGTTTCCCGCAGACGCTACAATGATGCTCCCCCAAAAGATGCCCAGCTATCGTCCTTCGACGCTCATCGCCAGACAATAGCGGGCTTCATCTTGGGAAACGGCGCGGCACTCGCCTGAAGGCAGGTTCGCTGCGCAACGAAACGAAGGAAAACCATCCGAAGGAGGCACCATGAGCGGCGATAACGTAGTAGTTGCACGCAACACCCAGAATGCACCGGTCAACCCCCTGTACGCGCAGACCGCAGCATTCTCTCATTACAACAACCTTTCGGCCCAGCTGCCCGTCGATCCGGCAACCGGCAAAGTCGTCGAGGGCGGCATCGAGGCTCAGGCCGTCCAGTGCTTCAAGAACATCAAGGCCGTTGTCGAGAGCATCGACCATGTGATGAACGACATCGTCCGCATCACCGTGTTCGTGAAGGACCTCAAGAACATGGACGCGGTCGACGCCGTGTACCGTCAGTTCTTCCCCACCTACGTTCCCTCCCGCACCGTGGTTGCCGTCGCGGCTCTCCCGCTTGACGCCGACATCCAGGTCGAAGCGCTCGTTTCCAACGGCGAGGGCACCATCCCCAACGCTCCTCAGGCCGGCGACCTGCTGAAGTACACCAACAACACCGCCGCTGCGCCCCTGTGCGCGCTGTCCACCCAGAGCGTGGCCTTCTCGCACTACAACAACATCACCGCGCAGCTGCCCATCGACCCCGTTACCGGCCAGATCGTCGTCGGCGGCGTGAAAGAGCAGGCGGCTCAGTGCCTCAAGAACATCAAGTCGATCTTGACCAGCATCGACGTGCCCTTCGACGATATCGTCAAGGTGAACGTGTTCCTGAAGGACCTCGCCGACCTCGATGCGGTGAACGAGTCCTACACCCGCTTCTTCCCCGACTCGGGTATCGCCCGCGCGGTGGGTTACATGCCCGCACGCACGGTCGTTGAAGTGATCGACCTTCCCCTGCATGCGCTGGTGCAGATCGAGGCCGTAGTCTCCCACGGCGACGGCACGCCTCCCCAGGCTGTCGAAGACCGCCATGGCCTCATCGTCGAAGCCAGCAGCAATGCTCAGGCCCCCGCAAGCGCGCTTTCGAGCCAGACCGTTGCCTTCTCCCACTACAACAACATCTCGGCTCAGCTGGGCATCGACCCCGCAACCGGCGCGCTTGTGAGCGGCGGCACCAAGGCCGAAGCCGAGCAGTGCTTCAAGAACATCAAGGCCATCATCGAAAGCGTCGACCATGTGATGGAAGACGCCGTGAAGGTGAACATCTTCCTGAAGGACCTTGCCGACCTCGACGCCGTTGACGAAGTATACGCCGCGTTCTTCCCCCAGGCGCAGGCAGCCCGCCGCGTTGTGGGCGTCAACGCCCTGCCGATGGATGCGCACGTCCAGATCGACGCCATCTTCGGAAACGCCGAGGGCACGCCTCCGGTGAAATAGCCCGATCACGCACGCCCCCTTTTGCGCAAGCCCCGCTGTCGTATCGACAGCGGGGCTTGTTTCGTGCAGGGCATCCAAAGATCGAGCGGCGCGCCTCATTCTGTCCTACAGATCGTCCACCAACGCGGTCGATTTCGCATATGCGGTCGAGCGAGCCTCGAAGAAATCGGTCTTCACCATGTTGGCGTTCGAGTACTGCCCCACCCATTCCATATCGGCGGGCTCTTCCCTGCAATCGTCGAACAACATACCGAAACCGATCTGGCTCCAGCGCAGATTTCCCAGATAGCGCACGTAACGCTTGATCATGTCGGTGGTCAGGCCGCCTATGTCGTCGCCGATAACGTACGTCCCCCAGGCGATTTCCTGGTTCACGCCCTCGATCAGCATCTCGCGCAGATCGGCCACCATCGCCTCGTCGAATAGCTGCGGCTCTTCAACCTGAAGTTCGGTAAGGATGTTGCGGAACAGCCACAGGTGCGTGTTCTCGTCGCGGTTGATGTAGCGAATCTCCTGCGCGCTTCCGGGCATCTTGCCGTTGCGGGCCAGATTGTAGAAGAACATGAACCCCGAGTAGAAGTAGATGCCCTCCAAAATATAGTTGGCCATGCACACGCGCAGAAGCGCGCGTGGGCTGCGATCAGCCAGAAACTCGTTGTACAGATCGCCGATAAAGGTGTTGCGCGCAAGAAGATGCCGGTCGTCGCGCCATTGGTACAGGATCTCGTTGCGCTTTTCGGGGCTGCAGATGGTATCGAGCATGTACGAGTAGCTTTGCGAATGCACGCACTCCTGAAAGGTCTGGATGTGCAGGCACAGGTTCACCTCGTTGGCCGTCACGTACTCCGATACGTTGGGCAGGTTCGCCGACTGGAGCGAGTCCAAAAACACCAGAAACGACAGGATCTTGTCGTAGGCGACTCGTTCGGCTTGCGAGAGCCTTGGGTAGTCCTTGATATCCTGGGCGAGGTTGATCTCCTCGGGAATCCAGAAGTTGTTCATGGCCTGCCGGTACCAATCAGACACCCACGGGTACTTCAAGTTGTTGAAGTCGTTCAGGTTGGTGGTGTTGCCCCCGATCATGCGGCGAGCCCGCACCTCGGTATCGCCGTCGGGGTTGAACAGGGGGGTTCGTTTCAGCTGGTCGTCAGCACCAAGCGTCATGGTCATCCTTTCTCGGAAAGTCCGCAATCGTCGCTTCGCCCGTGCTCCGCCCTACGCAGAGCAGCTTTCGCATTCCTCGACTTCAAGCGACTTCGACCGCACGTAGTACACGGTTTTCACTCCGGCCTCCCATGCGCTTGCGTACAGGTCGAACACCTGGCGCATGGTGAACTCGTTGGTAATGTAGAGGTTCATCGACTGGGCCTGATCGATATGGCGCTGGCGCACGCCGGCTGCACGAATCGACCACGTCTGATCGATGAGGTGGGCGGGCTTGTAATACCAATGCGTTTCCACAGACAGCTCGGGAGCGATGCGCGGCAGCATCATGCCCTTCTTCTCTTCCAGGAAGAAGCGACGCATGATGGGGTCGAGTCCTGCCGAGGTTCCCGCTAGAATCGACGTCGAGCTGGTGGGCGCCACCGCCAGCAGATAGGCGTTGCGCATACCCTGGCGCGCGACTTTGCCGCGCACCTCTTCCCACGCATCGCCCGCATACCCGCGCTTGTCGAAATAGGCGCCGGTTTCCCAGTCGGAGCCCTCGAAGCACTCGTAACTTCCGCGCTCGGCGGCCAGGTCGCTGGACGCCTCGATGGAAAAGCGGTTGATGCGCTCGAACACCTCGTCGGCAAACCGCAGATGATCGTCGCTTTCCCAGCGAATCTTGCGCTTAGCCAGCATGTGATGGTATCCGCTCACGCCCAGACCCACCGAGCGATAGCGACGATTGGTTACGCGCGCATACGGCAACGCGTAGAAGTTCAGGTCGATCACGTTGTCCAAAGCGCGCACCGCCGTGCGCGTGAGCTCGCGCAGCTCGTCGTCGTCTTCAACCGCAATGCGGCCCAGCGACAAGCTGGCCAGGTTGCATACTACGAAATCACCGGGACGAACCGTGGTGACCACCACCGTATCGCCCTGTTCGGTAACCACCTCGCGCGACACCGTCTCCATCGCCGAAGTGTTCTGGGCGATCTCGGTGCACAGGTTCGAGCAGTAGATCACGCCGGCATGCGGGTTGGGGTTGGCGCGGTTCACCGTGTCGCGCATAAACGCGAAGGGCGCGCCCGTCTCGACCGCGGATTTGATGACCAGCCTCACCACATCCCGCACCGTCATCGTGCGCTTGGAGATGCGCGGATCGGCAACGCAGTCACGATAGCGGCGCTCCCATTCGTCGCCGAAGCAGTCTTCCAACGCATAGCCCTTCACCACAAGGATCTCGTGCGGATCCATAAGGTGCCATTCCTGGGACATGTCCTGTTTGGCCAGCTTCCAGAACAGGTCGGGGTAGCACACGGCCGGAAACACGTCGTGCGCCTTCATGCGCTCGTCGCCGTTGTTCGTGCGGATCTGCAGAAACTCGGGCAGATCGCGATGCCAGGCATCCAGATACAGCGCGACGGCCCCCGAGCGCATGCCCAGCTGATCGACGGCGACGGCCGTGTCGTTAATCACGCGGATCCAGCGGATCACGCCGCCCGCAGCCCCCTTGAAGCCGCGGATCGAACCGCCCGTCGCACGCACTTTCCCCAGATACATGCCCATGCCCCCGCCGAACTTCGACACCTGGGCGAAATTGTCCACCGAGCGGTAGATGCCCTCCAGCGAGTCGGGCACGGTGTCGATGAAGCAGCTCGACAGCTGGTGATGCGGTTTGCGCGCATTGGAGAGCGTGGGGGTGGCCATCGTCACCTTCAGCCCGCTCAGCATGGCGTAAAAGCGCTCGACCCATTCCATGCGCACCGCTCGATCTTCGCGCATGGCCAGATGAAGCGCCACCCCCAGAAACATTTCCTGGGGCGTTTCGACCGCCTCCCCTTCATGGGTGCGGATGACGTAGCGACGCAGCATAAGGTCGAGGCCCGCATAGTCGAACAGCCCGTCGCGCTCATCGTCGATGAACCCGGCGGCTTGGTCGATCTCGGCTCTCGTATAGCTCTCCAAAATGTAGGAACCGTACAGGCCCAGATCGGTGAGCATGCGCACCTTGTCATAGAAGCTTGCGACCCCGCGTCGGCCCATCTCGCAGGCGATCTTCCTATGGAAGGAAAACGCCAGCACGCGTGCGGCGATGCAGCTCCACAGCGGCGACTCCTGGGCGGTCAGCTCGACCGCGGCGCGGATCAGGGCATCGAGACGCTGCTGGACGCCCATGTCGAACTTGACGAAGCCCTGGAAGCGAGCCAGCCACACAGACACGCCGTATACTTCGTCGGCGAAATCGCGCTGGACCGATGCGAGCACCGAATCGAGTTCGGGCGCGCCCGCCAATCGAACGATCTCCTCGCGATCGCGGCGCAGGGCGCTGCGGCGGGAGCGGTACAGGATGTACGCTTTCGCCTGGGCGAAATGCCCCTCGCCCATAAGCGCTTCCTCTACCAGGTCCTGAATCTGTTCGACCGTGGCGGCAGGGGACTCCTCCATGCGGCGCTCGACCAAACCCAGCATCCGCTCAAGATCGGCTGCGGACACGGAGGCGGATGTGGCCGCGAACGATTTCTCCATCGCCGACACGATCTTGGAGGCGTCGTATTGCTCGAGCGCGCCGCTTCTCTTCACTATCTGCATCGGTAAACTCCTGACGATTCGCAATATATCTAGCGGTTAACGATGTCAGAAGATACCAGATATAGTGATCTCCTCCCAAATCGACAGGCGACTGACAACTTGGGAGCCCTCCGCGCACAGAAAGAGGCCGGACCGTTGCGGGTCCGGCCTCTCGAAACTCCTGCAAGCAACGGGGCTTACTTTGTGCCCATCATCTTCTTGTAGTCCTTGGAGCTCATCCAACCGTCGGGAATGACGGAATCGTTATGGCAGTTGGAGCAGTAGTTCACCGAAACCGTGTGGCCATGGTGGCATTCGGTGCATGCCACGTCGCCGTGGGGCATGGAGTGCGGGTTGCGCTTGGCGTCGATGGACGCAGTGGACTGAACGAACGCGCTTTTCTCCTGCAAGTCGGAGTGGCATCCGCTGTTGATGCAGAACTGGGTGCTGTCCTGAAGGCCTCGAGCGGCAACGAGGTCATCAAGCGAATGGGCCTCGAGCGGGTACTCGTAGTTGCCGGAAACCCAGGAGGCAGCCTCGGAAACCTGCTCGCCGATGGTGGGAACGTGGCAGCCCATGCACTGCATGCCGGCCCCGTGCTGGACGGCATTGCCCGCTTCATCGTAGTTCGCATGAGCATACGCCAGCATGCCGTTCGGATTGGAAACCTCGTTGCCCATACGGTCGGTCGTACCGTTGGCCCACGTGTCGTAGTACTCGTCCATCGGCGTGTGGCAGATGGCCGCGCAGAAGCCGGCGGTATTGTGCCACTGCCAGAACCCGATACCCAAGGCAACCACCACCACGGCTACGACGCCCAGGATCACCAAGCGGTTCTTCTTCGGTTTTTTGGGTGCGGGCTTAACGTTGTTGTTCTCGTCCATTATCAACTCCCTTGTCTGATCGAGACCTTTTTTCCAGGCGGCGCCCTCTACGCCGCCTGCACCCGATTCGGATGCAACGGGAACCTGCGGCTCTCAACCAATCGAGCCTTCCCATCGACCGTAGATTATGCCCCCAAACACCCGCTTTGAGTATCACCACAAAGGGGGGATTTTCTACATTTCCGAAGGAAAAGGCGGTTTAGAAGTGGGTTATTCGCATAACCGTGCGATTTTTCACGAAAAAACGCGGGCGGAAGAACCCGTCTCGCCGCCCGCTCTTCCGCAAAAAAAGCCCGCCGGAAACCGACGGGCTTTTCGTATCTGCAATACGTTCCAGCGAGTTTAGCGCTTCGAGAACTGCGGACGCTTGCGGGCCTTCTTCAGACCGTACTTCTTGCGCTCGACCATACGGGAGTCGCGCGTGAGGAAGCCGGCTTTCTTCAGCTCGGGGCGATACTCGCCAGCACCCAACAGGGCGCGGGAGATGCCGTGGCGCAGAGCGCCGGCCTGACCGGAGACGCCGCCGCCGTTCAGAAGGGCGACCACATCGAAATGGCCTTCGGTGTCGGTCACCTTGAAGGGGGCAACCGCGAAGTCCACCAGAGCCTGACGACCGAAGTAGTCAAGGGCCTCGCGACCGTTGACGGTCACCTTGCCCGTGCCGGGAACCAGGCGAACGCGAGCCGTGGCGTTCTTCCTACGGCCGGTGCCGTAATACAAAGCTTCATTTGCCATGACTAGCCCTCCATCTTAAACTCGCGAGGCTGCTGGGCCGCATGGGGATGCTCGGGGCCAGCGTACACCTTGAGCTTCTTACCCATCGCGCGACCAAGCGTGTTCTTGGGGAGCATGCCCTTGACGGCGTGCTCGAGAACGCGCTCGGGATGCTTGGCGATGGCCTCGTTGAAGGACTCGGACTTGAGTCCGCCGGGATAACCGCTGTGGCGATAGTAGCGCTTGTCGGTGGCCTTGTTGCCGGTCACGCGAATCTTCTCGGCGTTGATGATGACCACGAAGTCACCGGTGTCAACGTGAGGAGTGTACTGAGGCTTGTTCTTGCCGCGCAGAATCTTAGCCGCTTCAACAGCGACGCGACCCAAGATCTGATCTTCAGCGTCGATCAAGACCCAGTTGCGCTCAACCTCAAGGGGCTTTGCGTAGTACGTCTTCACTTCTATTCCTCCAAATACCTGTTTGAAATTCGCTGCAACGTCCGTTGCGGTGAACCTCTCCCGCTTGCGCGGGGCGTTGGTTTTCAAAAGTGCAAGGCCCGCGGACGCCGGTTTCCTACGCCGACACGCCTGCCCTGGCCTGGACAACCAAAAGCGGTGGCGCCTCCGCTGCTCTTGCTTCACGGGGCTTTTGAAAGCAAACGAATGCATTGTACTAGGCGGGTATGCGCCGCGTCAACGAACAGAGGGCGCTTGATCGGGGATTCTTCACGAAAAGATATCTCTGAAAAGTTCACGTGTTCCGAATATCAACGCATAGGAACGAGGGGTCTGGCACCTGCATCCGTTTTCGCCTGCGTTATCATAGCTACGAGCAAACCGAGCCGAAAGGGGCCGCATGCCCATCAGAATCCCCGACGCCCTGCCCGCAAAAGAGACGCTTGAGGGCGAGAATATTTTCGTGATGACCGAGCACCGCGCCGTTCACCAGGATATTCGTCCGCTGAAGGTGCTGCTGCTGAACCTGATGCCCACCAAGATCACCACCGAGACGCAGATCATGCGCAAGCTCTCCAACACCCCCCTGCAGATCGAGGTTCAGCTGCTGCAAACCGTCAGCCACCAATCGAAGAACACCTCGAAAGACCACCTCGAAACCTTCTACCGAACCTTCGATCAGGTGAAAGACGAACGGTACGACGGGCTGATCATCACCGGCGCGCCCGTTGAGCGCCTTGACTTCGAAGAGGTGGACTACTGGCCCGAGCTGTGCGGCATCATGGAATGGAGCCGCACCCACGTCCATTCGACCTTCCATATATGCTGGGGAGCCCAGGCGGGCATCTACTACCATCACGGGGTGCGCAAGCGCGATCTGCCCAAGAAAATGTTCGGGGCCTTCGAGCACCGCCTGGTGAAACCCTCCTCTCCCCTGGTTCGGGGGTTCGACGACCACTTCATGGCGCCGCACTCGCGCCATACCGAGGTCCTTGCCTCCGAGATCGAAGCCAACGGAAACCTCGAACTGGTATCCGTGTCCGACGAAGCCGGCGTCTACATCGCGAAAAGCGTGGATAATCGGCAGTTCTTCGTGTTCGGCCATCCCGAATACGACGACGACACGCTGAAGGCGGAGTACGACCGAGACCGAAAGGCGGGCATGAACCCTGCGCCGCCCAGGCACTACTACCCCGACGACGACCCAACCCGAACGCCGACGTCCACCTGGCGCGCCCATGCCCAGCTTCTCTACACCAATTGGCTGAACTATTACGTGTACCAGACCACACCCTACGATCTGAGCAAAGCAGGCGCGCAGGAGGCGACCGAAGATGCGACGACGGGACGCCCGAACAGCGGCCCGGCCCCGAAAAGCACTGAAAGCTCTCCCTCTATACGCGCCGCAAACGAAGACGACGACGGGTACGACCCGTACTCCGACCGCCGCAGCGAGGCGCCTCTGTTCGAGCGCGACCCCTGGCGTTAGCCCCGCGGCGCCAGCGCACACAGGATCTGCGGCGGCCTATAGGGCGAAACGCCGGAGATCAAGCCCAAGGAAGTCTGGAATCACAAGGTCGGATACTGCGGCAAGCTCGGATTCGGTCGAGCATGAAGGCGAGCTGTACACGCCCACGCAGCGCACCCCCGAAGCCGCCATGCTCTCAAGCGCGTAGGCGGAGTCGTCGAAACCCCAGGTGCATTGCGGCTCTACGCCCATGATCTCGCAGCATCGACGGAAAATGAACGGATCGCGCTTAGTGCCCTCCACGTCGTCCACCGAGACGATCGCATCCAGAAACGGGGAGAATCCGACGCGTTCCAGCCCCGCTTCAAGGAACGAACGCGGGCTGGACGACGCCACGGTGATGCGTGCGCCCCGTTCGCTCAAGCGGCGCACGAACGCCAGCGCCCCGGGACGTCCCTCGGCGCGCTGGCGATAGAAATCCAGCATGAACGCATCGATCCGGGCCGCAACGGCCGCGCCGCTTGCTCCGATGCCGAAGCCCTGATGGAAGAACTCGCCCGCCTCGGGAAGCGTGAGGGTGTTCAGCCGGTCGCGCTGCTCTTTGGACAGGACGACTCCCGCCGCCCGCGCAACCGAGGCCTCGGCATCGAGCCACGCCCCGATCGAATCGATGAGCGTCCCGTCGCAGTCGAAGATGAAGCCCACATGCGACAGATCGGGTTCCATGCTTAATCCTCGACGCGGATGATGGAAGGTTCGGAGTGCAGCACGTCGTCCAGCGAGGCGATCTTATCGACCACGGCGCGGATGTCGCGCTCGCGCGCCACATGGGTCACGTATACCACCTCGACGGTACCGGCCTCTTTCTGGCCTCGCTGAACCACCGAGTAGATGCTCACGCCGAAATCGGCGAAGATCCCCGCCATCGACGCCAGCACGCCCGGGCGGTCGGCAACCGGGAAGCGGATGTAGTATTTCGTCTCCAGATCGTCCATGGGAACGATGGGCAGGCTATCGGTGCAGGTGCAACCCACAAACGAGGTCACGCCCATCTCGATGTGGCGCGCCACCTCCAACACGTCGCCCATGACGGCGCTTGCAGCGGGGCCCGCGCCCGCCCCTTCGCCGAAAAACATCGTCTCGCCCACGGCGTCGCCCACCACATAGATCGCGTTGTACACGCCGTTCACCTTGGCCATCTGGTGGGAAAGGGGGATCATCGTGGGATGGACGCGCACATCCACGCCCTCGTCCGTGCGATGGCCGATGGCCATCAGCTTCACGCAGTACCCCATGTCGCGGGCCGTCTGCAGATCGGTGGTGGTGATGTTGCGGATACCCTCGGTATGAACATCGTCCAAACTCACACGCGAATTGAACGCGATGGAAGACAGGATGGCAATCTTGGCCGCAGCGTCGAAGCCATCCACGTCGGCCGACGGATCGGCTTCGGCGAAACCACGGGCCTGGGCGTCTGCCAGCGCCTCTTCGTAGCTTGCACCCTCTTCATCCATGCGGGTGAGCATGTAGTTCGTCGTGCCGTTGACGATGCCCATAACCTTGTCGATGCGATTGGCGATAAGGGAGTGCTTCAGCGGGTCGATGATGGGAATGCCGCCGCCGACGCTGGCCTCGAATGCGATTTCAACCCCGTGCTGTTTGGCAAGCTCGAACACCTCTTCGCCCGCCGTGGCCATCAGCGCCTTGTTGGCGGTGACTACCGCCTTGCCGTTGCGCAGCGCCTCGCACACCGCATCGCGGGCCGCCGTGGTCCCACCGATAAGCTCGATCACCAGATCGACGTTCGGGTCGGTTACCACCTCGCGGTAGTCGGACGTGAACACGTCGCCGTAACCGAACGACCGGGCGACCTCCGGTTCGCGCGAGCATACGCGCGCAACCTCGAGATCGACCCCGTAGTGGCGGCGGAACTCGTCTTTGTGGTTGCGAAGGATGTCGAGGCACCCTCCGCCCACCGTGCCGGTTCCGATCAGGCCGAGTCTTACCGTCATGGCTGTTCCTTTCGTTTCCCTCCATGCCTGCGGCCATCCCGAAAGGGACGCAGCGCCGAGGCGGATCCTTGCGTCTTACAGGTCGCGGCTCATGATGTCGGCATAGGTTTCGCGACGCGTCACCACGCGCGCCTCGCCGTCTTTCACGAACACGATCGCGGGGCGGGGCTGACCGTTGTAGTTCGATGCCATGCTAGAGCAATACGCCCCCGTACCGAACACGGCAACGATATCTTCCAGATCGGGGGTCTGAATGGGCATGTCAACAACCACCGCATCGCCACTTTCGCAGTGCTTTCCGCACAGCGTGACGATCTCGGTGCGGGGCTGGGACGCCTTGTTCGCAATCACCGGCTCGTACGAAGCGCGATACAGCGCGGTGCGGATATTGTCCGACATGCCCCCGTCGATGGCCACGTACTTGCGAACCCCCGGCAGCGTCTTGAGGATGCCCACCGTGTACAGGGTGAGCCCGGCGGTAGCCACCAGGCTGCGACCCGGCTCCACCAGCAGGCGCGGCGGGGCGACGCCCAGCTCGGCGCAGTACCTCTTCACCGATTCCGCCGTGATTCGGGCGAAATCCTCGATAGTCGAGGGTCGATCTTCGGCGGTGTAGGCAACGCCCAGGCCGCCTCCCAGGTCGAGTTCGGCCACCTCGAGGCCGTACGCCTCCTTCACGCGCGCGATGAACCTGATCATAACCTGGGCAGCCTCGCCGAATGAATGAAGGGCGAAGATCTGCGAGCCGATGTGGCAGTGAAAACCCACCAGATCGAGGTTGGGCATGCCCATAACGTCTTTCACGCACGCGAACGCGAAATCGTCCAGCATGGTGAAGCCGAACTTGGAGTCCTCGCACCCGGTGCGGATGTACTCGTGCGTATCGGCCTCGACGCCCGGCGTGATGCGCATGTAGATGCGCTGGGTGCGCCCCAGCTCTCCTGCGATCTGGGAGATGCGCGCCGCCTCGATGCGGCTGTCGACCACAATGACGCCCACCCCGGCCGAAACGGCCTCGCGCAGCTCTTGGGGTGTCTTATTGTTGCCGTGCACGTGCACGCGTTCCAGGGGAAAGCCCGCGGCGATGGCCACGGCAAGCTCGCCTCCGCCGGACACGTCCAACTCCATCCCCTCTTCGGCGGCGATGCGCACGACCTCTTTGTTCATAAAGGCCTTGCCGGCATACAGAACCCCCGAGTCGGGATACGCCTGCGCGAACGCCTTGCGATAGCGCGACATGCGCGAACGCAGATCGGCCTCGTCGTAGACGTACAGCGCCGTTCCCTGCGTGCGCGCCAGCTCGACCATATCGACGCCGCCGACGAACAGGTGGTCGCCGCGCACCTCGGCCGTAAGCGGAAGAACCGCCCCTAAATCCATCGTAGTGCGGTTGTCGGGCTGCTTTGAGCGATCGGATGCGGGAAGCGACATGCCACTCTACCCCTTCTGCATTGAGCCGGTTTCGGCTGATTCCGGATATTCCGAATATATTACCAAGAACCGCCGTTTCCCTTGCAGGTACCGAGGGCTTCCGCACAACGGATATCCGATGTTAACCGATCGGAAATATCAACGGCAACGCGCTAGCGCCCGCCGAACTTCTGGTCTTCGCCCAGCTCGACCACGACCTCGGTCACGCCGCGCGGGCTGTTTTTCTGCGCCTCCTCGATCTCCTGGCGGGCAAGGGGGCTGTCAATGCGGTCAAGCAGCTCTTTGCTGCGCTCGGCCGCTTCGGCGCCCGCCGTCTGGCGAACCGTGCAAGCGGGGTTGGTGGTAAGGTACGCGATACCGCGGCGCTGTTCGACCTTGGCCTTGGCAGCGAGGAAGGTGAAGCCCACCACCCCGGCGGTTGCGGAGGCCAAAAGGATGGCCAGCTTCGCGTTGACCACATGACCGGCATCCGGGAACGCCAGGTTCGCAACGAAGATGGCCATGGTGAAGCCCACGCCCCCCAGAAGGCCGGCGCCCGCCATGTGGATCCAGCCGGTGTTTTCGGGCAGCTTTGAGACGCCCAGTTTGACGACGACGAAGCTGGACAGCAGGATGCCCAGGGGCTTCCCAACCAGAAGGCCGAGGAACACACCGAAGAACACGGGGTTGTCCACCAGCTCCATCACGCCGCTGCCCAGCAGGGAAACGTCTGCGTTCGTAAGGGCGAACAGCGGCAGGATGCCGAAGTACACCCATGGATACAGCTTGTGCTCGAGCCGCGTGGCCGGCGGAACCACCTGGCGCGCGACGTGGCTGAGGTTGCTGACCGTCTCGATGTACTCCCCCTGCGCCGACACGTGCACGTCGGGGTTGTACGATTCGCCCGCCCGCTTCGCCTCGTACGCGCTCCATCCGATGAACTGGCGCAGGTTGATGCGCGAACCGGCGGGAATGGTGAACGCCAGAAGCACGCCGGCGATGGTGGAATGCACGCCCGACATGAACACGCAGTACCACAGAACCACGCCCACCAAAAGGTACGGAAGCAGCGAGTACACGTGCATGCGGTTCATAGCCACCAGCACCAGCACCACCGCAACCACGCACGCCAGCCACACAAACGATGGGGAGTGCCCGTAGAACATTGCGATCACGATGATCGCGATGATGTCGTCGGCAACCGCAAGCGTGCTGAGGAACACGCGCACGCCGTTGGGCACGCGGTTGCCCAGAAGCGACAGAACGCCCAGCGCGAACGCGATATCGGTTGCGGTAGGAATGCCCCAGCCGTGCTGGGTGTCGGGGAAACCCCCGTTGAACGCCGCGTAGATGGCGATGGGGGCCAGCACGCCGCCGAACGCCGCGATGATGGGCAGCAGCGCCTGGCGAAAGTTGGTGAGATCGCCGGCGGTCATCTCGTATTTGATCTCCAGGCCCACCAGCAGGAAGAACACCGCCATGAAGATGTCGTTGATGATATGGGCAAGCGACATGCCCGCATACCGATCGCCCACTACGAACCCGACCTCGGTGTTCCAGAACCCCAGGAAATCGCCGTACAGACCGGTATTCGCCACGGCAAGCGCGACCACGGCGGCCAGCAACATGAGGGCGGAGGCCTTCGTCGACGAATACGTGAACGTCATGAATTTCTGAAAGCGGTCCTGGTTGTTCTGCACCTCGTCGATGTAGATGCTCTTATGCCACGTCTGCGGCTCTTTCTGTGCTTTATCGGACATGGGATCAGTCCTCTACCGGTTGTGCGCGGGACTCCTTGAAAAGCGCCCACCGCGGGTTTTCACATCGAAGTAGAGAAACTTTAGCACACGGGCGCGTCCGCCAGCGTGAGGCGGTTACCCGTCATGGCCCGAAGCGGCTCGAGATAGGGTGCCTCGTCGATGTCGGCCGTCGCAATTGCAAGGTTCACCAGCAGATCCACCCAGAATTCGACCGAACGCCCGTACACGCGGGCGGCGTAGCCCCGCTCCATAAGCGACCGCTTGGCGTCGCGCACGTCCCGCTCGTCAAGACCCGCCAGCAGCTCATCGAGGGCGACGAGGTTGCGCTCGCCGTAGAATAGGTTTTTCACCAGGGTGATATAGGCCAGGCTGAAGTCGAACGGCATGGCGTCGGCCGGGCGGATCTCGATGAAGCTCTTCAGACGGACGTCGGGCCACACCATGGAAAGCGCATGCTCGACTTCCGCGTCGGTCATCACGCGATCGGCATACACCTCGTAAAACGTCTTGTCGCCCACGTACTCCCACGATCCGCGCCCGTCGGGCACCAGAATGGCCCCGCGGCTCAAAACGTAGTCTGCGTAGCGCTCGAACGAGAAGCCGGGCGACAGGGACCCCGGCACCGTCCCCACGCGATCTTGGCGCATACCGCTCCAGATTCCCGTGCGCACCATCTTGCGTGTACGTGGCCGAGCCTCGTAGACCGGGGAGTTATCACACATAAGGGCCAGGATGGGCGAGATCAGCTGGGCCACCCTGAACTTCAGCATGGCGTCGGCCTCGTCCGCGAAGTCGATGGACACCTGCAAAGACGCCGAGCCGCGCATCATGGTGATGCCCGCGTAGGCCTCGTTTCCCAGGAAGCGGTTCATGCTGTCGTAGCGGAACTTGGGAATGAGCTCGAGATCGGACGCCTTGGCGCTGGGGTTATAGCCCACCATGGGCGCGAACAACCCCAGTTCTTCCAACGCAGGATCGAGCGCTTCGCGAAATGCCAGGTAGGATGCTTCGGCGTCGCCCACGCTCTCGAAGGGGCCGGCCGACACCTCGATCTGGGCGGCAGGTTCGAGCGAAACGTATTCGCTGCCGCGCGCCAGCCCCACCAGATCGTCGCCGTCGTATACCTCGCGCTCGTAGCGGGGGCTCATGCGGCGCAGCACCGCGCGCACGCCGTTTTCCTCGGCATACGACACCGGCCCTTCGGTATCTTTATGCAAGATGACGTGCTCCAGCTCGTAACCGAACATGCGGCTTTGCTTGGCGCCCGCCTGGAAGAAATCGACCAGCCTGCGCCGGTTCGCCTCGCGATAGTTCCCGCCAGCCGCCCGATCGCCGGATTCAGCCTCGAATTCCATCTTCAACCTCGATCCGTTGTCGAGATCCTTCGTCTCGTCCGACACATGGCAACGATATCCCTACCGTTTCGACGCATTGTACACAACCTTATGGGGCTTCACCCTAACCTGCATGACATCTCCCCCGATCACACGCAAGGTGTAAGGTAAACGACAACTTTGGAGAAATCGAGACCGCGATTTACGTCGCTTCGCCTGAGCGCCTATACTCGCATCAGCTCGAATATCGATGAGGCGGGACACCCCCGCCGAACCCCTGCAACGAAAGAAGACCCTCATGGTTTCTCGCCGAGCCCTTATCGGAATATCGGCCCTCGTATGGCTTTGGGCCGGATACAACGTCTTGCGCATCGGCGTGGCCGCGTACGGTCCGTTCGTCGAACCTGCAACCTTCGCCCTTACCGCTGCGGTGTTCGCCCCCTTCTTCGTCATGTTCCAGAAGCTGGCCCGCGAGAACCGCGTGCGCATTTCGAACATGCCGACGGAGAAGAACAACCCCTTCACATTCTTCACCGTTCGGTCCTACGTCATCATCGCGCTCATGATGACGCTGGGCCTCGTGCTGCGCGGCATCCCGGCCGTCCCTCGGTTCTTCATCGCGTTTTTCTACGTGGGGCTGGGATCCGCTCTGTTCCTTGCGGGCGCCAGCTACGTGCTGTACCTCGTCCGATTCGATCGCTACGCCGAGGCCGACACGCACGCGGCCTGCTAGAGATGTTCAATTTCTATAACTTTTCTTTCTAAATGAACTTGCGTTCCTGTTGATTTAAGCCTGCAATCTGGGCAAACTCTCGCCATTCCCCAACGAATTGCTATAATGTTCGACCGCTGCATACGCATGGGCGCACCGCGCCCTCGAACCGCAAAGGGGAACCATGTTCGCACCCATTGCCGACCTTTTGGCACTGATCGTTCAACCGTGCTACGACCTCACGGGAAACTGGTGGATCGCCATCCTGCTGTTCACCGTCATCATCAAGATCATCCTCATCCCGATGTCGCTGTGGTGCCAGAAGAACAGCATCGTCATGGTCGACGTCATGCCGGAGATCAACCGCATCAAGGTGCGCTACTTCGGCGACAGCGAAACCATCGGCGAAAAGCAAAGCGAGCTGTTCAAGCAAAAGCACTACCATCCGCTGCTCAGCCTCGTGCCCTTGGCTGTTCAGATCATCATCCTGTTCGGCCTCGTCGACGTCATCCACTCCATCACCGACCACGGCGCCCCCGGAACCGAGTTCTTGGGAATGGTGCCCGTAACCGACGGGGGACTGTCCTGGATCATGCCCGTTTTGGCGGGGCTGTCCGCCGTGATCATGGGCTACGCGCAAAACCGCATCAACCCGCTGCAGAAAGAGCAGTCGAGGGCCGAGAAGAACATGACCAACGGCCTGTCCATCGGGCTGTCGCTGGTGCTGGGCGTGTTCGTGGCCGCCGGCATGTGCTTCTACTGGATCTGCTCGAACCTCACCTCCATCGCCATCCAGGCGCTCATGAACATCATGATCAAGCCCGAGAAGTACATCGACTACGACGACTTGGCGGCCAGCCGCGTCCAGCTGGACGAGCTAAGCAAGCTCGACAGCAACACGTCGAAGTGGTACCAGAGGAACCCCCTCGCCAAGCGCGAGAAGGCCGACTACAAGCGCTTCTTCAACGTGGTGAACAAGCACATCGTGTTCTACTCCGAGGGCAGCGGCTTCTACAAGTACTTCAAGGGAGCCATCGAGCACCTGCTGGCCCATTCCGACTGCGTCATCCACTACGTGACCAACGATCCGAACGACCAGGTCTTCGAGATCGCGAAAGAGCAGCCCCGCATCCGCCCCTACTACATCGCCCAGCAGCGCGCCATTACCCTCATGATGAAGATGGACGCCGATGTGGTGGTGTCTACCCTGGAGGATCTGGACAACTACTACATCAAGCGCTCCTACGTGCGCCACGACATCGAATACGTGTTCATGTTCCACCACATGACCTCCACCCACCTCACCCCCACCAAGGAGGCCTACGACCACTACGACACGCTGCTGTGCGTCGGACCGCACCAAAAGCAGGAGATCCGCCGCGCCGAAGAGCTGTACAGGCTGCCTGCGAAGAACCTGGTGGAGTGCGGCTACGACCTACTCGATGAGAACATCGCCTCGTATGCGCAGCTGGTCGAGGACCAGAAATCGGGTAAGCGTGCGAAAAACGAGCGCCCGGTGGTGCTGATCGCCCCGTCGTGGCAGGAAAGCAACCTGCTGGACCTGTGCTTCGACGACATGATGAAGTCCCTGCTGAACCGCGGATGGCGCATCATCGTGCGCCCCCATCCCGAATACACCAAGCGCTACCACGCTCGCTGGGAGGCCCTGCAGAAGCGCTACGCCCACGTTGACGAGGCCGACCTCTACTTCGAGCGCGACTTCTCGTCCAACAACACCATCTTCACCTCCGATCTCATCATCACGGACTGGTCATCGGTGTTCTGCGAATTCTCCTTCTCCACGCTCAAGCCCACCGTGTTCATCGATACGCCCATGAAGGTAGGGAACAAAGACTACGAAGAGCTGGGCATCGAACCCACCGACATCACCTTGAGAAACGAGGTGGGCGTATCGTTCGACCCCGAAAAGCTGGAGGGTTTGGGCGACGCCGTGGCCGACATGATCGAGAACGCCGATCGGTGGAGCGAGACCATCCGTGCAGTGCGCGACGAAACCATCTACAACGTGGGCGGCGGGCGCGAAGCCGCAGGCGAGTACCTGTTGGAAGCCATCCTCTCCCATCAGCGGCAGCGCGCCGACAAGGAGGCTGAAAACGATGAGTAGACGCCTCGCGCTGACCGCATTCGACGCCGCCGGCATCGCGCTGACCGCCTTCGTTCTCTCGTTCGCCTTCGTCCAGCCCGCCTGGGCCTACGTCGATCCGTCGGTCATGACCTATACCATCCAGGCGCTTGCCGGCGTGGCGGTGGCGCTTTCCACCGTCATGGGCGTGCTCATGAGGCGCACCCGCAAAAAGCTGCTGAAGTCCCTGAACATCGATGAGAACCGCAACAAGGAGGTCGAAGCGGACGTCAGCCGCATCGACCCGGAAACCGGCAAAGCCATCGTGTCGGACTGCGCAGATCCGAAAGAGCGCCGCTCCCGCAAACGATCGGACGCCCCCGGCAAGGGATACGCCCCCCGGTGGACCACGCGCCTTGTTTTGGCGCTCCTCGTGTCGCTGTTCTCGGTGGGCACGCTGTTCATCGTCGCGCCGCTTGAAATCGTGGCCGCCTCCAAGGGCAGCCTCACCTACGGGCTGACCGATGTCTGGCAGCCGGTCGTCCTCAGCGCCTTGGCGCTTACGTGCGCCCTTACCGTGCTGCTCACCGTGCTGCGCGGACGGGCGTTCAACCTGGTCCTCATGGTGGCCTTCTCGCTCGGGCTGGCCTGCTGGGTGCAGGCGATGTTCCTCAACCACGGCCTGCCCGCCGCAAACGGCGGCACCGTGAAGTGGACCGACTATAAAACCATCGGCTGCATCTCGGCGGCTGCATGGGTGCTTATCGCGACCGTCCCGTTTGCGCTCAGCTCCCTCAAGCGCCAGGCTACCCAGTTCGTCTGCGGGGCCCTGTGCGCCGCGCTTATCGTGGTGCAGGCCGTGGCGGTGGGAAGCCTGTTCGCGCCCGAGTCCATCCAGAGGGCATCGCTCACCGGCGACGGAGACAGCTCCGATCTGTCCGACTACCTTATGAGCGAAGAGGGCCTGTTCGACGTTTCGTCGAAGCACAACGTGGTGTTCTTCGTCTTGGACACCTACGACACTCAGTTCGCCAAGGACTCGCTGGCGAAAGATCCCGCCATGTTCAACGAGCTTTCGGGGTTCACCTGGTTCGACAACTCAGTGGGCTCGATGATCCCCACGCGCTACGGCAACGTGTTCCTGCTGACAGGCACCATGCCGCAAGAAGGGCAGCGCTGGGGCGACTTTTTGGCCGTGCGCTACCAGAACAGCAGCTACCTGGGCGACATCCAAGACCTCGGGTACTCCATCGGCATCTACTCCGACACCCTGGGCGAGCAGCACCTCAGCGCCGAAGACACCAAGCGCCTCATCTACGACCGCACCGTCAACATCCGCCCCGTCACGGAATCGACGATGGACGTCAAGGGTTCGGTTATCGCGCTGGCCCAATGCGCGCTCTACCGCGATATGCCCTGGTTCGGGAAGCCCTTCTTCTGGTTCTACACCGACGAGATCAACCAGCGCATGAGCGATACGTCCGAAGCGAAGGGCCTTGCGTCCATCCCCTACGTCATGAACGATGCGAAATGGGGCAACGACGTGAACCGTCTGGGAGTCAAGGTAAACGACGCGAACTCCGGCGATGCCGGATCGTTCCGCTACATCCACATGACGGGAACACACTGGCCCTACAACGTCAACGAGCGGGGCGAGGACATCGGACTGTACAACGCCACGCTCGATCAGCAGACTCGCGGCATCACCAAAATCGTCAGCGACTACATCCGCAAGCTGAAGGAAAACGGCACCTACGACAACACCACCATCGTCATCACGGCCGATCACGGCGACTACTATCCCATCACCGGTCCTCTGGACAAGCCCACCAGCCCCATCGTGATGGTGAAGCCCGCCCAGTCGGCGGAACTGGACGCCCAGCCCATGAAGGTGAACCACGCGCCCATCTGGGCCGGAGACATCCTCCCTACGGTCATCGAGTCCATGGGAGGAGATGCGGGCAAATACGGTCCCACGCTGTTCGACATCCCGGAAAACCAACCGCGCGAGCGCTTCTACCTGGAAACCATCAACAACGACACCGGCGACGTGGCGGCGCTGCAGTACGCCGTCAACGGCGACGCCCTGGATATGAGTAGCTGGCAGCTTACCGGCAAAGAATGGAGGATCTGGGAGTGACGATGAACCGCCCGAACCCCCGCACCCGCGCGCGCCTGTGCGTGGTGGCCTTCGACCTTGCGGCCTGCATCCTTGCCGCACTGCCGCTGTCGCTGGCCTTCGTCCAGCCCGCCTGGGCCTACGTCGATCCGTCGGTCATGACCTACACCATCCAGGCGCTTGCCGGCGTGGCGGTGGCGCTGTCGGCCGTGGCGGGAGTAGCCATGCGCCGCACGCGCAAAGCGCTGTTCAAGGCGCTGAACATAGACACGAACCGCAACAAGGAGGTCGAGGCCGACGTTTGCCGCATCGATCCCGACACGGGACGACCCGTTAAGGACGAAGCGGCAGGCGCAGCCGTCCAGGCGCCCCGAAAAGCCGCCGGCAAACCCCGCGCGCACGGATACGCCCCCGGCTGGAAAACCCGCGTCCCCCTCGCCCTCGCCACGTCCGCCTTCTTCGTGTTCACCCTGTTCGTAGTGGCTCCGTACGAGATCGTCGCCGCAAGCGCCGGCAGCGTGTTCTTCTCTTTGAACGACGTTTGGCAGCCCATCGCGATAGCGGCGATAGCGCTCGTCGCCGCACTGGCATTCCTGATCTCCCTTCTGCGCGGGCGCGCCTTCAACCTGGCCCTTCTGCTGGTGTTCGGGATCGGTCTGAGCTGCTATGCGCAGGCTCTGTTCCTGAACGTGGGCCTTCCTCCCTCGGACGGCCACAGCATCACCTGGAACGACTACCGCAAGCCCATGGTTGTATCGGGCATCGTCTGGCTGGTTCTGGTTATAGGGCCGCTTCAGCTCAGCAAGGTGAACCGCCAGCGCACGCAACTGGGAGCGGCGGCGCTGTCGCTGGCCCTCGTCATCGTGCAGGGCGTCGGCGTAGGAAGCCTGTTCGCCAACGCCGATACGGCGGGAACGTCAAGCGGCAAGGCCATCGTAACCGAGCAGGGGCTCTACGACGTCTCCTCGAAGAGAAACGTGGTGGTGTTCGTCCTTGACACCTACGATACGCAGTTCCTGCAAAGCACGCTGCAGGCGGCGCCCGACCTGCTGGACGACTTCACGGGATTCACCTGGTACAGGGATTCGCTGGGCTCGATGATCCCCACGCGCTACGGCCTGTCGTTTTTGCTGCACGGCCAGTACCCCCAGGAAGACGAGGATTTCGGCACCTACCTGAACCAGCGCTACAAGCGCAGCCGCTTCCTGCAAGACGTTCAGAGCCTGAACTTCTCGACCGGCATCTACACCGACACGCTGGGCACGCAGTTCCTCTCCGATGAAGAGGCGAACTCGCTGGTGAACAGCAAAACCATCAACATCCATCCCGCATCCAACACCATCACCAGCTGGAACAGCACCCTTAGAGCGCTTGCGAAGTGCTCTCTGTATCGCGACCTGCCCTGGATGCTCAAGCCCTTCTTCTGGTTCTACACCGACGAGATCAACCAGGCCACCAATGCGGACAACCCCGACATCGACCCGGCGAACAAGCCCTACATCATGAACGACGCCGGCTACTACAACTCGCTGAAGCAGCGCGGCCTCGCCTTCCAGGAAAACGACGACCGATACGACGGAGCCTTCCGCTTCATCCACATGACGGGCACCCACTGGCCCTATAACCTGGACGAAAACGGCAACGACATCGGGCTGCACAACGCGAACCTCACCCAGCAGGCGCGCGGCTGCATGAAACCCGTCCAGCACTACATCAACCAGCTGAAGCAGATGGGGGTGTACGACGAAACCACCATCATCATCACGGCCGACCATGGCGACTGGTACCTCACCGAGAACCCCCTCGAGAAGGTGACCGTCCCCTACATGCTGGTGAAGCCCGCCCAGTCAGCCCAGTTGGACGCCCAGCCCTACAAGGTGTCGCAGGCCCCGATTGCAGCCGAAGACGTGCTGCCCACCTGCATCAAGTACATGGGCGGCGATCCTTCGGTCTATCCGGGCTATTCGATGGACGAAATCCCCGAACATCTCCAGCGCCCGCGCTTCTTCAATATGACGCTGGATCGCGACGCGAAAGACTACAAGATCATCCAGTACGAAGTGAACGGCGACTCGCTGGACTTCTCGAACTGGAAGCTCACGGGAGTGTCGTGGGACGTAGGCGAAGGGTCGAAAGCCAAGGGCGACCACGACTAACGACGGCAAACAGCGAACCGGCGGGCCCCGCAAGGACCCGCCGGCCGTCCCAAGCACCGCCGCAGCCATCGCAAGCCGACGGCGCCCGCTTCGGCGGCCGATGCGCTTTGCCAGTGCATCGGCCGCCTGCTTTTTATTCCCCTACAGCTTGAAACCCAAAGTGACCAGCACCTCTTTGGGCATCATGAAGCGCACGGTTTTCTGGGGGTCCACCATCTGACACACCTGCACATCGCCCTGAAGCGAGAACAGCATAGCCGCCTCGGCCTCGGTGGCTTTCGTGCGAGAGCACACCAGGTCAAGCATGTCGTGCACGGCGATGTCGGCCGCCGCATCCAGCGTGTCGGCCGAAGCGATGGTTCCGAAATGAGTCTCGTTCTCAATAAGCGGATTCGTCAGAGAAAGTTCGGGGAGCGCCGTCAGCGTGACGGTCGCGTGCCCTGCAGCCTCGGCGCCCGACACCCCTATCTCGCCGTCGCCCATACACGCATGCATGTCGCCGCATCCGAACAGCGCCCCGTCAACGGCCACGGGAAAGTACAGGGTCGCCCCGACGGTAACGGCCTTGTTATCCATGTTGCCGCCGTGCGACCCGGGAGTTCCGCAGTTTACGGGCGCGCCTGCAGGAGCGACTCCGATCACGCCGATCATGGGGTTCAAGGGAAGGCGCAGCTTATCGGAAAACACCAAGCTGTCGCCCTGAATCGTACCGAACATCGTGGACCAGTCGTCGAAGCGGTCGCCCAGAACGCCCTCGTCCTTGCCGGTGGCGGCAACCGCGCAGCCATCGAATTCGATGGCGTCGATATGCACCTTCAGCGCGCCTCCCGCCACAGCCCCGTTCACGTACACCGGGCCGGTGGCCGGATTGATGCGGTCCCAATCGATGGCATCAAGCGCATCAGCCTGACTTCTCACCTGGTCGCCGAAGCAATCGGATGTGCGTATACGCACCGTGTCCCCCGACTCCACCGTCAGCGCAGGCTCAAGATCCTTGTCGAACGCATACAGCATCCGCTCGTTACCCAACTCGATCATGCCGTCCTCCTTCATCGAAAGCGCCTCATGCGCATGCTCGCTATCGCATCGCCCCGCGCTACAGGGCCGCGATATCCTTTACCAACTGGTCTACCTCTTCGTCAGTAGTGGCCCACGACGTGCAGAACCGCACGCACACGCGGCCCTCGCCCGCAGCGCCCTCGGGCTCGAAGACATAGCGCTCGGCCAACCGCTCGGCCTGGCGGTCGGACAACACCACGAACTGCTGGTTCGTCTCGCTGGCAACTTGGAAGGGGATGCCCGCTGCCGCGAAGGCGTCGCGGATGCGCAGGCCCAGTTCGGTTGCATGGGCGGTTATGCTGAAGTACAACCCGTCCGAAAACAGCTCTTCGAACTGCGCCCCCAACAGCCAACCTTTCGCGAGCATGCCGCCTTGCTGCTTTATGTAGCTACGGAACCGAGGCGCCAACCCCTCGTGGGAAAACACGATGGCCTCCCCGAACAGCGCGCCGCATTTCGTGCCCCCGATGGTGAACACGTCGGCAGCCCGGGCGATATCCTGGATGGTGGCGTCGCACGCCGGAGAACCCAGCCCGTAGCCTAGCCGTGCTCCGTCGATGAACAGGTACCACCCGTGGCGATGGCAGGTATCGGCGATTTCTCGCAGATCGGCAGCCGAAAACAGCGCTCCGAACTCGTTGGGGAACGAAAGGTACGCCATCTTGGGCTCGACCACGTGCTCGGGAACCGGGCTGGTCTCGAACTCGACCGCATGCCGCTCGATATCGGCCGCCGTGATCTTGCCATCTTCAGCGGGCACGGCGATCACTTTGGTGCCGCCGAATTCGATAGCCCCGGTCTCGTGCACGTTGATATGCCCGTCAGACGCACTGAGCACCCCCTGGTACGGTGCCAAAAGCGAACGGATAACCAGGGCATTCGCCTGAGTTCCGCCCACCACGAAGTGCACATCGGCCGATGGGTTCCCGATAACACGCCTCATGATCTGACGCGCCCGATCGCAATGCTCGTCCAACCCGTAACCGGAGTGCGACTCGCCTGCCGTGCGGGCGACAGCCTCGATGACACAGGGATGGCCCGTTTGACTATAATCGTTGTTGAACCTGATCACACGTTCTCCTCCGCCTCGTTCCACCTGACGAGAATCCTACCGTATTCCACCCGCCATGATGCAGATCGTACGCAAAATACCGACGAGGCGAGGCGGACGGAAAAAAACAGCTGCCGTGACCTTTATACTGGACATACGTCAGAATGCGTCCGCACGGACGCCGGAACCCACCTTCTGAAAGGCGTTTGCATGGTCTCCCGCGTTTACGTAGAGAAAAAGCCCGGATTCGACGTCGAATCGCACCAGATCGCCCACGAACTCCGCACCATCTTAGGGGTAGAGACGCTCGCGGGCCTGCGCATCGTCAACCGATACGATGTCGAGGGGATCTCCGACGATCTGTTCGAAGCGTGCGTCCCCACCGTGTTCAGCGAGCCGCAAACCGATATCGCCACCTACGAGCTTCCCCGGTCAAACGGGGCTGCGGTGTTCGCCGTGGAATTCCTCCCCGGCCAGTTCGACCAGCGCGCCGACAGCGCCGCCGAGTGCGTTCAGCTGATCAGCCAGGGCGAGCGTCCCGAAATCGCCACCGCGAAGCTGTACTTTCTGGAAGGCGACCTCGATGCAGCCGATATCGAGCGCATCAAAGACTACGTCATCAACCCGGTCGAGGCGCGGGAGGCTTCCCTGGCCGTCAAGACCACCGTGCGCACCGAGCAGCCCAATCCCGAGAAAGTCGAGGTTATCGACGGGTTCCTCAACCTGAGCGACGACGAGCTCTCTGCATTCGTGTCCGATCGGGAGCTTGCCATGGACCTCGCCGACGCGAAACTGTGCCAGCAGTACTTCGCCGACGAAGGCCGCAATCCCACCATCACCGAAATCAAGATGATCGACACCTACTGGTCGGACCACTGCCGCCACACCACGTTCGGCACCGAGCTTGCCGACGTGGCCATCGACGACGAACGCGCCGCGCAAACCTTCGAGCGCTATCTGGAAATCCGCCGCGAACTGGGTCGCGATAACAAGCCGATCTGCCTTATGGATCTGGGCACCATCGCAGCCCGCTATCTGAAAAGCAAGGGCGTGCTAACCGGCCTGGACGAATCCGAAGAGATCAACGCCTGCACCGTGAAGGCCACCGTCGATGTGAACGGGGTCGACGAGGACTGGCTGTTCCTGTTCAAAAACGAGACGCACAACCATCCCACCGAGATCGAGCCGTTCGGAGGCGCGGCCACCTGCGTGGGAGGCTGCATCCGCGACCCTTTGTCGGGACGCAGCTACGTATACCAGGCCATGCGCCTTACCGGCGCCGCGGACCCGCTGGTTCCGGTAAGCGCCACCATTCCGGGAAAGCTTCCCCAGCGCAAGCTGGTCACCACAGCCGCGGCGGGCTACGCCTCCTACGGAAACCAGATAGGCCTTGCAACCGGCCAGGTAAACGAGCTCTATCATCCGGGCTATGCCGCGAAGCGCATGGAGATCGGCGCGGTGGTGGGCGCCGCTCCCGCACGCAACGTCCGCCGCGAGACGCCCGCGCCCGGCGACGTCATCATCTTGCTGGGCGGCCGCACCGGACGCGACGGCATCGGAGGCGCCACCGGCTCGTCCAAGGCCCACGACGCCGAAAGCCTGGAATCGTGCGGAGCCGAGGTTCAGAAGGGCAACGCTCCCGTCGAGCGCAAGATCCAGCGCCTGTTCCGTCGCGGCGAGGCCACGCGCCTCATCAAGCGCTGCAACGACTTCGGCGCCGGGGGCGTGTCGGTTGCCGTGGGAGAGCTGGCAGACGGCCTGTCCATCGATCTGGACCGCGTTCCCAAGAAATACGAGGGGCTGGACGGCACCGAAATAGCCCTGTCCGAAAGCCAGGAGCGCATGGCGGTCGATGTAGCCGCCGCCGACGTGGACGAATTCATCCGCTACGCCCACGAGGAAAACCTGGAGGCAACCCCCATCGCCACCGTTACCGAGGAGCCCCGCGTCGTTATGACCTGGCAGGGCGACACCATCGTCAATATCAGCCGCCAGTTTCTGGCCTCGAACGGCGCCCCCAAGCGGGCAACCGCCCACGTGGCGGCCGCCCGCTCGTTCACGCCCGGGTTCGAGGGGTCAACCCTCGAGGAACGCCTGACCAACGTGGTCACCGACCTCAACACCTGCTCGAACAAGGGGCTGTCCGAACGCTTCGACTCCACCATCGGAGCAGGGACCGTGCTCATGCCCTTCGGTGGGAAATACCAGCTCACGCCTTCGCTCTCGATGGTCGCGAAGTTCCCCGTCGAAGGCGAGACCACCACGGTTTCGGGTATGGCCTGGGGCTTCAATCCCTATATTTCCGAGCGGAACCAGTACGCCGGAGCCTATCTGGCCGTCGTGGAAAGCATCTCCAAGCTGATAGCCACCGGCTTCAAGCGCAAGAACGCCTACCTTACGTTCCAAGAGTACTTCGGAAGCCTGCGCAACGATCCTAAGCGGTGGGGCCTGCCCGTCGCGTCGCTTCTGGGCGCTCTGGCAGCCCAGCTCGACCTGGAGGTCGCCGCCATCGGCGGCAAGGACTCGATGAGCGGAAGCTTCGAGGATCTGGACGTCCCCCCCACCCTCGTCAGCTTCGCCGCCGCCACGGGAAAGATCGACGCCATCGTGTCGCCCGAATTCAAGGACGCGGGCCATCGCGTCGTCGCTTTCTGCCCCGTGTATCGCGACGGGCTCCTTCCCGACGCGAACTCGCTTCGGGCGACCCTAGACGGAGTCGAGGCGCTTATCGGAAGCGGTGCGGCTCTGTCCGTGTCCACGCCCGGATACGGCTGTGCGGCCGAAGCCCTGTTCAAAATGTGCCTTGGCAACCGGATCGGCCTGGCGCTGAACGGATCTTTCATCGATGAGCTGTTCGAGCCCTCCTACGGCTCCTTCATCGTGGAGATGGCCGACGGCGCGGATATCCCCGAAATCCCCGGCGTGCGCACCGTTTCGTTGGGAAGCACGCAGGCGGCCTGGCGCCTCGATGCCGCAGGAGAGAGCATTTCGCTTGCCTCGATGCAGGAGGCATGGGAATCCAAACTCGAGCCGGTGTTCCCCTACCGTCAGGCCGGGGAAGAGGTGGAAACGGTTACACACGCGCAGTCCGCTCCGCTAGTCTACAGCGGCTCCATCGCCAAACCGCGCGTCGTCATCCCGGTGTTTCCCGGCAACAACTGCGAGTTCGACATGGCGCGCGCATGCGAGCGCGCGGGGGCCGAGCCGCACATCATGGTGGTGAACAACCTCACGCCCGCACGCATCGCCGAAAGCGCGCGCGAGCTGGCCAAGCAAATCGGCTCAAGCCAGATCGTCATGATTCCGGGAGGATTCTCGGGAGGCGACGAGCCCGACGGATCGGCCAAGTTCATCACCGCGTTTTTCCGCAATCCCGAAGTGACCGAGGCCGTTCGCGATCTGCTGCAGCGCCGAGACGGCCTGATGCTGGGCATCTGCAACGGGTTCCAGGCGCTCATCAAGCTGGGATTAGTTCCGTACGGCGACATCCGCCCCATGGACGAAAGCTGCCCCACCCTCACGTTCAACACCATCGGGCGCCACCAGAGCCGCATCGCGCGGACTCGCGTCTCGTCGAACCTCAGCCCCTGGCTGGCCCTGTGCGAACCGGGCGATGTGCACACCGTCGCCATCAGCCACGGCGAAGGACGCTTCGTGGCAAGCGACCAGCTTATCGAACAGCTGAAGGCAAACGGCCAGATCGCCACCCAGTACGTGGACGAAAACGGACGGCCCTCCATGGACTGGTCGGTGAACCCGAACGGATCGGTTTTGGCCGTCGAGGGCATCACCAGCCCCGACGGGCGCGTGCTGGGCAAGATGGGACACACCGAGCGCTTCGGAAACGGCACGTACCTCAACATACCCGACCATACGTTCCAGCCGCTCATCGAAGGCGGCGTGAACTACTTCGCCTAGCGAAGGAGCATCCTCTGCGTACGAAGGCCGTCTGCCGCGCACCCCGCGACAGACGGCCTTTCCCGTTCTATCTCCCCCGCGCAGATCAAGCCTAGGCGGAATACTGTGCAGCACCTTTGCCCGCGATGCGCCCGAACGTGAAGATGTCGGTCATCGAGCAGGATCCCAAACGGTTCGTCCCCATGATATGACCCGTTACCTCGCCTGCGGCGTACAGGCCGGGAATGGCCGAGCCCTCCGTGTCGATAACCCGAGCCTCGGTGTCAATCTGCAGGCCTCCCATCGTGTAATGAACGGCGGGCTTGCAAGCCATCAGGTAGAACGGACCGTCTTCGATCGCATTCATCTTGCCGCGATAGCCGAAGTCGGCATCCTTGCCGTCTTTGCAGTACGTGTTCCACTTTTCCAGCGTCTTTTTGGCGCCCTCGGCGTCTACGCCCATGTCGTCGCAGACCTCCTGCAACGTATCGGCCTTGACGATCACCTTGCGCGACAAGATGTTCTCGTACTCGTCCGCGTGGGTTTCAAGAAGTCCCGTCGCATCGGCGCCCTTTTGGTTGAACAGCAGATACCCCTGCTCATCGGTCTGCTTCAGTATCGCGTTGGAAATGACGTCGCGGCGCTCCAGCTCTTCGACGAACCGCGCGCCCTCCTTGTTCACCATAATCGCCTGATACTCCAGACGCACGTCGCCCACGTACAGAAGCGCGCCCGTGCCCGGATCGCACACCGGATACGTCTGAATATGCTCCATGTCCAGCAGGTTCGCGCCAACCTGCTGGCCCATCTCGATACCGTCTCCGGTCACGCCCACAGAATCGGTGGACAGGAACTTCTCGTTCATGGCGGGGTTGTACTTGGTGCGCATCTCGACGTTGGAACCGAAGCCGCCCGTCGCCATAACCACGGCCTTGCACTCCACGCTCACCTGCTGGCCGGTTACCGTGTTGGTGGCCTTCACGCCCACCACGGCCCCGTCCTTCTTCACCAACTCGGTGGCGCGCATGCAGTCGATCAGGGTGATGGCGTCTATCTCGCGGGCGCGTCTCGTCAGCTTCGTGGTCATCTCAGAACCGGAATGCGTGATCGGAATGAGCGAGCGCTTGGTGTGATGGCCGCCGAACTGCATCAGGTCGTGCTTCCACGACACCCCGCCCTCGAACGTCAGCCACTGCGAGCTCTCAAGGGCGCCTTCGGCCACGATCTGGACCAGCTTGGGGTCTCCCAGGTTGTCTCCCCCTTTAAGCATATCGGCCGCAAGGTCGTCGGGGCTATCGGAGATGCCCTCTTTCACCTGGATCCAATTGCCGGGAACCGCCATCTCGCCGCCAGACAGGGCAGTGTCGCCTCCGAACACGCCCATCTTCTCCATCAGCACCACGGTGCGGCCCGCATTCGCCGCCGTGATGGCCGCAGCGAAACCGGCGCCTCCCGCCCCGATCACAACGACGTCGGCGCGATCGGGAACGACGCCCTCGCCGGCATACTGAGACTTATCGCGCTTCTTCCACTGATCGGACTTCATACCGATATCGTTCAGGGCGTCCGAAACCGCGCCGATAAATGCCATGCTGGTGAGCGTGGCACCCGAAACGGCATCCACGTTCAGCGTCTGTCCGTCGATGATCTGCTTCGTAAGCTTCTCCATGGCAACGTCGCCCATACCCGGGGTCTCGCGCGAGTCGAGCACCGAGATGCGGTCAATCGCACCCTCTTTGGCCGACACCTCGATGGTGAAGCTGCCGTGCTTGCCCATGCCCGTCCCCACCGCGATGCCGGTTGCGCTCGGGTTCTTCTCGCCCTTCTTTCCTCCGGGCGCGCACCCCGCCAACGCAAGGGTTCCGCCAATCGCAGCGATAGAGCCGCCCATAAGGAACTGCCTTCGTGAAAACTGACCCATACTTCCTCCTTCGGTTTCCCGCGCACGCGGGCCCCTACAACCTCGGAAAACCATGCCGCAGCCACCCCGCATTCGCAATCGTCCGCCCGGGTTAAATGCCGTAACCCAAGATTAACCCCCTGGCTACCTTGGCTTTCAGGATATCTGTCGGGCGGAAAACCCCTACAATGGAGCCTTGTCCGCACAAGGTCGCTCGATCGATGCGGATACGTGCGCCGTCGTTTCATGCAGGAGGGCTATGGACGCATATCGGAATCCGGGGTTCGCCGCTTACTGGAGATCGGCTTTCGGGCGTGTCTCGTCCATTCCCTTGGTATTCCTTGGCGTGGGCCTGTACCGCGCTTGGCTGTCCATCTTCTTTCGCTTCGACGCGTTCCCCAAAATCGGCGTATCCGATTACTTCCTATTCGAAAGCGCCATCGGCGTCGCATCGCTCGCGCTTGCGTTCACCGCCGGAAACGGAGGGGCGCTTTGGCAGCGCCCGCGTGCCCACCTTGCGGGCGCGGCGCTTATGACCGCAGGGGCAGCGCTGCTCTCCCTTGGGTGCTTCGCGGTGGAATCCCCCGCCCTGCGCATCGGCGGCCTGGTGCTGGGCGGTGCGGGGCTGGGATCGCTCATCATCATGTGGGCGGAATTCTACGGATCGCTCAACCCGCTGCGCGTTGCCCTGTACCACGCCCTGGCCATTTCCGTTGGCGAGGCTATAAAGTTGCTTTTCATGGGGTTGAACACGTCCTACCTGGTGTTTTTCGCGGTGGTTCTTCCATCCGTCTGCTTCGCCTGCGTCCGCGCCAGCATGAAGCGGCTGCCCGAAAAGCAGCGCGAGCATCCGTCTGTTACCGGGGACGCGAAATCGATTCCCTGGAAACCCATCGCGCTGATGGCCACGTGCACGTTCGCCGCTGCGTTCGGAGCGCTTCCCACCCAGCCGCTTGTTGCCGGCAACATCGCCGGGGCGCTGTTCGTCACGGCGCTGGTGTTTTTCGGCGTGCTGTCCGCCTCGAAGTGGTTCAACTTCGACACGGTGTACCAGCTCGCGTTTCCCTTGTTCATCGCGGGTTTTCTGTTCGTTATGCCCGCGGTCGGCGGAAACGGGCAGATCATGGCGTTTTGCTACGATGCCGGCTACACCATGCTTTCCATGTACATCATGATCGTGCTCAGCAACATCACGTACCGCTTCGGGGTAAGCGCCGTATGGCTTAACGGCATCGAGCGCGGTATTCGCTACCTGGTAGAACTTGCGGGATGGGCTACGTTCTTCGCCGCATCGACCCATCTGGGACGCAGCGAGAGCGATGTGCTATACGACGCCATCATGCTCATTGTGGTTCTGACGTTCCTGATCATCTTCTTCACCGAGCGCGGCCTATCGGCGAAATGGGGCGTCGTACTGGATGATTCGCTTGAGAACGAATCGCGGGCGGGGCAATCCGCCATGAGGGCGTCCGATCTGTCGCGCTCGTTCGGGCTGACTCCGCGCGAAGAAGAGGTGCTGCAGCTGCTGGCGCAGCACATGACCGTCGCCGAAATAGAGCGAGCGCTGTTCGTGTCTCAGGGAACCGTGAAGGCCCATATCAGCCACATCTACAAAAAGATCGGCATCCACAGCAAGTCCGAGCTGTTCGAGCTTTTGGAGGGAAGCGGGTAGCTTCCATCGCCCACGCTTCTCGCGCCAAACTGCCGAACGATTTCACGCTAAACCTCGGAACGTTTTCGCGCCAAACCGCCGAAGTGAATCCCAGCGGCACGAGGAAGGGCAACTGGACAGCGGCCCACTGGGCCTAGATCAGGCGCATCGAGCTCAAGGAGAGGGCCGACGTGGCGACAGCGCGCGAGCTCGCATGCTGGCGCTGGACCATCGGGTGCATGGCGGAGGCGTAGCGATGGCGGATGCGACCGTATGACATAGAGCGATCCCTCCCATCCTGCGACCCGATCCGAGGCCGTTGGGGCCAACCCCGGTCACTTTTTTGCGAGCGCAGAAGGCGCCACCCGCGTAACGAGACCGTCGAATCGATGAGGCAACCCCAGTCGTAGCAACGGAGTGCCCAGCACGCCAGTGCCACGGGCGGATATTAACTGCAAAGACGAGCGTCGGAAAGACACGCCAAGGTCGCCGCAGGAGGGTCGAGATAGAGAAAGGGCCTGGCCTTGGGGCGGAACCCATGGGCCAGGCCCGATATTGCCTATTGACAATGTCCCGCTCATATTAGAAAAGATGGCGGGGGAAAGTCCCCGCCATTGGTTGGACCAGGGCCTTTCAGCCAGCCCGAAACGTATGTTGTTTATATCGCTTGGGACATGTTCTTGTCCATGTGTTTTCGGCATTGGGCACCAGATTGCCATATTCACAATGACGCTCATAACGATGATAAAAAACATAACAGACCAGCTACATTAGTTAGCTGACCTGTGTAAATGTTGGTCGCAGGGGCAGGACTTGAACCTACGACCTTCGGGTTCCTTACCCGAAGAGCAGTCCTTTTTTGACCCGCCGCATATATGAGCGCAACACATAGAGCCAACCGAATGTCGCATGCCGTTGTCTGCCTTCAGCCCCAAATTGCGTCTGCATCCATACCGCTGAAAGCCTAATAAACGTAGGTGGCCATCGCTTTCTTTGAGCATTCCGAACTTTCGGTTAAGATAGAATATTGTCTTTGCTGTAAACCATGGCGGTTTAACTCCATTCCTGGTAGCCTGGCTGAGGAAAGGAGAAGGGCTGAAGGTGGATAGGATTCCCGTAATAGATTTGTTCGCTGGTCCGGGTGGCTTGGGCGAAGGCTTCTCCTCATTGAGGGATAGTGCCGGCAATCGCATATTCCAAATCATTATGTCGGTAGAGAAAGATGAGCTGGCCCACAAAACACTAAGGCTGCGTGCCTATTATCGCGCTCTTTTTGACAAGCATGGGCGCATTCCGAAAGCCTACCTCTCGTTCATCGCCAACCCCAGCGATGAAAACTACGAGACACTTGTCAACTTTGACGAAAAGTGCTGGGATCGGGCATGCAAAGAAGCGCTTTGCATGGAGCTCAACGAGGGCGATGACGCCCTCGTTGACGAAGCCCGAATTCGATTGGCCAACTATCAGGCACCGACGGGAGATTGGGTTTTGATCGGTGGCCCGCCTTGCCAAGCGTACTCCCTAGTCGGTCGAGCCCGCAGAACGCGCGAGAAGGCAAAGCTCCAAGCCGACACTAAGCAAACGCTTTACAAGTGCTACCTTTCGTTTATCCGTAAGCTGCAACCCAGCATCTTCGTGATGGAGAACGTCAGGGGCCTACTCTCCGCCCAGCTTCACGGAGAGGGCGTCTTCGGACTCATCTGGCAAGACATGGAAGATGCAGGTTACGTCATCAAGTCGCTAGTTGTCGAAGACCCCAAGACCTCGGACGATTATGTCGTTCAAGCTGAAAACTACGGCGTGCCCCAAGCGCGCCATCGGGTGATTCTTTTGGGAGTCCGCTCAGATCTTGGACTCGACACAGAAACGCTCGTCGAGTCGCCCCAGGTTTCTCTTGGTGAGGTTCTCGCTGGAATACCGCCGATACGAAGTGGCTTCTCCATGCGAAATAAGGGCTGGAGCGACATGAACTGGAAGCAATATATAAACGGCGCCATTGACAAAATACTTGCCACCCCTGAAGGCGAGCCTCTGCGCGAGTGCCTCATGGCAGTAAAATCCTCTCGTCCTCCCAAGGTGATCACGAAGAACAAAGTGGTCGACGCATGCAATATCTATGCTTCGTGGTACCGGGGCAGTCTGGGAGGCAGTAAGGTGCTTCCGAACCATGAGTCTAGGACCCACCTCGCCTCAGACCTCGATAGATATCTGTTCTGCTCTGCCTATGCCAAGGTATACGGCACGCCCGCAAGGCTGTACGATTTTCCGGACTACCTGCTGCCTGCGCATGAGAACATCAAAGGGATCAGAGCCGGAAAAGAGGTTGACTTTGATGACAGATTCAGAACGCAGCTTTTCGACAAGCCCTCGACGACGATAACCTCCCATATAGCCAAAGACGGCCATTACTATATACACCCCGACCCACACCAATGCCGCAGCTTGACCGTTAGGGAGGCTGCGCGCCTGCAGACCTTCCCGGATGATTATTTCTTCGCGGGCAACCGGACGTCGCAATACGGTCAGGTCGGAAACGCTGTCCCCGTATTGTTGGCACATCACATCGCGGGCATCGTTGCTAAATCGCTTGACGCCAATTCGGTAGTTCGGGACCCGAGAGCTAGCTCCTGATTCTCCGATTCCTTTTGAGTTTATACGGGCAGCCCAGGTGCTTGAACCTATCCATCATTTTGACCAGCACCACAGATTGCTTGTCAGTGGGAATGCTTCCCCTTCCCATTTTTGTGGTAACTCTCATGATGCCCTGTTCTCGCTCGGTGCCCTCGCCATTGGCGACCGACCACTTCAGAACATTTGACCAGAACTCGGGGCCCATGCCGATTACCAGCTCTTGAGCCTCGATTCCGTTTAGCTCCCTCTGGTCCTTCTTTGCCTCGGCCTTGGCTTCTCTTTCATCTGAGAGGTCGAGAAGCGTTGAAAGCCATTCCGAATCCCAATCGATCTTCCTCTTGTGCAGTTCGGTGAGGCACTTCTCTTGCTTGGCCCATTCGGTAATGTTCTTGTAGCCGGCCTGAGGAGACATGAGCACCTCATGGGCCGCGTCTGCAGCCTGGCCGATAGCCCTTCTGAACGGCTTGTCGATTTCCTGGGCGGTCCATATCGCCTCGAAGTTCACGGCTTTGCCCATCTGCTTTACCGCGTGGGACAGTAGCCCGAGGGTCAAAACAACATGAGATGCTCTGTAACCGCCTTGCTCGTACCATTCGCGCTCCGTGACGATTTTTTCCGTCACGTTGTAGATTATTTTTTTGGCAATCAGGCGGCGGTAGTAAAACTCGTTGAACTGCAGTTGGTTCTTTTCCCACTCCAATGTAATCTGCTTCGCGAATTGGGCGAAGTTCTTCTGCGCGCCCCGGTTAACGTAATATGCGTCATCCGTCCATACCATGAGGTATTTTGCCAAGTCGGTCTTCGTGAAGCTCTGGGGCTTCGGGTAGACCTCTGCAAACTTCTTCTTCTTGCTTGGCGTGAGGTAAGCCTGTTCGTCCCTGTACTGGCCGCGGGCGCGCTCGTAGTACCACTTCGTCTCGATGTAGCTTCCATGCTGGGGCGGTGCATAAATCCTGCGGGAGAAGTCTTCGATCCTGATGTGGTACGGATGGTTGGAGAAGAAGTCGGCGTCGGACACGCGATTTTGGCTGTTCGCGCTTCTTGAAATCATGGGCACGAGTTCTTTGGCTTCGTCCGGGCTGACAACGCTCAGTTTCATCTGAACGTAAACCTTGCTCAGGTCTACGCCGCTCTTGTAGGCCGCATAGATTGATGCTGTGGTTTGTCCGCCATTCACGATTTGGAAGTTGTCCAACCTGACGATCTTGGCTCCTTCGTCGGTGTCGACCGTTTCCACCTTTTCGGCAGTAGCGGTTAGGCCGTTATTGAAAGAGAAGAACATCTCGGGGGTGTTCTCAAGCGTTCCCTTTATGCCTTTGTTTACTTTGCTCCTGGCCTGCAAAAACACCCTGACGTTTTGTTCCAGCAGGCGCGTGCCCCATTGGTCGTAGATGGTGGCCAAATCAAGACCTGGTACGGCTGCTAGATAAACCTCGTTTTTACCGGTCTTCGCGCTTGCCCGCAGCGCGCTTAACGGCCCCGATGGGAGTTCTTCGAAATCGACGACAAGCGCCTCGCGTTCTCGCCCGGACGAGACGAGCCTGTGAAGGCGCGAGATGTCCCAGACGCTATACGTCACTTCTCGGCCGTCTAGATCTGTATCAGACTTACCTTTCGCCTGGGCGCTCAGCACCTTGTTCGTAAGCAGATAGACCTTCACTCGCGAAACGATTGACCAGCGCTCGTTCATTAAGCCCGCGAGCTCGTATCCTGGGCTGCTCTCTTCTAGGCCATCGCGGAACTTTTGGCTCCTAGACTTGTCCACGAAGTTTACGGCTCGCTTGAACGCGGCGTCGATTTCGGTTCGCGTCAGAGTCTGTATCTCGTGCTCCACCCCTAAATCGAGCACGATTACCCCCAGTGTGGCGCTGTTTGCCTCCCTCGCTATCGTGTCCTCGAGGGGATCGCCGCAATAGCCGTCAATCCTGATTCCTCCGCGAGACGGCTGGTAATGGGCATAGATTGCATCGTCAAACTCGCCCGCGTCGATGAGGTAATCGGTGAAGATGTCGAACAGCGCCTCTTCCTTGTATATCTGCTCGGCGTTAGACGTTGTGACAATCTCTTGGAAGAATTCCTCGTAGAACTCGTCAAGACTAGATTGTTCGGCCATTGTATTCTCCAATCGCTCTCTCCACGCTCGACAGCTCTACCTTGAAGGCGTCGCATTTGGATAAGTCGAGCGAGTACTTGACCTCTGATACGCCAGACGGCAGGTCAGCCGGTGTAATTCTTGGAAAGCCGTCTGATACCAGATACGAGCCCTTGCCAGTAATGTCCCATGTAATTGTTGAGTAGTCGACGTCGTCGGAATAGCCAACGGCCGCCAATCGCAACGAGAGTTCCTCGGTCGCCAAGTAATCATCGCCGATGGCTTCTTTTGTTTTCCGGACTTCATCGGCAAGGCTTATGCCCCCGCTCGGGGCCTCGTCGAGTCCGAGCACGCATAGATACAGCTCTTCTGGTGGCTTCGCCGCAAGCTGGGGCTCAGAGCTGATTTTGACTTTCGAGTTGGCTGATCCGCGGTTCGACTTCACCTCTACGTACAGCCTTCCGAACGAGAAATCGCGGGGTGATCCCAAAGGCCCCGTCCATGCTTTTACGGCCTCGTTGGCCGGCATCGCCTTGAAGCAGACCTCCCGAAGGAAGCGCAGCTCTGCGATTAGCCCTTTCTGCTCGTGTTTTCCGAGCTTGCCCGAGCTCAGGCTTAGCATGTATCGCCAGATCTCAAGTCGGATTCGGACGTGGGAGCACACTTCGTGAGGAACGGCTTTCGTCACGGCGTCGATGATGTCTTCGCACAGCTTCATAAAGGGCTGGAGGATGCCGTCTTCCGTCAGCTCGATGAGGATCGACCTTGCCTTCGACTGCTCGTCGGCCATCTTCGAGATTCTTATCGCGCGCATCGCGGGCAGTGTGTCGTCTTTGCTCAGGCACGGGTATTTGATCAGGAGGGCGTTGTGCCCCTCGCTGGTTTTTGCCCAGAAGACCGAGACCCGTCCGCTGGATTCGAAGCCCTCAACCAAGCGGGTGGATATGTAGTCGTCTGCTGTCGGGGTTTTGATGGTTCCCCACGGGTTGCTACTGCTCATCTTCCACCTGGCTATCCTCGTCGGGCATGTCCTCGCCCAAGCTCATATCCTGCAAGGCGACGCTGTTGAAGACGTATTCGACATTCCAGTCTTTCTCGAGTGCCGGAAAGCTCATGCTCCATGCCACTGCAGGAATGGACAGGTCCTCTCTGTCCCAGAATTCCTTGTCCAAGGGGCCATACTTGCTGTCGCCCGGACCGGTGCAGTATTCGTACTCCGTGATGCCCTTTTTGGACATGATTCCCTGCCTGAATTTCACGTCGAGCATGTGGATGATTAGCAGCGGCCTCGACCTATGGTCTCTATAGTATTTTTCAAGGCCCAATGTGCGGGTTGTCTGGGATTGCGCGTACTCGTATTCTTGTTCAGCTATGGTTTTCTCGTACGGGCTTAAGCCGGCTGCCTGAATGCCCTTGGAAGCCACCTTGAACCTGTTTCCGATAAAGATCTTTTCACCGTTCGTTTGGCAGCCAGGAGAACGTCGTTGCCTGTACAGCTGCAATCCGCAGCACTCGAAATGCAGGTCGCTGTCATGATGCTTGCTCGGCTGGATTCCCGCCACCAGGACATCCCAGTATTTCTTTGACTCAAGGTCGAAGTATTCGATGTACTCGAGCACCTTGTCGGTCTTCGTGAGCATCGAATCATCGCAATTAACGTACCCCTTCAAGAAAGCCTTTATCTCGGAAGATGGCACTGCAGTGAACAACGGCCCCCATTTTGTATCGACCGTTCTCTCGCAATCGCTCGACTCGAGTCTCGCAATGAATTCGAATGCATGAGCTTCGTTTGTGCTTCTGACTTGCTCATTGCGTGGCAGAACGGTCGTTTCAATGAACTTGTTGCTCAGGCTGATGTTCCTTATCAGCTCTCCGGCGCCCATCTTATTCCGCGCTGTCACCATGAGGGTCGAAGGATGGGACCTGATTTTCTGCCCAAAAACTAGGGGGCTCGCTTTCTGCTGCTGCATCCTGATCAAATCGTCTACCAGATCGTCGGTTGCGTCGGCTACAAACTTGCACCAACCCGCAGACTCCCTGGTCATCCAGACCCTGCATACATCCTCATATCCGGGACGATGCCCAAACCAACGGCCCATCTGCATAAGCGTGTCGTACGCGCGTGAATTCCTGGCAAAGTATGACGTCACGAGGCCTTCAAGGGTCAGGCCGCGTGACAGGCTATAGCCTCCAATCGCGACGACATGCTCTCCGCCGCTCCCATAATCTAGGCTATCTATTGACTTCGAGTTGATTAGTGCAGTGCGCAATGGCCTGACTACGGAATAGAGCGTGGGGTATATCTCTTCCCAGCCGTACTCACACTTGCCTTCGAATTCATCGTCCCAGCATTGCTTAAGCGCCGCTATCTCAGATGAATTGCGTTGGGCCTCCTGGGCCGGCAGCGCCCGATAATTCTTGATTGGTGGGCGCAGCACGTCTTGGATGTATTCGTCGATACGGACGCGGTACTTCTTTTGGATCTTGTTGTAGGGGCTTATGTTGACGAGCATGCTCACATCGTCATCGTCGCCGTTTCTGGCTATCTTGATTGCCGCCGACAAGACAAAGGTTCTTATCGCGTCGACCATCGACTGTGGCAGCTCTTCCACATCCCAGTCTTTTTTGCCTATGGGGAGTTTGGCCACATCGTCGATAAACCTCACGTATCGTGACCGATCGACCGTCTGGTCGTCATCGGGCTCGATATCAGCGAACACGACGCCGGGGCCGAAATAGGAATCCGCCGCGCTCAGCGTGTAGATGAAGTTCCTTGGGAATAAATCTCTCCCGAACTCCTCATCGATCTGGTCTTTATCAATGAGGATATTCGCATAGGGAGTTGCAGTGTAGCCGATATACACGCTCTTGTTGAACAGGCTGAGCAACTCTCTAATTTGGGAGTTGATTCGTGATATGTCGTCCTTGCTGTACTGCGTGTTGATCGAGGCGTTGTCCGCCTCATCGTCAACCAAGAAAAGCTGGTCGCTATCCGTCCGGTATTGTTCCAGCCATGCGATAATGTTTTGCAGGGTTCGGTAGTTCTTCTTGATAACGAACACCCAGGGTTCCTTGGTGTTTTCTGGATCCACCTGCATCAGCGATTTCATCTTCGCTTTCTTGAAGTCATCGCTTCTGGTTGTCCCGGGGTTCGGATGCCTAAAAGCACCCCGGGCGACCTCACCAACCCCAACAGGGACCCGTTGGATTGATTTTTCTATGGTTGGCCGATAGTCGTATCCAACGAAGCCCTCTTCGATGCGCTGCTGCGTTTGCGACCGCAGGTCGTTTGTGGTCGCAGCCATTACGACGATGTATTTGTACCCGATGTCGGCCGCGCGACATATCAACCCAAGGTAATTAGCAGTCTTTCCCGACTGGACGTTGCCGACAACGAGGCCCTTCTTCATGAATTCGCCGCTCGTCGACGGATTTGCAGTTAGCGCCAAGATTTCAAAACTGTCTTTGCCTATCGCATCACACACGTCTTTTGACCAATGGCGCTGAAGCCTCAGGTAGCTTTCGTATTGGTTCCAATAGTGCCAGTCGACATCATCATTTATCTCCTGAAGCCATGGCGTGTTGTCGTCAGAGTCTATTAGGTAGTGTCCTAGCTCCTGCTTTACCGACTGGTCTTTCCAGTACTGGTCAACGACTTTGGCGACGAAATCGTCTCGGTTAATCTCGCCGAGTTCCGGGTACTTTTTCATCATATCCAGATAAAAAGCCAGGCAGTTGCGGGCGGACTCCTCTACCTCCGCTTGCGTCGGTATAACGTCGGCTTTTTCTTTCCACACCAAATCGCTTACATCGTTGAATAACTCTTCGTAGGCATCCATTACTGCTCCTCAATCCCCAAGGCTTCTAGCACCGATCCCCATCTCCCCTCGAAGATGTCCAAGCTTCGCATGATGTTCAGAATCTTCTCGTCTTCGTTTCCCTGAGATTTCATCATTCCAAAGAAACTGTTGGCAATCTCGGCCAAGTCGCTCTCTTCGATTGGCGGGTTTGTGACGCTCTCAGGATTGTTCGACAGTTCGTAATACAACGATTCGGTCGGAAAGCCTGATTCGATTAGCCTGAACAGCACTTCAAGATGCTTGGCGTCTTCGGCGTCCAGCTCTAAGAGGGCTCCTGCGATATTCGGGTGCTCCCGATTGATTCTGTAGGCGATGCTCCCGTTGTCTTTTACGGCGTTCCAAACGGGATACAAAGACGCTGACGTCTGCCTCGCGCCCCTTCGTCTGTAGACCTTCTTGGACGGAGAATTGAACGTGTTAATCAGGTTTCTTACTGTCGCTCGCACCTCTTCAGGCAATTGCGCCGATACTTTCTTGACGTCGATTTTCCAGTCTTCATCATGGTTGTTATCGATGTCGATTTTTACCCTGCATAATTGAGTCAGTGCGGTTTTCTTCGCCAAGTTGAACCATGTCCCGTAGATAATCAGTCTGCGAGCTCTGTAAAGATAGATGCCCTGGTTCTTCTGATAGCCTCCCACTAGCCCATATTTTTCGTACTCTTCTTTGCTCGAGTACTTCGACGAATGCGGCAACGTGAAACTCTGGACGGCAACGCCTTCGGAAACAGGCTCAACGGGATGGATAATCGTTGCCTCGTGTCGAGAATTGAACGGATCAAGCGGTTCGATGGGCACGCCGTTTAACGTCATGGTGACTTTTTTATAGCCGCGTTCCGTAGCAAGGAATCTATGAAAAACCAGAGCGATATGCTCTTCCGTCTCAGAAACCTGACGATTAAACACGGACTCGAGCGAGTGCTTATCCTTCGCCGAATCTCTTATGCGATCTATGTTTTCCCAAAGAACGAGCGTCCCGTCCCCGTCTTGCAGCAGCTCGTTAAAGGGAATCTCCTTGCGATCGGCTATCTCGAACACGTTCCACTCGTTTGTTTTCACAACCAAATCGAGATCCCACGCGAACGCACTGTACGAGCCACTCTTTCTGGAGAGAACCGTCATCTTTCTGCATTGGGAAAAAGACGCGGTTTTTAACCCAAGCCCGTATCTGCCCAAATCGTTTTCATTCCGCAGTTTCCTCGGATCGGCGCTTCCCATTCGCATGGACGAGAACAATTCGTCGTGCGTGAGGCCATGACCGTTATCGCAAATGGCGACAATGGGCTCGGGGGTTGCACGGGCCTCGATTCTAATCTCCGTTGCATCTGCGGCAAGCGAATTATCGATAAGGTCCGCTAGGGCCGTCTCGAACGAATAGCCGATATCGCGCATACTCTCGATGAGCATGGACGGCACCGGATCTAAACGCTTGCTGGTCACATTGGTTTCCATAACCGCTCCGTTTACGCGTGCGCTGGTGCGCTACTTCTTGCTCAACTCTTGGATCATGCAGTTCCTCACGAAGGCCGAGAAGCTCACCCCGCGCAGCTTGGTGAATCTGAATCTGCCCCGATTTCGTTGACAGGTGCTAAGCCGCCTTCGATCGGCTCTCTTCCATCTGCTTTTTCTCGAACTCCTCGGGGCTGAGCCAGCCCGGCGCCGAGCGAATCCCGATCCTGTTGCAGAAGCGCTCCATGCACTCGGATGTCTCGAGCGCCGCCTCCTCTCCGCCGGAGAAGGCGCGCGCGTGCGCGCATTCCGCCTTGACGACCCCCGTCAGGGACTCCGTGACGGCGCTGTCCCGCGGGCTCGAGACCGGCCCCGTGGACGGCGCGATTCCGCCCTCCCCCACGGTCTTGCCGACGAGCGGCGACGCGCACCGGCTCCCGTGGTCCGAGTGATGCAGGCAGCTGGAAAGCGAGCCGGGGTCGACGCCCAGCCCGCGCGCCACCTCCGCATAGGCGGTGTCGGACTTTCTGTGCAGCTCTACGGCCTGCTGCTTGAACTCCGGTGTGTACTTTGGCGTACCGGCCATGATCTTCACCTTTCTTCCTTTCCGAAATCTTATCGGAAAACGGAATTGCAAGTGTCAACCAATCTGGGGCAGATTCATCAAGGGCTGGAAGATCGTCGACCGCGTGCTGCCCTGGGAGGGCTTCACCGAGCAGCGGAAGTACGGCCTCGACGAGATGCTGCGCGCCTTCGACGGCGCGATGCCCGAGGGGGAGCGCCTAGGCGAGTTCCTGGACTCCGTCGAGGTGCCGGTCTCGGAGCTGCAGGTCGGCGACGAGGTCTGGATGTTCGCCGTCGGCGATGCCTGGAAGACGTACCCGGTCGTCGGCTTCGGCCAGCCGGAGTCCAGCCGCATCGCGGCTGCGGTCGATACGCCGGACGGCAAGACGGACGTGACATACCCCGACCTGCCCTACGTGGCCACGCACGACCACGGCGGCAACTTCTCCTGGAACGCCAACAACTACGTCCACGGCGACACGGCGCGCATCCGCCCGCGCAAGTAACCAATACCGTCAAGGCGCGGGTCTTCCAAGGTCCGCCCGGAGAGGGGCTTTCTATGAGCGAGATGATCCGCAGAGCTGAATGGGACCACATCAAGCGCGACTACGCATTCCGGAAAAACGACTCCGACTTCGAAATGCCCGATGGCTGCGCCGAGCACCATGACCGGCAGAAGGTCTACTGCGAGGGGTGCGACTCCAAGTACGGCACCATCATGGTGTCGCGCGAGATGTGCGCATGGCGCCATCCCACGTTCGACGAGTTCTACGACGGCGCAGTGATCGACTAGGCAGGAGCGACCATGGAACCGCACGCAACCGGCAACGCGACGATAACCATCCCGGCCGAGAAGCTCGAGTGGTTCCGCACCCAGATTGCCGAGATGCGCGGTATATACGCCGACGGCATAGCCCGAGAGGTTGCCGAGGAGCTAGGGTGCCTGCTGATGCTCTAGCCGTACGAACAACTTCAAGCTGCGCCTCTGCGCGACGGTGGGCGATGCGATCAGAAAACCCCAGCCGCTTGTCCGCCGAGCCCCACATCATGATGTGCATGCCGTAGTCGTCGAACATGCCAATCCTTTCGTTCGGTCGAAATGGCAAGACAGATGCTATCGGCGCGTCACAAGCCCAATACATCTACCTTCGACAAAAATCACCCAGCGTCATGGGAAAATAATCTCGGAAAACGCTTGCTCGTCACGCGGCGTGACGTTGCATGATGCACCTTGAAAGGAGGTGGTTTCCATGCCGGACAAGCAAACCGACAACCAGAAAATGTACTCGACGGGCGAGCTCGCCCAAGCATGCGGCACCACCGTGCGCACCGTGCAATACTACGACGAGAAGAGCCTCGTCCATCCAACCGACCTCACGGAGGGCGGCAGGTGCGTATACACGGACGACGACGCCGCCAGGCTGCGTCGTGTGCTGCTGCTGAAGTCGCTGGGACTCAGGCTCACAGACATCCGCAGCTTCCTGGATAGCAACGACTCAACAACGGTACTGCGCGACATCCTGCAAGAGCAGGACGCAAGGCTCGCCGAGGAACTCGAGGAGCGAGCACATGCCAGGAAGCGGATCGCCGCCATGATCGAGGCGATCGACGCCACCGGGGAACTTCCCGCCGAGACCGTCCCCGACATGGAAGACATCATGCAAGAGAGGGCCAGCATATGAAGAAGCGAGCTCACCCCGGTGTACAAGACGCTGCTAGCCATCGGGATTCCCGCGGGCATCGCGGAGATCGGCACGATAGCCTGGTGGATTGCCACGGGCGACTGGCGTCCGTTCGCAATCGTCCTGCCAATCGCCGTCATGATAGCCGCACTGCTTACGCGGACGTATCGCAAGCGCACAGCATACGTCTGCCCGCACTGCCGCAAGGTGTTCGTGCCCGCGACTACGGAATGGTTCTTCGCCAAGCACACGCCCACGACACGCAAGGTCACCTGCACCGAATGCGGCGAGAAGGACTGGTGCGCCGAGGTGTCGATCGAGCGGCTCGCAGCAAAGACGGGAAGCTAAGCACTGCACTTCGTCCAAGTCGTCGGTGACGGTGGCGCTCTACGCCACCGTCACCGCTGCCGCCGCGCTCAGATTGCCGTCAATGCCGACGACATCGCCCGCGAGGTCGCAGAGGAGCTAGGAAGACTGCTGCAGCCCTAGCCGCGGGCGCGTGTGGCGCTCGTGATAGGTCGCCCTCCAGTCTGCGCATACGGCCTTCGCCTCCTCGCGGCGCAATCCGGGAAACTCATTGACGAGGTACGGTGGCGCCATGGCCGAGCTCTCCTCGCCGCTCTCGCGCGGCTTGTTCAGGAAGGCGAAGCGCTCCGTATCGGGGAACATGTTTCTCATACGATGGGCTCCTTTTTCTGCTCCGATTATCCCGCAGACGCCCGCCTTCCTCCCGGCAACCCTGCCGAACCCATGCGGAAAGCACCCGCATGGACTCCCCTTAACGGCCTTACTCCATCACGCTCCGCCCGAGGTGGAGCTTCTCGAAGTCACGGCGGTAGGGCCCCTTGATGCCGACCTCGCCAACATCCTCCATGCCCTCTATTCCAAAGCTCCCGAGATACGACTTGACCCCGTCATCGTCCGTCAGGAAACGGCCGAGCGCCGCCATATCGTAGAGCCCTCCCACGGCAACTGCAGCTCCCATGCGAAAGTAGTCGTTGTTGCAGTAAGCGCCTCTATCACGCTTCTCCTCTGCCATGTGCGCACCTCGTTCCAACTGCGCCTTTAGCTCGTCTCGCATCCTAGCCCCGGCACGCATCCCCGGGAGTACCTCATCGGGGACACGGGCGCCGCGTTCTCTAGCCAGCGCCATCCCGCCCTCCGAAACGGTCCGCCAGCTGGACTCGGGAACGCATCGCCGCCGAGAACCCGGACGGCCGCAAGGTGCGAAAAAACTTCCCGGCTCGAATCCACGGGCACGATCGGGAACTCGCAGCCCTCCGGGTTTTCGCCTTCCTCCTTGCAGCCGCCCGGAACCCCGGCGCTCCACGCGCCACGGGCCCGCGAAGGACGGGCCGACAGATTAGGAGGTCGAGATGGAAAACACCAAGAACACGCTCGAGGTCATGATGGTCCCCGTCGGCGGCAAGCCCTACCGCAAGACGCTCGGGGCAGATGAGAGCGGAAGCTTCCTGCGCACGCTGCAGGAATGCGTCGGCGGCATGATGGAGCCCGCGGGGTACATCTTCGGGAACGCGCCCGCCGTCTACGTCAACGAGGAGGAGCTGTTCGGCGCATCGCTGGACACAGCGAACAGGGCCGTCTACGCGACGCACGAGATGGCCGAGGCTGGCTATCTCTCCCAGATGGACTATTCGAGCGTGGTCGAGGGGGGCGATCTCTACAGCATCGTCTTCGGCGACATGGTCTGCGTCGGGTTCGACCACGAGACCGGCGAGGACCGCGGCATCAGCGACGACGAGGCCGCACGCGTGATCAAGCGTTTCGGCGGCAGCAAGTCGATCCAGTCGGGTGCCGTCGAGTGCCTCCGGCTTGCGTTCCGGAAGCGGGCGGCCGTCTAGGCCGCCCGCAGGCGCCCTCCCGCCGGCATGACACGTTGCCAAGGAGGGAGGAGTCGATGTCGACCATGGACTCCTTGACTTGGGAAGCTTACAATGCTACTTGGGAAATTACTTAGAAGCTTACCGGGTAAGCTCCTAAGTAAGTGCTGCACTACGCAGGAATGCACCGAACGGGCGGGAGTGTGAACATGTTTGCGATAACCAGCGACGAGCAGCTCGCCGCGAAAATAGAGAGGATGCGGGCAGCCGGAACGGACCTCGCCGAGTGCGAGCTGAAGGCCGCCGCCGACGGCTTCCCCAAGAGCGTCTTGGAAACCATGTCCGCCTTCGCGAACACGGCGGGCGGCACCATCGTCTTCGGCATCAGGGAGGCCCGCGGCTTCCACCCCGCGCAGGGGTTCTCGTCCAAGGAGGTCCAGTCGGGATGTGCCCAGGCTGCACGCGAGGGCATAGAGCCAGCCCTCCAGGCCGACATCCGCATCCTCGACTTCGAGGGCTCGCCGACCGTCGTGGCGAACATCCCCGAGCTCTCTCCCCGCCAGAAGCCCTGCTACGTACGCCGGCTCGGCCAACGCAACGGATCCTACATCCGCACCGGGGACGGCGACCACAAGATGACGCCGTACGAGATCGACCGCTTCATAGAGAACCAGATCAACAGCGCCCGCCACGACGCGGTCGTCGTCCCAGACGCAACGCTCGACGATTTCGACGCCGGCCTCCTGACCGGATGGCTGGCGGCGGAGCGCACGTCGTCCTTCGGCCGCGTCGAGACCCTCGACGACGAGACGCTGCTCGCCAACCGAAGGGCCATAGCCCCCGACGAGCACGGCGTGCTGCGCCCCACACTGGCCGGCATGATGGCGCTCGGATCCTACCCCCAGAAGTTCTTCCCCCGGCTCAACGTCGTCTTCACGAGCTACCCGACTAGCCAGAAAGGGTCGCCCCGCGATGGCGGAAGGCGCTTCGACGACTCCGCCAACCTCGACGGCCCCGTGCCGCAGATGGTCGTCGACACGCTGCGCGTGCTCTCGCGCAACATAAAGCACGGCGCAATCGTCAAGGGCGCGCTGAGGGAGGATGTCCCGGACTACCCGCTCGACGCCGTGCGCGAGGCGATCGCCAACGCCCTCATGCACCGCGACTACTCCCCGGAGGGACAGGGGGAGCCCGTGATGGTCGACCTGTACCCTGACCGCCTCGAGATCGGCAACCCCGGCGGGCTGTACGGATCGCTCACGGTCGAGCAGCTGGGGCAGAGGGGCGGCACGACCTCCCGGAACCAATCGCTCTCGCGCATCCTGGAAGAGGTGCCCTACACGGACGTGGACGGCAGGCGCGGCAAGGTCGTCGAGAACCGCGGCACCGGATACCAGATCATACGCAGCTCCCTCGCGGATGCGCTCATGAAGAACCCGGTCATCGACAACACCTTGGACGGCTTCCGGATAATATTCAGGCACCGCAGCATGACCGAGCAGGAGAGCGCCTACTCCAGGAGCAACGTGGCCGAGGCCGTGCTCGATTTCATAGCCTCACGCGAGAGCGTCTCGAGGGCGGAGGTCGCGAGGGCCGCCGGCATTGCGGACAAGACAGCGAGCAAGTACATCAACGGCCTCATCGGTCAGGGCCTCGTGGAGGGCATCGGGACCCAGAACAGCCCTAAGCGTCGGTACAGGCTCATCGGCAGAAAGGGATGAGCTGAGAAGCCCTACTTGGGAACCTAGGTTCGGAAGTTCCCAAGTAGATTCCCAAGTGAGTTCCCAAGTAGGCTCTCATCGTCGCATGCGCAGGGGCTGCAGCTTGCTCGGCCGCGCTGAACGGTCGCCCCGCGGCGGATGCCGATTCCGCCGATTTCGGAATGATCCGGAAGTCGTCCCCTCCCCGAATTCCCCCATCTGCGCCTACTCCAAGGTCGTTGCCGGCACCCTGATTGCTGGCGTTTCCCCTTCAAAACGGCCTGTTTTGCGCCGGCACAACATCAGACCGTCCTCCGGGTTCCTTACCCGAAGGTCAGCAGTTTCGAGATGCCAGAGCCAAACTCCTTAGCGTTGCAGACAACGCGGTTGCCAACCATCTCGCAAGCTAGCGTCTCTGGGCGCAAGGTGGCACCTATAGCCGAAACGCCATCGTGCCCCCAACTTTTCTCGATACGCCTTGCATCTGCGCAAACGCCTAATGGACAATAAGCGAGAAGGCATCGAGCGCCCGCGCGATCTCCCAGGTAACGCTCGTGGCGGCCCCCACGAGCGCCGCGTCGTGCGACACCAGCAGCAGCGCCTGTTTCTGTCAAGGCTAAACTGAACACCGTGGCATGACCGAATTGGACACTTTGGCAAGCATGCCGCGTTTACTAGCTTTTGGCTTTTCCCAACACGAGCGAAGTCTCCATGCGGCGACTCGCGCCGATGAACTCGATCAAGCGCCCGCAACGCCCACCCCCCCCGATAAGGGCGTTGTGGGCGTTTCGCGGGGCATGGAGCGCCTTGCGGTGCGCGCCCGCCCCATGCGAGCGTGCAGGCCACAAGGCGGCGGGCAGCGATGCTGGGATGCCGGAGGAGCCGCTTTGCGAGCCGGGCGTCGGCTTTGGGACAAGCACGAGGCGAATCGGCCGAAACGGTAGACTTGGTAGCCCATCTCGCCGAGGCAGGAAGCTAGGCCATTGAAGCTACGCACCCTTCGTAAGCTCGGCGTAGAGTTTGAACAGGTGGGCGACTATCTTCTCCTCGTCGCCGTCGAAGTCCACGCCGTAGGCGGCCTCGACCGCCGCATCGAGGGCGGCGTGCGCCTGCCGCAGGTCGGCGGGCATCTTGTCGGGGTCGTACAGGTCGGCGAGCGTCGCGCCCGGGTGCTTATCTCTCGCATCGAGCACGCCTTGGGCGCGCCGCTTCACCTCAGCACGAACTTCGCTCGAACACTGGGGATATGCCATATTGTTGTACACACCCGAAGAGTATTCGTAATCCGACTTCAACCTACCGGACACCACTCGCATCCAAGAAGCATGGAGCCTCGAAGAGAGCAGCCCAAAGTCGAACAACGACGCGCCGGGCATTACTATCAACTTATCACTAGCGATAATTTCAGGAGTGAAAAAACCAAGTGGGACGTATTCGCGACGGCCAGAGGTCGTCCTCGGCAAAACTAGATAATTCGCTTCCGGCTGACGGTCTTGTACAAAAAGCCAGGGCTTGTCGGCGTATTTATTGAATTCTTTAGTTGGCGATGCCTCACGCGATGCTCGAATTCTAGACAGCCTCGAATCAAGTTCTGTATCGATCCCCACTGCATTCTCGGCAATATCGCGCAGCCAAATCACATATCGGACGGTTCCATTCATGAATTCGCGCGCACCTATATACTTTCGAAGATACGGCGCGACCGCTGGATGGGATGAGGAATAATTTCTGGCCTCATCTTCCTCAAGAATGAGCTCGCCCCCATCGACAGGCTTACTCCCTTGCGTCATAAGAAGGTGATGGTCGTCAACCGCCCTACCTCGTGAACGAATAAAAACATTAGGAGAGGGATATATATAACCATTGATATGAGGCACATTAACCTCGATTCCTTCCTCTTCAAATAAGAGGCAAGAACCACTGTTCTCGAAAGAGAACCCTACGATGACACAATGAACGTGCGCCTTATCACTAGCCTCGCTATCCCAAATGAACGTCCGCCATGCAAAAGCAATGCGTATTCCACCCTCGAACAGCGAGCGCCACATTGGCTCTACTTGTTCTCCTTGGCAAATCGAATTCGTCGAAACAAAGGCGCTTTTGATCGAACGGTTTATCGACATATAATTTGCAGCTATGTGATGCCACGCACCACAGTAATCAACCTTTCCCCATTTTTTTTGACCGGCAAAAGCGTTCGCCTCCATGTCGCTCGTCTGTTCTTTTGTTCTAAGCGATGACCCAACAAACGGCGGGTTGCCGCAGATGTAGCTGCACTGCTCGGCGGGCAGCACATCGTTCCAGTCCATGCGCAGGGCGTTGCCCTCGCGGATGTTGGCGTTGTGCTTCAGAGGAAGGAAGTCGAGCGGCTGCAGCAGTATCTCCTCGGTGGCCTGCTTCATCTGCGCCTCGGCGATCCAGAGCGCCGTCATGGCGACCGACACGGCGAAGTCGTTTATCTCGATGCCGTAGAACTGGTCGATTCCCACCTGAATCGAGTTGCTGCCTGCGTCGGCGAATCCGAGCCCCATCTGGTCGCCCTGCAGGTCCTCGATCACGCGGTTCTCCAGCCTGCGCAGGGAGAGGTAGCTTTCAGTTAAGAAGTTGCCGGAGCCGCACGCCGGGTCTAACAAGCTACCGTCTTTGATACAAAGCCCAGTTGCGGGGCCGGTGCAGTGCTTGGCAGAAATACCGTTATGAGCTGCGGTTTTATCTGTGAGCAGGCAGGTCGCTAGGAGCACCCATGCCCCCAAGGCATCGACCTCGCTCCGTTCGGTTGTCCTTGTCGCCGTTCTCATTTGCACCCACCTCGCTCTCTCAATCAGGAATCGTTAAAAGGTTCGGGAAATCGTTAAATCGTTCTTGACAAGTTAGCTCTCTTGAATAGGAACCTCTTGATGTTCCCTCGCCACCACTCTTCCGTCTTTGATTGCATAACATTCCACGTAATGGTCACCTCTAAACTTGGTGTGTTCAACATGACCCATTCGAAGCGAGCCTTTAATAATCTGCCCCCTGACGTCATCTCGCCGCTCTGCTTCTGATCCTCTGTTGAGCACTTTCCATCTAAGGTCGAATGGCGCAGGAACGGTTGTGTTGGAAACCTTGAACTCCAGCTTCTTGTTTGGGCGTAGCCAAATGTGGCGCACGAGCATATCCCGCAAGCTAGCTGGTCTAAATCCGTCTTGTGTGACCGTACAATCTATCTCAAGCGTATACCGTAGGTCCATATCGTAATAGTCTTCTATGAATTCCTCGGTGTCCTTGAAAGTCTCTTCGGAGCTTGCTCTGCTCGAAGAGCCATCCACGGGGACAAATCTACCAAGGACCTTACGCCATTTGGAATACATGGAAGAATCGCCGTCAGCCTCAATGGCATCCAGGCAAAGCCCGTATGCCTTCTTGGCCTTGTTCTGGAAGTTCTTCTTCACATACACCTTCTGATTACTGCCTACCGCATTCCAAGAGTCCTGTTTTGGAAGGTCACTGAGGAACTTGAAAAAGTCACGCAGCATATAGTCAGGCAGTGTTGTCTTTTCTTGGTACCAATCTGTCTGACCAAAGAACCGCCAGACCAATGTGTCTATGAGAAGACCGCCCATCTCCACATTGTGCTTACGCTTCCAAGCGCGAGTAAGCCTGCACAATACACGTGCGTTACCCTCGGTGCGATCGTTCAGCTCTTTCATCGCGCCGATTTCCAAGCGAGGTTTTGTCGTATGCCAAGAATCAGAATAGGTATCGGGATACTCAAACGATCCGTCGTCAGCCTCGAAAACGGGCTGGATTTCGAACTTGAAGTTCGTGAACTGGAGGACAACTACCTGGTGGTCTACTCTGATATCGGAAGTAGAATAGTGCGCGGAAACGCCCTTCTTCGCTCTTTCGAATGCCCGTCTGGAACCACCCTGTTTGTGATAATCGTCATACAAGGCGCGGGGCATTACATAGACCATATCCAAGTCCGAGATACCATCAATAGCCGTATGTCTGCCGCAAGAGCCGACCATTAAGGCATTATCCGTTTGACTGTCGCTGTCTCGAAACTCCCTATTGAGAGCCTTCGTGATCTCTTTGCGTCTGGAACTAATCTCCTCGTAGTTTGAAACCTTGAGATTCTCGAGCGTCTGCTCGAACAAAACATAGGACGAGGTCATGCGGCACCGCCTGAACTTGCGGCATGCAAGGCGTCCTGCGCCTCGGAGGTCTTCTCGTCAGTCTCAATCGCCTTTGATGCCCGGTCGTAGTCCTTTCTCGTCGTACGAGCGATGTCCGCAAGAACGGCGTTCTCCTCTGCCCTCATCTGGTCGCGGCGCTTCCTCGCCGTAGCGGGCGTGACGGCACCTGTTCGCAAGTCGCCAATAAGATCCTCGTAGCCGACAAAAAGTGCACGAGTTTTCACAGCGGCCATCTGATGCCGCTGGCTCTTTCCCGCAAAGTCGAGATAGTCTCCGAGAAGGGATGCGAGACTGGCGCAGGTCGCAACGATGGCAACAGCAAGGTTCCCCCAGGCTTCGTGACCGACAAGCGCGAAGATGCTCACAATCAAAGTGCTTGCAGACAAGACGGTAAACACGATGAGCGCAACATGCCTCCACTTCTCGTAGAGGTCATACCTGTCAGCCGCCTTCTCGTGAGCCTTGTAGGTGTACTTCATGCGATCAGCGGAGTCACGCAGGTTTGCTGACAGCTCCTCAATCTGAGCTGCGTCAACTATGTTTGCATCAGTCATGCCAGCACCGCCTCCTTTGCGAAATGCTCCTCGGCGATCGCGTCGAGCTGGGCTGCAATCTGCGGAAACGGCAGGTTCAGGTCGAGCGTGCGGACGCTGATCTGGTTGCCGCTCATCTGGTAGACGTTGTCGGGTTGGGTCTCCTCGTCAGTCTTGGCGTAGAGCAACATGCCGCTCACTTCATGCGGCGCACCCGCAAGCTCGGCCTCCTTGTTCTTCACGTAGGTGAAGATCTGGTACAGGTTGCCCGAGTGGACGGTATGGGCGTCCCAGTTCTCCTGCAGCGTGTGCGTGTAATACTTCGCATCGATGATGAGCACGGTCCCGCCCCGAGCCAGCACAATGTCGCTTTGCATAGTGGGCAGCATCGTGCCCACGCCGTCGTCGAGCGCCCACTTGATCTGCGGGGAACTGGCGGACGCGATGCCGCATTCCTTGCGGTAGTACTCGAGGATGAACTTCTCGTAGAGCCGCTCCATGTATTGGGGCTTGATGTAGGTCATGAGCCGCACCTCGCCGCGCTCGTCGGTCAGCAGCATACCGTCGATGACGAGCTGACAAACCGAGAGCAGCATCCGGTAGCTCTGGTTGTTGCGCGTGAGGCGTATGGACGACCAGCGGATACCCGCAGGCTCCACCTCACCCACGGTAGCGAAGAACAGCATGCGCTTCTTCAGCTCGTCGCGGTGCTCCGCGCCCACGTCGCCGTGGCGGAGCAACAGCATGGCCGTGGTCTTGAGGATCCGGTTGAGCAGGTTGTCCTCCGACAGCTCATCGTACTCGCATGACACGCGGCGGCTCCGAGCGAGGCGGTTCTTGATGGCGCCGGCCATCTCCACCTTGCCCCGCAGCACCGGCAAGTCCTCCGTGTGGTTCACGTACTCCCGGTAGAGGCCCTGCTTGAGCTGGTGGCCTATGCCCTTGGCGAGTATCGAGGCGAACAGGTCGTGGATGCGCTCGAAGTCCTCGCCCGCGACATCGTCCTCGCGGTCGGGGCGCAGGTCCTGGAACGCGTAGGAGAGCATATAGTAGACGTTCTTGATGAATATGCTCTTGTCCTTGGTCATCGCTGGAACACTCCGTGCAGGCTGTTCTCCCAACGGTGCAGCTTCGCCTCGTCATCGAACCAGTACTCGGCGAGCATTGGGGGGATGTCGTAGTCGACTACCTCGCGCAGCCATTCCTCGTCGGCAACGTCCCTGCCGCAGAAGTAGCTGTGCCCGATGCAGAAGCCGCACCCGAGCGAGCGGTCGCGGGCGATCTCCGCGTTGAGCTCCTTCACCCGAGCGACCAGCTCGTCGAGCACATCGCTGTCCAGCGCCTTCTGGTATGCGGCAAACCCCTCGGAGTCGAAGCCCGGTTCCATCTCGAAGAAGCTGAAGCGGCGGCGCAGCGCGTAGTCGATCATCGCCAGCGAGCGGTCCGCCGTGTTCATCATGCCGATGATGTAGAGGTTCTTAGGCACGCTGAAGGAAAGCCCGTTGTACGCGAGCGTGGCCTTGGTGCCCCGGTAGTCACGCTCGATGAGCATGAGCAGCTCGCCGAAGATCTTCGACATGTTGCCGCGGTTGATCTCGTCGATGATGAAGAAGAAGTCCTTGTCGGGCTGGTTGGCGGCCTTCTGGCAGAAGCGGTAGAAGACGCCGTACTTCAGCTCGAAGCCCTCGCCTGCGGGCTTGTAGCCCATCATGAAGTCCTCGTAGGAGTAGTTCTCGTGGAACTGCACGAACTCGATGCGGCTGTCGTCCTTCTCGCCCATCATCGACCACGCGAGCCTGTTGGCGCAGAAGGTCTTCCCGACGCCCGGAGCGCCTTGCAGGATGATGTTCTTCTTGTTGCGCAAGACCGCCACCAGGCGCTCGTAGCGCTCCTCGGTCATGTAGACGTCCTCGAGGAAGTCATCCGCTGTGTAGGTCTCGGTCTTGGCTTCCTCGGCGATGGGATTCTCCTCGCGAATGAGGTCGAGGATGAAGTCGTACTCGCCGGGAGTCAGCTTGAAGAGGCTTCCCTGGGGGTTGACGAAGTACTCCATCTTCTCCAGCTCGGGGCAGTCGTGCAGCGTCTGGTAGTCGATGGGCGTGCCGAGTCCCTCGACCTTCTCGAAGTAGAGCTTCTCTCCGTCCTGCTCGGCGGAGACCTTGGCGATGGCGACCACCTGCTTCACGGGGTTGGACTCATAGCCGATGATCATGTCGCCGGCCTTGGCGTCGAGGAAGTTCTGGAAGATGCGGCGCTTGTTGCCGTTCTCGTTGTAGAGGGTGTAGTCCTGGACCTCGCCGACGGCGATATCGGCGAAGCTCCAGATCTTCGGGTTTGCGTTGAGCCACCAGTAGCCCTTGTCGCTCTCGCCGCCCTCGGACTCCGCATGGAGGCTTACCTGGGTCAGGTCGATACGGTCGAGCGCATCCGAGAGCTCATCTCGCAACCTCCAGACGTGCGCGCCCTCCTCGTCCTTGCCTGCCTGGAGTCCGACGTAGAGCACCGGCCACCACTTCGAGTTTTCGTTTTCACCAGTGAGTACCGGGCAGCCCGTCTTCTCGACCACGCGCCTGGCAAGGCCAACCGACCCGCTTAGGTAGAACTGGCTCGACTCGCCGTATTTCACGGAGAGTTGCTTGCAGGTTGCCTCGCCACCGTAGTCCTTGAGGCGGCGGACGATCTCGAGCGCGCCCTCGGTGAAGACCTCTGGGTCGGCGAGCAGTCCCGCCCAGTCATCGACGGTGAGGCCGGGGTCGTACTCGTCAGCAGCGGGCCACCAGTCACCAGCGTCCTTGGGCTTGTCGTGCAGGTAACGGCTGATGTAGAAGCCGAAGTCGAAGGTGAGCGTACGCATCTCGGGGTCGGGGTAGCAGTCGGACGTGAGACTCCCCGCGAGCAGGCCCCTCAGCCCCTCGTCTTTCTGCAACTCGGCGCATATCTCGTCGTAGAGGGCAAGGTGGTTGCGGACGTTGTCGGCGTAGCGCCCCTGCTTGATGACGCAGTCGCTTCCCAGCTCCGCCGCCGTCTTGCGCACTTCGCCGAACTTGTAAATGTAGTAGCGGTCAGGGAAGAGCAGCCACAGGTAGGTGGTGATGGCGTTCTCGCTCTGGTAGTGGACCATGTTTGCTCTGTCGGGGTCGGTGTCCTTCCACTTCTGGAGGAGCTGATCGGCCTCCCGCTTGAATTGTGCTATGCGCTCCCAATAGTCCCTCTTCTCATCGAACAGGCCGAGGAACATGGCCCGGACTCCCTCCGGGTCAATCTGGGCAAACTCGAGGAGCATCCTCCTCGGGAAGTTGTTGAGCGAAGCGAGCAGGTTGTAGGTCTTGGCTAGCGCGGTGTCGAGCATTTCGGCGAAGTTCTCGGCGTTCATGGCCCAGTGCTCCTGAAAGTGCTTGGCCGCCTCCCACTTGTACTTCTCGTCTTTCCAATGCGTCGGGAAGTCGGCCTTGTACTGCGCCAGGACTTCCTTGAATCGTTCTTGGTCAATCATCACGTGCCCCTAACCGAATCCTTGCGTTATACCGCGTTGCTCGCAGGTTGCGAGAGTGTCTTGAGATCGTCCCAGCTGTCCGCCTTGGCTACGTCGTCCTCGTAGGCGACCATGTAACCCCAGGTCTGCCCGGCGAAGTCCGGCTCGATGGCGAGTCGCCTCACGAGCTTCTCGGCCGCCTTCCGCTTTGCCTGGACGGTCGCGTCGTCGCGCCCTCGTGCGCTCTTGCCCTCGATAATCCAATAGACTCCGTCCGCATCCAGCGCCACGAAATCTGGGAAGTAGCGGTCTCGTGCCGTGTAATAGATGTATGCCCCGTCCTGCACATGCAGCCTATGCCACCAGATGATGCTAGGGGATGTGTTGAGCAGTTTCGCGACCTCGTACTCGCCGCTGTAGGAGTCGAAGGACTCTTCGGCGAAGAGAGACTTGAACCATCCGGAGTAGACGCGGCCGCGCACGAACTCGTCGCGTGCATCTATGGGGTCGTAGACCCTCTCTCCGAAGGGGAGCATGTAACCGTTGAGCCTCATGTCCTTCGGCGTGATGGCGGCGATCTCCTTGGTGGAGCGCAGCACGCCCGCAACGTAGTCCTTGACGAGGCCTTGCAGCTGGATGCGAGCGGAGTCGAGCGACTTTACCGACCAGCCCTCGAAGGAGACCCCCTTCATGAACTTGGGGATAAGGTAGTTCTCCACGTAACGGGCAGTTTGGGCGTTCGTGGGTACCAGATGCATGTTCACGACCAGCCTCACGAGGGCGTCCCGGGCGTCCTCATCCGGCACGTGGATGGAGTCGACCTCAGCGCTTTCCGTGTCCACGGCGCGCAGCTTCTTGCCCAACGCCGCGACGATTTCCTTGCGGAAAAGGACGTCACCAGTGGAAGTCACGCGCTTTGCCGCCTCGGCGATGGCGTGGTCGTCGATCTCCGAGAGGTCCACCGGCGGCTGCTTGACCTGGATGTCGGCGACCGGGAACCGGTAGGACACGTCGGCGAAGCGGGGGTTGCGCTCTATTGTGACAGGCGTGAAGTCGAAGTCCTCCTCGCCGCCTATAGCCCGTACGCCGGCAGTCGGAGTGCCATCGCCCGTACTCAATGCCTGCGTTCCGGGCCCGAAGATGGGAACTTGCTGTTGCCCGTCGGCAGGCGTAGCCGTGGGCGCTGCCCCTGGTGCTGCGGCACCGGGATCCGGCTCCTGGGCGGCCTCCGCATGCTGCCGCATCGTCTCCGCCTGCACATCGGCCTGCTCCGCGGCCCGCCTGATGGCCTGCGCCACCCTGCCCTTGTCCGCCTCGGCGACGGCCTCCTCGAGACCAAACTGGGCGAGCACGTTCTCGGCTGCGAGGAGCTCGGTGAACGACTGGTGCGCGATGATGTCGAGCTGGTCTATCTGCCACACTCCCGTGTACTTGCCAAAGGGCAGGCGCAAGCCGCGTCCCATGGTCTGCTGGGTAAGCACCTCCGAAGCCATGGCGCGAAGGGTCACCACCACCGCGATGTTCTTGACATCCCAGCCCTCCTTGAGCTTGTTCACACTCACCACCGCGAGCACGGGCGAGTTGGGCTCGTCGAGGCCCTCGAGGAGCCTCTGGGTGCCATCATCATCGTGCTTCGAGTCCACCTGGAGCACGGCGCTGTCACGTCCGAGGAACTCGGGAGTGCGCAAAAGCTGGGCGACCTGCGTGGCATGGTCGGTGTCGGAGCACACGACGAAAGCAACTGCGTTCAGGTGCCGTATCCCGTGGCTCTCCGCGTAGAGGTCGTAGTAGGCCTGCTTGATCCCCCTCAGCTGCAGAGCGTCGCGCAGCTGCTGCTCCTCGGAGGCCCGGGTCTCGTCGTACCCTCCCTTGCGAAAGGCAAGGACGGGAGCCTTCACGTACTGGTCCTTGATCGCGCGCCAGAGCGGGTACTCAAAGATCACGTGGTCGCCGGGCAGGACCGATGCCGTGAGCCCTACGCAAGCGGCAGGGTCCAGCTCACGCAGCGCCGCGTTGAAGGCGGCCGCACTCGTCGAGTAGAGGTGCGACTCGTCGGCGATAACGACCAGGTCTTCAAGCCCTTTGAGGTAGTCGAACAGCACGCCCGCATTCTCGTCGAAACGCCTGGGCTTGCGCCGCTGGGCATCCTGGCCGTCCCCGAGGGTGGCGCCCTCGATGCTCTTGGGCGCGATGAGCTGCTGTATGTTGAAGATAAAAGCCAGGACGGGCACCTCGCGACCGAAGGAAAGCGTCCCAGAACCGTTTTGCCGGGCAACCCAAGCCGAGTAGTCCTGGGGCGTCACGACGTCAGGCGGCACGTTAGAACCGGGTATGTAGCGCGGGCTTCCCATGGAGAAGTTGGCGACGGTCTTGGACTGCACGGTCTTGCCGGGGGTAACGATGACAACGTTGCGCACTCCCTGGCAGCGCAGGTACTCGATGAAGGCCGCCATCAGGTAGGTCTTTCCCACACCGGTGGCGAGGTTTAAAACCTGCATCACGTCCGGGTCGTAGGGGCCGTCTAGCGTGAACACTAGCTGCCGCAGCGCCTCCTTGTTGGGTGCACGCAGGTCGAAGGCGGCACTGATGGATTCGAGAAGATCCGAGTCAAACGAGATGTCGAGTCTCTTCGCCATTACTCGTCGCCTCCTTTCGAGAAGCGGAAGATGTCGTCGGGGATGGAGACGACCCGCGAGCCCTTGCTGATGCGGCGCAGATGCTCGCGAACGCCGTCCATAACGCAGGTGGCAGCAAGCACCATGGTCTGCCCTTCGCGGAGCCGCGATACCAGCCAGTCGACGAGGTCGGTGTCGGCGACGCCCTCCCAGACCTTTAGGACGACGTTGCCCTGATAGCCTTCAAAGTAATGGCCGTCATACGTCTTCCAGTCCCCGAACTCAAGAAGCGCAAAGCCCAGGTTCGCGGCGACCGACCTCACAAGGGTGTCACCAGTCGCAGCTTCTGTGAGCATGACGCGGTCGAGCCTCGGGTCATAGTCGAAGCACTCCGGCGAGAGATGCGCGACTTGGAAGCCACCACCTCCGCGCCAGTTGATGGCCTCCTTGGTGCGCACCGTCTTCGAGCGGGCTTTCAGCTCCTTAACGGCTTTGCTCTTCTTCAGCTCGTCGTCGCCTGCAATGAGCTTGTTGATGAGTGAGGTGAGCTTCTGCGCATCATCGGCGGACATACCCTCTGGCAGCTCTACGCCTTCTGCCGCAATGCGCTCGCCTGCAGTGCGCGTGATGCCTCCCTGATCTTCTCCGTTCACCACCTTCACGAGCCGTGGCAGGGTGAAGTTGTGGAAGGTCGAATCCAGCAGCTCGCAGGTGACCCAGCGCCGCCCCATCTTCTGGGCAACCGCCGCCGTGGTGCCCGAGCCGGCGAAGCAGTCCAGCACGATGTCGCCGGGGTCGGTGGCGATGTGGATGATGCGCTCGAGCAAACGCTCCGGCTTGGGCGTGTCAAAGGGCACGTCACCCGGAAAGAGCTTCTTTATTTCGTTCTTTGCCTCGTCGTTTGAGCCAACCTCAAGGTACGGCCACCAGTCTTCTGGGACTTTTCCAGGCTTGGATGCCAAGTAGGACTTGGAGCGGAAGCCGCCACCGCCAGTGATGTACACGCGGGGCCAATTGCCCGATTCGATGCGGGCCTGCGTTCTCTCCCGCACCTCCTCGATTGAGCCGTCGAGGACAATGGACATGATTCCCTTTTTTACCCTTTCTAAGGGGATATTCTCGTTGTTGGCGCGCCATTCCTCATCATGCAGGTCCTCAAGATGGCATGGCGCATACTCCGACAGCCACTCCAACATATCCCTTTGCCCGAAACGCCAATGGCCTCCTCGCGGCGGTCGCAGCAATTCTCCAGTAAGCGGACTTTGGATGGCGTAGCACATCCCGCCTGCACCGTCACCCTTATTTGCTGTCGCCGGGGCGCTTGTCCATGCGCCGAGAGGGTCATCGTCGGGGTTGCTATAAGCAGCATCCATCGCCGCAGTTCTTGGGAGCCTGTTCCACCTTACTTCGGGCCCTTTGGCGTATACAAGAATCATGTCATGGCGAGACGAAAAGCCCTCGCGTTCTTTTTTGTCGTTACGCGGCTTGAAGGTCTTTTCCCAAGCAATCTCCGACAGGAAGTTCCCCGCTCCAAAGACTTCATCCATGAGCAATCGGATTCTATGCACTTCTACGTCATCGATATGCAACCAGATAGTAGCGTCATTCCGCATGAGCCTTTTAAGATGCAGCAGGCGGTCACGGATCATTGTGAGCCAGATGGAATGCTCTAGATTGTCTTCATACGACGGAAATGCTTTGGCCGTATTGAAGGGCGGATCGATGTAGACGCACTTCACCTGTCCCATGTACTTTGCGGCCAGTTCGGGCACGCGGGTGAGCGCCTCCAGCACGTCGCCCGACTCGCCGAGTATCAGCAGGTTGCCATCCTGCGGCGGCAGGTCAGCACGTTCCGAATAGGCGAATGAATCGGACTTCTCCGCCTGCACGCCCGTCACGCACTCGTCGAGCACCAGCGTATGCGTCTCGCAATACCTCGGGTCGCTCGGCTCCACCCACGTATAACCGTACCTCCCCGTCTCGGTTGGGATGAGCGCCTTGTCCTTGTTGTACCAGGTAAGCTGCAGGCGTTGCTTTGACATCATTCCACCTCCGCAGCTTCGCACGGAACAAGCTCCATGATGTCTGCAAGCTCACATTCGAGGGCATCGCATATCTTGATAAGGACGGCGGTCGTGATGTTGTCGCCACGCCCGAGCTTCGCAATTGAGGCTGGACTGACATTGCTGATAGCACGCAGGTCCTTGCGCGTCATGTTCTTATCGATGAGCAGTTTCCACAGTTTGTTGTAGCTGATTTTTCGTGCCATCAGAAACGGCCACCTTCCTCGCTTATTGCCTCTTCTTCTGTCGGATCGTGATAGTCGAGCAAGAACCCGTAACGGCCCTCATCTCTGTTCTTGGTGAATGGAATGAGGGTGGCAGTGCTGTAATCCACTCCATCTTGAAGCTCATTTTCCGCGATGATTACCTGGCATTCCCCGCAATTGGCAATCATGTGATTCATGAGAGCTGACTTCATGCTGTCGGAGACGGGGGTCTCGCCTTTCTCCACCAGGTTCAATATCGGCGAATCAAGCACGACGAGCTTTGGCGGATGCTGGCCGTTGGCTTCGAGGAACTTCATGAGCGTGAATGCAAAGATACTGTTCAGATAGGCGCGGTAGCCCTTGCCCTCGAGTTCCTTCGGCCTGCCGTTGATAACGAGGTCGAACGTGCCCTTGGCTAGCCTCGCGCTCTTGAAGGCGGGGTACTTGCAGTCCGAGACGGCCACCTTGAGCGCGTCGTCCAACGCCCTGAATGCCCCTTTGTCGAAGTACTCCTTCGCGTCGAACTTGTCGATTGAGGTATCCTCGCCTTCCTTCTCGGAGACATCGGCTTCAAACCCCTCCAGTATCGTCTCCATGCGATCGATCTCGCTGCGAAGCTGCGACACCCTTTGATAGGAGGCGAGCGCGCTTCGCAGCTCTGCGGCACGCGGCTTGAACATCCGGTTCACAAGGTCGACAACGTTGGCACGCTGCCGCTCGAGCTCTGATATCTGGTTTTCGAGAATCGCTATCTGCTCAGCTGTATCGGACTCGGTCAGCTCCAGATCCGCGATGCGAGCCAAAGTTTTCTCGAGCTCCGCTTTCGCCGCCGCCCTGTACGACTCTCGGTCGTCTGTCTTGGTTATCTCGTTCTCGCAGAAAGGGCATGTGTCTACATAACCAGCCTCCACTTTCTCCTCACCGTCGACGATAAAGTTGAGCCGGCTTACGTCAGAGTCGTACTGTGTGTGTAGCCTTCGGTACTGGTCGGCGAGTATTCGCATCTCTCCCAGCTCTTCGCTGACCCGCATGATCTCCGAGGAGATTATGCGGTTGCGCTCTACCGCCTCTGCAATGCTCGCCTCGACATCGGAAATCTGCCCCATGACCTCATCAATCTTTGCGTCGATGTCCACGTTGCCAATCTTCGCCAGCTCCTCCTGAAGCTCGGCCCGTCCTTCGGAGAGCGTGACTATCACGCTGTTGATGTAGGCGAGCACCGCCTTCTTCTTCGCCTTCTTGATCTCGGGATCCTCGTCTGCCGCATCATCGGCAGCCTCTCCGGTAATCAGGTACATCAAGGCGTTCAGGCTTGGTGTTATCGAACTGTTCGCAGGACGACCGGGGTCGCAGATGATCGTCTGCTTCGTGATGATTTCGTCCTCGTGGAGCAGGAACTGGTGACGGAACGACCGAACCGTGAGAGCCTGCTTCTGCTTTTTCTGGTTCTGTATGATCTTAACAGGCCCGTCGATTCCCAGGAGCTTGAGGAGAATCTCGTTGTAGGGATGAGCCGCTTTGTAGGAGATGTTGTAATCGCCGCTCTCGATTCCTTCTATGCCGGACGAGACGGTTATAACCGTGCCTCCCTTGGGCTTTTCGTCCCCGTCGACGATCTTCCTGCTGGCCCGAAGTTCCGTACCGCTCTCGTCCGCTATCACCATGGAGACCGTGTCGTAGCCCGTGCCGTCCTTGTCGAAGGGAACGGAGCCTTTTGCGCCGAGCATGAAGTCGATGCATGAGATCACGAGGGTCTTCCCGGTATTCGAGACACCGTGAACGATGTTAACTCCGCGATTGAAGTCAATGGATGACGGACGGACGCCTTCGCCACTCGCGCAGATCTGCTTGATATAGAAGCCGCTCATTCGGCCACCTCCTGCAAGGGTCTCTTCTCAAGGCGATGAATCTCCCTGATGACAGCCTTAAGGCTCTTGTGCTCGACGTCCTCGATCGCCCTTTCGCACGCATCCGCATAACGCCTCGCGTAGTCGCTTTCCAGCGAGGCAACGCGCTCCTCCCCGAGCTGTGTGAGGCGGTAGAGCATGCCCCTGTCTGAGGCGATCGGCTGTACGCACCCCTCGAGAACCAGCTCGCGAAGAGCATCCTCGACGCGTCGAAAACGGGCGAGCCTTTCGCCAAACATGTACTGGTTGTCGCCATGAACGTTATCGTCGGCCAACGAAAAGGTTTTTCCATAGGTGGCTACAAAGTCGATGACCTGGATGAACTCGAGGTCGATCGGGTCGCCTGCGCGGGACAGGAGGATAAGGAGCCGCAAGGAGACCTCGAACCTCGTGTTGAACACTCTATCTGTCTGCACGTGCCCACCCCTCTATCCTGCCGTCGTTGATGAGGAAATGGCAGACGCCCTTTCGTTGGGAGTTCGAGATTCTGTATCCATCCTTTGCAAGCATCAAATTGGTTGAGTCTATCTGCATCGCCCGATCCAGTACGGTGCGCAGGCATGAGAGGCCACCAGCGTAGTCATCGTCATGGACGCGCTCGTATGTCTCCACGACCTCGGAGTACACCTCGTCTACCAGCTCCACGAATGGATCCGCCTCAGTCACGTTGTAGATGTCACGCGTGCCGCGTCTTATCGCCTCAGCGGCATAGAAGTCGCCCCGCTGACGACGGAAGTGCCCCTCGCGCTCAGGATAGTCATCGAAGGATTCAACCGTGAAGGAACCGAAACTCAAGCCCTCCGCCTCGGCGTACACGTCCAGAAGCGCCCTGACATACCCGCGCTCCACGGCGGCTATGTCGTCCGGCGGCGCGATAGCGCCCATTGACTGTGCACCCGAATCCTTCTTCTTTTGAGGCTTGACCTTGTTCGGAAGCACGAGGGATTCCAGATACGCCTCAGCGAGAAACCTCTCGAGGGTTTCCAGCTTGGCAAGGTCGTTAAACTCTGCAATCCGCTCCGGCGGTAGGTTGGAGGCGGCGATATCGAGCATGATCCTGTAAATCAGGACGTCTTCCTGCCCCGAGAGGATGTGAGGCGCCACTTCCTTCTCGAAGTAGGGAACGATGGTCGCTCTGACCTTCGCGTTATTGTAGTTTGCTCGAATCTTGCTGTGAACGTTCTCCTGCCGCGAAAGTATCCTGCTTGCCGACGTCGGAGTGCATTCGATGAGCTCGCCATTATCCCCTTCAAGGTTCAGGGGCTTTACCACCGCCCCGTAGAGTAAGTCGAAGAGATCCTTCTGCGAGATGAAGCACTCCCATAGCTTCAGCAGATGATTGGCATACAAGGCAATGACGTATTCGCTCATCTCACCCCCTCCTCGGAAGCTTTGCAAAACCAGCTATAAAGCGCCTATAAAGCGGCCTGATTACTTCCAGCCCTCTCCTCCCTAGACTTTTTTAACGTGAACCGCACCGAATCTCGACGCGGAAACGCTGCGCCACGCGGGTTGCGTGATTGGAAGAACCGTAAGTTCCAATTTTAGCACTGCATGATGCGGATGTCGATATGAAGTGCGCGGACGTGAACATATTGTTCTTGTTACGCAGAGGTTCACGAAATCGAGCATCGTCTCGTCCCCAAGGCCACGGGGCGCGTTCGCAGGCGATGCCCGGAACAGTCAAGTGAATAGCGTGCCAGCTGCGAACGGCTGGTCACCAAGTCGAAGCGGAGCAATCCGCGCGAGGTGACCGCCCATGGGCAAAACCGCTGGCTGTCATTTAGGTGACCTCCGCTTCGGCTCTCAAGCCGAACGGAGAAACCTGATGACAAAGCAAGACAAACCACGCCGTATCTATCTCAAGTCGACGCGCACCTGGGTCGAGGTCGACGAGGAATTCTACCGCTCCTACATGCGGGAATGCGATGCCACCCGCAAGCGCATGCAATACCACGGGCGCTGCGTCTGCCCCAAGAACAAGTTCTGGCTGTGCGACACGGACTGCCCGGCCTGCGAGTTCCGCCGCACGGGCGACACCCTCTCGCTCGACAGCGAGCCGACCGACAGCGGCTACTCGCTGCTGGACACGCTGGAGGATCCGGCGGCGAGCATCGAGGACATCATCGCCGACTTCGACGAGCTGTCTCAGCTGCTCCACCGCCTGGGCGAGCTGATGCCCGAGGCCATCAAGGTCGGCATCCTGCGCGAGCAGGGACTCAACGAGTCCTCCATCGCCGCCGAGCTGGGCATCCCCCGTACCACGCTGCGCTCGCGCCTCGCCAAGGCACGCGAGCAGCTGAGCGAGGAGTACCCGGACATCCTCTAACCCCCATGGCCCCGGTTTCCCGCAGGTCGCCGGGGTCTTTTCGGATTTCCCCACGTCGCTTTCGTCAATCCGCGCGCCCCGCCTCCAGGGAAAGGCAAAGGGCGCGACGCAAGGAGGTGAACATGCCCACGACCAACAAGAGCCCCGCCCAGGAGGCAGCGGACGTGCTGGCCTCGATCTGCCGAGTGTCGAAACGTCTGGCAGGGCGGCTCGAAGCCCTCGCAAAGCAATGCCAATCCGAGGAAGGAGGACAAGAACATGACCAACGAACAGCTCATCACCGCCATCCGCGACATCAAGAGCGCCACGAGCTACATTGACGCGGTGGTCGACCAGGTGATCGGGGCGCTGGGCGGCGAGTCCGTTCAGACGGCAACGCAAGCGCCCGAGCCGCAGCCGCAGCTCAAGCTCGAGGACGTGCGCGCAATCCTGGCAGACATGTCCCGCGCGGGGTACACGGCGCAGATCCGCGCCCTGCTCGGCAAGTACGGCGCGGCCAAGCTCTCCGAGGTGGACCCGGCGCACTACGCGGCGCTGCTGCAGGACGCGGAGGCAATCGGCCATGAGTAGCCACGCACTTCTCTCCGCATCCTCGGCCTCCCGCCGGATCAACTGCCCGCCCTCCGCCCGCCTCGCCGAGAAGTACGAGGACAGGGGCAGCTCCTACGCCGCCGAGGGCACCGACGCGCACGCCCTGTGCGAGTACAAGCTGAAGGCGGCGCTCGGCATGGAGGCATGCCCCGACCCGGTCGTCCTTGTCGAGCAGCGCGTCGACTTCTCGCGCTGGGTGCGGGAGGGCTTCGGCACCGCCGACTGCATCGTCATCGCGGACGGCACCCTGCAGGTCATCGACTTCAAGTACGGGCTGGGCGTGCTGGTAGCCGCCGAGGCCAACCCGCAGATGATGTGCTATGCGCTGGGGACGCTTGACGCCTTCGACGGCATCTACGACATCGAGCGCGTGAGGATGACCATCTACCAGCCGCGCCGCGACAACCTCAGCACCGCCGAGCCCCCCAAGGCAGAGCTGCTGAAATGGGCGGACGAGGTGCTCAAGCCCGCAGCCGACCTGGCCTATGCCGGCGAGGGCAAACCCGCATGCGGCGAGTGGTGCGCCTTCTGCAAGGCCAAGAGCGCCTGCCGCGCACGAGCCGAGGCCAACCTCGAGCTTGCGCGCCACGAGTTCAGGCTCCCGCCGCTGCTGACCGACGAGGAGGTCGAGGACATCCTCGCCAAGGTCGACGGCCTGGTCTCGTGGGTGTCCGACATCAAGGAGTACGCCCTGCAGCAGGCCATCGGCGGCAAACAGTGGCACGGCTTCAAGCTCGTGGAGGGCCGCTCGAACCGCAGGTACGTCAACGACGAAGCGGTCGCCGAGGCCGTCTTGCAGGCGGGCTTCGAGCCCTACGAGCGGAGGCTCCTCGGCATCACGGCCATGCAGAAGATGCTCGGCAAGGCACGCTTCGACGAGGCCCTCGCCGGCCTCGTGGAGAAGCCGCAGGGCAAGCCCACCCTCGTGCCGGAAAGCGACAAGCGACCGGCCATGAACAACGCAAAGGAAGACTTCAACGACAACGAAGGAGAACACCATGTCTAAGAACACCACCGTCAAGAACCCCATGAAGGTCATCACCGGCGAGGACATCCGCTGGAGTTACGCCAACGTCTGGGAGCCGAAGTCCATCAACGGCGGCACCCCCAAGTACTCCGTGAGCCTCATCATCCCGAAGAGCGACACCCGGACGGTCGCCAAGATCAAGGCCGCCATCGAGGCCGCCTACGCTGAAGGGCAGTCCAAGCTCAAGGGCAACTCCAAGACCGTGCCGCCCCTGACGTCCATCAAGACGCCGCTGCGCGATGGCGACGTGGAGCGCCCGGACGACCCGGCCTACGCCAACTCCTACTTCATCAACGCAAACTCCGCCACCGCACCCGGCATCGTCGACGCCGACCTCAACCCGGTGCTCAGCCGCTCCAGGGTCTACTCGGGCGTCTACGGTCGCGCGAGCATCAACCTCTACGCCTTCAACACCAACGGCAACCGTGGCATCGCCTGCGGCCTGAACAACCTGCAGCTCATCCGCGCAGGCGAACCCTTGGGCGGCAAGGCGAGCGCCGAGAGCGACTTCGCGACCGATGACGATGACGACTTCTTCAACTAGAAGGGACGGCAAGCCATGGAAACGCTCGTTTACGCAGTGCTCGCCCTCATCCTGGGACTCGAGCTCATCTGGGTCTCGTTCATGCTCTACACCTCGGTCAGGGATGACCGCAGGGACGAGCGCGAGCGCAAGGAGCGCCTCGCCAGGGAGGCCAAGCGCGAGAAGGCCTTCGAAGCCATGAAATAGCCGACCTGGCCGGGGTCAGAAGCTCCTGGCTCCGGCCAAGCCCCTAGACAAGCGAGGTGACCTACATGGAGCAGATGGTGGAGATGGCGAACCAGCTCATCGCGATCATCGTGGGCTGCACCGCCTTCGCCCTGATCTACGGCACGATCTTCTACTTCCTCGGGTACCTGATCTTCTCGATCCTCCGGGGGATCCTCAAAGACCTGCAGCCGGTGTTCAGGCGATGGCACCAGTCCCTGAAGAGCGGGAAGAAGTGACGTCTGGGCGGCGGGGGCACCATCCCCGCCGCCCTTTCGCATGGAAGGAGTGCTGGCCTTGGAGACGATCAGCATCGACATAGAGACGTACTCCGGCGCGAGCCTGCAGAGGTGCGGGGTCTACCGCTACGCCGAGGAGCCGGACTTCGAGGTGCTGCTGTTCGCCTACAGCACGGACGGCTCGCCCGTGAGGGTAATCGACCTCGCATGCGGCGAGGAGATCCCGCAGGAGGTGCTTGCCGCCCTGGCGGACGATTCCGTGACCAAGTGGGCGTTCAACGCGAACTTCGAGCGCGTCTGCCTGTCCCGTTACCTGCGGGACCTGGGGCTGGGAGTCGGCGCGGGAAGCGCCGGGGACGCGCGCTATCTGGACCCACGGGGCTGGCGCTGCTCCATGGTCTGGACCGCCACGATGGGGCTGCCCCTGTCCCTGGAGAGCGCGGGAGCAGTGCTGGGCATCGATGTTAGTGTCAATGTATTTTTCACCGTTTCCGCCAACGCACATCCACCGTTTGCGCCAACGTACTTTCACCACTTCTGGTTAGCTCGCGCCCTCCTTTCCGTCATCCTCTCCGATCGACACGTCCTTCAGTCTGTACGACCTGCCGGTTATCTTGACGAGCGTGCAGTGGTGGCACAGGCGGTCCGCGATCGCGCTCGCCGTCACGTTGCTTCCTAAGACGTCGCCCCACCTTCCCACCGGCACGTTCGTGGTGACTATGGTCGAACGGTCGAGCACATACCTCCTGTTCACGAGCTGGAACAGCAGGTCGGCCCCCTCCTTCCCGACGTCGAGGTACCCGAGCTCGTCGATGATGAGCAGGCTGCAGTGCTCGTAGAACCGCAGCCTTCGGGAGAGGGTCTCCTTCGCGTACGCGTGCACGAGGTCCCCGACGAGCTTGGAGCAGTCGGCGAAGTACACCTGCCTGTGGGCGAGCACGGCCTCGTACCCCAGCGCGATCGACAGGTGGCTCTTCCCGACCCCGGGGCTCCCGACGAAGATCACGTTGTCCCCGATCTCCAGGAAGGACAGCGTCGCGAGCTGCTCGACCGTCCCCCTCGGCACGCTGGGCTGGAACCCCCAGTCGAAGTCGGCGAGGGTCTTTATGTAGGGGAAGTTGGCCATGCGCACGCGCCTGTCGTCGTCGGCCCTCCTCTTCCCCTCGACCTGCGCGTCAGTGAGCTCGAGGAGCGCCGTCACGAGGTCCTTCCTGCCGTCCGCCACCAGGCGCACGTACTCGGGCACCGACGAGGCCATCCCGTCGAGGCCGAGCTCCTCGAGGTTGGCGGCGAGCCTGTTGAGGGGGCTGGCCTGCACCACCGCGCTCACAGCGCGCCCCGATTGAGTCTATGAGCCCGAGGTTCGCCAGGGCGGCCTCCTCGATGTCCTCGTCGCCGAACCACCGCTTCCCCTCCATCACCTCGGCGTAGTGGGACGGGTCGTAGGCGGGCCCTCCGGCCCTGTGGGTCGCGACGAGCCTGCCGTCGACGTAGCAGTCCATGGTGCCGCCGGGCATGGAGACCACGCGCGCCGGCCGGCCGATGCAGCCCCTCGGGACGGACATGCTCTCGCCATGGGCCGTCACCAGCGTCGTGGACGGGACCTCCCCGATCCTGGTGACGTCGCCCATCGCCTCCTCCAGGACGCGCAGGTTGCCGACGGGCGCCAGCGCGTCCTGCGCCCGCCCCGCACGGTGACGAGGGCGGACATGTTGTCGGTGAGCCACTCGCGGGGCACGCCGCCGATCCTGACGATGGTCTCGTACATGCACCTCACCAGGTCGTCGGTCGTAAGGGTGTTCGACCGGATGAACACGTGGCGCCTGGAGTAGCCCAGGGTCGCGGAGTACGCGTTGAACTCGCAGACCTCCCCGTTGCGGTCCGCCATCCGGATCCCCTCCTTCCAGTCGAACTGGAGCTGCAGGCCCGGCGGGGTCTCGAACCTGGGGTGCGGCTCGGGTCCGGAGGCGGGCCCTATGGCGATCCCGTTCCTGCGCATGAAGTACGTGAAGGCGTTGTAGCCCGCGAGTCCCTCGTCCGGGTAGCGGTGGAGCAGCCACTCGTGGATGCCCTTCTTCGTCACGCCCGGTAGGAGCCCCTTCGCGGCGATCTCGTCCAGGTGGCCGTCGAACGACCCGGCCCTGAACGCCCTGCCGTCGCTCGGCACGCAGCCCTCCGCTCTCCAATGCGACGCGACGGTGTGCCTGTCCATCCCGTACCTCCTCGCGATCTCGCTGAAGTTGGGCTTGATGCCCGATTCCTTGTACATGGTCAACTCTTCGATCAGGTTTCCTGGCATGGTGGGCCCCTTCCGTCTCCTGCGGTGCATGCAAGAAGCGCAGGGCCCCGACCCGTTGGTCGAATCGGTGAAAGTACGTTGGTTGGAATGGCGCGAATACGTTGGCGCATCCGGCGCTTATACGCTGGTGGAAATGGTTGTTTTTACATTAGTCCTAACAGGGGCTTTCCTTCTCTTGGTCGTAGATGCGGACCTCGTCGAAGTTGCAGGTGAGAACCCAGCGCGGGCGCACGGAAAACGGCAGGTTGTTCGCGTACCAGAGCGCCTGCTGGTAGGGTGTTTCTGCCCCCGCCTTCTTGCTGCGCACGGTGGCCTCGTCGAGCGAGATCCCGCGCCCCTTCTGCTCGATCAGGATGCCCATGTCCTCGTAGAACACGTCGATCTTGCGGCCGCGCACCTTGCGCTCGAACTGCAGGACGTGGGTGGCGTTGGGGATGCCCAGAACCTCCTCGAGCAGCTGGATCCAGAACGAGCGCGACTGCTCCTCCTCGTTGCCCGGCTCCGCCCGCCAACGCTCCACGAACGCCCGCGACGCCGCCTTCTGCTGAACCTGGTTCATCGTCTCCGCCTCTTCGTTGGCTGTGACGGTTGCGGGGGTTACCCGCCTGGAACCGTCACAGCCGTCGCAACCGTCATTCGCCCATGGTCTTTCGGCCTCGTCCTGGGAAATGATAGACCAGCGAACAGCGCTTAACTGTTCGCGATAAGCAGTTTCTTTTGGCATCACTGCCCAAGTTATTCTGCTCAGTATTTATGAGAAAAGGCTCACCTAAAACAAAGCAGGTCAGAAGATTTAACCTTCTAACCTGCTGAAACTCTTGGTCGCGGGGGCAGGATTTGAACCTACGACCTTCGGGTTATGAGCCCGACGAGCTGACCAGACTGCTCCACCCCGCACTATGTGTGGCTGATTCGTGCAAACCAGCGAAGAGACACTTTATCACCAACGGCGCGATCATTCAAACAAAAGCGGCTTTACCCTCAAAGCTTCACAATTACCGATGCGCGCATCGCCCGAAACATCTTCCCGAAAGAAGCCCTACTGACCTTCCTCACCCAAATCGTCAACGGAAACAGTCTCAAGCTCCACGCGAATCCTGTCGATGCGCAGCTTGTCCATAGCCATCACGGTGAAGCGCGCCCGCTTGCCGTGCCCCTCCACCGACACTTCGTCGCCCTCGGCAGGGATGCGGTCGAACAGCACCAACAGCAACCCGCCCGCAGTCTCGCACTCGGACGCCTCTTCGGGCTCGAACCCCAACAGCTCCACGGTCTCGTCGATCGGCCTCAATCCGTCGATCACCACCGCGCCGTCCTCCAGCGTCTCGACGCGCCCGTCGTCCCCATGCCGATACTCGTCCTGCATCCTGCCGACGATCTGCTCCATGATGTCCGACATGGTAACGATGCCCGACGTGCCACCGTGCTCGTCAACCACCACCACGATCTTCCCGCTGCTCTGCTGAAGCATCTGCAGCAGCTTCGCCACGGGAATGCCCTCGGGAACCGCCTCGATGGGGCGAATCCGCATCTCTTCGAGCGGCATTCCCTTCGGTGCCGTGAACAGATCCTTCACGTGAATGAACCCAACGATGCGATCCTTATCCCCCCGGCACACCGGATAGCGCGTGTACTTGTAATTGCGCGCAAGCTGCATGTTCTCGGCCAACGAGTCCTCCAGGTCAAGGCATACCAAGTCGGTGCGCGGGGTCATGATGGCCTCGGCGTCCTTCTCTCCGATATCGAACACGTTGTCCACGATGGCGTTGCGCTCCGGATCGATCAGGCCGCTTTCCGTCGACTCGTCGATCAGCAGCTTGATCTCTTCATCGGTATACACCTCGTGCTCGTCGGCCGCCTCGTGGCCCGCCAGGCGCATCACGAAATCGGTGAGGGAATTGAAGCACACCATGATCGGGTACGTGACGGCGTAGAACACCTTGAGCACGGGAGCCGTCATCAGAGCGAACTTCTCGGTCGAATAGATGGCGAACGACTTGGGGATGAGCTCGCCCACCACCACGTGCAGCGACGTCATGATGATGTAGCCGATCGCGACCGCCGTTGGGGCCAGGGCAACCTGGGGCAGACCCAAAGCCTCGAACGCCGGGGTCATCAGATGCGCGAACGCGGGCTCGCCCAGCCAGCCCAGCGCCAAGGAAGCCAACGTGATGCCAAGCTGACATGCGGAAAGATACGCGTTCACATTCTCGGTGACCACTTTCGTGGCCTGTGCCCCGGGCTTTTTCTCCTGTACCGCGATATCGATCTGCGAGGGGCGGACGCGCACCATCGCGAACTCCGCAACAACGAAAAAGGCGTTCATCGCCAGAAACAACGCAACCAGAAACAAACTAAGCGGTAGCGGCATAGGGTGCTTAACTCTCCTTGGAAGGGGTATCGATTCGGTTTCTCCATTATAAACAACCGCAGGTGGTCTGCGGTAATCACGAAAGCAACCGCTATCGGAAACAGACGGATCCCAATATGGACAACAAGATTATTTTCCGCAATTAAATAGCGTATAGTGGATACAGGCGGCTTGCCACAAGATTCGCATGCGAGTTTTGAGGCAGGCCGCCTAACAACCTGGGAACACTCCCTCAAGACGAGAAAGGAACCTGCATGAAAGATCTTCTTGCCGAGTTCAAAGAATTCATCATGCGCGGCAACGTTATGGAGCTCGCAGTCGGCATCATCATCGGCGGAGCCTTCACCGCGATCGTCGCATCGCTGACGAGCGACATCATCAACCCGCTCATCGTGCTGATCTCCGGCGGCGGCACCGAGGTGTCCGGCCTGACCATCCCCGTTCCCGGAACCGCAAAGGGCATCGACTTCGGCGCCTTCATCACCGCGATCATCAACTTCCTGATCATCGCTTTGGTCGTGTTCTTCCTGGTGAAGGTCGTCAACAAGGCTATGTCCATCGGTAAGAAGCCCGTTCAGGAAAAAGCAGCTCCCACCTGCCCCTTCTGCCTCGAAGAAGTCAAGGAGGGCGCCACGCGCTGCCCGCACTGCGCCGGCGAGTTCGAGCGTCCCGCTGCCTAGCGGTCGGCACTGCAACGCCTTTATGGACGGCGCCGCCAACCGGTCGCCATCATGCAGAAGGCCCCGCCGACGCGGGGCCTTCCTCGTATCGCGCGGCAGTCCTGCGCGCTAGATCTTGTACATGTACTGGAACACGTCCTCGCGCTGAAGCGTGATCTGCACGCCCAGCTCGTCAGCCGTCTTCCCAAGGCGATCATGCACCGTGTTGAAATCGGCCACGGCCTCGTCCAGCGTAACCAGCATCGTCATCGAGAACATCTCGCCCAAGATGGTCTGGCTGATGTCGTTGATGTTCGCCCCGCAGTCGCCCAGCGTCGTTGAAACGGCGGCGACGATACCCGTGCGGTCCTTGCCCAAAACCGAAATTACGCACTTCATACAGCTCCCTTTCAACGAATGCCAACGAAGACAAGTCTAGCGTGCAACCGCCGCCCCATACCGCGACAACGGCCAACAGGTAAAAACTAACGGGGTTTCGACGGGTTAATCGCGCCGCGCGAAGATAAGGTGCATCGCCTCGTTGCGCGTGGCCTGGTTCGTTTTGAACGCTCCGCGCACCGCGCTGGTGGTCGTGGACGAACCGGGCTTCTTCACCCCGCGCATGCTCATGCACATATGCTCGGCCTCGATCACCACGATGACGCCCCTCGGCCCCAGCTCTTCCACCAGCGTATCGGCAATTTGCGAGGTCAGACGCTCCTGCACCTGGGGACGACGCGCAAACACCTCTACCAGGCGAGCCAGCTTCGACAACCCGCAGATCTTTCCTTCCGTCGAAGGAATGTAGGCAACGTGGGCCTTCCCGAAAAACGGGGCCAGATGATGCTCGCACATCGAGTAGAAGGGGATGTCCTTCACCAGAACCATCTCTTCGTGCCCCTCGTCGAACAGCGTCTCGAAATGCTCGCGGGGATCCTGCGTCAGACCCGCGAACACCTCCTGGTACATACGCGCAACGCGTTCGGGAGTTTTCCGCAAACCCTCGCGATCCGGGTCTTCGCCCACGCCTTCCAGAATCATCCGCACGCCGGTTTCGATCTTCTGCAAATCCATGCTCAATCCTTATTCAAACGAGATCTCGAGGGAGACGGGGCAGTGATCCGACCCGAACACCTCGCTGTGAATGGCAGCCGATTCCACTCGATCGGCCACCGAATTGCTCACCAGGAAATAGTCGATACGCCACCCTGCATTATTGGCGCGCGCGTTGAACCGGTAGCTCCACCACGAATACATGCCCTCGCGATCAGGGTACATCATCCTGAACGTATCGGTGAACCCGGAGTTTAGAAGCTCGGTGAACTTGCCGCGCTCCTCATCGGAGAATCCGGCGTTTCCGCGGTTGGACGACGGGTTCTTCAGGTCGATCTCGTTGTGGGCCACGTTGAAGTCGCCGCACATCACCACGGGTTTCGGCGAGGACGCCTCCGCCCCGTCGGGCATGATTCCCGACTCCAAGCCCTTGCAGAAATCGCGGAACGCGTCATCCCAGGCCATACGGTGGTCGATGCGGGCAAGGCCGTTCTGGGCGTTGGGCGTGTACACGTCGACGAACCAGAACTCGGGAAACTCGCACGCCACGATGCGCCCCTCGGTGTCCAGCTGGGCAATGCCCAGCTCGTGCACAACCTGCAAGGGCTCGCGCTTCGAGAACACCGCCGTTCCCGAATACCCCTTCTTTTCCGCATAGCTCCAGTAATCGCAGTGGCAGGGCAGGTCGAGCTCGATCTGCCCTTCTTGGAGCTTGGTCTCTTGCAGGGCGAAGATATCGGCATCGAACTGGGCGAATATCTCGTCGAACCCCTTCTTGGCAACGGCACGCAGGCCGTTCACGTTCCACGACACGAAGCGCATGGGCTTCCCTTCCATCTGATAGCCTTCGGCTGCACCCGATGATCGCGGCCCATCGAACCCAGACCCCGAAACGCAGCGGCTGATCGCTTATTTATGGTACGGCTCGCCGCGCGAAATGCGCTGAGCCCGATACAGTTGCTCGAGAAGCACCACGCGCGCCAGGTTATGCGGCAACGTGATGGGTCCGAACGACAGCGTCTCGTTCGCACGCGCGCGCACTTCGGCGCTCACCCCGCACGATCCACCGATCACAAAGGATATATCGCTTGCACCCGAAAGGGCGAGCGCATCGAGCCTTTCCGAAAAAGATTCGCTTGACCGCTGCTTTCCGTCGATGGCCAGAAGCACCACGTGCGTGCGCTGTCCCAGGGCCGCGCAGATGGCCGCGCCCTCCCGCGAAACCGCCTCGGCTTCGCCGCCCGCCTTGCGCGGGTCGATATCAGACAGCTCGACCACCGACGTTTTGGCGTAAGGCTGCAGGCGTTTAAGGTACTCGTCGCACGCAGCAGCCCAGAAGCGCTCTTTCAGCCTTCCCACGGCGATTACGGTAAAGCGCATGGCTAGGAAGCCTTTCCCGACGATTCCGCATCGGAAAGCGCCGCCCAATCGGACCCCAGAACCACCAGGAAGTCGGAGGAGAGAATGTAGTTGCCGTCGTTCATCATGGCGGTTCCCGCGCCAAGCGCTCCGGCTATCTGCTCGGCCTCGTACTTGTTGGTTGCGCTGTTGTACACAATGACGGTTTTGCCGTAATCGAAGCTTTCGGCGTTGCCGGTGGAAACGTTTGTGAATCCGGCCTCTTTAAGCTTCGTTGCGGCCTTGTCACCCAACCCCGCGACACCGCACCCGTTCCTCACCGAAACCGAGGCGCTTTTCTGCGCGGCGGTAAGCTCTTCACCCGTGGTGGCGATCACCGTACCGGACGTCTCGTCCACGATCGCCTCGCTCGAAGGCGGCTCGCCGTTGTTCATACGCGCGATCATGGCCTTCCACTCGGCCTCGTTCGTGTAGGTATACCATCCCCCATCGACATATTTGGAAGTCACCGGCTCCATAGCCGTATAGATGTCGGTCTGGGGGTCAAGCCCCCGCATCGTCTGAGCCAGCCCGATGATGTCCGTCACGTTCAGATCGGTGGTCACGTGCTTGCTGAGCGCCGATACGGTAGAGGCGATGGTGGCCGGATCGGACGACAGCATCTTCTTCGCAATGGCGGACAGCACCAGGCGCTGGTTGGCGGCGCGCATCGAGTCGGGATCGGCGTAGTCGCCGTACGTGTTGCGCGAGCGACACAGGATAAGGGCCTGATCGCCGCTGAGCGTCTGAAGGCCCGCGTCCAGGTGGCCGCCCGCGTCGGAATCGTTGATCTCGACGGGAACCTCCACCTCGATGCCGCCCAGCGCATCGACGATTTCCTTGAATCCGTCGAAGTTTATCTCGGCATAGTGGTTGATATCGACGCCCGCCATCTTCGACACGGTCTTGACGCTAAGCGCGGGGCCCCCGAACGCATGGGCGGCGTTCAGCTTCTGCTGTCCGTGTTCACCCAGATCAACAAGGGTGTCGCGATGGATGGACACCATGGCCACCTTCTTGTTCACCGGATCGATCCGAGCCAGCATGATGCTATCGGTGCGGAACGTCCCGCCGAAATACTCGTCGTTGTCGCGCTCGGCGCTTTCGTCGGTGCCCATCAGCAGCACGTAGAAGGGTTTTTTCGCCATGTCGGTTTTCACCAGAACGTTATCAAGCGATCCCCCCAGATACCCGTGCAGGTTGCCGTTAAGGTACCAGTTCGCGGCAAGGGCCAGCCCCGCTCCCGCCGCCAAAACCACCGCAAGTGCGATGCCGGCGATGCGCAGCTTTCCGCCCCGACGCTTCTTCCCGGGAGCCGTCGCATCGCCCCGGCGCTCGTAGTTCTCGCGACCGTAACTGCTTTTGGTGCGAGCTGCGCGGTTGTCGTCGGGAATCGGCACGCGCGACTTTCGGGCCAAGCGAGCCGCCGACCGAGAGCCGCGAGGGCGTTGCGGCTCGATGTCGGAAAACCCGTCGCCCACGCCTTCCTCGTAACGAGGATCGTATCCGTTCTCTCCGTATTCGGGCTCGATTCCGCCGTTTCTTCGAGCCCAGTCGTCCCAAGCCGCCATGCGCCATCTCCTATCGTGCGTTTATCGTTCGCTTCAATGGCCCTCTACGTTCTCGAGACGCCGAAACGCTAAAGCGCGCCCAGGCGCCTCCGCATGAATTCGTTCGCCGCAAGCTCGGCCGCATCGTCGATCCGATCCAGCCGCACTTCCTCCGTGTTGTCGAGGCGGGCCCGGCGTTCGTATGCTCGGCGCAGAAGCTCGTCGGCCACCTCGGGGTTCTTAGACAGAAGCGGACCGTGCAGATACGTGCCCAGCATGTTGCGATACACTGCGCCGTCAGCGTGATCGGCATCGTTGTTTCCCCTGCCCACCTGAGCGCGCACCGTCCCGAACGGATCGAGGCCCGAAGCGAGGTACGTGCGGCCCGCATGGTTCTCGTACCCCACCACAGGCGTGCTGGACCAGGCGGTATCCAGAACCACGTCGCCGATCAGACGGTTGCGGGACCCCCCTTCGGCCCGCCTCGTCTGGGCATCGAACAACCCCAAACCCGGCACGGATTCGTCCCCCATCAGCCACAGCGATCCTGCGATCTGGTACCCCCCGCAAATGGCAAGCGCAACGCCGCCGTCTTCGACGTATGCGGACAGGTCGTCGCGCATAGCAAGAAGCCCATCTGAGGCCAGGCGCTGCTCGCGGTCGGGGCCACCCCCCAGAAACACGATGTCCACCTGCGAGAAGTCCAAATCGTCCGCGCATTCCACGCGCACGACGCTTACGGGAAGCCCCCGGCGCCGCAGGCGCCAAGCAAGAACGGTCACATTGCCGCCGTCTCCGTACAGGTTCAGCAGATCGGGAAACATGTGCGCGATAACCAGCGGACGGACCCCTTCGCGAACGTCGGGGGCCGGGCTTTGCTCCAGCCGGGGTTGAGGCGGGTGCTGCTGCGCGATCTGGTCGAGCGAACAGTCCGACCGAGCAATTCGATCGAGGTCGGCCTTCACCGCGGGAAGCGCCGTATAGTTCGCTATAAGGTAAACGCGCGCGTCAGGGCACTCCGACGCCGCAAGGGAAAGAACCTCGCTTGCGCTTTCCACCAGGCGCGATTGAACGCCCGCGTACTTCAGCCGCACCTGCATGTCGTGCTTGCGGGCGCCGCCGGCACATGCAACCAAGCCCTCGATCTGGGAAAGCTCTTGGAAATCGATATCCCACAGCCACGAAACGTCTTTTCCGTCGGCCTCTTTGTCGTTGATGAAGAACGCAACGACTTTCCTTCCCTCTCCCTGGGTGATCAGCTTGAGGTTCTGATTGAATCCCGTTGGATTCTTGGCCAAATTCAGCAAGATCGGCATACCGGCGATGTCGTATGACTGCAAGCGGCCGTTCTTCGGATCGAACGCCTCGATGGCTTCGCCGAGAACTCCCGCCGAGACGCCCAGAGCCTGGGCGGCAACGTATACCGCAAGCAGGTTGTACACCATGTACACGCCGCTGAACGGAGCCGCAATGCGATCGAGCGCGCACGTTCCCTGAACGTCGAACGACAACCCTGCCTCGTCAAGCGCCACACGCTGGGCCGCATAGTCCAGATGCGCACGCGAGAAGCCGCATTTCGGGCAGCGATAGCTTCCCAGCTGGCCGTACTGGCGGTAGTCGTACTCCACAAGCGACGAGCACCGCTGGCAGATATGCGCATCGGCCACGGTGTTCTGGTCGAGCCCCATATCCTGGCCGATTCCGAACGCCACCGTCTTGTTGGGACAGCGATCGGCAATGGCCTGGCACAGCGGGTCGTCGGCGTTGTAGATAAGAACGGTGTCGGGAGATTTCTCCAGCGCTGCAACGATACTGTTCTGGATATGGTCGATCTCGCCCACGCGATCCAGCTGATCGCGGAACAGATTCAGCAGCAGCACGTAGTTCGACTGCAGAAACGGCAGAATCTTGGACAGCCACAGCTCGTCGGTTTCGAACACGCCCCAATTGGCGGATTTCACGTGAAGCAGCGCGGTGGCAACCCCCGAGTCAAGATTCGCCCCCGTTCGGTTGCACACCACCTCCATACCGGCGCGCTCGGCGGCATCGGCAAGCAAATTCGTGCAGGTGGTTTTCCCATTCGTCCCCACAACCAGAATCGATCCCGCCGTCAGGCGCGGGCGAAGGTGCGCAAGAAGCGCAGAATCGGCGTAAAGGGCGATCTTTCCGGGAAAGTTCGCTGCGGGACGTCGAAACACGTTCTTCAATCCCCAGGTAGATAAAGCACTAAGGGCGCGGGCGCCGACAAATCGCAAGCCCATCCGTTCCTCCGTTTTGATTGCTTCGTTTCCGACCGAAATCCAGGCCGGGTGGTGCAGTGCCGTCAATTATACGGGAACGAGGGTCGACATGAGAAAACGAAGCACTATATACAGAAGCGGGAAGATGCCCCCCGATACCCCCCCGAAGGCAGACACTACATAACGTTGCGATAACGGGAACATCCCGACATGGTAAAGATCCCGCAATTTCATAGCACACAATAGAAAAACGTGAGAGAGTGTAGCCATCGCAAAGGAAGCAGGGCGAACCTCTTCCTAAGCGGATTGACAACCTCCTCTTTTGTTGACACGGCGAGCAGGTCCTCCTTCCCCTCCTACCCTGCTCGCACCCAGGGCACCCCCTTTGCCCGAACAAGCTACGGCCCGCAGAACCCCCTTTCTCTGCGGGCCGTCTCGTTTCTAGCCCCCGCTACGCACCGCACCCGAAAGCGACGATGCCTTGCAGGTTGCCAGGCGGTTGGGTATACTGCATTCCTGCACTCGGAAGAGCGCATGCGCCAACGTGGCTCAGCTGGTAGAGCAACGCACTCGTAATGCGTAGGTCAGCGGTTCGAATCCGCTCGTTGGCTCCACAAAGAACGAGGTCAGACGCTTGTCTGACCTCTTTTCATTTTCCGGTGAAACCATATTTCCGGGTATAAGGGGGTATTGGTTCCTATAAGTTTTTACGGATTTTTACGGCCCTGCAGGCTTTTCCTCATTACGTCGCAATTAGCATCGATGTCGCACGTCATACTATGCGCCGATCGTCAAACCCCTATTGACTGGATTCCTCCCAAAGCTTAGAGTCCTACATGGGTACAAACACTTTCTGCGTCCCTGTATCTGTTAACCAACCTCCGCCACCGACCCTCCAACATACGGAGAGCGCCGATGACGGAGGTTTTTCTCTGATAGGAGAGAAGCATGCCTGCAAAAGACCAAAGACCTCAGAGCCGATATAGCCCAGGAAGGCGTCAACTTCATACTTGATCCGATGTGGCACACCATCTCTCGAAGCCTAAACGAGCACATCGATGGGATAGAGTCATACTGCGATAAGTTAGGACGTAGCCGAAAGGACCCTTCATGAGCGCGAACTCAACTGCTCGATTCATAGCAAGTCCCGAAACCACCCGAACCATACAGAGAACGGCAAGGGAAATAGAGCCCCGGGTTATCGAGACGCGCCGCTACTTCCACATGCATCCCGAGCTTAGCGGTCAGGAGTTCCGCACCGCCCTCCACATCGAAACCATCCTCGATAAGCTGGGCGTCGAGCACAAGCGGGTCGCCGGCACCGGCATCATCGCCACCATCCGCGGAGAAGCGCCCGACGCCTACGACGCCCAGGGAAACCCGCGGCGGCGCGTGGCCCTGCGCGCCGATATCGACGCGCTGCCCGTAACGGAAAGAACCGGGGTCGAGTACGAATCGTACAACGAGGGCGTCATGCACGCCTGCGGACACGACTGCCACATCTCCATGATGCTGGGCTCCATCGACATGATCACGCGACTGAAAACCCACCTTAGAGGCGAGGTTCGCATCATCTTCCAACCCGCCGAGGAAATATCCGACGGCGCCATGATGATGATCAAGGCCGGAGCCATCGAGGGAGTCGACGCCATCTACGGCGCCCATATCTGGAGCGAGGTCGAGGCGGGCACGATCTCGTGCGAACCCGGACAGCGCATGGCCCATACCGACTGGTTCCGCATCGATATCAAGGGGGTGAGCTCCCATGGGTCGATGCCCCACAAGGGAATCGACGCGGTTGTGGTGGGAGCCGAGCTGGTCACCGGATTGCAGGTGCTGGTGAGCCGCGACACGTCCCCGTTCGAGCCGGTGGTGGTAACCGTCGGAGAGTTCCACTCCGGAGAGGCGCGCAACATCGTTTCAGGCTCGGCCTACCTCACGGGAACCATCCGAACCTGGAGCGACGCGATGCGATCGGAGGTGCCCGAGCGCTTGGAGCGCATCGTCACCGAGGTGTGCTCGGCGTTCGGCGCGACCGCCACGTTCTCCTACGAGAACGGCAATCCCGGGCTGTCCAACAACCCCGAGCAGACCGCGATCTGCCGCGGCTCGATCGAGCGCGTGCTGGGAGAAGACGCCCTGGCCACCTATCGGGGAACGCTGTCGGGCGAAGACTTCAGCGAGTACCTGAACCGCGTACCCGGCGTGTTCGTGTTCGTGGGAGCGCGCAACGAGAAGCTGGGATGCGTGCACCCTCAGCACAGCTGCTTTTACAATGTGGACGAAAGCGTGCTGATCAAAGGGTCGATGGCCGCAGCTCAGTGGGCCGCCGACCAACTGGCCTGATCCCCCTAGAACACAGCCTCGTCATCGGGCGAAGGCGGGGCGTCGAACAGGCGCGGCACCTTCCACTCCCCCATCGTGGCGGGTGGTTTCTCCCAGCGCGGGTCGTTGTACACCTTCATGGAATCGGGCCGGGCGGCGCAGATCAGCGTCAGGTCGAACTGGCGCGCCAACTCGATGGTCAGATCGGTGGGAACCGCCTTGGATACCAGGATGGGAATGCCCGCGCGGATGGCCTTGGTCACCATGTCCACGGGAATGCGCCCGCTGGTGTAGATGATCGCCTGCGATAGGTCGTCGCGGTTGCGCAATGCGCAGCCGATCACCTTGTCGAACGCGTTGTGTCTGCCCAGATCCTCGCAGGTGTACAGCACGTTTTCCCCAATAGCAAGGTAGCAGCTGTGGGCCCCGAACGTCCGCCGGTGCATGGGCGTGTCGCCCGAGAACGCATCGGCCAGCCGAAAGATCCAAGCGGGATCCCATGGCACCGGCGTCACGGGTCTCATGCCCTGACCGACGGTTTCCAACGCCTCGAACACCTTGTTGCCCGTACAGCACGACGGGACGATGGGAGCCGATACCGGGCGGAAGGCGCGCTTTTCCCTTAGCAGCACGCGAATGATGGTCGCGTGCTCGCAAAGGTACATGAACTCGACGTCGTCTACCGAATGAATGACCCCTTCTGTGAACAGCCTCCCCAACACCAGCTCCTGCAAATCGAACGGAGAGCAGACGATGCGCATGCTCAGCCTGCCGTCCAGATACACGTCAAGGGTGTGCTCGCCCTGAACATCTTCCCCTTCGAAGCTGCGGCGGCCGTCTCTCAGGTACACCTCGGCCGGATACCGGAAAACGGCTTCCTGCTGTTCGGATCGGTCAAGAGATTCCATGCTGCCCCCGTACGTACTTCGATTTCTCGCCACCTGAAAACCCTAGGACATCCCAGGTATGAATTAGATGGTATTTGGGCAAATTCCCGCACATGAACACGGGGCTGTGGCAATATCGAGAATTGGATAGCCGTGCCGCCTGGAAATGGACGCCGACGCGCCTGGAAGGGCCGGCAAGCGAACGCAGCATAAACGCAACACCGCCGAACCTTTGGCGAGCTAGGAGATCGCATGGGCCTTTTTTCCCGCTTCGAGAACAAGATGGAAGACACGCTGGAAGGTGCCGCCAACAAAATGTTCGACGCGCCTATCTCGCCTGTTCAGATAGCTAAGAAATGCGAAAAGCAGATGAGGCGCGAAACCATGGTGGGCGCAGGCAAGCAGTTCGCCCCCACGCTGTACACCATCCTGGTCAACCCCGGCGACGACGAGCGCCTCTTCGGTTACTACCCCACCCTCGCAGGCGAGACCGAAACCTACCTGAATGCCAAAGCCGCCGAGGAAGGCCTGGTCATGGACGGCCAGCCACTGGTGCGCTTCGTGGTGGACGAAACGCTGAAGCACGGCAAGTTCGACGTTATCGCCGAGGCCGTCGCCGCGCCCATCGTCGCCCAGCTGCGCGAAGAGGAGCTGGTGCGCTACGGCATCGTGGCCGCCCCGGCCAAACCCCAGAGCGCACCCGGCTACGCCCAGCGCGCATCCGATCGCGCCGTCCGAGGCCAGGCCCGACCCACCGCAGGCGAATACGGCCAGAACGCCTACGCGCCCGAAGCCGTGCACGCCGGCTATGCCCAGCAAAATTCCCAGAACCTGAACGATCCCGCGCTGGACGGATACGCCGAACGCGCCGGGGCCCCGGCGCGCAAGCCGCCGCTTCCCTACGTCCCGGAAGACGAGATCGACTACTCCATCGACTACGGTCAGTACACCTTCGACAGCGAGGACTTCGAAGACTACCGCTCGAAAGCCGAGAGGGACCGTCGCAACCGCGCCCTGTACGGAACCAGCCAACCCCTCGAGCAGGATCGCGCCGCGCGGCTCGGCGGGGCGCCGGCGGCACCGCCCATTCCCGTCGGCGGCGCCGCTCCCGCATCCGCCCGTCCCGACAACGGAAGCTACGCAACCCGCAGCGGCAACTCGCTGCCGCTGGCCGGCAGCAGGCGCGCCCGCGTGATCGATCGCGCCTACCAGCGCACCTACGATTTGGCCGGCGCCCACATCACGCTGGGTCGCGGAACCGGAAACGATATCGTCGTGCAGGACTCGGCCGCCAGCCGGCGCCATGCCGAGCTTCGCCTGTCCCCCCAGGGATACTGGACCCTCACCGATATGGGCTCGACCAACGGAACCCTGGTGAACGGGGCCGCCATCACCGTGCAGACGCTCCAAAACGGCGACACCTTCACCATCGGCAAGACCAACTTCCAGTTCGTCGTCGGCTAGCATCGCTCGTTATCCCCGTTCACGGGTCCGTACGTTACCACTGTTGTTTAGGAGCGCTTTATGATCGACGTCGTTCTGCTTGCCGGACGACTTCTGTTCGTCGCTTTGCTGTTCGTGTTCCTGTTCGCCGTCATGCGAACGGGGATCGGACTGGTGCGAGGGCAGCGCAAGAAAGAGCGGACCTGGAACCTGTCTGTCGAGAAGGGTCCCAAAGAACTGCGCGGGGTTTCCATCGTCGTGCGCGGGCCGGTTATCGTCGGCCGCAGCCCCAACGCCGATATCGTCATCGGAGCGGGCTACGTCTCTGCGCGCCACGCACGATTCACCCTCATGGGGCAGAACCTGTTCGTCGAGGATCTGGGCTCCACCAACGGCACCGCCGTCAACGGCCAGCTGTTGAGCGGGCCCTCCGCACTGCGTAACAACGACATCGTCAACGTCGGCGACGTGGCCATTCGCGTGAGGCACAGCTAATGGGCCGCCGCAGTTCCTACCGCTCGACCGAACGTTCGCGCAAAGGCGCCATCACGCCTTTCGGGAGCCGCACCGATGTCGGATGCGTGCGCGATCACAACGAAGACTCGCTAATCGTAGCGCCTCCGCTCTACGTCGTGGCGGACGGCATGGGAGGGCACGCCGCCGGCGAGGTCGCTTCCGAGATCGCCGTCGGCACCATCGCCAAACACGCTCCCGAACATCCCGACGCCCTGGCGCTGGCGGAAGCGGTCAGGCAGGCCAACCGCGCCATCATCAAGGCCGCATCGGAGAGTGTCGGACGCGAGGGCATGGGCACCACCTGCACCGCCGCAATTCTGGATAAAGACAAGCTGGTCATCGCCCATGTGGGGGATTCGCGCGCCTACCTTCTGGGCGACGGGCGCCTGCACCAGATCACGCGCGATCACAGCCTCATGGCCAACATGATCGAAGCGGGCCAGCTGACGCCCGAAGAGGCGCGGTCGCACCCCAACCGCTCTGTCATCACCCGAGCGCTGGGCAACGATCCTGCCACCGAACCCGATCTGTTCGAGATCGACGTTCAAGCCGGCGATCGACTGCTTCTGTGCTCAGACGGCCTGACGGGCATGCTGCGCGACTCGCAGATCGAGTCCATCATGACGCGCGTGAAAGACCCTCAGCGGTGCGCCTCCCAACTGGTCAACGAAGCAATCGCCGCAGGCGGCGTCGACAACATCACCGTCATCATCATCGATATCGTGGGACAGCGCGAAAAGCAGATCCGCCGCATCGCGCGCCGCGCGAAGATCACCGTCGCGTTCGCCTTCATGCTGCTAATCGCCGTGATGGCCGCCGGCGCCTACGGCTCGTGGTGGTACTTGAACCACTCGGCCTACCTCGCCGCCGAAGACGGCTACGTGGCCATCTACCGCGGGGTTCCCGGCGAAGTGCTGGGATTCAGCCACTCGGAACTGATCGAGAAGACCGACGTGAAGGTGGGCGACCTTCCCGCGGGAAGCGCCGACCGTATCCAGGACACCCTGCGCGTATCCGATCTGGACGAGGCGTATAGCCTGGTAGACCAATACCGCGAAGAAATCGACTCCCGGAAGGGGGCGAGCAGGATTTGACGCGCCGCAACCTCGAACTTGCGCTCCTCGTCATAGGGGCGCCCGTCGTCATACTTCTATTCGCCATGCTGGCCTTGAACCAGGGCGAGTCTATTTCCGTGAACTCGCTGGGGGTGCCGCTGGGAATCTTCGGCGCCTTCCTGGTGTCGCACCTGGCCGTGCGGCGGTTCGCCCCCGAAGCCGACCCCGCCATCCTGCCCATCGTATTCGTGTTGGCGGGCATCGGCATCTGCTTCGTCACCCGACTTGCGCCCGATCTGGCGGTCAACCAGGTTGCCTGGCTGTTCGTAGGCGTCGGGGCCATGGTGGGCGTGCTGGCGCTGTCCCGCAATATCGAAAAGGTCGCGAACTACAAGTACACCTTCATGGTGCTGGGCATCGCGCTGCTGCTGTCCCCGATGGCCCCGGGGCTGGGACAAGAGATCCTGGGCAGTCGCATCTGGCTGCACATCGGGTCGTTTTCCTTCCAACCCGGCGAGGTCGCCAAGATCGCCATCGTGCTGTTCCTGGCCGGATACCTCTCCACCAACCGCGAGATGCTGTCGGTTTTCACCATGAAGGTGGGGCCGCTGCACGTACCCGACCTGCGCACCCTTCTTCCCATGCTGGTGATGTGGGTTGTCGCGCTGCTGGTGGTCGTGTTCGAGAAGGATCTGGGAAGCGCCCTGGTGTTCTTCTTCGTGTTCTTGGCCATGCTGTATGCGACCACGGGCAAGAAAACCTACCTGATCGTGGGCGTCGGACTGATCATCGTGGGCTTCCTTGGAGCCTGGGGCACGTTCTCGCATGTGCAGACCCGCGTCGCGAACTGGCTTGACCCCTTCGCCGACGCGCAGGGCGCCGGATACCAGATGGTCCAGGCTCTGTACTCCATCGTCGACGGCGATATCTTCGGACGCGGCATCGGTAACGGGATGGCCGACCAGATCCCCGTGGTCGAAAGCGACTTCATCTTCGCCTCCATCGCCGAAGAGGCCGGCCTTCTGGGCGCGTCGGGCGTGCTGCTGCTGTACGTAAGCCTCGCCATCCGCGGCTACGTTACCGCCAGCCGCGCGAAAAGCGACTTCAGCTCGCTTGTGTGCGTCGGTCTGACCACGATCATCGTGCTGCAGGCATTCATCATCGTGGGCGGCGTGACCGGACTCATCCCGCTTACCGGCCTCACCCTGCCCTTCATCAGCCAGGGGGGCTCGTCGCTTCTGGCAAGCTTCATCTCCGTGGGCTTCCTTCTACGCTGCGGCGACGAGGCCACGGGCGTCGGCGAGGAAATGGCCAATGCCACCATCACCATCAACAACAACAGCGTGCTGGGCCGCGTGTCGCTGGGCAGGCGCCTTACCCACTCCATCATCGCGTTCGGCCTGATGTTCTCGCTGCTGGTAGGCAACTTGACCCAGCTTATGGTGGTTAACGCCGCCGAATACCAATCCATGCCCGGCAACAACCACACGTTGGCGAAAAAGGCGCGCATCCAGCGCGGCACCATCACCACAGCCGACAACGTGGTCTTGGCCGAAAGCACGAGGAACGCCGACGGTTCGTACAGCCGCGTCTACCCCGCCGGATCGCTGGCAAGCCAGGTGGTGGGATACCAGTCCGATCAGTACGGCACCAGCGGCATCGAATCCACCCAAAACGAAGCCCTCGCCGGAACCACCAACCATGCAACCTGGCTGGACGTCCTAAACCAGGAGGCCGGCATCACCACGGCGGGCAACAGCGTCGAACTCACCTTAGATTCCACCGTCCAAACCGCCGCGCAAAAGGCGCTTGAGGGCTACACGGGGGCCTGCGTGGTGATAAACCCCGAAACCGGAGCCGTGATCGCCATGGCCTCAAGCCCCACCTATAATGCGGCTGATTTCGAGTCCGTCATCAAGGCAAGCGCCCAAAGCACCGACGACTCGTCTTCAAGCCTGATCAACCGCGCCACCCAGTCGCTCTACGCACCGGGTTCGACGTTCAAGATCGTCTCGCTGGCCACCGCGTTTGAAAACAGCGTCGCCACGCCCGACACCACCTTCACCTCTCCCGGCGAGATCACCATCGGGGGCGGCAAGGTCACCAACTTCGACTCCAACGACTACGGAACCCTCACGCTGAAGCGCGCGACCGAGCTGTCGTCGAACACGGCGTTCGGCCAGCTGGGAATAAAGATCGGCGCGAACGCCCTTGTTTCGGGAGCCGAGAGGTTCGGGTTCAACGCCAACCTGAAGTTCGATCTTCCCACCGCCACCTCCCTCATGGCCGACCCCAAGACCCTCAGCGACTGGGAGCTGGCCTGGGCCGCAGTCGGACAGCCCGTCGGCGACGACGCCGTGGTGGGCCCGCAGGCAACCGTGCTGCAGATGGCTCTGACGGGAAGCGCCATCGCCAACGACGGCGCCGTCATGAACCCCTATCTGGTCAAGTCTATCTACAACGCGAACGGCGAGCGCAGCTTCACCGCATCGCCCAGCGTGCTTTCCCAGGCAGTTAGCGCCGAGGTGGCATCCAAGGTGCGCGACGTGCTGAAGGGCGTGGTGAGCAACGGAACCGGTACCGCAGCGCAGATCCCCGGCGTTCAGGTTGCGGGGAAAACCGGCACCGCCGAAACGGGAAAGAAGCTTGACGACAGCTGGTTTGTGGGCATGGCGCCCGCAGACGATCCCAAAGTGGTTGTCGCCCTCGTGCTCGAGCAGGATGGCACCGAAGGCGATGGCGCGGCAAAAGCGCAAAATGTGTTGAAAACGGCACTTAAGCAAGAGGGACTTCTCTAAGATGCGCTATTCTAGTAACTCATATTGCCGAAACTACTTAAATGCAGCATAAACAGGCAAAAAGGAGCACCACGTGACTGGATCGATGACCGGTCGGTTGTTGAACAACCGCTACATGATTACCGAACGAGTCGGCGTCGGCGGAATGGCCGAGGTCTACCGCGCCCAAGACAACGTGCTGGGCCGCACCGTTGCGGTTAAGGTCATGCTGTCTCAGTACGCCGAAGACGAGGTATTCACCGCGCGGTTCCGCCAGGAGGCGGCGGCGGCGGCCAACCTGCAAAGCCCCTACATCGTGAACGTGTACGATTGGGGCCAGGACAACGGCACCTACTACATCGTCATGGAGTTCGTTCGCGGCAGCGACCTGAAGAACGCCATCAACCAGCGCGGGGCCATCAACCAGCGCAAGGTTGCCGAAATCGGCTCGCAGGTTTGCCAAGCCCTTTCGGTAGCGCACGGCCTGGACATCATCCATCGCGACATCAAGCCGCAAAACATCATGGTGCAGCCCGACGGAAACGTCAAAGTGATGGACTTCGGCATTGCGCGGGCGAAGAACTCCACCATGGCGAAAACCTCGGCCGTTCTGGGAACCGCGCACTACATCTCTCCCGAACAGGCTCAGGGCAAAGACCTCACGCCCGCAAGCGACATCTACTCGCTGGGCGTGGTGCTGTACGAATCCGTTACCGGCAAGCTGCCCTTCGACGGCCCCGATGCCGTAAGCGTGGCCATGAAGCAGGTGCAGGAGGCTCCCGTGCCTCCCAGCCAGGTGAACCCCGCCATCGATTCCGACTTCGAGGCCATCATCTTGAAGGCCATGAGCAAAAACCCGCTCGAGCGCTTCAACACGGTGCTGGAAATGCGGCGCGCCCTGAACGATTACCTGGCGGGCCGCACGGTGAACGTCGGCTCGTTCAACACCGCTCAGACGGCCGCCATGACCTCCAACCTGCCGGTGATGAACGCCGGCAACGGAGCCTACGCGGGCGCCGGTTCCACGTCGGTCATGCCCGCCTTGGCCGAGGAGGCCCACAACACCGGAACGGCGGGCGGTAGCGCGTATCTGAACTCGAACAGCAAAAAGCAGGGGCGCGGCAAAACCGTCGGCATCGTAGTGGCCGTCCTCGCAGCCATCGTGCTTATCGCCGCCGCCGTGCATTTCCTGGGAAACTCGGCAGATGGGGTTGAAGTGCCCACCGTCACCGGCTCCACGCTCGAAGAGGCCACCGAATCCATCCAGAAATCCGGGTTCACGGTAGGATCGGTTCAGTACAGCTACGACTCTTCGGTCGAAGCGGGCAAGGTGGTTTCGCAGGATCCCAAGGGAGGATCGAAGGCGAAGGCCAAATCGAAGATCAACCTGGTGGTTTCCGAAGGAACGGAATCCGTCGAGGTTCCCGACCTTACCAACATGACCCCCGAAGCGGCCCAGAAGGCGCTGTCTGCGGTGGGTCTGAAGTACGTAGCCGGAGCCGCCGAGCACTCCGACCAGGTGGCGTTGGGTAAAGTGGCGCGCCAGAACCCCGAACCCGGAACCAGCGTCGCAGCCGGTTCATCGGTTACCTACTACCTGTCCGCCGGCGAGGAAACCGTCAAGATCCCCAACGTCGTGGGCATGAGCGAAAGCAAGGCCAAGGTCACGCTTGAAAACGCCGGATTCAACGTCGAGGTGGAAAAGACGTCGAACGCCAACGTCAAAGAGGGCGACGTCATCAGCCAGACCCCGACGGCCAACAGCGGAGCCAAGGCCGGAACCACCGTGCTGATCACCGTCAGCGCCGGAGCCAACAGCTACACCGTGAAGGTAACGGCGGGCGAGGGCGGCAGCGCCTGGGCCGAACCCGATACCGTAAGCGAAGGAGGTAGCGTCACCATTCGCTACCAGGCTAAACCGGGATACAAGGTTTCTCAGGCTACAGGCGCATCGGGAACGGATTTCAAGGCCACCAGCGCCACCGAGGGCAGCTTCACCGTGAACAACGTGACCCAGAACCTTAGCATCTCCGTCACGTTCGTGCCCGACTCAAGCGGAAGCGCCAACGGCGGCGGAAGCGGGCAGGCCAACAACGGTGGCAACACAGGTGGCGGAACAGCTCACTAGGCGCTTGTCGTCTGCTACAATGTTCAGCACGCCCTCGTAGCTCAGGGGACAGAGCACCGCTCTCCTAAAGCGGGTGTCGGCCGTTCGAATCGGCCCGGGGGCGCCATCGAAACCATCGGGCCACACGTCGAACAGATTTGCGGTCCGTTTCGTTTCCCGACAAAGCCAAGGTCTGGCATCATTCTCGGCGAAGGGGAAACCGCAGGATCGGATTGCGGTCCAGGCTCGGGAATACGGCCCGCCCACCCCGAGAAAAAGCGAGAAAGGACGCCGGGTGTCCCAGCCGGTTCTCACAGCCAACCAGAACAAGATGCTCGTTGATGGTTACGAGGTCTTTTCGCAGGCGTTCCCAGCTGAAACGACCGAGCTGAGCCGATTCTCCTACAAGCATTTCGGCAACCCCGACCTCCTCGAAACGCCCGCCACCTTCGCCTACGAAAACGGGCGGGCGGTGGCAATGCAGTGGTACCAGGGCGTGCCCATCTCGTATGCGGGAGACGTCATCATGGCGGCCATGACCGCCGATACCGCCGCTGTGAACGAAGGCCAGGGCTTCCCCTTCCTCAGATGCTTCCTCGAAGGAAACAAGAAGATGAAAGAGCTGGGAATCCCCTTCCGCATGGGCAATCCCGACGCCGAATCCTTCCCCGTCGTCACCAAACTCGGCGATACCGTCATAGAAAGCTTCAACCAGGTGTATATCACTCGGGACGAGCTTGGCGAACGAGCCCCCTTCTCGGGCCTGGGCGGCGCCATCGGGCTGCGACGCCCAGGCCCACTCGAGCGCATCAACCGCCTTTCGAAACGGGCGAAGGGCCTCGCCTTCTCCGAATACGACGCCTGCCCGTTTTCCGATGCGGATTACCGCCGCATCAACGCGGAGAGCCTTTTCTCGCTGAAGCGCGGCGACACCTATTACCGATGGCGCATCGACGAACAGCCGGGGAAGTCGTTTCGCTACCTCGTAGCCCGAAAGAACGGAGAGCTCGCCGGCTTTTTCGTCATATGGCCGCGCGAAGACGGCTGGACCGAGCTTATGGACTGGGGCCTGTACCTCGATGAAGCGGAAAACCAGGCCCTGTTCGCAGCGCTTCTATCGCGCTGCATAACCTGGGGTTCGAGCTTCTTCGCCTCGTTCCTCAGCGAAAGCCGCGACGAGATGCGCTACTTCAGAAACGTAGGGATACACCCCTATGCCCCTCAAGGATCCTCCGTTATCGACCACATAACGATCGCCCTTTTATACGAAGCTTTTGACAAGCGCGTCTTGAATGGATCGGACTGGAAGATACGCAAGTCCGACCTGGACTTCTCCCTCAACAGACTGTAAGAAACGAGGCCGGCCGATGGATGTAACTGTAGTCGATCTTTTCAAGGAGTCGCTTCGCTCGAACCCAGATGGAATCCTGTTCTCAGACGAACGCAGATCGCTCACCTATCTCGATGCGGACGAGTCCACAGCAAGAATCGCACGGGCGGTTGTCTCGCGCGGCCTGTCGAAAAAACCAGTGGTGATCTTCCTCGAAAAGACGGTCGAATGCCTCGAGGCGTTCATCGGCGTGGTTCGCAGCGGAAACTTCTATTCGCCCACCGACGTCACCATGCCTGCAAGCAGAATCGAATCTATCTTCGCCACGCTCGATCCTGCGCTCGTCATCACGAACGACCAGCTTCGGGACCGCCTGGATGCAACAGGGTACGACGGCGACGTCCTCAACCTGTCCGAACTCGAATCCGAATCCCTGGCTGGCCCGAGCGAACTCGATCGGGCCGAAGGCTCCATCATCAGCACCGATCTTTTGTATGTGCTGTTCACCTCGGGCTCGACCGGTATTCCGAAAGGAGTCGCCATATCCCACGGCTCGGTGGTGGACTACGTTAACTGGACCACCTCGACTTTCGGCTTCGACGCCGACACCGTCCTGGGAAACCAGGCACCGTTCTACTTCGACAACTCAGTATTCGACATCTATTCCGCCATCCGCTGCGCAGGCGCGGCGCATATCATCCCGCCGTCGCTGTTCTCATACCCCGCACCCCTGTTCGAGCATATGAAGGATCGGGGGGTGAACGCGATCTACTGGGTTCCGTCGGCTCTCGTGCACATTGCGAACCTTAAGGGACTGGAGGGAACCGACCTCCCCGACTTGGAAACGATCCTGTTCGCAGGCGAAGTCATGCCGAACAAGCAGCTCAATCAGTGGCGGCGGGCCTGCCCCGAAACGCTCTTCGCGAACCTGTACGGCCCGACCGAGATAACGGTCACCTGCACGCTGTTCGTCGTGGACCGAGCCTTCGAAGACGACGACCCCCTCCCGCTGGGAGCGGTGCGCCGCAATGCGGAGATCCTCCTGCTCGATGAAAACGACTGCCTGATCACCAAGCCGAACAAGATCGGGGAACTGTGCGTTAAAGGGATCTGCCTCGCCCGCGGGTACTACGGAGCCCCCGAGAAAACCGCAGAGGCCTTCACCCAGAACCCCTGCAACCCCCACGTACCCGACACCATCTACCGCACCGGGGACCTGGCTTATTACAACGAACTGGGCGAGCTGGTCTTCTCATCCCGAAAAGACTTCCAGATCAAGCTGGGAGGCCGAAGGATAGAGCTGGGCGAGATCGAAACCGCCGCTTCAGCCGTCCCCGGTGTCGAGCGATGCTGCTGCCTGTTCAACGCCCCGGAAAGCAAGATCGTGCTGTTCTCAAGCGGTTCATGCGACAAGGCGTCCCTGAGAAACGGCCTGCGCGACAAGCTGCCGCGATACATGATTCCCGCCTCCATCGTGATCATCGACAGCCTTCCCTTGAATGCGAACGGTAAAATCGACCGCACGAAACTGAAGGAGATGCTTTGATGGCCGGCGTCGCGGGCAAAAACCCTTCCCCGGTAGCCTCGCTTCAAGACTTTTTCGAGATCATGCGGGCTTTTAAGGAAAGTGCCGCAAGCGGCGTCCACGGAAACTGCTACCTTATGCCGAACAAAGTCGAGTCGCTTGTCAGCGAAGGGGCCCTGAGCTTCGCTGCCGGCGAAACCACCTTGGCATTCTTCGAGCGCCGCGACGGGTTCATCCAGGTCCACTTCCTGCGGAAAGAGGCGGCCAACAGCGAGGCGTCGGACAAGGCGGCCCTCGACATGCTCGCCGAGCCCCGAGAAGAGCTCCTGATGGCCGAGATCCCCTTCTCTGCAAAGTCCGCAGGTGAAGATATCCCCGGCGGTGCACGCGCATCGATCGATTTCCTCGAACGATGCGGTTTCTCGACCGCCCGCATCAGCCGACGGCTCTCGCTGCGACCCACCGTGTGCGACAGCCAACCCGGTGCGCCCGAAAACGGCCGCGGCCTTGATGCCCCGGCGTCCATCGAGATCGCAAGCGTTTCTGATGCGGCATCTATAAGCCGAATGCTCGAAAAGGGCTTCGATCCGTTCTGCGATTACATCCCAACCGATCGAGAACTGCGCGACACCCTCTCGTCAGGCAGGGTTTACTGCATACGAGACGCCTCAGAAAGCCCCGTCGCCTTCCTACATTGGAGCCGGTCGGGGGCTGCCAGCGAACTCAAGCACCTCTACGTCGAGGACGGCGCGCGCGGCCGCGGATACGCCCGCATGCTGGTCCGCCGCTATCTCGAGAATCTACCTCTCAACGTGAAAACCTGCTTCCTCTGGGTAAACGATGCGAACGAACCTGCATTGGCCTTGTACGATGGTCTTGGTTACCGGTTCGATGGCCGAAGGGCCGTCGAGTTGACGAAAGGGATATAGATGGAAGTTTCAGCCGAACAGATTAAGCAAATAGTCGAAAACGTCAATCCCTCAGCCCTGAACAGCGACGGCCTTATCGAAGAAGGAGCTCTGGATTCCCTCGACATCGTCACGCTCGTAGCCGATTTCGAGGAGGCCTTCGGCATTTCGATCGACGTTTGCTACATCACGCCCGAAAACTTCAGCAGCATCGATGCGATGGCTGCATTCCTTAGGAAGGCGCAAAGTGAGGGCTAGCGAACCGAAGCCGATGGTGTTCTTCGTCCCCCATCAAGACGACGAGTACCTGACGTTCGGTCTGGCCATTCTCAGAGCCTCGCAAACCCACGACGTACATGTGGTGCTGTGCACCGATGGCAGCCTGGACGACACGCGCAACCAACTGGGAAGCGGAAAACGCTGCTACCTTCCCGAATTGGGAAAAGGACGGCGCATCCATTTCGGCAGGCATCGCTACGATATCTCGGTACAGGAATTCATCGGGATCAGAGACGAGGAATTCCGCACGGGATGCGAGCTTTTGGGAGTACGTCCGAACAATGTCCATATCGCCCCGAATCGTGCCGTCGACGGCAGTCTCTCGCCTGATTTGGCAAGCGAGATCATCCGCGACTACCTGTCCACGCTACCCGAGGCCGTCGTCTGCACCGAGGTTCCCATCGACTGCCCGCTGTACGACCCGAACGCCCCCGGCTACAGCGACGTGTACCATGCGGATCACCATGCGCTCGGAAACGGGGCACGCATGCTTTTCGAGAGCGGGCAGATAACCGAGCTTGTCTACTACGCCGATCCGTATTACCTGCAGCTTTTCAAGGACGCTGCTCCGCATATCGATTTCAAGGCACTTGTGCCCAACCAAACGGAGCTCGGAGCGCTGCGCAAAGCTGCGAAGGCCTATCGGCGCTGGCGACCTTCCCGCCGGCAGTTCGCAGTTGCCTGGCACAGCGCATCCCCTCTATTTCCGCAGATAACCGGCGATTGGAACAACTACTTTTACCAAGTAAAACCTACCAAGTAGCACTTGAAAATCAAAACCACCCCTCAAAGGGGTGGTTTGCTCTTAGGGTATAACCCAAAGGATGCCGGCCAGCGCCTAAAGACGCTGGCCTTCACCCTGTTCGGGCCCTATTACCATTGACCTGTGGCCGCCGGCCAAACCAGCGCGCCGGGGCGACGGACCAGCTCTTCTTGCAACCTTTCGACGAGAAGGGATCTTCGCACTCCCTAACGCTCAGCTTATCCAGGGCGATGTCCGCCGCCCCCTACTCAACTATTTCTCAACCCCCAAAGTCAATCCCGACCCGCTTACCAAGGGATAGTAGGCCCAGCTTATGCCACACGAAACAAGAGTCCAGTACTGACCACTTTTCCCTGAAAACTTCTCGAGTCGAACTCCTTGTCCATTTTCCAGACCAATCGGGGTAAGGCACAATCCTTCATACCCTTTCGGATGAATAGAAACGACACTGTCCGGATATTCAGGGTAGCTAATCTTTTTTAGAACCCAGGATTCTTTTTCAGATCCCGCCGGGCTAATCCGAACCGCAGCCCCATCTTCCACCGACTTGTAAGACAATCTCTTTCCAGGTTCACAAATCGGTTGGATCACAGCGGAGGACATGTCCTTCGACAACAGGCACCATTTCTGAGAAGCGATGAGGCCCGGACGATAAATCCTGACGGACTCCAGACCGGAGTCTGAGCCCGGGTTAACACCATCCGCCTTGCCATTGTAGTGAAGAATTCCGTCCCAGGGAAAATTATAATAGCCTCTAATCACCGATTCCTTACCGGTCTGGTCGCCTGTTTTTCCACCAGTGATCTGGCCGTTTTCATTGATAAGAAATTCGCTGAGCATATCGGGAGATGAACTCTGACACATAGCCGTATGGCTCGCTTCATTCAGGTAAATATCCCCTTTTTGCGCCACGAAACTCATAGGCTTCCATTCAAAAAGCCCGGTTTTGATGAACGCCTGCTTCATGTTTCCCGTATAGGTTGGACCTCCAACCCCAAGCTTTCCAAGCGCCCCTGCATAGGCAGTACCCTCGAGAGCCAGCTGCCAGCATTCAATAACCGAACTCGAGCAATCTCGATCGCCTTGCTGGACTTTATAGCACTTTCCATCAACCCACACGTCACAGGCCCCTTCTCCATCACCCCAACGGCCAGAGCCCTGCGTATAGCCATGCCAGTCATGCTCACACAGATGTTTATGGCACTCAGCAGCCACTTTCGCACAATTTGTCATCGTTCAATCCCTTCATCGCCAAATCCGTCCGTCCTAGGATCACTAATCACTCCAAGACAGACTAAAACTGATAAAACCGCATTAACCGCATCGATTACTTCGGGAAAACCCGTAACTTCAACCAACCTAAACCCGAAAAGAGACATTGCTGCCTGGATTAAGAGCAGAGATGCAGAAATTGCAGTGCTCCAAAACGCCTTGTTTCTTAACCTAGGCCCCCAATCGATCCCCGCCCAATTGTTACCCTCCCTACCCTTGGGGTGTAATTTGAACACTATCTTCAATTTCCGCATTATTCACCTCCTAAGTAAATTAATTCCACTTTAAGCGCTATACAGTGGATTTATTGGCATTATCCTAGGATATTATCTGAAACAGTAAATAAATTCTTGTTTAATGTCAAGAATTTATTTACTAAAATACGGAAAGGAGGTTATACATGATAATTTCGAAAAATATCAGAGCGCTAAGATCCGCTTACAATCTAACCCAAAGGGAGCTGGCAGAAATAGCAAGCGTTACGGAAAACGCTGTATCAAAGTGGGAAAACGGTTATGCGGCTCCTCGGTTAGGCGCCGTTGAAAAAATAACAAGCCATTTTGGCCTAAGTACGTCTGCCCTTCTAGAAAGCTTTGAGATTCAAAATGGGGGGGGATCGGATCCCTCACGATCATCCAAAGAAACCCTGTCTTCTTCTAACCTGGCTTACATTCCATTCAGGCAAAGCGGGTTATCCGGATTGAAAGCGATTGATCAGACGGAGACAGAGCCCTGCAATAAAGTGCCTGTGCCTTCATTTTTGGTCGAGTACTTCCCGGATTGCTTTGTGTTGAAAAACGATTCCGACGATATGGACAGATCAATCCCCCGAGACTGTTTAATCGTTGTAACCCCCGACACGAAACCAGAAAATGGATCCATTGTCCTCGTCTCAATCGACCAGGGACCCCTTCTTATTCGACGACTGCTCCGAACAAATCAGACAATTGTCCTGTCTGCCGAGAGTTCCGCTTTAAAGTGTAATGACCTGGTATTTCATACTGATTCCCATAAAAAGATCTCGTTCGTTGGCAGGATAATATGGTTCCAACCTGAGCGCATTCTCTGAGCGCAGCTTCTTCGTCAAACACGATAGGCGACATACCAAGACATCAATGTGAAAACGCTCTAACTTACCTTTATGATTCCCTCCCTGCGGTCCCAATTCCCGTCGATTAGTCTACCCTCAACATCGAGGATCTTACAACTATGCTTCATGCTAGACTTTCCGAGATCCCCATTTTTCGAATTTAGCAACATATCGGGTAGCAACGTCGAATGAATACCGCTTCCCTCGCTAGAAGATTCTTTTCTATCCCTTTGGCCATTACACCCGATTTCTCCGGTTATCGCTAATACATCTATAAATAATCGAAGGCGGCTGCACGATGCGACCGCCTTCGGTGCTTTTCTGCTGCAGCCCTCTACCGAGCCGCCGAGCGCTTCCCCAGAACGGGAACCGCCACCGCCAAGAGCGCCAGACCGAACACCAGCGACGGCCACGGGCTCATCGTGAACCCTGCCATCAGGTACCCGATGAAGCACACCACCATGACCAGCGTCGCGTACGGAAGCTGGGTAGACACATGACGCAGATGGTTGCACTGCGCGCCCGTCGAGGACAGGATGGTCGTGTCGGAAATGGGAGATACATGATCGCCGTACACGGCCCCGCCCAGCGTTGCGCCGATCGCAACCAGGAACAGCGGGTTGTCCGCCGGAAACACGCCCAGCACGATGGGAAGGATAAGCGCCACCGTGCCCCAAGACGTGCCCATCGCAAACGCAATGAACGCCGCCACCAGGAATATGATGGCGGGAAGCAGCGCCAGGCTCGCCCCGATGCTGGTAAGGAAGCTGGACACGAACTCGCCGGTGCCGATCATGTAACGGCACACACCGCCCAGCGACCAGGCAAGGACCAGGATCATAATCGCACCCACCATCGAGCGCACGCCCTCCGAGATCCCCTCGGTGAACCCCGGGAGAGTGGTCAGGCCCCGCGGAAGGAACATCGCTGCAGCAACACACAGGGCCACCACCACGCCGATGCACAGCCCCGAAATGGGATCTTCGCCAACAGCGGTGGCGAAATCGACGCCTTCGAAGAACCCGCCGACGAACAACATACCGACGATAGAGAAGATGATCAGCGCGACGATGGGAATAACCAGGTCGTACACGCGCCCCCTGTCGGAAATGTTCAAACCCTTGTAAGCCTCGGAAGCCGCCTGGGCTGCGCAATCGATGTCCGCCTCTTCGGTGACCACGGCGGGAACCTCGGGACGACCCGCCAGCTCGTCATCGGACTTGCCGTCAATCCCCATCGAGGACGCCTTCTTTAAAGCGCCTGTCATGCTCAGCTGGGCCTCGCGCATCGGGCCGAACTCGGTGGCGGTGATGATCATGTAGAACACGAAGATGATGATACCCAGTACCGCGCTGAGAAGCTGGGCCATCTTCGCATTCTTGACGCGCGTGGCGACGAACTCGGCATACGCTCGCGAGCCGCCCGCGATGGCTATGACCACCACCAAAGCTCCCAACAATGCTAGGAACAAGATGAGGGCGGCATTGCTCGAAATCTGCGTGGCCATCAGCTGCGGGAGCATGGTGAACGCGGTGATGGCCTGCGACACGCCGGGCCCGTCGGCTGAAAACGTGTAGATCAGCAGCCCAGAGAGCACACCGATGGTCAGCGATGAGTACACCTCCTTGGTGACCAGCGCGAGGCCCAGCGCCAACAGCGGAGGCAGAATTGATCACAACCCTGTTGCAATCAGGTCGAACCCTTCCATAACGTTCCCTTCCAACTTCCCTGCATAAGCAAATCCAGTCGCTAGTATAAGGTACCGGCCCTGCATCGCAGAGCTGGCCGCCCAACCTTTTGCCCAAGCGCGCCCCCACCGCGACCGAAAGAGCCGCCGAAACGGACGGAACGCCCAGCGCGGGTGCGACCGACACGCCTAGTAGCGGTTGTCGAAGATGCGGCGCGTCTTCTTCTCGGAACGGGGCAGATCGCCGACGGGCACGCCTTTGGCGACCGGCGTCATGCCGATCTTCGCCTTGAATATGGCCTCGAGGTTGCGCTCGACGGCCTCGCGATCCTCGCCCGTCGCCTCAGTCTCGAAGAACACCGTCATGATGTCGTGACCCATCATGTGGTCGATCATCACCTGGTATTCCGACGACGTGCCGTCCGTGAAGGCGATGACCTCCTCGATCTGGGCGGGGAACATGTTCACGCCCTTGACCTTCACCATATCGTCGGTGCGCCCCGTGATGATGTCGATGCGCGGATGGGGGCTGCCGCACTCGCACGGACCGGGGACGATGCGGCTGAGGTCGTGGGTGCGGAAGCGCACCAGCGGGGCGCCTTCCTTCTGCAGCGTGGTGAGCACGATCTCGCCGGTCTGGCCGTCGGGAACTGGCTCGCCGGTCTTCGGGTCCACGATCTCCAGATACACGTAATCGCTCCAGATGTGCATGGCGCTGTCGGCGCGGCAGTTGATGCCGATGCCGGGGCCGTACACCTCGGTAAGGCCGTAGATGTCGTACAGTTCGACACCCAACTCGTTGGCGATGCGTGCACGCATCTTGTCACCCCAGCGCTCGGACCCGATGATGCCCTTGCGCAGGCAGATCTTGTCGCGAATCCCGCGCTTTTCGATCTCTTCGGCCAGCAACAACGCATACGAGCTGGTCGCGCACAGCACCGTGGACTTCATGTCCATCATCATCTGCAGCTGCTTGTCGGTATTGCCCGGCCCCAAGGGAACCGCCATCGCGCCCAGCCGCTCGGCACCCGCCTGAAAGCCAATTCCCGCCGTCCACAACCCGTATCCGGGCGTGATCTGCACACGATCACGCGGCGTAACGCCCGCATACTCGTAGCAGCGGGCAAACTGGATGGCCCAGTCCTCAACGTCTTTTTTGGTGTAGGGAATAATAACGGGCGTCCCGGTGGTTCCCGAAGACGAATGGATGCGCACAATCTGGTCTTCGGGCACAGCCGCCAATCCCAGCGGATACGCTTCGCGCAAGTCGCCCTTATCGGTGAAGGGGAGCTTGCGGAAATCCTCGATCGTTTTCACATCGCGCAAGTCGATGCCCTCGAATTTCTTCGCATAAAACGCCGAGCGCTCCTTGAGCGTCTGGAAAGATGCCAGCACGATCTTCAACTGCCAAGGGGTCATATCCATGCCTGTCCTGCTCTCCTTTCGACGGGCGGCCGCTTTGCAAAGCGCGGCGCGGCGGGCATTATACTAGCCTAGCAGCTTTTCCGAAGCGTTTCGGCCACCGCATCGACCGCATTCAGGTTCATCTGCACGAAACGGGGCTTCACGCACACCTCGATGGCGCGCTTCAAGTCGTCAAGCGACAGAGGAAGGCTCGACCGGCACATGGCTGCCGAAAGCAAAACGGTGTTCAGCGCCTTCCTGCTGCCCACCATCTGCAGAAGTGATCGATCATCCACTATCATCAGACGTTCGGGAGCCTTCGAGAACGCCTCGGATAAGCGGCTAAGAACCTCCCGCCCGTCATAAGAACGCTTGCTTAGAGCCGCCGTCACCGGCTGAACCGACGTCTGCGCCGTCACCAGCATGCCGTCGGCCGCCAGATACGGAAGCACGCGCGCAGCCTCGGCCGGCTCGAACGCGACAATCAGATCGGCCGAGCTTCTGCCCAGAAGCGGTGCGTACACCTCTTCCCCCCGATCGCCCATACGCACATGCGATACCACGCTGCCACCGCGCTGCGCCATGCCGATAGTCTCGGCCGTGCGAACATGCCAGCCTTTTGCCCAAGCAGCCTGGGCAAGTATCTTGGCGGCCAGCACCGTCCCCTGCCCCCCGACTCCCGTCAGAAGAATATCCAGCATAGCGGCCTCCTATATTTCTGCAGCGATGCAGCCGTACGGGCACACGCTTGCGCACAGCCCGCACCCGTTGCACAGATCCGAGTCGATGAACGCCTGACCGCGCTTGGCGCTTCGCGGGCCCTCTGCAACAGCGTCGAACCCGATAGCCGGACAGCCGATCTGGGTGATGCACTTCTTGCATCCCGTGCAAGATCGCGCATCGATGATTACCGGTCGATCCGGCTTGACCAGCTGAACGCACGGCGCAACGTACAGAACCGCCGAAGGACCCGGATACGCAAGGGCCTTCGTGGCGGCCTGGGTCGCGGCCTCCAGATCAAGCGGGTCGGCGCACTCGATGCATGCGAACCCGTTGGCCCGCAGCTCGTCTTCGATCGACAATGCGGGACGCTTCTTGCCCATCAGCGTTACCCCTGTTCCCGGATGGGGCTGCGACCCCGTCATGGCCGTAGTCGCGTTATCCAGCACCACCACCGTGATGTCGTGTCCGTTATACGCCGCGTTCGCCAACCCGGGCAGGCCGCTGGCGAAAAACGTCGAATCGCCGATGTAGGCGACCGCCTTGCGATCGGGCTCGACCGCCGCAAACCCTTGCGCCATGGTCACGCCTGCGCCCATGCACAGACAGGTGTCCAAGGCGTCCAACGGCTGGGCGTTTCCCAGCGTGTAGCAGCCGATATCGCCGCACTGCACGGCAGGCACGTTTTTCAAAGCGCGCTTCACCGCGTAAAACGCCCCCCGATGAGGACAGCCCGGGCACAGCACGGGCGGGCGCAGGGGAAGATCGATGCCCAGCTCGATAGCGCAGTCCGTCGTTCGACCCTCAGAGAATCCCGCCTCCAGAAAACCGGCCAGGCGTTGGGAAAGATCGTCTACGTCGTTTTCCCCTCGATCGCGCGTCGATCCGGAAAGCTTTCCCAGCACGTCATAGCCGCCATGCTGTCGCCCGCACAAACGCAGCAGCTCGTCTTCCAGCACATAGTCAAGCTCTTCGAGCACCAATACGCGCTCCAGACCCTCCGTGAAACGGGAAACCGCCGCCGCAGGGAACGGATACGCGGTTCCCACCTGCATGAAACGGTAGGCGGGAAGCTTTGCACCCGCATCTCGCACCCGCTCCTCGATGGCTCGCAGCGCTTCGCGCGCGTTCGCGGCGCTGGTTCCCCCGGCAAGTATTCCCAAACGCGGGTTTCGACCGTGCGCTTCAACGGGATTGAAGCGTCCAAGCCCCTCGGACTTGGAGAACTCGTCTGTCATAAGAGACAGCCTCTGGTTTATCTGGCCATGGGCCTCGTAAGAGCGTTTGGGAAAGATCACCCAGCGCTTGGCATCGCGCACGAAACCTCCGTCGATCGGCTCGCGCGCAAAGGTCTGGGCGGGAACCTCGAAAAACGCCGAAGCGTGATCGACCCGTGTAGTGGGCCTTACGATAACGGGTGTGCCGTAGCGTTCAGACAAATCGAACGCATCTTTAACCATGGCATACGCCTGTTCGGGATTGGCGGGGTCCAGAACGGGAACCTTTGCAAAGGCGGCGAACCGACGCGTATCCTGCTCGGTCTGGGAGGATATAGGACCGGGGTCGTCGGCTACCACCAGCACCACGCCGCCCTTCACGCCCACGTAGTTCAGGCACATCAACGGGTCGGCGGCCACGTTCAGGCCCATCTGCTTGCAGGTGAACAGGCAACGCGCGCCCGCAGCAGATGCGCCGGCCAGAACTTCAAGCGCCACCTTCTCGTTCGAGGACCACTCCACATGAACGCCATGCGCAAGCCCCTCGGCACGCCGGCGCGCAATGGTTTCGATGATCTCGGACGAAGGGGTGCCCGGATACCCCGCAGCCACCCGCACGCCGGCTTCAAGGGCGGCGATAGCCATCGCCTCGTTGCCCATCAGCAGTTGCTTCGTCATGTTCCCGCCTTACGACCAGCCGATCACCCCCGATCGGTACCGAACTCCCCGCGATATACCGATCGTCTCATTATAGGAAAGCGACGCTACCCAGTCCGGAAAAAGCGCCCAAGAAACGAACAGGGGCGACAAACACCCGAAACGAGCCTCGTATGCCTCGTCGCAAAATGTCACAGATTTGTGGCATTTTTCTTACCGGTTCATGGGGGACTCGCGCCAAGCCTTCACCGTAACCTGTGGTTGTCTACAAGGATGAAGCATCAGACACCGCACAGATGAAGGAGATGATCTCGATGTTTACATTCAACAAGAACAACCGGGGACGCGCCGAGACAGCCCGTTTCACGCGGAGACCTGCTGAGGCGGATGTGGGGCTACGGATGTGGTTCCCAACGCGGTGAAGCACGCGCAAAGCCGCATAGCCGTTCGCTACGACGGCATCCGCCTTTCGGTTTGGAACGACTGCGGCCGGCTTCCCAGCGACCTCGACCGTCTTTTCGATCGATTCAACACCCAGTCGCACGGCGGTACCGGCATCGGCCTTGCCCTGGCGCTGAAGATATCCGAGATGCATGGGTGGAAGATTTCCGCCGAACGGACAAACGGCGGCCTTCTGGTGGCGTTCTGCTTCGAGGGCAAGCGGCTATAATCGGACAAGGTATTGTCCAACCAAGAAAGCGAGCCCTTTATGACCTCAGAAAACCCCGCGATCGTCGGAATCATCACGGGATCGGAATCCGATATGCCCGCCATGCAGCCCTGCATGGATCAGCTCGACGATTTCGGGATTCCCTACGAAGTGAAGGTTGCCAGCGCCCATCGCAAGCCGCAAGAGGTTCACACCTGGGCATCCACTGCCCACCAGCGGGGAATAAAGGTGATCATCGCCGCTGCGGGGAAGGCGGCCCACCTGGGGGGAGTGGTTGCCGCATTCACTCCCGATCCGGTGATCGCCGTTCCCATGAAAACAAGCGACCTGGGCGGCCTTGATTCGCTGCTTTCTATGGTTCAGATGCCCTCGGGAGTGCCGGTCGCCTGCGTCGCCATCAACGGCGCGAAGAACGCCGCCATCCTCGCGGTGCAGATTCTGGGTACGGGGGATGCCGCAAAACAGGCGAAAATCGTCGATTTCAAGAAAAAGATGGCCGAATAGCGCCCGCTCACCGCTATAAGCGCATCGCATCCTCGTTCCGACTGGGTTAAGAAGCTCCCCATCAGGAGATTCTTAACCTATACTAGGCGCTGCCGTTTATTCGTTCTGAAAGGGTAGGTATGGAAGGCTTCGACCTTATATCGACCGGTGCCTGGTCGATCGTTCCGCCGCTGCTGGCACTCGGGCTGGCGCTTATCTCCAAAGAAGTATACTCCTCGCTGACAATCGGCGTTTTCTCCGGTTTGATAATCTACACTTTCACGCTCGATGGAATCGGATTCGATCAGCTGGTAACGGCGTTCACCCTTCTTCCGAAAATGATGGCGACCCAAATATCGGAAAACGGAGCGCTTATCTTGTTCCTTGCGCTTCTCGGGGCGCTTGTGGTGGTTATCGCCACGGCGGGAGGATCGCGCGCTTACGCGGAATTCGTCGCAACGCGCGTAAAAGACGCTCGCATGGCGAAGATCCTCACCGCGATTCTGGGAATCCTCATCTTCGTGGACGACTACTTCAACTGCCTCACGGTGGGCGCGGTCATGCGCCCGGTTACCGACCGGTTCAAGGTAAGCCACGAAAAGCTTGCCTGGCTTATCGACTCGACGGCAGCGCCTATCTGCATCATCGCCCCCGTATCGTCATGGGCGGTTGCAATAGGCGGGTACATGGGCGAAGACGGATTCAGCACGTTCGTCGCCTCCATCCCCTACAACTTCTATGCGTTGCTCACCATTTTCTTCGTGTTCTTCATACTGATCATAAACCGCGATTTCGGACCCATGCGCACCGCCGAGATCGCCGCCGCTGAGGGCCACGAGGCCCGCATCGAAGTGAGCGGAGCCCTGAAGAAGGCCTCTTCTTTGGGCATGGATGCGACCGATGGCCGCTCGAACGACGGCGAGGCCGTTATGGAAGTGGTCGTCGGAGAGCGCGCCGACGTCGATTCCGCCGCCCAAGAGACCGCAGATGCCTACAAGGGCCTGGTCATCTCTGAAAAAGGTCGTATATTCGACCTGGTGATCCCCATTATCGTGCTTATCGTTTTCTCGATTACGGGAATGCTGTACGCGGGAGGGTTCTTCGAGGGCGTCGATTTCGCCACCGCGGTAGGCGAAGATCCCATTTCGGGCCTGTGCATCGGCGTGTGCGTGGCGCTGGTTGTTGCCGCGGCGCTGTTCATTCCGCGCGGACTCACCACCATCTCAAGCTTCACCGAAGGCATCGCCGAAGGCGTGCGCTCCATGGTGGGCGCCATCATGATCTTGGTTCTGGCGTGGAGCCTGGGCGGCGTATGCCGCTATCTCATCGGCACGGGCGAATTCGTCTCGGGATTCCTCACCGCCATCGGAGCAAGCCTTGCCCTGCTGCCGGCCATCATCTTCATCGTTGCCGCGTTCATCGCCTTCGCCATGGGAACCTCGTGGGGCACGGTGGCGCTCATCCTCCCCATCGTACTGGGCGTGTTCCCGGCGGACAATCCGTTGTTCCTGGTGGCAATCGGAGCCACGCTTGCCGGAGCGGTATACGGAGACCATGTGTCCCCCATTTCGGACACCACCATCCTTTCGTCTACCGGAGCGCAGTGCAACCACCTGCAGCACGTGGCGACCCAGCTTCCCTACGCATCGCTGGTCATGGCGGTGTGCTTCGTGGGTTACCTGATTGCGGGCTTCACCCTCAGCCCCTGGCCGTCGCTGGTTCTTGGCCTTGTAGCCATCGCCGCGGTTTGCCTGCTCATCGGAAAGAAGCCAACCGCTACGCAATAAAGCTGTGGTGTAGCCAAACGCCCGGAAACGAAAACAGGCGGCCTCATCTCGATGAAGATGAGGCCGCTTTCGTATCGCGAACGGTTCAAGCCGACCGCACCATCCTCTTCGAACGTGCTGGAGTTCGCCCAGCGTCCTCTTCGACTTTCACCTTCGCAGGGGTCTGGTTAAACTCGTAGTCCTTTGCCGCCGTTTTACATCCCCGAAGCATGGAGCAAGAATTTCGCCGCTGCCCTTAAGAAGAGCGCAAAGGAAGTGGGTTTTCCCACCGCGAAGACAACCGCCGAAGAATACGCATCTGTCGTCAAGGGATGCGTAGACCCCGCAATTGCGGACCTCTCGAAAGGCTTGGAATGGGATCCTTCTTCGCTAGCTTGGATTCCCGGCAAACCCCATCGATAAAAAATTTGCAGAAGATACCGTAGGTTACAGGAAGTCAGAGGAAAGAAAAAAGGGAGTTTCATCTGGTGAAAGATGAAACTCCCTGTTCAGATCATGGTGGTCGGAGGGGGACTTGAACCCTCGGCACGCGGATTTTCAGTCCGCTGCTCTACCAACTGAGCTACCCGACCAGGCAAAACGTTTTTCAACGCGGATAGTTATTCTACCGATGTTGAATTGCGCCGTCAATGACCAATTTCCTCTATTCGCAGAACTCACCCGCTCAAAGGAAGCCTTACTTCGCGCATCCCGAGCCGAACAGCAGTTCGCGCTCCTCGCCCGGAAGCGCTGCGCGCGCCTGATCGCGCAGGTTGTTCACGCCGATGAAGAACTGGCGCATCATGACCACCACCAGGTAGCGACCCTTCGATGTCAGCGTGATCTCATCGGCATTGTTGCGGTCGAACGCGCCTGCGGCGCTCATGTACGCCATCTCCAACGGCAGGCCGTTTTCCACCGTGCAGCCGAAATCGCGCTCCCACTGGCGCTTATCAAGTCGAAGCCCGAACAGCTGCATGAGGAAGCGATAGCGCATACGGTCATGCCTGTTGAACACGGTCTTGCCCATAAGGGACATACGACCCTGGCCGATGGCCTCGTTGTACTCCTTCACCGAAAACGTGTTCACATACAGGCTCTCGCCCAGATACGTGATACCGCCTGAACCGATGGCGGGGTACTCTTCGAACTGCACGACGTATTCGTCGATCATATCGGCACCCGCACGCTTCTCTTGGCCGGGCAGCACTTCGAGGTAGTCGTGGCGGTTGTAGGTCCATGCGCTGCTGTGCGTGAACTGCGGATCCTTGCCGCCCGTCAGCATATAGTCCAAAATCTCGTAGAACTTTCGCTCGCGATCGTAATCGACCTTGCCCACCGTGCGAGCCAGCGAACGCTCGACAGCGGGAGAAGCCATCAGCGGATAGAACGTCGTCTGGGTCGCTCCCGACTTCATCACGCTCTCAACATCGTTGATCAGCATATCCTCGGTCTGAGCGGGGAAATTGAAGATCATATCCACGTTCATCGACGCGAAATAGGGCACCGCTTCGCCAACGCGCTCGAGAACGACCTCGGCCGAACCGTACTTCTCGTAACGGTCCATCTGCCTCAGCAAGCCGTTATCGAAACTCTGCACCCCCACCGAAAGGCGCTGGACACGGCCCTGTAGCTTCTCCAAATAGCGGGGAATCAAATGGTTCGGATTCGTCTCGGACGAAACCTCGGCAATCGAGAACGTCTCGCGCGCCAGATCGATGGTTTCGCACAGCTCGTCGATGAGGATAGTGGGCGTGCCGCCGCCCACATACAGGCTGGAAAAATCGTAACCCAGCTCTTTCACCATCATCATTTCCTTGCGCAAGCTGGCGAAATACTCGCGCGCACGATCTTGGCGATACGGAAACCTGTTGAACGAGCAGTAGGGGCACAAGCGTTCGCAGAAGGGAACGTGCATGTACAGCATGTACTTCTTGTTCGGGTCGGGCCCAGGCACCACCGTGTCGGTAGTACGGTACAGTTTCAGGTAGTTCTTAGACGCCTCGCGGACGGCCTTGCTCAAAAGTCGCTCAGATAGCATTAATTACCCCAGGCGGATCGCCCGATAGAAGCTCGGTAGCCAATATCGGTGCGAAACTGCTTTCCTTCAAAATCGATCAAGCCGCAAGCCCGGTAGGCTTGGGCACGTGCGCTCTCAAATGTATCGCCCAGCGCCGTTACGCACAGGACGCGTCCGCCCGACGTTACCAAACCGCCATCGGGATTCATCGTCGTGCCCGCGTGGAACACCGTAACCCCTTCAAGCGCTTCGGCATGGCCGATGCCGGAAACCGCCTTGCCCTTCTGATAGGAACCCGGATACCCCGCGCTTGCCAGCACCACGCCGCACGCCCAGGAATCAGACCACGAAAGACCGATATCGCCCGGTCGGCCCTCGGCAACCGCCAACATGACCTCCACCAGATCGTTTTCAAGGCGCGGAAGAACCACCTGAGTTTCCGGATCGCCGAAACGCGCGTTGAACTCCAGCACCTTCGGACCTTCGGGCGTCAGCATGAAGCCACCGTACAGCACGCCGCGATAATCGTTCGAAAACTCGCGCGCGGTAGCGGCCGCAGCCAGCTGCATAATGCGCTGCATCTCGGCCAGCTCGTCGTCCGTAACAATAGGCACGGGCGAATAGCACCCCATACCACCGGTGTTGGGGCCCGTATCGCCGTCGAAGGCGCGCTTGTGATCCTGCGCGGTGGACATGCACAGCGCCTCGCCCGCCGACACGAACGCCAGCAGCGAGCACTCGGGCCCGGTCAGGCATTCCTCCACCACCACGCGCGATCCGGCGGTGCCGAACACGCCGGCGAAACAATCGCGGATGGCCTCTTCGGCCACCTCCAGGGAATCGGCCACGATCACACCCTTGCCAGCCGCCAAACCATCGGCCTTCACCACCAGCGGAGCACCCACCTCGCAGGCGTAGGCCAGCGCATCCTCGGCATTGTCGAAGCTGCCGTAGCCAGCCGTGGGAATGCCGTTTCTCACCATGAACTCTTTGCTGAAGGTCTTCGATCCTTCCAGCCGAGCCCCTTCAGCATCGGGGCCGAATACCGCAACGCCCGCCGCGCGGACCGCGTCGGCCACACCGGCCACCAACGGAGCTTCGGGGCCGATCACCACCAGATCGATCGCATGCTGACGAACGAAGGCGACCACCGCGTCGCCCGATTCGGCATCCAGATCGGAAACGTTATGCGCGATCTGAGCGGTTCCACCGTTTCCCGGAGCGACGAACAGCTCGTCTGCCGAAGAAGACTGCGCGATCGCCCACGCAAGCGCATGCTCGCGCCCGCCGCTACCCAGCACCAAGATGTTCATGATCTCCCTTTCGCACCCGCCAGGAACTCCCGGCTCGAATTCCTAATCTTCGTCCCGATACCAACCGCGCATGATGGTCTGATCGCGATCGGGGCCGACGGCCACGATGCTAATACGGGCACCCACCAGCTCTTCAAGATGCTTCACATAGGCCTGGGCCGTCGCGGGAAGCTCCTCGAATGTGCGGCACATAGTGATATCGGTGCCCTTCCACCCCGGAAGCTCTTCGTAGATGGGCTTCGCGTGGAACAGAACGCTTTGCTGCATGGGAAAGTAGTCGTAGCGCTTACCGTTGCACTCGTATGCAACGCACACCTTGATGGTGTCGAACTCCGACAGAACGTCCAGTTTAGTGAGCGCGATATCGGTCAGGCTGTTCACCTCGACGGCATAGCGGCCGATCACCGCATCGAACCAGCCGCAGCGACGCTTGCGCCCGGTAGTCACGCCGAATTCGTGACCGGCTGTGCACAGAAGTTCGCCGGTCTGGGCCTCCACGCCCGTACCACCGTCCTCGGGGAAGCGCTGCTCGGTGGGGAACGGGCCGCTGCCCACGCGCGTAACGTAGGCTTTCTGGATTCCCAGGATGCGATCGATCACCTTCGGCCCCACCCCGCTGCCGGTGGCCGCACCGCCGGCGCAGCAGGAAGACGAAGTCACATAGGGATACGTTCCATGATCGATGTCCAGAAGCGTTCCCTGAGCGCCCTCGAACAGAATCGATTTGCCGGCCCGATACGCGTCGTTGAGCAACTGGGCCGTCTCGGTAACGTACTGGCCCAAAATGCGCGCATAGGGAAGGTATTCCTCGCAGATCTCCTCGACCGTGTAGGTATGCAGGCCGTAGATCTTTTTGAGAATGGGGTTGACCTGCGAAAGCACCGTTTCGATCTTCAGACGGAAGATCTTCTCGTCAAGCAGGTCCTGGAAGCGGATGCCGCGACGAGCGGCCTTATCCTGGTAGCAGGGCCCGATGCCGCGCTTGGTGGTGCCGATCTTGTTCTGACCCAAACGCTTCTCGTCCGCGCCGTCCAAATCTTTGTGATACGGCATGATGACGTGCGCATCGCAGGAAATCTTGAGGTTCTTGCAGGAGATGCCCTCGGTTTCGAGCATGGCCATCTCCTTGATGAGAACACCCGGATCGACCACGACGCCGTTGCCGATAACCGGAACCGAGTCCTCGTACATAACGCCCGAGGGCATGAGGTGCAAAGCCAGCTTCGTGTCGCCGTGGATGACGGTGTGACCGGCGTTGTTGCCGCCCTGATAGCGCACAACGTAATCGTAGTCAGCCGCAATGAGGTCGGTGATCTTGCCCTTACCCTCGTCGCCCCACTGGGCTCCGACGAGAACGGTATTGGTCATGGGTCTCGCATCCTTTCAGGCCCGCATGGACGCGGGCGTTTCGAAGCGCCGGAAAAGCGCTGTCGGGCAGCTGCGTAAAAGCCGCCGGCCAACCAAACGAATACGCGCCCCGTCCGCACCGCGCAGGCGAAACAGGCGCGCTTCTCACAGGGATCATTCTATATTAGAGCCCCACGCGTATCGCAGACGAATCGGCACTCATCAGAGAGTCCACCACTTCTTTGTGGCAGGTGAATACAATAACCTGTCGAGTACGCGCCAACTCGGCCAAGGCACGGGCCGCACCCTCTCGGCGCTCGTCGTCGAAGTTTACGAGGATGTCGTCGGCCAGAACGGGAAGTGAGCGCCCCACATCGTCGGCGCAGATAAGCAACGCGATGCGAAACGCCAGGTACATCTGCTGGCGCGTTCCCAAAGACAGCTTGCGGGCGGGTCTCTCGATACCGTACGCATCACATACCGCGATGTCGCCCTCGTCGGTGGGCCGAACCGTGCACCATGCGCCCGACGTCATCAGCGACATCAACCGCGAAGCCTCCCGATACAGGCGAGGCTCACTCGAGATTCCCCATGCTCTTAGCGCGTCTTCCAGCATCTTCCTGGCCACAAGCAGCTTGACCAGCTGAGTTTCGGATTCAGCGCGGCGCGTGCGGATCTGCTGATGTCGCACCTTTGCTCGATCGGCCGCCGTATCGGACAGCGCCGAGGCGACCTCGCGTTCAGAAGATCCGCGTTCCTGCGAGGCGCTTGCCAGCCGATCGGCCGCTTCGTCGTGAGAAACGCGGCAGGCGCGCAGCTCCTCGTCAAGATCGACAACACACCAAGATGCATCGAATCCGTTATCCGTCAAAAACCCTGCCCGACGGGAAACCAGCGAATCGAGAACCGTCCGATCGGACGCAAGCGCCTGAAGCGCCTCATCGTAGGCATCCCGGGCACGCATCAGATCCCCTTCGCAGCGCATCGCTTCCGAAACCAGCTCGCGCGCATAGGAAAGCGACCCTTGAGCACACGCAAGCCCCCGATCGTCAAGGCGCTTCCTCACATTCTGGATACAGCGTTCGTGCTCGCTTTCAGCCGCCTCAAGCCTCGCACGAGCGATGTCGAGCTGGGCAGCCCCCGGTCGGCTTGCAAGCGAGGCGCCCCCGGAAAGGACACGGGGAACAGCCAGCGCCGCAAGCACCGCCCCGAATACCGCGGCGGCCGCGCAAGCGGCGGGAGCAGGTTCGCAAAGAAGCCCCGACCCGATTCCCAGCAAGGCGACAACCGCAGCTGCCGCAAGAGCGCACAGCGCCTCCAGCGGATTGATGAGCGCGCCCCCCGACGGCCCCGCCGAACCGTATCGAACGCGGGCGGCCGTTTCCGCAAAAGCCTGCCGGGCAACATCGGCGCGGTCGGCCGATCGGGCCAGATCGGCTTCGGCGCCGTCCAGCTCGTCAAGAATGATGCGCACATCGCCCTCGAACGAGAAGGGGCGCTTTTTTCCCCGGTGAGCCGAAAGCGCGCGTTCCAGAGAATCGACGCGAGCCTGTGCGATGGATACGGAATCTCTGGCCTGGTCGATCTGCCGATCGAACGACTCCACCGACGACTTCAGAGAGCTGATGCGCTCAAGGCGGTCGGATTCCGAATCGACGCGCGCGGCCAGATGGGCGCACTCCGCATCCAGCTCTTCCAGCCTCCGCGCCAAGGCCCGGGCATCATCGGCGCGCCGAGCCGCCTCGGCCACCTCGGCACGCGCCGCCTTCTCCTCCCTCGCCAGTAACGCAAGCGAATGATCGTTTTTTGCCGCCGTGGAGAAAAACGACTCGATACGGTCGTTTACCCACGCAAGCGCCTCGGCAGGGCTTGTCTGGGTTCCCGAGCCAGCCGTGAGAAACCGCGCAGTGACGTTATCGACGTTCGCAAGGGAATGAAGCGAGTCCGCGCTGAGCGCGAACACGGCTTCGTAGGTATCGCGATCGATATCGCCCAGCACCTCGGAAACGCCGCCGCTCGATGACGACTCGGGATCTCCCGATCCCTTGACGCGTAGAATCTCCACGTCAAACTCGACATTCAAGCGTTCATCGGATATTTCGGAAACCCGTCGAACCCCGGCGGCCGCCCCCGGGCTTTCAGGGTCGGGCGAGCCTTCCCAGGCGTGGCTGCGCGAAGAGAACAGCAGCCTGCCCGACCGATTCCCCTGTTCGGGCTTGTAGCCGTTACGTGTCTTCGTTTCTGAGTCCCATCCGAACAGCACGCCTTTGACGAAGGACGCGGCGGTGGTCTTGCCCGCTTCGTTGCGCCCGTACACTACATTAAGCCCCGGGCCGAACGGACCGAGGGTCTTTCCGTACATCCCGCCGAACGCACCGATGCGCGCAACTTTAAGGAAGCGCCTCATCGCTGCAGCCCTCCATCGAGCAGATCGAGAACGAGTCCCATGGATTGGTCGCACAAATCATCGGTAAGCGCGTTTGCTGCAGACGGATCGAGACGCCATTCGACTAACTGCTCTTCAACTTCGGCGCGCAAGGCCGAAATATCTTTTCCGCGACGCTCGGCAGCGCGGACGAACGCGGCGGCAAACAGAGCTTCGTCCCCCATTCGTTCCAGATCGCGAGGTTTTTTCGTGCGGTTGGACAGCTCATCAACGAAGAATTCGTCGTAAGCGCTCGAAAGCCGCGTTCTCAGATCCTCGAGAACGTCGTTGCGGCACAGCACATCATGCAGGTCGGTGCTTCCCACCAGCTTGACGCGCGCGATCATCCGCGCGCACTGCGCACGGCCGTTCGCACGGAACAAAGCCTCGACAATAGAGCGCTCGACGTCGGAAACGGTAGAGGCGTCGGAAACGTCGACGCTTAGGCGCTCCCAGTCGATGGAAGCGGTCGGCACGAACTCGACGCGGTTGCCCGCACCTTCGGTAAGCGTGACCAGCACGCACCCGCGACTACCCGTCTCGTTCGCATCGCGGCCCTGGATGCATCCGGGAAAGACGATGGACGGATCGTCCCACGACGGATAGGCGTACCGACTGTGAATGTGACCGCAGGCCCAGTAGTCGATACCGGTAGCCATAAGATCCAGCGGGTTTTCCGGCGCCTTCAGCGGGTCGAGCGTCAACCCGGTATGGATGACCCCCACCGAAAACGGTGCCTGCTGACGGGACAGGTTATCGCGGCCCGTTTGCCGCTCCAGATTCCGCTCGAGACTCGCCCGGTCGATGCCCTCTGAAATTCGCTGATCGCGCGGCCACGTTTGATTGAAATAGCTGCGCCCTCCCAAAAGGCACAGCGCTTCGCCGTCGCGCTCGTACAGCGCGAAGCTGGGGCGCGCCGCATCGAACATCACCGCGCTTGGGGGAAGGCGCTCGAAATCGATCTGCCACGAGGTGTACGGATCGTGGTTTCCCGTGCAGAGGTAGGCGGGAACGCCCGCGCGGTCCAGGCGATGCAGACCGTCAAAGAAACGACGGTAATCCCGATACGATGCACGAGCGGTGTCGAACACGTCGCCGGCAATAACCACGAAGTCGACCTCGCGCTTGATAGCCGTTTCGATGACGGTGTCGTATGCGGCCCCGATAGCTTCCAGCAGCCGATCCGACCACGTCTCCGACAGGTTCCTGATCCCCCGGAACGGAGCGCCGAAATGAAGGTCGGCTGTATGCAGAAACGTAATCGAGCGCGCCATGACCACTGCCTAGTACCCGGCGATCGCGGAATCGTCGATGTAGTTCATGAACTTGGTGTACTCCGCATTGAACGCAAGTTTGATGTCGGCCTGGGCGCCATTGCGGTGCTTCGCCACGATCAGCTCGGCCATGCCCATGTCGGGACGGCCATCCTGCTCGGCCTCCAGCTCGTTCGTACTTCGGTCGATGAACATGACGATGTCGGCGTCCTGCTCGATAGAACCCGATTCTCGCAGGTCGGACAGCATCGGACGCTTCTGAGCGCGCATCTCGACCGCACGGGAAAGCTGGGACAGCGCGATAACCGGCATGTCCATCTCTTTCGCCAAGATCTTCAGCCCGCGCGAGATCTCGGCAACCTCGACCGCGCGGTTCCCATCGCGACGAGTTTGGGGAGGCTGCATAAGCTGCAGGTAATCGACGATGATAAGCCCGCGCCCCGCTGCCGCGCGCAGCTCCCGGCGGGCCTTCGCCCGCGCTTCGAGGATGGAAAGCCCCGGCGTATCGTCGATGTAGAGCTCGATATTGGACAGGCGGTTGGACGCATCGGCGATAGCGCTCCAATCGGCTTCGGTCACGTATCCGCCGCGCAGCTTGGACAGGCTCACGCGCGCCTCCGAGCACAGAATGCGCTGCACCAGCTGGGACGCGCTCATTTCGAGGGAGAAAAAGGCCACCGCAGTGCCCGCCAACGAGGCGTTCACCGCCAGATTGAGCGCGAACGAGGTCTTGCCGACACCGGGGCGCGCGGCAAGAATGATGAGATCTCCTCCCCGCAGGCCGTGGAACAGCTTGTCCGCATCGGTGAAACCCGTCGGAACGCCGGCCATATGGGATCCCTGCTCGGCCAGGGCGGCGATCTCTTCAAACGCCTCGGTCAGAAGCACGTCCATCTTCTTAAACGTCGAGGACACGCGCTGCTCGGTAACTTTGAACAGGGTCTTCTCGGCTTCCTCAACCACTTCGTCCAAATTGTCGGGGGCGTTGTACGCCAACGCAGTAATCGAGGCGGACGCGTATATCAGATCGCGCAGGATAGACGTGCGCTTCACAATGTCGGCATGGTTTTGCCAGTTGGTAAGCGCAAACGTATTCTCGGCGAGATCCAGCAGGTAGGTGCACCCACCGATGGCATCCAGCTGATTGCCGGCTTTCAGGTTGTCGGCCAAAGATATTTGGTCGATGGGGATGCGGCGGGCGTTCAAATCGCATACCGCCTGATAGATGATGCGATGCGCCGGACGGTAGAAGTTCTCGGGGGTAAGCTTGAGCAGGATTTCCTCAAGCGCGTCCGCATCCAACATGCAGGCCGCCAAAACCGACTTCTCCGCATCGTCGTTGCGGGGAACCAGCTTCGTGGTTTGCGGATCGTTGAATTGCTCGGACGATCCGGGGTTCTGTCGGGGATTGAAACCTGCCATGCATATATCCTTACCGTCGGTGAGAGACCATACTAAACCATTCGTCGTCCCAGATGAAACGCCTTGTGCAACCAACACGACCTTGACGGGGGTTTCAACGGAGAAAAGGGAAAACCCCTCCGCCCGCACATGGGCAAAGAGGGGTTTTCAACGCTTTCAACAACTTTTGCCGTTGAAAGCTTCGGTGGTGCAGCGCACATCCGCCGCCCGATCCCGCGCAAAGGCGGGGCACAGCGCTTATTCAGCGGCCGTATCGGCAGCGGCCTCTTCAGCCGGAACCTCGACGGGAGCCTCGGCTGCCTCGTCGGCGGCGGGCTCTTCGGCGGGAGCCTCGGGCGCTTCGGCATCGACGACGTTCACAACCACGGTGGCGCGGATCTCGCGATACAGCGACACGCTGATCTCGTGGGCGCCGACCATCTTGATGGCCTTGCCGATCTCGATGCGACGGCGGTCGATCTCAAGATCCTTCGCAGCTTTAATCGCATCGGCGATCATCTGGGAAGTGATGGAGCCGAACAGCTGGCCCTCGTCACCCACCTTGGCCTCGACCACGATCGAGCCGCTCTCAAGGACCGCCTTGGTTTCCTCGGCGGTGGAGATGCGAACCGCTTCGCGCTTGGCGATGTTGTTGCGGCGATCCTCCAGCTGCTTCAGGTTGCCCTTGGTAGCGAGAACCGCATAGCCCTGCGTGAGCAGGAAGTTGTTGGCATAGCCGCGCGCAACGTCGATGACGTCACCCTCGCCGCCCTTGCCAGGAAGCTCTTTGAGCAGGATAACCTTCATGAGTCCTCCTTCGACTAGCGGTTGCGACGATCGCCGCGACCGCTAACGGCCGGGACTGCGTAAGGCATCAGAGCCATTTCGCGTGCACGCTTCACAGCATTGGCGATATCGCGCTGGTGCTGGGTGCAGGCGCCGGTCACGCGGCGCGGCTTGATTTTACCGCGATCGGTAACGAACTTACGCAGAAGCTGCGTGTCTTTGTAGTCGACGTACTCTGCCTTGTCCTTGCAGAACTGGCAGTACTTACGACGAGGCTGCTTCGAATATTCAGCCATGTGTAGTACCTCTTTTCAAATTCGCTTAAAACGGAATGTCCTCATCGTAGGGAGAAGCGGGCGTCATCGGCGCAGGTGCCGGGACGGGCGCATAGCCGGCCGAGGCGGGCGCCGAAGGGGCGGCGTCCATGGGGGCGCTGCCGCGCGACGACATGAACTCGAGATCGTCCACGATAACCTCGATCTTGCTGCGCTTCTGCCCGTCGCGCTCCCACTGGCTCCAGCGAAGCTTACCCTCGATGGCGACCTTCGTGCCTTTGCTCAGGTAGTTCGAGAGGCTTTGGGCGCGGCTTCCGAACATGGTGCAGTCGATGAAGTTGGGGTAGTCCTCCCACTCGCCGGTCTGCGCGTTCTTGCGGCGGTCGTTGACCGCCACGCCGAAGCCGAGGACCGGCATACCGGTCGCGGTCGAGCGCAGGTCGGGATCGCGGGTCAGGTTTCCGCTGATGACTACTCGGTTGATGCTCATCTTCCACCTCTTCTACGATGCGGCGCCAGGGCGCCGTTTCGATTTCTAGTCGCGGTCAGTGCGGGCGACGATCATGTGACGCACGACAGAGTCGTTGATGCGAAGAACACGATCGAGCTCGGCGATGCACTGGGGATCGACATGGAAATCGATGAGGGTGTAATCACCCTCGGTCAAACCGTTGATCTCATAAGCGAGTTTGCGTTTGCCCCACTCATCAACGTTGTCGAGAGTTCCGTTACCCTCGGTGATGGTGGTTTCGATGCGCTTCATGACGCCGGCGCGATGCTCGTCATCGATGGTCGGCGCAACGAAAAACAGCAGTTCATAAGCCTTCATCAGCTCACCTCCTTTGGACTGTACGGCCCCGGGCTGGTGAAGGCGACGCCGGGGCAGGAAAAAATACCTGCTCATTCTAGCAAACTAGAACCAAGGCGGCGATGCGGGCGCTGAACGGCTCCAACGAGCACACGGTATCACCACGAACCAAGAGCGCGGGCACAGAGAAAACCAACGGCCTCCCTCGATCCCCAGCCCCATTGTGAGCTGCGAATCCATCGGCAACCCACCCAAACGCCACCGAAGGTTCGCCGGAAATGCAGCAGCCTTCTAAAAACCCTGCGATTTTTTACAACGAACTGCACGAGAAAAGCCGCTGGAAACCAACGGCTTTTCTCGCACTCGTCCCTTATGCAGTCTATTGCTGCGATGCGCCGTCGGGTCCACCACCGTCTCCATCCGAACCCTCGGCATCCTCGACGGGCCAGGCGTGGGCGCTTGCGTGAATCATGAAGTTCGGAGCCGTCCCGATATAGGTTGGTTCCGCCTCGAACGTAGCGACACCCGAATCGTCGATCTCGTACACATAACCAATTGCGTGGCCCGATCCGCCGCCCGGCACTCCCCCTTCCGCAATAACCGCGTCCAGGGTTCGGTCGTCAACTTCAACGTATCCGTCATAGCAGAAGCCGTACGCATCGGCACCGTGCGCCAAATGAACCGTGCGCTCGGCCGCCGCAAAGCACCTCTCGATGTCATCGACAGGATGCGACTCAATGAACAGCTTGTCTTTAATGGCAAGCGCGGTAAACGGGGCAAGCTCCTCGCCGGCTGCAACCTTGTCGCGCGCTTCGTTCAAGATGTACACCAACACGCGTTCGAGCTGTTCGGGAATATCGGGGGTTTCTTTCGTATAGCTTTCAACCGTGCGGTCTGCCATGGCTGCTCTCCTCATGCGTGTCTCGTCTGTCGCTTCAGTCTGACCGATCGGACAGCACGATAACAACTTGAATGGGAAAGTCCAAAAAGTGTCCTTATCGGCGTTCTGGCGGTATCCTTACGGTCGGCACGATATCGCGCCGGCACAATACTCGTTTCTTTTGCGCTGAAAGGCGACAACCGTGGATTTGACGTTGCTTTCAAGCATGGCGGCGCCCTCGATGGGATTTGTTGCGCTCAGCCTCGATTTCTCGGCGGTGGTCATCGGGTCGCTCGGGGGAAGCCTCTTCGCGGTCGATCGAAAACTGGACCTCATCGGGGCGATGGCGCTGGCCCTTCTATGCGGTCTGGGAGGCGGGCTGCTGCGCGATATGATCATGCAGGTGGGAGACGTCTACATCCTGCGCACCAGCTACGCCATCCCGGCCTCGGCCATCACCGCCGCCATCGTGTTCTTCCTCAGCGCTCCATTTCAACGGCATCCGCACCTCATCGAATGGATCGATATCTTCTCGGTGGCGCTCTACGTTGCCGCAGGGGCGGGCAAGGCTATCGCCTACGGCCTCGCTCCTTGGACGGTGATCCTTTTGGGGATGCTCACCGGCGTGGGAGGAGGCATGCTGCGTGACGTGTTTCTGGGGGATGTCCCGCGCATCTTCCAGAAAAGCAACTTCTACGCCGTGTGCGCCATCCTCGGCAGTATCGCCTACCTCGCGGCCTCCTCGTTGGGGCTGACAGGTTTCCTGCCCGCCCTGATATGCACCATCGTTACCATAGGAAGCCGACGGTTATCCCTTCGGTACGATATAAAATCCCCTTCGCAATCCGACGTACATAACGCATTGCGAGAGCGGCGGGGCAAATAACCCGAACATGAACGAAGCGCGGACCGCAACCGGTCCGCGCTTCGTTTTCATACGGTTTTCATCCGATAGTTCGGAAGTCGCCGAACCACGCTCGAACGATCGACCCGAAACTACTTCTCCCTCTTGCGCAATCCAGCAGCCGCCAACCCCGCTGCCAGAAAAGCCGTTGCAAATGCCACGGCGAAGGGCACCGAGGTATCTCCCGTCGAGGGCATCACGAACACGCTCTTCACAGGCTTGTCCGGAGTGGGGGGAGTGGGGGGAGCCACCTGATTCTCGACGCCAACCGTCAGGCTGTTGTCGTCGGTCGCCTCATCGACGTCCACGGTCTTCAAAACCGCTCCGTCCGCTCCGATCTCCTGAACGGCATAATCGACGCGCTTACCGGTTGCGAAATCGAACACGGCAAGATCGGCCACGGTGGCCTTCCAGCCGTCGGCCTTCTTCAGCTTCGCTTCCCCTACCACAGACCCGTCATCAGCCTTAATCACACGCACGGTCACTTCATCTGCGGTTATCAAGTTTTCAGGAGCCGGAAGAGTGCCCATCTTCCATAGCTTTTCGATGGTCAGGTCTTTCAGGGGGTTAACCACCCTCATTGCCTGGTCGGCAGCCGCACCCTCGAAGTCGCTTGCCGTGAAGCGCTTTTCGTACACAAGCGAGCCATCGGCCTTCTTCAGAGGGTTCTTCTGGTCGTCGATCTCGACCAGCTTGTACTCGATGGGCTTCGAACGAACATCTTCGGCGGGCAATCCGATAATCTTGGACTTCCAGCCGTTTTCCTTGTTCAGCTCGATGATGTCGGAAAGCTTCGTACGCTTGCCGTCTTTGCTCAGCACGATAGCGTCAACGGGAACGTCTTTCCCTTCAAGGATGCGATACAGCTGGAAACGCGCAACGGCCGTATCGGGAACCCCGGCTTTGGGCTCTTTGCCCGTAGACTCGTTGTTCCACGCCTTCTCGAGCGCGGCATCGAACGCCGGATCCGTTCCGAACACCAGATGTCCGTTCGAGCCGACGCCTGCACCTCGGAACGACGAATTGTTGTGAATAACCATCGTGGCCACGCTTTTGGCCAAGCCAACCGACTTGTCGGAAACGACCGCGTGCAGCCCCTCGTTCGACAGCTTATCGGTGGGAGCGCCCTTAAGCACAACCGGATCACCCGGGTTCGCCTCGTCGAAGCGGCTAGGATCCGCGTTGCTGCCGTCGCGGTAGTACAGAACCGAGCCACCGCCCAGAATCCTATCGGCCAAATCCATAGGCTGAGACCCGTCGCTGCCCAGATTATCGTGGGCGATGTCGTCGCCGAACTGCTCTGCCTCGTTTTTCACGATGGCACCGCCGTTCGTTACATGAAGCACCAGGCTGCCGGTCGGGCACGTCCACACGCCGGCACCGATGGTGCCTTTGTTATCGGTCACCAGCGTGTTCTTGAAATGAGCTGTGTAGGATTTCGTGGCAACGTACACGCCGCCGCCCTGTTGGTCCGCTTTGTTGCCGGAAATATCGCCCCCGTTGAAATACACGTCGTTCGAGACGATGTTCACGCCGCCGCCCGTTCTGTCGGCGGTGTTGCCGGTTATGGAGCCTCCGTTCATAGTGAACGATGCAGGTTGGAGCAACGAGTATTCCTCAAGGGATAGGCCGCTGGACCCTCCCTCGCCATCAATTTCGGCCCACGTATTGCTGGCGCCCCAGGTGTAGAGGTTCATGGCGTTCACGCCGCCTCCGTTGGGAGCATGGTTGTCCTTGATCTCGCCGCCGTTCATGGTTACCGCGGCGTTTCCGAATATAAGAACTCCTCCGCCGCCGAAGCCGGACTCGTTACGCTCGATCGCTCCCCCGTTGATCTCGAAGGTCGAACGAACCTTCTGAGCTGCTTCGGGGGTCATATTCTTCAGATCGGAACCGTAAATCCAGTTCCACACGACAACGCCGCCGCCGAAGCCGCCGTTGTCGGAAATGGATCCGCCGTTCATCACAGCATGGGCTCCGTTATGCACCAGAAGTCCGCCGGCCTCTCCGTACGAAGAACCCGACACGGCACTTCCGAAGCCCTTGCTGATCTCGCCGCCGTTCATGGTGAACAGGGCACCATCGCTTACCGCAACGTTACCGGCGCCGTACTGAGCGTAGCTGGGATCCTGGAGTCGCATGTTGTCGGAAACTGCTCCGCCGTTCATGGTGAACGAAGCGTCCGGACCCTTCACGGTTACCGCTCCAACCGCGGCGCCCCGCAGATCCCTGGCTCCGTGAATGCTGCCGTCTTCCATAATGAAAGAGCCCTCAACCAGAACGGTCGGCTCACCTGAAGGTACCCACTGTCCACGAGAGAAGACCTTCACGATGCCGGCGCCCGCTTTCGACAGCGTCAGCTTCGCTCCCTTTTCAACCTTCACCATGACGTTGGTGAATTTATCTTCCCTCGTCAGAGATGACGACTCTTCTCCCCAAGGCGTCTTTGACTGAAAGCTGCAGAGCTCGATATCGGCTCCGGCGGGAATCACGATGGTTTTCGTTATCAGCACATCTCCGACACCCAGATAGATTCGGGTAGGGGTCGTACCCGCATCGTCAATCGCCTTCTTCAAGTCTTCCTGACTTGCTATATAGCTGGTAACTCCGTCAGCAAGGAAAACCTCTCTGCGGTCTTCAGCATGCGCAAGCGGCATCGACCAAGCCAACGCGATGGCAAACACCGTGGCTGCCAGAGCGCTGCAAATTGCCCCCCCCTCGCTTCTTTTCTCTCGTCCGTTTAAGCTGCGTTTCCATCTTGGCCTATCCTCCTGTTTACTACCGATGTTGGTATAACGCTTACCTTTCTAAGGATAGACGATTTTAATTGAACTAGATAGACCGCAAGGTACGGGGGCGCGAGCATTTTTCCGTACCTCAAGCAGCTAGCCCCCTTACAACAAAAGGGCCCCGGGATGATTCCCGGAGCCCGCAACGTCTGCTATAGGAGAAGAATCCTACAGGTTCTTACGCCTTCTTGCTCGCAGGGCGAAAGCCGCAACCAGCAGAGAGCCGAAAGCTCCCGCTACCAGCACGGCTGCAACGGCGGAGTCGCCGGTCTGAGGGGCGACCTTCACCTTCTTGGCAGGGGCAACCACCTTGCCGGTATCCACGTTCGGCTTATCCACCTCGGGCTGACCGGGCTGGGGGACATCCTTCTCGAGCACCGTAAGCTTCGCGGTGGTCGTAGAAGTCGCACCGGCTTTGTCGGTCACCTTGAAGATGATCTCGTAAACGCCGGGCTTGCCGGTAGTGAAGCCCTCGGGGTAGGTCACCTCGGGAACGAGGTCGCCATCCTCGGGGTCGTAAGCACGCGTCACCATGTCTTTGATGGCATCGAACGGGTCGCCAACGTGGATAGTCACGTCGCGAGCCTCGACCGAAGGCGCCTCGTTCATGGGGATCAGTTCCTTCTGAACCTCGACGGTGAACTGGATCGCATCGGCATCGGTAGCGATGGCATCTTTGCCGGGCTGCCATTGCTTGGCGTTCCAAACAAAGCTGAACGCTTCTCGATGGGTATTTCCAGAAGCGACGCCAAGGAAGCCGCCCTTTACGCTGCCCGAAACGGTCAGGCGCTTGGGAGTGTCATCCTGGGCCACATCCATCTTCACACCCGGCACCAGCAGCTTCATCCAGCCGTTTTCATCGCCGGCACGCTCGACAGCCGCCTTCAAGTCGGCATAGGTGCGAATGTCCTCGGGCTTGTCGAATACCAGCCCGATCTTGAGGGTCTTACCCTCGATCGAAGAGCTGGAAATCACGAACGGACCGAAGTTCTGGGCAGCAAGACCGGATTCGGTGGCGTCGGTGAACGACATGCCCTCGGGCAGCGTGAACTGAACATGGAACTCGCTGCTCTTAACCTCTACGTCGATGTTCTTGGGGTCGGGATTACCGAAGGCCCTCTCGACAAGCTTCATCTGCTCGAGCACGGGATCGACCTTGATGGCCCCCGTGAACGTCAGAACGTCGGCGGCCTTAACCGGGAACACGGCGTCGTGCTCGGTCTCGGTTCCGATAAGGATATCGCCCTCCAGATCGCCCTCAGCCGGAGCGGGCACCTTCAGCGTCGCCTGAATGACCGAGTCGTTGGCCGCATCGACGTCTTTGCCCTCGGGGTTCTGAACCCCATTCCACTTGAACATGAACAGCTTCACGGTTTGGTTGTGCTTGGCTTTGGCGTTGAACGAGCCTTCGACCGAGCCCTTCACCACAAGCGTGGAGGGAACGGTTACCGCAGAGGAAACCAGCACGTCCTGCACTTCCAGATACATCCAGTCCTTAGTTCCGTCGCCTACCGAATCGACCGCCTTTTCAAGATCGGAGTAGTTGGCTATAGCGTCGGTAAGATTGAACGTGACCTCGATGTCGTTGCCGGTTTTCTTAACGTCCTTGACGGTGAACGCGCTGCCGAAGTTGACGCCCTTTACCACGGGGGTATCCGAGACGGTCAGGCCTTCGGGCAAAGTCAGCTTCGCCGTGAAGTTGAAGCTGTCCACCGTGATTTCGATTTCATCGTGCTTGGTGTTGGGATACAGCGCCTCGATGGCAGCCATCTGCTGCTTCACGGGGCCGGCGTCGATGGCGCCGACGATCTTCAGCTTCTCTCCCACCACCGTGGGAAACGCCGCATCATGCGTGGTGTCAAGCGCGCGGTCGATGTTGCCGGCCACCAGTATGTCGGCGGGAATCGGCATCTCGACGGGCTTCTTAACCACCAAGGTGTGACTTATGGTATCGGGCATCTCGGGATTGGCCGCCGAGGCGAGCTGCTTGGCGGTCCAGGTGAAATTGAAGAGCTTGCTGGTGCCGCCCTCGTCGGTGGCAAGGGAAGAGAAACTGCCCTGAACGCTTCCGGTAGCGGTGAGTACGTCACCATCGGCAGCCTTGCCGCCGTCGATCTTCAGGCCGTCAACGTTCACCGAAAGGGTGGTCGCATTGGCGCCGAATGCTCGTGAGTTGGCGGAAATCGTATCGTTTCCGCCGGTAGATTCCACGGCATCTTTCAGCTGCTTGTAGTTGCTTATGCCGTCAACGAGGGTGAAAACGACCTTGACCTCGTTGCCGCTCACGGTGGACTGGGCAACCTTGAAGCAGCTCCCCAAACCCCTCACGGTAACGGCGGGGTTCTGGGGGATAACGATGCCGTCAGGAAGGGTCATCGTTGCCGTGAAAGTCGATTTCGGGTTGGCAAGAGCGATGCTTTCCGGCTTGCCCGCAGCGTCGGGGAACATGGCCTCCACGCCAGCCATAGCGGCCTTTACCTGCGAAACGTCAACTTCACCGGTGAGGCTGAAGGTTTCGGTGTCGGCAGCTACCTCTTGGGTCTTGTTGCTTGCCTGGGGGTCGGCTCCCCACATATCGCCATCGAGCGTGAACGCGTTCTCGATCTTCTCGATACTGGGATCGTCGATCCATTGAATGTAGTAGGTCGTATCCGACTTTATCTCGGGGTTTTCCCCAGGATACGTTATCCCGTACATCTTCTTCTGCACGAATCGGAAGGTGTCCTTCTTGCTGGTTGCAGAGCCGTACCACAGTACGGAATCCTCCAACTTGTAGCCGGGATTCACCGCACTGCCCTCGGGCTTGAGAAGCTCGGTATCCGTATCGCCAAGAAGCTCGAGAAGCTTCTGCTGATACGTGGCCTGGTTTATTACGGTAGCAATTTCACCGCCGTTTTCATCTTTCTCGATCTTGAAAACTTCGGGCTTCGTCTTGAACACGGAAGAGTCGGTGAAGGAACCGCCGTTCGCAGAGAACTTGACGGTGTACTTCTCGTCTTCCCACTGAGCATACAGGTCGACCTTCTGGTCGCCCTCCGGAACACTGATCGCGGATTGAGCCACATATGCCACTCCGGATCCGTCGGGTTTCGTGTTCCACGACTTGAACTTCTTGCCCGGTTGCAAGAAATCGTTCCTGGCTGCGACCACGCTCTCGAACGAAAGCGCTTCCGTTACTCTATCGGGCCTGTTGTCAGATACCGCATACGTCACATCAGACGAAGTGTTGCTGTGGTACACAACCCCGTAGCTTGAGGCGTTGGCCTTCCATTTGGCGTAAACAACCATATCGGACTTGACGACATCGGCTTGAGGAGCGAACGGCTTCTCGACGCCGCCGTCTTTATAGAACCAACCCAGGAAGTCGTAGCCGATTGCCACCGGCGTGTTCGGCACCGAAGCCGTTCCAGCCGCGGGAACCGCAGCGGGCAGAGAGTAACCCCTCATCGCCGTTGATTCGAGATCGGCCGTGGTTCCGTCTGCATAGGTGGCCGCAACCTTGCTGGCGGCGTCATCCGCATTCAGCTTGAAGGTAACCTTCGCTGCGGGAACCCATACGTGCTTTTTGCCGTCGGATGAAGCGGTTGCCACTTTGTACGAATACGTAGCGCCGTTTTTGTTAATGGGCTGAAGTTCATTGACGGACGAATCGGCAAGCGTGAACAGCATAAGCTTCTCGCCGCCGTTTGCAGAACCGTTGGTGGGTATCGCACGGCCCGTATAGAAGCTCTCGGAATACTTCACGAGATAGGATCCGCCAAGAACCACATAACCATCGGCCTTCGTAGACTGGGACAGGCCGTTATCCGCGTCCTTGGAAGCGGGGGACTCAACGCGGCTGTTCCCATTGAAAGTTATGGTGCCCTTGTCCTGGCTTCCGAAAAGCGATCCGCGATTCTTCCCATAGCCGATCATGGTCGAATCGTTGAAGACAACGTCTCCGGTGTTCACGTTAAGACCACCTGTAGGCGAACCCTGCAAGTCCAAAACAGAGTCGTTGAACGTAAACGGGTTCTTGCCGCCGCTGGTGTTAACCGAAATTCCAGCGGTACGGCCGCCAAGCGTCGTGATACGAGAGGAGCTGACCGTTCCGCCCGCGCAGAAGAAGGCGGGGCCACCGCCGAAGAACGAACGATACGGGTCGACCGTGAACTCGGAGTTGTCCATCGTCAAAACGTTCACATAGTAACCGGAGTAGCCGGAAACCTTCAGCGAAGCGTTTTTGAGGGTGAGATCCGTCTGATCGAACCACGTTTTGCTTGAAGTGACGCTGACCGTCGCGTTCTCGAAAACGGTGGAGTCACTATAAAAACTTGTGTTGTAACCGCCGGTGGAAGTAATCTTCACGCTGTCCTTTGCGGCAGAGCCCTTAACCGCGCCGGCGAGGTGGATTCCGCGACTATCCTTAGCTGCGCCGTTGTTCGTAAACTCGTACACACCGTCGGTGATAGTCGAACCGGCCTGAGCGGTAAGCGCAGTAGCGAAACCAGACATGCTGAGCTTGCCTCCGGGCGCGCACTTAAGCGTCGTGCCGCCGGGGAATACCAAGCCGTTCTTGCCGGTTCCGGTCATGGCAACGTCGCCCTCGATGATAAGCGTGACGCCTGCGGGAATGGTGATGGGGTCGGTAAGCCCGAAATTACCCTTCACGTGAATGGTTCCGCCGTCCTTTACGGCAGCTATTCCCGCCTGCAAAGTTTCAAGAGCCTCGCTCTCGCTGTTGCCAGCGGCCGCATCAGAGCCGTTGGTCTTGTTGACCCAAACCTCGGCAAGCGACTTAGCAGCGGGAGGCGCCGACACTGCGGCTTCCCCGCTCTGCGCCGCCATCGTGCCGCCGACGGCGGGGGAACCCGGAGCGGATGCCGAATCGGAAGCGCTTGCAGTATCCACAGGATTAGCTTGGATACCTGCGCTTACAGCATCACCCCCCATTGAAGCGTCGGGATCACTCGATGCGGCCGGCGTTGCGGCGGGCGTCGAGGCATCAGGCGCGGCGGGCTCGTTCGTTTCGCCCTGGCCGAATGCGCCTGTGGGGAACATGAGCAAAGCAAGAGTTATCGACAAGAATGCCGAAAGCGCCTTCTTCGACCACGTTGAACCCGAAGATCTCGGTTGGTCCATGCTCTCTCCTTCCGATAAAAATCGATGCTGACTACCGATTAACCTCTGACTACATTCCTAGATTAAAAAAGTAATCTCCCCCTTATAGCATTCCTCTCGAAAAATAATCAGGAGAGCAGGCTGAATTATACAATTGAAATAGATGTGGAGACGTAAAGAAAAAGCACCCTGCCTGGTGAAAGGAGGATGCCTGTAATTCAAAGTGGCGGAGGATGAGGGATTCGAACCCTCTGGTAAAACCATCTTTGAACTTGCTATATTTATTAGTAACTCACATAGATCATGCTTTTTCTGTCCTGGCGCCGAGAAAGTGAGGCGGGTCGGCCACCGGGATCTTTCGAATTCCCGGAATGTCCGACCCGCCGGCAAGGTCGCTCGGGGCCGCCCCGCAAGGGCACGGCCCCGCTGCAAAACTTAGCCTACCTCCGTCCGCTTCGACCCCGGGGTCGCCATCATGGCCTCGGTGGAGAGGGCTGCGGGGCCGCCGAAGATCCAGCCGTCGCACTCCTTCCAATCCGGGGTGCCCCAGCCGGCGGAGGCCACCTCGAGGACGGCCGAGGTGTCGTGGTCAGTGGCAAGGAGCAGCACCGACCCGCACCGGCCGCAGAGCGCCGCGCCCGTCAGGGCGTCGTACCAGCTCGAAGCCGTCGCCACCCCCATGCCGCTCCTCGAGGAGCCGTTAGCGAGGGCCCATTGCGCGAACAGCCTCGAGGTGTCGACCGAGTCGACCCCGCCCGCGCGGGTGAGGGGGCGTCCCCCCAGCTGGGACTCCGCCGACTCCGGGACGGCCTCCCGGCCGCCCATGATCACGACCCACCTGTCCGCGACCTCGGCGAGCGCGGCGTCCGACAGGGAGCCGTCGGGGCCGGTGAGGAGCACGGGGCAGCCGTTCGCGTAGGCGTAGGGCGCGGCGGCGAGGGCGTCCTGGAACGTCGATGCGGTGGCGACGAGAACCTTGCGGCCCCCGTGCCCCAGTTCCCGCGACACGGCGACCGACGTCTCCGCGGCGTCCTGCCCGAACACGCGCCGGAGCTCGGCGCCGGACCTGCCGGCGATCTGCACGGCGGCGGCCTCGGACACGGCGGCCTCGCCGCCCACGACGATCACCTTCGAGGGCCGGAGCCTGTCGAGCTGCGCCAGCGTCTGCTCGGGGACGCCGTCCCTGTGCGAGAGCAGGACGGGCGCGCCCTCCCTCCCTGCGAGCGGGGCGGCGGACAGGGCGTCGTGCCAGCTCTCGTCGGTCGCCACCACGACCGTGCCACCCTGCTCGGCCCAGCCCCTGCCGCTCGACACGATGGCCGCCATCGTGTCGAGCGCGGTGTCCCCGGCCAGGCGGGGCCAGCCCGGCTCCAGTTTCCAAGCGGCGCCCGCATCCCCCGGCCCGGGCTCGGGCAGCGGCTGTGGCGGGGCCTCCCCGGCGAACGCGGCGCCGGCTCCCAGGAGCGAGACGCACAGGGCGAGCCCGGCGGCTATAGAAGTGGTTTTCCTCATCGTCACATCTCCTTTCCGGCGAGCCGTCACCAGACCGCCTTGTTGAGCGATTCCTCGACCTCTCGCGACAGGGCGGCGGTTCCACCGAAGATGTAGCCCTGCCCGATCAACGAGCGGTTCCTCTTCACGAATGATACTAGATCGGCCGAGTTTCCCGTAGCCGTCAGGATCAGAGGGGCCAGGTATGCCCGATGACGTCAGGAGCTGAGGGGTTTGTGCTGTTCATGTGGATCGTGATCATACTCGTCTGGGTGGGCGCGGTTGCAATCTGCACGTCCTCCCAAGTCGCTCTCGTGGTTCGATCCATCCAGATATGCCTGTACACGTACCTGGCCCCCATCCCGTCCGCCACCATTGCCTCAGATGCGCTCACACCTAAGTCACATAAGTTTTCTGATCCATAACGGATTCACATCGATTGCGGCAATTACGGTCGGTTACGAGAAAGTTGCGCGCAAAGAAAAATGCATCTCGCTGGTGGGAGCGAGATGCATTGAATTCGAAGTGGCGGAGGAGGAGGGATTCGAACCCTCGTTACCCTTAAAAAGGTAAAACAGTTTTCGAGACTGCCGCATTCAACCGCTCTGCCACCCCTCCGCGTGGGTGCGGCCAGCTGGTCTCAATACCGGCCGTCGGACATGCGTCCAAGCGTTTGTCGAAGACTGCCGCCTGTAGGCGATCACGTAAAGTGGCGGAGAGATGGGGATTCGAACCCCAGATACGCTTTTGACGTATACACGATTTCCAATCGTGCTCCTTCGGCCAGCTCGGACATCTCTCCGCGTCTCCGACTGACTGCACCTCTGGGATGCAGCAGGTAGGTAGTATACAACAGCTTTTCGGTGGTCACAAGAGTGCAGAACGCTATTCGCACAAGGGACGCGAGCCTTATCGGATCGCACCCCTTGAAGCAGAACAACCGCGAAACAAACCCTGCGACAAAGCTCACTACTTCGCTGCGCGACGCTTCCTCAGCGCGAAGGCAAGAGTCCCCGAGGAAACCAGAGCGAGGCCCGCGACAACCGCAGCAATCACGAACGCATCGCCCGTTATCGGCAGCTTCGCAGGAAAGGAAGCCTTAACGGCGGTATCGGCCTGCGCCTTGTCGGTGGTCGGTACGACACGAGCGGCGCTGTCCGCCGGTGCCGAGGAATTCAGTATCTCGTAAGCAACGAGTACCGTCCTTGCATGTGCGTTACGAAAACAGATAGATCGAACAGGTCGCTCATCATACGATCCGTAAGTATCTCCTCTTTAGCGCCGTCGGCGAACACCCGCCCGTTCTTCAAAGCGATAACCCGCTCGATTTCGGGAACGATATCGTCCAGATAGTGCGTAACCAGCACCAGGGGCTTCCCCGCTTGCACGATGCGCCGCATAGCGTGCCTCACGTAATGCATGCCCTCGGGATCAAGTCCCGTGCACGGCTCATCGAAGCACAGGGCAGTAGGGTCGCCCACCAGGGCCCGGGCAATAAGAACACGGCGTGCTTGACCGGTGGACAGCGTCAACATGTCCCGTTTGGCAAGATCTGCGATCCCGATCTGCTCCATACAGATTCGAGCGATCTTCCGAGCGCGGGCAACCTCGCACGCATCCATGCGAGGACGCAAGCCCAGCGTTCCCTCCACCCCGCCGGCAACGATATCGAGAACAGGCAGATGAACGGCCGCTTCTTCCTGCATACCCGTCGACACCACGCCGACAAGCGAGCGGATTTCGGAAAGCGTTATGCGCGGACACCCCCGGAATACAACAGGGGGACGATCCCGATGCAGGGGGAGCAACGTGCGCGCGATAAGCCCGACAAACGTGGACTTTCCCGAGCCGTTCGGCCCGATTACCGCCACCGACTCCCCCTCGGCGAGCTGGAGGGAATCGATGGACAAGATGGGATGTCCCGCACGTTGAACCACCGCGTCTTTTATGGAAACGAAAGGTGCGGGAGAGAGAAGCTCCCCCGCACCTTGAATATCGATAGCGCTCGCCACGTTCCGGACTACGAATTGGAAGCTGGCTTCTCGGAGTCGGAGGACGCGCCCGGCGCCGGCGAGGTGGAATTGCTAGGGTACTTGCTCATATCGATATCGTAGGACAGGCCCTTGGGCATGTCGGCCACCTCGATAGTCGCCTTCTCCTTCTGCTGCGCGATCCAATCGGAGAACGCAGACTGCGACTTCTTCGAAAGAGACATGCGCACGATGGCATCAAGCATGTCGGAGGGTATCTGATCGATGCTGGTGATCTCGGAAGGGGCCTCCCAAATATCGGTGCACTTGATGATGTGAATGCCGAACTTGCTGGTTACCAGATCGCTTATCTGGCCTTTTTCAAGCGAACCCAGAGCCGTAGTATATTCGGAAACGAAACTGGACACCTTGTCCCAACCAACATCGCCACCGTTTGCAGCCGAGCCTCTGTCGGTTGAATCCTGCTTGGCCGCCTCTTCGAACGAAAGGACCCCCGATTTAAGCTGATCAAGAACTTTCTGGGCCTTTTCGGTGTCGTCGGAGGCGAACAGGATGTGGGAAGACCTCTTCGACCCGCTTAGAATCGAAGCGTACTGCTTGGCGTACTCAAGCTTCTCGTCGTCGGTAACCTCGACGCTTTCGGCAAGCTTGCGCTGGACATTGGTCTTCAAAATGGACGAGGTGATGGTGTCGCGATAGTCGTCCTCAGAGAACCCGGAGGAAGCCAGTGCCGACTCCCAAGCTTCATCGGAATCATAATTGGCCCTCATCTGCTCGATGTAAGAGTCGACCTCGGAATCCTCAACGGAGATTCCCAGTTCAGCGGCACCACTTTTCACCAGCTCCTGCTCGACGTAAGCGTCGATCATCTGCTGACGGATGGTTTCGGGGGTCATGCCGTACTGCGCAAGCCACTGGCCCCAGGCAGAATCTTCAAGCAGACCGTAGCCATCGCGGATCGATTGGATCTGCGAAGTGATCTCGCCCTCGCTTAGCGTCGCGCCGTTGATGGTAACCGCGGTTTGGGCGCTGGGATCGGCTGTGGAGTTCGAACCGGAACAACCAGCAAGACCAAGGGCTCCAGCTACAACGAACGTCGCTGCAACGGCCATCTTCGCAAATTTCTTCTTCAGCATATTCACCTTTTCTATCTGCCAGCGCATTCGCAAAGGAGCGCATGAACATACCCGCCCATTATCGCATTCATCTTGGCGGTCGATAATGCGTGCACAATAAGGACACTGATAGTTCACGATGGTTATCAAAATAATAGGGGCCTCTGGTACCGGAGGCCCCCGACTTCCCTACTGCTTGTTCGCCTTCTTCCGATCGATGGCCGAAAGCAAGCGCTTCCTCAATCGAATCGACTGGGGAGTAACCTCGACAAGCTCATCGTCCTCGATGTATTCAAGCGCCTCTTCCAACGTAAAGGTTTGGGGAGGCGTAAGCGAAATCGCCTTGTCGGCAGACGAGGAACGCTGGTTGCCCAGGTTCTTCGACTTCTCCACGTTCACCACCATATCGCCTTCTTTGGCGGACTCACCGACGATCATTCCCTCGTAGCAATCCTCGCCAGGACCGACGAACAGCTTGCCGCGTTGCTGAAGCGTATCGAGCGCATAGGCTACCGACTTGCCCGTATCCATAGCGATCATCGAACCGTTCTTACGATGCCCCATCTCCCCGCGGTAGGCACCGTACTCGGAGAAGTGGTGGAACATGACGGCTTCGCCACGGGTCGCATTCAGAAGGCGCGTGCGCAAACCCATCGTTCCCCTCGAAGGAATCTTGAACACCAAATGAGTGTCCTCGCCGCGCTGGTACATATCGATCATCTCGCCGCCGGCAGTTCCGAACACCTCGATGGCCTTGCCCGCATACTCGCTGGGAACGTCAACCGTCGCTTCCTCGATAGGTTCGAGCTTGTTGCCGTGTTCGTCCTTCTTGATGATGACGCGGGGACGTCCCACCTGGAATTCAAATCCTTCGCGGCGCATCGTTTCCATAAGAACCGAAAGATGCAGAACGCCGCGGCCCGCCACCTCCATGCCCGTAGAATCGGGGACATCGGTGATGCGCATCGAGATATTGCTTTCCGCTTCCTTGAGAAGACGCTCACGAATCTGGCGGCCGCCCACGATATCGCCTTCGCGGCCGACCAGCGGGCTGGTAGAGGGTTCGAATACAACCGCCATCGTGGGCTGCTCGACTTCGATCGGATCCAGACGGATCGGGTTCTCGCGGCTGGTAACCATATCTCCGATATCGGCGTCCTCGACGCCCACCACCGCGATGATGTCTCCCGCCGTAGCTTCGGCAACCTCCTCTTTACCCAGGTCGCTGAACACCATGACCTGCTTGATAGAGGTGTTGTAGCGGGTTCCGTCGTTCTTGATGACAAGAGCCTGCTCGTTTTTGTGCATCGTGCCGGAGTACAGACGGCCGACACCGATGCGCCCGACGAAGCTGGAATGATCGACCGTGCAGATCTGAAGGGCCACCGGACCCGACGGCTCGCAATCGGGCGAAGGCACCTTGTTCACGATGGTATCGAGGAGGGGGATCATGTCCATATTCTCGTCATCGTGGGAGTACCGAGCGTAGCCGTTCACAGCGGAGGCGAACACGACGGGGAAATCAAGCTGCTCGTCGTTCGCATCAAGCTCTACCATCAGGTCGAATACTTCGTCGACCACTTCGTCGGGACGTGCGCCGGGACGATCGATCTTGTTGACCACCACTACAATGCGCAAGCCCAAAGCCAGCGCATGGCGCAAAACGAATCGGGTTTGGGGCATCGGGCCCTCGAAGGCGTCCACGATAAGCAAGGCTCCGTCGGCCATGTTCAACACGCGTTCGACCTCGCCTCCGAAGTCGGCATGACCCGGGGTGTCGATGACGTTGATCTTAACGTCGCCATACTTGATGGCGATGTTCTTGGAAAGGATGGTGATGCCGCGCTCGCGCTCCTGATCGTTGCTATCCAGCACGCGCTCTTCGACGCGCTGATTCTCGCGAAAAGCGCCAGCTGCGTACAATAGACGATCAACCAGCGTGGTTTTGCCATGATCGACGTGGGCGATGATGGCGACGTTGCGGATGTTCTCTTGTTTCAATATCTCTTCTTTCTGTTGGAATCCCCATAGGGATTCGGACGGCCTTTGCGTCTGTTCAGACGGTGGTTGATAGACGGGTAAACGGTTACTCGCTTGCGAGCTCTTCTTCAATCCGACGTTGCTCTTTCTTCAGCCTCTTCAGATGCTCGTCGATGGTATTCACCGTGTTGTTCGACGAAAACAGTTGAACGACCCCCCAAACGGCAACCGCAGAGGCAATGCCGGCGATGGCGGGAATACGGCGCAACCCGAATGCAACCAAACCGCCTGCAACCAGCATCACCAGCCCCTGATGCCTTTGGTCGAGCGCCAAATCCTTCTGCTCGACCAGCTGGACGCGTGCCTGGGCTATTCCGGCCAATCGAGCCGAGCGCGTATCGCCGGCGGTCACCCCATCGGAAGGGCGCCCACATGCAGAGGAAGAGGGCGGCTGTTTCCCCTTCGTCAGAAAGTCGTACGCTTCCTGCAGGTACTTGAACTGCTCGGTTGCGCGGGACTGAAGCTTCGCGTTCGAGGCGAACTTGTCGGGATGAAGAATCTGAACCATCTCCCGATAGGCGGACTTGATGTCGTCCATCGAGGAGGTAGGCCCTAATCCCAACGCGCGCAGAGCCTCGTCTCTGTTCATGCAACCCTCCTTCACTTCCATGCGACCTTACATGGTAGCGGGCAGGGAGCTCGCGCATCCCATCTGGGATGAATTGCCATAAATATAACGGGCGGTTCATGACTTCAAGATGGGACGGGAAAATGAAAAGCCGCCCCGAAGGGCGGCGGCGTTTTGGTGGAGAATAGGGGGATCGAACCCCTGACCTCAGGCTTGCAAAGCCCGCGCTCTCCCAGCTGAGCTAATTCCCCGAAGGAACACGTTCTTGTAATAAACGCTCCACCGGCAAACTCGGCTCACGGTGGAGCGTTTATCGCAAAGTAAATGGTGGGCCCGAATGGATTTGAACCAGCGACCTCACGCTTATCAGGCGTGCGCTCTAACCAACTGAGCTACGGGCCCTTGCAAAAGTGCTTGAATACCTTACGTCAAATATCCGTAGAAGGTCAAGCGAAAACTTCTACTTTTTTCTTTTTCCCTACCGAAGCCCTTAAAGAAACCTCCCCGCCGCATTTCGCAGCAGAGAGGTTTCACGTGAAACAGCAAGGGAGAGCCTACCCCTCGGAACCGCTCGGATCGGAGGCGTCGTCGTCGAGATCGTCGATATCCACGTCGTCGGCCTCGTTTTCTTTTTTGCGGCTCTTTTTGCCCTTCTTCGTTACCGCTACGGCCGACACACGGTCATCGTCGGCCACATTCATGATGCGCACGCCCTGGGTCGATCGGCCTTGCATCGTAATTCCCGACACCGCCGTGCGCACAACCACGCCTTCCTCGGACATGATCATGACCTCATCGTCTTCGTTGACGATCTTCGTATCAATCAGCAGGCCCTTCTTCGCCGTCATATTGATGGTGAACACGCCTTGGCCGCCGCGATGCTGGTCGGGATATTCCGATACTTCCGTGCGCTTGCCGTAACCACGCTCGGTAAGAACCAGGAGGCAGGCATCGTCGTGGGCGATTTCCAATCCCAGCGCGGTTGCTCCGGCGGAAAGCGTGATACCGCGCACGCCCATGGTATCTCGTCCCATCGGACGCGCTTCCGATTCATCCCACTTGATAGCCTTGCCGGCAGTGCTGGCCATCAGCACCTTGTCTCCTTCAGAAACGCGCTTCACCGCGATAAGGGTATCGTTGTCCTTGAGGTTGATGGCGATCAGGCCGTCTTTGCGCGTGCGATCGTACAGCGCCATCGAGGTCTTCTTCACCATACCCTGAGACGTGGCGAACATCAGGTACTCATCTTCGGGGAAGTCCTTGGTTGCGATGACGGCCGAAATAACCTCCCCCTTCTCAAGCGGCAAAAGGTTCACGATAGCCGTCCCGCGGGCGTGGCGGGATGCTTCGGGAAGCTCGTACACCTTCAGGCGGTACACCTTGCCCTTCGACGAGAAGAACAGCATGTAGGAATGAGTGGATGCGACGAAGATATGATCGACGTAATCGTTATCCTTCAGGTTTACGGCCTGGGTGCCTTTGCCCCCGCGCTTCTGAGAACGGTACGTCGCAACGGGAAGGCGCTTGATGTAGCCGGCCTTCGTTACCGTTACTACCATGCTCTCGTCGGCGATAAGGTCCTCGACGTTGATGTCCTTGGCCTCTCCCCCGATCATAGTGCGGCGGGGAGTACCGAAACGCTCCTTGATTTCCTGCATCTCCTCTTTGATGATGCTGCGAAGCAGTACGTTGTCAGACAGGACGCGCTTGAAATACTCGATGCGCTCGCGCAGTTCGGCAAGCTCTTCCTCGAGTTTCGCCCGCTCCATGCCCGTTAAACGACGCAGACGCATCTGGAGAATGGCTTCAGCCTGCTTGTCGCTTAGCGAAAAGCGTTCCATCAAACGAGAGCTCGCCTCGGCATCGGTCTGAGACGAGCGGATGATGGCGATAACCTCGTCGATGTTATCGAGCGCGATGAGGTAGCCCTCAAGGATATGGGCGCGCTCTTCGGCTTTTGCAAGCTCGTAGCGGGTGCGACGGGTAATGACGTCTTCCTGGTGGGAAATATAGTGATGCAGCACTTCTTTAAGGGAAAGAACGCGAGGGACGCCGTCGACCAGCGCCAGCATGATCACACCGAAGCCCACTTGCAGCTGGGTGTGCTTGTACAGTTTGTTCAGCACCACTTCGGGAATAGCATTCTGCTTGAGATCGATGATGATATCGATACCGTGGCGATCCGCGCCATCGTGGATGTTGCTGATCTCGGGAAGCTTCTTATCCCTTACCAACTCACCCAGCTTCTCAAGCAGGCGCTGACGGTTCACCTGATAGGGAATCTCTTTGATAACAAGTTGGCTGCGGCCCTGTTTGGTTTCTTTGATCTGGCATTTTGCGCGGATAGAAAGAGACCCGCGACCCGTTTCGTAAGCATCGCGGATACCTTTCGAACCCATGATGGTCGCACCGGTCGGAAAATCAGGGCCGGGCATGACCTGCATAAGCTCGTCAACGGTGACATCGGGATTATCGATCATCATGCAGGTGGCGTCGATAGCCTCCCCCAGATTATGGGGAGGGATGTTCGTTGCCATGCCGACCGCGATACCGGCCGACCCATTTACCAGAAGGTTCGGGAACCGGGCGGGAACTACGACGGGCTCTTCCAAGCTCTCGTCGTAGTTAGGTTGAAAGTCAACCGTTTCCTTATCCAAGTCGCGCAGCAGCTCCATTGCCGCCTTATCCAAACGCGCTTCGGTGTAACGCATAGCCGCGGCGGAATCGCCATCGATCGAGCCGAAGTTTCCGTGGCCATCGACCAGGGGAACGCGCATCGAAAACGACTGAGCCAAACGTACCATGGTGTCGTAAACGGCCGAGTCTCCATGGGGGTGGTACTTACCGATCACATCGCCGACGGTACGGGCTGATTTCATATGGGGACGGCTGGGGGTGTAACCCGATTCGTTCATAGCATAGAGAATGCGGCGATGAACAGGCTTCAAACCGTCGCGTACATCGGGCAGCGCACGCGAGACGATAACGCTCATGGAGTACTCCAGGAACGAATTCTGCATTTCCTTTCCCAGGTAAGCGCTGCGCACGATGGTTCCTTCCCCACCGTTCGCACCTTCGATGATCTCCCCGTGGGGGCGCTCGAGACCGGTCTTGTCATCAGCTGTTTCCGACGGCTCTGCTCCCACAGACTGCCCATCGGTCTGGAACTCGGAAGCATCCGAAACGTCGTTGCGCTCGTCCGCGTCGTTATTGAATTCTTCGCTCATAAAGAAAGCTCCTTAGATATCGAGGAAGCGGACATCGCGGGCATGCGACTGAATGAAATCGCGGCGCGGTTCAACCTTGTCGCCCATCAGATCGGTCACCGCGCGTTCGGCTTCGGCGGCGTCATCGATGTTCACCTGAAGAAGCGTTCGGGTGGCGGGCTCCATGGTGGTTTCCCACAATTGCTCGGGATCCATCTCTCCCAGACCCTTGTAACGCTGAACCGTCCATTTGTCGGGATCATCGTATTCAGCCAACGTGGAGCCAAGCGCCTTTTCGTCGTAAATGTAGCGATCGATTTTGGTCGAGCGTGAGTTTTTGCGCTTGATGCCGAAGATGGGTGGCTGGGCGATGTAAATGTAACCGCGATTGATAAGCTCGGGCATGTAGCGATAGAAGAACGTAAGCAGCAAACAGCGGATATGGGCACCGTCCACATCGGCATCGGTCATAATGATGATGCGATGGTAGCGAGCCTTATCAGGATCGAAATCAGCGCCGATATTGGTACCGATAGCGGTGATCAGCGAACTGATCGTATCAGAGGAAAGCGACCGATGAAGACCGGCGCGCTCGACGTTGAGGATCTTGCCGCGCAGGGGAAGAATCGCCTGGTGCTTTCGATCGCGCGCCTGTTTAGCCGATCCACCTGCGGAATCGCCCTCGACGATAAAAATTTCGGATTCCGTGGGATCCTTACTGGAACAATCGGCCAGCTTACCCGGTAAAGCGAAAGAATCCAACACGTTTTTGCGGCGCGTCATCTCGCGGGCGCGGCGCGCGGCTTCGCGCGCCTTCAAAGCGGACGAGGCCTTATCGACGATGCGCCGGGCCGGCGCGGGGTTTTCCTCAAGGAACTCCGCAAGACCCTGAGTAATAGCGTTTTGAACGAGCGGGCGGATCTCGGTATTGCCCAGTTTTGTCTTGGTTTGTCCCTCGAACTGGGGATCGTGAAGCTTAACCGAGATAACGGCCGCCAAACCCTCGCGCGTGTCGTCGCCCGAAAGATTGGAATCCTTCTCTTTCAGAAGCCCCTTCGTGCGCGCGTACTCGTTCAGCGTGCGCGTCAATCCCTGCTTGAAACCTTCAAGATGGGTGCCGCCCTCGTGAGTGTTGATGTTGTTGGCAAACGCCATCACCGAATTGGTGGAATACGACGTAGACCACTGCATCGCAACCTCGACGGTTCCATCGGAGTTGTCTGCCGCAAAATAAATGGGTTTGTTCAGGGTTTCTTTGCCCTCATTGATGAATTTGACGAAGTCGATAAGACCGTTATCGAATTTGAACACCTCTTTGCGGTATGAAACGGCCTCCCCTTCAACGGGGGCCACCGTTGCGCGTTCATCGATAAGCTCGATCTTCAACCCCTTGTTCAGGAAGGCCATCTCACGGAAACGGGCCTGAAGCGTTTGGTAGTCGTACACCGTGGTCTCGGTAAATACCTCGGGGTCGGGCCAGAACGTAACTGTCGTTCCATTATGCTTCGAGGTTCCGATTTCATGCAGTTTCTCGACGGTCTTGCCGCGTTCGAAGGAAATGGCGTATTCCTTGCCATCACGGCGAACCTGCACCTCGACGCGCTTCGACAAGGCATTCACAACCGAAATGCCCACACCGTGAAGCCCGCCGGACACTTTATACCCGCCTCCGCCGAACTTGCCACCGGCATGAAGGATCGTCAGAACAACCTCGACGGTGGGGATCTTTTCTTTAGGGTGCTTGTCTACGGGGATGCCGCGGCCGTTATCAACAACCGTAATAGAGTTATCCTGATGAATGATCACCTGAATATGGTCGCAAAAACCAGCGAGCGCTTCGTCGACGGAATTATCGACAACCTCGTACACCAGATGATGCAAACCGCGCGGGCCGGTGGACCCAATATACATACCGGGACGCTTGCGAACGGCTTCAAGCCCTTCGAGCACCTGGATCTCCGACCCACTGTAGTTCTCGGAAGATTCTGCCACGGAATCGCTCCTTCGTTCACTTTTCGGATATGGGAAAACAAAATGCAGACACTATCGCCAAGCTCTGAATGCAAAAACCCGCGCGTCTGCAGCCAACCCAACATACTTAGCTTCCAATATACCATTATAGAGGGATGATTAGTTGATTCTGAATAGGGTCTACACGCCTTACAATGCGTTGTAAGACCTTGGTTGGAACTTAGTTGGAAGTTTTTCCCATTTTGGTAGAAAAATCAGCAACCATAGCTTTTCCAAGAGCCGAGCGCACTCGGTCGTTCTGCACTCCGGCAATTTTTTCCTCGATGGCCAAGCGCTGGACTTGAGAAAGAGCCCTAACCTGTCTAACCTGCGTTTCCCTATTCTCAACATGAGCAAACGGATGCCTGTACCGCTGTGTTCCACGTGAAACATGGATATCGAACGTCCCAAGGTTTTCGCCGTACATTTTCAGAAACATCAGCTTCATCATTTCTCGCTGCGCATTCAGCTCGGCGGCGAAGATGCTTTCATCAACGTAGACGCTGAATTTCTTCTCATCGCCCTCGCGCGTTATATACACCGCATTGACATGCCTGAGAATCAAGTCGGCGGCATCCGGGTAAACGCGGGTAACCACCCCTTTGAAGCACGATTGAACGTGAGCAACGCGTGCATGGAGGCGCGCTTGGGAGGGATCGCCTCCGAACGAAGCGATAGCTGCGGTAACCTCGGATGAAAACTTTCTCATCGGTTACTCCGATCCTGCTAGGGGAAGCTGAATCACCGTGGCTTTCTCGAGAAAATCAGCGTCAAAATAATCGCAATGCGTTGCGGTGATAAAAATCTGAAGCCCCCGATCGACGAATTCGAGCAGGGCCCGTCGGCGCGGGCCGTCGAGTTCGCTCATAACATCATCAAGCAGCAATACGGGATGGCTTCCAAATGTCGCCTCCATCTGATCGACTTCAGCTATCTTCCAGGCAAGCACAACGCTTCGCTGCTGGCCTTGAGAAGCAAAATCGGAAACATCGGATCCGTCAAGGAAGAGGCGTATCTCATCAGCGTGCGGGCCTATCATGCTGCGTTTCCTTTGCAGCTCGAGCGGGCGTGCAGTCGCCAAGCGGCAGGCAAGCGCCTCCCTTAGATCATCACGCGAAACATCGATAGAGTCCGTGGAGTCGTTCGGATACGGCAAAACGTCTTCGGTCTTTTCCAGCCTGTTCCACGAGTATCGATACGTCGCCGTGAGAAGTTCCCGCGCATCTGATATTCGTCCGTAATTAACCTGCGCATACCGCATGAGGTTCGAAAACAGATTGATACGGTAGAACATAAGCTGCGCGCCGCAATTAACCAGCATCTCATCGATGCTGTCAAGCATTCCCCGCGTATAAGAGTCATCCTTCAAAAGGCGGTTCTTGTTCTGAACCAGCTTGTCGTAGTCCTTTTTTACATTTTGGTAGCTCTGGGATATCTGAGCGCCCAGATCATCGATCGCCGATCTCTTCACCTGGGACGAGCCTTTGGAAAATTCGAGATGGTCGGGGGCGAAACATACCGAGGGGACGATGCCCCTCATATCGGCGGACGTCTTCTTCTTCCCATTTAGGAAATACGACCGCTGACCAGGTTTCAGGTCCAGCCTCAAATCAAGCGACCGGGACGCATTCGCCGCACATGCGCGAACCGAACCCGCTTGCGCGCCGTGGCCGATCAGTTGGGACAAGGGAGGATGCTTGAATGAAACCAGCGACGTCATCATCTGGATCGCTTCGAGAATATTGGTCTTTCCCGCAGCGTTGCGCCCTACGATAAGAACGAGGTCGGAATCGAATTCCAGTTCGAGCCGGTGCCAACTCCTGAAATCGAACAGGGATATGTTCGCTATTTTGAGAGACATGCCGAACTACGACAAACGCACGGGCATAACCAGATACAGATAGTCCCCAGAGCTCGTATCCTTGAAAATGCCCGGTTTCATCGAACCCTGCAACTCCAGCGCCACGCTCTCGCTCGGAGCCGAGTTGAGGCCCTCTCCCACATAAGAGCTGTTGAAAGCTATCTCACACGATTCTCCCTCAACCTGGGCCGGCACAACCTCCTGAGTGGACCCGACATCCTGCCTTACCGAAGAAACAGTGATGATCTGGGCTTCGGGGCTGATGCTGAAGCGAACCGATGAACCAGACGAACCAAGCAGGGCCGCGCGCTTCACCGCCGCCGCAAGCGCGGCCGTATCGACCACCGCGCGCGTGGCGTGAGACGAAGGTAGAAGCTGTTTGTAGTTGGGATACTTTCCCTCGATGCGTCTGTTCACAAACGACGTTCCCTTATAGGACACCACGATCTGATTTTCGGCCAAGGCGATGGAAATATCGTCACCCGATTTGGGCAAAGCCGCTAATTCCGCAACGAACGCACCTGAAACAACCGCCGAAAACGCGGTCTCCCCCCGGTCGGACAGGCGCTGAGTTACCGAAAGACGGTATGAATCTGTGGCAACCATCTTCAACATGCCGTCCTCGAGGGTTATGAGGACGCCCGTGAGGATCGGACGGCTATCATCGCGAGAAACCACGTTCGAGACCTTCTTCGCCATAGTCGAGAAGGTCTCGAACGGGATGCTGATTTGCTGGTCGGTTTCGACGAACGGGAATCCGGGCCAATCCTGAGCATTCAGGCTTTTGATGGAAAAAGATGAGTTATCGCAGGTGATGGTAGCCGTCTCGCTGTCTGTGGAGATATGGACCGCAGCATCGGGCAGGCTTTTCACAATATCGACAAGCAGTTTCCCGGGCAGCACGGCCGCGCCGGCTTCCTCGACGAGTGCAGTGCAGGTGAATTGGATCGAAAGATCGAGATCAGTTGTTTGAAACACGATACTGTCATGATGGGCCTCGAGATATATCCCTGCCAGGATGGGAAGGGTCGAGCGCGCAGAAACGCCTTTCTGGACGATCGAGAGCGCGTTGCCCAGCTCTGCTTGGTTGATCGAGAATTTCATAGCGCGTTCCCCTGTCACGTTCGACGGTGTTTCCGGATAGACGATTATACGACCATTGACCCTTAGAAAACCTTGCGGTTTCATCGGGCTCGCTGACCCTCTCTACTCTGCTTCTATCTTCTTTTTATAAAACAGATAGTTGTAGTAATAAGGGCTATCGAATTGTTGAAAGCTTAGATTTTTCCCAGTTAGACACGGATATTCGCATACCGAGAAAAAGTTTGCAATCACGGCAGCATTTTCAACCTGTTTTATTGATTACGTTATCTCTCCGCAGAAAATCTCGGTTTCCCACCGTTTTTCACGGAGCTATGATCTTGTTTTAAAGATTAAATGTTTCTAATGATCTTCTTAATCGTTTCGACTTCTTCCTGGACGATGCGTTCCTTGGAGAATCGGGATTCGACATCGTTTACCGCGTACATGACCGTCGCGTGGTCTCGGTTTCCAAAAGCAACGCCAACCTGGGCAAAGGGGATGTCGAGCATTTCCCGTGAAAGATACATGCACATTTTTCGGGCGTATGAGATATCCCTGGTTCGTTTCGGACCCACCAGGTCGGTATGTGACACGCGGTAATACTCCTCGCATGCCTTTTGGATGTCTTCTATGGTGGTTTTCTTCATCGCGCCGCCGGAGAAGTGATCTTCAAGGAGCCGGCGTACATCGGGGATGCCGATCACATCGTTTTCGAACGCCTCTATGCTCGCGAGAACCTTGGTCACGGCACTTTTAAGCTCGCGTATGTTCGAGCTGGAGTTTTCGGCGATGTAGTTTTGAACCTCATCGGACAGCGATGCCGTCGATTCGGGGTTCATGTCCTCGTAGTCCCTTATGAAGTTGCGGATGATGCTGAGTTTGGTCTCCACTTCGGGCGGTTGGATATCGAACGTCCCGCCGGAGTTGAATCGGCTGATGTAGCGCTGGTCCATGTCGATGTTGGACGGTGCGCGATCGGCCGAGAGGATGACCTGGTACCCCTTTTCGATCCGGTTGTTCATGATCTGGAAGAACAGGTCGAGGGTCTGCTTTTTGCCTTGGAGCTGCTGAACGTCGTCGAGCAGCATGACATCGGCCTGTTCGTACTTGTTTTGGAAGTTGCGGTAGCTCTGCTTGTTCCGGTCTTGTTCGGCTCCCGCATCGACGTACTGGTTCACGAACGACGCGGCATCGACGTACACGCATTCCAGATGCGGCATATTCACTTCGATGTAGTTTTCTATGGCTCTGATGAGGTGCGTTTTCCCCAAACCCGACTGGCCGTAGATGAACAGCGGGTTCATTCTCGTCCCGCCGGGGTTCTCGGCTACGGAGACCGCCATCGAATAGGCGACGCGGTTCGAATCTCCGATCACGTAGTTCTCGAACGTGAACGCCGAAGAGCGACGCGGTTTTTCGATGATGGGAGCGGGTTGGCTTGGTTCGGCGACCACGGGAAGCGCCCTGCTTGCGGATTGCTCGGAACTTATCTGGGCGCTTGCCGAACGCATGGCGCGCTCCCGCGCCGCCTCGAGCGCGCTCATCACCGTAGAATTAGCGACGTTTGAAGTGGTCGTGGCGGGTTGGGGGGACTCTGCGCTGTTTGCAAGCAGCGCTGCGGCCGCGTGGTTCGCGGAATCTTCTGGCTTGGGCGTTTCGGTTCCCGCGGAAACGCCCATCGACGGCATCTGCGCGCCACCGGCATTCGATTGGGACGGATCGACCTCGACGAAAACCGTGTACTCTAGTCCATGCAAATCGCTAAGGGCCTGCTTTACCAGCGATACGTAGTGGGTTTCCACCCAGTTTCTAATGAACTCGTTGTCGGCGGTGAGCATAAGAAAACCCTCGCTCATAGCCTGAGGTTGCAGGCGGGAGAAAAACGCGTTCACCTGAGCCGTATCGACGCCGTCGTACGAGACGACCTTCGAACAGATTCGTCCCCATTCGCAGATAAGCTGTTCGCCGTCCATGTTCTATTCCTTCTCCTGCAGCCTTCGGGCGATGTCTTGGCCATATTCGGTGAGCTTTCGCTTTTTCGTTCCCGCAGGCTGCTCTATCAAAGCCAACTCCGTCAGCTTCGTCATGATTTTGTGGGTCGTTGAGTTCGCGGTATCGGTGTACGCGGACATCTCGGTCACGCCAAGAGGCCCCTCTACGAGGAATTGCTGCAAGAACAGCTCTTCCTTTTCGTTGAGAATAGGCATGGGCGCCTGTTTTGGCTCTTCGACGGCGCGTGCACCGTGGTCGCATTCGGCTTGGTTCGACGTCGAATCACGTTGAACGGCCGCTCTCAGAGAGCTCTCCTGGCTCTCCCCCGCCTTTGCGAGGCTGATGGTAACCACTGCCCCTGCTCCGATATTGTCCTCGATGAGAACCGTTCCATGTTCCCCTTCGAAATACTCTTTAACGATGGGAAGGCCCGATCCTACTCCTCTGATGTATTTTTTCATCGGTTCTTTAGCCGAAGAGAAACCGGGAAGCTGAGCTTTTTCGATGCTGGCTATACCGGGTCCCTGGTCGGCGAACCGGATGGTGTTGCCGTTGTCGAGGATGGAAACGACGGCTTCAGTAAAACGCGCGTGGATGAAGTTTTCCGACACCTCCTGGATAACGCTGAAGGGGATGGATCCGCCCAGTTGGCGTGCAAGCGTATAGGTCTGAGAGGCGATATCGGTTATGTATTCGTTCGTGGGAGCCGGCCTGATTTCGATCATGCGCGGTGCCGATCTTAGGTTGTCGTACACGGCGATCCGTGCAACGGCGTCGACGAAATCGTAATCGTCCCTATCGGTCGGAACGATCTGATCGGCTGCATCTCCCTTGTGATCGTTTGAAAAGTCGCTCATGTCCCGTTTGCTTTTCCGTTCCGTACCGTTTTCCCTGAAACTTTTAAAGAAGCCCCATTGTAGCGGCTTCTTTGTTAAAAAGCCGTTCCCACCATACGACAACTTTGCACTTATTCACTCTTTTTCTCAGGTGAAAGACTGCAAGTTGAAAATTCATCTCTTCATTTCACTCTATTTCACACTTTTTAACATTTTATTCATCATTTGTGGAAAAGAATGAAATTATGGGAAATACGAGGCGGAAAACATGATGAGGGGAATATTTGCGTTGAATAATGTTCAATGCCTGATGAACAAGGTGATCGTAGTTGCGATGAGGGTTGCTATTCGATTACGGGATTAAAACCACCTGCGGAAACGGGAAAGATACAGGGAATTATCGGCATCGGTATAAGAAAAACCCAGTTCAGATAGGTGTTTATTTTTTATAGCCGCAGTAACTGCTGTTCAAAAGCTATTTTGGAAAAACTGGTTTTTTGTATTGACTTTTCTGCTCTTCTAGCTTTTCCACATACTGACTTGCGCAAATAAAAAGTTTTCAACTTTTTCAACAACATATCTGTTGAAGATTAATAATCCACATCCGCCGAAAGATATTTTTCACTTCGTTTTTCATGAAAAGCGTTTCGGTGAGAAACGACGATTATCGCAATTGTGTCTTCAATAGCTGCTTGGCACCATATATGGGGTGTGCGAGTTGAATTTTTCCTCTTACCGGCTTTTTTGCAGATGAATCATGGATTTTGGTGCTGGAGCTCATAAAAGAGTGTATGTGAAAGTGATGAACGATTATAATTTCGCTTCTCTGGGCTTTTACTAGGAAGATAAGCGGTTGCTTGGTTTTCCGCTGAAGTTCGGAGGGGGAATGATTCAGCTTAGCTCTCTGTATGCAGGGAAACGAGCTGTTCGATGCTTTGTTGTTTCAGGGTAAGCCTGTATAATGCTCGGGTTGCTCTTGTCAGTATTGGAAGGAATGTCAATGAAACGCACCTATCAACCGAATACCCGTAAGCGGGCTAAGTGCCACGGCTTCCGTGCTCGCATGGCTACCAAGGGCGGCCGCCGCGTTCTTGCTGCTCGTCGCGCCAAGGGTCGTAAGCGTCTCACTGTCTAGAAACGAGTCTGGGTTGGATACCATAAAATCCAGCGCAGAAATCTCTTCTCTGTTCAAACAAGGAAGACGTTTTAGCACTCCTTACTTCACGCTTATAGCTTCGCGCACAAAAAGTCAGCACGGCCTGAAGGGTCGTGTTGCTTTTATTGCGGGGAAGAAGTCGGGTAATGCGGTGTGGAGGAACAAGGCGAAGCGGCGGTTGCGCAGCATTAGATTCGATGAATCTCCTGCCGGTTTCGATTGCGATGTCGTTTTGCTGGCAAAAACCCGCATAACCGCTTCTTCCTACGATGAAGTGAAGGCCGCCTATCGGGATGTGCTGAAAAAAGCTCGTTTGGAACAGCGGGTTTAACGTTGATAGCAAGGTTGGGACATATCGTCATGCGATTGCCTTCCAATCTTGCTATTTTTCTTATCGTCGCCTATAGAGCCGTGATCTCGCCTTTGTTTCCTGGTTGCTGTCGTTTTGAGCCGACGTGTTCGCAATACGGAATCATCGCGTTCAAGAGATTCGGGTTTTGGAAGGCGCTCGGTTTGACGACCCGACGTATTTTGAAATGCCGGCCCGGAGGTCCTCATGGGTATGACCCAGTACCCGAGGATGTTCCAAGATCCCATTAAGGAATCATTTTATGTGGGAAGCGTTTAAGAATCTCGTTTTCGATCTGATTCACTTTTTCTATTCCGTTGCAGGCGACTGGGGTATGGCGATCCTCATCGTCACGCTTATCCTTCGCGTCATCATCTCCCCGCTTACGCATGCTTCGACGAAATCTTCCTACCAAATGCAGAAGATTCAGCCGAAGTTACAGGAGCTTCAGGCTAAATATGCCGATGACCAGCCACGTTTGCAGGAAGAGATGCAGAAGCTCTATGCGGAGGCAAAATTCAACCCTCTTACGGGATGCTTGCCCATGTTCCTGCAGATGCCCATCTTCATCGCGCTGTTCCAGGTTCTCAACGAAATGTCTGCTCGTTTGGGCGATGTAAACTACTCGTTCTATCATCTCGTTCCCAACCTCATCACCAGTCCTTCGGTTGCTTTGGGCGAAGGGTTCGGATCGTTTATTCCCTACTCCATTCTTCTCGTGGTATTCGCCGGCGCAACGTTTGCGCCCATGGTTTTGATGCAGCTGAACCAGAAGAATAGCTCTCAGCGTACGCAGATGCTGGTCATGTCGGCATTCATGACCGTGTTCATGCTCTGGATCGGCTGGAGTTCTCCTGCCGGTGTTTTGCTGTACTGGGGACTCTCTTCGCTTATCGGCGTCGCGCAGCAGCAGATATCCATGAAGATCATGAAGGACCGCGATGCGCGCCTTGAAGCTGAAAAGGAAGATGAACCGGTTGCTATCGAAGTGATCCGCAAAGAAAAGAAAAAACGCCCCACCAAGAAGCGCTAAATGGTACTGTTTCACGTGAAACATTCGCGAAGCGCTGATTTGGATCAAGCAAGAGGAGCATTCGATGGAAAACGAAATCCAAGAAGATGTAGTTAAAGAAGGTATTCCCCGCTTTGAAAAAGAGCCCGTTGACGAGCGTATGGATCTCACCGACGAAGAGCTTGATCATGTTGCGGATACCGCGATCGCTTCACTGAAACAAATTTTGAAGCATTTCGATGTCGGCGAAGTCACCATCGATGAATACGATGGAGACGAAGGCGAGCTCATTCTCGATATTACAGGCGACGATCTTGCCGTTCTGATCGGACGTCATGGTCGAACGCTTGAGGCTCTTCAGTTTATCGTTTCCGCTTTGACGGTTCGCCAGATTGGCTTCAGGTTCCCCGTTATCGTCGATATCGAAGGTTATAAGAACCGCCAACGTCAGAAACTAGAAGCGCTTGCGCGATCATCTGCTAAGAAGGCGGCTTATAACGGTAGAAGCGTGAAGCTTCGCCCTATGAGTCCGTACGAGCGCCGCATCATTCATGTTGCGTTGAGGGATGATGATCGAGTTCGAACCGCTTCGGAAGGTGAAGGGCCTGCGCGGCATATCGTTATTCTGCCTGTGAAGTAACTGCCCGATAGAAGCGTTTGATACATGTGGGTATGCGAAAGACCTTCGGAAGCGGAGGTCTTTCTTGTATGATGACTTCCATTCCGCCGCTTTTACTGTTCATCATCGTTTCCAGGGGTTTTAAAATGGATAGCCATATAACAGAAGAGATGGCCGCTTTAATGCAGTCGCATCTTGAATTGGTTATCGAAGCAAATAAAACTACGAATCTCACGCGGATAGATTCCCTGGAAGACGGGATGCTCCTTCATGTTGAAGATTCTCTTGTAGGTTTGGAAGAGTGCTTATCTGCCCCCGAAGGCATGTATGCCGATCTTGGAACAGGGGGCGGATTTCCCGGCATCACCATTGCAATTGCTACGGGTCGTATAACCAAGTTGGTGGACACCAGAAGGAAGAAGACGGCTATTCTGGATGGAATAACCGAAAAGCTCGGTCTTACAGATTATATCTCTACGTATACCGGTCGCATCGAGGAGATGGCTTTGGAATATCCCAAAGCATTTTCCCTTATTACCGCCCGCGCCCTTGCCCGACTCTCGGTTCTTCTTGAGTTTGCGTCTCCTCTTTTGAAGCAAGGGGGTCGCTTGGTTTGCTATAAGGCTCAGGTTTCAGACGAAGAGCTAGGCCATGCGTTGGAAGTTCAGCGAACATTGGGAATGAACCTCGTTTCTCAGAGATCGGTGTATTTAAGCGACGGGGAAACATTCAGAACCATTCTTTCTTTCGAGAAGATAGGCAACCCTCGAATCAAGCTCCCTCGTCCGGTGAGTTTTGCTCAAAAAAAGCCTCTCTAGATCGCCCGGTCGGTTGTCTGAAGCTGCCGGTGAACCAAACGATAAAAGACGTGTTTCACGTGAAACACGCTATACTTGCATCGTATGATGAAAGGAGATCCCGTGGGTCTATTCGATGGTCTGAGGCTTAATAAGAAGACTGAAACCCTTCAAGAGCCCGAAAAAACTCCGACTCAGTTGAACGATGAAGCTGAGCGCGAGGTTATGGTCGATGAGGGTATGGTTATCGAACGCATGGAAGTGGTCGAGAGGCCTACGGATGTAGAAGAGGTATCTTCCCTGGAGGAAGAAGTCGCCTATAAGGAGCTGAAATCCTATAAGGATAAAAAACCGGTCAAGCACGTGATCGGTCAGACGAAGATCTTTGCGATCATCAACCAAAAAGGCGGCGTCGGGAAATCAACGACAGCCGTTAACCTAGCGGCTGCTTTGGGAGAGCAGGGCAAACAGGTTCTCCTGATCGATCTTGATCCGCAGGGTAATGCGACAAGCGGCTTGGGAATCAATAAAGCCGAAATCGACCGATGCATTTACGACGTGCTTCTTAACGATGTTCAGATCGAGGATATTATCATTCCGGATATAACCGAAGGGCTGGATCTTGCCCCGGCGACGATTAATCTGGCTGGTGCGGAAGTCGAGTTGGTATCGGAAATGGCTCGCGAAAACAGGCTGCGCGACACAGTTGGAAGACTGCGTGGGAAATACGACTACATTTTGATCGATTGCCCTCCGTCGCTCGGATTGCTTACGGTGAATGCTTTGGTTGCCGCAGATAAACTTGTTATTCCAATCCAGTGCGAGTTTTATGCGCTGGAAGGCGTGACAAAACTTCTCGATTCGATGAAACGTGTCAAATCTCGTCTCAATCCCTCGTTGGATATCTATGGGATTCTTCTTACCATGTACGATGGTCGTACAACGCTTGCGAAACAAGTTGCCGGCGAGGTGAGAAGCTTTTTCGGGAAACAGGTGTTCGAGACCGTTATCCCCCGCACGGTAAAGTTGTCCGAGGCTCCCAGCTATGGCATTCCCATCACCCAGTACGATCCTGCTGGGAAGGGAGCCCAGTCGTATTCTGATCTTGCGAAAGAAGTGGTGAAGCGTGGCTAAGAGCAAAGGAGGGCTTGGTCGGGGGTTGAACTCCCTTCTAGGCGGAGTGGGCATTGAAACGTCTAACGAGGTCCCAGGGCGCCAGCGCGTCGAAATGGAAAGCAGGGAAAACCAACAGGTCGAAGAACCGCCCGCCCCTGCCCTTTCAAGCGAAGTTTCCGAAGAGGACTTCCTCAACGAAGATCGCATCACCATCAAAAGCGTAACGGCTCGCGAGGTATCTGACAAACCGGTTATCGAGCATATCCAGGTGCAGGAAGAGCCTCGTGAAACGATTCATACGCGTAGGGAGGCGGACGAACCCGGAACCTCGAATAGGGAAGTGGATATCGAAAAGGTTGTTCCGAATCCCGACCAGCCGCGTACCAGTTTCAAAAAGGAAGAGCTTGAAGAGTTGGCCGAATCTATTAAGTCGAACGGCCTTCTTCAGCCGGTTTTAGTGCGTCCGGCGGCAGGCGGCACGTACCAGATCATTGCGGGCGAGCGTCGATACCAGGCATCGCTTTTACTGGGCGCTTCAAAACTTCCCATCCGTATCAAAGAAGCCGATGATGATAAAGCCCTCGAGCTTGCCCTTATCGAGAACATTCAACGAAGCGATCTGAATCCTATCGAAGAGGCGTATGGATATCGTCGCATGATGGAGCATGGAAGCCTGACCCAATCCGAAGTTGCCCAGGCGGTATCGAAGGGTCGCTCTACTATTGCGAACGCGTTGCGTTTGCTCGAGCTTCCCGAAGATGCCCAGCAGTTGCTGTTCGAAGAGAAGATCACGGCGGGCCATGCTCGGGCTATTCTCTCGGTTCCCGATGAGGAAGGTCGTAGGAAGCTGACCGAGAAACTGGTGGCCGAAAAACTTTCGGTGCGTGAGACCGAAGCTCTTGCGAGGCTCATGTCCGGTAAGAAGGAGTCTTCTACGTCAACGCGCGTTCCGGTTCCCAAATCTTTCAAACGCGTTGCGCGTTCCTTAAGGAACTCTCTTCATACCAACGTGCGCGTGAAGACGGTCAAAGGGAAAAACAAGATTGAAATCGAGTTCAAGGACGAAGAAGATCTGGAGAGGTTGTTCAAGGAGCTTTCCAATCAAAATCATTCGGCTTAGTTTCCGTATTTAAAAAACCGCCCGTTAGAATCGATTCTAACGGGCGGTTTTGATATTAATCGTGTAGCAAGTCAAAAAACAAAAACTAGGCCTTTAAAACTGAATTGGCAAGCTGTCCGCACGCACCGTCGATATCAGCGCCCCGAGATTGCCTTACCGTCGCGTTAATTCGGTTGCGTTCCAATTCACCGGTCCATCGTTCCAAAGTTTTTCGCGAGACCGGTCTGAAGGGTGAATCGGAGATCGGATTCAGCATGATGAGGTTCACATGGCACAGAAGACCCTTGCAGAAGCGAACGAGGCGATGCAGCTCCTGATCATCGTCGTTGGTTCCTTCGATAAGCGCGTATTCTAAAGAGACTCGCCTCCCTGTTTCTTTGGAATACGATTTAAGGGCGTCTCTCAAATCGGATAGAGGGAATCTTGCTAATTCGGGCATGATGAGATCACGCGTATTCTGATGAGCGCTATGGAGGGAAACGGCCAGCGTGAACTGTTCGGGTTCTAAGGTAAAGCTTTCTATTTTTGGAATTATCCCGCACGTTGACACCGTGATGCGCCGCGCTCCAATATCGAGGAGTTTCCCATGGTTCAGAATGCGCAGCGCTCCCATGAGGTTGCGATAGTTTGCAAAGGGTTCCCCTTGGCCCATAACCACCACGTTGGATATGCGCTGCCCGAAATCTTCGCCTACGACATTGATTTGGTCGACGATTTCCCCTGGAAGAAGGTTGCGCCTCAGCCCCTGTTTCCCCGTAGCGCAGAAAAGACACCCCATGGCGCATCCCGCCTGGCTCGAGCAGCAGACCGTGAGTCGGCCATCATCGGAAGGTATCCCCACCGTCTCGACCAATGTGCCGTCCATCAATTCGAGGAGGTACTTTCGCGTGCCGTCATGCGAGACCTGACGATCCGCTATTGTCGGAAAGGTAAACGGATAAGCCAACGCAAGCTGTGAACGGAGAGCCGAAGGAAGGTTGGTCATCTCGTCGAACGAGCGCACGCGCTTCACGTACAGCCACGAGGCAATCTGCATCGCCCTGAATTTCGGGATGCCTCTGTGCTCAAGCGTTTGCCCAAGATCGGGAAGAGAGAATTGTTTGATCGAGTTTTCCATGATCAGATTATAAGGGAGACTGTGTTTCACGTGAAACGTACAGAAGGAAAAGGATGTAATTACCTGGTCGGTCTGCTTTGATATACTTGCTAGGCATCGCATCTTACCGGAAGGCGGCACAGCCGAAATGAATCCCGAAAACTGCAAGGTAGCTCTTCTGTACGGAGGCACAAGTGGCGAGCGCTCGATATCGATCGCTTCCGGAGAGGGGTCGCAGGCAGCGCTTATCGAAGCCGGCTACCAGGTTACGATGATCGATACAGCCGAAAAAGATCAGATCATGAGACTTTTTTCGGACGGTTTCGATGTTGCCTTTCTCTGTCTTCATGGAAAGATGGGCGAAGACGGCACGGTTCAGGGTTTGTTGGAGTACGCCGGCATCCCTTACACCGGTTCGGGCGTGCTATCCAGCGCGCTTTCCATGGATAAGGCGAAAGCCAAGGTTATGTACGAGAGGGCAGGTTTGCCCACCCCTCCGTCGATAGATCTTGTTCGTGGGGAATCGTATGAGGTCGATGAAATCGTTCGGTCGCTGGGGATTCCCTGCGTTGTGAAGCCCGCAACCGAAGGGAGCGCCCTGGGCGTTTTCATAGTCGAAAACGATTCGGAGCTCACGTTGCGAATCGAGGAAGCGTTCGAGATCGATAACCATCTTGTGGTGGAGAAGTATGTCAAAGGCATTGAATTGACCGCTGCGGTGCTGGGAAACGAAACGATCGAAGCCTTGCCGGTAATCGAGATCGTTCCTTCTCATGAATTTTACGATTTCGAGTCGAAGTACGCCCCCGGCGGTTCCCAGCATATCTGTCCCGCGCGCCTCTCTGATGAGGATACGGCGAAGGTGCAGCAGCTTGCTGTGGATGCCCATAAGGTTCTGGGCTGCCGAGGCGTTTCCCGTACCGATATGATCCAAGATGGCGAGGGACGGATCTGGTTGCTTGAAACCAATACGATTCCAGGCATGACCAGCACGTCTCTGCTTCCTGACGCCGCGCGCGCAGTCGGGCTCGGCTTTCCGCAGCTCTGCTCTAAGTTGGTTCAGCTGGCGTTGGAGTAACGCGTTTGAGGTGAACGCGGCGGCGCTTGCGGGCGGTCAGAACAGTCCGAGCTGCTTGAGAACCCAAACGCCCGCCGCAACGAACGCTAGGATAAAGGCCCAGCCAACGATAAAGCACCCCTTGTTTCCCGCGCGTCCCTGCTCGATCATGTGCTCGGAGAAGCGCCGCTTGCTTTTCATGATCACCATGCCCGACTTCTTTTTCGGAAGAGGGGTTGTCGCCGAGGGCATCCAGGCGCCCTTGCTTTCGATAACCTTTGCTTCGCCCTGTTCGGACAGGGCGATGTCGGGACGGATACCATTTTGAAGCCGCTTCGATATTTGAGCGCAGAATACCTTGAAGCAGTCGCTTTCAGAGGCTGGATACGACACCACCGCCATCTCGCCCCAATACAGGCCGGGAGAGGGGTCTTCGGAATAGGCGACAAAAGAGAGCATAACTTTAATAACGTCGCCCCGCGCTTGCGCAAGCTGAATCTTGCGAGTCGCTTCGATGCCGAAGAAACCTATTTCGGCTCCGAACCTATTTCTGATCCATGCGACGGCTGTACCTCGCTCGTTTCTGATCTCTATATCGAATTCGTCTCCCACCAGGGTATCTGCGCCGATCAGCACGGCGGCGTCTTTCTTCGATACGGCTTCGAAGCGGGTGTAGAATCCTTCGTAGCGCACGTTATTCCTCTCGATCGTTCAGACGGGCGCAAGTGTATCATGCTTTTTGTGAAGGTCGCCTTTATGCGCTTTCGTCCGTAGCGCTTCGCTTTTTTCGCGGTGCGGTGGGCAAGCATCTTCTCGGAGCTGCTTATCGGTCGGTAATTTGCTAGTCTGTTGGAATGGAATCTTCAATGTCCCGCCTGCGCGGAAATCTGGATGCAAACATCACCGACGGTACCCCGATCGACGTCATCGAGCGGTACGCTTCTTTGAAGGATCTGGCCGACAGGCTTGATTTCGGTGCGCTTGATGAGAACGTTGTCGTTCTGGATACGGAAACGACGGGTTTATCGTTCTCGCACGACGAGCTGATTCAGGTGGCCGCGGCGCGCATGGATCATGGGAAAATAGAGTCCTGGTTCGTCAGTTTTGCCAACGCGGGAAAGCCCATTCCTGAAGAGATCGAGCATCTTACCCATATCTCCAACCAGGATATAGCCGCAGCACCGACGCCGAACGAGGTTATAGAGCGATTGGTCGAGTTCGTGGGCGATGCCCGCATCGTGGCGCACAATGCCGAGTTCGATCGGACGTTCACCACGAAATACCCTGCGGGCGCGGCGCTGCTTGAAAACGAATGGATCGACTCGCTGGATCTTTCTCGCATCGCGTTGCCCCGCCTGAAATCCCATAGGCTCATCGATCTCGTGAAAGCGTTCGACGCCCCTCTTTCGACCCATCGAGCTGATGCCGATGTAGAGGCGACCTGTTCGCTGTTTCGGATATTGCTGACCGCCGTTTGCACGATGCCGCGATCTTTGGTGGCCGAGATTGCATCGATGACCGACAAAAATCAATGGCCATCGGTGGTCGTGTTCGGCTATTTGCTGAATAATGCGCCTGCAGGATCGCCCCTTGCCGCTTTGGATGAGGCTCCTGCATCCGGTACGGCCGATGCCGATGAAGGACGGCCAAAGCCTGCCGATCGGGCATCCTTGTTCTCATTGAGATCGATGCGGCGGCAGCGCGTCAATTCCTCTTTGAAGCCGCAACGGCCGACCGCGGTTTCGGATGCGACGGCCTTCGATGACGAGGGGATTTTTCTGGATGTTCCCTCTCGGGCGGATGTAGCGCGTGCTTTCAGCTCTGAAGGTCTGCTTGGGCGGATATACCGCAGCTACGATCCTCGCCCCGAGCAGTTGGAGATGGCCGAGGCCGTGCGTCTGGCGTTCGAGAGGTCGAACAATCTCGTGGTGGAGGCGGGGACGGGCGTCGGCAAGTCGATGGCCTATCTGGTTCCCGCCGCGCTCGCCTCGCTTCGCAGCAAAGCGGTGATGGGAGTTGCCACCAATACGAACGCCCTGCTTGATCAGCTGGTTTTTTCCGAGCTCCCCGCTTTGGCCCGGGCCATTCGGCAGGAGGCCCCCGATCTTCCCGAATTGAGTTACGCCGCTTTGAAGGGCATCGCTCATTACCCATGCCTTCGCAAGGTGGAAAAGATCGTATCGGAGGGTCCCTCGGTGCGCGAGGTGGCGGGTAAGCAGAAAAACCAAGCCCCCGCTCTGGCGGCACTGCTTTCGTATATCGAGCAAAGCGGGTTCGACGATCTGGATGCGCTTAAAATCGACTACCGGCTGCTGCCGCGTTGGGCCATCACCACAACGAGTAACGATTGTCTGCGCAGAAAATGCCCTTATTTTGGAAGCCTGTGCTTCGGACACGGCGCGCGCCGCCGCGCGGAGCGCTGCAACATCGTGGTCACCAACCATGCGTTGCTGTGCTGCGATTTAGCGGCTGACGGCGGGCTTCTGCCCCAGGCCGCGTGCTGGGTGGTCGACGAGGCCCATGGTATCGAATCGGAAGCGCGCCGCGCTTTCACGAAGAAGGTCGATTCGGACGCGCTGTCCCGCCTGTCAGGACGCGTTGCCCCCTCTGCCGGCTCGCGGACGATCTTCGCTCGGGCCGAGAGAGGGGCTGCGGGAGAAGTTGAGGAAAGTGCGCCGCTGTTCTACGGGCTTTCCGCCAAGGCTCAGGAAGCGGGTAACACTTTCGCACGCGCCGCTGAGGAATACTGTCTGCATGTGAAGGATCTTCTGTATTTCGATACCGAGAAGTCCGGAAGATCCTACGAGAGCATCGATCTGTGGCTGAACAGCGAGGTGCGCCATAGCTCGGTGTTCGCGAGCCTGAAGAGCCATGCCCTTGTCATGGTGGACGCAGCCGAGAAGCTGGTGCGTTGCTGCCAGGATCTGGTGGCGTTTCTCGAAGGGATCGACGCCGCTGCAGAACCCCAGCGCGAGATCGCTTCGACCGCCATCGAGCTCAAAGAGCTCATCGAGGCATGCGATCTGATTTTCAACAAGCAACCGGAGTCGTTCGTGTTTCAGGCGAATCTGCTTCGGAAAAAGGATCGTCTCGGAGATGCGCTTGGGGCTATGCCGCTCGAAGTGGGCTCTATGATGCGCGACGCCTTCTACAGCCGAACGAAGTCTGTGGTCTACGCCTCGGCCACATTATCGGTCGATGGTCGTTTTGAAGCGTTTACCAGGGCGATGGGGCTGAACGAGGACGAGGGGTCCTTCGCGCGCGAGCTTCAAGTCGATTCAAGCTTCGATTTCGACAACAACATGATCGTTTACGTGGCAAGCGATATGCCCGAGCCCAATGCGCCGTCGTATCTGGCGGCTTTGCAGAAGCTCCTTATAGGAGTGCACCTCGCACAGGGCGGTTCCATGCTCACGTTGTTCACGAACCGCCGCGAAATGGAGCGCTGCTTCGACGAAGTGAACCCGTCGATGAAAAAGGAAGACCTACGTCTTGTCTGCCAGAGAAAGGGCGTGTCCCCCAAAGCCCTACGCGACGATTTCATTGCCGATGAGAGCCTGTCTCTGTTCGCCTTGAAGTCGTTTTGGCAGGGATTCGATGCCCCCGGATCAACGCTGAGGGGCGTCGTCATACCGAAGCTGCCGTTTTCACGCCCAACCGATCCGCTTTCGTGCGAGCGTTCGTCGCGCGACGACCGTGCGTGGTTCAGATACACCCTCCCGCAGGCTGTTATCGAAACGAAACAGGCAGCGGGCCGCCTCATTCGGAAGTCTGACGATGCCGGAGTCGTTATTTTGGCGGACAGACGCTTGGTGACGAAAAGCTATGGAAAAACGGTTCTGAATTCGCTCCAGAGCAAGACGGTGCGCATCTGTCCAACGAGCGAGATCATCGCTTCTCTTTCGGCGATGAGCGGACGCTAAGCCATGCCGTCGTTGCCGCAGCGCATTCGCGTTGCCCATATCAAACGGAATACGGAAGGGACATCCAACGAGATCTCGTTGGATGTCCTGGATGCTGCCCGTCAGTCTTTGGACGAGAGGAAGCCCACGGCAAAGCAGCGACTTCTCCGCATTTCGGGGGGAGTGCCGCATATCTCCCTTCCGCTGGGTAAGCGCAGCGATGTTTCACGTGAAACATCAGAGGTTGCAGCGGGACGGACGGTCGAATCTACGGCGCCGTCCGATCGTGTCGATCCGTCGTCCTCTAAACGGATTCCTCGCAAGCTTCGTCAAGGACGCGGCCATCTAAGAGCGAGGCGCACGACTTCGCCTTCCGATGCGGCTGCCGCTTCTTCGGGAAAACGCGCATCCTCTCCTCAAGATCAGGTGGCGTTCGAGATAGCGCGCAGGAAGCGCCGGCGTGCCATGAAGCGCGCAGGACGAGCAGCCCTTGCCGTTCTTGCCATCGTCGCCATCGGCGTTGCCGGGTATACGGCATTCACTTACGTGAAAGAGGATCGAGGCAACGAGGCCATGTTCTCGCGCGCTCTGAATAAGATAGGCGAAACGGATACGACGCTCGCTGCGCTCGATTCGTTGGTAGAGGATCCGGTTAAGGCAACCGAGAAGGGTGTGTGGGTTGCGGCGCATTCCGATATCGCAGCGGCGAAAGATTCTCTGGGCGAGGCGAGCTCGCTGCTCCGCGCCCTCTCTTCTCGGCGCTTGCCTCACGGAGTTTCCGCCGCGATGACAGCGGCTCGGGAAAACGTCGAGGCGCGCCAGCAGATGATCGGCGAAGCGGAGCGGGTTATGGAGAAGGCCGCCGCCGCGCAAGATCTATTGAAGCGGCTGCGCGACGCATGGTCGAGCCTGCAGGAGGGAGACACCCTTGCGCGGGAGGCCGCCGGTTTATCGTCGAAGGCGGCATCGGTCGACGAGATCAAAGACGTGCGGGAGAAGGGCGCGCGGGCGGCGCAGCGGTTCAACGATGCGCTGGACGGGTTGTCCTCAGCGCTTTCAGCGGCACCCGGCATCAAAGTCGAACCCTATATCGAATACATCGAAGCGCGTTTGGAGGCTCTTGGCTATGCTGACGCAGCCGACGCGGCGCTTATCGATCGAAACAAAGATGAAGCGCGCGCGCAAAACGATCGCTACACCGAATCGGACGAGCGGGCGTCTCGCCTCGCAAAAGGACTTCCTGTTTCGGTTGACCAGGTAGTTCTCGATTTCGTACAAGCTCAGTCGTCAAGCGAAGCTGAAAGCTATCGCCGTGCGCGTGCAGAAGCTACGCAATCGGATTCCGAGCTTCGCGATTACTTGGGCACTCAATCCAAATAGTTTATACTTTCATGCGAGTATGCGCATCGAACAGCGCATATCAGATGAAAGGCATACTGATGGCTGAACTTTTGGATAACGTGCAGTACCTCTCTCAAGAGGTTGGACCTCGACCGGCGGGTACTGAGGAAGAGCAGCAGGCCGCGCTCTACATTGCCGATCAGATGCAGAAGGAGTCGGGTTTCGCCGCGGTGATCGACGATTTCTCGACCTCCATAGAGTCGAGCTTCGTTCGCGGCGTATGCGCTGCCGTCATTATCGTGGCCACCGTTGCGGGCATGGTGTTTCCCGCTTTGGCAGTCGGAGTGCTGGTTGTCACGATCGTCGCAGCCGCGGTGTTCGCTCTCGAGATCCTTGACCGCCCGTACGTGTCTGACCAGCTGGGCAAGGGGGTGTCGCAAAATGTTGTGGCCAAGTACGTCCCCGATCGCCAAGAGGGGATGCCGCGTCGCAGTCGGAAGGTCATCCTGGTTGCGCATTACGATTCCGGCCGCGTACGTCCATCTTATCTGCGCTTCATCGAAAACGTTCCCGCTCCGATGCCTCAGATCTGCGCGGGGGCCGTTGTCGCCGTTCCCATCCTAACGTTGTTTCGCCAGCTTATCGCCCCTCAAGGTCCGGGTGCGGTATTCTTCAACTTGCTTCTTGCCGTAGCCCTCATCGGTTGCGCGGTGATGGTCGTTCGCACGGTGGCTGCTCGCATCGCTCCTTTTAGCGAAGGGGCGAACGACAACGCCAGCGGTGTTGCGGCTCTGCTGGAAGTGGCCCGTCGGGTGGGGGGCGGATCGAGCAACGCAGACGCCCGCATCCACGGGTACGAAGCAGCTGTCGAGCAGGGTTTGGTCGATGATGAGACCGAGGTGGTTTACGAGGCTTCTGCCTCCGAAGCGCCTGCCCGCGCGGGCGTTGTAGATCAGCCCGTGTCTCGGTCGCAGTCTGCTGCGGCCCCTCGGACTCCCGAGATCGACCCCGCCGATCCCCTGAATGCCGCCAAGGCCGCGCTTGCCGCCTTTACCGGCGCCCCGGGCGCGGTGTGGACGCCGCAGGACGAGCGCAGTGCATCCGTGTCGCAACCTTCGAAGCCGTCTGTCAACGAGGTCGCCCCGACACCCGAAACCATCGAGGAGACGTCTTCCGTCGAGGGGGGTTCAGAGTCCGAGGCCGTATCGCCCGCTTCGGAAGACGGGCGGGCGCATGCGCCTGCCGCCTCTGAGCTTGCGGGTGATCCCTCGGTTCCCGCCTGGTTCGTTGCAGCGCAGCAGAAGGCCCGGAGATCCGATTCCGAGGTGGACGAATCCCTTCGTTCGCGCTACGCCGACGCTGGCGAGGAGGCTCTGGCCCAGCGGGAGGCTCAGGCGGAGCTCCCGCATTCGGCCGCTTCCTTTGACGAACCCGTCGCTGCTTCTGCCCCCGAAGAGGATGTCTGGCATACCATCGAAACCGAAGATGTCGGCGATGAGCAGGGAGCATTCCCAGCTGTGGCCGACCAGCCCGCTGCGGTGCGATCCGCATCGTCGGAAGCGATTGGCGAGGAGGAGCAGGTTGCCGCCGATTCCGCTACCGCGCTCGATGCACTGTACGCATCGGAAGAGCTTGCGGGTTCGGAGGGTCGGGCTGCTACGGCTCAGGATGCGCCGTCCGAGGTCATCAGCACCGAAAGCTATTTCTCCCCCGCATTGCTGGGCGAGGAGGCCCCGGTCGATCGCGACGCTCTGTCTGCCGAGTTCGCCAGCCTGATCGAGCGAAAAAAAACATCGGACCCCATTATTCCTCCCGATCAGAACCTTACCGAGGGAGCGTTCGAGAAAAACGTTCCCGAACCGGGATTCATGAGGAACTGGCCCGAAGGCAGCGCCGAGCTTACCGGCAGGATCGACGTTACCGATCTCGATATCCCCGCTTCGGAATCTCTTGTAGACGCGAAGCCGGTTATCACACCGGCGTCGTCTGCGGTCGAGCTACCCCGCCTCGATGCTCCTGCAGCAGATGCCGTGGAGCCCAGCAAGCAGCCCGCACCCCTTGCCGACCAGCCTCCCGCTTCGGCGGTTGCGCGCGGTCTGGAGCGCGTGCCTGTAATCGATCCTGCGGCTATCGCAGCCGAGCATCCTTCCAAATCGGGCGTGATTCGGGGGATGCGCACGGTTCTTCCGTCGGTTTCCGGCACCATTACGCGCGTGAACGCCGAAGATCCCTCTCCTGTTTCCACGGTCGGGTCGTTCGTGGCGGGGGCGACGGGTTCTATCACCCCGGTGGGGGAAGAGTTGCTTGAGGGGGCCGCCCCCGAGGAAATCTACGTTGACGACGCCGACGATTCGGGCATCGAAGAGAACTTCACCGATTCAGGCGCTCCCGCCGGCCCGGGATACGTCGAGATGCCCAAGAGCCGCTTCCAGCGCTTCATGGATCGCTTGGGCTTTTCGAGCAGGAAAGAGGATTTGAAAGAGACTCCCCAGGAATGGCTTGATGTCGAACAGGATTTCGACGCCCGCGAAACTGGACGCGCACGGGGAGGATGGGAGAGCTTCCGCGATGGGTCGCGGTCCTACGATTCGGCTGCCCGCGCCCGTAAAACCGCCGACGAAGGCGATGCTTCCAATCGAAGGAGGCCGACCGACGTTCGAGGCGGAGTGGCATCTGCCCCCGAGGCATACACCGAAGGCGGAGGGTATCTGCTGGTTGACGATTCCGCGCTCGACCCCGATGCTCCCTACAGCGAGATCGGGCCGAGCGAGCCTTGGGATAGGCGCACGTGGAACGGCGGCGCCTTCTCGCGCGTACAGCTTGGGCGGGTCGATACGAAGTCGGGATCCGAGAATGCGGGGGAAGACGAGCCGATCAAAGAGCATGCACCGGCCCCTCTTCTCGAGGTGGCTGCCGAGCTGAATGAAGAGATCAGCCAGATCTATCATTTCAACAACCCGGATTTCACGACGGAGATCTGGTTCGTCGCTCTGGGATCCGAGATCGGAAGGCGCGACGGCATGCGCGCGTTTTTGGATAAGTACGCTTCTGATCTGCGCGGGTCCATCCTCATCGACATCGATTCGATTGCGGCGGGCAAGCTGGCGTTGGTTCAGGAAGAGGGTACGGTGCGCAAGGTGAGGCCGTCGGCGCGCATGAAGCGCTATATTCAGAAAGCCTCGCGAGTTACGGGCAGGAAACTTGACTCGATTTCTCTTCCATGGAACGAGTCGGCGATCACGGTGGCGTCGCGTCGGGGCTTGCAGGGGATGCACCTGGTGGGCATCGAAGCGGAAGAGGTTGCCCTGTCGGCAACCAGCGAGGATGTGATCGAGAACGTATCTGCGGATGTTCTGGCGGAGAATACCGACTTCATCACCGAGCTGGTGAAGAGCATCTAAAGAGTTGTGCGCGATCTCGTTTGGAAGGGCGGCCCCTAAGGAGGTCGCCCTTCTTGTTCTTGCGGCCGGAGCCGGGGGTCGGCTTCGTGTATGAAGAACGATCGTCTCTCGCATACAGTCGATTGTGAAACAGGGGAAACGCTTCCATCTTCTCCTCTCTTCCTGAAACTCCGAGTTTGTTGGAAGCGCAGATGATCGACCTGCTGGGTAGGGTTCCGCTACGGCTTTACCTCTATCCAACCTGCACCCGTGACCTTGCAAGGGCGAAAAAGCTCAGGCGAAGATTTTCCCACAGCGCCATGATTGACGTGCTAGGATTGAAGCAGTTCATGGACGACGTGGCATCGACGCATACTTGCTTACGACGTCATGCTGCAAGACGGCGTCAACCTGTCGTTCGGGACGGATGCGCCTGTGACGGATGTGAATCCACTCTTGGGCATCCATGCCGCTGTAACCCGGGCGGAGACGTTGCCGGATGGGCAAAGTCGGCTATGGTATCCATCTCACGACATAAGCGTGTACGACGCCATCCGTGCATACATTTACGGCACTGTCGTCTCAAATGGACGCGGGCACGAGCTTGGAATCTTGGAAGTGGGAAAGCTTGCAGACATCGTGGTGCTGGATACCGACATCACCAGATGTGCGCCTGCAAAGAGTCTCGATGCAAAAGTACTGTTTACGATATGCGATGGCAACGTGGTATACCGCAGGTGAATCGGAAAGGCTCCATCATGACTGACATACGCATCGGCGATCTTCGTCGTGAAGACTTCAAGCGCGCCATAGATTTTGCGATTGAAGGCATGCACTTCAAAGAGCTTGTAGGCGGAGGACCGCTTCTCAGATTGTATGGCACGTATTTCTGGTACCTGGAACTTTTGTATGCAACGCAGGCCATCGCCGCATATGCGGACGGGCGCTTCGTAGGCGCGCTGCTTGCATCGTATGCGGGAGAGCCGAGGGTGTTCAAGTCCGCGCCGATGTCCGCTTTCGTTGCTGCGTTCGGCTTCGTCGAAAAAGCGGTAGACCCGAGCGCTAGGGACTACTACCAAGCGAATGACCGGATGCTTTCCGAATTGGAGGCGGTCGTTAAACCCGACGGCGAGCTTCGCTTCTTGGCTGCCGAGCCGGGCGGTAGCGTTAAGGGGGTAGGAACCGCGCTTCTGGAAGAGCTTGCCCGGCGCGAGCGCGGAAAGCTCACCTATCTGTACACGGATTCAGGCTGCACATACCAGTTCTACGAGAAGCGCGGATTCGAATTGGTGGGACAGGAAGAGGTTGCCGTTGGTTCTGGAAAGGACAGAAAGCCCTTGACGTGCTTCCTGTTCGCGAAGGTGCTTTGATTGTACGTGCATATTTCCTGACCGTCACCCATCTCCCCAGGGTCTTCTCGTTGATACCGAGGCCGGCGGCCACTTGGGCGATGAGCTTCTCCGACGCGATGGCGAACTCGGCGGCTGGGTCGCGCAGGACGGAGGGAAGCGTGCGGTCGCTTAGGACATGTTGCATGATGATTTGCTGAAATGACAAAGGAAATGAAGGAGGTACGGTTATAATGCTTTCCTACTGCGGGCGTGATTCAATGGTAGAATTTCAGCTTCCCAAGCTGACCACGCGGGTTCGATTCCCGTCGCCCGCTCCAAGAGTTCTAGCCGATCCTCCCGGGATCGGCTTTTTCGTTACAGGGCAAGGAGCCGCTTCATGCAGCGCAGCAATCTTAAAGGGCTTGTGTTCGACTTGGACGGGACGCTGCTCGATACGCTTCCCGACCTTGCGGCGCTGACGAACGAAACGTTGCGCCACCATGGATACCCGACGCATAGCATTGAAGCCATCAGGGGTTTCGTGGGTAAAGGCGCTGCCATGCTGATACGTCGCGCGCTTCCGACGGGGGTTTCCGATGCCGAGATCGAGGCGGTGGTCGCCACGTGGCGCGCGCTGTTCCCCTCGTTGGGGCATGCGAACACCAAGCCGTACGAGGGTATTCCCGAACTGTTGGCCCGTCTTTCCGATCGCGGCTGCCGTCTTGCGGTGCTGTCGAACAAATTCGATGCCGCCACACAGGAGGTGATAGGAGCCCATTTCCCCGGTGTGTTCGACGAGGTTCACGGCGAGTGCGCGGATTATCCGCGCAAGCCCGATCCCACCGGGTTGATGAAAACCATCTCTCAGCTGGGATGCATCCCGTCAGAGGTGGGGTATGTAGGCGATTCGGGCACCGATATGGAGGTGGCTTTGCGCTCGCATGCGATCGCGCTTGGGGTTTTGTGGGGATACCAGTCGCGCACGACGCTGATCGAAGGCGGCGCGCAGGTTATTATCGACCGACCGGGCGACTTGCTTGATTGGGTGCAGAATAGGGAGTGACGTCATGTTGGATTATCGCAATAAGCTGGATCTGTGGATCGATTGCGTCGAAGACGAAAGCCTTGCGGCCGAGCTTTGCTCTATGAGGGATGCGGGCGATGACTCCGTTATCGCCGATGCGTTCTTCAAAGATCTGGAGTTCGGCACCGCGGGTTTGCGCGGCGTGATCGGAGCGGGCACGAACCGCATGAACGTCTATACCGTGGGCCGCGCCACCCAGGGTTTGGCCGATTATCTGAATTCTCGCTTCGAGCGCCCTTCGGTAGCCATTGCGCGCGACAGCCGCCATATGGGCGAGGTGTTCGTGCGGCATGCGGCCTCCGTTCTGGCAGCCAACGGGGTGTCGGTTCATGTGTATCCGCGCATCGAACCCACGCCGGCCCTTTCGTTCGCCGTGCGCGATCTGGGCTGCGCGGGGGGCATCTGCATGACGGCTTCGCATAATCCCGCTGCATACAACGGCTACAAAGTGTACGGGGCCGACGGCTGCCAGATCACCAGCGAGGACGCTTCGGATATCTCTGCGGCCATCGCGAAGGTCGATCCGTTTTCCGGAGTGAAGGCCGTGCCGTTCGAGGAGGCGGAGAGGGCCGGGCTTATACGGTGGATCGATGAGGGTACGCTTGATCGGTACATAGACGCCGTAGCCGCGGTTGGAGTCGATCCCGGCGCGGACGCGGATCTGAAGGTGGTGTACACGCCGTTGTGCGGTTGCGGTCGCGAGTGCGTCGAGCGCATCCTTGCCCGCATCGGTGTGACCGATGTGGCCGTTGTACGCGAACAGGGGGAGCCGAACGGCGATTTCCCCACGTGCGAATACCCGAACCCCGAAGAGCGCGCTGCGCTGCAGAAGGGCATCGATCTGTGCGAAGAAGTGCGTCCCGATTTGCTTTTGGCCACCGATCCCGACGCCGATCGCGTGGGGGTGGCGGTGAAAGACGATGGCCGCTACATCCTGCTTTCGGGTAACGAGATGGGCGTGCTGCTTCTGGACTACCTGGCTCGTCGTGCGATCGAGGAAGGCCGAACCCTCGACCGCCGCATCGTTGCGACCACGATCGTGTCATCCACCATGGTGGATGCCCTTGCGGACAAGTACGGTTTTGCGGTGCGCCGCGTTCTGACCGGCTTCAAGTACATCGGCGGAATCATCGGCGAGCTCGAATCCTGCGGCGAGGAGGAGCGCTTCCTCTTCGGATTCGAAGAAAGCTACGGATACCTGAACGGCACGTATGTGCGCGATAAAGACGCCGTGGACGCCTCGATGCTGATATGCCAGATGGCGCGGTACTACAAGGCGCGGGGATTGAACCTTGCCCAGGCTATGCGCACCCTGTACGAAGAGCACGGCTTTTACCGCAACAAGACGCTGTCGTTCTCGTTTCCCGGGGCGGCCGGGGCGGCCGGCATGGCCGACTTGATGGCCGGCTTGCGAGCCGACCCCCCTGTTCTCTTGGCGAATCGCCCCGTGACAAGGCTGGTTGACTACCGGTTAGGGGAAGGGGGCCTGCCGCCCGCGAACGTGGTGGAGTTTTCCGTCGAAGGGGATCACAAGGTGGTGTTCAGGCCCAGCGGCACCGAGCCGAAGGTGAAGGCGTACGTGTTCGCGAGCGGTTCGGATGCCGAGGCTGCCGACAGGGTGGTGTCGGAGCTGGAAGACGAGGTGCGCCATTTTGTGGAAGGGTTCTGCTAGAGGCTGAGCGCCAGAAGATCTTCGGGGGTTACCGAAAGCGCATCGGCGAGGCGGATGATGAGGGATAACCTCGGATCCGCCTCGCCGTTTTCTATTTTGTCGAGCAAGGGCCTTCCGATGCCCACCATCATCGCGAACGTCTGTTTGGTGAGACGTTGCTCGGTGCGCAGTCGCCTGACGTTGTATCCCAAAGCGGCACCGAGTTCCCCGGCGGGGGGTCCAGATGCATAGGCGAAGGGCATGTCGGTGCGGTAATCCATGCGGTTAGCGTAACGTTGCCGTTTCGCATCGATGTAATTCAGAGGTTACAGTTAGAAAATATATAATCGCTGTTCAAAATCGGTTTTATTATCTGCGGAACGATCTTTTTAGCAAAAAACTAGCAATCGTTTCGCGGTTGCATCCGCGTTCTATCGAACGCGAACGTTTCCCCGAAGCCGATCTGCGATCGCCCCGATCTCTTTTACTGTGTGCCCCTTGTCGCGTCGGGATGCCCGTTCTATGGCGAATGGGCCTAGATGGTAATATGAACGGGTTCGATTATCGACCGCGTACTCGGGCATCTGAAGACCTCATGTTGAAGGTCGAGGCTACAAGCCCTGCGGATTTGAGTGCATGCGCGGGCCTTCGCCTGCGCTTGGAGGAGACTACATGGCAGGAAAGCACGCTCGAAAGAAGAACGAGGCCCCGAGTCTGAAAACCCCTTCTGTCACCGACGGCGCGGAGCAGGGTTCTTTCAAGCCTGCTTTTGATTACATCCCCTCGTCGATTCCGCGTGCGGCGGTGGAAGCCTACGCCCGCGATGCTCAGCAGTATTCGGTGCGAAGCAAAAAGAAGATGAGCCGCGCAAAGCGCATCGCTCTCGGTGTCTTCATCGCCTTTGCCGTGGTGCTGGTGGGGGCCGGGACAGCGGCGGCCCTCTACATAAACGCGATCAATGCGACGCTGGCGGGCAACAAGACCGATCAGGAGATAGCCGAGATCAACGAGGTGCTTGCCCCTGCGAAGTCGAATCTGACCGAGCCGTTCTACGTCATGCTGGTGGGTTCGGACGAACGTGAGGACAACGACGAGATCGGACGGCGCTCCGATACGAACATCGTGGTGAGGGTCGATCCGAAGACCAACAAGGTCTCGATGGTTTCGATCCCTCGCGATACCGCCATCAACCTCAGCGAATACGGAACGGTTAAGTTCAACGCGGCATATACTTTCGGGGACACGGCGGGTTCCATCAAGCAGGCCTCTGAAATGCTGGGAGTGGATATCTCGTACTATGCCGAGATCAACTTCTCGGGCCTGATAGGCCTCGTCGATGCGGTGGACGGCGTCGACGTGGACGTCGAGGAGCGTATCGACGATCCCGATGCCGGCCCGGTGGTGATCGAGGCGGGGCACCAGCATCTCGATGGCGAGGCGGCGCTCGTGTTCGCCCGCAGCCGTGCCTATGCCGACGGCGACTACACGCGCGTCTCCAACCAACGCAAGCTGATTCAGGCGATCGTCACCAAGATCGAGTCCCTTCCCGTAACCGAAATACCCGGGGTGATCCAAGCCGCCGCGAAATGTGTTGCCACGAATCTGAAGGTTACCGATATCATCGGGCTTGCCCAGGCGGTCAAGGGCAACGGCGATATGACCATCTACTCTGCGACGGTTCCTTCGCTGCCGGCCCAGTACAACGGAGCATCGTACGTGTTCGCCGATTACGATGCTATCAAGAAGATGATGGAAGCGGTGGATGCGGGTCTTGACCCCAGCACGGTGACTACCGAGAAGACGCCCGAGAAGCTGATGGCCGAGTACCAGCAGCGGGTGTCGGGCGTCTCTTCGCGTTCCGGAACGGAAGTCGCCCCGTCATCGGGATATTCGCCGAACGCGTATTCGAATCCGAATCCCAATCAGTATTCAGGGCAGACCCCCCAAGGCGGTGCGGGCAACGGCGCATACGCGAACACCGGAAACCAGAATGGAGGCGGCACCTATAACAGCGGCTCTTCCAGCGCTGCCGCAGGCGGTGCTCCGAATGCTGGCGGTGCGGGGGCGGCGGGGTACTAGGCCCGAGCAGCCCGCTTCGGTCCTCCGCTAGCGGGCGTTGTAGCCGTCGGGGTTGTTCGACTGCCAACGCCAGCTGTCAGCGCACATGCGCGACAGGTCGAATCGAGCCGCCCAATCAAGCTCGTCGCGCGCCTTGTCGCATACCGCGTAGTTCACGGCGATGTCACCCGCGCGCCGTGGCTTGATCTGGTAGGGGATATCTTTTCCGCACGCTTGTGAGAAGGCCTTCACCACATCGAGGACGCTGGAGCCCGTACCGGTGCCCAGGTTGAAGATGCCAACGCCCGCCCGCGTGCCGTTTGTTTGCGTCGGACCTTCGATCGAGCCCAGGCCGATGGCTTTACCGGTTCCCACTTTGCCGCCCATCCAGCGCAGCGCGGCCACGTGGCCGCGCGCGAGATCAACCACATGGATGTAGTCGCGCACGCCGGTTCCGTCCGGGGTGTCGTAGTCGTCGCCGAACACCCCAACGCTTTCCAGCTTTCCCACGGCTACCTGCGCCACATAGGGAAGCAGGTTGTTGGGGATGCCCTTGGGGTCCTCGCCGATAAGCCCGCTTTCGTGGGCGCCGATGGGGTTGAAGTAGCGCAGGAGCACGATGTTCCACTCGTTATCGCCCACGTAAAGATCGGTGAGGATCTGCTCGAGCATCGATTTCGTCTGCCCGTAGGGATTCGTGGCGCTGTGTTTGGGGCACGCTTCGGTGATGGGGATGAACTCGGGTTCGCCGTACACGGTTGCGCTGCTGGAAAACACGATGTTCTTCACGCCGTGCGCGCGCGCTACGTCGCAGAGCACAAGCGTTCCCGCGATGTTGTTCCAGTAGTACTCGAGGGGCTTTTGGACGCTTTCGCCCACGGCCTTGAACCCCGCGAAGTGGATGATCGCATCGATGTCGTTTTCGGAGAAGATGCGCTTTAGGGCGTCGCGGTTAAGTATGTCGCTTTCGTAGAACCGGAGGCGGTCATCGGCAACGCCGGTGATGGTGCGCACGCGTTCGAGCGCGGCGGCACTCGAGTTGCTGAGGTTGTCCACGACGACGACCCGGTACCCTTCGTCCAAAAGCTCGACGCAGGTGTGGCTTCCGATGAAGCCCGCGCCTCCGGTGACGAGCACCGTGATCTCGTTTTGGTTCTGAGCGAGGTTTTTGTTGGCCATGACGTTCCTTCCCGGAATCGGAATCGTGTGTCGTTTGACGATCGATCGAGACGAATATCATGGTATCAGGGGTTCGCGCGCCGTGCAGGGTGTAACCTTGGTTCTAGCACAAATGCTGTCACTCCGTTGAAAAGGAGCACTATGAACGATTTCGTCTTCTATTCCCCAACCGAGTTCCATTTCGGCCGCACGGCTACCGATGGCATGGGAAAAGCTCTGAGCGAAGCGGGCTTCAAGTGTGCGCTGGTGGTGTGCGGTCAGGGGTCCGTGAAACGCTCGGGCGTGCTCGACCAGGTGAAAAGATCGCTGGCCGAAGCCGGCGTTGATCTGATCGAGCTGGGCGGCGCCCGTCCGAACCCCGAAGTGGGGTTCGTGCGCAAAGGTATCGAGCTGGTGCGCGCGCACGGCCTCGACAGCGTTGTTGCGGTGGGCGGGGGCAGCGTCATCGATGCCGCCAAGGCCATCGCTTTCGGAGTGTTCTACGAGGGAGACGTATGGGATATTTTCTCGCAGCGGCTCCCCATCGAGCGGGCGCTCCCCATCGCGGCCCTCGTCACCATTCCCGCCGCAGGCTCTGAAGCGTCCGCTTCGTGCGTTATTAGCAACGACGCCGAGGGACGCAAGGTGGGCGTGGGAAGCGATGCCTTCCGGCCCCGCTTCGCTTTCATGAACCCCGAGCATACCTTCAGCCTTCCCGCATACCAGACCGCCGCAGGCGTGACCGATATGTTCGCCCATATCTGCGAGCGCTATTTCAGCGGCCTGGGAACGGTGACGGTTACCGACGGAATCGCCACCTCGCTTCTGCGCACGCTTATCGAGCATGGGCCGCGCGCTATCGAACATCCCGAAGACTACGAGGCTCGAGCCAACATCATGTGGGTGGGAATGCTGGCTCATAACGATATCGCCGGGTGCGGGAGGGCTCTGAACCCCGGCGGGCGCGCAGGCGGTTGGGAGAGCCATGGGCTCGAGCACGAGGTGTCGGCGCACTTCGTCGACGTGACGCATGGGGCGGGCCTGGCGGTGATCATGCCGAACTGGATGCGCTACGTGTGGTCTGCCGACCCGAGCAGGTTCCTGTCGTATGCGCGCGACGTATTCGGCATCGAACCCGTCGACGATACGGCAATCGCGATCCGCGACGCGGTGGAAGCGGCCATCGACGAGACCCAGGAGTTCTTCATGTCTTTGGGCATGCCCTCGTCGCTGCGCGAGTTCGGGATCGATCGGTCCGACATCGAAACCTTCATCACCACGCTCGAGAAAACCAAAGGAGAGCGGTTCGGCTCGTTCAGACCCTTGGATATGGAAGACTCCCGGGCTATTTACCGGATGTCGCTGGAGCCCCACGAGCCCAACGTGTGGGAGACCGAGGAAGAGCGCGAAGCGCAAGCGGGGTAAGGCAGCGACCTCTTGCGGTGGGAGAGGTGCGAGAGGGTCGTGAGGAATGATGACGCAGGCCGCCGAGGCTCCCGAGGGAGGAGAGGACGGCTAAGCGGTGTATTCTTCCAGGTAATCGATCAGCTCTTGGCGCGAATGCAGGTCGGTTTTGGCGTAGATCCGCTTGATATGCGCGTGGGCCGTCCCTTGGCTAATGAACAGGGTTTCGGCCACGCGCTTTTGCGTGTATCCCTGGGCGTAGAGCGCCAGCACCTCTATTTCCCGGTCTGATAAAAGGAACTGCCGGCCCATCTGCCGGGCGCTCTGCTGCATCATCTCTTCGCGGGTCTGGGCCGATTCCGAATTGTTGTCCAAGCCCATCAGCTTGCTGAGCTTCGAGGGGTTCGGCTTGCGCCGACACGAGCGGCAGTCGCCCTCGCACGAGGGGGAGCTTTCGACCTGCGATTGGTTTTCCACGTGAAGGAACTGGATGAACACGATCTGAGCCGATACGAGCAGAATAAGGCTCATAACGGAGAGCACCAACCCGCTATCGAGGGCAAGGGATGCCAGGGCGATGATGGACAGACGCATGACCGCGCGGCATCCGATCCACACGATCCAGCCGGCACAGGTGTAGTAGTACGGGTCGCGCCATCCCGCGCTCATGAATGCGAGGGAAACGTACCAGGTGAAACCTACCATAAGGGCGTTGAGCGTCGTGGTGGGAACCGCACCTATGTGCAGTGTGTCGGGAAAGGCCGAGTACAGCACCAATGCGATCGCGGCCAGCAGCTGCATGGCGACGAACATGCCCACAGTGGTGGTGCGCTCGGATCCGCGCAGCGTGGCTATGATGATGAGGGAGCAGCAGAAGATGACCGCCAGCGGGTAGGCAAGGCGCGTGGCGGGATCGAACACGATGGACGCCCCGTTGGGGTACCCGCGCAGAAAGCCGATGACGATGGACAGTGCGCCGATACCCACCGCGGTGGCCATGAGGAACTGGCGCCTTTGGATCTCGGTTTTCGAGAAGGAGAAGTAATCCGACTCGAATTCTCGGCCCTCGATGTGTTTGGGGATCGTGCGCGTGCGCGCGGAGAGCCTAAGCGGATACTGCAGCAAGACGATCGAGGCGGATAGCGCCATCTCAAGGAAATCGGGCAGGATGGACAGCGCGTACAGAAGCGCTTCGCTTAGCGCGAGCGAGGTGAAGACGTAAACCACCGCCACGACGGTGTTCGTTTCGCGCGCACGACGCAACCAGTAGAAGATGCATAGCGACGCCGAAAGGCTGACCAGGGCCCCGATGGCCAAGCGCATTCCAGGGAAGGGCTCGCCGAGGGCGAACATGGCGGCCATGGCGAATCCCGAGAGCGACTCGACGGCGATGGACGCGAGCATCAGCCGATTCACGAACCGTTTCTTCAGCGGGGTTTTTCGCCGAGTGATGACGGCGAGGAGGACTCCCAGGGCCGCTAGCGCGATAAGCATGCTGCTGTCGGTGAGCGCGCCGTCATCGGTGCGCGCATATCCCCCGTACGATGCGGTGAGCAATCCGACGCGGGAGATGACCAGGCCCGCTACAAGCGGAATCAGAGCCGAGAAACGCTCGGTCAGGCCCTTGAGGCCGCCGGGGCCCTCGAGATAGGATCCCTCGTTACCCCGAACCGCTGCTCGCTCGGTGTTCTTTCCGTCTCGCGACATGCATCCTCCCCCGGGTCGCTTTCGGCCCATGCACGTTTGTTGGCGGTTATCCTCAAAGAGGGTAGGCATTCCATAGCCGTTGGACGAGTATGCAATGCGGGTCGGTTCATCTGGACCGGCCTCCGGTACGTTATTCTAGCGCGTGTTCGGTGAAACAGAGCGATTTAATCGAGGGGGGCGTATGTCGTCTATTGACGGGCGAGCCGAGGAGTTCGGCGAAGTTGAGGATCCGGTGCGCGATGTGTTCAACGAGCCGCGAGAGCGCGCCGTGATCCGTACGCAGGATGTTTACCAGATGGAAACCGAGGTGGGCACGATCGGGTACTCCGACACCCTGCTTTCGGTTATAGCCCATTACACCAACAGCGGGCGCCCCAAGGGGTACAACGCCCAGTGCATGGTGGGCAAGTCGAAGAAGGGCGAGACCGCGCTGCGCCTGTTCGCCGTAATCGACCCTGAAACCGAGACGTTCGTGCGCGCGGGCTTTCAGTCGCGGGGTTGCCTGGCCGTGACGGCCTGTGCGAGTGCGGTGTGCACCATGATCGAGGGGAAGACCTTTGCCGAGGCCCTTTCCATCAAGCCAGATGATATCGCCGCCGCGCTCGACGGGGTTCCCAGCGACAAAACGTATACGCCGCATTTCGCGACCGAGGGCGTGCGGGCTCTGGTGGGGGATTACTGGTTCAGGCGGGGCATGACGCTTGAGGATTTCAACGCCCGCAAGCTGTGTGACGACGGATCTTTGTCGTGCATTCTGTGCGAGAACTGCTCGCTTAGGTCGTTTAGGATGGAAAAGCTGGTGGAAGGGCTTTCTCCGGCTGCGCCCGCTGCGTGCGGGTCCGAAAGCGCACCGGACGATGCCGTCGAGGAAGCTCGGATCGAAACCTCGGCCGCTGCGATGGCGGCGGGGTCCGAGGCCGCCCCTTTGCTGGCCCCTGTCGCCACAGGAGCCGCGATGTCCCCCGTCGGGGGCGCGTCGCCGTCCGCAGACCCGTCCGCCCTGCCGTGCGAGGATCCCGAGAAGCGCGCGATCCTCGAGAACAACGCGCTTGCCCGCGCCTTCGACGATGTGCGCAAGCAGTCGGCCGAGGGCCATCTGGTGTGCGCCACACGCTGGGTTGATCTGGGTATCATACCGCCGCATATGACCGAAGACGAATTCGAGATGACGGTGTACCACTACGTGTGCGACCACGGTTGCGAGGAGGAGAAGCCGAAAGGGGCGGCTGCGCAGAAAAACCCCCATATCGAAAGCCGCTTCAGAACGGCTACGCGCCCGGTGGGGGTGCCGAGGTTCTTCGACCACGCGCGCAGGGGCCGCACCGATGCGGACGAGGCCGCCGAATTCGATGAGGGTCTCCCCTCGACCGGTGAGGGCGCGCCGGTTTCCTCCGCGCCCCTCCGCCCGATCGAGACGAATAACGACGCTGTGTACGACCAGGTGTTCGGTTCGCTGAAGCTTCCCGACGGATACAAGCTTATCGAGCGGGACGGAGAGTGCGTTATGGTGCCCCTCGAGGACGAAGACCGGTTCATTCCCTTGAAGGTGGAGTGTTCGACCATCGCCGTGCTCGAGGGGGCCTACGAGTACTACCTGTACGATACGCGGTCGATGACCTCGTCGTTCGCTCACTGGGCATTCCTTGCGGCGGAAGGCGACGACGAGGCTACGTTTGCGGATTGCGTGCGCGAGGAGTCGCGCGTGTATCCGCGCCCCATGCCTGCCAGCGGGTTTTCCAACCGCCCCTTCAACAAAACCCCCGAGGAAGTCGAGCAGATGTGGAAGGCGGTAAGCGAATCGGGTCGCTACCCCGATATCCAGCGCACGGTCGCCTCCAACGGAGATGTGTTCTTCTTCTCGACGAAGCACCTTGCTGCCGACTACGCATCCTCTTTGGCCGAGTGGGCGGCGGTGGGCCGCTCGATGAGCGTGTAGAGGCAAGACGTCCGCGCCGTCCTTTCCATCGGCGCTTCGGCCGCGAGGCGCGCCCGCACCTGCCGTCGAACCGAGCGCTTCATCCCAGAAACGCAATCGCCCCGCCTTCAACGGAAGGCGGGGCGACCTTGTTAGAGCGACCTTTCGGGCCGTTCTACAAGCTAGGGAAGGAGGCCGAGCTTATCGAGGTCTTCCTTGATGTCGGCCATGCCGTACTCGTCTAGGCACTCGCGGGTCGGGCAGCCGAGCTTTTCGTCCCACCCGAACTTCCCGTAGACCATGGTGAGGGCCTTCTGGAAGTCGTCGCGGTCCATTTTGTCGGTACCCTCGGTGAACGGCTGCTTATCGGGATCTTTGGTGAACACCCACTCGGTGATCTTGTCATGATCGTCGCGCAGGTTGTTGTTACCCAGGGTTCCGTCGGACTTGGCCATGCCGCGCACGGTCGCTGCGCGCTGCAGCGTCATGATCTTGGCGCCAGCCTTGTACAGATCGTCGGTGGTGGTGTCGATGCCGGTCACCGCCGTGAAGAACTTGGCCTCCAGGTCGAGGTCCCCGCGGTAGTCGCGGGTCTTAGACGGGCTCATGGTCATCGGCCACACCCAGTTGCACAGGGTAAGCGAGTCGTGAAGGACGTCGGTCACGATACTCCACCAGGCGAAGTTCGCCTTGTGGTCGTTCATGGGCGTGTAGTTCTTGTTCTTGTCGATGGCCTCTTCGCTGCCCCAGACCTCCTTGGCGATCTGCTGCTTCAGTTCGAAGGGAAGGCCGCATCCTTGGAAGTTGACGGCGGAGTGGATCATGTCGTCGCGGTTGAACATCATGTTGTACACGGCGCCCACCTGGCCGAAGCACTCGATGGAGTGGTGGACCGGCCAGCCGCGGTAATTGATGAGCTGGGATGCCACGGTATCGAACCACTTCATGTCGTCCCAGCGCTTGCACCAGACGATGGGGCCGTGGCCGATGTAGGACATCTCGTTGTCGTTTTGGGCGATGTGCTTCAGCACGTCCACCATGAGGCTGGGATCGTTGGTCTTGAACTTCTCCCAGTCGAACATCTCGTACTCTTCCTTGGGAAGGACGCGCTCGAACACGCCGCTTGCGTAGCAATGGGCGATGTCGCGGTAGAGCTGCGCGTAGTTGCACCACAGGCCAAGATCGTCAACAGTCGACCCCATGGCCTGGTTCCAGATGACGAAGTCGTCCCCGTTTTTGGAGACGGTGGTCTTGTCCTTCAAGATCGCCTGCATGTAAAGGAAGGGGAAGTTCGGCACGCAGGAGTTGCCGGTGGTCTCGAAGCCCCCTGCCTTGGAGCTTTGGGGAACACGCAGGTCGGCGTAGCAGTGGACGGGGCAGCTGTGGCAGCCGTCCATCTTCACCGTGTACTTCTCGGCCTCGGGGCCGTCGTCTTTGGTGGATTTCATGCAGCGGTAGCCCATGGTGTTCAGCTCGCCGGGTTTGGGCTCTCCCGTATCGATCGCTCCGCCCTCGGCCAAGGCCCAGGTGAGGCCCTTGCGCGAGGTCCAGCGGGAACCCTTGTCGTAGTACTCGGCCCACTCCTGCTGGGTCGAGGGAACGACGTGGTTGTTGTTCGAGCCGATGACTTCGCCGATCATGTAGTCGGAAAGCTCGGCAACGGCCTTGGGGTCCTTGACGTAGACCGATCCGTTGCCCCTGACGACCAGCCCCTTGAGCTTCTTGGAACCCATGACCGCGCCCAGGCCGCCGCCGGCGGAGTGGCTGCGGGAGTTCAGCATGCAGGCGTAGGGCAGCAGGTTCTCGCCGGCAGGGCCGATGGCCGCCACGCAGCAGTCGACGCCCTCGAGGCGATTCAGCGCTTCGGTGGTTGCGTGGATGCCGGTGCCCCAGACGAAGGAGGCGTCCTTGATCTGGACGTCGTCGTCTTTGATGCACAGGTACACCGGGGTTTCGGATTTGCCCTCGACGATGATGGCGTCCCAGCCGGCCAGCTTGATCTTGGCGCCCAGCATTCCGCCCGTATGGGCGTCGACCACGAGATGGTCGGTGGTGAAGGTGGACAGGAAGCTGATGGAGGTGCGGCCCGCCAAGGGCACGCCGGATGCCGTCAGGGGACCGACGGCATACACGATCTTGGCGTCTTCGGACAGCGGATCGCATCCGACGGGCACCTCGTCGTAAATGATCTTGTTGGCGATGCCCATACCGCCGACGTATTCCTTGTAAGGATCGGTGGATTCGACGGTGACCTTTCTGGTGCCGAGGTTCACGCGCAGGATCTTGCCGGTCCATCCATATGACTTCGCGTCAGTCATGTTGGTTTCTCCAAATCTCTCTCTTTACGTGTGTTGCGCGGCACGTAGGCAATGCGATTTGGAGCGCGGATTTGACTGTTACGTCGCCGTGCATTCTTTCAAACGTCGGGGCGGTCCCGTACCCTCTTTAGGGGTAATCGGGAGAAAAAACCTTGTCAGAGAGGGAATACCCGCAAAGAGGGTACGGGTGCTTATAAAGGCGGACGCATAGTAGTCCCATGTTGCGCGGCTGAAAGCATGCGGGGGGCATGCGTCTGCGGTTTGCGAACTGAGAGGGATCGCGATCGACCGCAGCGCCCATTAAGACAAATCGATACGTGTTGTGAGGGGGATCACAGGATGCCGGATACTAATCTGAGCGCAAGCGCTGCCGAGGAGCAGACGAGGTCGGCCGACGCTGCAGCCACTACGGCGGAATCTGGATCTACGGGTAAGAAGACGATCACGCGTCGCAACGTTTTGGCCCTGGCGGGAACCGGCGTGGCGGGCTTGGTCGCGGGCGGTGTGCTTGCGACATGGGGCGTGACCCAGGAGCGCCTTGCCAGCGGCGAGCTTGATCTGCGCACTACTCCCACGAAGATGATCGTGACCGATCGCGCCCGCTGTTCGGGCTGCCAGCGCTGCGAGATGATGTGCACGCTGAGAAACGACGGTCGCGTCTGCCAGCACATCGCCCGCGTGCGCGTGTGGGACAACTATTATTTCGGGAAGAGCGTCGATACGGGCGAGGGCATGTTCACTGGCAACTGCCAGTTCACCGTCGAGCATTGCAAGCAGTGCGCCGATCCCATGTGCGCCAAGTACTGCCCTGTGCACGCCATTCACGCCGACAAGGATACCGGGGCCCGCGTGGTGAACGCCGAGGCGTGCATCGGCTGCGGGATGTGCGGTCAGGCTTGTCCCTGGAACATGCCTCGCGTCGATAGCGACACCGGTGTGTCCACGAAGTGCGTCTCGTGCGGCCGCTGCGCCCAGCAGTGCCCCAACGGCGCCATCCAGTTCGTTGACTGGCAGGACATCGCTCAGGCCGTCATCGACAAGGGCGTCGTTCGGACGGCCACGCTCGTCTAGCGACCCATCCGTTCGGGCTAGAGGAAGGGTGCCGCGGGCAAGGGGGTGTGCAGATGGAGGATAGCGAGGTGTTCGCCGTACTGTCCCAATGCTTCGTCGATGGCGGCGAAGCCGAGTGGGACCGGTTCGTCGCCGAGCAATGGGCCGAGTTCTGCGAGGCCGTTGCGCGCATCGAGTCGTTCGGATTCGGGGCCGAGGGCGCGCCGCCGAAGGTGTGCGAACCGGCTCTTCCCGCCCCGCCATCGGGTGCCGAGAAGGATTCGTATGCGCGTCGCCGCTACACCGGAGGACTTCCGTCTTCGGCGATGCCGGTCGAATCGCTGTACGCTTCTTTTGCACAGACGGGATCCGGGGCTGCGCGGTACCGAGCGCTTTGCGCCGACTACATGGCCGACGTCGCGTCACGCATGGGGCTTTTCATTCCCGAGCGGTTTGCGGCGTACCCCGACCATCTGTCACTCGAGCTCGATCTGATAGCAGTGCTTCTTCGGGCCGATGCGCTCGACTCCGCCCGCACCGTTGCGGTCGAACGCCTCGCATGGCTGCCCGATTACCGAGCCGATCTCGAGCGGTTCGACGATGCGGGGTTTTACCGGGCTCTGCTCGATCGCTTGGGGCGCATACGCCGTCGCCTTGCCGACGAGAAGGAATCCGAACGGTTTCACTATGACGAGAAAACTCTGATAACGAACATACAGGAAGGATGACAGCAATGTCTGAAAAGGCTTTGACCAGGCGAAGCTTCCTGGCCGGCACTGCGGGGGCGGCAAGCCTTGCTGCAGTGGGCGGTTTTGCGGGTTTCAGCGCCTGGGAAAACGCGCAGGCTGTCGAAGGCGCCGAGAAGGATCTGCGCCTCGTCCATTCGCTGTGCAACGGCTGTTCGAGCAAATGCGGGTTCACGGCCTATACAAGCAAGGGCAAGCTTATCAAGCAGATCGGCGATCTGGCGCACAACGACGCCCAGGGCAAGCTCTGCGCGCGCGGTTACGGGTTCGCGAACATCGCGTTTTCCAAGGATCGCCTTACCGATCCGCTGAAGCGCAACGCCAAGGGCCAGTTCGAGAAGATATCGTGGGATCAGGCGTATGCCGAGATCTCCGATAAGCTGAAGGGCATCATCGACGAGTCGGGGGCCGCCTCGGTCGCCCTCGTCCACGATCCGCGTCCTTCGGGAAGCTATTACGGTCCTCGCTTCATGAACGCGCTGGGTTCGGCCAACATCTACACGCACGGCGCCGCATGCTACGCTTCCCGCAAGGGCGGGTTCAAGCAGGTTCTGGGTTACGGCGATTGGACGAGCGACGTCGAGAACTCGAAGATGACCATGTTCATCGGCCGCAGCTATGCCGACGGCATCAAGCCCTCCCAGCTCATGAGCCTTCAGCGCGCGCACGACAGGGGATCGAAGATCGTTTTGGTCGATCCTCGCTGCAGCAATACCCGACCTTTTGCAACCGAGTGGGTGCCCATCAAGCCCGGAACCGATATGGCGCTTGTTCTGGCTCTGTCGTGCGAACTGGTGCGCACGGGCAACTACGACAAGGAATACGTGAAGGCCAACGTCGAGGGCTTCGACCAATGGTGGGACTACACCCGCACCTGCACGCCCGAGTGGGCCGAAGAGATCACCGGCGTCCCCGCCGACACGATCTGCCGTTTGGCCGCCGATTTCGCGGCAGCTGCTCCGGCTGCGTCTATCGAGGCCAGTTGGCGCGCTGCGTTCGGATGCATGTACACCAACTCCGGTGAAACCGCTCGCACCGTGGCCATCTTCAACACGCTTCTCGGCTGCTGGAACCAGAAGGGCGGCGCCATCTTCACGTCCAAGGCCAAACTGGGAAACATGGACAAGACCAAGTTCAAGCCTACTCCCAAGATCGAAGCGAAGCCCTACGGCAACTCCGATCTGAAGCTGGGAACCGAGGCGAACTGCCTCATGGCCGCCCAGGGAGCGCGAAAGGGCGATCTTAAGGCCATGTTCTTCTACAACTCGAACATGGTGGCCGGCTATCAGAACCCGAAGTACCTGGGAGAGTGTCTGGACAACCTCGAGCTGTGCGTCGTCATCGACGTTCAGATGAGCGAGACCGCCCAGCATGCCCATTACATCCTGCCCGAGTGTAGCTATCTAGAGCGTGCCGAGGTTCCGCAGCTCAACGGCGGCATGATCCCGTCAGTCACGTTCCGCGACCAGGTGCTCGACGTGATCCACCCGAATACGCGCTCGTGCGACAAGATATACACCGAGCTGGCCGAGGCGTGCGGCGTGGGCGAGTACTTCCAGTTCACGCTGGAAGAGCTGTCCGAGGCCCAAATGAAGAGCATCGGCCACAGCATGGACGAGCTTCGTCGCGTGGGCACCATCAACCTGCACGACAAGGCGTTCAAGTACGGTACCGCCCCGAAGTTCTCCACTGATACCGGCAAGATCAAGTTCTGCAACGACGCGGTGACAGAGTACGGCTACAGCGCCGCCCCCCATTGGGAAGCGCCCAGCGTTTCGCCGAATACCGACGAGTATCGCCTGATTGCGGGTAAGCAGGCGATCCAGAGCCACAACCAGACGGTCAACGTCGGCACCCTGATGGATATTTCCAAGGAATACGGCCTCGAGCGCCTGTGGATCAATCCTGCGGTAGCAGACAAGATCGGCGTCAAGGACGGCGACACGGTGGAGATGTCCAACGCGCTTCACACCGGCAGGATCAAGGTGAAGGTTACCGAGCGCATGAGTCCCTGGGCCGTCTACATGCCCAGCCATTACGGCTGTTCGGTGAAAGAGCAGACCAATGCCTACAGCTTCGGTTTGCGCGCGATGGACTTCACCGAGTTTCGCATCGAACCCGGTTACGGCGGATCGTGTAACCACGAGAACTCCGTCAAACTTAAGAAGGTGAATGCATAATGGCCCGTTACGGAATGCTTATCGATACGAGCAAATGCGTCGGGTGCTTCACCTGCCGTACCGCTTGTCAGCGCCAGAACGGCCTGTTGGATGACGAGTCGTTCATTCGCTTCGAGACTCGCGAGGTGGGGAAGTTCCCGAACGTGACGTTTGAGACGGTGCCCCTGCAGTGCATGCACTGCGACGATGCTCCCTGCGCAGCGGTGTGCCCTACGGGTGCGGCTCGCATGGGAACCGACGGTATCGTTCAGGTTGACCAGGGGCGCTGCATCGGTTGCCTGTATTGCATGGCGGCATGCCCCTACCAGGTGCGCGTGCGCAACAGCGAGACGGGCTCGGTTGACAAATGCCGTTTCTGCACGGTTTCCGCCGCTGTGGACGGTACTGCTATGTGCACGTGTGTGGAGGCTTGCCCCACTGGCGTGCGCGTCTTCGGCGATTTGGACGATCCCGATTCCGAGATTTCCAAGCTGCTGGCTGAAACCAAGGCTCAGCCCATCGCCGAGGGCCTGTCCGAGCCCAAAGTCTACTACGTGAGGTGATGAGCATGGAATTCGAACCTATTTGGGAGCTTCCCATTGCGCTGTACCTGTTCTTGGCCGGTTTGGGCGGCGGCGCGTTCATCACATCGGTGTTCATGAACTGGAAGAACCCCGACACTAAAAAGATCCAGCGCTTCGCTCACCTGGCCGCCCTCGTGTTCGTGGGCGTCGGCTTGGTGTTGCTGATGACCGATGCGAAGGCCGGCTTGTTCCATCCGTGGCGGTTCATCTTGCTGCTGGTGAACTTCGGCTCCGTCATGACCTGGGGCGTGGTGTTCCTCGCCGGCTTCATGGCGGTCGATCTGGCTGTAGTGGTTCTGGAGTGGACCAAGCGGGTGGTGCCGCGCTGGCTCGAGATCGCGGGCTGTCTGTTCGCGGTGTGCGTGGGCATCTACACCGGCGCCTTGCTGGGCGTGCCCCATACGTTCCCGCTGTGGAACAGCGCGGTTCTTCCGCCCCTGTTCCTGGTCTCCGCCGTTTCGACGGGCGCTGCGGCGGTTCTGCTGTACGGCGTGCTAGCCGTACCCGAGGAATTCGAGCGCACCGGTTGGGTGAAGAAAGCTCACTACTTCTTGCCGATCGTCGAGATCGTGTTGGTCGCAGCGCTGCTTTTCATCACCTTCTACAACGGCGAGGCGGGTCGGAACTCGGCTATGTCGCTTCTGTGCGGTCGGTTCGCCGTGGTGTTCTGGCTGGGCTTTGTGCTTATCGGTCTTTTGGGTCCGATCGCGATCGAGACGGCGATGCTGTTCGTTGCGAAGCCCGAGTTCGAAGAGACTCCGACGGGCCGATACCTGCTTGCGGGCGGCAGCGTCGGTGTTCTTATCGGAGGGTTTCTGCTGCGTTACCTGGTGGTTATGGCGGCGCTTCCGGTCACGTTGGTCGTTCCGTTTATCTAGGTCGGAGTTCTCCCCTCTTCATGTCGGCGGCCTGCGTTCATCGCGGGCCGCCGTTTTTGCTGCTGCGGTGTTTGCTACAATGGGCGCTTCGGGGGGAGGCTGAATGGTCGAAATGAAAAGCCCGGCCGTCGCGTTCGTCGGCCGCCATAACTCGGGGAAAACAACCCTGATCGTCAAGCTTATCGAAGAGCTGGTTGCTCGCGGCGTCGATGTGGGCAGCGTGAAGCACCACAGTCATGCGGGCTTCGATATCGATATCCCCGGCAAGGATTCGTACCGACATCGCCATGCGGGGGCTTCGGAGACGGTGATTGTCGCTCCCGGGCAGATGGCGTGCGTAAAAACGATCGAGGGGGATCTCGATTGCTCCCGCATCGTGGCCAGTATGCCGGGGCACGACCTGGTTATCGTGGAGGGATACCGTAAAAGCGGTCTTCCCACTATCGAGATCATGAGACAGGGCAACCCGGCCGATGTGAAGGCGGCTCGGGTCTTTGCGCAGGGCGCGCGCGAGGGATGGTCGCTCGATTCCGATTTCACGCAGATCGGGCGCCGGGTTTCGGATGCCGATCCCGGTCGAATCGATTATCTGGATGTTTCCGAGAAGCTGCCCGGATCGGCCACGGTGGCTATCGTAAGCGATATCCCGTGTGCACTCGAAGCCGCGCGTTTATACGGGATACCGTCGTTCGGGCTGGAATCCGTATCCGAGATCGCCGACTTTCTCGAACGGAGCTACGCCCGGCCGAAGGTGACGGTGGTGATCCAGGCGGGCGGGGAGAGCCGCCGTATGGGCACAAGCAAGGCCACGGTTTCCTTCGGGGGTCGTCCTTTGATATGCCGCCTGATAGACCGCGTCTCTTCGGTTGCCGACGAATTGGTGATCACCACCAACGAACCCGACAACCTCTCGTTTCTGCTTGAGGACTATCCGAAGCTGGCCATTCGGCTCGAGCGCGACGTGTGCGCCGCTCGCGGTGCGCTTCCCGGACTCTACACCGCCCTCGAGGTTGCATCCCATCCCTATGTAGCGGTGGTGGCCTGCGATATGATCTTTGCTTCGCCCCGTTTGATCGCAGCCGAGGTCGAGGCGCTCACGCGGTCGGGGGCCGATGCGGTGGTGCCCGTGAACAAGCACGGTTACGAGCCGTTCCATGCGCTTTACCGGAAAAGCGCCTGTCTGCCGGTGGTGAGGGAGGGCGTCGAAGCGGGCCAGCGCGCCGCCCAGTACGTTATGAGGCACGTGAACGTGCGCGAATTCCCGCAAAGCGAGGTTCTGGCGGCCGAGCCCATGGGAGGCTGTTTCGTGAACGCGAACACGCCCGAAGAGCTGGCGTCGTTTGAAAGCTGGTATTTGGATGCCCAGCATCGATGATTTGGTCTCGGTTGCCGAGGCGTTCCAGAAAAGCCCCGTCTACATCGATCGCGATCGCTGCGTTGCCGTGCGCAACCGCAATGCGTCGTGCCGTCGTTGCGTGGACGCTTGCCCCTGCGATGCGATCGAGGTCATGAACAACGAGATCACCCTCGATGTTCGGGCATGCAGCGCCTGCGGGGCGTGCACTGCGGTGTGCCCTACGGGTGCGCTGGTGCCCCTGCGCCCCTCCGACGACGATCTGTTCGATGCGTGCGTGCAGGCTGCGGGAGCGTCTGTGGGACGTGCGGTCATCGCCTGTGCCCGCATCTCGTCTCGGCGGGAGGCCGATCCGACGCGGTATGCCGAGGTACCCTGCCTGGCCCGTGTTGACGAGAGCGTCCTCATGAGGCTGGCGGCCGAGGGCGTCCGAGAGATCGTTCTGGTCGATGGGGCTTGCGCGACCTGCCGTTATCGGGCCATCGATGAAGGCGTCAATATCACGTGCGGGGCGTTCCAGCAGCTCGTCGGGGCCCAAGGGGCAGAAATTCCGATATCCCGCACGAGCGCCTTCCCGCACGATATGCTGATCGAGGATGCAACGGGCCTGTTCGGAACGACGCGCCGAGATTTCTTCTCTGAAACCGCCCGATCGGCCCGCGATCTGGTGAGCACGGCCGCGAAGGCCGCGCTTGAAAGCGAGCTGGCAGACGCGAAGGAGCTTTCCATCGGCGCGCGCCTGCGGGCGGGCGAAAACGGTGCGCTTCCTACGTTCGAGATCCGCCGCCATGCCGATATCGTCAACGCTATGGATGCGCTGGGGCAATCCGTTGTCGAGGAAGTGGTTGCGCGCGTATTCGCGACGGTCGAGATCGATGTGGAGAAGTGCAACGGGTGCGGTATGTGCGCCGTATTCTGCCCGACGGCGGCCATCAAGCGCGACGAGCGCAAGAAGCCCTACACGAACCCCGAATACCTGGAGTTCTGGGCTTCCGAATGCATTCAGTGCAACCTATGCCAGGACGTGTGTTGGAAGAAGTGCCTGAAAGTCAGTCCGGTCGTTCCCACCAAGCAGCTGTTCAGCTTCGATCCGGTGGTGTTCGATTTGCGGTCTTCCGCGGGCGCCTCCAAGCCGTTCGGCCTGGGTTCGAGCTAGGATGCGGGGTCTTGCTTTCCGCTTGGCAGCGCCGTGCGGCTCTGCGGTAAGGGGCGGGTCGTATATAATCGGTTGAACCAGACCGGCGAAAGGGCCCCCATGACCGACGATACCCGCAGGCACATTACGGTAACTCCCGACGACGAGGAGGATTTCGTTATCCGAGCCGGGGTCTCCTCGATTCCAGCCGAGCCGTCGGCGGAAGCGGGCGTCCGCGCCGTTAACCGATCCGGGATTCAACCGACGCCGCCAGAGGATTCCCTGCCTGCTTCGCAGGAAACCACGGATCCCTCTGTGTTGCGGAATGCGTCGCCATCAAGTGATCCTGCATCCGAACAGGCTTTTGGTCGGGATGGGTACAAAGAAACCACGCTCGAGGACATCGAATCGGCCGGCGGGATGTCGAAGATGCAGGGCATCATCATCGCGCTGGCGGTGCTGGCGGTTCTCGGGTTCATTCTGTATTACAACGTGGCTATGCGCTAGCGCCGCCGCTACGAGAAGGGCATCCCATGAGCGAGAACGAACAGACCAGCTCCAGGCGATCCGAAGAGGCTTTCGCTTCGCACGGTGGCGCACAGGCCGTTCCATACGATGATCCCATTGGTTTGACCAGCGCATTTGCACCCATCGGAACCCCCGACGACCCAGACGGGGGAGAGTTTTCCCAAAACGAGGAGAGGTCTCGCCCGGCTCGTCACGCCCGACGCGCGGCTTGCGGCGATGAGGGTGCATCCGACAACGAGGATGTGCAGCCTTCCGATGCGGAAGCGCCCGATCGCCCGCTTGCTTACGAGGGGGACGTTCAGGAGGATTTCCGCGATCCGGTGGAAGCGCTGGAACCGGTTGCGGCAGCCCCCCTGCTGGTGGGGGATGACGGTTTGGCGGACAGATTCTCCGAAGAGGATCGCAAGGGCGCACGAAGGGGCAAGGCGGCCGACTTGCCGGCTCCCGCGAGGAAGAGCCGGCGCATACGCCGGCGCCTCATTGTGATCATCGTGCTGCTGATCGTGCTTCTGGGGGGCTTCGGCTATCTTGGATACACGCTGTTCAAAGATACGCAGAACGGCGCGGCCGAGCTCTCAGCCCTCCGCGCCAGCGTAACCGTTGCGGCAACCGGCGAAGACGTGTCCAAACCCTCCGTTCAGAAGACGACGGAGGTTCCACGTTTGCCTGCGGTTATCGGTTTGGAGAAATCAGAGGCCATCGAAAAGATAGGCCACGGTGCGACCGAGGTTAAATCCAGTGAGGCCGCTGATGCCGACAGCGTCATCAAAACCAATGTGACCTGCAGTCTTACTTCGGAACCGGCCGATCCCAAGACGGGTGTCCCGTCGGTGTATCTGGGGCTGGACGAGGACGGGAAGGTTGTTCAGGCGGGTTATTCCGCGTCGCCCACCGCACTCGGATTCGGCGATTTGAGCTTTTCCGACCTGGTGGTCAATGGGCATGCGATCGAGGGTGCGCTGAGGGAGGCGGGCCTTAAGGTGCAGGACGGCGCCGCCCTGCTTCCCGCCGATGCCTCCGAATACACCACGTATGCGGCTAACCAGACGACGGTGCAAAAGCAACAGTACGCCTTCGAAGGTACCGCCGATTCGTACGCATGGTCGGCAGTGCTCAGCTACGACTACAGTGCGGCCAACCTGTCCGGCGGCAACGTGAGCGACACCGTTCGCGTGCTGTATCTGTACATAGAGAAGGCATAGCGCTTCGGGGTTCCAGCATGAGGTCTGCGCGTTTCTTCGCATACCGCCTGTCGGAGCGGCATGCGTTTGCGCAGAATTCTTGCAGATGTCAGGCGGTATGGTATGATCTTCCAGGTACGTTACTGAAGAGAGGTCAATTCCTCCACCTAGTTCGGCTGCAGGTCGATGGGTTGCTTGAATAGAGGTCGTTGCAGACAGCTTTCATTCGCCCGTTGCCTTCGCAGCGGGTTTCGTTTTTTTTGCGGCGCGTAAGCGCAGGAAGTCAGGAGGTGAGCGCCATAGCAGCTCAGGAGCCACGGCTCAATAGAGAGATCACCACGCGTGAGTGCCGTCTGATCGGCTACGACGGATCTCAGATGGGAATCTACGCCACGGTTCAGGCGCTTCGCATCGCCGAATCCGAAGGGTACGATCTGGTGGAGATCGCTCCGAATGCGGAACCTCCCGTATGCCGCATCATGGACTACGGAAAGTTCAAGTATGATCAGGCTATCAAGGCGAAGCAGGCTCGGAAGAACCAGAGCAGGATCGAAACCAAGGAGATGAAGTTCCGCCCGAAGATCGATGTGGGCGACTACACTACCAAGAAGAAGCACGTTTTGCGCTTCCTCGATGCCGGCGACAAGGTGAAGATCACGATCATGTTCCGTGGCCGCGAGATGGCCCATCCCGAGCAGGGGCTTTCCATTCTGGAGCGCCTTGCCGAGGATCTGAAAGACATGGCCGTCATCGAATCTGCGCCGAAGATGGAAGGTCGCAACATGCACATGCTCATCGCTCCTTTGCCTTCCGCCGTGAAGAAAAAGAAGGAAGCGAAAGCGGGAAAGAACGAAAAGGTCGCCGAGGGCGATAGCACTGAAGGAAAGGACGAATAATGCCTAAGATGAAAACCCATCGGGGTACTGCGAAGCGCTTCCGCGTGACCGGTTCCGGCAAGATCATGCGTGCCAAGGCTTTCAAGAGCCACATCCTCACCAAGAAAAGCCCCAAGCGCAAGCGCAACTTCCGTCAGGAGACCGAGCTGTCTGCTGCCGACAATCGCGTTGTCGCTCGTAACCTCGGCCTTCGCTAATCGATAAAGGAGAATCATCATGCCTCGTGTAAAGCGCGCAGTTAACGCTCATAAGAAGCGCCGCACAATCCTCGGCCGTGCGAAGGGTTACTACGGTGCCAAGTCCCGCTCCTACAAGAACGCGAAGCAGCAAGTCCAGCATTCGCTTCAGTACCAGTACCGCGACCGCCGCAACAAGAAGCGCGAGATCCGCCGCCTGTGGATCACCCGCATCAATGCGGGCACCCGTGCAAACGGCATCGTGTACTCCCAGTTCATGAACGGTTTGAGGAAGGCCGGCATCGAGCTTGACCGCAAGGTCCTCTCCGATATGGCCATCAACGACGCTCCCGCGTTCGCTCAGCTGTGCGAGATCGCCAAGAAGGCCCTGTAATCGCTTCAAAGCGAAGCCTCGTGCACCAAGCCCCCGAAACTCTCAAAGGTTTCGGGGGCTTTCTCGTTTGATTCTGCGGTCTGCGTCGTCCCGGCTGTCGAAACCATGTTGAAAAACCGAGGCTGGGTCGATTTCGTAACCGCCGGGTTACGAAATCGACCCATTCGCTATCGCATTTCTTTAATGCGTAAAAAATGCATCTGATCTGCGGCCATCAAATTGATATCAGAAATGTCGTGTTAATCTGACAGACAAACAGGGGAGGTCCAATCCATGGCCGGAGAGGCCGATGGCCAAGCAGGCGCCTCCCCTGATGTCCTTTCGTTTCCGATCCTTTTCGCCTATGCGGTGAAAACGTGCGCTTTGGCGACGCCTTTTCGTCGCTAAAGCGCACGGGAGTAGAATGATCAGGGTTAATGGGCGCTTTTCACAAGAGCGCCGGGAAGCGGCGGCGTCCCTCGGGGGCGCTTTCGATGAAGGGACGGTACCATGGCCGATATCCAAGAGGTCCAGTATATCTGGAAGAACGGCGAGATCATTCCCTGGGCGGAGGCTACGACGCACGTTCTTAGCCACTCGCTGCATTACGGATCGGGCGTGTTCGAGGGTATTCGCTGCTACGAAAACCCCGATACGCACAAAAGCTACGTGTTCCGCCTTCAGGACCATATGGAGCGCCTGGTTCGCAGCTGCAAGATCTCCATGATCGACCTTCCCTATACCGCCGAGCAGCTGGCGCAGGCGACAGTCGCGCTGATCAAGGCGAATAACCTGAAGAAGTGCTATATCCGGCCTTTGGTGTACCGCGGTTACGGCACGATGGGGGTTGATCCCACCGGATCTCCCACCGATGTCGTTATCGCCGTGTGGCCGTGGGATGCCTATCTGGGTGCCGAGGCTCTGGCCAAGGGGATCAAAGTGGGCGTTTCATCGTGGCGCCAGCGCTCCAACAACGCCATTCCTCCCGCGGTGAAAGCCACTGCGTCTTACATGAACTCGCTGCTGGCGAAGCTCGAGGCGAGGGCTCACGGATACGGTGAGGCCATCATGTTGAACGAGGCCGGTCTGGTGTGCGAGGGTACGGGGGAGAACCTGTTTGCCGTGCGCAACGGCGTGATCTCCACCCCACCTTTGTCCGACGGTCTGCTTGAGGGCATCACGCGCGACTCGGTTCTCCAGATCGCCACCGATATGTTCGAAGACGGCGAGATCGACGCCTGCCCGCTTGAGGAGAGCCTGACCCGCACGGATCTGTACGTGGCCGACGAGGTGTTCATGACGGGTTCGGCCGCCGAGCTCACTCCGGTTGCCAGCGTTGACGAGCGCCAAGTCGGCTTGGGCGCGCGCGGTCCTGTGACCAAGGCTTTGCAGTCCCGCTTCTTCGATGCGGTGTACGGCAATGCCGAGCGCTATGCCGACTGGCTGACCGAGGTGGAGTAGCGTCGATGGACGATCTGCGCAATGAAGACGTCGAAAACCTGCTTCAAGTCCTTGTCTCCATCGACGACAAGGACTGCATGTTCGCTTTGCTCGAAGATCTGTTCACCATCAGGGAGATTCGTGAGTCCTCCCAGCGATTGGCGGTTGCGCGCATGTTGGATTCGGGTATGTCGTACGTAGCCATCGAGAAGCAGACGGGCATGTCGGCCACCACCATCGCGCGCGTCTCCAAATGCCTGGGGTACGGTGCGGGCGGGTATCGTCATGCCATCGAGGTGCTGTCGGACGGCCAGGCGCCTATCGACAAGAACCTTTAGCCCGGTATCTTTACGGGTTCGACGCACAGGCCGCCGTTGCTTCGGTTGACGAAGCAACGGCGGCCCTTCGTTTAGCTTAGGGCCAGCGCATGAACCGCCGTCAGGGCGCACAGAAGGATAAGGACGAGAGCTCCGTACGAGGCTAGCCATCGCTTCCAGCCGAATTTTCCCCATGCGGGCAAGCGCCTTACAAGTCTTCTTTTATCGGCTATCAGCACAGCGGTCGATATGAAAAGCAAAGGGCAGATCACCAAGAATGCGAAGGCGTTGTACCAGATCGGCATCGTTTGGTTTTGGGGCGTCGGGTTCAGGAAGGCGGCGATGCAGCTCGGTATGAGAAGAGCGAGCGCCGCGCACAGCAGTACGTTCCAGATTTTCCCCAAGGTGGAGAACCTTTCCGGTTTTGAGATGGAGGAGGGCGTCTGACCGGCCGCCGCGCCGCGCACATCGTCGGGCGCCTTGGCGCAGGCTTGCAGGAAGGCGCTCTTCAGGGCCCGCGTATGTGCGAAGCGCTTATCGGGATCGAATTCGGTTGCGCGCATCAGCACTTCTCTCATCTTGTCGGAGATGTGCGATCCGGGGAAGCGGTCATCGTGGGTCGAGGCGGACGGGATCGTCCCCGTCAGGCAGAAGTACAGCAGCATGCCCAGCGCGTACACGTCGCTGCGCACCGTGGTTTGCTTGTAACCGAACTGCTCGGGAGGGGAAAACGACCGTGTCCCGAACAGAAGGGTGTCCGTTTCGGCATCTTCTTTGAAATCGCGCGCGATTCCCAGATCGATCAGAACCGCACGCGAGTCTTGGACGATCACATTGCTGGGTTTGAGGTCTCGATGGATGAGCGGCGGATCGAATCGTTCGTGAATGGATGCGACCGCATCGCAGATGGGGGGAAACAGTCTGCATGCGAGGTCGTTTCCCGCTCCCAGCCTGGTCACGGCTCGATCGAGCGTTTCTCCCGACAGGTATTCCATGACGATGATCAGATGTCGGTCGGTTTCGTAGCACTCGTATATGTAAGGGACGGCTTCTAGCAGGTTGTTCGCATTATGTTGCTGATGGTCGAATATGCGCTGGTAGGCACTGCCAAGGTGCGAGGTGCTTTCGATGTATTTTCTAACGTAGAGGTTTTGGAACCCCCGCTTCATCCGCAAGGGGGCGTCGGCTTCAAGGACGGAGTCGGGCAGATACACCAGCTCGGTACGCTCGGTTTCAGTGCCTTTCAGGGTATCGACAATGCGGTACCGATCCTCCCGTTCGAGGCTTGCCAGGTACCGCTTGAGGTCGTTCGTGTCGATGGGGGGCATGCGTCATCAGTTCTCGATAATCGTCTGTTCCCCGAAACCGTAAAGCTCTCTCTCCGCCTGCAGCAGGGTCGCTCCTTTTTGGAGAGAGTAGATGATTATGGCGTCGCGGCGATTCTTCGGATACAGGCGGCTGATACCGCCGGCTTGCAAAAGCCGCTGGGTTTCCTGGACGGTAAGTCGCATGCCGAATGCGATTTGCAGCAGCTTGTTGCGCGTCGGGTTCCTGCGCCCGGCGAAGATGTACCAGGCGTACGTTTCGTCGAGGTCGGACGCGCGGGCGACCTCTTTGTACTTCATGTTCCGGTCCTGCAAAAGCTGGTTCAGGTATTCGGTGAGGGTAGGCGCGTCGAACGTGCAGCGTTCCACGAAAGCTTTCGGGTCGGATGAATTGATGAGCTCGGAGAGAAGGTGTTCGGTGAGCGGTTCGTTCACGGGTAGGGCCCTTTGCTGGAAAGCGGATGAAAGCTGCAGCCGCTTGCGCACCTGGGACCTCATAAAAGCCCAGCGCCGTACCAAGGTACGGCGCTCCAATGCTCGAAGCAGGCGGGGGAGGCGAACTCCCCCTCGGTGCATTGTACTATTCAACGCTGAACTTTTTCGTGACGAGAATGTCCTTATCCTTGTTAAAACTGATCAGCGGTGAGACCTCAACGGTTACTTCGCTGGCGTCGGTTAGCTGGTAGGCTTGTTTGACGGTTACTTCGGAGCCGGGCTTTACTTGGCTCAAGGCTTTGCTGCCATCGAGGTCCCGCACTACCGCCCTATCCAGCTGAACGCCGTTCTGGAATGCTCGGGGGATCACGTTTCCGGAAAACGACGTGCTGTCATCGGTCATGTTCTTCCAGGTGTACGTGACGACGATCGCGTTTTTGCCAGAGTAGTCCTGGGTTACCTCGGAACTGTCGATCGATACCTGGTATTTGGTTTTGTTCGAATCGTCGGCCTTTTCGGCGGTGCCGCTTTCAGTTGCGCTAGACGGGGTCGATGCCTGTTCTGCGGTGTTTTCCACCTGAGTGCGCTCCATAGCCTTATCGATTGCGGCGGAGTACAGGCTTTGGGTTGCCAGAACAACCACGATGGCGATGATGCTGACGATTAGCGCTGCCACGGCCAGGCCCTTGCCGGTTTTCTTTCCCTTGCCGATGCCCACCAGGCCAACTATCGCGAGGATGATTCCCACGATGGCGAAGACGAACGACAGGTTGTTCACGATGGGGATGAACGAGCTGGCCAGGGCGAGCACGCCAAGAACCAGTGCGGCGATCGCCGACCCCGACGTTCCCTTTGGCGTGGGCCGCTGATCGGGAGCGAGGCTTGATTGTTCCATGGTTTCCTCTTCCTTCAAGGTTGTACGACTGCGCCCATGTTAGGGAAAGGGGAGATGCGATTCATTAGCTGCCAGCTAATGATCGGCCGGTTTTTAGCGAAGCGTGGCTCGATCAGGGAGAATCGGGGCATCCGAGCGGTTGAATTCGCCTGCGGGCGGGACTATACTGACCGCTCTGCCGCGAAAAGGAACAGCGGTACGGTTCAAGGAAAAGAGGATGCGGCGCTATGAAGCGTTTGCTGATCGTGGTCGACTTCCAGAAGGATTTCGTCGAAGGGTTCTGCACGCCGGAACAGGCCGACGGGATCGACGGGTGCATTGCGGAGAAGATCTGCGCATACCGCGACAACGGAGACAAGATCATCTTCATTTTGGATACGCGCGAGACCGCCTACCTGAACATGCAGGACAGTCACGTGCGTCCGATGCCCCATACGCTGGAGGGGATCGGAAACGGGCTGTACGGTCGAGTGGCGCAGCTGCGCGACGAGATCGACGAGGTGTACTTCAAGGCTTCATTCGGTTCGTCCGACCTGTTCGTTCGTCTGATGAAGGCGCAGAAGGTGGCGGCATCCATGGGGGTTCTGCCGTTTGCGAGCATCGAGGTTGCGGGCCTGTCGGCTACGCGCTGCCTGCTCTCGAACGTGGTGATCGCCCGCACCGCCTGTCCCGAGGTTCCGGTGGTCGTCGATGCGCGCTGCACTGCGGCGCGTGATGCGGTTTCTATGCGCAAAGCGCTCGATATCCTTGAAGAGCTGCGTGTCGATGTGTGCACTCAGGCCGTGGAGGGTGCGCAGGGCTGACGCCCCCGAGCCCGAGGCCCGCAACCGTTCGGTTTTATGATATCTTTAGCGATAACCGAACAAGAAGGGTCTTCTCGATGAGTCTCGGGCACAATCAATTCAAGGTAGTCAAAGCTCTCTACGAAAACGCAGGGCTCAGCCAACGCGACCTTGCCGACATTACGGGCATGGGCCTGGCCACCGTGAACGCGGCGTTTAAAGAATGCGTTGAAAACCGGCTGATCGACGAAGGCCGCCTGACGGCTAAGGGCATGGTATCTCTGAAGCCCTACGCCGTCGATAACGCCGTGATTCTCGCCGCGGGGCTCTCGTCTCGCTTCGCTCCCATTTCCTACGAGCGGCCGAAGGGCCTGCTGGAAGTACGGGGAGATATTCTCATCGAGCGGCAGATCGAACAGCTCAAGGCGGCTGGGATCAGCGATATCATCGTGGTCGTCGGATACAGGAAAGAGTCGTTTTTCTATCTCGAAGACAAATACGGCGTCAAGATAGTCGTCAATCGGGAGTACGCAGAGCGCAACAACAACAGCTCGCTCATGCTGGTAAGAGAGATTCTCGGCAACACCTACATCTGCTCTTCGGATAACTATTTCGAGAAAAACCCCTTTGAAAGCCATGTATGGAAGGCGTACTACTCCGCGCAGTATTCGGAGGGGCCCACCGAGGAATGGTGCATGCAGACCAAGGCGCACGACCGTATTTCCAAGGTGGCGCTTGGCGGTGAAAACTCCTGGTACATGATCGGACACGCCTTCTTCGACCGGACGTTTTCCGCCCGGTTCCGGGATATCCTCGAAGCGGAATACGATCTGCCCCAAACGCGCGACAAGCTTTGGGAGACGCTGTATGTCGAGCACCTTAAAGAGCTCGATATGGAGATCAGGCGCTACGATCCTCCCATCATTCACGAGTTCGACTCCCTCGATGAACTGCAGGACTTCGATCCACTGTTCCTCGAGAACCTTGATAGCGAGATCTTCGACAACATCGTGGCCGTGCTGGGCTGCGAGAAATCGGAGATTCGCAACGTCTACCCGCTTAAGCAGGGTCTTACGAACCTCAGCTGCCATTTTGCGACAAATGACGGCGAGTGGGTCTATCGGCATCCCGGGATCGGAACCGAACTGCTCGTCGATAGAGGGGCCGAGAAAAAGGCTCTGGAAGCGGCGAAGATGCTTGGGCTCGACAGCACGTTCGTGTTCGAGAACCCCCGTCGCGGTTGGAAGATCTCGCGGTTCGTGCCGAACTGCAGAAACCTCGATGCGCATGACGACGCCCAGCTTAAAGCGGCTATGGAGATGGCCAGAAGGCTGCACGGATCCGGCGTCGGGCTTGACCGTGCGTTCAGTTTCTTTGAGGAGGGCGTTGGCTACGAACGGGCGATCCTCGAGCGTGGAGACGTAAGTGCGCGCGACTGGGAGGACATGCGCGCGCAGGCCGAGCGGCTTAACGGATTGCTGGTGGCCGATGGCGGCGAACCCGTCCTGTGCCATAACGACTTCTTCGGGCTTAACTTCCTTATAGGGGAAGACGGCCACGTCGATCTTATCGACTGGGAGTACGCGGGCATGGGCGACTATGCTAACGACTTCGGCACGTTCAGCGTGTGCGAGCAGCTGAGCGAAGACGAGATGCGGCGCGCGTTGTCATATTATTTCGGTCGAACGCCGACGGAGGCGGAGTGGCGGCACAACCTCGGACACGTGGGTATGGCCGGTTGGTGCTGGTATGCCTGGTCGCTGTTGAAGGAAAGCGAGGGCGGCAACGTCGGGGAGTGGGCGTATCTCTACTATCGATACGCCAAAACGTACCTGAGAAAATCACTCGAGCTGTACGCAGCGAGCGAACGGTAGCTTCCCGAGACGCGACAGGAGAAAACATGCAGCAGGGCATTGCGGTGCTCAGAAAACAGCGCCGACGCAGGTTCGTGGCGAAAGGCGTCGCGTTCGCGGTTGCTTCGGGGGTTTGCTACGGTCTCTACACCGCGTTTCTGACGCTGGCGGAAACCCAGGGTGTATGGGGAAGCTGGCTGGGCGGTTCGGAATGGGGCGGAGGCTCGCCGCTCAGCGCGTTTTCCGTCACCTTCGCGCTCGCCGCGCTTGCAGCTGGCATAAACGACCTGATCAGCGGGATTTGGTCTCTGGCGGGATGCGTCAAGAACGGGCAGCTGGGCGATCTGTGCAAAACCGTGCGCACCAAACCCGGCCGGGTGATGATACTGTGCGCTGCGATCGGCGGGCCTTTTGCGACGATCGCCTACGTCGTTGCGCTCAATTCTGCAACGGCGGCGGGAAATCCGGGGGTTATCGTTCCGATAGCGGCACTTAACTGCGCTATCGGAACGATCCTCGGCCGGATTCTGTTCAAGCAGAGGCTTGCGGCCCATAAAGTGGCGGGCGTGCTGACGTGCCTTGTCGCTGCCGGGGTGATCGGGGGCACGAGCTTTGCCCATATGGGCCCCGAAGCGCTGTTCGGCTGTCTGTTCGCGTTTCTCGCGGCGTTCGGGTGGGGTTTCGAGGGATGCGTCGCGGGGTTCGGCACCATGCTTATCGATTATCGCATCGGCATTGCCATCAGGCAGGTGACGGCCGGCGCTCTCGAGCTTGCGATTATGTTCCCGATTCTGGCAACCGTGGGCGGAGGCGCTGCCTGCGCGTCATCGATGCTGGTCGCCGCTCTAACCGACCCGGCGATGCTGGTTTTCGCCATCTCCGGGCTTTTCGCCATGCCGGCGTTTTCGTTCTGGTACAAGGGAAACTCCATGTGCGGAACCGCGCTGGGGATGGCCTGCAACGGAATGTATGCGTTCTGGGGGCCCTTCTTCATCTGGATCGTCCTGGGAGTGCTGGGCGTCGGGGGGATGTCGGCCGACTACCCGCCGCTTTCTTTGGCGCAGTGGATCGGCGCCCTGGTGATGATAGCCGGAATATTCTGCATCGCCATCGATCCCGTCGCTGCTGTCTCCGGTTGGATGAAGGGACGGTCGGATCATGAGTAAGCTTCGCTTACCGCTTCACTACGCGATTATCAAGCACTTCGAAGATGGGCGACCCGATTGCGCCGAGGGCGTGATTCGATCGCTCGAGTCAGACTACGCCGGCTACAAACTGCTTGCGCTGAAAGATGTCGAGGAGACGCTGGCGACGGCGAAGGAGAACGGGGTTCTGGAAGAGGCGGACTTCCAGCTTGATGGAGCCGGTCGACTGAGGATCCTGTACCGGATAAGCGATTTCGGCAAGGATATGGTTCGCCGATACATCGGATAGAGCGCATGCGCCCGCGCATCGGCCCGAAGGCTCAACGCGCGGGCGCTGGGTAAAACCGAAAAGCCCTTGTTTCCGCCCTGGTTCAAAGCGGCGGGCGAGCGTTGCTTGAAAGCCTAGTACGCTTTGAACGCGCTTTTGGGCGCACCGCAGATGGGGCAGGTTTCGAAGTTCTCGCCCTTGTGGATGTAGCCGCAGCCGGGGCACAGGTAGTAGGCCTCGTCGTCGGCCGCATCGATGTTGTTGTAGGCTTCCAGGTACACTTCGGCATGGACGGACTCGGCCAGCTTGGCGCGGGTGAAAACGGACACGGCCTTCTCGTCGCCCTCTTCGATGGCCTTCTGGATGAAGGCGGGGTACATGTCGGAGGTCTCGTACATCTCTCCGGCGGCCGAATCGATGAGGTTCAGATCGGTGGTCACGGGGGTCTTCGCTTCGACGACCGGGCGCTCGTAGTCGGGCTCGGCCGCCTTCACCAGGGCGGCTTCCAGACGAATGTGAATCTGCTCGGCGTCGGAGGTGGCGCGGAACAGACGGGCGATCTGGGTGTAGCCGGCGGCCTCGGCGGCCTCGGCGCAGGCGGCGTACTTGGCAGAAGCGCCGGTCTCGCCCATGACGGCGGCCTTCAGGTTCTCAAGCGTGGTTCCCACGGTGGTCTGGGAGCCTGCGGCGATGTTGAAGTTGGTGGAGTTGCTGGGGGTGGGGAGCTGTTCGCGCACGTTCATCGGCATGAGGCGACCTCGTCTTTCCTTCGATTGTTATTACTTGCGACCCTTGCCCCTCGCAAAGCGGATCGCACTGCTCCGATGATACGACCCCCGGGCTGTTAAATGGTGCACAATATAAATTCACGTAATGTGGTGCAGAATTTGTAACTAATTAGCCGAAGCGTACTCAAGCTTCGGATTTCGGGGTTGCGTGGTTTCCCGGTAGCCCGGGCAGCAAACCGCTCGAGCCGTTATTATTTCAGTCTGGAAAATGTTGTGCGCCTTCTCCTTTAGAATCGATGGATTCGCAGATAATACCGTGCGCTGTTGCGATGAAAGGATCCCGATGGATACCGAATCGGCCTGGAAGAACTACACCGACGAAGACCTCGCTTCGCTCGAGAAGCTGGCGAGCGACTACATAGACTATATTTCCGAGAACAAGATCGAGCGCGAATTCGCTCGCGCGGCCATACGCGACGCCGAAGCCGCCGGATACGAAAGCTTGGCCGCGGCATATCGCGAGGGCCGGCGCCTTCGGGCGGGAGACAAGGTGTACGCCCAGATCCACGGCAAGGCGGTCATTCTCGTCCATATCGGTCGCCGCCCGCTCGAGCAGGGTATGAACATCCTCGGAGCCCATATCGACTCGCCCCGGCTCGACTTGAAGCAAAACCCCCTGTTCGAGGCGAACGGCCAGGTGCGCTTGGACACGCATTACTACGGCGGCATCAAGAAGTACCAGTGGGTGACGGTTCCGTTGGCCCTGCATGGCGTTGTGGCCAAAAAGGACGGCACCGTGGTCGACGTGGTTATCGGAGAAGACGCCTCGGATCCGGTGTTCTGCGTTACCGACCTGCTTATCCATCTCGCTTCGGCTCAGATGGGCAAGAACGGCAGCGAGGTGGTCGAAGGCGAGGACCTCGACGTGTTGGCGGGTAACCGGCCGCTGGTGCTGGAGGCGTCTGCAACCGAAGGCGCTGATGGGCCGGATGGAGCCGCCGCGACCAAAGAGCCGGCGAAGGCGTTCGTCCTTCAGCTGCTGCGCGAGAAATACGGCATCGAGGAGGCCGACTTCCTGTCGGCCGAGATCGAGGTGGTTCCCGCAGGGCGCGCCCGCGAACTGGGGTTCGATCGAAGCATGATCATCGGCTACGGGCAGGACGACAGCGCGTGCGCCTACACTTCGATGGCAGCGCAGCTTGCCATCGACACCCCCGAACGCACGGCTCTGTGCGTGCTGGTGGACAAAGAGGAGATCGGCAGCGTCGGCGCAACCGGTATGGCCTCGCAGTTCTTCGAGAACGTGGTGGCCGAGGTCATGGAGCTGGCTGGCGAATCGGGCGACATCCGCCTGCGTCACGCCCTTGCGGCTTCGTCCATGCTGTCTTCCGACGTCTCCGCGGCCTTCGATCCCGCCTACGCGTCGGTATTCGAGGCGAAAAATACCGCGTTTCTCGGTTGCGGCCTCGTGTTCAACAAATACACGGGGGCGCGGGGGAAAAGCGGCAGCAACGATGCGAGCGCCGAGTTCGTGGCTACCATCCGCCGCATCATGGACGATGCGCACGTGGCGTTTCAAACTGCGGAGCTGGGAAGGGTGGACGCCGGCGGCGGCGGGACCATCGCGTACCTGCCCGCACGTTACGGCATGAACGTGATCGATTCGGGCGTTGCGGTGCTTTCGATGCACTCGCCCTGGGAGGTTACCAGCAAGGCCGACCTGTACGAAGCCTACAAGGGCTACGTCGCGTTTTTGGAAAACGACCGATAATCCTTCGGTCTTTTCATACAGGCAAGGGAAATGTACGAAATGAAAGGAGGTCCAGTGGAGGAACGAGAGAAGTTCGCATCCCGTTTGGGCTTCATCCTCATCAGCGCGGGATGCGCTATCGGCTTGGGGAACGTGTGGCGGTTCCCGTATATCGTGGGACAGTACGGGGGAGGCGCGTTTGTTCTTCTGTATCTGGCGTTCCTAGTCGCTCTCACGCTTCCCATCGTGGTGATGGAGTTTTCCGTCGGCCGCGCCAGCCAGCGCAGCTACGGTCGTTCGTTCGAGGCGCTTGAACCTGCCGGTTCGCGGTGGCATGTGCTGAAATGGTTCGGGTTCGCCGGCAACTACGTGTTGATGATGTTTTACACGGTGGTGTCCGGCTGGATGCTGAACTACATTTTCAAGAGCGCAACGGGCACGTTCAATGGCCTCGATGCAGCTGGCGTTTCCGGCGTGTTCGCAACGATGCTGTCCAATCCTGCCGAGCTGATCTTCTGGATGGGCGTTGTCGTGGTGATCGGCATTCTCTGCACGGCTGCGGGTCTGAGAAACGGCGTCGAGCGCATTACCAAATACATGATGATCGCCCTGTTCGTAGTTCTGCTGCTGCTTGCTATCCGCTCGATCACGCTTCCCGGGGCGGCCGAGGGCATTGCGTTTTACCTTACGCCTGATTTCAGCAAGTTGACGGCGAACGGTCCGTCCGGGTTCCTCCAGGCGGTATACGCGGCCATGGGCCAGGCGTTCTTCACCATGTCGGTGGGCATCGGCTCGATGGCGGTGTTCGGAAGCTATATCGACAAGAAGCACTCTTTGACGGGCGAGGCCCTGCGCGTCGGCAGCCTCGATACGTTTGTGGCCATCATGGCCGGCTTCGTGATCTTCCCTGCCTGCTTCGCATACGGGGTCGATCCCAGTGCGGGCCCCGGATTGGTGTTCCAGACGCTGCCGGTGGTGTTCGAGGCCATGCCGGGCGGTCAGGTGTGGGGCGCTCTGTTCTTCGTGTTTATGTCGTTCGCGGCCCTTTCCACTGTCATTGCCGTGTTCGAGTTCATCATGAGCTTCACCATGGACCAGTGGGGCGTGAGCCGCAAAAAGGCCGTTGCCATCAACGGCGTGATGATCTTTCTTTTGGCGCTTCCCTGCGCGCTTGGGTTCAACGTGCTTTCCGGCGTTGTGGTTCCGGGCATCGGCGACATCCAGGGCGTCGAGGATTTCATCGTCTCGAACAACCTGCTTCCCATCGGGTCGCTTCTGGTGCTGCTGTTCTGCACGCGCAAAGGCGGTTGGGGATGGCAGAACTTCATCGCCGAGGCCGATACGGGCAATGGCGTGAAATTCCCCAAGAGGCTGTTCTGGTTCGTGAAGTACATGGTGCCGTTCATGATCGGCTTCATCATCGTGATGGGCTATATTCCCATCGTGTCGAAGTGGTTTGGTATCGCCTAATCTGCCGAGCCGTATCGGCAAAAGAATGTCTTCAACCGCTCCGGGGCTTGTGCGCCGGAGCGGTTTTCGTTCAGCGGATCGAGAGGCTTGCGGGTTTGATGCGCTGAAGATGAAAAGGGGGACGGCTTTTCGCCGTCCCCCTTTTCATGCGGTTCGATTCGCTTTGCGGATGGAGCTATCCGACCAGGACCTGGGCCACAAGCAGGATGCAGCCGAACACGCTGAGGAACGCGACCATGGGCCAGACGAACTTGAACCAGTGCGAGTACTTCATGTCCAGCATCTGCAGCGTCGCCATAACCAGGCCGGTGGGGGCGAGGAACAGCATGGCGTACTGACCCCAGTTGTATGCGCAGATGATGGCCGAACGATCGATGCCCACCGTATCCGCCAGCGGTGCGAGGATGGGCATGGCCAGCACGGCCAGGCCGGACGAAGACGGAACGATGAAGCCAAGCAGGAAGAACAGCAGGAACATCATCACGATGAACAGCGGGCCGTTCATTCCGGAAACGAGGTTCGACGCATTGTAGAGGATGGTGTCTGATACCAGGCCGTTTTCCAGAACCAGGTTGATGCCGCGCGCGAGGCCGATGATCAGCGACACGCCCACCATGCTCGATGCCCCGGCGGTGAATGCTTCGGTGCAGGCCTTCTCATCCTTGCCCGAGATCAGCATGCATACGATGGTGACTGCCAAGAACATTGCCGCCATCTGGGGGAACCACCAATGCAGCGCCATGACGCCAGTGACCATCAGTACAAACGATACGACGAACAGGCAGAGGATGATCTTTTTGCGAACGTTGAAGACGGCAACCTCGGGGTCGTCGGCAGAGCCCATCGAGTACAGTTCGGCGAAATGCTCGCGATCTTCGTAGGTGTAGGAGAACGCGGGGTTGGCTTTAAGCTTCTTGCAGTACCAGTACAGGTAGGCGACCACCACGATGCCGCCGACCAGCAGTCCGCCGATGCGCCACTCGATCCCTTCGGTGAGGGTCGTTCCCGCAGCGTTGGCGGCGATGACGACGGAGAAGGGGTTGATGGTGGAAAACGCCGTGCCCATGGAGCCCGCCAGGAAGATGGCGCCCACCGAGACGATCGAGTCGTAGCCCAGAGCCAGGAACAGCGGCACGAGGATGGGGTAGAACGCTATGGCCTCTTCTTCCAGGCCGCAGGTGGTGCCGCCGATGAGCATGAACACCGACACAGCGAAGACCAGGGCGAACTCCCGGCCTTTGGTCTTGCGGGTCAGGGCAAGCAGGCCCGCCTCGAAAGCGCCGGTCATGCGCACGAATCCGATAAAGCCTCCCAGAACGAAGATGAACACCATGATATCGACGCCGTTGATGGTGCCGTTCACCATGGCCAGCGTGATGTCGGATGCTCCCATCGTGTGCTGGGGCAGCTGGACGTAGGTGCCTGGGATGGATACGGGCTTGGTGATGGCGCCTTCGACGAATTTGCTGACATCGACCTCCATGTCGGCGGTGACGGGGTTCTCTGCGAGAGCCTCCTGTGTCGCCGGCATGTGGGTCATGGTTCCGTCGGGCGCGGTGATAACCAGATCCGAGCTCACCTTGTCGTACGAGAGTTTGGAATAGGATCCCGCAGGGATGAACTGGGTGGCTAAAACGGCGAGGATCGTCAGGACGAACAGAATGGTGAACGCGGTGGGAAAGGAAAGCTTGAATTTCTTTTTCGGGGGAGCGCTTGCCCCTCCGTTCATAGCAGCGGCTGCTTGAGCCATAGTTGTTCCTCCTGTTGTTTCTCGGTGCGCGGCGGGCAGGTTGATCGTCTGCCCGCCGCGCACCCCCTGATGAAGCCGAGAGCGCAGCATCTGATCGTCGCATGGCTGATGAGCGCTTTCGGCGGAGACTGCGATTTGCGGATACGCCGCCGATCCTCAGCTCCTTCATAGCGGGTCGGTGACGGATTCCAGCGAGCTTGCCGGGATGTTCGGAGAAGGCCCCTAGTCCACCGTGATGACCGTGCCGGTCTTGCCCTCGATGGCGTCCTTGGCCTTCTCGAGCGAGGTGACGATGGCCTTGCCGGAGGGGCAGTCGGCCAGGTACTCGAGGCAGGCCTGGACCTTGGGCAGCATCGAGCCGGGGGCGAACTGGCCCTCCTCGATGTAGCGCTCGGCGTCGGCGACCGACATGCGGTCGAGCTCCTCCTGGTCGGGCTTGTTGAAGTTGATGCAGACCTTCTCGACGGCGGTCAGGATGATGAGCGCGTCGGCCCCGAAGTCGGCGGCCATGCGGGCGCTGGAGCGGTCCTTGTCGATGACGGCGGGGACGCCCTCGTAGCCGCCCTCGCGCTCGAACACGGGCACCCCGCCGCCGCCGGTGGACACCACGATGTAGCCGGCCTCCACGAGATCCCGGATCGCGTCGAACTCGACGATGCGCTCGGGCTTAGGCGACGCGACTACCTGGCGCCAGCCGCGGCCGGCGTCCTCCTTGTACACATAGCCGGTCTCGGCGGCCTTGGCCTTGGCCTCTTCCTCGGTGAGGAAGGCGCCGACGGGCTTGGTCGGGTTCTCGAACGCGGGGTCGTCGGGCGAGACCACGGTCTGGGTGATGACGTTGGCGGTCGAGCGGTCGATGCCGCGGCGGCGAACCTCGTTGAGGATGGCCTGGGACAGGTGGTAGCCGATGTAGCCCTGGCTCATGGCGCCGGCCTCGGGGAACGGGATGTCGGGGGTCTTGCCGTCGCGGGCGGCGGCGAAGTCGCAGGCGTTCTTGATCATGCCGACCTGCGGGCCGTTGCCGTGGCTGACGATGACGTTGACGCCCTCGGCGACCAGGTCGACGATGCAGGCGGCGGTGTGCTTGACGAGCCCGAGCTGCTCGGCGGGCGTGTTGCCCAGGGCGTTTCCGCCCAGGGCGATGACGACGGACTGGCCGTCTCCCTTCTTGTAGGGCATGGGGGCTCTCCTTTCGGGAAGCGGGGGCTGTCTCTTATAATCATCTGACCCTGCCGACGAAGTGTATACGCTTGGTCTCGGTCTTCCCCGTATTACTCAAACAGATCGGGCAACCGGNTGGGGCACGCCGGCGCGCTTCATGTCCTTGAAGTTCTTCGAGAGCTTGAGCAGGTACTCGATCTCCTCGGTGGTGAAGTCGAGCAGGCGGACGAAGCTGCGGCCGCTGAGGTTGACGCCCATGGTGGTTCCTTTCTCCTTCGGTGTCCGCGCGACTGTTTTGGCGCGGACGGCTTTCGTTGGGAGGCACCCGCGTTGCCCGGCAGCCGCGTTGCACTTGCCGGTTCCGCAGATCGCCGCCCATTCCTTCTGTGACTAATGTAGGGAACCCCGACGGAAAGAAATACGTTTAAATTGGTTGGCCCGGGAGGTTTAAAATGGGTGTAGACTGCTAATCCAGCGGATATAATGCCCCTATTATTCAAAACCGAGCAGCGTTCGCATGCGTCAGCGGTCGGTGCGTTCGCGCAGTTGGGATCGGTGTTTCGTGGTCGGGAGGCTTGTTTGGAGCTTGCACTGTTCTATTTCACGTGCGTTGTGCTGCTGGTTAGCGTGGGGTCGTTTTCGCTCTGTCTCTCGACGTTCATCGTCACTCGCCGCAAAACCTACGGGCTTGCCGCGGTGGCTTTCTTTTCGTACTTCTTCGACGTTCTGATGGTGTTCCAGGACTACTACTTGTTCAGCGGATCGTTTTACGAGATGGCCGACGCCTATTACATGGGGCAGCCCGTCGGGCTCTTGGTAACCGGACTGGGGGTTCTGGCATCGATCTGGCTTATCGTGTGCTCTACCTTCGATATCCGCCATCAGGTATGGCTGATCGGTCCGTGCGTTGCGTTCTGCCTGATAAGCGCTGCTGTATGGGGTGCGCTTCCTCCGGGTAACATCAGGTTGTTTGCCTTCGTCACCATGAGGGAGGTGTTCCTGGCGTGGTCGCTGGCGGTGTTTGCCGTGAAAGCCTCTCTGTCCAGCGAGGCGTTCCGATCGCGGATGCGCAAGCGCATCCCGTTCTTCATCGGGGGAGTTCTGCTGATGGTGGGCATCGTTGCTGAAAACGTGCTTACCATGTTCGTTTTTTCCCGCGACGGACTGCTGATGGGGCTCGTGACCATCCTTCCCGAGCGCAGCATCGTCGAAAACATCTTGCTTTTGTGGTGCGCGGCCTGGATTTGGGTGGAATGCTATCGGGTTCTGAGCATTCATTTCAGGCAGCCCCCCGTTATGAGCGAGCGGCGGGGGCTGGAGGTCGTTCATGCCGGTATCGACCTATACGCCGAAAGGCTCAGGCTCACCGGCAGGGAGAAAGACGTCCTGTTTCTCGTTCTTCAGGGGAAGGACAATCAGAATATCGCTTCGGAGCTCCAGCTTTCCCCTAGCACGGTGAAAGTGCATGTCCACAACATTCTGAAGAAGACCAACTGCGGCAACCGCCAAGAGCTCATAAGCGATTTCGTGGCGAATGGCTAGGCCAGAGCGAGGTGGTGCCCGTGGGTTTTCGCTTGCCCATGCGATGTGCGGTCGGCAAGGCTCGCCCGCGTGGTTCCCCCCCGGATTCCCCCGTGCGTTTTCGCTGAAAAGGGGGAAGGTTGCGCGGTTGTGCGGGCTCCTTGCAGGATATACTGTTCCGAATATGCCGGCGGCAGTTCTGGAGAGTGGATAGGAGCGCATTCAATGGCCATTTATTTCGATGAACCATCCCGTACCTTCAACGAGTACCTGTTGGTTCCCGGGTACACCTCATCGAAGCATGTTCCCGAAAACGTGAGCCTGAAAACCCCGTTGACGAAGTATCGTCGCGGCCAGGAGGATCCCGCCATTTCGCTGGGTATTCCGATGGTGTCTGCGGTCATGCAGGCCGTTTCCGACGATAAGATGGCCATCGCCTTGGCGACCGAGGGCGGTTTGTCGTTCATCTACGGTTCCCAGACCATCGAGGACCAGGCGGCCATGGTCGCCCGCGTGAAGGATTACAAGGCCGGTTTCGTTACCAGCGATGCCAATCTTTCGCCCGATATGACGCTTGCCGACGTGGTTGCCCTGCGCGACCGACTGGGTCACTCCACCATGCCCGTTACCGCCGACGGAGGCCCCCACGGCAAGCTGGTGGGCATCGTCACCGAGCGCGATTACCGCCTGTCCCGCATGTCGCTTGACGAGAAGGTGTCCGACTTCATGACGCCGCGCGAGAAGCTGATCGTCGCTCCTTCCGATACCACGCTGAAGGGGGCCAACGATATCATCTGGGAGCACAAGCTGAATTCGCTTCCCCTGGTGGACGATCAGGACAACCTCATGTACCTGGTGTTCCGCAAAGACTACTCCTCCCATAAGTCCAATCCTAACGAGATGCTCGATGTGCACAAGCGCTATATGGTGGGCGCCGGCATCAACACGCGCGACTACGCCGAGCGCGTTCCCGCTCTGATCGAAGCGGGAGCCGACGTGCTGTGCATCGACAGCTCCGAGGGGTATTCGGATTGGCAGAAGTTCACGCTCGCCTGGATTCGCGAGAACTACGGAGATGCGGTGAAGGTGGGCGCGGGCAACGTGGTGGACGCCGAGGGATTTCGCTTTCTCGCCGAGGCCGGCGCGGACTTCATCAAGATAGGCATCGGCGGCGGCTCCATCTGCATCACGCGCGAGCAGAAGGGCATCGGCCGCGGTCAAGCCACCGCTACCATCGAAGTGGCCAAAGCCCGCGACGAGTACTTCGAGGAGACGGGCGTCTATATCCCGCTGTGCTCCGACGGCGGCATCGTGTACGACCATCACATCACGCTTGCGCTGGCGATGGGATCCGATTTCGTCATGCTGGGCCGCTACTTCGCCCGCTTCGACGAGAGCCCCACGAACCGCGTGAACGTCAACGGCAGCTATATGAAGGAGTACTGGGGCGAGGGTTCCGCGCGCGCGCGTAACTGGCAGCGCTACGATCTGGGCGGAGACAAGAAGGGCATGACCTTCGAGGAGGGCGTGGACAGCTACGTTCCCTACGCCGGCTCGCTGAAGGACAACGTGGCCGTCACGCTGGCCAAGGTCAAGTCGACCATGTGCAATTGCGGCGCCATCACCATTCCCGAGCTTCAGCAGAAGGCGAAGCTTACGGTGGTCAGCTCGACGTCCATCGTCGAGGGCGGCGCGCATGACGTGCTGCTGAAGGACAAGTCGGGGTACTCTTCGACGTCCAATTAGGTTTCAAGCCGAACGAACCGGCACCTCGCCGCCGGTTTTCGTTGCGGTGAGCGGTTGCGTGTTTAGAAAGGATCCGGCATGCGCGTTATGGCGCTTGATATCGGAGAGGTGCGCGTGGGAATCGCAATCAGCGACCCCGCCCGGAAAGTCGCGTCTCCGGTGGCCGTGCTTCCCGCCGTTGAGGTCAAGTCGTGCGCGCGCACGTTCAGGCGCGTGCTGGACGATTGGGAACCCCAACTTCTCGTCTGCGGTTTGCCGAAGAGCCTGTCGGGCGACGAGGGCCCCCAAGCCAAACGCATACGCGCCTTTGCCCGGGAGGTATCCTCCTTATGCGATCTGCCCTGCATCTTTGCCGACGAGCGTTTGTCGTCGCAGGAGGCGAAGCGCTCGCTGCGCGCCGAGGGCCTGAGCGAGAAGGCGATGCGCGGCAAGGTGGACATGGTGGCTGCCAGCTTGTTTTTACAGGCCTGGCTGGATTCCCAAGCGACGCAAGACGAACGACAGTAAAGGAGAAGCATGCCTTTCCGTAAGAACGCAACGTACTCGCAGCGACCCAGCCACGCGGCTCGGGCGGCTCACGCCAAAGGCGAGCGCATGTTCAGGAACTACGATACGACGGCCATCCAGCCGAAGAGGAATCCCGTTCCGGCCGTGGCAGCGCTCATCGCGGTTGTGGCGGTCCTTGCGGTGGTCGTCTACCTCGCGGCATCGTTTGTGACCGGCGGGTTTTCCGGTTCGAAGCTGCTGACCGAGAGCGAGACCGCCACGATCGTCGTCGCCGAGGGCGAAGGCGCCCAGGCTATCGGGCAGTCGCTTACCGACGCGCATCTCATAGGCTCGGCGTCGGCCTTCACCGATCGGGTGGGTGCTTTGAATGCCGCCTCGTCTCTGAAACCGGGCACGTACGAGATTGCGGGCGGTACGTCGGTTGACGATATCGTGAACCTGTTGGTGGCCGGCCCCAAAGAAACGACCTTCACCATCCCCGAAGGATCGACGCTGAAAAACACCGCCGATATCATCGAGGATTCCACCGGAGGCGTGGTGACGGCGGCTGATTTCGTGAAAGCCGCCTCCGATGCCGGCGTCTACGCTGCCGACTATCCGTTCCTCAAAGACGCCGGCGGCAAGTCGCTCGAAGGCTTTCTATTCCCCAAAACCTATGCGTACACCGCCTCTTCGGCGGCCGACTCGCTGGTGCGCGCCATGCTCGACCAGTTCGAAGCCGAGACTGCGAATCTAAACCTCTCGTATCCCCAATCCAAGGGTTTAAGCGTGTACGATGCGCTCAAGCTTGCCTCGATTGTGGAGAAGGAGTCCGACGCCGATCATCGCGCAACGGTGGCCAGCGTGTTCTACAACCGCCTGGAAAAGGGCATGAGATTGCAGTCCGATGCGACGGTGGCGTACTTCGTGGGTCACGATCCCACGGCGGCCGACGTTGCGACGGCCGATCCGTACAACACCTACACCATCGACGGCCTGATGCCGACGCCCATCTGCGCGCCCGGCATAGAATCGCTTGCCGCGGTGTGCGCTCCCGAAGAGACTCCATACCTGTACTTCTACTTTGCCAAAGACGCTTCGGGTGTCATGCAGTACCATTTCAGCGAGACGTACGAGCAGCACGAAGCGACGTACGCATAAGGGAGGCAGCTTATGGGGCCGTTTTCTCCCGACCGATATTTTTCCCGCGTGTCCCGCATCGACGTGGATCGCGACCTTCTGGGCCGCGGTCTGCGTTTCGTTTTTCTGGACATCGATAACACCATTCGCCGGCGGGATAACCGCGAGGTCCCGATCGATGTGCGCGCATGGATCGGCCGAGCCCGCGAAAAGGGCGCGGTTGTGTGCCTGCTTTCCAACAACTGCCATGCCGATGTGTACGATCTTGCCGACGAGCTGGGACTTCCGATTGTCGCCAAGGCGATGAAGCCGCTTGCATTCGGGTTTTTGCGTGCGATGCGGATGTGCGGCGCGTCTGCGAGCAAGTCGGTTATGGTGGGCGACCAGATCTGCACGGATGTGGTGGGCGCGAAGCTGGTGGGCATGAAATCGTACCTGATAGCTCCCTTGGTCGAGCAGGATCTCCCCCATATGGCGGCGCTGCGCCGCGCCGAACGCAAGATGATGGGTGACCGCATTCCCGAGGGCGCTTCGACGTCGGTTTCTGCGCAGGCGAGGGAATAGGCATGGCGCCGGAGATTGGCTGGGCCGGTCTTTCAGAGCGTTTGTATGTGATGGGTCATCCGGTTTCCCACTCGAAGTCTCCTGCTCTGTACAACGCGGCGGCGCGAGCACTGGGTCTTTCCTGGGAATATGGTTTGATGGATATCGAGGATGCAGACGAGGCGCGCCGCTTCATCGAACGGGGGAGCTTCCTTGCCCTGAACGTGACTACGCCCTTCAAGCCCCTCGCTTTGCGGGCGGCGGCGCGAAGCACTTTGGCGGCCCGGCTGTCGGGCGGGGCGAATCTGTTGGTGCGCACCGGCGACGGATTGGTTGCCGACAACGTCGATGGGGCGGGATGCGTGGCTTACCTCGAACGATGCGGTGCGGTCTTTTCCGGGTCGCGCGTCGCGGTGTGCGGAACGGGTCCCACATCGCTATCCATCGTGCATGCCGTCCTTGCGGCGGGCGCTTCTCGAGTGTCGCTGGTGGGTCGCGACGCTGGGCGCGCATCCAAGGTTCGCGCCCGTTATCTTGCCGCGCTGGATCGGCTTGATCGCTCCTTGGTCGCCGTTTCGCTTGCGGGCGGCTCGCTCGATCGAGGTTGTTGCGCTTGCGCCCCCGCGCGCTTGAGGGCGCTCGATTACGCTTCTGCGGCGGCCGACCTCGCGGCGGCCGACCTTATCGTCGATGCCACCTCGCTTGGCATGCATGCGGGGGATCCGGCTCCATTCGACACGGCGCTTCTGTCGTCGGGTCAGATTGCGTTCGACGTCGTGTACGGCCATGGCGAAACCGCGCTTATCAAAGCCGCTCGTCAGGCGGGCTGCCAGGCATTTGATGGCGAGGGGATGCTGGTGGCTCAGGCAGAGCTCGGCCTGCGCGGCATCGCGGCGGCATCGGGGTGCGCCGTCGATTTCGAGGGATGCGATCTGTTCGGCGTTATGGCGCAAGCTGCGGGGTTTGTCGCGCTTGCCTCCGCGTAGCCTGGCGCGGGCGGCCATGCGTTACAATCGGTTGGAATGGATCGCGAAACGAGGAAGCCCATGCGTTATTTGACGGCAGGTGAGAGCCACGGCCCCGAATTGACTGCCATCGTCGAGGGGGTTCCCGCGGGCCTCAAGATATCTGAAAAACACATCAACGCCGACCTTAAGCGGCGCCAATCCGGCTATGGGCGCGGCGCGCGCCAATCCATCGAGGCCGATGCCGTTCGCGTGACGTCGGGCGTTCGCTTCGGCAAAACGCTGGGTTCTCCCGTCACGTTGGTGGTGGAGAACAAGGACTGGGAAACCTGGTCGGATCGGATGGCCGTGTTCGGGCCCGTCCCCTCCGCGTTGAAGCGCGAAGTGACTCCGCGTCCCGGTCATGCCGATCTGGTGGGTGCGATTAAAGTGGGGACCGAGGACTGCCGCGACGTTTTGGAGCGGGCCAGCGCTCGTTCGACCGCCTCCCTCGTCGCCGTCGCGTCCATTGCGCGCGAGTTTCTGGCCGATGTGGGGGTCGAAGTGTTCTCGTACGTTAGCTCCATCGGCGATGCTTGTTTGAACGAAGACGACCCGCTGCTCAGCGCGCCCGATTACAAACCGCTCGATATCGAGATGTCCGAGGTGCGCTGCCCCGACGCGGAGGCGACCGAGTTGATGAAGCACGCGATAGACGACGCGGCCGCGAAAGGCGAGAGCCTGGGTGGAACGTTTCGCGTGGTGGCGTTGGGCCTGATCCCCGGATTGGGCGGGTACTCGCAGCCCGACAGCCGCCTGACGTCGCAGATCGGTGCCGCCCTGTTCGGCATCCCAGCTATCAAGGGCGTCGAATTCGGATTGGGATTCAGATCGGCGCAGCTTCGGGGCTCGCGCGTCCACGACGTCATCGGGCTGGATCGCGGTCGCGGGTTCACGCGGGCCAGCAACAACGCGGGAGGCCTCGAAGGCGGCATGACCACGGGTCTTCCCCTCATCGTGACCTGCGCCATGAAGCCTATCCCCACGTTGGCTTGCGCATTGGGCACCGTCGATCTGGACACGCTGGAGCCGGCGGAGGCGTCGCGCGAGCGCGGCGACGTGTGCGCGGTGCCCGCGGCGGCTGTGGTTGCCGAGGCCCAGGTGGCGTTCGTGCTGGCCAACGCGTACCTCGAGAAGTTCGGGTGCGACGATATGCGCGGCATTCGCGCCGCCATCAAGTCGTATCGCCAGCGTATCAGGACGATGTCCAAATGACGGGGGCCAAGGGCAAGCAGCCCGTGCACGATTTCCGCAAGAAGCGTCCCAGCGAGAAGAGGCCGGACGCGGGGGCGTGGGCGCTCAGAAGCCCCGTGTTCTTCGTGGGGTTCATGGGAGCCGGGAAGACCTCGGTCGTGCGGCGGCTCGCGCGCATTGCGGGCGCGGCTTCGGTCGATATGGATTGCTATATCGAGCGCCGGTGCGACAAGAAGATCGCAGACATATTCGCCGAAGAGGGGGAAGAGGGCTTCCGGAGGATCGAGACTGAGGTGCTGCGCGAGCTTGCCGCGGCGCCGCCCCAGTTCATTTCATGCGGGGGAGGGGTGGTGGTACGTCCCGAGAACCGCGAGATCTTGAAGCGGTCGGGTTTTGTGGTGCATCTTAAGATCACCGCGCACGACGCGGCTCGGCGCATCAGGAATTTCGAGCGCCGCCCCCTGTTCGGCGATCTGGACAATGCGGAGCTGATCTGCCGGCAACGCAGCCCCCTGTACGAGGAAGTGGCCGACCATACCGTGGAAACCGCCGATAGAAGCACGGGGGCGGTGGCTTACGAGCTGCGATCCGTTCTGCGGAGAAAGGGAGTGCTGTGGCTACGAAAGTCATCGTAGGGCTGCCTGGGGGCGTCGAATATGCGGTTCGGATAGGATCGGGGCTGATCGATGGCCTGGGATCGTCGATGGCGGCGATTCCCGCCCTTGCGCCGCATCGTCGCGTTCTCGTTATCAGTGACGATAATGTTGCGCCGCTGTATCTGCCCCGGACGAAAGCTGCGCTGAGGGCTGTCGGCTATCAGGTGGCCGACATCGTGGTTCCGGCTGGTGAGGCAAGCAAGTCCCTTGATATCGCCCATGAAGTGTGGGATGCGATGGCGCAGCTGGGGCTCGAGCGCAGTTGCGTGGTGGTGGCGCTGGGCGGCGGCGTGGTGGGGGACCTGGCGGGGTTCGTCGCGTCGTCTTACATGCGCGGCGTCGCGCTTGTTCAGGTTCCCACCACGCTTCTTTCCATGGTCGACTCGTCGGTGGGCGGTAAGACCGCGGTGAACCTTGCTGCGGGAAAGAACCTGGTGGGCAGCTTCTGGCAGCCGTCTTATGTGTGCGCCGACCAAGCTGTGCTTGAAAGCCTCGACGATCGGGAGTGGACATGCGGTTTGGCCGAGATCGCGAAGTCTTCCCTGATCGGGTCGGATGATTTCTTCTTCTGGCTGTCCGAGCACGCGCGAGATCTTGCCGTCCGCGATTACGGTGCGGCGGCCGAAGCGGTTGCCCGCTCGGTTGTGTTCAAAGCCGATGTGGTGGCACGCGACGCGATGGAGACAAGCGGGGTGCGCACGTGCCTGAATTACGGGCATACGCTTGGACATGCTCTGGAAAAAGCGCTGGGTTACGGGACGGTGTCGCACGGGCATGCCGTTTCCGAAGGCATGAGGTTCGCCGTTTTCCTGGCGCAGCGTCGCGGGATCGCAGGGAGCGATTTCGCAGCTGCTCAAAACGAACTGCTCGACGCCTTGGGCTTATCGGCGATGGGCATGCTGCCTTCTGCCGAGGACCTGGTCGAAGCTATGGTGCACGATAAGAAGGCGCAGCGGGGCGAGGCGAGGTTCGTGCTGCTGTCCGATGTGGCGCGCTGGGAGCTTGCCTGCATCGGTCGCGACGAGCTGGTCTCGGCTTTGCGCGCATATTCCGAAAGGTAGGCTGCAGTGGGACGTATGGGAAAGATCTTGGTTCTGAACGGTCCGAATCTGAATATGCTGGGCGTGCGGGAACCCGAGGTGTACGGAACGCAGACGCTGGCCGAATTGGAGCAGGCCGTTGAGGATCACGCCGCATCGAAGGGGATCGAAGTCGAATGCTTCCAGTCGAACAGCGAGTCTGCGCTTATCGAGCGCATACAGCAGGCCCGCGGAGCGTTCGACGGCATCGTGTACAACCCCGCGGCCCACACGCACTATTCCATCGCCTTGCGCGATGCGGTGGCCGCCTCGGGGGTTGCGACTGTGGAGGTGCACCTTTCCGACATCGCGCAGCGCGAGGGTTTCCGCGCGCATTCCGTCATCGAGCCGGTGTGCATCGCCCAGATCGGGGGGCGCGGACTGCGCGGCTACCTCGATGCGATCGATCTGCTGCTCGAGCGGGCCGATGGACGGGAGACGCTGGGTTCCGTCCGGTCTCGTTTGCAGGCGGAACCCGCGGGCTTGAGGGCGCGCGCGCTGGGCGGCGGGGCCCTTTCCCCTTGCGAAGTCCAGCTGTTCGATCCCCTCGAGCGTCAGGCGATCGAAGTGAGCGATCTTCCGGGCGTCGGGGAGTCGTCCGCCTTGAGGATGCGCCTTGCGAGGGACTTTCTGGAAGCGCATGGGTTCGACGCGTTTTACTCCCTGAATACGTCCGACATCGCGTGGGCTACGGCGTTTGAAGACGTGTTCGACGACGAGAGGGCCCACGCGCTGCTGATCGCGCGGGATCGGGCCCTGCTCCACACCGATTCGCGGTACTCCCACGCCGCCCGCCAATCGGCCCAGCTTGCCGGCGGCCTGGTGGACATCAGCGACGAGCGCGTTTCCCATGCGCGCGCAGCAGTTGGCGCGGTTTCGGCCCTGCCCGGAAGCGATCCGCTCGACCTGGCTTTCGAGGACGATGTGCTGCTTAGGGAATGGCGCGCCTTGACTGCGGCGGTCGAAGAGGCGCCGCGTTCCGTGTCGCTGCGGGAGACGTCGGGCGCGCTGATCGGGTTGCGGGCGGTGAAGGATCTCGGTGAAATTGCGCGCCTTCGGGCCGCCCAGGCGGTTACCGATGCCGCATTTGCCCATATCGTTCGCTTTATGCGCCCCGGTATGACCGAACGCGAGGTTCAGATCGAGCTCGAAGACTACATGATGCGCCACGGCGCGCGCGGGTTGGCGTTCAGTTCGATCGTGGCGACCGGAGCCAACGGCGCAAGCCCCCATGCCGTTCCGGGCGATACGCGCCTGGAGGCCGGGCAGTGCGTGGTCATGGACTTCGGGGCCCGTGCGTACGGTTACTGCTCGGACATGACGCGCACGGTGTTCATCGGAGAGCCCTCCAGCCGTCTGGCAGAAGCCTACGAGGTGCTGCGGTGCGCCAACGAGACAGTCGAGGCGGCGCTCGTTCCCGGCATGACCGGTCGCGAAGCTCATGAGATGGCCGAGGAGGTTCTGGCTCGCGGCGGGTTCGGGGGCCTTATGGGTCACGGATTGGGACATGGAGTGGGCATCGACATCCACGAGCAGCCCAATCTCTCCCCTCGAAACGATCGGCCGCTGCTCGCAGGTTGCGTGGTTACGGTGGAACCCGGCATCTACGTTCCGGGGGAGTTCGGCATGCGTCTGGAAGATTGCGGGGTGCTCACCGATGAAGGTTATAAGGTATTCGGCACGTCACCTCATGAGATGGTTATAATCTAACGGTTGAAAATACAGAAGCACCGCTTATGTTCTCTCGCCTGTCCCTTTCGGAGCCCGGGCGGGGCGCCGCGATCGCGCGAAGCGGGGTACGGAGAGGATGTTCCCATGGCCATTTCTACGGCAGACTTCAAGAACGGTATGTGCATCGTCAACAACGGCAAGATGTGCACCATTGTCGAGTTCCAGCACGTGAAGCCCGGAAAGGGAGGCGCGTTCGTGCGCACCAAGCTGCGCGACATCAAGACGGGTCGCGTGGTTGACTACACGTTCAACGCCGGCACCAAATTCGATTCCGTCCGCCTCGAGCAGCGCACCATGCAGTACCTGTACAACGACGGCGCCGACTTCAACTTCATGGACACCAGCTCCTACGAGCAGCTGGCCATTCCCGAGGCGACGGTGGGCGACACGGCGAAGTGGCTGAAGGAAAACGACGAGGTCACGCTTCATTATGCGGGTGAGGAGCTTATCGACGTCGAGCCTCAGATGTTCGTCGAGCTGGAAGTGACCGAGACCGATCCCGGCTTCAAGGGCGATACCGTGCAGGGCGGCACCAAGCCCGCAACGCTGCAGACGGGCGCCACCATTCAGGTTCCCATGTACATCGAGGTGGGCGACGTCTTGCAGGTCGATACCCGCGACGGCCGCTTCATCAAGCGCGTCTAGCCAGGTTTGCGACGAGGTTCGCAAGACCTTCGTCGTCAGATAATCTTCGCAGATCGAAAGCCGTTCGCGGGTTGCGGGCGGCTTTCGCGCCCTTTGGTGCGACCGCGGCGTCGCGGCTGCCGTCCGTCTGCCATCTCGGTGAAATATACCTGTCCGAAACGATTTGCGCAGCGGGGTCTTCTATACTGTGAAGACTACCCTGTTTCGCGAACTGATAAGGAGGCGTGCATGTCGAAGCTCCACATCATGGATACCACGATCCGCGATGGCCAGCAGAGCTTGTGGGCTACCCGCATGCATATCGGCGATATGCTTCCCATCCTGCCGAAAATGGACAAGGTGGGATACTGGGCCATCGAGGCGTGGGGTGGCGCGACGTTCGACACCTGCCTGCGGTTTTTGGATGAAAACCCCTGGGAGCGCCTGCGTTCCATCAAAGCGAACGCGCCCAATACGCCGCTTGCCATGCTTTCCCGCGGCCAGAACCTGGTAGGGTACAAGCATTATTCGAAAGACATCGTCGACCACTTCATCGCGGCTGCTAAGAGAAACGGCGTCCACGTGTTCCGCGTGTTCGACGCGCTGAACGACATCCGCAACGTGGTGGACAATGCCGAGGCCATCAAGGCGTGCGGAGGGCATTTCGAAGGAGCCATCTCTTATACCGTTTCTCCCGTTCATACGCTTGATAGCTATATCGAGTACGCTCAGCGGCTCAAAGAGCTGGGCGCCGATACCATCGCCATCAAGGACATGGCGGGCCTGCTTACCCCGTATCGCACCGAGCGCATCGTGAAGGCGTTCAACGCCGAGATCGGCCTGCCGGTTCACGTTCACTGCCACTACGTCGGCGGTATGGCCCCGGCCAACATCTTGAAGGCGGCCGAGGCGGGCGCCGCCATCGCCGACACGGCCCACGCTCCGCTGGCGTTCGGCAATTCGCATCCCGCCGTCGAGATGGTGACAGCCGCGCTGCAGGAAAGCGCGTACGATACCGGTCTGGACCTCGAGCTTTTGTTCGAGATCTCGAATTACTGGGAAGAGGTGCGCAAGCGCGGCCACTTCAACCGCGGCGTGTCCTCGCTTACCCATATGCAGGTGTACTCGCATCAGGTTCCCGGCGGCATGATGTCCAATCTTATGGCTCAGCTGGCCGTTCAGAACGCGGAAGATCGCCTGCCCGAAGTTATGGCCGAGATTCCCAAGGTGCGCGCCGAGGTTGGCTATCCGCCGCTGGTCACGCCGATGTCGCAGATCGTGGGCACGCAGGCCGTGTTCAACGTGCTGACGGGCCGTCGTTGGGGCGTCGTGTCGCGCGAGATGAAGGACTATCTGTGCGGCTACTACGGCAAGGCTCCCGGTCGTATCGACAAGGAGATCTTGAAAAAGGTTGTGGGCGACTCCGACGTGCTGGACGCAAACGTCGCGCCCGGGTCGCTGGTTACCACCACGTTCGACGAGGTTGCCGAAGAAATCGGAGACCTCGCTCAGAGCGAAGAGGACGTGTTGATGTACGCCCTGTTCCCGAACGAGGCGCGTACGTATCTGAGCAAGCACCGCACGCAAGAGAAGGTCGAATTCCTCATGGCCGAGGAGTCGAGCGCTACCAAGGAGGGCGATTACGTGGATATCAATCAGATCCGAGAGCTGGTTCGCATCGCTGAAGAAAGCGGCGTGGGCGAGATCCTGGTTGAAGAGGAGGGCGTCCGCGTTGCCGTGCGCATGCCGGGTGCGGTAGCAGCCCCGGCTGCCGCCGCGCCCGTCGCCGCTGCCCCGGCCGTGCCCGCTGCGGCCGCGCCTGCCGTGCCCGCTGCGGCCGACGATGCCGCCCGCCCCGCTTCGTGGAAACCCGTCGAGGCTCCGATGGTGGGCACCTTCTATGCGGCTCCCGCTCCGGGCGAGCCTGCGTTCGTTCAGGTGGGTGACGAGGTTGCCGCCGGACAGACGCTGTGCATCGTCGAGGCTATGAAGCTGATGAACGAGATCGCCGCCGACGAGATGGGCACGGTGCGCGAGGTGTGCGTCGAGGACGGATCTCCGGTCGAGTTCGGCACGGTTCTGTTCTACGTCGAGCCCCTGGGCAAGCCCGCCCCTGCTCCGGAGACAGCATAATGTTCAAGAAGATTCTTGTTGCGAATCGCGGCGAGGTGGCGCTGCGCGTCATGCGTGCCGCCCGCGAGCTGGGCGTGAAAACGGTTGCGGTGTACTCTACGGAAGACGCCGATACCTATCCGGTGCGCTATGCCGACGAAGCGGTGTGCATCGGTCCCGCTCAAGCTGGTAAAAGCTATCTGGTCATGTCGAACATCATCGCGGCGGCGAACACCACCGGTGCCGAGGCCATCCATCCCGGCTACGGGTTTTTAGCGGAAAACGCCGCGTTCGCCCGCGCGTGCGCCGATAACGACCTGGTGTTCATCGGCCCCTCGCCCGAATGCATCGAGCGCATGGGTGACAAGAGCTCGGCGCGCGAAACCATGAAGGCGTGCGGCGTGCCCACCGTGCCCGGGTCCGACGGCTGCATCGAGACCGTCGAGGAAGCGCGCCGGTTCGCGGATTCCGTGGGGTATCCCGTGCTCATCAAGGCCACGGCGGGCGGCGGCGGCAAGGGCATGCGCGAGGTGCACGATCCTGCCGACCTCGAGTCCCAGTACCATGCCGCGCGCACGGAAGCCGGAGCCGCCTTCGGCAACGACGGCGTGTACCTCGAAAAGCTGGTGCTGCGTCCTCGTCACGTCGAGATTCAGGTGCTTGCCGACGATTTCGGCAACAACATCTCGCTGTGCGAGCGCGACTGCTCGGTTCAGCGTCGCCATCAGAAGCTTATCGAGGAAGCTCCCTCGCCTGCGCTGAGCGACGATCTGCGTCATGCTATGAGCGTTGCGGCGGCCAAGGCGGTACGTGCCGTGGACTACCGCAATGCGGGAACCATCGAGTTCCTTCTGTCCTCCGACGATCAGTTCTACTTCATGGAGATGAACACGCGCGTGCAGGTGGAGCATCCGGTGTCCGAGCAGATCACCGGTGTCGATATCATCAAAGAACAGCTGCGCATCGCTTCTGGCGAGCCTATGAGCTGCGCTTCCCGGGCGCCGTTTTCGCCGTTCGGCCATGCCATGGAGTTCCGCATCAATGCGGAGGATCCCGATTGCGGGTTCAGGCCCAGCCCCGGCACCATCACGCGCTTCGAGCCTCCCGCGGGTCCGGGCGTGCGCGTGGAGAGCTACATCAAGAGCGGTTCGAGGATTTCTCCGTATTACGACTCGCTTGTTGCTAAACTCATCGTGTTCGGGCAGGATCGCGAAGAGGTGCTCGCCCGCGGGCGCCGTGCGCTGGACGAGTTCGTCATCGAGGGGATCAAGACGACCATCCCCTTCCATCGCGCCGTGCTCGAAAACGAGGTGTTCTGCGCTGGGGAGGCCGCGACGGACTTCATCGAAACCCAGATGGGAGATTTGCTATGAGCGACTTGCACGTTGAGGGTATGGACGTTGCGTCCAACGTCGTCGAGACCATCGTTTCGATCGCCGCAACCGGCGTCGAGGGAGTTGCCAGCGTCGGGACCGCCACGACAAGCGGGATTCGCTCGCTGTTCGGTGCCAAGCCCAGCACGCAGGGCATCGCCGTCGATGTCGAAGACGATGCGAAACTGCGCGTTTCGGTGCGTATCGTCGCGCGGTACGGATATGCGCTTCCCGATGTGGCCGCCGAGGTTCGCTCGGCTATCGTCGATGCGGTTTCCACCCAGGTGGGAGCTTCGGTCGGCAGCGTCGATGTGTTCGTCGACGGCATTCAATTCGACAAATAGAACGTGGGGGACACCTGCTTGATGGCTGCAAAAGGCAAAATGCACGAGCGCACGCTTGCGCGCGAATCCGCGCTTGCGCTGCTGTATTCCAGCGACATCACCGAGTCCGACGTCGCCAAGATCGTCGATGAGGGCGCGTACCCCGCCGACGATCTCGATCTTCCCGTGTACGCCGAGGCGCTGGTGCGCGGTGTTGCCGCCCATCGCGACGAGATCGACGGGTATCTGTCCACAACCTCGGAAAACTGGGCGCTCGAACGCATGCCCGTAGTCGATCGCGGCATTTTGCGCTTGGCTGCCTACGAGATGGTGTTCGTCCAGGATGTGCCGGTATCGGTGACGATCAACGAGGCGGTCGAGCTTGTGAAGCGCTACGGCGGCGAAGACGACTCCTCCCGATTCGTGAACGGCATTCTGGGCCGCATTGCGCGCAGGCTCGAGAAGGGCACCGAAGCGGTAGCCGGCACCTCGGCCGAAGACCCCGAGGCGCCTGCGCGTCCGGAATGCGACAACCGGTTCGCTCCCGCAGGCGATACGATCGATCCCTCGAGTGCCGAGTAGTCTATGGCGGTGCAGGATCCGAATACGTTCGACGAGGTGAAAGCTCGCTTGAATGAAATCGTCGAGGCTGTTTCCGACGACGGGCTTCCCTTGGACGATGCGCTTGCGCTGTACGAGGAAGCTGTGGCCCTGGGCCTTCGCGCCAGCGATCTTCTTGAGTCCGATTTGGATGCGGCTGACGAGAGGGCCGCGGTTTCAAGCGAGCTTGCCCGCGAGCGGGCGTGTCTCGAGGGTCGGCCTTCCGCCGACGAGAACGGTTTCGGCGATCGAAGCGAAGACGAGCGACGGGATGGCGCGCAGCCTGCCGAAATCGGGCGGGCTGTCGATTCCCAGTAGATAAGGGGTCGATCATGAAAGACCGTATTCTCGATTGCATCGGCTCTCCGGCCGATCTCAAGGTTTTGGACGATTCCGAGCTCGAGATACTTGCAGACGAGATTCGCCGGGAGATCGTTGCCTCGGCGTCCAAGACCGGGGGGCACGTGGCCTCTTCCCTTGGCGCCGTAGAGATCATCCTGGCCGTTCATTCCCTCATCAACAGCCCGACCGATCGGTTCGTGTTCGATGTCGGGCACCAAGCCTATGCTCACAAGCTGATCACCGGTCGTCTCGAGCGGTTCGACACGTTGCGCACGTTCGGCGGCGTCTCGGGGTTCACGCGCCCGGCCGAAAGCGAGCACGATGTTCATGCATCGGGTCATGCCTCGGACTCTCTCTCCATTGCGCTGGGGCTGGCCAAGGCGCGTGAGATCAAGGGAACCGACGAGAAGATCGTTGCTCTCATCGGAGATGCGGGGCTGGCGGGGGGTATGGCCTTCGAGGCGCTGAACACCATCGGCCAGATGCAGCTTCCCATGGTCATCGTCCTGAACGACAATGAGATGTCCATTTCGAAGAACGTGGGCGCCCTCGTCAAGCACCTGGGTGCGCTCCGTTCCAGTGAAACCTACCGCGATGTGCGCGATTCGGTTCAGTATCGGTTCGAGAACGCGGGCAGGTTCGCCAGCTCGCTTGTCGGGTTCGGGCGCACCATGAAGGATTCTCTGAAGCAGTTCGTCTTGCCTCAAGAGACGATGATGTACGAGCACTTGGGTATTTTATGCACGCCTCCTGTGGACGGGCACAACATCGCCGAGCTGCGCGATATCCTGTCAACCGCGCTGGAAGCCGACGGGCCGGTTCTGATGCATGTGGTCACGCGCAAGGGCGCCGGCTATGCGCCCGCTGAAAAGGATCCGGTTCGCTTTCACGGTGTGTCGGCTTTCGACATCCAGACGGGTGCCGACGTCAAAAAGCCCGCGACCGCCCCTTCGTACACCAGCGTGTTCGGAAGCGCCCTTCTCGAAGAAGGGCGTCGGGACAAGCGCGTGGTCGCCATTACGGCGGCGATGCGCGGCGGCACCGGGGTCGAACCCTTTTTCAGGGAGTTTCCCGATCGCTCTGTCGATGTGGGCATCGCCGAGGAGAACGCGGTCGGCATGGCGGCGGGCCTTGCGCGCGGCGGGTTGAAGCCAGTGGTCGCGATCTACTCGACCTTTCTTCAGCGCGCCATCGACCAGCTGATTATCGACAACGCCCTGATCGAGACCGACGTAGTGTTCGCAATCGATCGAGCGGGCCTCGTGGGGGCGGACGGGGCGACCCATCACGGCGTGTTCGATCTGGTGTATACCCGCATGGTGCCGAACATGCGCATTATCGCCCCATCCGATGAGGCCGAATTGGTGAACGCTCTGCATACGGCCCTGCATCTGGGCGGTCCGGTGTCGGTGCGCTACCCGCGCGGCAGCGCCCAGGGGGTCGATCTGCCCGACGAGCCGCGCATCCTGCCGTTCGGAAAAGGGGATATTCGTCGCGCGGGAGAGGACGTCGCGCTGCTTGCGTGGGGCGACATGGTGCAGACCGCGCTGGAAGCGGCCGATGTTCTGTCTGAACGAGGCATCCAGGCGCGCGTGGTGGATATGCGCTGGGCCAAGCCCATCGACGTCGATGCGGTTGCGCATGCAGCCGAAACCAAGCTGGTGGTAACGTTGGAAGACGGGGTTGTTGCGGGCGGCGTCGGCGAAGAGGTGCTGCACGTGTTGTCCCAGCAGGCCTCGACCACGCCCGCGTTGCTTTTGGGCATCGAGGACCGGTTCGTTTCCCACGGGTCGCCGTCCGATCTGTTCCGCAGCATAGGTTTGGATGCCGCATCGATCGCTCAGCGCATTCTCGAGAGCCTTTAGGATCCGTCGGTCGTTTCGGGAAAGCGGTCTAGCGGGTGGTGACGGGCTTTTCCATGATGTAGTCGTCCATGACGAACCCCTGGCCTATATCGTTGACCACCGCCTCGATGGCCTTGAACCCGGTTCCCTCGTAGGCGCGGATGCCCAGAGCGTTTCCCTTGTTCACCGTCAGGTACAGGGCTCTATGCCCGCGCTGGCGGGACAGCTCGTCGTAGTGCTCGATGGCCCTTCGGGCGTGACCGCGGCCGCGTGCCGACCCCAGCAGGTAGATCTTCGAGATGAAGAAGCGGTTGGTCTCGGGCTCCGAATATCCGCCGGTGTATCCGACGATAGGTCCCCAGGGATGTCGGTCGGTGGGTTTTCCTGCGAGATCGGGGTCAATAACGAACCAGTACTCGTAGGCGTGGTGCAAAGCCGCCATATCGCGACGGATGGCGGCAAGCGATTGGAACCGATCGACCATATAGCGCGTCTGGTCTTCGCCGATGAGGGCCGGCCAGTACTCGATCCATATCTCCTCGGCCAGTTTCGCAAGCGTTTCCTGCTGCTTTTCGGTGCGCACAGGTTGGAATTCGGTGGCCATGCGGCTCCTTTCTCGGTTCCAGTCGATTCTATACCCGCATCCCGCGAGTTCGCAGAGAATACGGCACTTGCGGAGACGGGCCGCTCAATCTGCGGAAAAAAGCTTTCGCTTGAACGAATCCATGCGCCGGCCTGCTACAACCATGCTATACTGATCGGGCTTGCGAGAGTTCCGCAGGCATTACGTATTGGCCCCCGAGACATGTTTGTTGCGAAAGGCCGCTTCGGCCAGCTTATGCGTAAGCGAACATGGTATAGGTAGCAACCATTCATGTTGACGGGTCCCCGGAAAGAAAGTTGAAAGGGGTCCGTTTTGACCGACATCAAGAACCCGTCCGTCATCGACTTCGGCGACATCTCCGATGAGCAGATGAACGCGCTGATCGATGGCACGCTCACCGAGTTCGACGAGGGCGACCTGGTCGATGGCACCATCGTCAAGATCGAGCGTGACGAAGTGCTCGTCGACATCGGATTCAAGAGCGAGGGCGTCATCCCCTCCCGCGAGCTGTCCATCCGCAAAGATGCCGATCCCGCCGATCTCGTTACCATCGGCGACAAGATCGAGGCTCTGGTTCTCCAGAAGGAAGACAAGGACGGCCGCCTGATCCTCTCCAAGAAGCGTGCCGAGTACGAGCGCGCTTGGATCTCCGTTGAAGAGAAGTTCAAGGCCGGCGAACCCGTTACCGGCGAGGTTATCGAAGTGGTCAAGGGCGGCCTCATCCTCGATATCGGTCTGCGCGGCTTTTTGCCCGCATCGCTGGTCGACCTGCGTCGCGTCAAAGACCTCGACATGTACATGGGCACCGAGCTCGAGGCTCGCATCATCGAGATGGATCGCAACCGCAACAACGTCGTTCTGTCCCGCCGCGTGCTGCTTGAGGAGGGCCGCAAGAACGAGCGCGCCGAGATCCTCACCAAGCTGTCCAAGGGCATGCGTCTCAAGGGCTCCGTCTCCTCGATCGTCGACTTCGGCGCTTTCGTGGACCTCGGCGGCATCGACGGCCTGGTTCATATCTCCGAGCTTTCCTGGAACCACGTCAACCATCCCTCCGAGGTCGTCAAGGTGGGCCAGGAGGTCGAGGTCGAGGTTCTCGATGTCGATCTGCAGCGCGAGCGCATCTCGCTGGGCCTGAAGCAGACCACGCCCGATCCGTGGGTGAAGCTTGTCGAGTCCTATCCTGTGGGCGCCATCGTTGACGGCAAGGTTACCAAGGTCGTTCCCTTCGGCGCCTTCGTTGCGCTGGGCGAGAACACCGAGGGTTTGGTTCACATTTCCGAGATGGCCCCCCGCCACATCGAGACGCCCGCTCAGGTCGTCAAGGTGGGCGACGAGGTGAAGGTCAAGGTTATGGAGATCAACCCCGAGCGCCGTCGCATCTCTCTGTCCATGAAGGCCGCTGCCGCCGAGCTGGGCATCGAGATCGAGGTTGACGAGACCGTTCAGCCCGAAGAGCGCCCTGCTCGCAAGCGCACCGATCGCGCCGAGAAGGTCGAGGGTGCCGAGGCCGTCGAGGCTCCTGCCGAGGAGGCTCCTGCGGCTGAGTAAGCTGCGAGACGCATCATCTTCGCATATCGAACAACGAGAAAGGATCCTTTAAGGATCCTTTCTTTATGGGTAAACTGGGAACAGCTAGATAGGCTTTCAAGATCCGCATCCGACGGACAAGCGGGAGGCAGGTATGTTGAAGGTTCAGACAGGCAAAACAGTCCGATCGGCAGGAAGCGTGCTTTTTGCGGCTGCCCTGGCAATTTCGATGACGCCCCCCGTCGCCTATGCCGAAGATGCTTTCGAGAGCCAGATTCCCGAGCTGGCTCAAGACCAGTCGGAGCCATCGGCGGAAGAGGTCGAAGCCGCCATCGCCTCGGGTGACCTGTCCATTTCCGACGATAGCGCGGCGACGTTCCAAGAAGAGGGGCTTGTCCAGCCCCGTGCGGCCCGCTCCTGCTCCTTCCCTGTTAAAACGAATACCAAGGTTCCTTCGAGCGTTCGCTCGTTCGATTATTCGGGTGCGGATATGTTCGAGACCGCGGCGGCTGAAGCCGAGGCGGCGTATCCCGATGGGGTTTCGTCGGCCATTCTGGTGGGTCCGGGCGATTCGTGGATCGACGCCTTGGCGTCTGCTGGTCTTGCGGCATCCAAAGGTCCGATTCTGTTCACCGAGTGGGGCGGGCTCAGCGATGCCGCACGCGTGGCGATGCGCGAGTTGGGGGTGAAAAGCGTTCTCATCATGGGTGGAACCGCGGCGGTTTCGGCTGACGTCGAGGCCGATCTCGCGCAGGAGGGCATCGCGCTCGAAGCTCGCCTGGGAGGGGAAGACTGCTTTGGCACCCAGCTTGCGATATACGAATATGGGAAGAAGAACGGGTTTTGGAGCGGGGACTCCGTTTTGTACGCAACGGCGGGTTGGTTCGGGGACGCGCTTTCGGCCTCGCCTCTCGCGTTTGCCGCGCGTTCCCCCATCTTTCTGGTTAATTCCCGCAAAGAGCTGAACTACCAGCAGAAAGTCGCTTTGGAATCCGCAGCGCAGGAGGGCTTCGGCCGTCGTGCGATTATTTTGGGCGGAACCGCGGTGGTATCGGATGCTACCGAGCGATACGCCGCAGGCGTGAGCGCGCGTGCGGGCGGTGCTGACCAGGCGGTTCGCTTGGCGGGAGACGATCAGTACGGTACGAGCATCGCCATCGCCAACTACGAGGCGGCCTCTGGTTTCACGTGGAACAACGTTGCGTTCGCCTCGGGCGATCTGCCCTACGACGCGCTGGCCGGGTCGGTGTTCCAGGGCAAGACCGCCGCTCCGTTGCTTTTGGTTCACGATTACGACACTTCTACGATCGCAGCCGTCGGCTCGCACAAGGCGGATATCGATCGGGTGCGTTTCTTCGGGGGCGAAGCCGCGGTTTCCATGCAGACTCGCATGGGGGTTTCCGATGCGCTAGGGTATCCCTGGGCGGCTAACTACGGCTTCAAAGTATACGTCGATGCGGGCCATGGACCCGACGGGGTAACGCCCGGGGTGTACGATCCCGGTGCTATAGCGAATGGATACCGAGAGTCCGACCTGACCAAAGAGCTTGCCGGTATGGTTGATAAGATCTTGCGCGAGGAATACGGGGTCGCCACGTTTTTGAACGTGGATGGAGGAAACTACCGCTTCCGTATGCCTGAGGCCCTTGCGAACGGTAGCGACGCGTTCGTTTCGATTCACTTCAATTCATCCGGGGCAAGCGGGCCAAGCGGTGTGGAGAGCTACATCCACTCCTACAACGCCTCGCGTTTCTCGGCGGCGTGGCAGGGAATGATTCATCCCAGGCTGGTCGAGGGCGTGGGATTGGCGGATCGAGGACAGCGCAAAGCCGAACTGGCGGTTGTGGGCGGAGGACGGATCCCCTCGGTGCTGCTTGAGGTCGCTTACATCAACAACGCAAGCGATATGGCCCAGTACCAGACGCGAAAGCACGTCGTTGCGCACAAGATCGCCGAGGGGATGGTGGCGTAGGGCGGGTGCCGTTGCGGCTCTACGAAGGGGATTCCGGAAGGTTCCGCTTTTCGCAGAGCATGTTCGTCGCATCCTCCACTGAAAGCGCCGCAACCGGGCAATGGCGGATCAATTCCTCGTCGTTTGTTATCAAGAGGTCCGCATTGCAACGCATCGCAGCGGCGATTACCAGGTTATCCTCGTAATCGCTATGAAGACGGAGTTGCTTTTGCGCGATCCATACATCGGATCGGTCGCAACCGACTGCGGTGGACAGTTCGTTCATTTTCGACAGGCACGTCCATGCCGTTTTCGCCGCCGTAACCGCATCGGCCTTGGAAACTTCGCCCTTATCGCGCATGACGGCACGCCTGTAATCGGTGGAAACGAGGTAGAACGGGTCTTTCCCGCCGATGGCCGATGCGAGGCGCCGCTTCGGCCCTTTCCGCCGATCGAAAAGGCGACGCCTCGCTTTGCAGGCGAGACGTCCGTTTCGGCTGGTTGGTTCGGCAAGCAGGCTCTAGGCCGTTTGCGACGGAGCGCTCTTTTCAGCATCGCCGCGCTGGGGCAGGTAGTCGGCCACGGCGGAGCGGATCAGCTCGATATAGGTTGCCGATCCCTTTTCGGACAGATGGGTGCCGTCTCCGTCGAAGTAGTCCCCGTGATCGGCGCTGGCCGCGTACCAATCTATCATCCGGACATTGGGGTATTTCTGTGCCGCATCGGCAAGGGCCTTGTTGCTGCTTTCCATCCAGTCGGTATTCGACCGCGAGTTCACCAGCCATACCATCTTGTCGGTTCCCACATCGTTCATGAGGCCTGCAATCTGGTCGTCGGTTACGTAGCCGTTCGTTCCCAGGGCGATCACCACGATGCTTCCCACCGTGCCGGCATCGCGGTACCGGTTGTAGTAGCTGCCCGCATTGTAGAACTGACGGTTGACGGCCGCATCGATCAGCCCATGCGGGAAGGCGTCTTGGAAGTAGGGAATGGCCCGCACCGATACCGAATCGCCGATCATGAGGATGTCGTATTTCGAATCGTCGATCGCCGCGACGTAGAACCCGGAGCTGTTTTCGGCAGCATGGCTGGCAGATGCGCTATCGTCGGCGTCGGTTCGGCTGTTCAGCGATTCTCCCGCTACGATACCGCCCTGGTCTTCGGCCAGCTTGAGCAGCGACCCTCCCTCTAACGCGTTCGTGTCGGGGACAAAGGCGAGGCCGGCTACGGCGATCAGCAGGGTCACCGCGCTTGCCGAAACCGTCTTGACATGGCTTCGACACCACTCGACGATCGAGGTGGCACCGGTTCGCAGCTGTGCGACCAGCTTTTCGGCGGCTCCGCGGCGCAGGGGGTTTTCCACGTATTCGTACGAGAAGTGCGCGAAGGCGAAGATGGCTGCCAGTTCGATGGCCATGAGGTAGAGCGGGGCGCCCTCGTTCACATGGGGCGGTTCGAGCAGCAGCAAGATGGGGAAATGCCATAGGTACATCGAATAGCTGCGCTGACCAACCCATACGAGGGGCTTGAGGGAGAACGCGCGTCCGATGAGGCTTCCCGGATGAACGATGCAGGCAATGAACAGCGCCGTTAGCACAGAGCACAGAAGCAGCCCGCCTCGGTATATGAAGGGCGAGAAGCCGTTGCTCAGCGCCACCAGCAGCACAAGTCCAAGCAGGGCCGCACCGCCCACCGCATCGAGAGCGAGCCGTTCGGACCGAGACATGGCCGCCCCGGCGTTATCGTCAAGCTTCTGATACGGCCATACGAATGCCAAGATCGCGCCGATAAGCAGGGAGAAGGCGCGCGTGTCGGTTCCGTAGTAGACGCGGGAGGGGTCGGATGCGGGATCGAACAGCGCGGCCATCAGCGCAACCGAGACAAGCGCTGCGATGGCGCACCCCTTGGCGATCGAGCCCTTCCTGGCGCCCCGATGGACGATGAGCATGAGAACTACCGGCCAGATCAGGTAGAACTGCTCTTCGATGGCTAGCGACCAGGTATGGGCCAGGGGCGAGGGGGCTCCTAGGGCGTCGAAGTACGACACGTTGTGGATGATCTGCCACCAGTTGTTGAAGAAGAACACGGTAGGCAGGATGTCCGGGCGCATTTTGGTGAGCAGCGCATGATTCAGAAGCGTGCACAGCGCGGCTGTCCCCGCGATGGCGAACAGCACGGCGGGAACGATGCGCTTGATGCGGCGAATCCAGAATGCTTTGAGGTCAACGGTCCCGTTGGCCTCGATCTCGGATATCAGCAGGCCGGTGATGAGGTAACCCGAAAGCACGAAGAACATGGTGACGCCCAGAAGCCCGCCGGGGGCGAAGCCGAGGTGCATGTGGTAGGCGATCACGGCGAGGACCGCGAACGCGCGAAGCCCGTCCAAAGACGGGACGTAACGGGATTTTTGGCGGGGCATGGGACTTCCTTCGCGAAATTTTTCTGCCGCCATCTAGTCTACTGGATAAAATAGGTAATTGAGCGGGGTGTTTAGAACGTTCGGCCAATCACGAAATGACCCGAATCGCCCCTACGGAGGCGTTGTCGCGCACATTGCGCGCTACCCAAGATGTGTATGATGGAGCTGATCGTTTTTCAGGTTGAAAAGGAGGCGCGAAATGAGGCAGATCTTCGTCATCGGCGGCATGGGTGCCGGGAAGTCAACCGCTCGGAAGGCTCTGGTCGAGCAAGGTCTGGCTTATATCGACCTCGACAAGGTGGGTCACGAGGTTCTGGGGTGGGATGTCGTCAAGTCCGACCTGGTCGATGCGTTTGGCGAGGACATCCTAGGGGAAGACGGCGAGGTGGTGCGATCAAGGCTCGCCCAGAAGGCGTTCGTGTCCCCGGCCCTTACGCGCAAACTGAACCGCATCACGCTTCCCCGCATCGAAGATGCGTTCACCAGCAGGTTGGACGCGTACGAGGCCGAAGGCCACAAAGCCGTTGTCGTGGAGAACTCGGTGTACAAGACCCGCAGCATGTCCATGGCCTACAACGCCGATGTGGTGGTTGCGGTTCTTGCTCCCATCGAGACCCGGGTGGCCCGTGCGGTGCAGTCGGGCTGGGACGAACTGGACGTTCGTCGCCGCATCGCCCAGCAGATCACCGATGCCGAGCGCATCGAGGAGGCCGATGTGGTGTTCAACAACGATGGCACGCCCGACGATCTGCGCGATCGGGTGGTTTCCTGGTGGCGCGGCTACTGCGCCCAGGAAGGTATCTAGCCCTCGGCTTTTCGGGGCCGCTCCGAGGGGCGGCCCTTTCCCGCACTTGGAGCCAAGGCAAGCGGGCCGTTCGTGGGTCTTTCGAAAAAGGAGCGTCCGTGTCTCATCTGTCGAATCTCGAAGGAACCGAAATGCAGGGCAAGCTCCCCGAAGTGCGCCTGTCTACCACTCCGCTTCGAGTGGTGTCTCCCTACGAGCCGGCAGGGGATCAGCCTGAGGCCATCGCGGCGCTTGCTCGCAACATCGATCAGGGGGTTCGCTACCAGACGCTTTTGGGAGTGACGGGTTCGGGCAAGACGTTCACCATGGCCAAGACCATCGAGGCCGTGCAGAAGCCTACGCTGGTGCTCGCCCCCAACAAGACGCTCGCTGCTCAGCTGGCCGCCGAGTTGAAGGAGTTTTTCCCCGACAATTCGGTGGTGTACTTCGTTTCGTACTACGATTACTACCAGCCAGAGGCTTACGTGCCTTCGTCCGACACCTTCATCGAGAAAGACGCGTCGATCAACGAGGAGGTCGAAAAGCTGCGTCATGCGGCCACGTCGGCTTTGCTGTCGCGTCGCGACTGCATCGTAGTTGCAAGCGTGTCGTGCATCTACGGTATCGGTAGCCCCATGGACTATGCGGGCATGGCGGTTTTCCTCGATAAAGAGAAGGAAGCGGATAGGGATCACGTCATTCGCGAACTTATCGAGATCCAGTACGATCGCAACGACTACGAGCTGTCCCGCGGGACGTTTCGCGTGCGCGGGGACAGCCTCGATGTGTTTCCGCCCTATGCCGACAATCCCATTCGCGTCGAATTCTGGGGCGACGAGATCGAGAGCATTTCAGAGGTGGATGGTCTGACGGGCGAGGTGCTGAACACCTACGAGGCGCTTCCCGTGTGGCCTGCATCTCACTACGTGACGGCACGGCCTAAGATGGAAAAAGCGCTTTCGACCATTCGAGAAGAGCTTCGCGTGCGCCTGGGCCAGTTCCGCGATGAGGGCAAGCTGCTCGAGGCCGAGCGATTGGAAATGCGCGTCGGTTACGATCTGGAGATGCTGGAGACGATGGGATTCTGCTCGGGGATCGAGAACTATTCGCGCCATCTTGATGGACGCAAACCCGGCGAGCCCCCCTATACGCTGATCGACTACTTCCCGAAGGACTTTCTGTGCATCATCGACGAGAGCCACGTGACCGTCCCTCAGATTCGAGGAATGCACGAGGGGGACCGTTCGCGCAAGATCACGCTAACCGAGCACGGGTTCAGGCTTCCCAGCTGCCTGGATAACCGCCCTTTACGCTTCGACGAGTTCGAAGAGAGGGTGCCTCAGTTCGTGTACGTGTCGGCTACGCCCGGCGATTACGAGAACCGCGTCAGTCAGGCGCGCGTCGAGCAGATCATCCGTCCGACAGGTCTGCTCGATCCCGAGATCGCCGTGCGCCCGATAGCGTCCCAGATCGATGACATCATCGACGAAGCGCGGATTCGTGTCCAGCGCAACGAGCGCGTGCTGGTTACCACGCTGACGAAGAAGATGGCCGAGGATCTGACCGATCATCTGCTTGATCAGGGGATCAATACGCGTTATATGCACTCGGACATCGCAACGCTCGAACGCGTCGAGATCCTGCGCGATCTGAGGTTGGGAAAATTCGATGTGCTGGTGGGCATCAACCTGCTGCGCGAGGGCCTCGATCTGCCCGAGGTGTCGCTGGTTGCCATTCTGGATGCCGACAAGGAGGGCTTCCTGCGCAACCACCGTTCGCTCATTCAGACTATCGGCCGCGCCGCCCGCAACGCGTCGGGCGAGGTCATCATGTATGCCGACAAGATCACCGATTCCATGCGGCTGGCTATCGACGAGACGCGCCGTCGCCGGGATATCCAGATGCGGTTCAACGAGGATCACGGCATCGAGCCGCAGACGGTGCGCAAAGCCGTGAACGACATCATCAGCTCCGTTGCCGACGAGGTGGGCGGTGTCAGTGCCCAGGACATAAATCGAGAGTTGGCCGAGCTGTCTCGAGAAGAGGTTCTGCGCATCGTTTCCAGCATGGAAGACGAGATGGCGGAGGCGTCCCGGAACATGGATTTCGAGGCCGCTGCGCATCTGCGCGATCAGATCGTGAGATTCCGTTCCCAATTCGAGGGCACCACCGAAGAGGCGGCGCTTGCCGGTTTGAAGAAAACGGCCCGAAAGGGAAGCGCCTACGGGAATCGCAAGCACGCCGCCTACGGATCGAGCCGTAGGCGGTAATCGTCGCCGATTGCGCTGTATGCCGATCGGCCTTTGTCCTGGGCGATGTGCGGAAGGCGAGGTCTCGCGTCCGTCAGGCTTGCGCGTCAGCTTCGGTTCCGGCGTTCATGAATGCGACGCCGGCGATGATCAGCGCGATTCCCAGCCCCATAAGCGCGGTGACGGGTTCTCCGAACACCAGCGACCCTATGACGGCGGTGCCGATCGTGCCGATGCCGCCCCACACTCCGTACGACAGCCCCAGCGGGAGGTGTTTCAGCGCGAAGGAGAACAGCGAGAAACTGGCAAGGTAGCTGATGGCTATGCCGACGACGAATACGGGTTCGGTGAACCCGTTGGACAGCTTGATGAACGTGGTTCCGAACAGCTCGCAGACGATGGCGATGCCCAGAAGCATCCAGCTTCGCGTGATGGGGGACATAAGGCTACACTCCCATTTTCAGAAGGACGATGCCGGCGATGACGAGGATGATGCCCAGCACTTTTTTCCAGGTGAACAGCTCGCCCCAAAGGGCGCGCCCCACGACGCAGGTAAGGGCGATGGACGATCCGCTCCAAATGGCGTAGGTGATACCCAGGGGAAGTTCCGCCAGAACGTGCGACATCAGGTAGAACGACAGCACGTATCCGATCGCGATGCCGGCGATCCATCCTTTTTTGCGAAAGCCGTCCGACAGCTTCATCGAGGTGTCGGCGAATGTCTCGAGGATTACCGATCCTGCGAGCATGAGCCATGCCATGTTGGTTTCCTTTCCAGGACGGCGGGCCGGACGCGATCGCCCGTCGTCGTTCCCGTTACCGTTCGAGGAGCGTTTTCACCCTATGCCGGGCGAGATCGACGTGCGATTCGTCTACGAACGTCACGCCCTCTGCTTCCAGCATGCGCCGCTGGACCTCAGGTCCGCCGAACCCGAAACCTGGAGCGAGCGATCCGTTTTTGAATACGACGCGATGGCAAGGCGTGGCGTGGTCGCCCATGCCGGGGTTTGGGTTGTTGTGCAGCGCGAAACCGACGTAGCGTGCTGCGCGCGGACGCCCGATCGCCTCGGCTACCTGACCGTAGGTGGCCACGCATCCACGAGGGATGCGCCGCACCGCAGTATATACCGCTTCGGAGAATTCGCTCATATCGTCACGCCCACTCGTCGGTATCCAGCACGATGGTGAAAGGGCCGTCGTTAACGAGGGATACGTCCATGTCGGCTCCGAACGTTCCCGTCTCGACGCGCGTTACGTGTTTGCGTGCGAGCGAGACGAACTCTTCGTAAAGACGTCGCGCCGTCTCGGGGTCCGCGGCGTCGGTGAACGAGGGCCTTCTTCCTCGGCGGCAGTCGGCGTAAAGGGTGAATTGGGACACGACCAGCACCTCTCCAGAGATCTCTGCGATCGAGCGGTTCGTCTTGCCCTCGCTGTCGGCGCAGATGCGCAGGTTGAAGATCTTCGACCACAGCCGCTCGGCATCTTTTTCGGTATCGCCGTCGCCTACGCCCAGAAAGATGAGGTAGCCGCGACCGCACGAGCCGACGGCGGTTCCTTCGACCGTGACGCCTGCCTGTTTGACTCGCTGGATAACCGCGCGCATTCGTTCAACCTTTCGCCTTTTCCTTCCAGTGTACTTGATGCCGATGCAAACCGGGGTCTGCGCAGCGCGGGGAAGAGGTTTCGGAGAGTTTTCAGCGACTGAAATTCATACATGCGTTGGACGGCGGTTAGGTTTCGGATGGGCTTGCTTGCTATACTGAGGGTTCGAGGTGACCAGGTATCGGGAGACGTCCATGATCGACGAAATACAGGTGAGCGATCTCGCTCTCATCCGTTCGGCTTCGCTTGCGCCTGCCGATGGCCTCACCGTTCTCACCGGCGAGACCGGTGCTGGCAAGTCCGCGCTGCTTTCCGCCTTCAAACTGCTGATGGGGGGACGCTCGGACAAGGCGATGGTGCGCGAGGGAGCGTCATCCCTGCAGGTTGAAGGGCGGTTTTTCGGAATTTCTCTTGCGGCGGGCGCCCTGGGATGCGACGAGGGTTCTTCGGATGGAGCCGAATTGTCGGACGAGGCGGTGGTTGTGCGCCGCGTGGGTGCCGATGGCCGTTCGCGCGTTTTCGTGAACGGATCGATGGCAAGTGCGCGCCAGCTTGCCGATACGGTGGCGGCCGGCATCGATCTGTGCGGTCAGTTCGAGCACCAGCAGCTTATGAAGCCCGCGAACCATGCCGGCATTCTCGATTCCTGGGCGGGAGACGAGGCTCGGGAGCGGCTCGAGGCGTACCGGGTCCGCCTGTCTGCGGCTCGCGGTGCCCGGTTAGAGCTCGACCGCGTGCGCGAGGCCCAGAAGAGTTCGTCGGAGCGGCTTGACGAGGCTCGGTTCGTTCTCAAACGCATCGGCGAGATCGATCCGCAGCCCGGTGAATACGAGCAGTTGGTCCGCGATCTTTCCGTGGCTGAAAACGCCGAGGCGCTGGCGATATCAACCGCAACGGCTCACGAGGCCTTATCGGCGGACGGGGGAGCCCTTGATGCGCTGAACACGGCGGCCTCGGCGCTCGAGTCGTGCGCAAAGTGTGATTCGAATCTGGGCGAACTTGCCCAACAACTGCGTGAAACCGGATATGTTCTAGAAGATATTGCAGCTCAGGCGCGTGATTACCGCGAAGGAATCGACTTCGATGCGCAGACCCTTGCGTTTCAGCAAGAGCGCATCGCAAGCCTTCAAGGGCTGATGCGCGAATTCGGCCCCCGTATGGACGATGTTTTGGCCCGTCGTGATCGGGCGGCTGACGAGGTGTCGCTTGTGGACGATGCCGAGATGCGCGAATCGGCCGCCGTACGCGAGGTCGAGCGCGCCGAGGCTGCTTTGCTGGAAGCCGCCGATGCGCTGGATGCGGCTCGATGCGCGGCCGCTCCCGAATTCGAGGCCGAGGTGAACCGGGTGCTCGGACGCTTGGAAATGGGGTCGGCGGCTCTGGTCTGCTCGATCGGGCGGCTCGATCGAGCGGCGTGGTCGTCCCAGGGCCCCTCGTCGGTTGAATTCATGTATCGTCCCGCAGCCGGCATGCAGGTGCGGCCTCTCGCGCGCATCGCGTCGGGAGGCGAGGTGAGCCGCGTCATGCTGGCCACCAAGGTGGCGCTCGGTAAGCGCGATACGGTGGATACGCTGGTGTTCGACGAGGTGGATGCTGGAGTGGGAGGGTCGGTAGCCAACGCGCTGGCCGAGGTCATCGCCGATTTGGCGCACACTCATCAGGTGATCGTCGTCACGCATCTCGCTCAAGTGGCCGTTCGCGCCCAGCGCCACTACGTGGTGTCGAAAACCGAGGATCGCAGCGGGGCATCAACGATGATCGGCGAGGTTTCGGGGGAGGATCGGGTTGCGGAGATCGCGCGAATGCTCTCGGGCGGTTCCACCGAGGCTTCCGTCGCCCATGCGCGCGAGATGCTGCGAAGCGCGTTGGCCTAGCTAGGATCGAACGGTCGGCAGCGATCCGTTTATTCGGGATAGGGGTTTTATGCTTACGCTCGGGTGCCATCTTTCCATTGCCAAGGGTTTCGCCGCGGCTGCCCGCGATGCCCGCCGCATCGGGGCGAACACGTTTCAGTTCTTCACGCGCAACCCGCGCGGGGGAAAGGCCAAGGCGATCGATCCGGCCGATCTCGAGCGTTTTCGCGCGGAGTGCGCGGAGGCGGGCATCGAGCACATCCTGGCCCATGCCCCCTATACGCTGAACCCCGCGTCGTCGAACCCCCAGACGCGCGAGTTCGCGCTGGCCACTTTGGCGGAGGATCTTGCCCGTATGGAGAACACGCCCGGCCAGATGTACAACTTCCATCCCGGCGCTCATGTGGGCCAGGGATCGGAGCGCGGGATCGAGCTCATAGCGGAGGCTTTGAACCAGGTGCTTCGTCCCGGTCAGACCACGACGGTGCTTTTGGAGACCATGGCCGGCAAGGGGACCGAGGTCGGCCGCACGTTCGAGGAGCTGGCGGCCATTATCGACCGCGTCGACCTGGGCGACCGCATGGGCGTGTGCCTGGACACGTGCCACGTGTGGGACGGAGGCTACGATATTGCGGGCGATCTGGAGAGGGTTCTGGATCGCTTCGACCAGGTGCTGGGGATCGACCGGTTGCGGGCGCTGCATCTGAACGACAGCAAGAACCCGCTTGGGGCCCATAAGGATCGCCACGAGCGGCTGGGCGAGGGCTTCATCGGTATCGGTGCATTCGAGGCCGCCGTGACTCACCCGGTTTTGCGGAAGCTGCCCCTGTATCTGGAGACGCCTCAGGACGGTTTGGACGGCTATGCCGCAGAGATAGCGATGCTACGTTCTTTTTGCCGATGAGCGGCGGTTTTTCGGGCAATGCGACATGGGATCATTCAAGGAGTTCTCTTCTGCAGAGCTCGACGACCTCGTTTCGTCGGTGAATGCCCAGCGCCTTGCGAACTTTCCTGTGTCGCTCTCGTCGGCCGAGATCAGACGTATATACGAATCGATAGGATCGTAACCTTCGCGTTTTGGACGGATGCGGGCGCCAGTCTTTCGAACCAACTTCGGAAGCGCTTCGTCCAATGCGGGGATTTATCAGAGAATCGCGCCCGATCTTGGTTATTGCAAGGGCACCTCTCTTGATGCGCTATACTGGCGTGCATATGCGACGACGAAGATAAGCTTCGGCGCTGCCCGTTCTCAGAGAGGCGCTTCTTTGGCTGGAAGAGCGCTAGCGGGTGCCGCGGCCGTTCCCTTCCGAGCATCCTCCCCGAAAGCGAAGGTTAGCGAGCCAGGCGTTCATAGGGGAAGACGGGCACCCTCCGTTATCGGGGAACACGAAGCGGGTCGCGGCCTTTGGGCTTGCGATCAATCAAGGTGGTACCGCGAGAGCCTTCTCTCGTCCTTGAATCGATGCTGCGGGTGCGAACTCAGTTGCATTGGCAAGGGCAGGGAAGGCTCTTTTTTTGAGGGCGAGAGAAAGGCGAATCGAGATGTCGGTGATCGACGAGTTGGCGGAGCTGAGGTCCAGAACCCTGGTCGCCATCGAGGCCGCGCGGGGAACTTCGGCGCTTGACGAGGTGCGCGTTCAGGTGATGGGCAAATCAGGCGAGCTTACCAAGTACCTGCGCCAGATGGGCCAGGTTGCCAAAGAGGAGCGCGCCGAGGTGGGCAAGGCGGTAAACGCTGTGAGAGCCGCTGTCGAAGAAGCGCTCGATCAGCGCAAACGGGCGCTTGCAGCCGACGAGCTGGAGGCCTCCATCAAAAGTTCGGCCGTTGACGTGACGCTTCCCGGGCGCGCTCAGCAGATGGGAGCTCGCCACCTCATCAATCGCATTTCCGATGAGATATGCGATGTTTTCCTCGGACTGGGCTACACGGTTGCAACGGGCCCCGAGGTGGAAACCGACTACTACAACTTCACGGCGCTGAACGCTCCGGCCGACCATCCCAGCCGCAGCATGCAGGATACGTTCTACGTGCGCGACCTGTCGGGCGACGCCGCTGCGGTCCGCGGCGAGTCCGATGTGCTGCTGCGCACCCAGACCTCCGGCGTTCAGGTTCACGTGATGGAGGCTCAGAAGCCCCCCATCTACATCGTCGCGCCGGGAAAGGTGTATCGTCGCGACGTGGCCGACCCGTCGCACCTTCCCCAGTTCACTCAGATAGAAGGCCTGGTGATCGACGAGAACATCAGTTTCGGTGATCTGAAGGGAACGCTTGATTACTTCTGCAAGGCGATGTTTGGCCCCGAGCGAGAAACGCGCTTCAGAGCGCATTACTTCCCGTTTACCGAGCCGTCGGCGGAAGTTGATGTGAGCTGCGGAATTTGCCATGGCGAGGGTTGCCGGTTCTGCAAGGGCACCGGCTGGCTCGAGATCCTGGGCTGCGGCATGGTCGACCCGGCGGTGCTCGAGTGCTCGGGGGTTGATCCCGAGCGGTACTCGGGTTTCGCGTTCGGCGTGGGCGTCGAGCGCGTTGCGGCGCTGAAGTACGACATTCCCGATCTCAGGTTGCTGCTTCAAGGCGATATGCGTTTCCTTCGTCAGTTCTAGTTCAGGAAGAAGTTGACTCATGAAAGTTTCTCTCAAGTGGCTGGGCGAATACGTTGACGTGCCCTCCGACCTCAAAGCCTTCTGCGATCGGCTCGACCTGACCGGAACCGGAGTCGAAGGCGTCGAAGTGCAGGGTCGGACTTTCGACAAGGTGGTTACCTCGCGGGTGCTTACCAAGGTCGCGCATCCCGACTCCGATCATATGTTCGTCACGACGGTTGACGTGGGGTCGTGGAATCTCGGGGAAGACGGGAATCCCGAGCCGTTGCAGGTTGTGTGTGGTGCTCAGAATTTCAATGCAGGCGACCGCATCGTTACGGCGCTTGAAGGCGCGGTGCTTCCCGGTGATTTCAAAATCAAGAAGTCGAAGAAGCGCGGCGTGGTGAGCTACGGTATGAACTGCTCCAACGCAGAGCTGGGGCTGGGAGGCGACGCCGATGGCATCATCATTCTTCCCGAAGATGCGCCCATCGGGGTTCCCTACGCCGATTACCTGGGGCTTTCTGACACGGTGCTGGATCTTGAGATCACGCCGAACCGTCCCGACTGCCTGTCGGTAGCGGGCATGGCGCGCGAGGTGGGGGCGATGTACCGCATCCCGGTAACCTATCCTTTCTACGAGCTCGAGGAAGACGCTTCGCTGCCCCCCGCTTCCGACCAGGTGGAGGTGTCCGTTGCCGACGCCGCTCGCAGCAAGCGCTATACCGCCCGCGTGATCGAGAACGTGAAGATCGGCCCCAGCCCCGATTGGTTGGCCGAACGCGTCACCGCGGCGGGCGCCCGCCCTGTGAACAACGTGGTCGATATCACGAACTACATTCTGTTCCTGTTCGGTCAGCCCCTGCACGCCTTCGACTTCGATAAGGTGGCATCGGATGACGGCAAGGCGCGCATCCAGGTGCGTCCTGCGGTCGAGAACGAGAAGCTGACGACGCTTGACGGGGAACAGCGCGCGCTGTCTTCGGATATGACCGTGATCGCCAACGAGCGCGGACCCATTGCCCTGGCGGGCGTCATGGGGGGGCTCGATACCGAGATCTCGGAATCGACCACCAAGGTTTTGCTGGAGGCCGCCACGTTCGATCGTTCGCACACCAGCCGCACCAGCCGCAGCCTTGGTCTGATCAGCGAGTCGTCTTTGCGCTACGAGCGCACGGTGGACGACAACCCCATCGCCGATTATGCGGCCATGGCCGCAGCCCTCATCGCCGAGGTGACGGGCGGATCTGTGGCCTGCGGCCTGGTCGATGTGTGGAAAGAGCACACGCAGCCGCGCAGCCTGGCTTTCCGCATCTCCCGTTTCACGCAGATGATGGGCCTCGAAGTTCCTACTGACGATATCGCCGATATCCTCGAGCGCCTTGGCTGCGACGTTTCTTCGTCGTCGGATCCCGATATGCTGGATGTGGTTGCGCCCACGTTTCGTCCCGACCTTGCGCGCGAGATCGATCTGTACGAAGAGGTTTTGCGCCTGTGGGGCATGGATCGGGTGAAGCCCACCTTGCCCGCAAGTCCCGGACGCGTTGGGCACCGCACCGATGATCAGAAGCTTTCCTCGCTCATCGACGCATCGCTGCGTGCGAGCGGACTGAACGAGACCATGACCTACTCGTTTGCCGATCCGGCCGATATCGAGCGCTTGCGCATGGATCGCGCGAGCTTGGGAGACGCCGTCGAGCTGCTGAATCCGATGAACGCCGACCAGTCGGTGATGCGTCAGAGCATCGTCCCCGGCCTTTTGCGCAGCGTGGCCTACAACCAGAATCACGGCGTGAAGAACATCCAGCTCTACGAGCGCGGAACGGTGTTCTTCGCGCGCGAGGGAGCCAAAAAGCCCAAGGAGCGGCAGAAGGTCGCCGGTATCCTTGCCGGCTCGATGATCGAGCCGGCTTGGAACGCCCAGGCGCGTCCGTTCGATTTCTTCGACGGGAAGGGAGCGGTTGAAAACTTGCTGCGCGAACTGGCGGTTCCCAAAATTCGCTGGCGCGCTTTGGAGGCCGACGAGGCACCTTTTCTGCAACCGGGCCGCGCTGCCGAGGTTTCGAGCGCGGGAACCGTTCTGGGTTGGGTCGGCGAGATCCACCCCCTCGCCGTCGAGGCGTTCGATGCGAATCCGGCCGTCGTTGCGTTCGAGTTGGACGTCCGGGCCCTGGGTAAGTCGAGCCGTCCCGCACGCGACTACCTGGACGTCCCGACGTTTCCCGAGGTGTCGGTTGACGTGGCCTTCGTGGTGAACGAGGACGTTACGCACGAGCGTCTGATGCAGTGCATGTCGTCTGCAGGGGGAAAGCTGCTAGAAAGCGCCCGCTTGTTCGACGTGTACCGCGACGAGGACCGCCTGGGGGCGAATAAGAAGTCCATGGCCTACGCGCTGTCCTACCGGGCAGCCGATCGAACGCTTACCGGTGAAGAGGTGGAACGTGCTCACGAACGTTTGGTCAAGAAGGTTTGTGGAGCGACGGGAGCCGAGGTTCGCGGTTAGATAAACCATGGTTTACTTTAGTGGAACAGTTCCGAACGCGCGGCAGCTCCGTAAAGGGGCTGCCGCCTAGATATGCGAGGTAGACATGTACGACGGAATCGAGAGCCCTGGTCGCAACGATGAGTGCTGGTGTGGTTCGGGCAAGAAGTACAAGAAGTGCCATCGCGACTTCGACGATAAGCTGCAGCAGCTGTGGGATGAAGGGGAAGAGGTGCTTGCGCGCAGTCTGCTGAAAACCCCCGCCGACATAGAGGGCATCAAACTCAGCGCGAAGGTGAACGTGGGTGCTCTCGATTACGTCGAAGCCCACATCAAAGCGGGCGTCACCACGGCCGATATCGATCGGTGGGTTCACGATTACTGCATCGAGCGAGGCGCGGTTCCTGCCGACTTGAACTACGAGGGTTTTCCGAAAAGCGTGTGCACCTCCGTCAACGAGGTGGTTTGCCACGGCATCCCGTCCGAAGACGAAGTGCTGCGCGAGGGCGATATCGTCAACGTCGATATGTCGACCATTCTCGGAGGGTACTTCTCAGATTCCTCGCGCATGTTCTGCATCGGCGAGGTCGATCCCGAGTGGAGGCGTTTGGTGGAGGTTACGAAGCGATCGGTCGAGGCGGGGATGAGCGCGGTTCGGCCCTGGGCTCACCTGGGCGATGTGAGCGCCGCGGTGAACAAGGTCGCCACCGATGCCGGCTTCAGCGTTGTGCGCGAATTCGGAGGGCACGGTTGCGGGATCGAATTCCACGAGGATCCGTTCGTCAGTTTCGTCGAACTGGCCGGCACTGGGCCGATTTTGGTTCCGGGGATGTGCTTTACTATCGAGCCGATGGTTAACATGGGTACAGCGGATATCGATATGAGCGACCCGAACGGGTGGACGGTGCGCACGGCCGACGGTCTGCCCAGCGCTCAATGGGAGGTTCAGGTGGCGGTCACAGAATCGGGTTTCGAGCTGATTTCCTGGTAATCGCGAGGGCCGGCCACGTTGCCGGCCCTCGTTTCAGAGGAGGGTGGCATGCAAGATCGCATTACGTATCGCGATAAGCTGAGGCAGGCCGATCGGGAGGCGCGTGCCACCGTCGTTGCGCTGGCCGTTACCATCGTCGTATGGGCGGTGGGCGGTTTCGGTTTGGCGGGACTCGATATCAAAGTGGCGCACACGCCGCTGTGGGTGATCTGCGGTACGGTCGGTGCGTGGGTATGCGCGATAGCATGTGCGGTTTACCTCGATAAACGCGTATTCGTAGATTTCAGCCTCGATGACGAGGACGACGTCGGCCCGGTATCGGAGTCGGACGCGAACCGCGAGGGCTTCGATGGCGAGGGGGTGTGCCGTGGCTAGTATTGTTGGGATTGTTCCCGTCATTTTGTTCTTGCTGGCCGCTTTGGCGCTCAGCATATCCGTTCGCCGCCGATCGCGTTCGGGGGCCGGGTTCGTCAACGATTACTTCATCGGAAGCCGCAGTCTCGGGGCATTCGTTTTGGCGATGACCACCATCGCCACCTATGGATCGGTCAGTTCTTTTGTCGGGGGGCCCGGTCAGGCCTGGACTATCGGCTGGGGCTGGGTGTACATGGCCGCTGTCCAGGTGACCGCCCTGTTCGTGCTGTACGGCATCATGGGTAAGAAGATGGCGCTGGTTTCTCGCAAGCTGAATGCGGTGACGGTGATCGACGTGCTGCGGGCGCGGTATCGATCCGACGCGTTGGCGATCGTCGCGGCGCTGGTCATCGTGGTGTTTTTCGGAACAACCATGATCGCCCAGTTCGTCGGCGGCGCCAAGCTGTTCGCGGCGGTTACCGGGTATTCCTACCTTACCGGCTTGGTGCTGTTCGGTCTGGCGGTCGTTATCTTCACGACCATCGGGGGCTTCAAGGGCGTCGCCGTCACCGACGCGCTGTGCGGCATCGCGATGCTGGTGGGGATCTTCGTTTTGGCCGGGGGCATTCTGCACGCGGGAGGCGGATGGGACAACCTCATGGCCACCATCGAGCGAAACCATCCTGAAATGATGGAACCCCTTTCGGGAGGCCATATGCCCTACGGGCTCTATTTCACCCAATGGCTCATCGTCGGCATCTTCACGTTTTGCCTTCCCCAGTCGGCCGTGCGGACCATGGGTTTCAGGGATGCCAAGTCGCTTCGCTGCGCCATGGTGCTTGGCACCGTCATCATCGGGGCGATGCTTATCGGGTGCACGGCGCTGGGAACCATGTCGGCTGGCGTTCTCACCGACGACATCTCGGCGTACGGAAGCATCGACAACATCATTCCCACAGCGATCGTCTCTACGCTGCCGCCCTGGCTTGCCGGCGTTGCCATCATCGGCCCCATTGCGGCGTCCATCTCCACGGTGTCCTCCCTTCTGATAGCGGCGTCCTCTGCAATCGTCAAAGATATCTGGATCCACTACGGAAGCCGGGCGGGAAAAACCGCCTCCGACCGCACCATCGAGGTTTCAAGTCAAGCTGCGACCTTGGGCATAGGCTTTGTCGTGTTCGTGTTGGCGGTTACGCCGCCTGCGGTCATCTGGCAGATCAACATGTTTGCGTTCGGCGGGCTGGAAACGGCGTTTTGCTGGGTGTTTCTGGGGGCGCTGTTCTGGAGGCGCGCCAACAAGTACGGAGCGCTGCTGTCGATGGTCGGTGGTACGGCGGCGTATTGCGTGTGCATGGCCTTGGGAATTAAGCTTTTCGGCTTGCATCAGATCACCATTGGCTTGACGGTTGCCTTGCTGCTGATGGTCGTCGGGTCGCTGGCGTTCAAGGATCGCGAATGCAGTCACCTCCCGGTCTTTTTCGGAGAATCCTCTCGATCCGATCTCTAAAATACAAACAAATGTTCGTTTCTGTGCTATACTCATGCGAACGGAAGCCGAGCCGTTTTTCCGGTACGTCCGGGGAAGCGGCTCTTTTCAGAGAGCTGCTTCGACGCCCTCCTTCGTCGTTCGCTCGCATTGCGAAAGGGGATAGCATTATGAACACGCTTGATCTCGAACGTTTAGAAGGAGTCGAAAGCCTTGCTCAAACGGCTGAATCGTCATCGGAGCCGCTTGTGATTATCGACAGGCACGGGCGGGAGGCGCTGGTGGCTATGTCTCCGGCTGTTCTGGAGCGCCTGCTGTTCGATACCAGCATCCTCAACTGCGATCCGGATGGATGGATCCGTTCCTGATGGAAGGTCTTTTGGCAACCCGCTGTTTCAACCCGAAACAGCGGGTTGTCCGCGCTATTTAGGGGTATGCTAGTGGACGCTGGCGACGTACATCGCCGTCCTGCGCGGTTGGCGGGTTTCTTGGAACGAGGGATTCTGCGGTATTCTCGAGTTTGGGAGGAGCGTCATGTCTATCAAGGTTGGTGTCATCGGAGCATCGGGCTTCGCCGGAATCGAGATCGTGCGATTGGTGCTGCGCCATCCCCGGTTCGAGCTTGTCGCGGCCACATCGTCAGAGCTTTCCGGGCGGCCTCTTTGCGCAGCGTACCCTGCTTTGGATGGTTGGACGGACCTTTCGTTCGTGCCTCACGACGACGCGTCCATCGACAGGTGCGACGTGGTGTTTTTGGCGGTTCCCCATACGGCGGCGCTCGCCAGTGCGCCCTCCCTGGTTGAAAGGGGCTGCGCGGTCATCGATCTTTCGGCCGATTTTCGCCTGGACGATCCGCGCGTGTACGAGGCGTGGTACAAGGTCCCCCATACCTGTCCGGAGCTGTTGAAGAGGCGGGCGTTCGGTCTGCCCGAGCTGTTTAGGGAAGACCTGGCGGCATTGGCAGACGTTCGCGACAAGGGCGAGGGCGTTCTGGTGGGTTGCGCGGGCTGCTATCCCACCGCCACGTCGCTTGCTGCCGCCCCTGCCTTGCGGGCCGGTTTGGGCGCAGACGGAATCGTGGTGGTAGATGCTATTTCGGGCGTGAGCGGTGCGGGGCGCAAGCCTACCGACAAGACTCATTTCTGCTTCGCGCACGAGGGGGCATCGGCGTACGGAGTGGGCAACCATCGGCATATTCCCGAAATCGAGCAGATACTGGCGATAGAGGGTCGCCTGGTGTTCACGCCTCATCTTGCACCGTATAGCAGGGGACTTCTCTCTACGGTGACGTTCGGGGTCGGGTCTCGGGCTATCGATCAGGCCTCCCTTGAAGCCGTCTATGACGACTTCTACAGGGACAGCCGGTTCGTGCGCTTTTTGGGCGGGTCGGTCCAGCCGACCACGGCATCTGTGGTCGGGACAAACGCCGCCCAGGTGAGCGCCGTGTTCGATTCGAGGACGAACACGGTTGTAGCCACCTGCGCGATAGACAATATCGGCAAGGGCGCTGCGGGGCAAGCCGTTCAATGCGCGAATATCGTATGCGGGCTCCCCGAAACGGCGGGACTCGAGCTTATATCCACTCCCGTGTAGAAAGGCGAATCATGCTCGATAGCTCTTCGACGACGGAAAACATTGAACCTTTGGGACTGGATATAGCCCGCATCGATGATGTCGGCTTATCGGTTATCAGCGGCGGCGGAGTCTCCAGCGCCAAGGGATTTCGGGCATCCGGCGTGCATGCGGGATTCAAAAAAAACGCCGATAGCCTCGATCTTGCTCTGGTGGTTGCCGACGAACCTTGCGCATGCGCGGCAACGTTCACCCGTAACGTTTTCTGCGCGGCTCCCGTCCAGGTGTCGCGCGAGCACCTGGACGGCGTTTCGTACGGTACGGCCAAGGCCGCTGTGATAAATTCGGGCATTGCCAATGCTGCGACGGGCGATCGGGGTTTGCGCACGGCACGAGAATCCGCCGAGATAGCCGCAGGTTTTCTCGGATGCGATTCATCCGAGGTCGTTCTTGCTTCAACCGGCGTGATCGGCGCCCACTTGCCTCTGGATCCTTTTAACACCGGCATTCCTGCAGCCATCGAAGCCGCAAGTGCCGAAGGTGGAAGCGTGGCGGCTCGCGCCATCATGACTACCGATACGCGTCCGAAAGAGTGCGCCGTTTCGTTTTCGGGGGAATCCCTCGGATATCCGGGAGCTGTTTTCACGGTGGGCGGCATGGCGAAGGGCGCAGGCATGATCATGCCCAATATGGCTACGATGATCTCGGTTGTTACCACCGATGCTCCGATTTTGCCGCACGATTTGAGAAACGCGCTTGCAGAGGCTGTGGACGAGAGCTTCAACAGGGTTACCGTCGATTCGGACACGTCTACCAACGATTCGTGCTTTGCCTTCGCAAGCGGCAAAGCGGCTTTGGAGGGAACCCCGTTTGTTCCCGGAACCCCCGCTTTCGATGCGTTCAGACGTGCGCTTGCATTCGTATGCCGAACCAACGCCCGTGCGATGGCGGCCGATGGAGAGGGTGCCACGCGCCTTATAACCGTCCAGGTCGTAGGAGCCGCCAGCGCGGCGGACGCCGATCGGGCTGCACGCACGGTTGCCAATTCGCCTCTGGTGAAGACGGCTGTGTATGGCAACGATGCGAACTGGGGTCGCATAGCGGCCGCACTGGGCCGATCGGGCGCTCGATTCGACCAGGGGGCTGTCGATATCGACATCATGGGGATTCCCGTCTGTCGCCAGGGACTCACGGTGGCTTTCGACGAAGACGAGGCGCTTCGGAGGTTCGAGGCCCTCGAGATCGTCATCGATATCGATCTGGGTGCCGGTTGCGAGCGGGCCATGATGTGGACGTGCGATTTCTCGCACGATTACGTGACCATCAACGGAAGCTATCGATCGTAGCGCTGGTTTCCCGCGTACCGATTTCAAGGAGGCTGTTATGTCGCTATCTACTCAAGAAGAGCTCGAACGGGAATACGTGATGGGCACGTTTGCCCGAAAGCCGGTTCAGTTCGTGCGCGGAGAAGGCGTTCGCCTGTTCGACGACGAAGGCAACGAGTACCTCGATTTCGTTGCGGGCATCGGTGTCATCAGCGTGGGACACTGTCATCCGCGTTTGGCGGCCGCTGTGCGCAGGCAGGCCGAAACCCTCATGCATGTCAGCAATTACTACTACATCGAGAAACGAGGCGAAGTTGCCCGCAAGCTGTCTCGGATGCTGAGGGCCACCTGCCCCGAGGACGAGGCTTGGAAGGTGTTCTTCTCGAACTCCGGCGCAGAGTCGAACGAGTGCGCCATCAAGCTTGCGCGCGTCTACGCAAAGCGCCGAGCCGAAGCCGAGGGGAAGGCGGCGCCGCGCGTGATCGTAACGCTCGAGCGCAGCTTCCATGGAAGGACGCTCGCATCGCTGGCGGCAACTGCGCAGCCTGCTAAGCAAGAACTGTTCCAACCGCTTCCCGACGGGTTCACTGCGACGCCCATTAACGACGTTGCAGCGCTCGAAGACCTGTTCGCGAAGCGAGGGAGCGAGATCTGCGCCGTTCTGCTCGAGCCCATTCAGGGCGAGAGCGGTGTGCACCCCTGCACTGCCGAGTTCATGACGGCGGCGCGAAGGCTTACCAGCGAGCATGGTGCGCTGCTTATGTGCGACGAGGTTCAGTGCGGTATATTCCGTTGCGGCGAATACCCCTTCGGCTTTCAGCATCTGGGAGTTCAGCCCGATGTCGTCAGCATGGCCAAGGGTATCGCGGGCGGTTTTCCCATGGGAGCCTGTGCGGCGCGCGCATCGGTTGCCGATTCTTTCTCGGCCGGAGACCACGGCACTACGTTCGGCGGAAGCAATCTGGCCATCGTGTCGGCATATGAAACCCTCTCGATTATCGAAGATGAGAATCTTGCTCGAAACGCCCAGGTGGTCGGAGCCTACTTGCGATCCCGTCTCGAGGCGCTTCCCCAGGTGGTCGAGGTTCGCGGTCGCGGGCTCATGCTTGCCGCCGAGCTTGCCGAGGGCTTCAGCGCACCCGATGTGGTGCTTGACGGGTTGGGTGCGGGGCTGGTTTTGAACTACACCGGACCGTCTACGCTTCGCTTCCTTCCCCCGCTAACATGCTCGGTTTCCCATGTCGATCAACTTATCGAAAGACTGTCCGTCCTTCTGGAGCGACGATAGCGCTGCATGCGGTTTTCAAACCGCATCATACAGGGCCGCTTTGCTGGGCGGTGCGTTGTTCCGAATGTGTTCGGCTCACGCGCAGGCTGTGTAATATACCTGGTCGCTCGTTCCCGATGGTAAAATCGGAAGGCCCCGTCTCACCATGTCGGGGCCTTCCTTTATATTGTTGGAGGTGAACGTGGGTTCTCGTTCCATGAAGAACAGGCTGGCAGTGAAGAAGAGACGCCCGCTGGTCGGGGTGGTCTATGTTTTCGGCGTTCTGCTCGCTCTGTTGGCTGCAGGAGCCTTGGTGGGATATGTCCTCATATCCTCTTGGACATCCAACCTGCCGGATTGCTCTGGCCTGGAAGATATCCAGGCATCCAAACCCACGGTGGTTTACGCGAGCGACGGCACTACTCAGCTTGCTCGCTTCCAGCTTGAGAACCGCACGCCCGTCGAGGCCGCGCGAATCAGCAAGTACGTGCTCAACGGTACGGTCGACACCGAAGACGAGCGTTTCTACCAGCATAACGGCATCGATATGGCCGGCATTGCGCGCGCGACGGTGAACAACCTTACCGGCGGCGAGCTCGAAGGGGCCTCCACCATTACCCAGCAGCTGGTACGCAACACCGTGATCGCCGACGAGATGAACGACATCTCCATCAAGCGCAAGGTGCGCGAAGCCGCTCTGTCCCTGCAGATGGAACGACGCTATACCAAAGGTCAGATCCTTGTCATGTACCTGAACACCATCAATTATGGGTCGGGGGCCTACGGTATCGAGGCGGCGTCTCAGCGCTACTTCTCGAAATCCGCAAGCGATCTTACGCTTGCGGAAGCGGCGTTATTGGTGGGAATTCCGCAGTCTCCCACCTACAACAACCCCCTGCAGTATCCCGACAATGCCGTTGCCCGACGCAATCTCGTGCTTTCGCGCATGCTGAAGGCGGGCGATATCACACAAGAAGAGTACGACCAGGCCACGTCCGAGTCGCTTGCGTTGAACCCCAGCGAGCCGGCGGACGATATTCAGGCCTACCCGTTTTTCACCACGTATGTCCGCAGCCTCGTCACCAACCAGTATGGCATTTCCGAATCAGACATCATGAAGGGCGGGCTTACGGTTGTCACCACGCTCGATCCAAGGTTGCAGGACGCTGCGGAGTTCGCCGCTCAGCAGAAGCGCCAGAAAGTAGGCGGGGACTTTGACGTCGCCATGACCGTGATCGATCCCAACACGGGCTACATCAAGGCCATCGTGGGCGGAGCCGACTACTACACCAGCCAGGTGAACATCGCAACCGGCCAGGGCACCTCGGGTCGCCCCTGCGGGTCGGCGTTCAAGGTGTTTACCCTGGTTGCCGCTCTTGAGCAGGGTATCAGTCCTCAGACCCAGGTGGATTGCAGCTCCCCGGCCACTATCGACGGCTACACGCTTCAGAACTACGACAACATCAACTACGGCACTCGTTCTATCTCTCGTGCTCTGGCGGTTTCGGCGAACACGGGTTTCGTGAGGCTTGCGGCATCGATGGGCCCGCAGGCTGTTGCCGATACGGCGAAGAGCATGGGTATCGATTCGGTGCTGGACGTGAAGAGTGCGGGAGAGACCATCACGCTGGGCGTTGAAAACGTCACACCTCTTGAAATGACCGAGGCGTACGCCACCGTCGCCGCGGGCGGTATGCATCGCGATCCCACGGCCATCATGACCATCTCCGATTCCGACGGGCGCATCGTTGTGGACAACACCGATATCGCCAAGCGCAGCAAGCGCGTGATGTCAGAGGAGATCGCCTATGCCGCCGAGCAGGCGATGGAAGGCGTGGTGAATTCGTACGAGGGTACGGGAACCGCAGCGCGTCTTGGCAACGGCCAGACGGTCGCGGGTAAGACGGGTACGACCGAAAACTATAAAGACGTTTCGTTTTACGGGATAACGCCCCAGTACGCAGTGGGCATTTGGTGCGGCGATCCGTCGAATAGGGCATCGCTGACCCCGGGAACGGTGGTTGCCGATGTGTTCGCGTCGTTCATGAACGTTGCGCTGAAGGGTCAGCCTGTTGAAAAATTCAAGAAGCAGAAGGACCCGGTGTACAAGCCGTACTCCGATGATAAGTACCACATTTACGGGGTGGGCGGCTATGCGGGCTCTAGCAGCTCGAACGAAGCGGAAGACTCGAAAGGCCCCTCGGATGCGACCGTTTGGGGCCAGGGCGGGAATGCCGTCGGGAACGCAAACCAACCTGGATCGACGGAAAACGGAGCCAACGGATCGGCCGGTTCCGGATCTGCGGGGACGAATGCGCCGGGAACCGGGAACGGAAACGCCGGTTCCGGCGGTCAGACGGGGGCTGCGACGGGAGGGAATTCCTCGTCGAGCAACGGCGCAGGTGGCGGGGGGTCATCCGGTGGCGCGGTCGCCACGCCATGATTCCTTCTTTTGTGAATAGTCGGGCCAACCGCGCATTTCTGATGGTACAGTTCGCCCCATGAATATCTTTGCCTGCTTGCTCAAGGAGTTGACCTATGAATCTCAGCAAACGAAGCCTTCTCGCCCTTGCCTGCTCGGCAGCGCTTACGGCGTCTCTTGTCGCGGGGTGCGCCCCCGTCTCCCCAGCTGCCAAAGCGCAGGATGAAGCCCAGGTGGCGAATCGCGCGTATATGTCGTCGGTGAACGAAACCATGTCCGATCTGGATAAGGGTCTCGAAGAGTTCGTGACCGCCGTGTCGCGCAACGATGTCGTTACCATGCAGACTCAGGCCGAAAGGGCCTACAAGGCTATCGACAAACTAAAAGAGACCGACGCTCCTGAAGCGCTTGCCGACATCAAAAGCGATTACGTTGAGGGCGCCACCAAACTTCAGGAGGCTCTGAGCGACTATATCGCCCTTTACACCGAGATGCAGGCGGCGCAAAGCACCGGATCGTTCGACTTCTCCTCGTTTTCCGGACGCGTGAGCGGCGTCCAGGAGAAATACGACGAGGGGATAGCCGCTCTGAAGAAGGCCGACGAGGCGGCTGCTTCGCTTCAGTAGCTAACGGCTACGGCCCCGCCGACACCACCAGGGACACTGCTTTGCCCTCGATTGACTGCGAGATCACCTTTCCGGCAGGTTCGCTCGACTTGACCTCGATATACACGATCCAGTAGCTGCTCAGGGAAGACAGCGCATCCGAGAGGTTCATGCCGACGACGCTCGGTGCGCTTGCGGGGTCGGCGCCCTGCACGGATTCGTCGATGTCCTTGTCGTCTTCGCTATCCTTATCGGAATCCGTCTCCGAGCCGCTGGACTTCGCATACGAAGGATCGGCGACGGTGGGGAAGGGGACGACGGGCTGTCCTTCCAGGGCCTTCGACATGAAGCTCTTCCACAAGGGGGATGCGGTGAGCGACGGGCTGGTGGTCGAGTAGTCGCGGTTGCCGATCCATACCGAGCAGGTGAGCGTGGGGCAGTAGCCCACCAGCCAGTGATCTCTGAACTCGGTGCCGGTACCGGTTTTGCCGGCAACCTTCTGGCCGTTCGAGGGAGCGTAGCCGTAGGCGGTTCCCTCGCGGGTCTCGAACACGCCGCGCAGCACCTTGGTGGCGGCACCGGCAATCTCCTCGGTCAGCACGCGCTCGCTTTTGTTCTTCTCTTCGTAGATCACCTTGCCCTCGCTGTTCACGATTTTGGTGATGATCACCGGATCGCGCTTGATCCCCTGCGCGGCCAGCGTGTTGTAGGCGGTGGCCATTTCAAGCGGCGTGACGTTTTCGGTTCCCAGCGTGATGATGGGGTAGGAGGGAAGCTTCTGCTTGACGCCCATCGAATGGGCGATATCGATCACCTTGTCGGTTCCCACCTTCTCGATGAGGCGGTAGTAGCCCGTATTCGATGAAACCGCGGTTGCGCTGGATATCGAGCGTCGTCCGTAGTTGATGCTGTCGAAGTTGTGCAGCTTATCGCCGTTCGGCAGGGTATAAGGATCGGTGCAGTCGATGACGGTCGAGGGGCTGATCCCGGCCTGCAATGCGCCGATCAGCGTGAACATCTTGAAGGCGGAGCCCGCCGGTCGGCCTCCCTGCGTTGCGATGTTCCATTGGTCGGTATAGTAGTCTTTTCCGCCCACCATAGCGAGAACGTGTCCGTCTTTCGGGCTCATCGCCACCAGCGAGGCGTCCAGGTCGCCGCTCATGGAGGCGTATTGCTGAGCGCATGCCTGATCCGCTTTGTCTTGCAGGGAAGTATCGAGGGTGGTGTAGATGGTCAGACCGCCCTCGAACAGATCGGCATACGAGCAGTCGTACTGGTTTCCCTCTTCCAGCAGCTGACTGCGCACATAGCTGGTGAAATAAGGATAGGCGTAGATCCCCTGGAACGGGGCGGCGGCCTTCGGATTTAGTCCGAGATCCTGGTTCAGGGCGCTTTTGTACTCGCTTTCGGTAATGACGTCCGCCTTCAACATGCGCGCAAGCACCACGTTTCTGCGCGCCAGGCACGCATCGGGGTGCTCTTTGGGGTTGAGCTGGTTGGGAGATTGGGGGATGCCGACCAGCGTTGCCGCCTGGGCGATGCTCAGATCGGCCGCCGGGGTTTGGAAGTAGTTTTGGGCGGCGGCTTCGATGCCGTAGCAGCCGTCGCCGTAGTTGATGACGTTCAGGTACAGGTTGAGGATTTCATCTTTGGAGTATTTCTTCTCCATCTCAAGTGCGAGCGCCGCTTCGCGAACCTTTCGCTCGATCGTGATGTCGGTTGCCTCTTCTGACAAAACGGTGTTGCGAACCAGCTGCTGGGTGATGGTCGAGGCTCCTTCGAGCTGTTGTCCGGCCAGGTTGGAATATAGTGCGCGCGCGATACCCCAGGGGTCGATACCGCTGTGCTCGTAGAAGCGCAGGTCCTCGGTTGCCACGGTGCCCTTCAGAACGTACGGGGAAATCTCCGATTTCTCAACGGGGTCGCGCTTTTCCAATTGGAATTCGGCCAACAGCGTTGTACCGTCGGCGGCGTACATATAGGATTGCTGTGCGAAATTGAACGTATCCGTGTTGTTCAGGCTGGGCAGGTTTTGGGTCCATGCGCCGACGGCGTTCCAGACCCCGATGCAGGCTCCCGTCGCAAGCGTTACGACTATGGCGGACGCAACGACGAGGGACCATCCAACGGCGTGGGTCTTTGCGTGGCGGAATTTACGGCGAGCTTTCATAAAGGGCACCTGTACTGTGTTTGGCTGGCTTTTTCGTCTGACGCGGGTACAACTATATATGAGAGGCGCGCATTGTGCGCGTCGGGGGTCGTTACTACCGAGGATAATTATGACCGAATTCGATCTATCAGGGGCGGGGAAAAACGTCGAGCTGCTGGCACCTGCGGGTAACGTCGAGTGTCTCCATGCCGCCGTCGCGGCAGGGGCCGACGCGGTGTATCTGGGCCTGGGCGACTTCAACGCACGTCGCGGGGCCGATAATTTCACGATGGATTCGCTTGCAGAGGCGTGCGATTACGCACATCTGCGCGGTGTCGCCATCTATATGGCGCTGAACATCGCCATTCTTCCTTCGGAAATCGATCGTGCGGTCGAAACCGCCAGGCAGGCCGTCGCAGCGGGAGCCGATGCGGTGATCGTCGAGGATCTTGGCTTGGCTGCGCGCATTCGTCAAGAGATTCCCCAGGTTGAACTGCATATTTCAACGCAGCTGAACACCCATAGCGCTGCAGGGATCGAGGCCGCGGCCCGACTGGGCGCTTCGCGCGTTACATTGGCTCGCGAGTTGTCGTTCGCCGAGATCGCTTCGCTTGCCGAAGTGGCGGCCGATTTCGGGATGACAGTCGAGACGTTCGCTCACGGCGCTCTGTGCGTGTGCTATTCGGGGCAGTGCCTGATGTCGTCTCTGATCGGGGGGAGGTCGGCGAATCGGGGAACATGCGCGCAGGCCTGCCGTCTTCCCTACGAATTGCAGAGCGACGATCGCTCCAAGCCTCTGCCAGCCGCGGGGGCGCACCTGCTCTCTCCTCGTGATTTCTGCACAGCTGAAGTGATGCCCCAGATGGTAGCTTCGGGTACGTCGTCGTTGAAAATCGAGGGCCGTATGAAGTCCGCGACGTACGTGTTCTCGGTCGTGTCGGTGTACCGTGATATTTTGGACCGAGCGCTTGCCGGACGCGACGCTCGGCCCACCGATCAGCAGAGGGGGGTTTTGTCCGAGGCGTTTTCGCGCGGGTTCACCACCGCCTACCTCACGGGTGATCGCGGAAACGAGATCATGAGCTACGGCCGTCCGAACAACCGCGGAGTCCTGGCCGGTCGCGTGTCCGAGGTCAAGGAAGGTTTTGTCGAGATAGCCACTCACATCGAACTCAATCCCGGAGACGTGGTCGAGTTTTGGACCAAGCGCGGCCATTTCGCGTGCCCTCTTACCGCGGCTTCCTTTGCGCGCGACGGTAGGATTCGTCTGGCGCCCGAACAGAAAGTGGGGAAGGGGGATCGGGTGTTTCGCGTACGCAATGCGGCTGCGGAGTTCACCGACGATGCCCTCGAGCCGCGTGTGCCGGTGATCGGGCGCGTTCGGTTGGCGTTGGGGGAGCCGGCGCGTGTGGAGTTCTCGCTGGCGCATGGCTGGCGCGGGGCCCAACGCATTGCGGCCGCCGCCTTTCCGTCGGCTGTCGCCTGCGAGGAACAGACGCGGGCCGTTTTCGGATACGTCGGTGCCGCCGAAGGCGCGCCCGTCGAGCTTGCGCGCACCAAGCCCCTCTCGACCGAAGACGTCGAATCCCATATCGATCGGTTCGGGCAGACGCCCTTTGCCCTCGTCTCGCTTGATATCGAGCTTTCCGAGGGTGCGGGCATGGGTTTTTCGCAGCTGCATCGTTTGAGGTCGGAGGCGCTTGTCCGCCTGCAAGAGCAGATACTCGATCTGTATGCGGCCAAGCGCCGCAGCCTTATCGGGAAGCTGAATGAGCGTTCCCGGCAAAACATCGGTTTCGCGGAAACGCTTGGCGCTTCTGCTGCGGCGACCCCGCGCAAGCGCCCCGATCAGGTGTCGGTGGTCGCGTGGGCTTCAAACCCCGCATGTGCGCGGGCCGCGAAGCGCGCGGGGGCCGACGTCGTGTACATCCCCATTCTCAATTACAAGCGCGGAGAGTCGGTTCTCGCCGGCGTTCGGCGCGAGGAAAACGAGCAGGCGGGATATCCCAAGCAGAAGGTGATGGCGCTTCCCACCGTCGATCACGACCCGATCGAGGGCACCCGTGAAGATGCCTGCGGGTTCGACGTGTGGGACTACGTGCGCGAAGGCAAACGGGTGTTTGCGGACAGCTTGGCTTCTTGCGTGCGGGCTCAGGCATACGGCGCCCTCGTCGAGTTGGGTCCCCATGTTCCCCTCACGAACGCGGCGGGGCTGCGCCTGGTTGAACAGTGGGGGGTTGCCCGGGTGTGGCTGTCCCCCGAATTGACGCTTGGTCAGATCGCCGACCTTGCGGACGGATCGTCTGTCCCCCTCGGGATTACGGTGTCGGGTGCTCAGGAGCTGATGGTGACCGAGCACTGCCTCCTTATGAGCCAGGGACCCTGCGATCAGAACTGCGCAGCGTGCCGCCGACGCAACGTCGAGCACCACCTGAAAGATCGCAAAGGGTTCGATTTCCCGGTGGTCACCGATTCCATGGGGCGCAGCCACCTCTACAACGGCATCGAGCTCGACATCGTGCCGTGCCTGCCCGACCTGCTGTCCATAGGGATATCGTCGTTCATGGTCGATACGACCCTCATGGATAAGAACGAGGCCCATGCTGCGGTCTCGCGCGTCGTTCGAGCGCTCAAGCTTGCCCGCGAAGAGGGTCGTTCGGTCGAGAAGCGCCGGGGAACCACCACCGGACATCTGTTTCGCGGGGTGTCATAGGGCGCGGAAAGGGCGCGCGGCCTGATAACGTGCTAGAATCGCCTTCTGTTGTACCGAACCTCACCGTCGATTGGAAACCTATGCAGTCTGTCGAAGAGCAAATCCGCATCATCTCCTCGGGTGCCGACAAGGTCGTTCCCGAACAGGCCCTGGTCGAGAAGCTCAAGCGGGGCAGGCCTCTGAACATCAAGCTGGGCGTCGACCCCACGGCTCCCGACATCCATCTGGGACATGCGGTTCCCCTGCGCAAGCTGCGCCAGTTCCAGGACCTGGGGCATCAGGTCACGCTCATCATCGGCGACGGTACTGCGTTGATCGGAGACCCTTCGGGCCGCAACAGCACGCGTCCCCAGCTTTCCCTCGAGCAGATTCGGGAAAACGCCCAGACATACGTCGATCAGGCGTTCAAGGTACTCGACCCCGAAAAGACCACGCTCGTGTACAACTCCGAATGGCTCTTCGAGATCGATATGCGCAAGATCCTCGAGCTTGCCAGCCTGTTCACGGTGGCTCGCATCCTCGAGCGCGACGATTTTCACAAGCGCTACACCGGAAATCAACCCATCGGCGTTCATGAATTCCTGTACCCCATCATGCAGGCGTACGATTCGGTCGTCATCAAGGCCGATGTCGAGCTGGGAGGATCCGATCAGCTGTTCAACCTCCTTGCGGGCCGCGAACTCATGGAGAAGATGGGAATGGAACCGCAGGTGTGCCTGACGCTTCCCTTGCTGGAGGGAACCGACGGTGTTCAGAAGATGTCGAAGAGCTACGGCAACTACATCGGGCTTACCGATGAGCCCGCCGATATGTTCGGCAAGGTGATGTCTATCCCCGACGAGCTGATGGAGAAGTACTTCCGGCTTGCATCCACGGTCGAAGTGGCCGAGATAGAGCGCATCGTCGAAGGCGTGGCGAGAGGAGCGCTGCATCCGAACAAGGTGAAGCGCTCGCTTGCCCGCAACATCGTTGCGGCTTACTACAGCGAGGCCGAGGCTGCCGAGGCCGAGGCATCGTTCGATCTGCTGTTCAAACAGCATGCGCTTCCCGACGATATCGCCGAGTTCCCCGCCGATCTTGCGCCGAATGACGAGGGAACGGTCTATCTTGCGAAGATCATCGCCGATTCGGGCCTTGCGGCCAGCGCGGGAGAAGCGCGTCGGCTTATCGATGGAGGCGGAGTTAAAATCGATGGCGAAGCGGTTCCCGCTAAGAGCTACAACATCGATCCCGCCAAACTGTCAGGTGCGGTTGTGCAGGTGGGGAAGCGCAAGTTCGTCAAGATCGTTTAGCAACTGACGTAGGTTTGCCTGAACGAAAGCTCTTTATACATATATATGCGAGATCGAGGGGCGGAGGATATTCTGCTCCTCGATTGTTTTCGGGCTTCTATGATGCGACCCCCCGCTCCCCCCGTTTGTGGAGAACCCTCCACAAACGGGATCCCCCGTTGCGCCGCGGCCCCGGGGGGCGTATAGTAGCAACCCGCGCTCGGGGAGGGCGCGCCCGGAACCCGGGGCCCGCAGGGCCGCGGGGGGCGGGAAAAAAAGGGGGTTGACGGAGCGATCCGGATGCCCTAGAATTACTCCTCGCGCCGAACGCGGGAGCGGGAGGCGGGCCGGGCCGGATGGCCCCGGCCGGAACCTTGAGAACCGGATACTGGATACGGAAAGATCGAGAGATCGAGTCGAACAGACTCCGATGGATCAGACGGACCACGTCAGCCCGTCCCCGCGAGGGGAGGGGCGGTTACTTTAGTTTAGAGCTTACTTCGAACGGAGAGTTCGATCCTGGCTCAGGATGAACGCTGGCGGCGTGCCTAACACATGCAAGTCGAACGGTTAAGACGGCTTCGGCCGTGAATAGAGTGGCGAACGGGTGAGTAACACGTGACCAACCTGCCCTCCGCACCGGGACAACCGGGGGAAACCCCGGCTAATACCGGACGATCCCGGCCCCCCGCATGGGGGGCCGGGCGAAGCCCAGGCGGCGGGGGATGGGGTCGCGGCCCATTAGGTAGACGGCGGGGCAACGGCCCACCGTGCCGACGATGGGTAGCCGGGTTGAGAGACCGACCGGCCACATTGGGACTGAGATACGGCCCAGACTCCTACGGGAGGCAGCAGTGGGGAATATTGCGCAATGGGGGCAACCCTGACGCAGCAACGCCGCGTGCGGGACGACGGCCTTCGGGTTGTAAACCGCTTTCAGCAGGGAAGATAGTGACGGTACCTGCACAAGAAGCCCCGGCTAACTACGTGCCAGCAGCCGCGGTAATACGTAGGGGGCGAGCGTTATCCGGATTCATTGGGCGTAAAGCGCGCGCAGGCGGCTCTTCAAGCGGAACCTCTAACCCCGGGGCTCAACCTCGGGCCGGGTTCCGAACTGGAGGGCTCGAGTGCGGTAGAGGCAGGCGGAATTCCCGGTGTAGCGGTGGAATGCGCAGATATCGGGAAGAACACCGATGGCGAAGGCAGCCTGCTGGGCCGGCACTGACGCTGAGGCGCGAAAGCTAGGGGAGCGAACAGGATTAGATACCCTGGTAGTCCTAGCCGTAAACGATGATCGCTAGGTGTGGGGGGAGCCTTCCCCCCGTGCCGAAGCCAACGCATTAAGCGATCCGCCTGGGGAGTACGGCCGCAAGGCTAAAACTCAAAGGAATTGACGGGGGCCCGCACAAGCAGCGGAGCATGTGGCTTAATTCGAAGCAACGCGAAGAACCTTACCAGGGCTTGACATGCAGGTGAAGCGGCGGAAACGCCGTGGCCGAGAGGAGCCTGCGCAGGTGGTGCATGGCTGTCGTCAGCTCGTGTCGTGAGATGTTGGGTTAAGTCCCGCAACGAGCGCAACCCCTGCCCCGTGTTGCCAGCATTCAGTTGGGGACTCGCGGGGGACTGCCGGTGACAAACCGGAGGAAGGCGGGGACGACGTCAAGTCATCATGCCCCTTATGCCCTGGGCCGCACACGTGCTACAATGGCCGGCACAGCGGGCTGCCACCCAGCGATGGGGAGCGAATCCCGTAAAGCCGGCCCCAGTTCGGATCGGAGGCTGCAACCCGCCTCCGTGAAGCCGGAGTTGCTAGTAATCGCGGATCAGCACGCCGCGGTGAATGCGTTCCCGGGCCTTGTACACACCGCCCGTCACACCACCCGAGTCGTCTGCACCCGAAGCCGCCGGCCGAACCCCGCGAGGGGGCGGAGGCGTCGAAGGTGTGGAGGGTGAGGGGGGTGAAGTCGTAACAAGGTAGCCGTACCGGAAGGTGCGGCTGGATCACCTCCTTTCTAGGGAGACACGCGAAGTGTCCTACCGCGGGCGACCGCCCGCGGCCTGGAATGACACCTGAAGGCTAGGCCGGCCGAAGGGCCGACCGAACCGGGGCGCCGTCCGCCCCCCGTAATCCAGCATCCGGCTCCGAGGGCTCCGGCCCCCGACGGCACCTTGACAGCTGCATAGCGTTTCATCGAGAACAAAGATGATGATCATAACCATATTGAATATGGTTCTCCAAAGATACAGATAGTCGTGCTTTTCAAGCACGGCCATCGCATCTGCGATCGCGTTTCAACGCGCGATATGCGATACGAAACCCATCGGGATTTTCATGTCAGGGAACTGACAGCGGATCTAGAGCGAAGATACCATGGGCGCACGGCGGATGCCTTGGCACAGGAAGCCGAAGAAGGACGCGGTAAGCTGCGATAAGCTGCGGGGAGGCGCAAACGGCCCTCGATCCGCAGGTCTCCGAATGGGGGAACCCGAGCGGGGTTATGCCCGCTCGCTCCCGCCCGAACGCATACGGCGGGAAGCGGCAACCCGGGGAACTGAAACATCTAAGTACCCGGAGGAAGAGAAATCAACCGAGATTGCGCGAGTAGCGGCGAGCGAAAGCGCACCAGCCCAAACCGAAGAACGCACGCGCCCTGGGGGGTTCGCGTCTTCGGGGTTGCGGGGCGCGCGAGGGGGACCCCCCAGGGTCCCCGCGGAGTCACAAAGCTCATGAGGTAGCGGAACGGCCTGGGAAGGCCGGCCGAAGCGGGTGAGAGCCCCGTACGCGAAACCCATGGCCTCCGCCGGCGCGTCCCCGAGTAGGTCCGGGCACGTGAAACCCGGACCGAAGCCGGGGGGACCACCCTCCAAGGCTGAACACTCTCCTGTGACCGATAGCGAACCAGTACCGTGAGGGAAAGGTGAAAAGCACCCCGAGAGGGGAGTGAAACAGCACCTGAAACCGTGCGCCCCCAAGCAGTCGGAGCGGCTGGAAATGCCGTGACGGCGTGCCTTTTGTAGAATGAGCCAGCGAGTGGCGGTATGCGGCGAGGTTAAGCTTAGAAGCGAGCCGCAGCGAAAGCGAGCCTTCAAACGGGCGCGTGAGTCGCATGCCGCCGACGCGAAGCCGGGTGAGCTATCCTTGGGCAGGCTGAAGCGGGGGTAAGACCCCGTGGAGGGCCGAACCCACTTCGGTTGAAAACGGAGGGGATGACCCGAGGATAGGGGTGAAAGGCCAATCAAACCCGGAGATATCTCGTTCTCCCCGAAATAGCTTTAGGGCTAGCCCGGGCCGTTCACCCGCGGTGGTAGAGCACTGGATTCCCTAGGGGGCTTCACCGCCTGCCGAAGGAAACCAAACTCCGAATGCCGCGGGCCCACAGGCCCGGAGTCAGAGCGCGTGGGCTAAGCTGCGCGCTCGAGAGGGAAACAGCCCAGACCGCCCGCCAAGGCCCCCAAGTCCGTGCCGAGTGGCAAAGGATGTGCGCTCGCCCAGACAGCCAGGATGTTGGCTTAGAAGCAGCCATGCATTCAAAGAGTGCGTAACAGCTCACTGGTCGAGTGGGAGCGCGCCGACAATACACGGGGCTAAGCACGGCGCCGAAGCGGCGGGCCGGATACACCGTATCCGGCGGTAGGGGAGCGTTCCCGGAGGGGCGAAGCGGCAGGGGCGACCCGCCGTGGACTTCCGGGAAGCGAGAATGCTGGCATGAGTAGCGAGAGACGAGCGAGAAACTCGTCCGCCGCAAGCCTAAGGTTTCCTGGGCGAGGCTAATCCCCCCAGGGTCAGTCGGGAGCTAAGGCGAGGCCGGAAGGCGTAGCCGATGCGCAACGGGCGGACATTCCCGTACCGCCCATGGCGCGCCCGAGCGTGAGCGGTGACGGAGAAGGATATGCGGGCGTGGTTCTGGACGTCCACGTGAAAGCCGGTAGGGAGCCGATTTGTCAAGCACGGTCGGCGCTGATCCCGAGAGGCGAGACGAAGCACCTGGTGCGAAGCCGCAGATTCCATGCTTCCTAGAAAAACCGCGCATGCGAGCGCCATGGGCGCCCGTACCAAAACCGACACAGGTGGGCAGGTAGAGCATACCGAGGCGATCGGGGGAACCGTGGTCAAGGAACTCGGCATAATGGCCCCGTAACTTCGGAAGAAGGGGTGCCGCCGGCGGTGTAGGGGCCCGCCCCCGAAGCCGCTGGCGGCCGCAGCGGATTGGCCCAAGCGACTGTTTACCAAAAACACAGGACTCTGCCAAGCCGCAAGGCGACGTATAGGGTCTGACGCCTGCCCGGTGCCGGAAGGTTACGCGGACGCGTCAGCCGCAAGGCGAAGCGCCGAAGCCAAGCCCCGGTAAACGGCGGCCGTAACTATAACGGTCCTAAGGTAGCGAAATTCCTTGTCGGGTAAGTTCCGACCTGCACGAACGGCGTAACGACTTGGGCGCTGTCTCGACCACGGTCCCGGTGAAATTGCATTGTTCGTGAAGATGCGAGCTACCTGCGGAAGGACGGAAAGACCCCGTGAACCTTCACTGCAGCTTGGCATTGGCCGTTGGCCCGGAGCGTAGAGGATAGGCAGGAGGCATCGAAGCCGGGGCGCCAGCCCCGGTGGAGCCGACCTTGGAATACTGCCCTCTTCGCGCCGGCGGCCTAACGCCCGTCCGTGATCCGGCGGGTGGACCGTGCCAGGCGGGCAGTTTGACTGGGGCGGTCGCCTCCCAAAGCGTAACGGAGGCGCGCGAAGGTCCGCTCAGGACGGTCGGCAACCGTCCCGAGAGCGCAAGAGTGCAAGCGGGATAGACTGCGAGGCCAACAAGCCGAGCAGGTGCGAAAGCAGGTTCTAGTGATCCGGCGGCCCAGCGTGGAATGGCCGTCGCTCAACGGATAAAAGGTACTCCGGGGATAACAGGCTGATCTTGCCCAAGAGTCCACATCGACGGCAAGGTTTGGCACCTCGATGTCGGCTCATCGCATCCTGGGGCTGGAGTCGGTCCCAAGGGTTGGGCTGTTCGCCCATTAAAGCGGTACGCGAGCTGGGTTCAGAACGTCGTGAGACAGTTCGGTCCCTATCCTCCGCAGGCGCAAGAGGGTTGAGGAGACCCGCCCCTAGTACGAGAGGACCGGGGCGGACGGACCTCCGGTGCGGCAGTTGTCGACCAACGGCACGGCTGCTTAGCCGCGTCCGGCGCGGATAACCGCTGAAGGCATCTAAGCGGGAAGCCGCCTCCAAGATGAGCCCTCTGTCCGGTAAGGCCCCTCGTAGACCACGAGGTTGATAGGCCGCAGCTGCAAGCCCGGCGACGGGCTCAGGCGAGCGGTACTAATCGGCCGAGCTCTTCTCTCAACACGGTCCGCCGCGCATGTCCGCGCCGCGGTCGCTCTCGATGGGCGCTGTGCAGCCGCCAGGGTGCCGCAGAGCACCACCGCCCGCGCCCTGCGCGAGCGCGGCCATGGAGGCGGGGATCACCCGATCCCGTTCCGAACTCGGCAGTTAAGCCCGCCGTCGCCGAAAGTACTGCAGCGCCAGGCTGCGGGAGGATAGGGAGCCGCGCTCGCGCAGGGCGCACCGGGAGGTGCGCGAGGGAGGGGGCCCGCGAGGGCCCCCTCCTCTTCGTTTCGGGCATGCGGGCGGTTCGGTTCGGGTTATGCGCGAACTTTCGCATCTTCGGTTCAGTCTTTCTGAATATCTTTCAATAAGGTAATAAGCGTGTAAATTCAGACCGTTCGGAAACCGGTCTTTTCTTCCGCTTATATAATGAAAATATTCGTTTTAGCGTCCTTTTTCCTGTAAAGGGGAGTGACCTGTGCCCGAATTCTCTTTTGATCCAAAACAGCTTGCAGTCAAGGCTTTGTCCAGCGAGGATGTCCTGATCGATCTCGTGAAAAGTCTCGAAGGGGCTTCCAGGCGATCCCGTCAGGCTTCGGCATCGGCGCTGGCCATGATCGCGCGCGAAAACGCCGAACTGCTCGTTCCCTACATCAATGCCCTGGTAGACGGCCTGAACCGTCCGGAGGCTCAGACGCGTTGGGAATGTATCGATGCGCTGACGCTGTTGGTTCCCCATGCTGCGCAGGCGTGCGCGGCGGCTCTCGACGATGTCGAGTCGGCGCTCTTCGATGAATCGAACGGCCCGGTGCGTCTTTCATCCGTAAGATTCCTGTGCAAATACGGCGCAACGGGAGTCGATGAGTCCGAGCGCGTGTGGCCCCTCATCGACGAGGCTGTTCAGTGCTATCACGGAGACCTGGAGTTTTCCGAGATGCTGGGTGCGGTGTCGGAGTTCGCGGTTGCATCGATATCGGCAGAGGTTCGCCAGGCTCTGATCGACAGAATGTCGTTCGATGCGACGAATGGCAAGGGGCTCTCGAAGAAGAAGGCGATCCAGATCATCGAGAGCGCTCGCGCCGTACAGTGATCTACCGAATGCGCAGCAATGCTGCGCATTCGCCTTTTTCTGGCCCTGTATCTGGGAAAAGACCGCTAGCATTAGATTGATTGCACATTGTTTGCGGGCAAATCGATGCAAGCTTGCTTTGGCTTTCGGCATGTGCGCGCAGCCGTGCTTTCCAGGCGCGCGTCACCCCTTTACGCCAGCTGTTGGGATTTCGAGATAGGAGCGTCATGACTCGCCACGTTGTCACCCTTATCCCCGGAGATGGAATCGGAGTCGAAACTTCTGCCGCCATGCAGCGCGTAGTGGATGCGAGCGGCGTCGATATCGCGTGGGAAATCGCTTTAGCGGGAGCCGAGTGCATCGAGACCGAGGGAACCCCCCTTCCCGAATCTACACTCGAGTCGATACGCAGGAATGGGGTCGCCATCAAAGGTCCGATCGCCACTCCGGTGGCGGGCGGATTTCGCAGCGTGAACGTTGCTTTGCGCAAAGCGCTGGACCTGTATAACTGCCTGCGCCCGGTGCGATCGCTTCCCGGTGCGGGCGGTCGCTACGAAGACGTCGATCTTGTTATCGTTCGCGAGAATTCGGAAGACCTGTACGCAGGAGTCGAGTTCGAGCAGGGAAGCGAGGGTGCCGGCAAAATCATCGACTTGTGCCAGAGCGTCGGAGCGGGTTCGATTCGCCGCGATTCCGGCATATCCATCAAGCCCATATCGGTTACGGGATCGCGCCGCATCGTTCGCGCCGCATTCGAGTATGCGCTCGCCCAGGGTCGCCGGAAGGTGACCGCTGTCCACAAGGCGAACATCATGAAGCACTCCGACGGATTATTTCTGACGGTGGCGCGCGAGGTTGCCGCGGAATACGAAGGTCGCGTCGCCTTCGACGAGCGCATCGTTGACGCGTTCTGCATGAATCTGGTGATCGAACCCGGTCAGTTCGATGTGGTGGTATTCCCGAACCTCTACGGCGATATCGCAAGCGATCTTGCCGCGGGGCTCGTGGGCGGCCTGGGGATCGCTCCGGGCGCCAATATCGGGGATGGCTGCGCGGTGTTCGAAGCCGTGCACGGGTCGGCGCCCGATATCGCGGGCCAGGACAAGGCGAATCCGACGGCTGAGATTCTATCCGCTGCCATGATGCTCGATCACTTGGGGGAGCGAGAAGCCGCTTCTCGAATTCGGGAAGCGGTTCGCCGCGTATACGCAGAGGGTTCGTGCCTGACGGGGGATATTCGCTGGGCGACCGGGTCGAAGGAGCCTGCGGCCTCTTGTACGGCGTTCACGGAGAATCTGATCGAGGTCATGAGGTCTTTGTAGCGGCTTGCCTCAAAGCCGAAGGGTATTGGGTTGCGGGAGGCGCATATCGATAGCGCGGTGCTTTCTAGCCCGACGAGACAGAGCTTACGTTAGGGGTGGCGATGACGAGGTGCAACGAATCGTTCAAGCGGGTGCTGGACGTCGAGGGGTCCGAGTTCGAGTATTATCCGGTTTCCCAGGTTCCAGGAACCGACAGGCTTCCCTATGCGTTGACGGTTCTCGTTGAAAACGCGCTGCGGTGCGTCGAGGGAGAGTCCGCTGCGCTTGACTGCGTCCAGCGGATCGTCGATGCCGGTTTGGCAGGCGTTCCCGGAGAGGAGATCGAGTTCTCCCCATCGCGCGTTTTATTCCAGGATTTCACCGGCGTACCTGTGTTCGTCGATTTTGCCGTTATGAGGGAGGCCTGCGCTCAGATCGGGGGCGATCCGGCTCGCATCAACCCCCAGATCCCGTGCGATCTGGTTATCGATCATTCGGTGATCGCCGACGAGGCGGGGAGCACATCGGCGATCGACAGGAACATGGAGCTGGAATTCCAGCGAAATGCGGAGCGCTACCGCTTTTTGAAGTGGGCTCAGGATTCGTTTCGGAACGTGAGGATCGTGCCCCCCGGATCGGGGATCTGCCATCAGCTGAACATCGAAAAATTCGCTCAGATCGCGATGGTTCGCGATGCGGAGGGGAACGTTTGCGACGCGTCCGACGTTTGCGGATGCGATGCGACGAGCCGTCCCGTAGCCTATTTCGATACGCTGGTGGGAACCGATAGCCATACTCCCACCGCAAACGGCATTGGGGTTCTGGGTTGGGGCGTGGGGGGCATCGAGGCCGAAGCGGCCGCTTTGGGCCAGCCCATCACCACGCTCGTCCCCCGCGTGGTGGGCGTTCGTCTTACCGGGGAGCTTTCGGGTAGCGTATCGGCTATGGACGTGGCGCTGAGATTCGCCCAGATGCTGAGATCGCGCGGCGTGGTCGGATGCTTCGTCGAATGCTTCGGCTCGGGCCTTGACAGCCTGAGCGCCACTCAGAGGGCCTGCATTTCCAATATGACCCCCGAGTACGGCAGCACCTGCACGCTGTTTCCCGTTGACGGCCGCACGCTTGATTTCTTCCGCATGACGGGCCGCTCCGACCGGCAGGTGGCGCTGGTCGAGGCATACGCCAAGGCTCAGGGACTTTGGCACGATGCTGGGGCAGAGCGCGTGTATTCCGAGGTTATCGAACTCGATCTGTCCCAGGTTTCCGCATCCATGTCGGGTCCGTCGCGGCCGCACGACCGCTTCGATCTTTCCGACGCGAAAGAGCGTTTCGAGGCGCTTCGGCTGGAACGCGGGCTGAGCAGCGACGAGCGCTCGGTCGTGACCATCGACGGGGTGCGTCACGAACTTGCCCATGGCGCCGTGGCCATCGCCGCCATCACCAGCTGCACGACCGCGGCCGATCCGCGGATGATGCTGGCGGCGGGCCTTGCCGCGCGCAACGCCGAGCGCGCGGGGCTGAAACCCCAACCTTGGGTGAAGTGCGTATTTGCTCCTGGAAGCCATGCGGGGACCGAGATTCTCGATCGCGCCGGCCTCCTGGGTTCTCTGCGGTCGGTAGGGTTTTTCAACTGCGGATACGGCTGCATGAGCTGCATCGGCAACTCGGGTCCCATCAAGCCCGAAATGCACGAGGTGTGCGATCGCATCGAGCTTGCGAGCGTTTTGTCGGGGAACAGGAACTTCGAGGGTCGTATTTCTCCCGACGTATCTCAGAACTATCTCATGCAGCCCGCTGCGGTCATCGTGTATGCGATTGCCGGAACGGTTGACTTCGACTTCGAGAGCGAACCTTTGGGTGTCGATCTGAAGGGCAACAGCGTGTTCGCCCGCGATCTCATGCCTTCGGCCGAAGAGCTGGACGAGCTTGTGGAGAGATTCGTGACGGCGCAGGCCTACAGCGAGGGCGCGGTCGGCATGTTCGAGGGAACGCGGGCATGGAGAAGCCTCGACGTTTCCCCCAGCTCGGTGTTTTCCTGGGATGGAGAGTCCACGTACGTGCGTCGCCCTCCTTACTTCGACGGGATGGGGGCCGATCCCGCTCCCTCCGAAGCGCCTTGCTGCGCGCGCGTCCTGGCCAAGCTGGGCGACTTCATCACGACCGACCACATATCGCCGGCCGGTTCGATCGCTGCGGGATCCCCTGCGGCGCTGTACCTTGAGTCGCACGGTGTGAAAAGCGCCGATTTCAACACGCTGGGTGCTCGTCGAGGCAATCACGAAGTGATGATGCGGGGGACGTTTGCCAATGTGAAGCTGATGAACGAACTCGCCGCGGGTCGAAAGGGCGGTTGGTCGCTCGATTTCTCCGACGGCCGGGTCAAGCCTTTGTTCGATGTCTCCGAGTCGTATCGGAGCAGCTGCGTTCCCAGCATCGTCGTTGCGGGAAAGATGTACGGGAGCGGATCTTCGCGCGATTGGGCGGCGAAGGGCCCGATGCTGCTGGGAGTTCGTGCCGTGATCGCGGAGAGCTTCGAGCGCATCCATCGGTCCAATCTCGTTGGCATGGGCGTGCTGCCGCTCCAGTTCGCCGAAGGGCAGAACGCGGAAACGCTTGGGCTGACAGGCGAAGAGTCCTACACGGTTGCTCCGGTGGATTTTTCAAACGGTTTGCCCGAGCCCCGGGTGGTTTCCGTAAGCGCCCGTCGAGACGACGGCTGCGAGGTGCTGTTCGACGCGATCGTGCGCGTGGACACCCCGACCGAGGGTCGCTATATGCAGCATGGGGGTATCTTGCAGTACGTGCTGCGCAGCCTGGCCTCGAAGTAGATCGAGTCGGCGGAGTGCTTGACAAGACCTGAAAACAGAGTAATATGTAATGGCTGCTTTTACGCAGCGCGAACGTAAACCGTTCCGCTACCAAAGACAGCAGGTGCCTTTCGGGGCTTAAACGCAACAGCGGCCCGCCGAGGTGGTCATGCGATACGTATGTGCCGACCCTCGCTGTCTTTCGATGGCGGGGGTCGTTTCGTTTCTACGGACGGCTCCACCCGAAATCGGAGCGGAACCGATTGCAAGCGAAAGGAGGTGCACTGCATGCCCAACGCACAGAATCAAGCGATGATGGCTTCCATCAAAGAGGATCTGACCGACGTCAAGGCCGTTTGGGTTGTGGATTACCGCGGCCTGAGCGTGAAAGAGGTCGAAGGCCTTCGCCGCGATATCCGCGAGGCCGACGCATCCATGAAGGTGTACAAGAACACCCTCGTTCGCATCGCTCTCAAAGAGCTCGACATGGCCAGCCTCGATGAGGTTTTGGAAGGCCCCTCTGCTTTCGTGTTCTGCAAGAACGACCCCGTTGCGTCCGCCAAGGCGCTGACCGAGTTCGCCAAGGATAACGATAAGCTCGTTATCAAGGGTGGCATGATGGACGGCGACTTCGTTAACGCCGGTCAGTTCGACGCCGTTGCCTCGCTGCCTTCGCGCGAGCAGCTGCTCGCTCAGATCGCCGGCGCCATCTCCGGTGTCGCCCGCGGCCTCGCCGTTTCCATCAACGGCGTTCCCAGCGGTCTTGCCCGCACGATTCAGCAGGTCTCCGAGCAGAAGCCCGCTGCATAACGCGTGCAGCATGCGCGGCGTGAAAGCCGCTTAAGTCAACGAAACGCGGCCGCGCGAGCGGCCCCCCTGAAAGGAAAGTGTCATGGCTGTTACCAAAGAAGAAATCATCGAGGCCCTCAAGGAGATGTCCCTTCTCGAGGCTTCCGAGCTCGTTTCTATGATCGAGGAGACCTTCGGCGTTTCCGCTGCTGCTCCCGCCGCTGTCGCGGTTGCCGCTGCTCCTGCCGAGGCCGCCGAAGAGAAGTCCGATTTCGACGTTGTGCTCGAGGGCTTCGGCGACAACAAGATCGCCGTTATCAAGGTTGTCCGCGAGATCACCGGCCTGGGCCTGAAGGAGGCCAAGGAGGCTGTCGAGGGCGCTCCCAAGGCTATCGCCGAGGCTGTCGCCAAGGATAAGGCCGACGAGATGAAGGCCAAGCTCGAGGAAGCCGGCGCTGCCGTCACCTTGAAGTAAACTGCGTTTTGCGGTTGTTCGGAGGGGGCCTGCGGGCCCCCTCTTTTCGTTTGGGCCGCGACGTAACAGTCGCCCTTTATTGAGAAAGTTTCACGCCGTGCAAGGTTTTCGTCAGTTTTTTGTGTTCTTATGAGAAGGTGATAAACGTACCTGCGAAAGGGCGGGAACGAAACGCCAATCGAGTGAAGGAGTTGGCATGCGGATCAAGTACTTCCAGACAGCATGGAACGATCTGACTAAGTCGGAAGGTTGGCTTAGGAAGATGATGCTGCTCGCGCTGATAACGATGATTCCCATTTTCGGTGCGATCGTGGTTATGGGATATCTTTACGGCTGGGCCCGCGATATAGCATGGGGGGTGCGCAACCCGCTTCCCGCTCGCATCTTCGCCAACGAGGATGGCAAGCTGTACCGCCGAGGATTCTTCATCTTCGTGATCGGCATCGTGGCCGGGGTGCTGCCCTACATCGTTTTCACTTTCGCCGAAGGATCGATGGGCGTAGGCTGGGCGGGTTTGCTGGCAAGCTCGGTGAACTCCGGCTATTTCCCGCACGGCTCGTTTTCCTCGTTCGGGGGTCCGGTCGTTTCCGCTGGAAGCCTGACGACGGGCATGCTGCTGTATCTGCTGGGAATGGTCCTTACGTTGGGCATATGCTTCTTCCGGTGGGCGGCGAGCATGCGCGTTTCCATTTACGATAATCTTTCTTCGGGATTTCAGGTCGGGAAGCTGTGGAGCATGCTGCGCGCCGACGGCAGCGGCATCTTGCGCATCTTCGGGATGGTTATTTTGGCCAATATCGTGGCCGGTTTCGTCCTTTTCCTCATTTTCATGCTGCTCATGCTGGTCTTCGTGGCGATGTTTGCCGGCACGTTCATCTCCATGGTTGACGGAGGCAGTGCGGCGGGCAATGTGGGGGCTGTGATCAGCGCGCTGCTTGTCGGCGGTCTGTTCTTCACTATCTGGGCATATGCCGCTGTCGTGTGCTCCATGATCGTCGAGACGCTCACCGCGCGCGCTCTTGGTTACTGGGTGGGTCAGTTCGACGTTCCGCATTGGGGCGGGCAGAATGATCCGGCTCCGTTCGAGAACCCTGCGAGGGAGGTTCGCCCCCAGCAGCCGCAGCCTGTCGATAGCGTCCAGCAGGTTTGGGGCGCCCCGCAGGCGACGGTGCCGGTTGCCTCGGATGCTCCGGTTGCCGGGCAGCCTCAGAACGAAGAGGCGTCGGCGCCCGCTGCCGTTGAGGGCGAGGCCGCGGTTGCCGCGGTTCCCGAGGCCGATCCGGGTGCGGACGTTTCCGCAGCGACGGACGCCGGTGCGGATGCGGATTCCGCTGCGGATACGCCGAAGTCCTCCCAGTAAAGCTTCCTGGTGGGTTCTTGCCGCCTCGGAAAACCGTTTGGTAAACGACGCGGCCCCGAGAAGATTCGGGGCCGCGTTTCTATGTGTGGGGTAGTTTTCGGGATGCACGTACGCGCCTTCGGTGCGCAACGCTTACGAGATTCTGAGGGCGCGCATGGCGTTCAGGATGGCGATCACGGATACGCCGACGTCTCCGAACACCGCCATCCACATGTTGGCGATCCCGAAAACGGGGAGGGCCAGCACCATGACGAGCACTTTCACACCGATGGCAAACGCGATGTTTTGCTTTACGATCCGCATCGTTTTTCGCGCGATGCGGATCGCGAGGGCGATCTTCGAGGGACGGTCGTCCATAAGCACGATATCCGCGGCCTCGATGGCCGCATCGGAGCCCAGGGCTCCCATGGCGACGCCGACATCCGAGCGCATAAGCACCGGTGCGTCGTTTATGCCGTCGCCCACAAACACCAGCTTGCCGCGTTCGCTTGTCGAAGCCAAAAGGTCTTCCACCGCGTTAACCTTATCGGCGGGGAGCAGATGGGCTCTGAACTCGTCGATACCCAGATCGTCGGCTACCGCGCTCGCTACTTCCGCGCGATCGCCGGTGAGCATGACGGTTTTCTTCACGCCGCACCGATGCAGCTCGTCAAGAGCTTTGCGGGCGTCTTCCTTCACCATGTCGGCGATGACGATGTGGCCGATGTAGGCGCCGTCTAGCAGCACGTGAAGCACGGTGCCGGTTAGGTCGCACGGTGTCCACGAAGCGTTTTCGCTTCCCATCATGGCATCGTTGCCAACTACGACGATTCGCTGGTCAACAAGGGCACGTATGCCGTGTCCGCTTTTTTCGACCACGTCATCGACCCGCGCGGCGTCGATTTTCCCGCTGTACGCTTGACGCAGGGACAGTGCGATGGGGTGGTTGGAATAGACCTCCGCATGTGCGGCGACGGACAACACGAGGTCGGGTTCGACATCGGCTGCGGGATGGATCGCAACGACGCTGAACGTTCCGTTTGTGAGAGTTCCGGTTTTGTCGAAGGCGACGGTTTCGGCAGAGGCGAGCGCTTCGAGGTAGTTCGATCCTTTTACCAGGATTCCCGCGCGCGATGCCGCTCCGATTCCCCCGAAAAACGAAAGGGGAACGCTGATTACCAGGGCGCACGGACAGCTAACCACTAAAAATATCAAAGCGCTCTTTACGCACTCCGACCACAGCTGCCCCAGTAACAGGGGAGGGATACAGGCTATGACCAGTGCGAGGCCGACGACGACGGGGGTGTAGTAGCGCGCGAATCGCGTGATGAAGTTTTCGGTTCGCGCTTTGCGATCGCTGGCGTTTTCAACCAACTCGAGGATTCTTTGCACGGTGGATTGGTCGTAGGGCCGTTCGACGCGGATATGCAGCGGCCCGGTCATGTTGATGCATCCGCTGATGACCTCGGCTCCTGTTTCGACAACGCGCGGGACGCTTTCTCCGGTGAGGGCGGAGGTGTCGAGCTGGGACGATCCTTCCGTCACCGTTCCGTCCAAAGGGACGCGCTCCCCCGGTTTCACCACGATGGTGTCTCCCGGGTTGACGGAGTAGGGGTCGACCTGCTCGACGGCCTCGTTTGAGACGAGGTTGGCGTAGTCGGGCGCGATGTCCATCATGGCGGCGATCGATTTACGGGATTTTCCCACCGCGTAGGATTGAAACCATTCTCCCAATTGGTAGAACAGCATGACGGCGGCCCCTTCGGCCATGTGGGGATCGCTTTCGGGGAACAGCACCAGCGCAAAGGCTCCGAACGTTGCGATGGTCATGAGGAAGTTCTCGTCGAGCACCTGGCCGTGCGTTATGCCGTGCCAGGCCTTCGCGATGACGTCGTATCCGGCCAGAAGGTAGGGAACGAGGAACAGCGCGAATTCCAGATACAGGTTTACGGGGGGGTCGGCCAGCCTGTCGAGGGGAGCAAGCTGGAGGCATATGAACAGCGCGAGTGCGGCGACGATGCGGATGAGGGTCTTTTTCTGGTGGGAGGTCATGAGGTTCCTCGATGCGGATCTGGGCTTTTATGCGACGATCGAGCAGGTGGGCTCGATTTTTTCGAAGATTCTTTTCGATTCTCCGAGCAGCTGGTCGAAGCGATCGTCTTCGGCGTCGAGGGTGAACTTGAGCGTGAGGAAGTTGATCTTGGCTTCGTTGACGCCGTCGAGCCGGTTTATGGCATCCTGGATTTTCCCGCCGCAGTTCGGGCAGATGTCTCCTTCAAGCTTGAATACCTTTTTCATAGGGTGTTCTCCTTTCGGCTTTTCGTTATTCGCAGATGTGGTTCATGCCCTGCGCAAGCATGGTTCTAACGTGGTCGTCGGCAAGGGCGTAGGCGATGTTTTTGCCGTCGCGGCGAAACTTCACCAGGTGAGCTTGCTTGAGGATTCTCAGCTGATGGGACACCGAGCTTTGCGTGGCGTTGACGGATTCGGCTATATCGGCCACGTACCGTTCGTGCTCCATAAGCGTGAACAGGATTTTTATTCGCGTTGTATCGGAAAACACCTTGAACAAGTCGGCCAGCTCGTATAGCAGCTCCTCCTCGGGTGCGCCCTCGCTCAAATCGATCGTCTCGTCGATGTTTTCCTGCGCGTTCACGATAACCTCCTTTTTATCACATAATCATATGAGCACTTATTCATATGATTATACGGAAGCGGCGGCGCCGGTCAAGAGCGAAGCGCTTGTGGACGGTGTTTGGCATCAGACGATTCGATGAGATTACAGTATGCGCACATGGGGAAGGGAAAGGCTTTTCGGTGCTATAGTCTTGCGGGTGCTAATCTTATCCGACTATAAATAAGAGACGTGCGCGGTCCATTTCGCAGATCGGATGGTTCGCTGGGGCGAGAGAGATGAGGGTGCTTCATGAGCAGTGCATCAAACGGCGCATTCGTGCGCTCCATCAATGTTTCGACGCGCAAGGGTACGCGCAAGACTCCCGTGGGAGGCGTTCCGCAGACGGTCAAGGAGCAATGGGGCTTTGTAAACGACGCGCATGCCGGCGACTGGCATCGCCAGGTGTCGTTTCTGGCCCAGGAGTCCATCGTCAAGGCGCAGGGTATGGGCCTTGACGTGAAGGAGGGGGATTTCGGGGAGAACTTTACCACCGAGGGCCTGGACGTTCTTGCGCTTCCTTTGGGAACCCAGCTGAGGATCGGCGACGATCTGCTGGTTGAGATCAGTCAGATCGGCAAAGTGTGCCATACGCGTTGTGCGATCTACTACCTTGCCGGAGACTGCATCTTCCCGCGCGAGGGCATCTTCGCCGTCGTTTTGGAGGGTGGCGAGGTAAAAGCGGGCGACCCTATCGAAGTGGTCAAGAGGGGAGATGGAACTTGCTCGTTTGCTCCTCCCGAGGCGCTTGCCGAGGTTGAGGCCGCACGCGCCGCCGGAACCCTGTAGCGTTTGCGCGAGTTTGCCTTCGTATCCACTCGACCCCATGTCGAGCTCCGTTGACGATCCGTTGTTTTCGGTCGATGCTGTGAGCAAAGGATTTGCGGAAAAGCCGCGCCGGTGTTCGTGGCACAATATCGAAGGTCGCGTGATGTGGCCGCATATATCGGTTTCGGATGGAAGGCGGAGGCAAGCGTGAGCGATGATCAAATTCCCACTATGGGGTCGAAGGACAATCCCGACGCGATTTACGATGCGCGGGTGCTGGGTGCTCCGAAGGTGATCCTTTTCGGGCTCCAGCATATGTTCGCCATGTTCGGCGCGACGATTCTGGTTCCCATCCTGACCGGGCTTCCCGTTTCGACCGCCCTTTTGTTCGCCGGATTGGGAACGTTGCTGTTCCACCTGATCTCCAAGGGCAGGGTTCCCGCGTTTCTCGGATCGTCGTTCGCCTTTATTGCGGGATATGCGGTTATCGCTCCGAACGGAGAGGCGGAGCTTCTGCCTTATGCATGTCTGGGCGTTGCGTGCACCGGCCTGCTTTACTTGGTGCTGTCCTGCCTGTTCAAGGTGTTCGGCACTGCGCGCGTTATGCGGTTCTTCCCTCCCGTAGTTACCGGCCCCATCGTCATCGCGATCGGATTGAGCCTGTCGGCTTCGGCCATCAACAACTGCCAGACGTATTGGCCCGTGGCCCTCGTTGCCATTGCGTCCATCGTTGTTTGCAGTATTTGGGGTAAGGGCATGATCAAGATCGTTCCGATTCTCATCGGCGTTCTGGTTTCCTACGCAACCGCTGCCGCGATCGGTCTGGTTGATTTCTCCCGCGTTGCAGACGCGGCTTGGGTTGGCGTTCCCCTCGCTTGGGATAAGACCGTCTTCGGCTTGTTCAACGAGAATTTCGATGCGGGCCTCGCGGTGACGGCCATCATCACCATCGTCCCGCTTGCGTTCGCCACCATCATCGAGCATATCGGAGACGTTTCCGCTATCAGCTCCACGGTGAATCGCAACTATATCGCCAAGCCGGGCCTGCATCGCACGCTTCTGGGGGACGGTTTGGCCACTATCGTCGCGTCTCTGTTCGGCGCTCCCGCGAATACGACGTATGGCGAGAACACCGGCGTGCTCGCGCTTACCAAGGTGTTCGACCCTCGGGTTGTCCGCATCGCAGCGCTGTTCGCGGTGCTGTTCTCCTTCTGTCCGAAGTTCGTCGCGCTCATCGAGGTTATGCCCGCTTGCGTTGTCGGGGGCGTCTCCATCGTTTTGTACGGCATGATTTCCGCGGTCGGCATCCGCAATCTGGTTGAGAACAGTGTCGACTTCATGAAGAGCCGCAACGTGCTTATCACGGCTATCATCATCGGTTTTGCGGTGGGCATCTCCTACAGTCAGGCGGGTTCGATCTCCTTCGCCGTTGCGGGCATCACCATATCGCTGTCCGGTTTGGCGGTCGGTTCGATCGCGGGTATTTTGCTGAATATGGTGCTTCCGGGGCGCGAGGACATCGTCGGCGTGGATGGCAGCATGGTCGAAGGGGATCACGATGCCCTGCCCGATGAGGACCTGCTTCCCCTTGAAGGGCCGCGCCCTGTCGCAAAACCCGTCGAGTAAGGATCGGGGTATGTCTCCTGACTTCGAGCGAAAACTTATCGGCGCCCTCGGATCGGATTCGATTCTGATCGCGGAGCCGATGGCGCTGCATACAACGTTCAAAATTGGCGGACCGGCGGACTACCTGGTGAGGCCCACGGCGGTGGAACAGGTGCGCGCCGTGGTCGATTTGTGCCGGGATAACGGCGTCGATCTGCGCGTGATCGGATTGGGCAGCGATCTTTTGGTGTCCGATTCGGGGCTGCGGGGCGTCGTCATGGAGATAGCCGACAACTTTTCGGAGATCAACGTGGATGAGCGGGGGTTGGTTTCGGCTCAGGCCGGAGCCAGCAACGCTTCGGTTGCTCGGGCGGCTCTCGAAGCGGGCTTGTCCGGATACGAGTTCGCCAGTGGGATACCTGGAACTGTAGGCGGTGCCGCGATCATGAACGCGGGAGCGTACGGGGGGGAATTCTCCGATGTCGCGCTTTCGTGCGTGTGCGTGACGCGTGAAGGCGATCTTCTCGAAGTTAGAGCGGATCAGGCCGACTGGGGATATCGCCATAGCCGCATGGACGATGAGGGAATGATCGTCCTGGCCGTTCTGTTGCAGCTTGTTCCCGGAGACAAAAACGAGATTCAGGCGCGTATGGACGATCTTGCGGAACGGCGGGCCGCCAAACAGCCTCTCGAGATGCCCAGCGCCGGCTCTACGTTCAAACGGCCCGAGGGGCACTATGCGGGCAAGCTGATTCAGGACGCGGGGTTGCAGGGCACGGCGGTTGGCGGTGCCGAGGTGTCGAAAAAGCACGCGGGCTTCGTGGTGAATGCTGGTGGCGCTACCGCAGAGGATGTTCGCGGGCTCATCGGGTTGATTCGAGATTCTGTTTTCGACGAATCGGGCGTGCGGTTGGAACCCGAGGTTCGCATGTGGGGCTTCGGGAGGTAGCGGCGCGTCTGTATCGCTTCTGTTACGCGGGGTCGGCATAGACGAGCGTCCTTTCATTTTCGGGATTCGTTCGATAACTGCAGGTGCAGAATGTGAATAACTGTTCGATACTCGGTTCGCCCTCATCCCCGTCAAGCGTGAAGTCGGCGTTGTTCCGAACGCTTTCGAGGTATGCCGCAAACGCCGCATCGGTTGAGAACCGCACGCATTTCCCGGAATCGGATCCCGGTATCGTTTTGACCCCGAAGACGTTGAGAACTTTGGTTTTCTCGGGCGAGAGCACGTAGACGGTTCGGTGGTTTCGGGCGAACCCGACGTCGGAGTATCGGGAGAAATCGGCGAAAAGGCGATCGGACCATCCTGTGTTGTGCCCGCTTATCACCACGTGTCGAGCGTCAAGCCCGCGCGTGCCGCAAGCGGCATCCAGATAGGGGCACCCTGCCGGGTCGGAGTGCCCCCACGCGTTATGGTCGAGGTAGAACAGAGGGTCGGATGCGGGAGCCTGCGCCACTGGATAGCTGATACGGGTGCCGGGGACATAGATCCATGCAACGATATCGGGGTTGGCTTCGCGCCAGGCCTTCCAATCGACAACGGGGATGCCGTCTGCCCCATCCTCCGAATCTCCCTTCCCCAAGACCCGTTCGGCTACCGAAGCAGGCCATTCGCGCTTGGCGAAGGGGTCTTCGGGTCGGGGCGGCACCGACGTGACATCGTTTGCCAGCGGTATGAGAAAGATTGCCGTGAGGCAGGAGATCGCCGCCGCCCCGATTGTTCCCGATACCCACCTGAGAATGCGATGCGCCCGTGCGTGATCCGATCGTCCGACGCATCTCTTCGCAGAGGCGTATCGGCGCCCCTTATCTGCATCGGGGTATCTTGAACGCGCCACCTGCGGATCGCCTCCTTTTCAGTTCGCAGGCGAAAAACACGGTTCCGGAGGCTATTCCGATCAATCCCAGGAGGGCGGCAAGTTTCCAATGAGAGAATAGCTCGTTGCCCGTCTTGTCGAACGGCTCTTCGTTGCCGCCTTGATCGTCTTTTGTCGGCTGGTCGCCGCGCTCAACGAGGTGGCGTATCTTGTTCGAGGTGTTCGGTAAGGGGTCTCCTTTTTTCCAATCAGGTTGGTAGCGGACTTGATTATCGAGGTGGTCTATGTTGCCCGCCGCGTCTTCTCTCACGCGCACCGTGAACGAAAGCGTGGTTACGCCACCTGGTTCCATCTTGTCGATAAGCCAGCTCACGGTTCTATTCGAAGCATCGAAGGTGGCTGAGTGGTCGCTTGAGAGGCTGTCTTTGATCAGCTCGCATCCGTCGGGCAGGGGATCTTCGATGCGCACCTGACGTGCGTCATCGCTGTCGGCCGAGCCTTTGTGGGAAACGTCGATGAAGTACGTTACGGTGTCTCCGTGCTTGACGAGGGTTCCCGTGCGGGGGTCCGATCGTTTGACGACGTGGAGCTGGGCGGGCGCTTTCGTCGTCGCGGTGGGGTGAACGGTGGTGCTGGTCGAGCCGGTCGGTTGGGCGTTAGCGGGGTCTCCCGGCTTTACCGGGACTTCGTGCGTGTCGTAGAACGCGGTGTTCAGGATGGCGCTTCTCTCTTTAGCGGCCCTCTCCGATACCGAGACGCGAAACCTCAGCTCTACCTTCTTGCGCGGAGGAAGATTCGCTACCGCCCATTCCAGATACGCTCTGCCGTCGTCCGATGCCGCGACGTAGGAACCCTCATCGGTTGCCGAACCCTCGACGTAGGAGGTTCCTTCGGGGATGAGATCTCGTACGAGGGTGCAGGCGCTGGGCACGCTTCCCGTGTTCTCAACCGTGATGAGGTATTCGATTTCGTCGCCGGCTTTCACGGGCGTTCCCGAGGCTGGAGTCGATTGTTTCTGGGCGGTGACGAAATCCCCCGTGGTGGGAGTGATGTCGGGAGGCGTCGGAGGTGCGGGCGGCTTAGGCGGATCGACCGGTTGGGGAGGTTTGGGCGTCTCGATGCGGATAGAGGCCTTCGTTTCGGCGCGGTGGTGGTTGATGAGGGTTTCGGCGGTGTTCTCGACCGTGGATCCCGCGGCGTCGTTTGCTGCCGAGGCCTCGATGACGAGGTGGTATGTTTCCCCTGCAAGAGGCATGGAGCTTTCAAGCCAACCGGGATCGAACCGGTACGAGAGCGTCTTGCGCTCGGCGTCCCAGTTGAGTTTGCCTGCGGTGTTCGTCACGTCGTCTTTTTTGCCGCCGCTTTCCTTTACGACTTTGGCAGTTCGGTATTCCAGGGCATCGGGCAGATGATCGATGATTTCGAAGTGTCGATACCTGCTGAGCACGTCCTCTCCGAGCGTGCCTACTTGCTGGCTGACATCCCACACGATGGGTTGACCAGGAGCGGCGCTTTCGCGGTCGGCTTTTTTCTGGGGCGCGGGCGGGGCTCCGGTGCCCAGGCTTGCGCTTGCGAAGCTGAACCAGCCGGTGAAGGGGGCCTTAATAGCGAACCGTTCGTCTTGATAGAGGGTCACGGCGTTTCTGGTATAGGTAGGTTTTCCCAGATGATCCTCGAATTCGTTGCTGACAGGGTAGGCGTGGATGTATTCGGTGCCTCCGATCGTCACGGATTTCGTTTTCATGTTGGTCTGCTGAGACAGGGCGATCTTCTTTGTGTCTTCGGATCGAACGAGAACGCTTTCCGAGTAGGTATCGCCTGATAAGGGGATGTTCGGGTAGTCTTCGACCTTGGAGGGAGGGTAGTAGTTCAGGGAGCAGAATGTGAGATAGCTGCCCCTCAGCTCGACGGGTCGTTTGTCCGAGCAGTAGAAGAATTCGATCTGCATATCGGTATCTTGCATGTTGAACAGGTATCCCCCTGCATAAAGGAGGTCGGGAAGTTGGATGACGGGGCAGTCGAGTTCGGGCCAGGTTTTGCTGTACGAGCTGGCGACGGAAAGTCGCGCTCCGACGGGCTCGTTGTCGTACACGCCGACGCAGGGGTATTCGAACGTGGCTGAAATCTTGTCTCCCGGCTTCCAGGTTCGGCCTTCGAACTCGAAGGTGGTTCCCTGCGTGGCGAAGTCGTCGCACCCGAAAAAGCTGTGGAGTCCGCTGCGCAGAATGGGAAGGGTGGCTTCGCCTCCGACCAGCTCGTCGTTTGCGTAAAGCTTGGCGACATGGGTTGTTTTGCTTACGGATGGCTGGCTCTCGACCAGGCGCGCGGGCTGTCTTACGTTCATGTGATGCTCGGCGATGGCGGGATCTGATGGAAGTCCCGTTGATATGACCAGCGGATTTCGTGCGTTTCCGTTATCGGCTGGGATGGTTTCGATCGGTACGGTTGCGCCGTGACCTTCCGGAACGGAGAACAGAGCCACTGCCGAGATTACGGCGATACGCAAAGCTGCCGAAATGACGAAGCGCCATCCATGCGGCGGATGCTTTGCGCGCTGCGTCGACAGGAGGTCTGGTCGCTTCATGAGGACTCCTAACGTTGTTGTCGAATCTTCGGATGCCGACAGGCTAGAGGCGCGCCCTATCGGGCGGCCAACGGTTTGCGCAAGGGCCTTCAACCGATCGTCGCTTTCGCTCCATTGGACGTTCGGCGATTTCCAACCGAAGCAGGGTGAGTTTTTCGCTCGGTTCAAGTCATCCGCTCGTCGGTTTATCCCTGGCGTTTGATCGAGGCGGGGGCGGATAGCGCATTCGTCTCGGTACAATGGGTCGGTTAAGACCCCGCCCCAAGGGCGGTGCGATGCGACATGAAGGAGATCCCATGTGCGGAATCGTTGGATATACCGGCTCTAAGCAGGTTGCGGGCATCTTGCTTGAAGGTTTGAAGCGGCTCGAGTACCGAGGCTACGATTCGGCCGGGGTCGCGGTTCAGCGCGAGGGTTCGTTGCAGGTGGTGCGCCGTAAGGGTCGCGTTGCCGAGCTCGAGTCCGCCGTGAAGCAAAGCGAGGTGGAGGGAACCTGCGGTATCGGACATACTCGCTGGGCCACTCACGGTCGTCCCAGCGAGGCGAACGCTCATCCCCATGCCTCAAACGACGGGCGCATCGCAGTGGTGCACAACGGCATCATCGAGAATTTCGCCGAGCTGCGCGACGAGCTGGCGGCCCGTGGCTACGCATTCGGCAGCGATACCGACACCGAAACCATCGCCCATCTGGTGGAAGATGCATACGAGGGCGACTTGCTGGCTGCGGTTCGCGCAGCGACCGAGCAGGTTGTCGGTTCGTATGGATTGGCGGTGACCTGTGCCGACGAGCCTGGTGTTATCGTGGCCACACGTAAGGACTCCCCTCTTATCGTGGGTAGAGCCGAAGACGGCTGCTATGTGGCTTCCGATGCGATTGCGATGATCGATGCGACGCGCGACGTGGTGGTGCTCGAGGACGGTTGGTTCGTTCGGATGGATGGGGAGTCCATGGGGTTCTTCGACGAATCGCTGTCCCCTCTCGAGCCGACGGTTACCCATATCACCTGGGATATGGACGTGGCCGAAAAGGGCGGGTACCCCGATTTCATGCTGAAGGAGATCCACGAGCAGCCGCGCGTGATCCGCGACACGCTGGCCGGGCGCCTGGTGAACGGCCGCTTGGAAATCGACGAGTTGGGCATGAGTCCCGAAGAGCTGAATCTGATCGATCGCGTGTACGTGATCGCATGCGGAACCAGCTATCATGCGGGATTGGTGGCAAAGGAGCTTATCGAGGGCTGGGCGCGTATCCCCACCGAGGTCGAGGCCGCAAGCGAGTTTCGTTACCGCAACCCCATCATCACGCCCACCACGCTGGTGGTGGCGGTGTCCCAGTCGGGCGAGACGGCCGATACGCTGGCGGCTATTCGCGACGCCCGCGTGAAGGGCGCGCGCGTGTTCGGCATCACCAACGTGCTGGGCTCTCCGGTGGCGCGCGAGTCCGACGGCGTGATCTACACGAAGGCGAACAAGGAGATCGCCGTGGCGTCGACCAAGTCCTTCCTTGGGCAGATCGTAAGCCTGACGCTGCTTGCCCTGCTGTTGGCTCAGGCTAAGGGCAAGCTCAAAATGAACCAGATTCGCCTGCTCTTCCGGGAACTGGCCGATACCGCCGAGCAGGTCGAGTGGATCTTGGCGCACGCCGACGAGGTGAACGAGGCGGCCCGGGCCTGCTCCGAGGCCCGCTCCGCCCTGTTCGTGGGTCGCGGCATGGGAGCCGCCATTGCCCGGGAGGGCGCCCTGAAGCTGAAGGAGATCAGCTACCTGCATGCCGAAGCGTATCCGGCTGGAGAGATGAAGCATGGTCCGATTGCGCTTATCGACGAGGGATTCCCCGTGATCGTTGTCGCGACGAAGAGCCCCGTGTACGATAAGACCGTCTCCAATATGCAGGAGAGCAAGGCGCGCGGAGCGACTATTATCGCCATCGCCACGGAAGGCGACGAGGACATCAGGGCCCACGCCGATTATGTGATCTACATTCCGAAGGTGCGCGATGCGTTCTCGGCGATCACGGCCAGCGTTCCTTTGCAGCTGCTGGCCCGCACCATAGCCGTTCTGCGCGGGTGCGACGTCGATCAGCCCCGCAACCTTGCAAAGTCGGTGACGGTCGAATAAGGGACGCATGAGCGAAAACGAGCAGATGATCTGCAATGACGATATGGAGATGGAGACGCGCGAAGAGGCGCTTGAGGCCGTTGCGCACCGATCGGCATCGTTTGCGGACGGCGCGGTTGGTTTAGGCGTCGACATCGTCGAGATCGATCGCATACGCCGGATCCTCAAAAGGAGCCCGTCGTTTGCGAGCAAGGTGTTCTCAGAGGCAGAGCGCGCTTACTGCGAGGGCTCGTCGATTCCCGCCACGCACTTCGCGCTGCGCTTCGCCGCGAAGGAGGCGGTGGTGAAGGCGTTGGGCACCGGGTTTTCGCGCGGCATAGGCGTGCGCGATATCGAGGTGGGGCGCTTGGCTTCGGGAAGACCCTGCGTCGAGCTGCACGGAGCGGCTCGAGAGGCCGCCGACGAGCTGGGAGTGCGTGAGATTCCGTTGTCTTTGTCGTTCACCCACACCGATGCGGTGGCGTGCGCTCTTGCCATCACCGAACGCTCGGCGCGCGTTGCCGAAGCGCGCATCGATCAGAGGCAGCGACTCGCCCGCACATTCAAGGAAACGCGCAAGATTCTGGACGAGCTGTAGCGATGGGGGCCTTTCCGCCGAAAAGGTTTTCGATCGAGAAGGCTGCGGACCTGCTTCCGTTTCCCGCTTCCCGTACGCACAAATACGCGCGCGGGAAGGTTACCGTGGTTGCGGGCAGCCCGCGCTATCCGGGCGCAGCGGTTCTTGCGTGCCGCGCCGCCCAGCGTATGGGCGCAGGGTACGTCGAGGCGGTCGTGTCCGCCCAAGCCGTCCTTCCCGTTCGAATGTCGGGACCCTCGCTGGTGGTGGCCGATCGGGACGGATGGGATCCCCCTCTTTTGGAATCGACGGCCGAAAGGCCTCTGTCGGTGCTGATAGGGTCTGGTTTCGATGCCGTAGGAGATGCGGCGGAGTGCGGGCGGTTATGCGAGCTCGTCTTCGATCGGGCGATGTGCCCTGTGGTTGTCGATGGGGGCGCGCTGAGCTTCGTCGCGCGCAGGGATATGCGCTCTGCGTTGCGCGCCCGTGCGAATCGGGGGGCTGTCGCGGTGCTCACGCCCCATGCGGGCGAAGCGGATCGCCTGGCCGAAGCGGCCGGTCTTCCTGACGTTTTTCTGTCAGAGTCTCCGTGGGAGGCCTGCGCGCACTTGGCACGGGCTTATAGTGCCGTAGTGTGTTTGAAGGGTCCCGATACGTACGTTTCGGACGGGATCCGGACGTATCTGATCGATCAGGGCGGGCCCGAGCTGGCCAAGGCGGGAACGGGAGATGTTCTTGCGGGCATGGTGGCGGCGCTTGCGGCGCAGCGGCAAGACGACGTTTTCCGTGCGGTTGCGACGGCGGTTTCGCTTCATGCGGAGGCGGGACGGCTTGCGGCCGACGATCGGACTTCGATCGGCGTGATTCCCGAAGATGTGGTGGAGAAGCTGGGCGCGGCCATCAAGTGGGCAGCTTCTTATCGATAGGAAGGCGTTTTGGTGAGCGACGAGACTTTGAACCTGTTCGACGAGGGCCGAGAAGAGCGGGAAGACCAAGTGCGAGGGCGTATCGAGGCGCTGAGGCGCGAGATCGAGCACCACACCTACCTGTACTATGCCAAAGACGCCCCCGAGATATCGGATGCGGCGTTCGACTCGCTTATGCGCGATTTGCGTGAGCTGGAGGCGGCGCACCCCGAATGCTTCGATCCGTCATCGCCCACCCAGCGCGTGGGCGGGTACGTGGGCGACCAGTTTGCGCCGGTGCGCCACGAGAAACGCATGTACTCGTTGGACAACGCCATGGATCTTGCCGAGCTCGATGCGTGGTTCGATCGCGTGGAAGAGTTCTTCGGGGAGCTTCCCACGCTGAATTGCGAACTGAAGATCGATGGTTCCGGGATCGCGCTTACCTACGAGGACGGGGTGCTGGTGCGCGCGGCGACGCGCGGCGACGGAACCACGGGTGAAGATGTTACGGTGAACGTTCGTTCCATCAGGGATGTTCCCCTGAGGCTTCGGGCCGAGGGCCTGTCGGGCATCGCGCGATCCGGCTCCTTCGAGGTGCGCGGCGAGGTGTACATGCCCAAGGCCAGCTTCGAGTCGCTTAATCGCGCGGCGCAAAACGAGGGGCGCGCGGCCTTTGCCAACCCGCGCAACGCTGCGGCGGGCAGCCTGCGGCAGAAGGATGCCGCGGTGACGGCTTCGCGCGATCTGTCGACGTTTATGTACGCGATCGCCGATGAATCGTCCGTGCTGGCTTCGGGCCAGTCCGACCTGCTTGCATGGATGGGCGAGTCGGGCCTGCATGTGAACCCCGACGTACGGCGCTGCTCATCCAGGGCGGAGGTGCGCGCGTTTTGCGAGCATGCCCTCGACCTGCGCGAATCGCTTCCTTACGAGATCGATGGCGTGGTGGTGAAGGTTGACTCGTTCGCGTTGCAGACGGCCATGGGATTCACATCGCGCGCACCGCGCTGGGCCATCGCCTACAAGTTCCCGCCCGAGGAGAAAACCACGATCCTGCGCGATATCACCGTGCAGGTGGGGCGCACTGGCAAGCTGACGCCGGTGGCGGAGCTCGATCCGGTTGTGGTAGCCGGTTCCACCGTCGCGCGCGCCACGCTGCACAACGAAGACGAGGTCACGCGCAAAGACGTGCGGGTTGGCGACACCGTGGTGGTGCGCAAGGCCGGCGACGTCATTCCCGAGATCCTGGGCCCCGTGATGTCGCTGCGTCCCAAAACCGCCCTTCCGTGGCGCATGCCCGAGGTCTGCCCCAGCTGCGGCAGCGCGGTCATCCGCGAAGAGGGGGAGGTCGATTTCCGCTGCATCTCCATCGATTGCCCCGCTCAGTCGGTCGAGCGCCTGATCCACTGGGTGGGCAGAAGCGCGCTGGACATCGACGGCATGGGTGAGGAAATCGTGGGGCGCCTGGTGGAAGTTGGCCGCGTGACCGATGTGGCCGACTATTACACGCTTGACGAGGACGAGTTGGCCGCATTGGACATGGGGCGCCTCAACAAGGAGGGGCAGCCCATTTGCCTGGGGCGCACGGTTGCGAAGAAGCTGGTCGGGCAAATCGAGCAGAGCAGAACCCGTCCGCTTGCGCGCGTACTGTTCGGCTTGGGTGTGCGGCATGTGGGAAAGACCACGGCCGAGGCGATCGCTGCTGCGTACCGCACCATCGATGCGCTGATGGAGGCCACCGAGGAAGATCTGGCCGCGGTGGAAGGGGTTGGCCCCAAGATCGCTCACAGCGTGAGCGCTTTTCTTCATACGCCGAAAAACGTCGAGGTTATCGCGCGGTTGCGCAAAAACGGCGTGGCGATGGCCGACGAGGTGGCCGCAGCGCAGGATCAGCTTCCCCAGACTTTGGAGGGGTTGACGTTCGTGCTGACCGGAGCGCTGGTCGAGACGGGTATGACCCGCGATGAAGCCGCCGGAGAGCTGAAGGCGCGGGGAGCCAAGGTGTCGTCGAGCGTTTCCAAGAAGACGAGCTTCGTTATAGCGGGTGAAGCCGCCGGCTCTAAATACGATAAGGCGGTGTCGCTGGGGGTGCCCGTGCTGGGAGAGGCCGAGCTGCTTTCCATCATCGAGACGGGCAATCTCCCCGGGATTTCGTAGCGGTCGGGATCGTTAAATTATTTTATCTGAAAATAATTTCAATTGACTATCATTCTCGTTCTCACGATACTGAACCCAGCGATATGAGCGACCGGCCGCTTGCCCGGTCCATCGGGGGAAGCGCGACAAGAGGAGGATCTCGCATGAAAAAGTATTCGTTTGCGGCGGCAGCGTGCTCGCTTGCGCTTGCCGGCGTTTTTGCGTTGACCGGGTGTGCAGGCGGAGGTTCGTCGGCGTCGAAGGCGGATGCGCCCGCTCAACCGGTCGAGCTTACCGTGTTTGCGGCTAATTCGCTGGAAAAGGCGATGCCCGAGGTTCAGGCGCTGTATACAGCCAAGACGGGAGTGATGTTTGCCGATACCCAGTTCAAAGCTTCGGGTGATCTGGTGAGCCAGCTGCAGGCCGATTCGAAGGCGGCCGACGTTCTTATTACCGCTTCTCCGGCGACGATGGACGCAGCCGCCTCTAACGGGTCTGTCGATGAGTCCACGCGTCTCGATATGTTCAAGAACGACCTGGTGCTGGTGGCTGCCGCCGGATCGGGGATCAAGGTTTCTTCGGTCGCCGATCTTGCGAAAGAGTCCATCTCGTCGTTTGCGCTGGGAGAGCCCAATGCGGTTCCTGCGGGCAAGTACGCCGTTCAATCCCTCGAGGCTGCCGGCTTGTGCTCGACGGTGGCCGACGACGCCAAAAAGATTTCCGTGAAGTGGGACGACGCCGTTTCCTCGAAGGTGAATGCGGGTGCCGACAAGGTGGGCACGGTTGCGAAGTACGTGGCAAGCGGCCAGGCCGAGGTTGGGTTCGTGTACAGTTCGGACGTGTATCGATACGACGGCATCGAAGCTATCTTCACAGTTCCGGCCGATACCCATAAAAGCATCAAGTATCCGGGGGCTGTGTGCGCCGAAAGCGCTCACTCGCAGGCTGCGGCGGACTTCTTGAAATTCTGCATGGAAGATTCCGATGCCCAGAAGGTGTTCTCGAAATACGGTTTCGAGCTTGTCGCATAGAGCGAACGGGCGTTTTTTGGAGAACTCGGAGCACCGGCGCGTCGCCGGTGCTCCTTCTGTACAGGCGGGAGGATTCGTGGGCGGACGTTCAACGGAATCGGTGGCGACGCGGGCGACCGGAAGGGCGTGCACGGCGGGAATGGTTTCGGTCCTTCTTGCGTTCGCATGCACCCTGCCCGCGTTTTCTGACGAGCCGGCGGCTTTTTCCACGGCTTCGCGCACATTGGCCGAAACGCCTGTCGTTTCAGACGCTCCCCTGGTTTTCACCGACGCGGAGGGACGCTCTATTTCCGCTGGTTCGGGTGACGCCTCCGAGATCGAGGGGGCCGTGTCGGTATCCGAGGATTTCTCCGCGTCTACGCTTGATCGCTGCGGGTTCGGTATCGATTCGTTTTCGCGGCAGAACAAGGGAACCAATCGGGCCGCAGACGGCGTTTCCATCGGGTATCGTTGGCCCATGGCATCCGATAGGGCGTTCGCCATTATCGTCACTCGCGAGGCGCTGGTTGTCTATATTCCCTCAGAAATCGCTTCTGAACTGGGAATCAATATCGACGACGAACGTTTTCAAAGCCGTTTCCTCGCGCAGGTCGAGGCACTGGATCGAGGGGCTTCAAGCGGGGGCGCGCTTCTGGATTCCGCGGGCAAGGCGCTGTATTTCACCAGCAGTGATACGGTTTCGGCGGGTGCGTTCACCTACGGCTTCTCTCGGGAAGCGAAAGGGGTCTTCTATGCCGTCAGCCAGGCTGTCGGGTCTGACGATGGAAGCGCGGGCGGCCTGTTCATGGAAACCGGCGAGCTGAAGCCGGCAGCCGATGTCGCGGTGGTTGAAAAGCCCGAGGGTCTCGCGGCGGCCGCGGCGTTCTTCTCTGCTTTGGATTGGGATCCTTTATGGGTGTCGCTGCGCACGACGGGTGTCGCTATCGTGTTCATCTTCGCATTCGGCCTCGTTGCGGCATGGGCCACGATGAGGGTATCCGATCGTGCGAAGGGGGTGCTGGATACCGTGTTCACCATTCCCATGGTGCTTCCGCCCACGGTGTGCGGCTTTCTGCTGCTGATGGCGTTCGGCAACTCGACGGCGACGGGTCGCTGGCTTATCGAGCACGGCATCGATGTGGTGTTCACGTGGCAGGCGGCGGTTATCGCCTGCGTGGTGGTGGGATTTCCCATGATGTATCGCACGGTGCGCGGGGCGTTCGAGAACCTGGACGGCGCCATGCTCGATGCGGCGCGGACGCTTGGTTGGGGCGAGGGAAAGGTGTTCTTCCGCCTTATGCTGCCGTTGGCTTGGCCCTCCATTGCGGCGGGTACGGTGCTTGCGTTTGCGCGGGCCATGGGCGAGTTCGGCTGCACGTTGTTTTTCGCGGGTAATTACGCGGGGGTCACGCAGACCATCCCCATCGCCATCTACTTCGATTGGATGGGCGGCAAATCCGACGTTGCGCTGTTCTGGGTGCTGGTGGTCATTGCGCTGTCGTTTTTGGTGATATTCCTCATCAACGGGTATTCGTCGCGCACGCAGCGATTCAAGAGGAGACTGGGAGACTAGCATGGCCGCATCGATCGATATACGCAAGAGGCTCGACGCGTTCACGCTCGAGGTGGCGTTCGAGGCGGGGCGGGAGACGCTGGGGCTTCTCGGGGAAAGCGGTTGCGGGAAATCGATGACGCTGCGCTGCATCGCGGGCATCGAGACGCCCGACGAGGGAAAGATCGTCGTTGACGGGGTTGTGTACTTCGATTCGGCCGCCGGGATCAACCTGTCGGCCCAGCAGCGCAAAACCGCCTTGCTGTTCCAGAACTACCTGCTGTTTCCCCATATGACGGTAGAGCAGAACATCGCGGCGGGCATAGGAGACGCAACGCGGGCCGAGCGGGATCGCGCCGTGGCCGAAGAAGTGAGCCGGTTTGCGTTGACGGGACTGGAGAAGCGCTACCCGCTTCAGCTTTCGGGTGGACAGCAGCAGCGCGTGGCCTTGGCGCGCATGCTGGCGGCCCGACCGGGCATCCTCATGCTGGACGAGCCGTTCTCGGCGCTTGACTCGCATCTGAAAGGGGGACTCGAGCAAAGCCTGTCTCTTCTGTTCGATCGATTCGAGGGAACGGTTCTCTACGTCAGCCACGATATCGACGAGGCCGTCCGCCTGAGCGATCGGATCGCGGTGGTCGAGCGCGGCGCGATCAGGGAGCTGTCCGCATCGTCGGATCTGATCGAATCCCCCCAATCGGTTGCCTCGCTCAAGCTGTCGGGCTGCAAAAACATCGTGTCGGCCCAGGCTGCGGGCGACGGCCGCATACGGGTTGCGGCGTGGAATGCCGAGCTTGAAGTTGCCCGTCCTCTTCCAGCGCGGGTCGGTAAGGCGGGCGTGCGGGCGTTTCGCATCGAACGCGCGGAGGGCCCGGGGGTCAACTGCTTCCAGGTGCGGGTCAAGCACGCCATCGATTCCCGCTTCGATCGGACCTGCCTGCTTGACTTCGCGGGTGGGGAAGCCTCGACCGAAGCCGGTTCGGAACGCGACGGCCTTCTTTCTGAAAGCGATCTGGTGTGGCGTACAAGCAAGCTGACCGTTGGGGAACGGGGGCTGCCTTGCCCGGGCGATGTGCTGTGGGTGCGCATACCTCCCGAACACATCTACGTGGTTGCCGACTAACGTAACGAGTTGGTTTCGTTGCCCTTGCCGTGCATGTGGTTATGCGCGGAGGTGACGAATCGTGCTTCGGGTCGCGTATACTGGCGCGTAAGGATCGAGGGAGCAATGAAAGACGGGCACGGCCGAACAATCGATTATCTGCGCATTTCTCTGACGGATCGGTGCAACCTCCGTTGCGTTTACTGCATGCCGGAAGAGGGCATCGATCTGATCGAGCATGAGGATATCCTGCGCATCGAAGAGATCCAGCGCATCGTGCGGGTTGCCGTGCGCATCGGCATCAGAAGCGTGAGGCTTACCGGCGGAGAACCCACCGTTCGCCGAGGTATCGAGGATCTGATCAGCGATATCGTATCCCTTCCCGATATAAGGAACGTGTCGCTTACCACCAACGGGATCCTTCTTCCCCGCATGGCGCGCCGTCTTCGCGAGGCGGGTCTGTCGCGGGTGAACATCTCGCTCGACACGTTGGATAGGCAGCAGTACGCTCGAATCACGCGGCGCGACTGCCTTCCCGCAGCGCTTGCGGGCATCGATGCCGCTTTGGAGGCGGGGCTTGACCCGGTGAAGATCAACGCGGTTACCGTGCGCAGCCTGAATCAGGATTATTTCGAGTTCGCCAAGATGTCGATCGATCGCCCCCTTCACGTTCGTTTCATCGAGTACATGCCGGTGGGCGACAGCGCGGGCATCGATGGCCTGGGTTGGGGCGAACGGGACGTCTACCCCAGCCATCAGCTGGTCGAAGACATTAATGCGCGCGCGATCAGCCAAGGTTTTTCGCCTCTGGAGGCCTGTGACGGCGACAGCGGCCCCATCGGGTGGGGTCCTGCCCGTTATTTCGCCTTTCCGGGGGCGCAGGGAACCGTGGGGGTGATTTCTCCCCGATCGCGGCATTTCTGCGGAGACTGCAACCGGCTGAGGCTGACGGCCGAAGGGAAGCTGAGGCCCTGCCTGTTCTCCGATCGTGAGTTCGACGTGCGGGCCGCCTTGCGCTCCGGAGGCGAGGAGGCCGTGTACGCGGTGTTTCTCGAGGCGCTGGGCGAGAAGCCCGACGATCACCACGATCGGGTGGGAACCCGGCGCGGTATGAGCCAAATCGGGGGATAGCCCGTGCTTTCGCAAGGTTCCCGAGCGTCTGGTTGCGGTTGACGCAGAGACGCTACCGCGAAGTCCGTTTCAGAAACGAGGAGCATCATGTCCGAGCACCAGCTCACCCATATCGACGAAAAAGGCGACGTCCGTATGGTGGACGTATCCGAGAAGGCCGACACTCGACGCATTGCCGTTGCGGAAGGGTTCATCTCCATGCGCCGGGAGACGCTTGACCTCATCGTTGAGGGAAAGGCTGCGAAGGGGGACGTTCTGGCATGCGCCCGCGTCGCCGGCATCATGGCCGCCAAGCAAACCAGCGCGCTTATTCCGATGTGCCATCCGCTGAACATCACGAAAGCGAAGGTGGAGTGCGTGCCGGTCGGTTCCGAAGATCGAAGCGACGGCAAGGTGGGTATCCGCGTTCTGGCAACGACGGGCGTGACCGGCAAAACCGGCATCGAGATGGAGGCTCTTACGGCGGCAAGCGTGGCCTGCCTTACCGTCTACGATATGTGCAAGGCGGTCGATCGGGGCATGGAGATTGGAGAGGTCCGTCTTCTGCGCAAAGAGGGGGGCAAAACCGGTTTGTGGGAGCGCGACCCTTCCCGGCCCTAAGGCTTGCGCTTTGCGGTTCGGGACGTAATCTTGCGGGTTCGCAAGGCGTCCATCCCTGAAGAGGCGACCGTTTGCTCTCCATATTTGTTATATATGCTTTACTTTGTTCGGGTTCGATGGTAGGTTAGCCGCTGGTGTGAAACGGTTATCAAGGGCGTCGGGGTTCATCGGCGCCGTGCACGGAGCGGGTATGTCAGACACACGGACTGCGCAAATCGAAGCCAAGGCCTCCCGGTGCCGGTTGGTTCGGTGCGCTTGGGCGACTCTGGGCTTTTTCTGCTTCGGGTTGGCCGTGGTCGGGTTCGTGCTGCCGCTCATTCCCTGCACCCCGTTTCTGCTGGTGTCCGCTTTTTCTTTCGCGCGCAGTTCCGAGCGGCTTGATCGGTGGTTCAAAACCACCAAGCTCTATCGTGTGGTGCTGGAAAACTACGTCGCCAAAAAGACCATGACGCTGAAAGCGAAACTCACCCTGCTTGTTCCGGTTACGCTGCTTTTGGCCTTCGCTTTTGCGATGATGGGATCGGCGCCTGTCGGGCGTGCCATCGTGACTGTCGTTTGGATCGGCCACATCGTGTATTTCGGATTCGTCGTGAAAACCGAGCGGGAAGCGTCATAACCCGCCGCGCTCTCGGTTTCGCAGTTGCGCCCTTTTTCGGCGCCCTCTGCTGCTTTTCGATCTTCGGGCATGGTTCTTTTCCCTGTTTCCAAAAAAAAAGCGTTTCTTGCGGGTCGGGAAACGCCTTCTTCGTTCGTTTTATAGATGAAAGCGGAAATACGAGGCGGCAACGGCGCGGGCGAACATCTTCGGTCAGATGGCAACGGCGCGCGGTCGCGGCTAAGGAGGTATGCGGTGGGGATGGGCGACGAGCGAAACGACGAGGCACGGGCCCGACGAGCCGTGTCGCTGTACGCCAATCTTATCCTGCGGCTGATCGCGTGCCGAATATTTGATATTATATCAAGATCCTATTTCGAAGGTGCAAGAAGAAGGAGCGTGCGTAGTGGAGAAGAGGAAAACCGTTCCCAGTTGCTTGCTGGCCCTAGCTTTGGCGAGTGGATTGAATCCGGCGACGGCTCTTGCGGAAGACGCATCCTCTGTCGATCGGGCAGAGTCCGTCGTGGCTTCGACGGACTCTGCATCCATGGTGGAGAAGGCGTCCTCGCAGTTGGATGCACAGGAAAGCGTGGGACAAGAAGCTGCTGCCCCGAAGGCTCCTGCCAATCAGCAGATGACCATCAACTACAAGTGGAACAAGAAAGATTCGAAGGGGTATTACAATCCTCAGGATGCGGGAAAGGATTTTTCATTTCGCATTTGGTACTCTCTGAGAGGAACAGATGAAAATGGAAAAAAAGGCACATTCTGGACCGGAGTGCAGACCATTACCGGGCAAGTTGGCGTAGATCAGACGGTCGCGTTCGATCTTTCCGAAGTGAAAGACCAGTATGGTAAGACTTGGACGAACTGCACATGGGAAGCTGCCCATTGGTCTCCCCTTACGGAAGATTCTCATACGTATTCGGTGGGAGAAAGCTATACGACAACATCTCCGTTTACGACTGAATATTTGTTACAGCAGAACATGGAGACCAACGTCGCTATGAAAACAGCTGATGGAGCCATAGTCGCGCCCATGGATCTTAAAAGGCTTTTGATCGGTTACCACGTGACAAAAGACGGTGACACTAAGCCGTTGACGGCCAACAGCGGTAAAAACATCTCGGCTGAGGAGCTGTTTGAAAATGGCAGCACTCTGGGTTTGTATAAGAAACCCCTCTTCAACGATGCAATCAACCAAAACTCATTGACCATGTTCAATCCCTACAATGACAACAAGACCAACTACCAACTCAATTCCGCTTTCGCTGGAAGCGACAAGGAAGCGCTCGAGCAGCGTTACGGTCTCTCTCTTAGCGGAAACGACCTGAGTGGTTGGGTGCTCACGCTGACATCGAAAGTCAAGAAGAGGCCTGTAATCACCAAGACCGATATTCCCGTTCCAGCCGAGATCGAGTACGTCGACGATCCCACGCTCGACGAGGGTGTCGAGGAAGTCGTGAGCGAAGGAGCTGCGGGGACGTCCACGACTACCTATGATGAATACTATCTGCCTGCAGTTGGTGGCGAACCGGAGAAGATTATCGAAAAGACCGAGCCCAAGACCGCTACGGTGGACCCCACCAAGAAGAAGGTTCGTCGTGGCACCAAGCCGAAGGCTCCAATCGAAGATGAGGTTGCTCCCAAACCCGAGCCCATGCCACAGCTTGTTAAACCTGCTGTCTCTGAAAAGCCCGCGCTTGTCTCCAATGCGACGGAAATGCCCAAGACGGCAGACAATGCCCGGGATTGGTTCGCCCTCGCATCGTTCGGTTTCGTTTCGAGCGTCGCACTCGCCCTTTTCGCTCTCAGGAAGAGAAGGTCGTAGGACGGTCCATCTCGTTCTTTCTGCCAGGGTTTCTTGAGACGGGAATCAAGGCTATCAGTATCGGGCATCGGAGAGAATCCGGTGCCCGATTTTCCTTGAGATGCGAGGATCGCATTGCTTCAGGTGGTATTGTTTGCTCGTTAAGGGGGAGCGGGTCGCATCGACCTCATCGTTAGCCGGTTCATCTCGCTGACGGGAGAAGGCGAGCTCGTTCGCGCGAAACGCTACAGCCGCTATCTCGAACGTCGCCCCATCGATGATGTCATGTGGCAATTCAGCTACCTGATGATCAGGGGAATCATCCAATATCGCAGCGGCAACCTGGAGGAATCGAGGAAGAACCTCGAGAAGATGTACCATGTTTTTTATCGACGGGGAAGAATGGAGCAATGAGGGTCGTTCATGGCTGATGGTTTCGAGGGCGTTCAGATCGGCATCTCCCGCGGTGGAGTCACCATGACTCGCGATGGCAACACCGATTTCCTGCTTTACCCAGCAGCTCATGCAGTTGTTCGCAATATTCAATCCATCGCTGGCTATCTGGTTGTGGTTCGCTGGGAGCATCTGGAAACCGTTCTGTACACGTTTTCGATAGCGAGGTTGGACGAAAAGCCGGGCGTCACGCGCTTCACCCCGTCTCGCCCGTTGTTGGTGACGGTCGACGCCGACGGTTGCCAGCTCGTGGCGGAGGACCCTGCGACCGAACCGGTCGCCTTCGACATCGATCTCGCCTCGATGCCGGATTCGATCAACTTTCCCAGCCTGCTGCGCGTTTCCACGGTCCCTTCATCTGCGGGTGGCGTTCCGATGCAGGCCACTTTCCCCGATGATGGCAGCACCGGGCGCATCTTGATCACCGCGTATGCCGGGTTCGGGATTTGCCTGCCGATGAATTTCGACCCTTCGGTGCGTGATTGGCTGGAGGGCTCTGGGGCCTGGGCGCAGATCTTCGCACGCGGCGGTGGCGAATTGGGACGTGGCTGGCATAGGGCTGGCGCTGGGGCTGGGTCTCTGGCTGGTGCTGATGACATTTTGACAGTCGTGCGCTCGTTGCGTTCATCCGGTGCGGGGCGAGAGGTTTTCGGCTATGGGTTTTCACATGGCGCCACCCAGCTGCTCCGCGCGTTTCTGCTCGATCCGACGGCATTTGACAGGCTGGCTCTTTGGTCGCCTGCTGTGGAACTCTGCGAACCTGATGACTCTTGGCCACAGCTTTGGTGTGCCGAATACGGCGATGTCAGTTGTCCTGACGAGCGCACCGCCATGGTGAAAGCCTGCCCCACGGCGATGTTGCGCCACGTTCTCGAGATTTCTCCGGAATCTCTCGCCAATTGCCAGATCCTGATTCTTTCCAGCACTGATGACGATCGTGTGCCGCCTGCGCAGATCGCCGAATTCAGTTCTCTGCTTTCCATTGGAGCCGATGTGCGATTCCACCAGGTCGAATCCGCCGGTCACGCCGGACTGCACGATAACGTGCAGTCCGCAGTGCAGAGGCAATTGCTTTGGGATTTTCTTACCGCCTAGGTTGGCGGGCTAGGCTTTTTGGAACACGTGGATGCACATGGGGCTATCCTGGCTTGCAGGCGTGCCGTCCCAGTTCTGCCAAACTTCCGTCAATTCCAACCCCGCGTTGCTTCCCATCTGAATCAATTCGGAACGTTCGTTCCATCGCAATGCGGCAGTGTAGACATCTGGCGTTTTCCTGTCTTTCAGAAAGACGAAGGCTTGGGTGAATATATGCCTGTCCGGATGGTAAACCTCGTATGACAAGGTCACTTCCCCGGGGACGATTCGCATGATATGGGTGTGCTGCCCTTCGAGCCGGTAGCCGGAGGGATTCATGCATTCGACGATTAAGAAGCCGCCAGGCCTTAGATGCTCGGATGCTCGAAAGAAGAATTCCTGCTGCTTGTCGATCGTCAAGATGGTCTGGATTTCGAGCGCCAGGTTGAACACCAGGTCGAAAGTCTTTCCCAGGCGCATTTCGGCCGGATCGCCCAGATGGGTCACGACTCGATCGCTTCCCGGCTGTTCCTTGAGCTTGTTCAGCATCGCTTCATGACGTTCGATCGCTTCGATGCTGGAGCATTTGCCCACCAACGGCAGAACATGGCGGCCGGTTCCGACCGCCGTGCCCAGGATGTCGCCTCCTTTAGACAGCCGCAGCAGCTGTGCCACCGCCGGTTCGGTCTCCGGTCGATAGCCAAATTTTTCGTGCCAGCGGTCTGCCCATGGTTGGCTGTTGGAATAGTCGTTCAATTCGTCGAAGTCAACTCGATAATCAAGCACGTTATCCTCCATTCCTCGATTTTTCGAAACAAATATTAGACAAAACTAACTCATTTTGCTACTGTGCGGGATATGAGATGTTAGGAATGAATAACTGTCCATTCTATCTACTTGATTGGAGGAGCATGCCTGACCGCGATATTCTCGGACTCGGCCGTGCCGGGTGGCTGCCGATGATCGCCTCCTTCTCCGTCGGTCTGCTCTTGTCCGGAATCTTGCTATGCCAAGCGTGGCTTCTATCGCGTATCTTCTCCACACTCTACTCATGGGATTTCTCGCATCTGGCGTTGCTTCTGGGGATGTTCGCCGTAGTGCTCTTGGTGCGCCCTCTCGTCATGCTCGTCCAAGAGCTGCTCGTCAGCCGAGTTGGCAGGAACATCAAGCTCGATGTCCGCGTTCAGTTGCTCGAGCATCTGAACAAGATGGGGCCCTTCGGCTTGTCCTCGAAGCGCACCGGCGAAGCCGAAGCGCTCGTCACCGATGGCGTCGAGCTGCTGGAGGATTATTACGGGCGCTATGTCCCGCAGTTGGGGGTCACCATCGTGACGGTGGTCGTGGCCATCGCCTTCTTGTTCGAGCTCGATCCCCTGGTTGCGCTCGTGGGTGGATGCGCGGCATTGCTCACCCCGATCCTCCCAAGTCTGTGGAATAGGACGCTGAAGCGTCGCGGCTATCAACATTGGGACCAGTATTCCCAGATGAATGCCGAAGTGGTTGATGCAATGCAGGGCATGACGACCTTACAGCTCTTCAACAACGTGGAGCGTCAACGGGAAAAGATCGACTCTGCCGCCCAATCCCTTTTAGCCGCCACGTTATCGCAGATGCGAACCTCTTTGTTGGGGTCGGCCATTTCGTCTTGGATGGTCAACGGCGGTCCCGTGATAGTGTTGACGCTGGGCATCATCCAGGCTTGGTATGGCTCTGTGGATATCGCACAACTTTTCTGGTGCCTTTTCCTCAGCTACGAGCTTTTCCGTCCTTTCCAAGATCTCAGCGCCCATTGGCACGCTGGCTTTCATGGCTATTCGACCGCACGGCAGGCACTCGAACTGCTGAAAGCTCGCACGCCTCACGATGACGATTTGCCAAACCAGGCACTTCCAACAACCTCCTTCGATATATGCTTCGATCGGGTTTCGTACCGCTACCCGTCGACAGAATCGAATGCGGTCAGCGACGTTTCCCTCGATATCGAATCTGGCAAGACGGTCGCGTTGGTGGGGCAGTCTGGCTGCGGCAAGTCTACCTTGCTCGGGCTCCTGCTCAGATTCGGCGACCCGTCTGCTGGGCGGATCAGCATCGGCGGCGTCGACTTGCGCGCGCTTTCCCGCGACGACCTGTCTTCGCTCATCACGCTTGTTCCGCAGGAACCGGTCATCTTCAATGGAACCATCGCCGAAAACCTGCGTGCCTGTGCGCCAGAGGCCTCCGATCGACAGCTACGTGATCTGTGCCTTTCCCTCGGGCTCGATGATATCTCCCCCAGCATTGACGAGCTGCTCGACACTCCCGTGCGGGAACGTGGCGGCGGCGTTTCCGGCGGCCAGCGTCAGCGCCTGGCCATTGCTCGGGCTCTGCTCCGAAACACCCCGATCCTGCTGCTGGACGAAGCCACGTCGGCTCTCGATGCCAGAGCGGAACAACTCGTGCTGTCCACTATCGAAAACCACCGCAAAAAGCTATCCGGCCAGGGAAGGACCCTGACCGTCATCATGTCCGCCCATCGGCTCGAGATGGTTCGGCCTGCCGACCTGATCGTCGTCTTGTCCCAGGGCAACCTTATCGAAATCGGCGACCATGAAAGCTTGCTGCTCCAAAACGGGGTCTATGCGGCCCTCGTCGGCACGGCTCGAGAGTTGGTCCGATCATGAAGCACGTTGCATTTCGCGAAGCGTTCGAACCCCTTCTTCGGCTTTTGCCAAGACTCGCATGCTACAGAAAATACATCGTGCTCATCTTCGCGATGCTTCTGCTGCATCGCGTCTGCGTGACCGTTCTCAACGTATTGGGCGCCGCGCTCGTCTCGCACGTCATGCTCGTCAATCATGTAGACGGCCTTGCCTGGTGGGTATTAGCGGGCCTGGCAATCCTGGTCGTATCGATCGGGGTGACCTGGTGGTTGGACATGTGGTTCGCCCATGTCTACAGCTACAAGATAATCGCAGACCTTCGCATCGACATATACGATGCCATCAACAGGATAAGCCCTTCCGGGCTGCAGCACAGGACGACGGGAGACATTACCGCTGCAGCCATGTCCGATGTCGAAATCACCGAATGGTTCTACGCCCATACCGTAATCGATTCTCTGGCCACGCTTGCAGTCAACGTGATCTTCACTGCGGTGATGATCGTCCTGGTCGGTCCGTCCGGGGCGGTCTTGCTTGTGGCCACCACGGCGATTTTACTAGTGCCGATCTTCACCCTGCCCTTGCAGAATAGGCAGGGCGAGAACATCCGGCAGAGCCTGGCTAGGCAGAAGAGCAGATCCTTGGAGATGATCCAGGGGTCACGCGAGATCACCAGCCTTGGATTGGTCGAGAGGCAGTTGGACGTGATTCGGGAATCCACCTTGGAGGTTCAGCGGTGCAAGCGCAGCTATATCGTACGTTCGGGCATAGAGATTGCAATCTCCCAGCTGATGGTTTCGGTTGCGACCATAGGTACTCTTGCCTGGCTCCTTGCGCTGAACCAGACTGGTAGCGTGGAATTGGTCTATATACCGTCTGCGATGATGCTGCTCAGCGCATCTTGCAAAGCCTGCCTGAGCTTGTCGAGCATGTTGCGCAAGCTCGGTGAGGTTTCCGGCGCCGCCCGCAGGTTCTTCGAGTTGGTTGGCATGCCCCAGCAGATTCCAGACGAAGGCGAGCCGGCAGATTTTCCCGACGGGGCATTGGGTATCGAATACCATGATCTGACCTTCGGATACTCCGATGGTACCAAGGTACTGGACGATTTCGACCTTTCGATCGAGGCAGGTTCCTCGGTGGCGCTCGTCGGTCGGACCGGAGTCGGCAAGTCCACGATCGCTGCATTGACCGTGAGACTCTATCGACCACGGTCTGGCAGCATCTGCATCGATGGCAGGCCAATCGATTCGATCCCGCTCGACCAATTACGAAACCTCGTGACGCTCGTACCGCAGCATCCATATATCTTCCGCGGCACCGTTCGAGACAATCTGCGCATGGCCAAGTTGGATGCTTCCGATGACGAGCTTTGGCGGGCGCTTGAGATCGCCCAGCTAGACGATGTGGTTCGCAGGCTGCCCAACCAGATGGACACCTTGATAGGAGAGCGCGGCGCGACCCTTTCGGGCGGACAGAGGCAGCGTCTCAGCTTGGCTCAAGCGTTCCTGAAGAATTCCCCGATCGTCATCTTGGACGAGGCCGTATCGAATCTCGATCCGAATTTGGAGCAGAGGCTCATCGAGGCGGGCCGGTTCATCTACGAAGGTCGAACCATTATAACCATCGCACATCGTCTTTCCACCATACGCTCGGCAGATTCGGTGGCCTTCATCGAGGACGGCAAGATTCTCGCTTTTGGGGCTCACGAACAACTGCTGAGGGATTGCCCACGTTATCGTGCCTTCATGGAACCTGCAACTGGTGCCATGTAGCAGCTGCAAATATGCACGAGGTACGCGAACGAGTAATGCAAAGGAGGTGATATCCATGCTCGACGTGACGATCAACATGATCGAAGAGGACGCAAGCGAACGTCTGGTGGCCCCGTGCTGCCATGCGACCTCGACCGCCAATTAGCTTCTAGCTAATTGAGTGCTGGGAGGGTCGGGAAGCCCCGTGATGCTCGTTGCTCACGTGGGTGCTTCCTGGCCCTTTTTTACGGATAGGGGCCTTTTGGAGGGGTTCTGTATGGAATTGAACTTGCTGGCAGATTTCGGTCTTGAGGTGGCTCCTTCTTTCGAATTGCGGGAGTTGCCGCATCGCAGTACGTTGCTCACCGACGCGGCTTCGACCCACTATGTGATCGAGCTACCGCTTTCCCAGACGCTTTCCTTCTATCGATCTTGGCAAGCTGGCGAACGGGATGTTCCCGACAGCTTGAGAGATCTATTTACCACATCGCAACAGCTTTATGAGCGGCTATGCCGTCAATACGGGCTCTTGGATCCGGCAAATCTCATCGCATCTGATGAGAGCCGCTCGGATGCGAAGTATCTTCTGGCGGGAAATCCGTCGCTGGGGCGTCTTCTGATGGAAAATTCCGGCAGGATGGATCTGGAGGTTTGCGCACTTCCCGATGATGAGGTGTTGCACATGGCTTTTTCCTCTGGTGCGACGCCTATCAGGTTGGAGCCTCAGATGGACGAGCTTGCGTTTGGTCATTTCGACCAGCTTGCGCGCAATTATCGTTTCCCATGGTGTCCTCTGGTCTGGCGGCGCGACTCACTGTGGCTTGGCCCTATGTTTTCTTCCGGCGAGGGTCCGTCATGGACCGATTTGCAACGGCGTAGGATAGCGGCTCAGTTCAACGAGCCTATAGCTCGCGCCCTTCAACGTCCATCGGTCACGGGCCCTGTTATGATGATCGGCGTCGAGGCGCTGAAGCATGCCGTCCAGCTGTTGCCAAGCTTGGAATCGGGGCTCATGCTGGAAATAGGACTCGATGGAACGGTGACCGAACATACCGTCCTGGCATGGCCGGCTCGACTTGATGCCACTCGCGCCAAGGTAGAGCCGCAACAGCTCGTTTCACCTGAATGCGGCATCATTCGCCGGCTTCGCAAGATTAAGCATCATCCTGATCTACCTAGTCGCATCGTTACCTATCAAGCGGATATGTCATTCATACAAAGAGTATCTTCATGGAATTGCGCCTATACCTGCGAGGGGTCTTCATGGGGTGATCCCGGTCAAGCGTATTTCGCTGCTTTGGGAGAATCTTGCGAGCGTTATGCGGGCAATGCATTGGATACGCTGCCGGTAATGCAGGGCTCGTTCAGCGAATTGCGAAGAAAGGGGATCGATGTGCTCTCTCCGGAATCCATCGTCTTGTTCCGGGATGAGGATTATCGGCGACCTGGATTTCCATTCGCGCCATTCACCAGGGATTTACCTGTTGGATGGGTGCCGGCAAGATATTTGGACACCGATGAATCCGTCATGGTTCCGGCATCGTTGACCTATTCGAATTGGCATTCATACCCCAACGGCTTCGAAAAGCCATTGCTGAAATGCCCGTTCGCCGGGATAGCGGCTGGCAGCAGCTACGAGAATGCGGTTTGCAGCGCGATCGAGGAAGTGATCGAGCGTCATGCGACGATGACATGGTGGCTTACGGGCATCAGGTTACCTGGTCTGGAAGTGTCGGGCGAGTTGCTGGCACAGCTCGGCGAATTCCCAGACTATCAGGAAATCTTCCTGACGCGCCTGGAAAACGTGTTCGGCTTCCCCGTCGTCTGCGCAACAGTGCTCAATCATCGTTGGAAGACGATCAACATGGGCTTCGCCGCTCGGCCTGCTGAACGGGATGCTGCGTTGAAGGCGCTGTTGGAGGCATTCAGCTTGCAAGAGGGAAGCATCGACCTGCTCGACCAATCCGGCTCTCACTGGAATGCTATTGCGGGTGGCCGGTTGCCGCGCGGCGGGTTGCGCGCATACCGGCAAGATCGCGCGTATGCAAAGGATTATGCACCTGATTTTTCGGATTGCACTGACCTCATGGCGCAGCAGCAGTATTATCTTGATCCCAGCACACATGAAGCTGTCATGTCAATCGTCAGGTCAGATGCGGTTTTGCCCTTGGAAAACGAGAATCGAATCTCGCGGGGAGTTTCTAATTACGTGACATTACTTGCCGAACAGGGCTTTAGACCGATTGTGGTTGACCTTACCCCACCCGATATATCCCAGAGTGGCATTAAGGTGGTTCGCGTCATTGTTCCCGGAACCGTGATGAATTCTCCGGCGGCTTTCCCTCATCTGGGAAACGATGCCGTGCGTCATACAGCGGAGAAGTTGGGATGGATCGATGATGTGCAGGCTTCGATAAATTGGAATCTGCGCCCCCTCCCGCACGCTTGAGAAAAAACGAACCACCCGCTTAGCGGACGGTCTTGGGGGGGTGGCTTACTCCTTTTTTGATCCTTCGGTTCGAATCTCAGGACTCGAGTGGGAGCATGACGAGCTGTATTACCCCATCCACGACAAAACGGTTGATGGACATCTTGTAGACGTCTTCTATCAGGTCTGCACGTAGGATTTCATCCGGAGTTCCCATGTCGATCACCTTGCCATGATCGAGAACCGCCAGGTAGTCGCAGTAGCGTGCAGCAAGGTTCAGGTCATGCAGGACCACTACCGCCGAGAAGTTCTTCTTGCGCACAGTTTGCAGGATCTTGTGCTGCTGGAAGACATCGAGATGGTTCGTCGGTTCGTCCAAGAGCAGGACATCGGTTTTCTGGGTCAGGGCCCGCGCCAACATGGTGCGCTGGTATTCGCCGCCGCTTATCTCGGTGATCGGGCGGTGTTGGATTTCCTCTATTCCCAGCTCGGCAAGAGCTTCGTCCACGATGGATTCGTCTTTCGCAGTGAATCCATCGAGCACGTTATGATGAGCTGCGCGACCCAAGCGCACATACTCGCGGATCGTCAGCGGAATCGATGCGGATTCCGTCTGAACCACGACGGCCATCTGTTTAGCCAGCCCTCTCGTGGAGTAGCTGCCCAGGTCGTTGCCGATGAATGTGATTTTGCCGGACGTGGGGCTTAAGGAACGGTAGAGGCATTTCAGGAACGTGGATTTGCCCGAACCGTTCGGTCCGATTATCCCAAAGATGCAATCTTTGGGAATGGAGAGGCAAACCCCGGTCAAAGTGGGGTTTGCCTCGCGAATTCCCGCGTAACGAAACGTTATGTCCTCGCAGCTGAAGAGTGTCATGAAGCTCTATTTCAACGAGTCGGAAATAGCCTGCATCGCAGGTATGATTGCCGGCGTGGGCCAGATGTTATGGTTGGAGATGCCGACGATCTTATCATTCTTGACCGCTTTCATGGTGTCGGCGCCGGGTTCGGTGAGCAGGCGGGCCTTGTCTTCCTCGAAGGTGGAGCCGGTGCGACCATACTTGATGATGATCACGTCCGGGTCTTTTTCAAGGATCGTCTCCCAGTTCACTTCTTCGACGTAAGGGGCCTTTTCGTCAGCGAAGATGTTTTCCAGTCCCAAGCGCTCCATCATCTGACCTTCGATGCTCGCATTGCTGACGGACATCACGGGATATTCTGGGGAGAAATAGAAGAGCAACGCCGCAGTTTTCCCTTTGCCGGGCTTTTCCTTGTCGAACTGGGCCAGTTTCTTCTCGAATTCCGCAGCTTTCTCTTCACCGCGTTTCGGTTGTCCCATAACTTTGCCAAGTTCACGCAAATCGCTGCTGATGAGCTCGAAGGGGCTTTCATCTGGAACTTGCAGGGAGTCAGCGCCGTCTGCCTTGGCATGAACGACGATGGAATTGGGAACTATTACCTTGATTCCGGCTTCTTCCACCTTTTTGGGGTCGAATCCGGTGAAGGTATCGGTAATGACCAGATCCACATCTTGGGAGATGATGCTTTCCGTGCTGAGCTCGCCATCCGAGAGGATTTTTGCTCCCATTGCGTCCGCTTCTGGATTGGGGTCTTTGAATTCGCCCGAACGATAGGCGAACTGTCCTTGCTCTGCCAGTTCAGCAGCATAGATGGCAGACGTCGGGCCAGAGGTGAGAATCTTTTCCGGTGCCTTGTCGAAGGCGACTTCACGACCGCCATAATTGTAGGTCATGGGGTAGGCAGCATCTGCGGATGCCGATGCCGATGGTGCTTCGACCGACTCGTTGCCGGTGCTCGAGCAGCCCATGAGTCCGCCCATCAGCAAGGCGCTGACAGTTAGGGTCGCCCCCAGTCGTTTGAACATCGTTGTCTTTTTCATTTCCTTCCTTTCCTTCCTTTCCTAGGTCCTTTCTTTCCGACATTCAGTGCACTGCCCTGGCTGTACTGCCGGCGCACCAATGCGATGAGGACAGGGGTTCCAACCAGCGCGGTGATGATACCGAGGGGTATTTCCCTTGGCTGGAAAGCAATTCGTCCGATAACGTCCGCCCAGACCATCAAAACCGCGCCAAGCAGTGCGGATATGGGGATTACGGATCGGTTGGTGGCGCCCACCAACCGGCGTGCCGCATGGGGGATTACCAGACCCACGAAGCCAATTTGACCAGCTACCGAGACCAGAACGGCGATGCAAGCCGATACCAGGAGCATGCTCGCCATCCTGAGGCGTTGTGGATTGAAGCCACTGATCTGCGCGGTTTCGTCCGACACGGACATGGCATCCAGACCTGACCCCATTCCCATTCCGATAATTGTCGTTATCAGCAGTGCAAGGGCTGGGAGCAGCATCTGATCCCAGTTCGCAAGAGTCAGAGAACCGAGCATCCAGAACATCACCGAGCGGGCTGCTCCTTCGTCGCCTGATGCAAAGACCATCAGATTGGTAAGAGCCGTCATGGCGAATCCGATTGTAACGCCCGCCAAAATCACGCGACTGGATGTCAAACTACCGCCTGTCGAGGCTATGGCGAACGTCGCGACCGTGGCTATGACTGCACCTATGAAGGCTGCACCTGCCAATCCGAACGCGCCGCTGATTCCAAATACCAGGACGGTTGCCGCTCCAGCAGATGCTCCCGAAGCGGTGCCCAGCAGATAGGGGTCTGCCAGGACGTTTCGTACCAGGCTTTGCATGATGGCTCCGCAAACCGAAAGGCCAGCTCCAACGATTGCGGCGAGCATTATGCGCGCGCCGCGCACTTCCCAGATGATCACCTCTTCGCGTTGGCTGAACGAGCCGGGACTGCCGGAAATCTTGCTCCAGAAAACTTCCAGGATGGTGCGAGGCGAAACGTGTGCGAACCCGATGCCGAACGCCATGAATATCGAGACGATCAATAGGGCAGATCCTGCAAAAGTTAATAAAATCGCACGTCGGTTCATTTGCAGACTGTCCTCATTCTCGTATCTTTAAACGGGCTGTCCGAATTGTTAGCCGAGACTTATTCTAACTCGTTTTGCTTGATAAGTTAGCTGATTCTAATTAATTGATCGTAGAAACGGGTGAATGGTCTTATCTCCGAAGGGAAAGGCTAACTCGAAAGAAACAGGTGGATTTGAGGGGAAGCCAATGGGGGTTTTGGCTCGAGATCACTGCACAATCCTCCATTATTACAAAGTGGGTGCGATTGATGTAGGCGGGCTAGCTGCATTTTGCCCCTGTTCCCCCCGCTATTCTGTGGGAGAATGAATGAGTAGGCATTACCTAACTTCAAGGAGCCAATATGAGCAAAGAAGAAAGCCATTTGCCCCTGTTTGGCCCCGGACCAGCATATGTCATGACGATAGCCTTGCTCACCGTTGCCGGGATCGCGCTTTCGACATTAGGATTTTTGCCCGTGGCTAGCGCGGGTGCCGCTTCTGTGGTACTTACGGTGCTTGGTTTTGCCTTCATGGTCGGGGGAGTCGCGTTGTGGATGACGGCTGTGATTGGCGCTCGCATCGACCGGGGGATCAAGTCGAATCGACTCGTCACCGATGGCATCTATGCTTTCGTGCGCAATCCCGTCTATTCCGCTTTCATGTTCCTATGCACGGGCATCGTTTTCGCCTTCGGCAACCTCTGGCTGCTCGTCCTGCCTTTCGTGTTCTGGGCGGTTCTCACCATCTTCATGAAGGCTACTGAGGAGAAATGGCTATCTGGCCTCTATGGTCAGGATTACGCTGACTACTGCAAGCGCGTGAACCGCTGCATTCCCTGGTTCCCAGGAGGATAGGCTGCTTGCCCCCGCTTATGAAGCTCCTGAGGTGCGATACGTCATCATCGCGCTGGCGGTGCTGGCGGCGTCGAATGCATGCAAGGATCTGCTGCGGTCGCGCCGCAGCATGCGGATCGTAGCGCTGGATCAGGCACCCGAAATGGCCGCTCCTGAGCCCGACTAGGCGTATCGAGAGGTTTTCGATCGCATGATGGATCTGCCCGTCGGATATCGCGAGGCGCTGTTTTTCCATTATGTCGAAGGGTATTCGGCTGCCGAGATTTCCCATATGCAGGGCAAGTCGGAATCTGCCGTATTCAAGGCCTTGAGCCGCGGGAGGCAGATGATCCGCGAGTCGATCGGAGGAGGGCAAGATGAGCGATCGTAGGACGGACGGTTTTACGGAGCGAGAGGCCGATGCGGTGGTGGGCGATGCGCATGGGTATGCGGTGGTGTACAGCATCAGCCGCGACGATGGCGGGACGGTTATCTGGTCTCGCAACGTGTTCTTCGATCGGATCATCGATCCAAGCGAGGTGGCATCGGTGGAGATCGGCGGTGCATCCATCAAGCCGCTGGCTTAGGAATCGATGCTCGGCCGTAAAGGGAAAAACGCACCCGGGCCAGGTGCGCATCGAGGGGGCTGCGATCAGCCCCCTCTTTCAGTTTCAAGTGGTGCCCGAGGCGAGAGTCGAACTCGCACGAGTTTCCCCAACGGTTTTTGAGACCGCCGCGTCTGCCATTCCGCCACTCGGGCGCAGGGTTGGATTATAGCTCATCGGTCGGAACAGCGCGAGATGGTTCCCAACATCATAATTCCAACGCTTGCCCTGTCTAGGCCTTGAACAGGTTGCGCTCACGGATCTCTTCGCGCACCGTGCGCAGCATAAGGTCGGCGTCATCCAAGCCCAGATGGCGCTCTGCCTGGTCGGGAGCAAGGGTGCCACGGCGGCGCGCCCAGTTTTCCAGCGCAGCCGGCTTGGCGTCGAAGGGCATGAACTGCGTTTCGCGGTCCAGCTGGCGGCAGATGTCGCGCGTGTCGATGGGAATGATGCGCCCTGCTTTGCGCCCTTCGGCGTACCCCTTGAGGTTCAGCATGAACCACGAGTCCTCGAAAGCGGCGTTGTGAGCCATGTAGGGATGCGATTCCAGCACCTGCAGCAGCTTGGCCTGGAGCTCGGGGTTCTCGCGCAAGGGCTTTTCGTCTTTCACGTCATCCCAGGTAATCTTATGGATGTTGGCCAGGGGCACGCCTTTTTGCTCGTATTCGGCGGGCAGGCCGCAATACAGGCTGACCGCATCGCGGGGCTCGGCGTCGGCTTTCAGCTCCATAAGCTCCCATCCGATATTGATGATGCGCCCGCGATCGGGGTGGCGCGACGTGGTTTCGATGTCGATGCCCACCACGGTTCCGCACATGCCGTTTCCTCCGGCGTAGGCCGTGGCGATGGGCTGGCGGCGCTGGACGGTTTCCTTCAAAACGGTTTCGGGGCGGCAGCGGCGCAGCTTGGCGATGGCGCGTACCAGGTCATCGTCGGACAGGCCTCGGGACAGGTTCAGCCCGCGCATGCGCTCGATGCGATCGCTTTCCAGCTGATCAGCCAGATCGCGGTTGCGATCGGCCAGCTCGAGCACCAAGTCGAACCCGAATCCCGGGTTGTCTTGAGCCATGAAGGCATCGGTGAGCACCTTGATGGCCTCCTCGTTTTTCGCGCACTCGGTCTCGATCGCCTCATCCCCGAACGCGAGCAGAAAGTCGGGGAAGGCGAAGGCGTTTGCATGTTCGAGAGCCTGGTCGATGTTCATGGGGTTTCCTTCGGTTCGGGTGGGAAGCGGTTGCTCGCAGCGCCCGCTTGCGGGTTAGTCGAGGATAATCCTAGCACGAGGGATGCCGTTGATGCCTTTCGCGTTAATCTAGGCATCGAGTCGATAGAGATGCCGTTGCACGCCTGCTTTGCCTGCGCTGTGCAGCGGCCAGCTTCCGGGTCCGAAGTGGAAGGCGGGGATGGAGAATGGACGAACGCGATTTGCTTGCGGCGGCAGATAGGTATCTGGAGGATCATTGGGACGCTATGCTGAGCGATATCGAGACACTCGTCTCTGTGGAAAGCGTCGAGGATTTGGGGTCTGCGCAGCCGGGAGCTCCGTTCGGTCCCGGGCCTCGCGCGGCTTTGACCTGCGCGCTGGACATCGCGGCCGGATATGGTTTCGACGTGTGCGATTGCGAGGGGTATCTGGGATACGCCGATGCGCCGGGACGAAGCGCCACCCAGATCGGCGTGATCGGACATGTTGACGTCGTCCCCGCGGGGCCGGGCTGGACATACCCGCCGTTTTCCCTTACGCGTAAAGACGGGTTCGTCTTGGGTCGGGGGACAAGCGATGACAAGGGGCCGATGGTCGTGGCTCTGCACGCCGTTCGCCTGATCAAAGATGCATGCGGTCCTTTGCCCTACACGGTGCGCCTTCTGTTCGGAGCCAACGAGGAGACGAACATGAAAGACGTCGAGCACTATCGCGCCCATCACGCGGACCCCGCGTTTCTATTCACGCCCGATGCCGAGTTCCCCGTCGGATACGGAGAGGCGGGCATCTGCAGCGGGACGGTCGAGGGGCCCATCGTCGAGAACGGCGACATCGTCGAGTTCGAGGGAGGTGCGGCGGTGAACGCCGTACCCGGGCAGGCCCGGGCGGTCGTGCGCAGCGATCGGGCGCTCGCTTCGAGCGACTGCGTGGAGGCGACGCCGCTCGGAGGCGGTATGTTCGATCTGTTCGCACGCGGGAAAAGCGCGCATGCCTCGACGCCCGAGCTGGGCCGCAACGCCATCGGGCTTCTTGTGGGCTATATGCTGGAAAACGGAGTGGGCACACCCGAGGAGCGGGCGTTTCTGAACTTCGAGCGCGCATTGCTGTCGGTGAGCGACGGGTCGGGCGTGGGGATCGAGGCAGTAGACGACGACTTCGGAGCGCTCACCTGCGTCGGGGGGGTCGCATCGCTTGAAGGGGGGCGGTTGCGCCAAACGATTGACTGCCGGTATCCCACCACGACGTCGGCCTCTTGCATCGCACGGCGCGTAGAAGCCGCCGCGCACGAGGCGGGCGCGGCGTTTTCGCTCGATCATGACAAAAAGCCTTTTCTCACCAGCCCCGACTCCGAGGCCGTCCAGGCTCTCCTGGGAGCTTACAGGCGGGTGACCGGGCGCGACGACGCGGCTTTCACCATGAAGGGGGGCACGTATGCGCGTCTGTTTCCATGCGCGGCAAGCTTCGGACCCGAAATGCCCGACGAGGTTCGTCCCGCCTGGGTGGGAACGATGCACGGACCTGACGAGGGGATAAGCGAGGACACCTTGAAGGACGCGTTCAGAATTTACGTTTTGTCCCTCGCCGCTCTGATGAAATGCTCCCTGTGATCCTTGCGCTTGCTCTATAATCAGTGCCGTGTAACCAACCGCAGGACAGCTCTTTTGTCGAGGGGCTGACGTTTGAGGAAGGTCCGCTGTGCTTAAAGCGATTATCGTTGACGACGAGGCCCCTGCCCGTTCCGAGCTCAGGTTTCTGCTTGACGAACTTGGTCAGACCGAGGTCGTGGCCGAGGCCGCAAGCGTGCGGGAGGCCATCGAGAAGCTGAAGGAGTACCCCTGCGACGTCATGTTCCTCGATGTGAACATGCCTGAGGCAACCGGACTGAAGCTCGCCGACGGCCTGCAGCACCTGAAGTTTCCCCCGGCCGTGGTGTTCGTAACCGCCTACAGCGAGTATGCGCTGGACGCGTTCAAGGTGAACGCCGTCGATTACCTGGTGAAGCCGGTCGAAACCGAGCGTCTGGCCCAGGCGATCTCCCGGGTGCGCGAAAACGTGGCGCTGCACCTCCAGGCTCAGAAGTCCGAGCGCATCCCCGTCGAGAAGGGGGGCAAGAAGATCTTCATCCCCATCGACAGCATCCGCTTCGTCATGGCGCGCGACGATTACGCCTACCTGCAAACCGACGATGACCGTTACTTCTCCACGGTCAGCTTGGCTCAGCTGGAGAAAAGGCTGGACGGACATGGGTTTTTCCGCGTGCATCGCGGCTATCTGGTGAATCTCTCGCTGGTCGAAGAGGTAGAGCCGGTGGCCGGCGGAACGCTGTCCCTTGCGCTGAACGGCGTGGACGAGCGCATCCCCGTCTCTCGCCGCCGCGTGTCGCTCTTGAAGAAGGCGCTGGGGCTGTAGCAGGCACGTTACGAGCGAGGAGGGCCCCAGGCACGGTGCTTGGGGCTTTTGCTTAACGGTTCGAACCGCGCCAAGGAACATGCCGTTCGAGCCTTCGGCGAGCCCTCGCCGGCGTTTCGGTAAAATGACGTGCGTGTGTGCATTCGCACGTTCCCAAAACGGATGAGAGGATTTCCTCAGATGATTTCCGTAGAGATGGAAAAGCTGTACCCATCGGGTAAGACCTTGGTGAGAGAGCATATTGCGAGCCGCATCCACGCCAAGGACGCTTCGGTGTACGATTTTTCCGACGAGGCGCTGGAATGTGCCCGCAATTACATGGGCTGGACCGATCTGGCCAGCAACCCCCCGTGTTCGTTTTCCGATATTCGCTCGTTTGCCCGCGAGGCCGTTGACGCCGGGATGACCGACGTGGTCCTTATCGGCCAGGGGGGTTCGACCCAGGCTTCGATGACCATTACGAAATACAACAAGGTGGATTCGTCCGATATACGGTTTCGCACGCTCGATTCCGACTCCCCGGTGCGGTTGCGCGAGGTGTTGGCCATCGTGAATCCGAAGACCACGCTGGTGGTGATCTCGTCGAAAAGCGGCGGGACCGTCGAGCCCCGCTTGATGCTGGCGGCGGTGCGCGAGGCGTTTTGCAGGGTTCTGACCGAAGACGAGGTGCGCCGCCGTCTGGTGGCCATCACCGATCCGGGCTCCGAGCTTGAACGCCAGGCGCGCGACGAGGGGTGGCGAGCGGTGTTTTCCGGCGAACCCACGGTGGGTGGCCGCTATTCGGCTCTGTCGGTGTTCGGCCTTCTGCCTGCCGCGCTTGTGGGTATCGATATCGAGCATATGATGGCGTGCGCTCTCGAGGCGGAGCGGGCCTGCAGCGAGGACTCCATCGACAACCCGGCCATTGGGCTGGCGTCGTTTCTGTACGACAACTACCTGAAGGGCCGCAACAAGTTTTCGGTGCTCACGCAGAAGCGCGGTCGCGTTCTGGGCCTGTGGATCGAGCAGCTGGTGGCCGAGAGCCTGGGCAAGGAAGGCCAGGGGATCCTTCCCAACATCGAGGTGGACTCGCTTCTGCTCTCGTCGGACCCGGGCGATCGCAGCGTGGTGATGTACCAGACCAAAAACGACTCGTGGGACGAGATGCGCAATTTCGAGATGAGCCTGTCGTATGTCGATCCCACCATCCCTCGCTTGAACTACCGTATCGAATCGGTCGAAGAGCTGGCCGAGCACTTCGTGGTGTGGGAGTACGCCATAGCCATGTGCGGGTACCTGATGAAGGTTTGCCCGTTCGATCAGCCCGATGTCGCTTCGGCCAAGTCCGAGGTCATGGACATCCTCGAAAAAGGCGAGCCCGCCCCCGATTTCACCGAGCACTTCATTGGCGAGTGGGATATGGGCGAGGCCGAGGTGCGCGTCGGTTCTCGTCTTGCGGGTCCGGGCACCATCCGAGAGGCTCTGCGCGGCCTGCTGGGGTCCATCGAGCAGGGGGACTTCTTCGCGCTGAATGCGTTTCTGCCGTTCACGGGGGAGGGCCGCCGCGAGGCGCTCGAGGTCGTTCGCCACGGGGTCGCCTCGGGGTTCGGGGTGGTGTCGTGCCTGGAAGTGGGTCCGCGCTACCTGCATTCGACCGGACAGCTGCAGAAGGGGGGGCGCAACGACGGGGTGTTCCTCATTCTTTCCGCAGACGAGCTGAAAGACATTCCCCTGCATGACGCGGTGGCTCCCAGCTTGGGGACGCTTGCCAAAGCTCAGGCGGTAGGCGATTTCGTTACGCTCTCCTCGCGCGATCGGCGCGTGGTGCACCTGCACCTGCCCGATAACTCCGGGGTGACGCTGCGTGCGCTTGCTTCCGAGATCACGTCGGTGATCAGGGAGATCCAAGAGCAGCGAGGGATCTAGGTACGCGGATGCGGCGGTTGCGAAGAAGCGCTGGCCCGCGATTCGCTCAGTGTGCTGAAAACGATCCCTCTTGCGGATGCGGGAGGGATCGTCTGCTTTAGGAGGTTGCTATGATCGAAGCGATCGACATTCAGGTGAAGGGAGTCGTGCAGGGGGTTGGGTTTCGCCCCTTCGTCTATCGTCTGGCCAAGCGCTACCTCGTCAACGGCTGGGTACTGAACGCTATCGACGGAGTAACCATCCACGCCGAAGGCGAGCGGTCCCATCTTGACGGGTTCGTCATGGAAATAGCCGATAATGCGCCGTCGGCCGCCAAGGTCGAGCGCATCAAGATGCACGACGCCGTACCGGAGGGCTTCACCGAGTTCGAGATCCGATTCTCCGACGACGGGGCGGCCGATGCGACGACGCTCGTGTCGCCCGATCTGGCAACATGCGAAGACTGCCGGCGGGAGCTGTTCGACCCCGAGAACCGGAGGTACCGCTACCCGTTCATCAACTGCACGAACTGCGGTCCGCGCTTCACCATCATCAACGGGCTTCCGTACGACCGCCCGAAAACGTCCATGGCCGATTTCCCGATGTGCCCCCATTGCGCCCAGGAGTACGCCGATCCGCTTGACAGGCGATTCCATGCGCAGCCCGACGCATGCTTCGAGTGCGGGCCTCATATCAGCTGGTGCGAGGTGACCGACGGGATTGCGGGCGAGGTGACATGGGGGGCAACCCGCGAATCAAGCGATCGCATCCTGTCTGAGGCCGTGCGGGTTCTGTCGGCCGAAGGCATCGTTGCGGTGAAGGGTCTGGGCGGCTTTCATTTGGTGTGCGATGCGTCCAGCGAGGCCGCGCTTGCCAAGCTGCGCGCGCGCAAGAAGCGCGACGGCAAGGCGTTCGCGGTGATGGCGGCCGGCATCGAAGACGCCCGCATTTCGTGCGAGGTGGATGAGGCCGAAGCGGCCCTGCTCGAGTCTCCCGCGCGTCCGATCGTACTTTTGCGCAAGCGTTCGGACGCTTCTTTGGCTGCGGGGTTGGCAGACGGTTTGCCCGATCTGGGGGTCATGCTTCCCGCCACTCCGGTCCAGTATCTGCTCATCCACGATTTCGCAGAGGCGACGGGAAAGCGCATGCTGGTTATGACTTCGGGAAACGTCCATAACGATCCCATCGTCACCGACGATGGGGCTGCGCGCGCCTTGCTGGCCCCCATCGCCGATGCCGTTCTGGGCAACGATCGCGTCATCGAGTCGCGCTACGACGATTCGGTCGTGCGCGTGCTGAGCGTTCCGGGAGCGGATGCGGCGGGACGACCCAATCGCGCGGTGCAGTTCTTCCGCCGTGCTCGCGGGTTCGCTCCGGCGCCCTTGAGGCTGGGTTCCGTCGATGGCGCGGCGGGGTCTTCCGGAGCCGAGGGCGCGCATGTGAACGAAGGTGCGGCTGGGCAAAGGGCCGCGGAGGCGGATTTGGCACCGGCCGAAGTTCAGCCCCCCTCTATTTTGGCCTGCGGGTCCGAGCAGAAATCGACGCTTGCCCTCACTCGCGTACCCGAGGTGTTCGTCTCCCAGCACATCGGGGACGTCGAAAACGTCGAGACCTACGATGCCTGGTTTGAAGCGAAGCGACGATACGAGAATCTATTCGGGTTGACCCCGACCGTTGTGGCGTGCGACGCCCACCCCGAGTACCTTACGGCGAAATGGGCTCGCGAACAGGGTTCTCCTCTGATCGAGGTTCAGCATCACCACGCCCATATCGCCTCGGTTCTGGGCGAGCACGGAATCGGCGAGGCGGTGTGCGGCATCGCGTTCGACGGAACCGGGTACGGCGCCGATGGAGCGCTGTGGGGCGGCGAGGTGCTGTTGGCCAACCGATCCGATTACGAACGCTTCGCGAACTTTTCGTATGTGCCGATGCCGGGAGGTGCGGCCGCCATCGAGAACCCGCTGCGTATGGCCTACGGCGTTTTGTGGGCGTTCGATTTACTTGGGCACCCTTGCGCCCGCCGCGTTATCGACCAGCTGGGCGATCAGGCGGCGGTGTGCGACCAGATGATCGAGAGGGGTCTGAACGCGCCTTCCACTTCGTCGGTGGGCAGGCTCTTCGATGCGGCCGCGGCGCTTACGGGCGTGTGTGCGCATCCCACCTACGAGGGCGAGGCGGCAATCCTGTTCGACGCCGCCAGACAAGGGGAGCTCCGAATCGAAGACGATGATCGCTACCGCATCGCGATCACGAAAAACGCCGCGCTTCCCCAAAGCACCGCCCGCGACACCTCGGTGGTCCTGCTTGATGCGAGCCCGACGTTTTCAGCGTTGCTGGACGATCTTGAAGCGGGCGTTTCCGTGCAGGTTGTTTCGCTGAGGTTCCACAGCGCGTTCGTGCGCGCGATGGTGGACGTGGCCGAGCTGGTGCGCGGTGTGTACGGAATCTCGACCGTCGCGCTGTCGGGAGGGGTGTTCATGAACCGCTATCTGATCGAGCGCGGGCTGGAGAAGCTAGAGGCGGCGGGGTTCACCGTTGCCATCAACGCCGAGTTACCTCCGAATGACGGATGCATCTCTTTCGGTCAGGCGGTGGTAGCATCGGCCGTGTGTTAGTGCCGTGCGAACGGGTCGGGCGCATGGGGCGCGCTTCGGCGAGAGGGGCTATTCTGGAGCCGACCAGAAAGAGGGTTTGGATATGTGCCTAGCGATTCCCGCTCGGATCACCGAGCTGAAAGACAACAACATGGCCGAAGTGTCCATCATGGGCACGACGCGCGACATCTCCATCGACCTTACCCCCCAGGCGGGGCTGGACGATTACGTGCTGGTGCATGCGGGTTTCTCCATCGAGGTGGTGGGCGAGGAATACGCGAAGGAGACGCTGGCCCTCATAGACGAGATGTCTGAACTGGTTGACGATTTCGAGGCTGGCCCTCAGACGGCGGTTCTCTGATGGAGCGCACGGCAGATCGTGCGGCGGGCTCTTTCGAGCGAGGGGTTTTTTCGATGGAGGAAGAGCTTGCCCGCTTCAAGGATCCGGTGCTGGCCCGCAGGATGCTCGATGCGATTGCGGCGTTCTCTCCCGGCGAAGCGGTGCTTATGGAAGTATGCGGGACGCATACGGTGTCCATCGCCCGCAGTGGCATTCGCGATCTGATGCCCGAAGGGGTGCGCCTGGCGTCGGGGCCGGGCTGCCCGGTGTGCGTCACGTCGAACAGCGACATCGACACCGTCATCGCGCTGGCGCGCATCCCCGAGGTGACCATCGCCACGTTCGGGGATATGACGCGCGTTCCGGGGTCTACGTCCAGCCTGCTGAAAGAGCAGGCTGACGGACGCGATATCCGAATCGTGTACTCGCCGTTGGACGCTTTGAGAATCGCACGGGACAACCCCGACCGCGAAGTGGTGTTCGTGGGCGTCGGGTTCGAGACGACCACGCCCCTGGTGGCCATCGCCGTCAAGCGGGCGCTTGAAGAGGGGTTGGGAAATTTCAGCGTGTTCGCGGCGCACAAGAACATGCCGGGGGCCATCGAGGCGATCATCGCCGATCCGAAGCTTAAGGTATCGGCGCTCATCCTTCCCGGCCATGTCAGCACCATCATCGGAGCCGAGCCGTACCGCTTCCTCGCTGAAAAATACGGTATTCCCGGGGTTATCACCGGTTTCGAGCCGGTGGATATGCTGCAGGGCATCGCCATGATCATGCGCCAGCTGCACGAGGGTCGCGCCGAGATCGAGATCGCGTATGCGCGCGGAGTCATGCCCGAGGGCAACCCCGTGGCGAAAGCCGCGATCGACGAGGTGTTCGACACGTGCACGGCCATCTGGCGCGGGTTGGGGCCCATCGAGGGGTCGGGGTATCGGCTGCGCGAGCGCTACCAAGGCTTCGATGCCGTTGCGAAGCTGCGGCCCCGGGTCGAGCAGACGCGCGAACCGAAGGGGTGCCGTTGCGGCGATATCTTGCGCGGTATCATGCGACCAGACGAATGCCCGCTGTTCAGAAAGGTATGCACGCCGGAAAACCCGGTGGGACCCTGCATGGTGTCGAGCGAGGGCAGCTGCGCGGCGTATTTCCGCTACTACTGATCGGCTTCGTTGCGAGAGGGGCCGTACACGGCTTCCAGCAGCAATCGGGCGGTTGCGTCCCACGAGCACCGATCCTTCGCCCGCCGGTAGGCGGCCTCTCCCTGCGATGCGGTGAGCGCTCGGTTGCCCGCGGCCTTTCTCAGCGCCTGCGCCACCGTTTCGGGACGGGCGTCCGCCAGCAGAACGCCGAACCGCTGATCGGGGATCAGCTCGTCGGTGCCGCCCACGGCGGTGACGATTGCGGGCGTCTTGCAGGCGGCGGCTTCGAGCAAGGCGGTGGCGAAGCCTTCCGAGCGCGAGGGCAGGGCCATCGCGTCGGCTCGATGCAGCAGCGCAGCCAAGTCTTCGCGCGAAAGCTTTCCCAGCGCGTGAACGCGCTTGCATCCGAGCGCTTCGATCGCGTGGCTTTCGGGCCCCGCTCCGGCGATGAGGGCGCAAACGGGAGCCCCCTCTTCCTTCTCCAGAGAAGCGATGGCCCGGGCAAGCGCGAGCGCCCCTTTTTCGGGCACCAGCCTTCCGGCGAACGCCACGATGAACGCATCGTCTTCAAGGTGCAGCTCGGAGGCGAAATCGCGTTCGCTTGCAAGCGAAGCGAACGCATCGGCGTCGATCGCGTTGGGAAGCTCGCCGGATGACGCGATGCCGAAGTGGCCCAGCCATGCGCTGGCTTTGCGGGAAACAGCGAAGAACCTGGGCCGATAGCGCATGACGCGCCTTGTCATCGCGTGTTCGACCGCGCGTACCGCAAGATCGACGAATGCGTGTCCCATGGTGAGGTGCGCCGAGCCGTGTTCGACTACGATGCCGCTGGCGCCCAGCCTGTCGGCAAGGGCCAACCCTTCGAGCGAATGCGGGTAGAACCGGGCGTGCACCACGACGCAGTCGATGGTCTGCGTTTCAAGCCAGGATACGAGCCGGCGGTATTCGGCGTTTCTCTGGGGGACGGGGTAGCGGCCGCCCAGCAGGTTGCGACAGGGAAGCCGCACCACGTCGAATCCAGATTCCGACGTGCGGCTTTCCAGCCCGTGGGTGTTCGAGGTGACCACGATCACGCGGATGCCCAGCCGAACCAGGGTGCGTGCCAGGTGCTCTGTGTACGATTCGACGCCGCCTACGTTCGGGGCGTAGCGGGTGGAGAACATGCAGATGCAGCGTTGGCGGTTCATGGCGTTCGGTTCTCCTCCGAGGTGGTGAAATGAATCAAAGCGCGATCAATGGTATCATGTGAAGTCTTTTGCATGGAAATCGACCGGGGATCGAGCAACGACGGATAGACAAGTGACGGGTGGCATGTCGGAAGGATCGCAGACGGAGAAGGGCGCGCGTGCGGAACGCATCGTTCTTTTCGGCTTCTATTTCGCGTTCGTCATCGTAGGCGAAGCTGCGCTGCTTGGTGCGCTGTGCGCCCATTATCGCGAGGGATGGGCCACCCTTGCCACCGGCCTTGCCGTTGCATGCGCGGGGGTTTCCCTGGTGCTGTTCGCTCGCCTGTTCGATCGATACCGCACCAGTCCCGAGCGCTTGTTCCTCGTTTTAGCCCCGATCCTTTTGGGCGGGTTCGCCTTCTTCATGATGCCCTATGCGGTACCCGACGAGTTCACCCATATCAATCGCATATTCGATAACAGAGCGGGCCAGGCGCTCCTCGATGTGCCCGCCCAGCTGCACCAGGCATACGTGTTCATAGACAACTACGAGCAGCTTGCCGCCGAGCTGTTGGTTCCTTTCGATTACACCCAGGTCAGGCAGACGGATTTCACCGTCGCGGCGTATTCGGAGGCGAACTACCTCGTTCCGTCTTTGACGGTGCTGGCGGGAAAGGCCCTCGGCCTGAACGCCTATGTGCTCATCTATCTTGCGCGCCTGTCCAACGCTGCGTTGTTCATGCTGGCGGGGTGGTGGATTATCAGGCGGCTTCCGTCGGGAAAGCAGTTCGCCCTGGTGTTTCTGCTCAACCCCATGCTGCTACAGCAAGAAGCGTCGTGTTCGGCCGACGCCCTGTGCAACATCGCCATTCTCTGCTTCCTTGCGCAGGTGGTCGCGCTGCGAGCCGAGGGGCGCGTGGGGATTCCCTGGCGTCAGTGGGCGCTGCTGGGCTTCTTTTTCGCGTTGGTGTTTCTTTGCAAGTACGCCTACCTTCCCCTTACGGCGGCGGCTCTGGTTCTGCTTCCCCAAATCAAACGGCGCTGGATACGCTGGGGCGTTCCGTTTGCCATGGCGGGATTCGCGGTCTTCGCGGTTGCGTTCGTCTTGTCGAGCGGGTACCGGCGCCTTCTGGACGAGGCCGCGCATCGGTTGGAGCCCTCGATGTTCATCCAGCGGCTGCTTGAGACCGTCCAGCATCGCAGCGTGCCGACGATCTGCCAGTTCGCGGGAGAGAATCTGGGGTGGCCGCACGAAGCGCTCTATCCGGCTGCCGCGCACGTTCCGCTTGTGTGGGCCGCCTACCTTGCGGTTCTGCTGGTGGCGCTGCTGGCCAGTTTCGACGGTCGCCTGTCGATTCCCTGGCACAACAGGCTGACGTTCTTTCTTCTGGCCGTGGTAGAGCAGCTTATGCTATTTGCGGTGTTTCTGCTGGATTGCTCCGATGATGCGGGTCCCGTCGAGGGGGTCCAGGGCCGCTATTTTATTCCCGTAGCGTTTTTGGGCGCGGCTTCGCTGTTCTCCCTCAAGCGTTTGCGGATAGGCGAGGCTCCGGCCCACCTGTTTGCAATCGCGGTGCTTGCGCTTGATGCGATATCGTTGGCGTTCGTTATCATATGGTTCTGGTAGCGGGTTGCGTGGCGGCGGTTCTATCCGTTCGATAGGGTTGGGTATGGCTGATTTGAGAAAACGGGTGCTGGCGCTGGTGCCGGCGTATAACGAGGAAGGCAGCATCGTCTCTGCCATCGAGGATCTGAAGGCGCATGCGTCCGACATCGACTACCTGGTGGTCAACGACGGTTCGCGCGATGCGACCGAATCGATCTGTCGCGAGCGGGGCTACAGGATGCTGTCGCTTCCCATTAATCTGGGCTTGACCGGGGCGTTTCAGGCGGGCATGAAATACGCCTACGAGCAATCCTACGATTACGTCATTCAATTCGACGCCGATGGGCAGCACTCGGCGGCCTACATCTCGGATTTGGTGTCGTGCGCCGAGGGCACCGGCGCCGACATCGTGGTGGGATCCCGATTCGTGAACTGCAGGAAGCCCGTTTCCGCGCGCATGGTGGGTTCGACGTTGATCACGGCTATGATCAAGCTCACTACCGGCCAGAGGATCCAGGATCCGACATCGGGCATGCGGCTGTTCAGTTCGCGCGTTGTGCCCCTGTTCGCCCGCGATTCCGATTTCGGACCCGAGCCCGACACGCTTTCGTATCTGATGCGCAGCGGCTTCAAGGTATGCGAGGTTCCCGTCGAGATGCGCGAGCGCATTGCGGGGGAAAGCTATCTGAACTTCACGAAGTCGGTGTTGTACATGCTGCGCATGGGCGTTTCCATCTTGCTGGTGCTGTGGTTCAGAAAGAAAGGGGAGATATGCTCGTCTTCGTGCTTGTAGCGGGAGCGATTCTTACGTTCGCGTTCATCCTCGTCAAGATCCGCCACGAGAAGATGAAGGTGGACGAGGCCATGTTCTGGTTCTTCTTGGCGCTGGCGTTGGTTATCTTGTCTGTGTTTCCCCAGATCGCATTCTTCTTCTCGAACCTGCTGGACATCGAGTCCCCCTCGAACTTCGTGTTTCTGTGCGTTATCGCCATCTTGGTGGTGCGCGGGTTCTACCTGACTATGGAGCTGTCCAGTTTGAAGAAGAAGGTTGCCGAACTCGCTCAGGACTGCGCACTGAGGGATCTGCGCGATCGAGAGTCGTAGGAGGCGGGCCGTGGAGCCGTTAAGCGTCAACGAGGTAAAGAGCATCGAGCTCGAAATCTTGGACGAGTTCGTGCGTATATGTTCCGAACAGGGAATCACCTACTATTTGGGGTACGGAACCCTGCTGGGCGCTGCGCGCCATGAGGGCTTCATTCCCTGGGACGACGACATCGACGTCATCATGATGAGGGAGGACTACGAGCGCCTTGTCGCCGGGTTCGACCGGTGGCGCTCCAGCGACCGGTTCTCGCTGGCGTTTTACCGCGATGGGCGGTCGGTCTATCCCTTCGCGAAGATCGTCGACGCGAACACGCTGGTGAAGGAGGATTTCGCTCGCAAAGATATCGCGACGGGCGTGTGGATCGACGTGTTTCCCCTCGATCGCGTGGATCTGTCCGACCTGCGGGCGTCCAAGCGCATCGGGCGCCTGTCGCTTGCGCGGTCGTTCATCGTGGCCGACCCTTCGGTGGGATCGTCCTTTCTGGCGAAGGCCGCCAAGCGCATCGTGTGTCCCGTCGCCCATCGACTTGATGCGGTGAAGTACGCGCGCCTTATCGACGAGAGCGCACGCGATGCGTGCGATCGAGATACGGGCTATGTGGCTGCTCTGGTCGATGACGGATATCCGCCGCGCCCCATTCCCGATGCGGTGTTCTCATCGGTTGTCCATCTGCCGTTCGAGGGACGCTCTCTTTCGGTTCCCTCGGGATACAAGGAGCTGCTCGGCTTGCATTACGGCGATTGGAAGCAGATTCCTCCCGAGGATAAGCGGGCCGTGCACGTGGTCGAGGCGTATCGGTTGTCGCGATGAGGTCCCCTCGCGTTTTCCGCAACGAGCCCGCACCCGAATCCGTGCCCCCGCTGTCCATGAAGGGAAACATGCTGTGGAACTCGGTGGGGTCGCTTGTCTATTTGGCTTGTCAGTGGTTGGTGACGGTGCTGGTGGTGCGCCTGTCGCTTGGCGGCTACGACGCGGCGGGGTTGCTGGCGCTTGCGATGTCGGTTGTGGGTCTGTTCGGCACCCTGGCAAACTACAAGATGGGAACCTACCAGATCTCGGACGTGAATCGGGAAAACGAGCTATCCGAATACCTGGGATTCCGCGTGGTCATGCTGGCGGCCTCTTTCGTGCTTTGCATGGCTTATGCGTACGCCACCTGCGCATGGTACGCGCTGCCCACGATCGCGCTGTTCTACTGCTTCAAGGCAATAGGCTTGGTCATCGATGTGCTGCACGGAACCGACCAGCAGCATCGCAGGCTGGACTATGCGGGAATGTCGTTCATTCTCCAGGGCGTGTCCACGCTTGCGGCCTTCTCGGCGGTGTTCTACTTCACGCAGAATCTCGATCTGGCCATCATCGCCATGGGCGCGGCTGCGTTTTCGGTGCTTGTTTTCTGGGATATCCCGCGCACGGCTCGGTTCGAGCCGGTGTGTCTGAAGCTTACCGGGGCAAAGGCGGTCTTTTTCCTGAAGACCTCGTTTCCGTCCACGATAGCGGCGCTTGCCGCCGGTTCCCTGTTCGTGATTCCCAAGCAGATGCTGTCGTATCTGTCCGGAGACGCCGCCTTGGGTATCTACTCATCGGTGGCGGCGCTTGCGCTGGTGGTTCAGATGGGCGCCAACTACCTGTACGGTCCGTTGTTGGACGTGTTCCCCGCGCTGTACTTCGGGGGGAAGCGCGCGAAGTTCCTGAAGCTGTTCGCGCGGACGGCGCTTGGCATCATTGCCGTGGCGGTCGTCTGCTCGGTGGGGTTGGCGCTGGCAGGGGCGTGGGTGCTCGAGCTCTTGTTTGGCCAGAGCATACTTTCGTACGTGTACCTGCTCCAACCCATTCTGATCGCCACGTTGGCGACGGCGTTCCTCTGGTTTTTCGGGGATCTGCTTATCGCGCTGCGCGATTTCAGGGGGAACCTGATCGGCAACGCGGTGGCGTTTGCGGCAGTTGCGGTGCTCAGCTATCCGTTCGTATCGATATGGGGCATGAACGGCGTGAGCTTCACCGGCATGGCGGCCTGCTTGCTGGGTGCGGGCATGCTGCTGCTGTTCATCGTGAGGAAGCTAGGGCAGTGTCCCGTCGGCGCTGCGGAAGAGTGACCGGCCGTCTGCCGGCGTTCGCTGTTGCAGGAGGTTCGAGAGAGCCTGTCCGGTTCGAGAAAGGTGAGAGATGCGTGTTCTCCAGGTGATCGGCGCCATGGATCGCGGCGGTGCCGAAACGATGATCATGAACCTGTACCGCGCGATCGATCGCGAACGGATCCAGTTCGATTTTCTCGTCCACGAACAGCGCCTATGCGATTACGACGAGGAGATAGCCGATCTGGGCGGATCGGTGTTTCGGGAGCTGCCGCGCTTCGTCGTGTCGAATGCGTGCTCGTACCGCAGGGCGTGTCGGGACTTCTTCGACCGTCATCCCGAGCATGAGATCGTTCACGGGCATATCGGAAGCAGCGCGCTTATCTATCTGCCCGAGGCGCGTCGGGCGGGAAAGGCCGTCATTGCGCACAGCCATGCGCGGAATTTCCCCCTCTCGCCAACCGAGGTAGCGTTTCGCGCTCTGTCGCTTCCCGTGAGGTTTCAGGCAGACGGGTTTCTGGCCTGTTCGCTTGAGGCGGGCATCGATCGCTTCGGTCGTGCGGTCGTTGGGGGGAAGCGATTCTCGGTGCTGCGCAACGCAATCGACGTAGCGGCGTTTCAATGCGACGAACCTGCTCATAGGCAGGCAAAGCGAGATTTTGGATGGGCGGACCGCGTGGTGGTGGGCCATGTGGGGCGCTTCGATCCGGTGAAGAATCACCGCTTCCTCATCGATGCCTTCGCGCGGTTCAAGCGGCGCGTACCCGAAGCGTTGCTGGTGCTGGTGGGTCGCGGCGCGATCGAGGATGAAGTGAGGGCGCACGCGGTGGACAGTGGGTGCGCGGACGATGTGGTGTTCTGGGGTGTGACCGATGAGGTCGCCCGTTTGCAGAAGGCGTTCGACCTGTTCGTTTTCCCGTCGTTGTCAGAGGGTCTTCCCGTGTCGGTTATCGAGGCTCAGGCCGCGGGTGCGCCCACGCTGCTGTCCACCGGCGTGCCGGAACTCTCTGTGATGGATGCGCGCATTGCGACCAGGCTCGATTTGACGCAAGGGCCGCAGGTTTGGGTCGATGCCATGGTCGGCGCGCTCGAGCGTTCGCCCGAGCGCGCGCTAGGAGCCCGGGCGGTGCGGGCCGCAGGCTTCGATATCGAGCGCACCGCGGCGTGGCTCGAACGGTATTATCGTAGTTTGGCGGACGCATCGACGAAGCGGACGGAAGGTGAGTGAATATGCGCTACGACCCGGAGATGCTGCGCAGACTCCAGCTTCTTCAGCTGGAGATACTGAAGGACGTCGATCGCGTCTGCCGTGCCGAGGGGATCACGTACTTCCTCGATGGCGGCACGCTTCTGGGCGCGATGCGGCACGGAGGGTTCATCCCCTGGGACGACGACATCGACCTGGGGATGCCGCGCACCGATTACGAGCGGTTCATGCAGGTGGCGCCCCGCGCGCTGGGGGAGCGCTACCGGGTGTCGGATCCCCGAACATGTCCGCAGCAGGCGGGCATGTTCGGCAAGGTGTGCAGATCGGGAACGCGCTTCCATACTCGGGAGACGCTTGATGCGGGGTTCGACCAGGGGGTGTTCATCGATATCTTTCCGTACGACGTCATGCATGCCGACCCCCGCGTGGCGGCGCGCCAGCGTGCGCGCTGCCGGCAGCTGCAAAGCACGCTGTACCTGCTTCATTCGGGTTGTGTAGGCGTTCCGCATACGGGGGCGCTGGGAGAAGCCGAGAAGGCGGTTTGCCGGGTTGCCCATGCGGTCTTAGGGCTTGCGTCCGACCATCGGCGCCTGGTCGAGCGGTTCGAGCGCGAGGCGGCGCGGGGGCTCGAGTCGCCGGGACGCGAGTACGCCACCCTCGCGTGGCCCTCGATCACCCTTCCCGCCGAAGGGTTCGACCGCGTCTCTCCCCTTTCGTTCGAGGGGTGCGAGTTCTTCGGCCCGGCCGATCCCGAACGCCATCTGTCGATCATGTACGGGGATGGCTGGACGGAACTGCCGCCCGTCGAGGCGCGGCGCAACCATGCCCCGCTTGTGCTGGATTTAGGCGAAGGGGGGGCGCGGGCCCTATCGTAGCAGCGCGTGGCTGACGAAGTCGGCGATACGCGCTCGGAACTGGTCTTTCGAAACGGTCGGCTCGCCGTCGGGTCCGGTGGCGTACAGGGTGTCGGTGATGATGAGGCCCAGGATGCCGTTGGCCACGAAGGTGGGATCGAGCGATTCTCTGAACAGGCCGTCGGCTTTGCCGCGCTCAACCTGCTCGGCCAAAAGCTCGATGATCGCTTCGATTTTCTGGCGCATGTCGGTCGACCAGGTGCGCCCCTCGCGCCACAGCTCGTTCATGAGGAAGCGGGTGAACGACCGGTCGTCGAAGGCGATGTCCACGAACTTGCCCAGCATTGCGGCCAGCGCCTCGGCCGCATCCTTTTCGACCGCGCACGATTTCAGATCCTCGAAGATCTGCTCGGTGCGGATATCGAGGATGCTGTTTCCTATCTCCTCCTTGCTTTTGAAGTGATAGTAGGCAACCCCCTTGGATACGCCCGCCTCTTTGACGATCTCGTCAACGGTGGCGGCGCTGTACCCTTTTCGGCTGATCACACGGAGGGCCGCTTCGAGGAGCCGTCCTCTGGTCTGTTCGGATTTCTTCATCATGCGCCTATTCTAGCCAAGATCCTAACTGAGCGATATGACGGGATGGAGGTCGGTCATGACCACGTTGCGCTTCGCGCGCGCGACCAGCACGGTGCCTGCAAAGCTGGCGATGCCGATTCCCGCCAGGACGGCGGCGGCGCTCAGCATGGCGGCGACGTCCAGTCCGGCCATGGCCTGGCGCAGCGATGCGACCGAGTACGTCATGGGCATGAACGGGTTGATGGCCTGGAAGAACGGCGGCGTCATCTCGATGGGGAAGGTCCCTGCGGCGCTGGTGAGCTGCAGCATGAGGAAGACGATGGCCACGACGCGTCCCGGTACCTTCAAGGCCGCGAATATGAGCTGCATCAGAGCTGCGAACACGAGGGCGACCAAGATGCCGATCAGATAGAACGCCGCAACGTTGTCGATCTGGAGATGCAGGGCGAACTGCAGGGTGGTCAATAGCAGCAGCGCCTGGATGATGGCCATAACCGCCAAGGGCATGAAGCTGGAGAATGCGACCATCGCCGGATGGGCTCCCGAGAGGATGAGGCGGTTGTTCAGCGGTCTGAAGATGAATCCCACCATGAGCGCGCCAACCCACAGGGCCAGCGAGATGAAGTAGGGCGCAAATCCGGTTCCGTAGTTCAGGACGTCGGTGTAGTGGCTTTCGTTCAAATCGATCGGGGAGCTCATCATCTCGGCCCGCGCCGGGACGTTGTCGATGCGCATGGAGTTTTGCGCATCTGCCAGAGCCGATGCCAGCTCATCCGATCCGTCCGTCAGATCCCCCAGGCCATCGGCGAGCTTCTGCTCGTTTTCGGCCAAGGCGGCCGCCCCGCTGTTGATCTTTCCGGATCCGTCGGAGGCGCCTCGGGCGCCGTCTGCCAACTTGGAGGCCCCACCGTCGAGCTTCGCCGCGCCGTCGGCGAGCTCGGTTGCGCCTGCGGCAGCACCCTCTGCGCCGTCGGCAACCTGGCGGCTTCCCGAAACGAGGGATTGCATGTTCGCGTCAACCTCGCCCGCTCCTTGTGCGAGCGCTTGCATCTTGGCGTCCAATCGATCGGCGCCGTCTGCCAGCTGCCCTATGGCCGCTTTGAGGGCGGGAGCGTTTGAGATCAGGGGGGAAACCGCGCTTGAAAGCGTTTCGTATCCGTCTTTCAGCTGGGTTGTCGCACCCGAGAGCGCGTTCATGTTCGTCTGCAGCGACGCCAGGCCCCGGGAGATGCCATCGGTTCCGGTGGAAAGTTCGCCCAGTCCCGACTGCAGGCCGGTCGCGCCCGCGGCGATTCTTTCCTCGGCGGTCTTCACGCCCGCCGCCGCCTGTTGAGCGCCCTTGAGGTAGGAGATGGCCTGCTGCGTTGCCGCGTCGGTGCTACCCGAGCTCTGCAGCGCCGCAAGCGCTGCGTCGATGGCTGCGGACTCGCTGTTGCTCAGCCCGTAAAGCGTCGATGTTCCGGTGTCGCCCGACGACCCGATGCCGGATGCGAGCGCATCGGCACCGCCTTTCAGCTGGCTAGCTCCGGAGGACACGCGTTGGGCGCCATCGCCGAGCTGGTTGATGCCGCCGAACAGAGTGGTCGAATCGCTGTCAGAGGACGTTCCCACCTTGGCCGATAGGGAAGAGAGACCGCCCTTAAGCTGGTTGTCGGCCGCTTGCAGTCGCGCGACTTGATCGGAGGTGGGAAGCGCCGCGGTCGCCTGGCGCAGCTGGTCGGCGCCAAGGGACAGGGGCGCGGTTCCCTGCGTCCTCAGCTGGTCGGCTCCGTGCGCCACGTTTGCGGTTCCCTGGTTTTTCAGTTCGCCGGCACCTGCGGCCACCTGGTTCGCCCCGTCTGAAAGCCGATCGGCCCCGGTCTGAAGGCGGGATGTCCCTGCGACCAGCGACCCCGTTCCGCTTTTCAGTTCCCCCGCGCCTGAAGACAGGGTGTCCAGGCCGTCTGCCAGGGTGCCGAGGGCGGTATGCAGGGTGAACGCCCCGTCGGTCAGCCGGTTCGCCCCGTCTTGCGCGGTTTGGGTTCCGTCCGATATCCGTCGGGCGCCATCGACGGCCTGCCCCAGATCGTCGGCCCCGCTGTTTATGCTGTTGTAGGCGGTTTCCCAGTACTCCCTCACCACGGCTTCGCTCACCTGGCTGCGCACCTGCTTCCAGGCGCTCGAGCCCAGCTGCGAGGCCAGCATGTTGGTGGCTTCGTTATACGTCACCAGCATGCTGGCGTGTTCGGGCGTGCTGGTTTCGGCGGAGCCGATCTTGTCGGTGAAGTCGGACGGGATGGTGGCGACCATGTAGTACGCGCCATCTCGAAGACCCTCTTCGGCTTCGTCCGCATCGACGAAATTCCACTGGAATCCCTGGTCGGATTCTTGCAGCCGCTCCTTTACCTGCTGTCCGACGTTGCGCTGCTCGCCGTTGACGACCGCGCCTTCGTCTTCGATGACGACGGCGACGGGCACGGTGTCCAGCGTCTCGTAAGGGTCCATGAACGCATAGAGGTAGAGCGCTCCGTACAGCAGCGGAATCACGCCGATGGCCGCGATCACGATCTTCATGACGCCGCCCGACATGCTGTTTTTCACTTCGGACACGGCGAACCTTAAACCCTTGAAAGCCACAGCCTAGCTCCTTTCGCTGAGGTAGTACGCGTTATCGGCCGCTTCGGCCAGCTCCGGCTCGAGAACGCCGACGAGGATGGTGACGTTGCGGGCTTTGGAGAAGCGCTTGATGTTTTCGAGGATGGAGAAGGACTGGTCGAGCGTCAGCTCGCTTTCGATGTTGTCGACCACGATGATGTCGGGGTGGCTCACCCAGGCCAGCGCGACTCCCAATTCGGTCAGCTTTTTCGAGGTGAGCTCGCCCACGGTTTTCGATGCTTCGCCGTCGAGCCCCCATTCTGCGAGATAGGAGATCACGTCGGATTTAGCGGGCCGTCGCCCGTACAACTCGAATTCAGCCGCGACGGCATCGACCGCCTTTTGGGTGTTCGGAAGGTCGTTGAGCCCCTTGAACAGTCCGAGCCCTACGTGCTTTTGCGCTTTCGACGATTGACGGGGAAGCCGGTAGCCCAAGATGCGCAGGCTGCCCTTCGAATACTTCATGCGCCCGGCAAGGGTAAGCAGCAAAGCGGATTTTCCCGATCCGTTCTTGCCGCAGACGGCAAACGTTTCTCCCTGCAGCACCTCGAGGCTTACGTCACGGTAGGGGGTTCCCAGAAGCGTGCTGAGGGTGAGGTCCTGGCAACTGAGGACGGTCTCGCCTCCGGCATAGGGCGCGATGCCCTCGCCACGCACGATGCGTTTCGATTGAGCGTTCACGGTTCTCCTTTTATACTGACTGGTCAGTTTTTTGAAGAGTATAGAACCGGCGTCCAGTAGTGCTATAAAAATGACCGAACAGTCAGAAAATGCACACATTCCCTGAAAGGGCCCTCAAATTCCCTGATTTCAGACTCAATAATTAAACATAACTGTAAAAAATGTTCAATAATGTTCGATAATGATTAAACAGGTGATTATCATTCATATCAAAACATATCGTTCAATGTCTCTGATCTGGGGGAATGATACTTTTAAGACCTTGCGGGATCGATGGAAAGCGGGAATAATTGATGGATGCAGGCATTACTGCGTGCAATTCGATTGTGTGCTTTGTGTCTGGGGAAAGCAATCGAAAAGGGATAAGAAAGGGGAGGTGCAGTATGGATATCTTTACCGACGTCGTCACGCTTTCGCGTATCCAGTTTGCGTTTACGGTAGCGTTTCATTTCATCTTCGTGCCGCTGTCGATCGGCCTTGGTCTGATCGTTGCGATTTTCGAGACGAAACACTATCGCTCGGGCAAGCAGGAGGACGCGGCGGCCGCGAATTTCTGGCTGAAGATCTTCACTACTACTTTCGCAATCGGTGTTGCCACGGGCATTACCATGGAATTCTCGTTCGGAACGAACTGGGCGGACTATTCGCGCTTCGTGGGCGATATCTTCGGCGCTCCGTTGGCTGCCGAAGCCCTGTTCGCGTTCTTCCTGGAGTCGGTGTTCCTGGGGGTTCTGCTGTTCGGCCGCAAGCGCGTGTCGCGTAGATTCTACATGGTGTCCGCGTGGCTGGTTTGGGGCGGCTCCATGCTCTCCGCTCTCTGGATCCTCATTGCGAATTCGTGGATGCAGACGCCGGCCGGGGCCGAGCTGGCCAGCGACGGCTCGAAGGCTATCATCACCGACTTCTTCGCAGCCGCGTTCAACCCGTCCACCGCTGCGCGCTATTCGCACACGGTTTTGTCCCTGCTGGTTCTCGGCGCGTTCGTGTCCATCGCCATCGGGGGCTACTATCTGTTGAAGGGCCGTCACAAGGACTTCGCCGTGAAGACCGCCAAGGTTGGCGCTGTGGTTGGCTGCATCGCGACGGCGCTTCTTCTGGTTTCGGCTCACTCCACCGCCGTGGGCGTGGCCGAAGAGCAGCCCACCAAGCTCGCTGCGATGGAGGGCCAGTACGGTGACGAGCCCTCCGCTCTGTACCTGTTCGGATACGTCGATGCCGAAAACGAGAAGGTTGTCGCGCCCGTCGCTATTCCCGGCGGCACCAGCTTCCTTGCCACCGGCTCGTTCGACACGGTTATGCCCGGTCTGAACTCGCTGTCCGAGACCGAGAAATTCGGCGCGCTCGATCCGCACGATATTCCCGTCAACGCGATCTTCCAGTCGTACCATCTGATGGTGGCCTGCTTCGGCCTGATCGCGCTCGTGTTGATCCTGGTGTTTTTGGGCCTCAAGAAGCCCTCTCTGCTTGAGAAGAAATGGCTGCAGCGCCTGATGCTGATCGGCCCCCTCTTCCCGTTCGTTGCGATCCAGGCCGGTTGGATGACCGCCGAGGTGGGACGTCAGCCCTGGGTCGTCTATCCTTCCACCACGGGTCCCGATGGGATCTCCCTGCTCACCGCCGATGCCATTTCGCCGTCGGTGTCGGCTCCCGAGTTGCTGCTGACCATGGCGCTGTTCATCCTGGTGTACGTGTTCTTGTTCGTGGCCTGGGTTCGCGTCATCGGGCGCTTCCTGAAGGAAGGCCCCCAGAACGTCGAGCTGCACGACGCTGTTGCAAAGGACGGTGAGTAAGCATGGACTTCACTTTCTTGCAGGTACTCTGGTACTTCTTGATCTTCCTGCTCATCGCTGGCTATTTCATTCTCGATGGCTTCGATCTGGGTATCGGCATCCTGGCTCCGTTCGTGGCTAAAAACGAGCACGAGATGGAGATCGCCCGTCGTGCGATCGGACCGGTTTGGGACGGCAACGAGGTGTGGCTGCTCACCGCGGGCGGCGCTTTGTTCGCGGCGTTCGCGCCCGCATACGCCACCACGTTCTCGGGTTTCTACCTCGCCATTATGCTGGTGCTGTTCGGCCTGATCCTGCGTGTGGTCGGCCTTGAGTTCGCCCACCGCGATCCTGCGTGGCTGAAGGTGTGGAACGTGCTGTTTTTCGTAGGCTCCCTGTTCCCGGCCTTGCTTACGGGCGTTGCCGTCGGCAACATCTACGCGGGCATTCCCATGGATGCGGCCGGCAACTACATCGGCGTTCCGTTGCTGGGCCTGGTTACTCCGTTCACTCTGCTTTGCGGCCTGCTGGGTCTTGCCATGATGCTCGCTGCGGGGGCCTGCTGGCTTGCTCTCAAGGCGCCGATGGGCTCCGACCTGCGCAAGCGTTCGGTTTCGATCCGTCGCCCGCTGCAGATCGCGGCATGCGTGCTGTTCGTGCTGGTTTCCGTGTACGGGCACTTCGTGATCCAGCCCGCCATGGATCCGGCTCTGGGCGTTCTGCGCTGGGTGTTCGTCCTGCTGTTCGTGGCGGCGCTGGTGGGGTCGCTCGTGTTGGCCGCTCGCGATGAGGCCGATCTTCCCGTGTTCGTGCTGCAGTCTGCTGCCGCGTTCGCGCTTGTGTTCCTGCTGGCCACCTCGATGTTCCCGAATCTGGTGGTCGCTTCGGCCGACAGCATCGGTCCTGCGCTGACCATAGCGAACTCCGTGGCCGCCGATTCCACGCTGTTCTGGATGACCCTCATCACGTGCGTGGGCGTGCCTTTGGTGCTTGCCTATCACGTGGTCACGTACCGCCTGTTTGCGGGCCGCGTCACCGACGAGGATCTGGAGGGCGGCTACTAGGCTGTTTTCCCGACCCGAGTGAGCGGTTTTGGCGCCCCTGAGCGTTTCGGAGAACCGATCTGGGGTATTCGAGGGCCCCGTCGCGTAAGCGGCGGGGCCTTTTGCATGCGATGGGGGTTCGGGGGTCCTTCCCATCGGGGCGCTTGCGCGCTGGGTTCGCCTGTCGGCTCCGCGTACTTTTCCCGGTGGATTCCTCGTAGGGTTCGCCGAAAGGGGAGGGCGTCCAGCGCGATCGGGGAGGTTTGGTCTGGTAAAGTGGGGAATATGAATCCTTCAGCGAAATCAGAGCCCGATCCGGGCCTTCTCTCCCGTCTCAAGAGAGCATGGGGGATCGGACGCCGCGCGCAGGTCTCGGAAGAGGACATAAAAACCCTTGTTACCGGAACCGATAACATCATCGACGACAAGAAGCGCATGATCGGGGAGATCCTCGATCTCGACTCACTGGTGGTAAGCGACGTTATGACGCCGCGCGTCGATATGATCTGCGTTGAAGACACCGAAACCGCCAGAAACGCGCTGGACCGCATGCTCGGCACGGGGTACTCGCGCCTTCCGGTGTTCCACGAAGATCTCGACGACGTGGTGGGCATCGTTCATCTGAAAGACCTCATCCAGCCTTGCGTCGAAGGCCAGGGAGATGCGCTCGCCGCCGATTTCGCCACCGATCCCTACTTCGTTCCCGAATCGAAGGACATGTTTCCGCTGCTCAGGGAGATGCAAACGAATAGGCAACAGATAGCCGTGGTGGTTGATGAGTACGGCGGCACCGATGGTTTAATTACCATAGAAGATATCGTCGAAGAGATCGTAGGGGAGATCATCGACGAGACGGACGCGGAGGACCCGTACCTGGTGGCGGTCTCGGATACCGAGTGGATCGTCGATGGACGGTTCACGGTGGAGGAAGCCCGCGATCTGGGCTGGCCGGTGCGGGAGTCCGAGGGGTACGACACCATTGCCGGGTGGTTTATGGATATGATCGACGTGGTCCCCCAGGTAGGGCGCGAACTCACCATCGAGGGTTATCGCTTCAAGGTGGAGGGTATGCGTCGGCGCCGCATCCGCATGCTGCGCGTATCCAGGGATGCCGCATCGAAAGCGCAGGCGTTCGCCGATGACGGCGCTTCCGAGTCCGTTCGCGGCTGCTAGCATCCCCAAAGCGTGACGCGCCTCGGGCGCGTGGAAGGTTTGCGGTGGAGAAAAAGCTTTTCAGAAGCGAGGATGGCATCATAGCGGGCGTTTGCGGCGGATGCGCTGAGGCGCTGGGGGCAAGCGCTGCCGTGGTTCGCCTTATCGCTGTCGTGCTGATGGTGGTTAGCGTCGGCTTAGTCGGCGCGGTGTATCTCGCCCTGTGGTATTTCATACCCAAACGCCAAGATTCCTCATCGGTCCTCGACGTGGTGCCCGAGTTCGCTCATTCGGATCGATACGGCGAGATCGTCGGTTCGGGTTCCGACCATGAGGGCGGGTGCGGGCATTCCGGATCGCCTCGAAAGCTTATGGGGTGGGGGGATGTGCTCCGCCCGCGTTCTTTAGACGACGATCTGTTCGATCGCGATCGGAGGTCGTTGCCCACCGTGGCCCGCGCGGGGATCGCCATCGGGCTTCTGGCTATGTTTGCGGTCGTGGTATCGCTGGGCATGCCGTTTTTCCCCGGGGCGGCGTGGTGGCAGTTCTGGCCCCTTCTCCTGATCGCGTTCGGTGTGGTGCTGATCGTCTTGCCGCTGCGCGACTTTGCCAATCGCTCGGCCATGCACCTGTTCGGCGTGTCGATGGTTTTGCTGGGCGGCGGCCTTACCCCTACAACCCTGGGTATGTTGTCGCTCATTACCTGGCTCAACGACATCATCGCGCTGTGGCCGGTGGTAATTGCTGCATTTTACCTGTTCGGAGCAGGGTATCGCCGACGGTCCACCCCGCTTATGCTGGCAGGGGTGGCGCTCCACGGCGTATTTGTGATCGCCGGCGTGTTTTTCTTCGCGGTGCCGGGAAGCCTCGAATGCATCGACTTCTCGCATATCGGCGGAGGCGTGGTCGCCGTCAATTCCGATGGCTCGGTCTGGCTGTTCTAAGGCGAACAGAATCCGCAGGGTTTATGGAGAGGCGCCGCCGGAATTGTTGGCCGCGCCGTCCATCTACGGTAAAATATCGCTCTGCATACGCAATCGCTTCAGATGCGCACTCAGCTGAAACACCTCCCAAACAGACCCTCAGCTGACCCCGTGGTTCGCGCGGGAGGGCATTGTGCGCTCGGGTGCTTGCATACAGAGAGGAACAACGCCTAATGGCTTCAACGACCAGGCAACGAAGGCGCGTTGCGGCAAGCTCCATCGCCGGCGCAGTCGCCGCTGTCGCCCTTGTAGGGGTGATCGGCCTTAACGTTGCATCCGCCAACAGCGGAAGTACCCAGGCGGATCGGTTCGGCATCGAGATGGCCGCGCTGAGCTCCGCCTCCCCTGCTCCTTTGGGCGATTTCGCGGCCGAGGCCGCCGACGCGTCGTACGGAGCTTCTACGCTTTCCCAGTCGTCCCCGCGCAACATCGACGCCGGAGTTTTCGCCATCGAGGAAGAGGAGAACGCCGCGGCCGAAGCCGAGCGCCAGGCGAAGGCCGCCGAAGACGCCGCTGGTTTGAATCGCGCGCGCAGCGCCATGGCATCCCAAGGTTCTACCGGGGCGTCCATCGGCTTGTCCGAGGTGGACTGGACGGTGGGCCACGATGTGTTCGTCGAGGAATGGGCGAAGCGCATCGATGTGTTCCTTGCGGGATCTCCGCTGGCGGGCCAGGGCGATAACTTCGCGCAGGCCGCCTGGGATAACGGAGTCGACCCGCGCTGGTCGCCCGCTATTTCCAAAACCGAGAGCTCGCGCGGTGCGATCTGCTTCCTTCCCCATAACGCCTGGGGTTGGGGTGCGTCGAGCTGGATCAGCTTCGACGAGTCGGTAAGCGCCCACGTTGCCGGGTTGGCCAAGGGGTACGGCTACACGCTTTCCAAGGGGGCCGCCGCCAAATACTGTCCGCCCAACACCGATCACTGGTATGCCAGCACTTTGGCGTCGATGAAGAGCATCTAGGCTTTTTCGACTGCGGCTGACAAGGTAACCCGATGTGCGACAATGGACCCGAGCGACCGCTCGGGTCTGTTTTCGTTCCCTCGTCTCGAAAGGGCTCGCATGAGCAACATCATCGTGGTCGGCTGCGGACGCGTGGGCTCGCAGCTTGCCAACATGCTTTCCGACAACGGGAGCAATGTGTGCGTCATCGACAAGAGCGCCGAGGCGTTCGCCAACCTGGGGCGCAACTTCAACGGATCAACCGTCCAGGGCATCGGCTTCGATGAAGACACCCTGGTGAAGGCGGGGATCGAAGACTGCGATGTGCTTGCCGCAGTTACCCAGTCCGACACGGCCAACCTCATGGTCACCGAGGTCGCCACCCATCTGTACGGGGTGCCCCATGTCATCGCGCGCCTGTACAACTCCGATCACGAGCGCGCCTACATGCAGCTGGGAATCGATTACGTGTGCGGCACGTCTCTTGTGGCCGAAGAGGTGTTCGGCAAGACGGTATCGGGACATGGCGCCCATCTCGACACGTTCGGCGAATACGAGGTGCTGCGCTTCTCGCTGAACCTCAAGCATCTCGACCGCAAAACCATTCGCGTTTCCGAGATGGAGCGCGTGCACGATATTCGCATCGTGGCGTTCGAGCGCGCCGACGGATCGGCCTCGTCCATTCCGACGGGCGACTCGGTGCTGTATCACGGGGATACCGTTCTGGCATGCGTCCGCCACGAGCTTATCGATCAGTTTTCCATGTACATACAGGGGTAGGAATGCTATGCGCGTAGTAATCTCGGGTGGCGGAAAAGTGGGCGAGTACCTTGCCACCGTGCTGCTTTCCAGCGGAAACGAAGTCATCATCATCGAACGCGATGCCGATGTGGCCGATCGCCTGTCCATGCTGCTTTCGGGCCGCTATCTCGTTATAGTGGGGGACGGCTGCGACTCGAAAAGCCAGGAGGATGCGGGTATCCGCCGCGCCGACGTGTTCGTCGCCACCACCGGCCAGGATGACAACAACCTGGTTGCCTGCGAGATCGCGCAGCGCGTGTTCAAGGTGCCGCGCGCCGTCGCGCGCGTGAACGCTCCGAAAAACCAGCGCATCTTCCGCACTTTGGGGATCGAGAGCGTCTCGTCCACCCAGCTTATCGCGAATCTCATCGAAGAAGAGACCCTGCTCGGTTCGATGAGCACCATCACGTCCCTTACGCACAGCAACGTGTTGCTCACTGAAATCGTTGTGCCGCGTTTCCGCAGCCATGCCGAAGACGAGGGCGTGCCGGTAGCCAACCTGGATATGCCGGACGGCAGCATCATCGCGGCGGTCGCGTTGTCCGATCGCATCGAGGTGGTTGGTCCCGAAACGGTGGTGCGCCCCGGTGATCGCGCGATCGTTATAGCCGACCAGGAAGCCGTTGACGACGTCCGCGATATGCTGAGGAGCCTGTAGGTTTTCTCGTTCGCGAAAACCCGGCCGTGCGAACGAGTCGGTGTTCGAGGTATTACGGGGCGCTTTGCGCGCCCGAAGCATGATTCAAGCCGCCAAGGTGAATTTCGACAGGAAGGAACAACATGATCGGCCGTTACACCCGTTCTGAGATGGGGGCTATCTGGGAGACCCAGAACAAGTTCGAGATCTGGAAGGAAATCGAGATTCTGGCGTGCGAAGCGCAGGCCGAGTTGGGAGCGGCGGGTATCACGAAGGAAGAAGCTGCCTGGATTCGCGATCACGCGAACTTCACGGTCGAGCGCGTCGACGAGATCGAGAAGGTTACGAATCACGACGTCATCGCGTTTCTCACCAATATGGCCGAGTACATCGACGCGGACGTCCCCGAGGGGTCGGAGCCGCCCAGTCGCTGGGTTCACTACGGAATGACCTCGTCGGATCTGGGTGATACCGCCCTTTGCTACCAGATCGTGCAAGCGTGCGACATCATCCTTGCCGACATTCGCCGGCTGGGCGAGACGTGCCGCCGCCGGGCGTTCGAGTTCGAGGACACGCTGTGCGTCGGGCGCACGCACGGCATTCACGCCGAGCCGATGACCTTCGGTATGAAATTCGGAAGCTGGGCCTGGATGCTCAAGCGCGCCGAAGAGCGCATGCTGCAGGCTCGGGCCATGGTGGCCTGCGGTGCCATTTCGGGCGCCGTGGGGTCGTACTCCAACATCGATCCGTTTGTCGAACGGTATGTGTGCGAGAAGCTGGGGCTGACCCCCGATCCCCTATCCACCCAGGTAATCGCGCGCGATCGCCACGCTCAGACGATGTGCGCCCTGGCCGTGGTGGCCGCCGAGCTGGAGGCCATCGCCACCCAGATCCGCCTTTTGCAGCAGTCCGACGTGATCGAGGCCGAAGAGCCGTTCAAGAAGGGTCAGAAGGGCTCGTCGGCCATGCCCCATAAGCGCAACCCCATCACGGTCGAGCGCGTGTGCGGCCTCTCGCGTATCGTGAAGGCCAACGCCCAGGTGGCGCTTGATAACGTGGCGCTGTGGTACGAGCGGGACATCAGCCATTCGGGTGCCGAGCGCGTGGCGCTGGCCGATAGCTTCATCGCGCTCGACTATATGTTCGGCAAGATGCAACCCCTTTTGGACGGTCTGTTCACCTACCCCGCCAAGATGGAGCACAACCTGTGGCGCACGCGCGGGCTCATCTTCTCGTCCAAAGTGCTGCTGGCCCTGGTTCAGACGGGCATCACGCGCGAGGACGCTTACGTTATCGTCCAACGAAACGCCATGGCGGTGTGGGAGGATATCCAGAATGCGGTGGACGGCCCCACGTATCGTCAGCGCCTCGAGGCCGACCCCGATGCGCGCCTCACGTCTGACCAGCTGGATGCCATTTTCGACCCTCGTGCATTCCTGACGCGCAAAGACGCCATCTTCGCCCGCCTGAACGATCTGAGCTTCGAGGCGTAGGGAAGGCCTTCCGATCAGTTCGCCGGACTCCATATCTTCACGCGGCAGACCTGGGTTCTCTCTTCGTTTACGGGTTTGTAGTCAACGCTGGTAAATGTGACCAGCTTGGAATGTGCGCCCGTGGTGGCGGTGTACTCGCCGTAGGTATCCGCTCCGTCGTCAACGTCGATGGTGAAGTACGTTCCGCTTTCCAGGTCGACCAGCGCAACGGCGTAGGTAGACTTCACTACAAGCAGTTTGCCGCACCAGCACGGAGGAGCGGAGGGGGTTCGTCCGAATCGGAACCATAAAGCCGCATCGTAGTCGCCTTTGCGCGTATCGCTCATTGGGCAGTAGGTTCCCATTTGGGATAGCCCTTCGCCCGAATTGTAGATTCGCTCGAGCGAGAACGAGAAGCCCTGGGGTCCGTAAGCCACGGAAAGGGGCGTCATGCCGGCGGGAAGGACGACGGAGTCTTCACGTTCGCGCGAGGCGGCCCCGAAGTACAGCAGCTCGAAGTGGGTCGGGTTTTCAGCCGAACGGGCCGCAAACGATACGCCGTTCGCGGCTGCGTACAGAGGCGTGGCGGCGTTCTTGTGCGCGGTATGGATCTTCTCGGGGTCGTCAGACCCGAACGAGCAGGCGTACAGCGCGCAGGAGCCTTTCACGACCTTGTCCACGGCTTTGGGATTCACCAGCCAGAACGCGAACGATTCGGATGCAGCGAGCGTCGGGGTGTCGGTGGATGCGTCACCCGAGGCCGCCAAGACGGGCGATCCCGCCTTGGTTCCGGCAAGCGAAGCCGTGTAGATGCGCCAGGTGCCGTCGAGGATGTTCGCTTCGGTCCAGACGATTCCCGCAGAAGAGGCCCGCACATCGTATATCTCGAAATGCTCGGAGAGCCCCACCGGCTTCTCGATCACCGTAACCGGTCCACCCGCCTTGCCTATTTCGACGATGCCCACGCGCGCAAGGGGACTTCCCGTGTCGGAGGGAACGAGGCATGCGGCCACGGCATCGTCGCTGGCGAAGACGAGCGATCCTAACGGCAGGTCGAACGAGCCGATTTGGCGCAGGTGAGCACTGTGGTCTTCGACCAGCTCGAAGTTGTCAAGCGTCTTCACGGAGCCTTCCGGCACGTTGAGCGACGCGATCTGCCGGCTCTTCTTCTCGGAATTGGACGTAGCGACTTTGATACCGCCTGCCACCAGGGCGATAGCCCCTACGCCGGCTGCTCCGTAGAGGAATTTCCTGCGCGATAGGAGCGTCTGCCCGTCGTCGGCTGCGGTGCCGCGCGGGCGGCGTGCGGCACCGGGGGGGTTCAGATGGTTTCCGCGTTGGCTGCGGACGCGCGCACGCGGCCGTCCCGCCGCACGGACGGAACGGTGGGTGTGCGTGCCGTTGTTTCTGCTGAAGCTGCTCATCGTATTGTTGATTTTGTCATTTAAAGCACGCTCTGCGCCGTTTAGCTGGGAATTGTTACAATAACCCCAAATGCAGCGCGTCGTTCGAGCTCGTTTCGGTGCGCTGCGCCGGCTTCTTTTCCTATATGAGGATGAGGTGATCTTGCTGTGAGCAACGAAACACGTCGCATTCTTCTGGTCGAAGATGAAAAAGCTATCCGCGATGCGGTGACCGCGTATCTCGAGCGCGAGAACTACTGGGTTACCGCGGTGGGCGATGGTCAGGAAGCCCTCGATGAGTTCGGAAAGCATCATTTCGACCTGGTTATTCTCGACCTCATGCTTCCCCGTGTTCCCGGTGAGCGCGTCTGCCGTGCCATTCGCGACAACTCCGACGTGCCTATCATCATGCTGACCGCAAAGGGCGAAGTCGAGGATCGCATCATCGGCCTCGAACTTGGTGCGGATGACTACCTTATCAAGCCGTTCAGCCCCCGCGAGCTGGTTGCGCGCGCTCGTGCGCTGCTGCGCCGCGTTCATGCCGATTCCGAGCCCCAGCGCGAGGTTCTCGAGTTCGGCGACCTTACCATCGACGTATCGGGTCACAAGGTGCTGGTTCTGGGCAGCGAGGTCGATCTCACCGCCAGCGAGTTCAAGCTGCTCACCACGCTGTCCCGCTATCCGGGGCGCGTTTATTCGCGCATGGAGCTGGTTGAGAAGGTGCTGGGGTACGACTTCGAAGGGTACGAGCGCACCATCGACAGCCACGTGAAGAACCTGCGCGCCAAGATCGGCGACAACCCGCGCCATCCCAAGTGGCTGCACACCGTCCATGGGGTGGGCTACCGCTTTGAGGATCCTACGGCCGTCCCCTCAGACGAATAGCGCCCGATTAGCAGGAGGTCCGCGCAGGGGGCCTCGTAAGGAATAGACGTGTCCGATACCACCCAGCAACAGGAATCGCCGTCGCGCGAGCCGTCGAAGGGGAAGCGCTTCGCCACGCTGGCGCGCCTCACCTACACGACCCGCATGACGGTTTACTTCGCCTTGATCGCAGCGATGACGGCGCTCATCGCCATCGGGGTGGTGTCGTTTGTGTGGGAGCAGTACTTCCAGATGTACACGCGCGACAACATGCAGGCGCTGGCCGAGTCCACCGCCGAGCAGATCGCGTTGCGCTACGCCCAGTACGGGTCGTACAATTCCTCGTCGATAGCTCCGGCCGATTACGCGGCAAGCGTGTATCGGGGTATGGGCGTGCAGGTGGTCGATGCCGATGGCAAGGTGGTGTACGACTCCACCGTCATCCAGGCGGTTGACGGAGACGGCGGCAACGTCGAGCTGCCTTCGCTGGCCCCCAAGCACGGCACGGGCAACACCGCGCGTTCTCCTATCGTCGTTTCCAACCAGGCCATCGGATCGGTGCGCGTATGGGTCGAGGGGTCCGACACGCTGCTGCGCGAGGCCGACCGCGAATTCCGAGACCGGTCGTATCAGGCTATGATCTGGGCTACCGTTATCGCCATCATTCTCGCGTCGCTTATCGGGTACCTGTTCGCCCGCAACCTCGTGCGCCCCATCAAGCGCATGACCGATACCGCCATGGCCATGAAGGAAGGCAACCTGTCGGCTCGCACGGGACTGACCGGCGACGACGAGGTTGCCGAGCTGGCCAAAACTTTTGACGCGATGGCCGAATCCGTCGAACGCGATAGGCAGCTCGAGTGCCGCCTGACCACCGATGTGGCGCATGAGTTGCGCACGCCGCTCATGGCGATTCAGTCTACGGTCGAGGCGATGGTCGATGGCGTGTATCCCGCCGATGAAGAGCATCTCGACATCGTGAACTCCGAGGTTCAGCGGTTAAGCCGCCTGGTCGATTCCCTGCTTAAGCTCTCGCGTCTCGAGAACCGCTCGATGCCGCTGAAAGAAGAGCTGGTCGATGTGGGCGAGCTGATCGCCGCGATCGTGACTACACACGATTCGTACGTGCGCGAGTCCGGCTTGACGTTGGTATACGATGCCGATCCGGGCGTGTGCGTTATGGGGGATCCCGATATGATCCGCCAGGCCACGGCGAACCTCGTTTCCAATGCCGTGCGCTACACCCCTGAGGGCACCATCACCGTGAGCGTCAAACGCGAAGGGGGCATGGCCGCCATTTCCGTATCCGATACGGGCGTGGGTTTGTCTCCCGAGGAAGCGAAGATGGTGTTCGATCGGTTCTGGCGCGCCGACGAGCACCGCAACCGCGAAAGCGGGGGCTTGGGCATCGGGTTGTCGGTAGTCAAGGAGATCGTCGAGCGTCATCACGGTCGCGTGGGGGTCGAGGGCGAGAAGGGCGTCGGGGCTCGCTTCACCCTGTATCTTCCGCTGTACGACGAGCGATCCAAGCAGAGACAGGCGCGCAAGCGCTAGCTTCCTCGCTTTTTGACGGGAAAAGATGCCGATGACGTGACTGCGCCGCGGATCATGCGGGATAATGGCGCTTGTCTGTTGGTGGGCAAGCGCGAAGGGAAGCGAGCGACTGTGAGCGTAATCGACATCAAGCCCGATGCTCAGGGCAAAGTGAGGGATCTGTACGATCTGGGCGACAAGCTGCTATTGGTGGCAACCGACCGCATCTCGGCGTTCGACTACATCCTTCCCGACGAGATTCCCGGCAAGGGCATCGTGCTCACGCAGCTGTCGTGCTTTTGGTTCGAGCTGCTTGCCGGCGTGGTGGAGAATCATCTCATATCGTCTGACGTGGCCGATCTGCCCGAGCGCTTCAAACCCTATGCCGACTACCTGCGTGGACGCTTCATGTTGGTGAAAAAGGCCGAGATGTTTCCCGTCGAGTGCATCGTGCGCGGATACTTGGCCGGCAGCGGATTGAAAGAGTACGACGACCGGGGGACCGTGTGCGGGATATCGCTGCCTGCGGGCCTGGTGAATTCGTCCAAGCTGGTCGAACCCATCTACACGCCCTCGACCAAGGCCGAAGTGGGGGGCCACGACGAGAACATTAGCTTCGAGCGCACCGCCCAGCTGATGGGCGAGCAGGATGCGGCTGCTCTGCGCGATCTGTCGCTTGAGGTGTATACCGCCGCCCGCGACCACGCGGCTGAAAACGGCATCATCATTGCGGATACCAAGTTCGAGTTCGGACGCGTCGGCGGCAAGATCGTTCTGGCCGACGAGGTGCTCACTCCCGATTCCTCTCGTTTCTGGCCCGGCGATGCGTACGAAGAGGGCAAAGACCAGCCCAGTTTCGACAAGCAGTTCGTGCGCGATTGGCTGAGCGCTCATTGGGACCGTCAGGGCACCCCTCCCCATCTTCCGCAGGACGTCATCGAGAAAACCGCCGAGAAGTACGTGCAGGCCTACGAGAAGATCACCGGTCGTCCGTTTACGTACTAAGCACGCAGCAATTCAAGGAGCAGTTCGAGCATGAGTCAGCGCAACCCTCTCAACGAGCGTTACACCACTGAAGACAGGATGGGAAAAACGCGCAAAAGCGCCGCATCGGCCAAGCCGGCGGCCAAACGCGCAGCGACGGTGCGTTCGGCACCCCAGAAAACGAAGAAGGAGAAGCGCGCCGAGCAGCGCGAACGCGAACGCAAGGCCGATGAGAAGCGCTATCGGGCCCAGCGGGATCTGTACAACGTGCCCACCGAAGAGTACAGGCGGCTCCGTCGCACCTGGTGGATCGTGCTGGTGGCGGCCGTTGCCTGCACGGTTCTGTCGTTCGCCCTTTCTGCCGTTTCGGGCCTCGAGACCGTCTCGACGGTGTTTTTGGTCGTGGGATACGCCCTGATCCTGTTCGCTCTCTACATCGATTTCGGGAAAACCCGCAAGCTGCGCAAACAGTACGCCGCCCAGGTTGCGAAGAACAAGTCGAAGGCCGTCCGAGCTGAGCAGAAACGCGCCCGCGCTGAACAGCGCGCCCTCGAATCGGAGGCGAAAGAGAATCCCGAGGGTGCGGCAGGCGAGGAGCCCCGGGGAAAGGGCGTGTTTTCAAAGCTGTTCAAACGATAGCGAAAAAACGCGGACAAGGTTGCGAAGAGTCCCGGTTGCCTTTGGTCGAGGCGGCCCGGACTTTTTTCCTAGGCGGCGTCGAAGGCCGACGCCTCGTTTCCGATCTGGGCCTTCGCGTGGCTTTTCCGCGTGAGGAAGTAGAAGAGGGGCGTATCGAGCGCGGCCATCGCGAACTTGAGGATATACTGGCCCACCATCATGGCTCCCAGCGTGGGGAGCATGGAGGAATCGAACAGCCATCCGAAACCGAATCCGAAGCTGATTCCGATGAACACCACCGTATCGATGATCTGCGAAGTCATTGTCGAAGCATTGTTCCAGATCCAGCGCTTTTTAGGAGCTGTGGCTTCGTCTTTGGTCATGAAACGGTTGCGTAGTCGGTGGAACACTTGAACATCCCATGACTGGGATAGCAGATACGCGGTCATGCTGCCGACGACGAACACGGCGTTTTGACCCAGCAGCATGTCGTAGGCCGACTGCATATCGGGGTTCACGGCGGGGAGGGCTTGCGTGATAAGTATGAGAACGAGGGCGATCAGCTGGCAGGCGAAGCCGCCCCATACGATCGTCTGGGCCTCCTTGCGGCCCCAGATCTCTCCGATCACGTCGGTCATGAGGTAGGTGATGGCGTAGCACAGCGCGGCGCCGGGGACGGCGATGGTGCTTCCGAACAGGGGAATACCGGTTTGGACGGTTTTGGCGGTCACCATGTTCGAGACCACCAGCGACACGGCGAACACCATGGCGCACAGCATGAGGTTGCGATTCGTTCTCTTCATGTGTCATCCTTAGTTTTTTATGGTTGGATTTCGCGAACAACCCCCGTCGAAGCGGGAACGCGCCATTCGGGCGCGGGTGCCTATTCTAGGCGTATTCCAGCGGATCGTCTATACCGTTGGCTCGAAAAGCCGCGATGCGGTCAATGCAGGTTCCGCATGTTCCACAGGGCTTCGAGCTTCCCTCGTAGCACGACCAGGTGAGATGGTAGGGCACTTGCATATCGAGGCCGCACTTGACCACGGCTGCCTTGTTGACGTGGACAAACGGCGCCTCGAGCGAGACAAGCCCGTAGGTTCCCAGCTCGATCGCGCGACCCATGGTGCCGACGAATTCGGCGGAGCAGTCCGGGTAGGCGCTTCCGGCCGCATCGTCGGCGTGGGCTCCCAGATAGAGGAGCACGCGTCGATCGGGATAGATGGACAGGGCGAATGCCGCGGCGGCAGAGAGCATGAGCCCGTTGCGGAACGGAACGTACGTGCTGACGGGTCCCTCTTCGCGCCCTTGGATCTGTTGGCCGTAGCTTTCGTGCTCGATGGGATGGGAGCTGCGGGCCATAAGCGCGTTGGTTGACGCCGCAAGTGCGTTGGAGAGATCCAGCATATGCTGCGCAACCTGGTAATGCTTGGCAACCGCTTGTGCGCTCTCGAGCTCCCGGACGTGTTTTTGCCCGTAGCTTACACCCAGCGCCGTCACGTTTTCGGCGCCGAAGCGCTTTACGGCCAACGCCAGGCAGGTTGTGGAGTCGATGCCCCCGCTCGAGAGGATGACGGCGCATGAGGCTACGGGCAAAGCGGGACTATCCATTAGCGCGCACCATCTCCCGCATCGAGGTCGGAAAGCTGCTCGAACATGCGGGCCTTCGCCGTACGCTCGTATCCAAAATCAGGATTTGCCCAGTTTGCAAAGGGATAGATTGAAATTCCCCCGCGTGGGTAGAACATCCCGCGCACTTCGATGTACTTGGGTTCCATCAGCTTTGCCAAGTCGTTCAGAATGACGTTGGTGACGTCTTCGTGGAAGTCGCCGTGGTTGCGAAACGAGAACAGGTACAGTTTTAGCGACTTGCTTTCGACCATTTTCACGTGGGGGATGTAGTTGATGTAGAGCGTGGCGAAGTCGGGCTGTCCGGTGATGGGGCACAGCGTGGTGAACTCGGGACAGCGGAACGTGACCATGTAGTCGCGGTCGGTATGCTTGTTCTCGAACGTTTCCAAGACGGTGGGGTCGTAGTCGGGCGAATAGACGGTGCCCTGGTTTCCCAGCAGGGTAAGGCCTTCGCTTTTTCGGTTCTCTGAAGCCACGTGGCTGCCTTTCTCCTTGGGTGTTGTGCGCTACGACTATAGCAATACTGTGTGGGGTCTGGGTGGGCGGCGGAGCTCGTCTTTATAATGAAACCTTTGCAGGCGGCGTTTTACGCTGGCTGTGCCGACTGAAAGGAGCCTGATGCCGGCGCGTGATTCACGCAACATGCGTCCGAGGCGCCGCCGAACGGCGCCCGTGGGGCCTGTCGTTGCGGCCGTCATGGCGATCGCGGTTCTGCTTGCCCTGTTCGGTCCCGCGCGCTGCTTGTCGAGTTCGCCTTCTGCAGCGCAGGGGGGTTCCGGAGGACTCTCCGAGCTTCCGCGCAACCAGTATCGCTGGACCGGCCTCGAACGCACTAACGACAGGCTGGCTTATACGGTAGACGGTCGGGTCCTCTCCCGTGTGGGTGTCGATGTTTCCAGCAACCAGGGCGCGGTGGATTGGAACGCGGTTGCCAACGACGGTATCGAGTTCGCCTACATTCGCCTGGGGTATCGCGGAACGGCTACGGGCGTCATGATGATCGACGAGAACTTCGAAGCGAACCTACAAGGAGCCCGTGCTGCCGGCTTGGATTGCGGTGCGTACTATTTCTCCCAGGCCGTCAGCGTCGAAGAGGCGCGGGAAGAGGCCCAGGCGGTTATCGACCAACTGGGGGGTCGCCCGCTGCAGCTTCCCGTGGTGTTCGACTCCGAAACCAGTGCGGCGGGGACGGGCGTATCGCGCACGGCCGATCTGGACAGTCAGCAGATAAGCGATATCGCGCTGGCTTTCTGCGAGCGCATCGAGGCGGCGGGGTACCGTCCGATGGTGTACGGCAACGCTTCTGATTTGGGGCGCTACGACTTGCTTAGAGTGATGGAGCATCCTCTGTGGTGGGCCGAGTACGATGCGGGGGTTCCCACCACCATTCTCGACTTCAAAGTTTGGCAGTACACCAACAAGGGAAGCGTCAAGGGGATTTCCGGATCGGTGGATTTGAACATCGAGATGTCGAGGGTTTTCTAGCCTGTTTATCGCGGGAGGGGCAGCCGCTCGGAAACGTCCAGCTCCCAGTGGTTGATATCCAGCCAGCGTCCGAACTTGCAACCGACCTCGTGCAGCGTTCCGCGGTACTCGAAGCCGAAACGCCGATGAAGCTGTTCGCTGGCATCGTTTCCGCCGGTTATCACCGACACGATGCGGTGGGTGCGCCCGTCTGATTGCGCTGCCCGTATCAAATGCCCCATAAGCTTCGCACCGATTCCGCGACCGCGCCCGTCGGGGTGCACGTACACGGATAGCTCGACGGTGGGGCTGAAAGCGTCTTTGTCCCGATAGGGCGACAGGCATGCGAACCCGAGCACATCCCCGCCGTATTCGGCAACGACGAGGGGGTGGTTGTTGCGGTTGTGGCGCAGGGCGAATGCCCGCCATGCGGCGGCGTCGACCGGTTCGATATCGAAGGTGGCCACACCGTGTTCAACTTCATGGTTGTAGATGCTTCGCGTCGATTCCAGATCAGACGGGATATCGGGCGACAGGGGGCGAATCGTCAGGCTGCGGGCGGCGGCACGGCGCTTGATGGCGGAGGCATCTGCCCGGCAGGCTTGAGGATAGGCGGCGTGCGGATTATCGGCGCTCGGCAAAAGGGATCGTCTCCAGCGACTCTTCATCCAGATTGCCGTCGAACACGTAGTGCTTGGTTTCTCGGGCAACGATGCCGGACAGCGCCAACGTGATGATGATATTGGGGACTGCCATCAGGGCGTTGGTGATGTCGGATATGGTCCACACGACGTTTCCGAGGCCGACCGCCCCCAAAAACGTTGCGAAAACGTACATGATCTGGTAGACCTTGATGCCCTTTTGCCCGAACAGGTAGGCAACGGCGCGGTTTCCGTAGTAGTACCAGCCGATGATGGTGGAAAACGAGAACGCGATGATGCCAAGCGCGAGGATGGGCGCGCCGATGTAGGGGATCTTCTCGAACACGAGGCTGGCAAGCTGGGTGCCGGTGATGTGTTCGATCGAGGAGACCGCACCGACCAGCTCGGGGTTGGCTAGCAGGGTCGACACGATGACGATGCCCGTCAGGGCACAGATCACCACCGTGCTCCAGAACGCGCCGGTCATGGCGACCAGGGATTGCTGCGCGGGGTTCTTGCTCTGCGCAGCCGCCGCGATGATGGGTGCGGAGCCGAGGCCGCTTTCGTTCGAGAACAGGCCGCGCGCGCAACCGTATTGAAGCGCAACCATGACGCCGCTGCCGACGGCGCCGCCGAACGCGGCTCGGGGGGTGAAGGCGCACAGGACGATCTCTTGGAGGGCGGGAATGATGAAGGCGCTGTTCATTATCAGAATGGCGATGCATCCTCCCGCGTAGCCGACGGCCATGACGGGGACGAGGAATTCGCAGACCCGTGCGATGGACTGCACGCCGCCGATGATGACGATCGCGGCAAGCACGGCGATGACGATGCCGACGGCGAAGGCCGGGGTCGCGGTGTGCGAGGTGATGATGCCGGTCATGGCGTTGGACTGGACGGCGTTGCCGATGCCCAGCGCGGCGATGGCGGCAAACACGGCGAACAGCACGGCGAACGCGCGCGCGATCGGGGGCGTCTTCCCGTTTTTGCGGAAGGCCCGCTCCCAGGCGTACATGGCGCCGCCCAGCATGCTCCCGTCGGCGTCTTTCACACGGTATCTGATGGAGATGAACACCTCGGAATATTTAGTGGCGATGCCGAAGATGCCCGTGATCCACATCCAGAAAATGGCACCGGGGCCACCGGCGAGAATGGCGGTTGCGACGCCGACGATCGATCCGGTGCCGACCGTGGCCGCCAGCGCCGTCGCCAGCGCCCCGAAGTGGCTGATGTCGCCCTCGCCCTCGCCGTGGCTGTCAAGCGACATCCTCACGGCCAGGGGAAGCTTGCGCTGGATGAAGCCGGTGCGCACGGTGAGGAACAGATGCGATCCCAAAAGCAGAAGGATCATGGCGGGCCCCCATACGAGGGCGTCGATCGACTCCAGAATTTCCATACGGCTCTTTCGTGTTCCTGCTGCGCCCGACGGGCGGTGTCGACGCGGCGGTTGAATGTGGTGACGAGGGAACATACTAGCACTGCCCCCGCCGTGCCCTTGGTGCTGATGCGTGCCGAAAGCGGTCAGCGGTGCCCGCTGCTCACAATCACCATAGAATGCTTTCGCTCGATCAGGCGATGAAGAGAGAAATCGAGAAATTCGTCCAAGATGTCGGCAACCCGTTCGGGATCCCCGTCTCGTTCAGCCTTCTAGATGCCCGTCTGCACGGCCTCTCGATTCTTCGTGGACAGCGATCCGCACCTGAACACCCCCGCTAACTGCGAATACATCGTTTCATATCGGAGAGGCGACTAGATTGCGAACGTCTGGCCCTCTCATGCAGGGCGGCGTGTTCCTTGTCGTGATGGGCGTTTTGATGATAACGGGTCGGCTGACGGCGCTCATGTCGTTTTTGAATTTCTAACGTTCACTTGAACTGGGGCGATCATTCGCCGCGGGAAAGGAGCTTGCTTTATGGAGAAGCAGATGAATCGGGGTTTGAGGGCTACTGTGCTTGTCGTTGCGCTGGCGGTGTTACTGGGCGGGGCTGCTTTCGCCTACAATGCCCTGTTCGCTTCGTCGAAAGCGGGAGACGTGCAGAGCGCACGGACCTCACCCGACACCGCGGGTATCGGCCAGGGATCCGCCTTAACTCCGTCGCATCCTTTGGGTGGAACCAGGGTGGGCGAGGCGGCTGCGGACTTTTCGCTTTTCGATGCCGAGGGAAGAAAGGCCAGCCTATCGGCCATCCGAAACGGAAAACCTACCGTTGTGAACTTTTGGGCCACCTGGTGTCCGTACTGCCTGAGGGAAATGGAGGCCTTCCAGTCGATGTACGAGCGCTACGGCGATCGGGTGAACTTCGTGATGTTGAACGTGGCCGACACGTCGGGAGAGACGGATTCGGCGCAAGCCTACGTGAAAGAGGAGGGCTATACGCTCCCGATCTATTACGATCTCGAGCATGCGGGCAGCAAGACGTACAACGTAAGCGGACTTCCCGCGACGCTTGTTATCGGTGCCGACGCAACGATTCGGTACAAAGGGGCCCGCGAGATGAGTCGGGACGATCTTGCCAAGCAGATCGAGGCGGCGCTGTAGGGAGCATCAGGCTCGACCCTTCTTCCTTTCTTCGAGGGCGCGCTGCTTCTCCCGGTGTTTGAGGTACTTGCGGTGTGCCTTCTTGCGGGCCTCTCGGATGCGGCGGATCTCTTCGTGATGAAGGCGGCTTCGGTCCGTGAGGCTGAGGCCGCGCACCTCGTCTCCGCGCAAGCGACGGATGCTTTCGATACGAGCGGCTATCGCATCGATGCGCGGGTCGTCTTCGGCGAACCCGAGGGATTCCGCCATGATGATCGCCACGTCGCGAGCGGGCGCGTCCGAGTACACCATGCGTTCGACCTTGAATCGCGTTCCCAGATCGACGAGCCTGCGTTTCTCGTCGGCAGACCGACCCGATTCGCCCCCGGCCGCCTCGCGGCTGATCTTGTGGACGGTTTGGGCGTCAACCACCTGGTAGGCCAACTGTCCCACCAGCGGCATGAGGAACACGGTTATGGCTCCTGCGGCAACGAAGGTGGAGGCGAAGTCCTGCGGCATGGCTCCGGCGCGTACGGCGATTGAGGTGACGGCTACGATTAAGGGCAGCGCCGTCGCGCAGTAGATGGCGACCGACGCGCGGTTCTGCGCGGGCATGTCGCGCGTCTCCCTGTGAATGCTGGTAGCGACAAAGATAGGAATCGCCCTGATCACGACAAGCGCCACGATAAGGGCGATCAGGAGGGCCGGCTGGGCGAACACGCTTGCAACGTCGATTTTCCCGCCTGAGACCACGAAGAACACCGGGATGAAGAATCCGAATCCGATCGCATCCAGTTTGTGCTCGAGCGCGTGGTCGCCATCGGGCATGATCGAGCGCAGGGTGAATCCGGCCGCGAACGCCCCCAGCACGATATCGAGGTCGAAGACATCCGAAATGGTGACCAGCAGCATAAGCAGCCAGATGGTGAGGCGGACGAACGTTTGGGACGTGGTGTCGGCCTTTGCCTCGATCGATCGGTAGAAGCGGCTGCCGCGTTCGCGTACGCCGGCGGCGTGCCGTGCGATGAGCACGCACAGGATGGCCAGCCCCAGCAAGATGATGGCGCTTTTCCAGGCGCTGCGGGCCGACAGCAGCATGACGATGGCGATGATGGGCGCCACTTCTCCCCAGGTTCCGTAACTGATGATGCTGTCTCCCACCGCAGTTCCCAAAACCCCGCGCTCTTTGAGGATCGGCATGAGCGTGCCGATGGCCGTGGTCGTAAGCGCGATCGCTAGGGCGACGTTGGCAAGCGATCCGAACCCGACGGCGGGTAGGGCGGCTCCGAACACCAGCGCGAACGCGAAGCTCGCGGCCCAGGTGGCAAGTCCCGCCCGTCCTTGGGAGCCGGTGAGCGAATCGGGGTTGATCTCGTATCCGGCCAGCAGGAACAAAAACGCCATGCCTAGCTCGGACAAGAGCGACACCGGTTCATCGATGGTGAACAAATCGAGGCCGTAGGGCCCCAAGAGCGCACCGATCACCAGGAGAAACACCGTTTCGGGGATGATCTTTCCCGGAATGCGGTCGGCGAATGCGGGGCAGAGCGCTCCGATGGTCACGATGACGAGCAGCGATGCGAAGTCGAATTCCATGAGAGATCCTCGGTTGTTTTCGGCGTGCGGAGGGTGCGGTCGGTGCGGAAGGCTACGACTCGTTTTCCCGTGCGACGAGGCGCGCGGCCCCGTAGCGATCGCGCAGAACGGGCTTTTCGATCTTACCCGTGGGATTGCGCGGCACATCGGCGAATATATAGGCGCGCGGGCGCTTGTACCGAGGCAGCCTGATGCAGAATTTTCGCAGGTCGTCCTCGGTGAGATAGGAATCGGGCTTCGCTTCCACCACCGCGCACGAGATTTCTCCCAGGCGCGCGTCGGGAAGCCCGATGACGGCGACGTCCTTGACGGCGGCGTGCCCGCGCAGGAAGTCTTCGATCTGGACGGGATAGATGTTCTCGCCGCCCGAGATGATGACGTCCTTCTTTCGATCGACCAGGTAGATGAAGCCGTCTTCGTCCACTTCGGCCATGTCTCCTGTGTACAGCCATCCGTCGCGCAGCGTCTCGGCGGTTGCTTCGGGGTTCTTGTAGTAGCACACCATCACGCCGTCGCCGCGCAGGCACAGCTCGCCTGCTTCGTGAGCGCCGGCGGCGACGGGCGTGCCGTCCTCTCGACGCACCTCGGCTTCCCAGCCGTATCCCGGCACGCCGATGGCACCCAGGTGGTCGAGGTTTTTCACCCCCAGATGAACGCTGCCGGGACCCATGCCTTCGGACAGACCGTAGTTCGTGTCGTACTGATGGGAGGGGAAATACTCGGTCCAGCGGCGGATGAGGCTGCGGGGCACGGGCTGCGCCCCGATGTGCATGAGGCGCCACTGATCCAGGGAAAGCTCGTCGATATCGACGTCTCCGCAGTCCAAAGCGTCCAGGATGTCTTGCGCCCAGGGAACCAGCAGCCATACGATGGTGCAGCGCTCTTCCGAGACGGTCTGCAGAATCCAATCGGGCCGCACGCCGCGCAAAAGCACCGCGCGCGAACCCGAGGCCAGGCTTCCGAACCAGTGCATCTTGGCGCCCGTGTGGTACAGAGGGGGGATGCAGAGGAACACGTCGTCGGGCGTCTGGGCGTGATGACGCCGCTCGACCTTAGCGGCGTGGACGAGCCCCCGGTGAAGGTGGAGTATCGCTTTGGGAAACCCGGTGGTTCCGCTGGAGAAGTAGATGGCCGCCTCGTCCTCGTCCGATACGCTTACGTCCGGCTCGGAGGCGGGTTGGCTCCAGATGCAGCTGAAGTAGCTTTCAGCCCACGAGGGGCAGGCTTCGCCGACGTAGAAGAAGCGCTCGACAAGGGGGGTATCGCCCACGATCCCCTCGACGCGCTCGAGGAACTCGGGGCCCAGGATAAGGGTCGAGACGTCGGCCAGATCAAGGCAGTACTTTATCTCGTCGGCGGTGTAGCGGAAGTTCATGGGGACCACGATGGCCCCGGCCTTCAGGATGCCGAAGTATATGGGAAGCCATTCCAGGCAGTTCATCAGGAGAATGCCCACTTTGTCGCCGCGCTTCACTCCCGAATCGACAAGCAGGTTCGCGAAGCGGTTCGCGTTTTGGTTGAACTCGCACCACGAGATCTCGCGTCGGTAGCGCTTGGAAGGATTCGCCTCGACCAGTTCGTACTCGCGCCACGTCACCCCTCGGCTTTCGCGTCGTTCGGGATTCACCTCGACCAGCGCGATATCGCTCGGCTTCGTGCGGGCGTTGTCGATGAGGTACTGGGTGATGGGCATGCTCGGTCCTTCCGGCGCGCGAAGACACCTCCGGCTTTCCTTTCCGCTACGGCGATCAAGTATAGCGCGGCATCCCCCGAAGAGAGCAGATGCGTGGGTGCGGACGTAAAAAGAGCCCACCGCATCTGCCGGATCGATGCGGTGGGCAAGAGGTTTGCGATGCGCTATTCGACGCCGACGATGACATCGGTCGATTTGATCAGGGCGACGGCATCGGAACCGACGGCGAATCCGAGCGACTCGACGGCTTCGTTGGTTATGGATCCGCAGATTCGCAGGCCGTCGACGGTTTCAAGGACGACATGGCTGTTGACGGCGCCCTCGGTGACGGATACTACCTTTCCGGCGATCTGGTTGCGGGCCGAGATGCCTGCGATCTTCGCGGAACCGGAGGCGAATACGACGTTGGTGGCCTTTACGATGGCGACGGCCTTGCCGCCGGTCGCCAATCCGAGATCCTTGACGGCTTCGGAGGTGATGTTCGCCTTGATGACGCTGCTTCCTACCTCGATGGCGACGATGCTGTTCACTGCCCCGTCGGTGACGGATTTAACGGTCCCTTCGAATTGGTTTCGTGCGGATATCCTCATGGCTGCTTCCTTTCCCTGGGTGTTGGCGGGCACCGGGTGGTGCTGTGGCGCCCCGCCCCGCCGTTCGTACGGAGGGGATACGGGCTGTCTTTGCCATCATGCCGCAATCGATCCGGTGCGGGCGCTTTTGTCAGGCAATGTTGACCACCTGTTTTGTTTTGTGGAGGAAATATGATGCCGATGAGTTATATAATCCATTAGGTATTGCTTATTTTGACGGGAGCGTTGCGCATGTTCGACAAGATGGGGGCGGTCTCTCATAGAGTTTCGTCTTCTATTGCGGTCCTTCTCTGGGCGGCATCGGCCCTCCCATTCGTTTGGAGGGAAGGTTACCTTTATGCCGCTGTGATCCAGGCCGTGTTCATGGTGGTTCTGTCGGCTTTGAACTTCAAGGTGGGTCTTCCTCAGCGCAATGAGATCGTTGCGTTCTGCCTCGCTTGGGCTGCCCTCTACCTCGTGTGGGTCGCTGCTCAGATACGGCTTGCCCTCATCGTCGCCCAACTGGTCGTTGCCGGCATGTGCCTGTTCGTGGTCTTCCTCTCTTTGCCCAAGCGCTACCGCGATCGCTCGCGTTCGAGCAAGGCTGCGTTCTCAGCGGCGCTTCTGTGCTGCGCGGCGATGCAGGCGGGTATCGTTTTCCTCATGATCTTGTGGCTTCAGTCCGCATCCCCGCTGGAGGTGCAGTCGATCGGAAGGGCGATCCCTCCCGATATGCTTTGATGGGGATCCGCCTCGCTTGTCGCTGTTCGATAGGGACTCCCGATTGATCGCGCGGATTCGGACTCTTTTCTGCGTCCGTCTGCTGCGCAGAGACCCGCGATTCCGCTTCGTTTTTGCATGCGGTCACGACCTGTCGGCCTTCCGTGCATCGTGAAATACTATTGTTTCTTTGTAAAAATATTCTAAAAGTAGTATAAATATAGGGCTAACGGTCAGATCGTTTCGCGGCTGAAGGAGAGAGGTGCGATGCGCTGTTGCGCTCAAGAAGGCTCGTCGGCCCATATCGCGCTTCGACGTGCCGTTTCCCTTGTCATCGCCTGGGCGCTTGCCTTTTCTTCGATCTCCCTTTCCTTTGCCGAACAAGGCACGCTTTCGCCCGGATCCGGCGAAAGCGGGCAACCGGTTGAGGATCCGGCTCCCAAGGTTGCCAACGTCGTCATAGTTTTGCGCAATACCAATACCGATCTTGGATCCGCGCTCAACCCGAACCATACCGTGAAGGAGATCACCGCTAAGGGCGGAACGCTCGAGCTGGACAGCCTTATGTACTGGACGACGGGCGATGAGTCGCGCAACCACCCTTCGGTCGAGTGGTTTACAAGCGATCCATCCATAGCCACCGTGTACGGGGGCGTGGTGAGCGCCAAGAAGAACGGCACGGTATACGTCTGCGCGCGCGTGAGCGCGAACACCGATGGAGGGCAGCCTATAACGGCATCCGCTCAGATCGAGGTCAAGGGCCAAGACGATGCCCGTTACGTGACCGCGCTGCGCATCATATCCCCCGACGGGCGAGATGTGACGAACGAAAACTACGAGTGGGAAGAATCGTACTCTACAGCAAAAGCGCAGTTCAATGCCGAAATAGATGTATTCGATCCGTCTTCTGGCTCTTCGACCACTTACTCGACCGTCCAGGGTTCTCTCTCATCTCAGGCACCTGACCTGGGAGATCTTTCGTGGTCGCTTACCGACGCGAGCCTTGGGGCAGTTGATCCGACGACAGGTTTGTTCCGTCCGCGATCCTCGACGGTCGTGGGGCTTCAGGTGCTCTCCCTCGCTGGGTTTTCGGGCTCTGTCGTCTCGGCTGTGACTTCGGTGCGCTGCAAAGAGCCGGGGGAGATTCAGCGCAACGGGTTCAATCCCCAGGAAACGTTCACCATCAAGGCGTATTACGAGGAGCATCCCTACGATGTCTACGGAGACGAGGCTCTCGCTGTAGACAAGACCTACTCGCTTGCCGACATGGAGGGGCTGGCCACGATGCGCGCCACCTACACCGCGTTCAACTCGTCTGATTACTACACGATGACGGGTCGGGGCGTCCCCCTTGAAAGCCTGCTTGTGAACGCGGGGATCAAACCGAGCGATATCAAAACGTTCGCATTCGGAACCGGGGATTGGCCGGTGGGAGAGAACCGCCCGGTCACCGCCGATTTCGTTTTGGGAACGCGCTACTACTACCCCAACATCGATCTCGGTTCGGATGTGAGGTTTTCCGGGGCGATCCCCGTCGAGCCGATGATCGCAGTCGAGAGCAACGAGCGCAAAGGCGGCAGCACCGACCCCGATTCCAAGATCGACATCGGAACGCGCTTTCGCCTGCTGTTTGGCTCGACTCCTGCAGGCGGCAGTACGTCTTACCAGATCAAATGGATAAATACGCTGTACGTCGTGTTGAAAGGCGCTCCTCCTTCGGAGCCGGGTAAGGGTCCCGGCATAGGCGGCGGCTCCCAAAACCCTGGCGGCGAAACGTCTGGGTCCGGATCGCCTGACGGACGATCAGGGTCTGACCTCGGTTCGGGTGTGCGGGGTATAGGCGGATCGTCTTCGCTCACCACGGTCGAGTCCGCCGGAGGCGATGAGCTTGCCAAGCAGGCTGCCGAGGGGTCTTTCGATGCGCAAGGGGACGTCGCCGGATCGGCTGCACCGCAAGGTGGGTCCGTCTCCCGCGTCTACCAGGTGAGCCTTGAGGATGCCGACGCTTCAACGGTGAGCGATGTGGTGGCTGCGCATCCCTTGAGGGCCTGGATCGCGCCGTCTGCCTCTTTGTTTCTCGTGATTGGATGCACCCGCATGGGTTGGTGGTATCGGCGTCAAACCCCGCGCTTCCGGGCGCGGGCGGTTTAGTGAGGAGTTGAGGGAGATGAGGGAATCCCGAGGTCGGCATGCGCGTCAGGACGAGCGCGTCCCGAAAAGCTTGCGGAAAGGCAAGCGCGCTGCGGCGACTGTCGCGGCCGCGGTTGCCCTCGCCGTTTGCATCCCGGCAGTGTGGGGATTCGCCGCGAACGTGATCCCTCAGTACGGATGGTACACTTCCGACCCCTCGGCAGACACGTTCGTTATCACGAATGCGGGGGAATGGAAGGCGCTTTCGGCGCTAGTGAACGGTAAGGCCGATACCAATGGAGACGGGCGCCACGATTCTGCGGATGCGCCTGCCCAAACGTTCGAGGGCAAAACGGTGCGCCTCGCCGCCAATCTGAACTTTCTCGGCGCGCCCGTCGAGCCTCTCGGAGGCCGCGATGGTACGCGGTTCGACGGTGCGCTTGACGGCGACGGCCACACCGTGATGGACGCGACTATCGACGCCGGCTCTTCAACCGAGAACATTGGCTTGATCGGCGAAGCGGGCCCCGCTTCTTCGATTGCCAACCTTGCCGTTTCGTCGAGCGTGTCCGTGAAGGTGTCGGTGGGCAAGGACGGCTCCCTCATCCGCAATGTGGGAGCGATCGTCGGCAAGACCGCAGGGTCGGTATCGAAGTGCTCGAGCAGCGCTTCGATCGAAGTCGCAAGCGGCGTCTCTCCTACCGCTCTGATGAAATTCCCTATCATGAACGTGGGCGGTCTCGTCGGCCAGGGGCTGGGCGACGTCGTTTCATGCGTGCATGCCGGTTCGCTTTCGGTGTCCGAAACCGGTTCCCCTTTGGCCGAGCTCGATCAGGCATCCATTGCGCTTAACATCGGCGGTGTGATCGGCAGTGCCGGTGAGGTGGACACTTCGGTGGACAGCGCTGCCGCCTCGATGCACGGAGAGGTGCGCGGCTGTTCCAACGCGGGCTCGATGCGGGTTCATACGCCCAGCCAGAACGGGCTCGATCGGTTCGGTCAGGTAAGTTATGCGCAGTCGTCGAACGTCGGCGGCATTGCCGGGTACAGTCGCGCGAGCATCTATGGTTGCTCCAACGAGGGCGATATCGACGCCGAGCGCGCAGCGGGTGTGGCGGGAATCGTCGGATCCGAGCGCGCGCGCATTACCTCTCTGTCGTTTAACGGCAACTACTCCGAGGTGTCAAGCGACGATGGGAGGCAAGCCGACCCCATCGTCGTGGACGGGTGTTCGAACGCAGGTTCGGTGAAGGGTTTCGCCTTTGCGGCCGGCATCGCCGGACGGGCCGGATCCTACACCGCCATAAACGGCTGCGTGAATCGGGAAGATGCCTGGATCGCGGCGGTTCGCTGGAACAAGCCCTTCCCTGCGGGCATCGTCGGATCATCGAGCGGGAAAGTTACCTACTGCGCGAACGCGGGCAAAGTCGTGTCTGCCCGTATATTCGAATTCGGGGAGAACGGGGCGGCTCCGAAGTATACGACGAGCGGGGGGTACTTTGCTTCGGGAATCGCGGGCAACCTCACGCATTTCATGGACAAGGAGGGCGTTCGCACGTCCCCGCTTCCCGAGATGTACGGCTGCTATAACGTGGGCAGCGTTATGGCTCAGCAGAATATGCGCCAACGTGCGCTTGTGGGGGATAATTCGGGTATCGTCCATGATTGCCTAGCCCTTCAGGGTTGCGTGTCCACGGGAAGACTCGTATACGGCGACGGTCCGGGTGATACCGAGACCTCGGGCGGTACATCGTGGAACTGCCGCTTTGCAACGTCCGACGAGTTGAAGGGCGTCGTCGAGCTGTCCGATTCGCAGGGAGCGAACAGCGTTTCGTGGCTCAACGAGAACATGGACGCGTCTGGCGGGACGACCTTCTGGGTGAAGGCACCCTCCTGGTATCCGGTTCTGAACTCCGCCGTAGACTGGGATCCGCTTGACATCTCGACGGCGACGGCTTCGCTCGAATCGAATGCCAGCTATACGGGCATCGAGTCGGTCCCGCGTGTGAAGGTGGTTTCTGCAAATGGTTCCGTCTTGCGGCAAAACGTCGACTATCTGGTAGTTCCTCAGGATGGGGCCGTCGAGGTATCTGGCGGTTCCGCTCCCTACGAAGCGACGGTTCAGGGTATCGGGAACTACTCCGGCACGCTGGCGAACAAGGTTTCCTACGGTATCGATGCGGGCGATCTTGCCGTTTGCACGGTAACAGTCGATTCCAAGGTGTTCAATGCCGCTTGGCAGAAACCGGCCGATAACGGCGTGCGCGTGCTCAACGCGGCGGGCGGGGTGGTCGACCCGTCCGAGTACACCTTCAGGCTCGATCCCGACGACCAGCATGTCAAGGACGGGCAGGCGCAGCGAGCCGGGAAGTACAAGGTCATCGTCAGCGCCTCTGCCACATCAACCCATTTCGTCGGCACCAATAAAGAGGGGGTCTTCCCCATCAAGGTTGCCCAGATCTCGTGTCCCAAAGATGATAAGGGAGGTAATTTCGCGCGGCCGACCAAGGTTTCGGCGGGCGGTGTCACCTACGATTGGTTCAGTTCCACCCTCAATCCGAATACCGAACCACAAAAGCTCAAAACTTTCGAGTATACGGGGCATCCCATCCTTCCGAAGGTCGAAGGCGTCGTTTTGACGGGTTCCACGGTCGAGGGTTCGGTCGATTTGGTCGAGGGGACCGATTACAGGGTGCTGTACGGTGCTCAGGTAGGCGACGACCCTACGCAGACCAACGCTACGACGAACAGCGGCGTTAAGGGAGGCTCGTCTGTGGGCTACGTCACCGTGCGCTACGTTGCGGGAGGGAATTACGGAAACTACGAGGTTATGCGCTTCCGCGTGGTGGACACGCCTGCGAAAAACGATCTCTCTCAGGCCGATGTTGCGGGCGACGGGGACGTTGTGTTCGAAGAGGGCGTCGATCAGTACCGCCCCATCAGCCTCAGCTTCGCCGGCTCCAAGCTCGAAGAGGGAGCCGACTATTCGATCGAGTACCGCAACAACGACAAGCCCGGCACGGCGTCGTTCACGGTAACCGCGCTTCCCGACAGCGAGTTCACCGGGTCTCTATCCGGGGAGTTCAAAATCCTAGCCGAAGATCCCTACGTTTTGGATTACTCCTTCGACGAGGCGAGCAAGACAGCCTCGGTCACTGGCTTGCGGTACCGGGGCACCAAGGATTCGTTCGATCTGGTTATCCCCGACAAGGTCGAACGAGGGGGCACCGTCTATGCGGTGACGTCTATCGCCGAGGGGGCTTTCGGGTCGTCTAACGTGAACAAAGTTCCCGAAGATGCGGGCAAGATCGCGTCGGTTTCGATTCCGGCATCCGTAGAGTCCGTCGGCGCGTATGCGTTTTGCTCGGCCAACCTTGCCGGCGGGCCGGTATCCGGTCTGTCGAAGGTGACGTTTGCCGAAGGTTCTCGCCTCAAGGTGATCGGGAAGGGGGCGTTCGAGAAAACCTCGATCGAAAACCTTACCATTCCCGCTTCGGTTGCCTCGATCGAGGAAGCGGCGTTTGCGAAGAACGAGAAGCTCTCGTCGGTCACGTTCTTGTCGGTCGACCCGGTCGCGCCGACGTTTTCAACCAAGGCCTTTGCGGGTACGACCGGGGTTAAAGCCCGGGTGAGCGTCAAGGCGACAGGGCTCATCAGAGCTCTCGAGCCGCTGGTTGCGAATCAATCGTGGAAGATCGACGTAATCGATGGCCCCCAGGACCAGGGCTGGAAGCGCTTGGCGGGAGCTACCGCGCTCGACACGATGAACGAGATCGCGACCGAGGCGTTCGATTCGGCCGATACCGTGATTATTGCACGGGCAGATGGGTTTCATGATGCGCTGTCCGCAAGTGCGCTTGCGGGTGTCTTCAAGGCCCCCATCCTCATGACCGATACCTATGATCTATCAGAGCAGACTGCGTCCGTCATCAGGCGGTTGCGTCCGAATCGTGCCATCATCTGCGGTGGTGAGGCGGCTGTTTCCGATCGGGTGGGGTCTCGGATCACGGCACTGGGGGTCGATCGCGTCGATCGCGTGGCTGGATCTGACGCCGTCGAGACCGCCAATGCCATTTCGCGCGAAGTTCGTGCGAGCGCCCAGGGAGCGTCTTCGTCTCGCACGTTCGTGGTCGCCACGAGCAGCGGCTTTCACGATGCTCTATCCTCGGCTCCCTATGCCTATGCCACGGGTTCGCCTATTTTTCTAGCGAACCCGTGGAACGGGGCTCTCGATGACACGACGCTGGCGGCAATCAAGGAGGGCGGGTTCACGCGCGCGGTGATCGCGGGCGGTACCGCCGCTGTTGATGGGCGGGTCGAGGACCAGATCAGGGTCCTGGGCATTTCCGACGTCGTGCGAAAAGCCGGGCCGTCGGCTTACGAGACCTCGGTCGAGCTTGCTGCCTGGGCCTGCTCCGAGGGCCTGTCGGCCAACAGGATGGGCGTCGCTACGGCCAAGGGATACTACGACGCGCTAACCGGGGCCGCTTTATGCGGAAAGTTCGGATCCGTTCTGATCCTGGCCGACGAGGGGTATGATTCCTATGCCATCGAGCGCTTCGTCGCCTTGCACAGCGCTGAAATATCGCGCGGATACATCTTTGGCGGTACGGCCGCCGTTGCTTCGTCGGTTCAGTCCGATCTTGAGGCGGCGACGAGCTGACACTCAGCTGTTTTTCCTGCGATGTGCAGGTTATGCAGATAATGGAAGCTTTACGGAAGGAGAAGGAATGTACAAGAAGGCAACATCGTTGCGCGGCCGCATAGCAGGTGCGGTCTGTGCGCTGGCGATGGGTGCGTGCGTTTGGGGCGTTGCGTCGCCTGCGCAGGCATACGCAGATGACGAGGTGTTCTCTGACACCTGGGAGCGCCTTGCGGGTCCCATCGCGTTGGATACGATGAAAGAGATCGCCAACGAGGGATGGAGCGAGGGTTCGGAGTACGCCGTGGTCGCTACGGCCGACGGGTACTGGGATGCGCTTTCTGCGAGTGCTGTGGCGGGGCTTCACAACGCTCCGATCCTCATGACCTCGACCAAGTCTCTGTCCGATCAGACGAAGGCGGCGCTTGCCGATCTCAAGGTCAAGAAGGTTATCCTGTGCGGCGGCGAGGCGGCTGTCTCCGATGACGTGAAAAAGCAGATCGAGGCGATGAACATCTCGGTCGAACGCGTGTCGGGAGCCGATGCGATCGAAACTTCCGTCAAGTTGGCGGACAAGCTGGGAGACGAGCACGGCGAGACCTGTCTGATAGCTACGAACGCCACGTTCCAGGATGCGCTGGCATGCGCTCCGTGCGCCTACACGCACACGGGTGCGGTGTATCTGGCAGACGGTTCGACTTTGAAGCTCACCGACCAGGCGCTTGAGTCTATCAAGGCAGCGGGTTACAAAAAGGCGGTCATCGCAGGCGGCACCGCAGCTTTGTCCGATGAGGTGGAAAAGCAGCTCAAGGGCATCGGCGTCACTCCGGTGCGCAAAGGCGGGGCGACGTGCTACGAGACCGCGACCGAGCTTGCTTTGGGCTTCGAGCTTGAGTACGACATGGGTCTTTCGAATATGGGGGTTGCCACCGGCCAGGGTTTCCATGACGCTCTTGCCGGTGCGGCCCTGTGCGGCAAGAAGGGCTCCGTGCTTGTTCTGGCTGACGAGCGCAACTCCGAGGCGGCTTTGAAGTACCTGGGTAAGGACGCTCAGTCCGTCGTCATTCACGGGTACATCTTCGGCGGCGAGGCTGCTGTTGAGAAAGAAGTCAAGGACGAGATCAATAAAAAGGCTCCGTTCTTCAAGGTGTACCGCACCACCCGCGCCGGCGAGTTCACTTCTGCCCTTTTGAACAAGGCTGATTTCATGGGGCTCAAGTCGGACAGCACGGCTCCCCAGTCCGGTATGTATTACAAGAACGGCGGTTGGAACGTGACGACGGCAGCGACCTATGTCACGCTGGACGATCTGTTCAAGGCGGCCGGCGAGGCCTTCGCCACTGCGTGGAAACCCGGTGCCACACTTGTCTATGAAGGAAAGGGAAGTACCCGCACTCAGAGACACACGTTCGAGGAGGTGACGGGTGGTAAGTTCTTCCCTAAAACCGTGAAGGGCGAAGGTGTCGTTGATGGCGCGGTCGGCGTGGTTCCGTGTCTTTCGCTGACGTTTGCCAAGGGAGCGGTTGCCGAGGGTTCGACTGCGGGAGACGCCCAGGCGGCCAACGTGGCCAAGGCGAACGACAAGGCAAGCCCCACGATCCTGTTCGGCATTTCCGATCAGGAGGCGACGTCTAACGATGCTGCAGGCATGAAATACTGGAACAACGTGCGTGAGCTGACCATCGAGGTAGCGTAACGAGCGCATGAGGTCAAAGGCCCGCGCCGTTTTTCGGCGCGGGCCCGCTTGAGACAAAGCTCGCGAGTGCCGTCTTTACAAGACGCCGCTCGCGAACCTTGTCGAGGGAACGGATGTGAGAGGGGAGCTATGAGCCTGATTGAGCGACGTTTCGTCGGAGGGGCGCCGTCCGTTTTCGGCGCGCAGATGACCCGACGCGGCTTCATTCGGGTTGCCGGGGCGGCAACGCTGGCGGGAGCAGCGGCTCTGACGACGACGGGTTGTCGATCGAAGGAGGGCGATGCGTTTTTCCGCGGCGAGCGCGAGATCGTGGACGACGCGGGCAGGAAAGTGGTCATCCCCGTTCCCGACAAGCTCCAGCGGATCTATTACACGAGTGCTTTGGCTCAGGTGTGGGTGTTCACGCTCGACCCCTCGAAGCAGGGCGGTGTGAGCTTCCGCTTCACACCCGAGGAACTGCGCTACCTTCCCGAAGGAACCGATAAGCTTATGTACATGGGATCGCTTTCGGGCGGCGGCGAGCTTGATCGTGAGCAGCTTCTCGCCCAGGATATCCAGCTGATCTTCTCCATAAGCGGCATCGCTCTTACGGCTTCCGACATATCCACCGCCAACGATCTCCAGAAATCGACCGGCATCCCCGTGGTGTGCGTGGACGGGTCGTTCGAAAACGTTGCGAACGCATACCGCTTCGTCGGGGATATCATGGGGGCGGGCGATCGCGCCGAGGAGATTGCAAGCTATCTCGAAGGAATCTACAAAGATGTGACCGGTGCGCTATCGGGCGTGCGCGACGAAGACCGGGTGAGTCTGTACTACGCAGAAGGCCCGTTCGGCCTGGCCACCGAACCCGATGTATCGCAGCATGCCCTCACGTTCGAGGTCGCGAGGGCGCGCAACGTAGCGGCGGTCGAGGCGGTTTCCGGTATCGGCATGTCGTCGGTCTCGCTCGAGTCGGTGATCGCGTGGGATCCCGAAGTGATCGTGGCTTGGGATGACGTGATCAGGGGTGGAGCCGATGAGATCATCCGCACCGATCCCGCCTGGGCTACCATCCGAGCCGTCCGCGAAGGGCGCGTGTACACGATGCCCAATGCGCCCTTCGCGTGGTGCGACCGCCCTCCTGGGGTCAACCGCTTTTTGGGAATACAGTGGGTGGCGAACATGCTGTACCCCGATCTGTACCCGGTCGACATGCTCGAAGAGACCAAGGAGTTCTACCGCAGGCTCTACTGGGTCGATATTGGCGATGACGATGCCCGCGCCCTCCTGGGAAACAGCTATCCTCCGTACCGAAAGGCGTAACCACCGATGAACTCCCTGTACGATTCAACCTACCTTCCCGACATCCTGCACGATATCGCGCAGGGCCTTTTGCTCCCGACTATGATCATCATCGTCGTGCTTCTCGCGACGACCCTGATCGTTTTAGGCGAACTGGTTGTCGAGACGCTTTCCGAGCGTCGGCACTACCGTCGCAACATGCCTCTGATCGTGAACGAGATCAACAATGCGCCTTTCGACAGGGTCGATTCGGTGGTGGAGGGAAGCGGCCTTTTGATCAAGCAGAAGGCGGCCTTGCTCACGATCTCTCGCAACATGGGCCTTCCCGAGGATGCGCTGTTTTCCTTAGCTCAGACCCAGGTGAATAAAGTCGATCATTTCTACAAGCGGCGCATTGCCGTAAGCGACGTGATTTCCAAGATCGGTCCCATGCTGGGTCTGATGGGAACGCTTATCCCCCTCGGTCCGGGCATCGTGTCCCTGAAAGACGGAAACACCGCCCTTCTGGCCCAGTCCCTCAACATCGCTTTCGATGCGACGGTATGCGGTCTGGTCTGTGCGGTGGCTTCCCTGATCGTATCTAAGATCCGTGCGGGATGGTACGCCGACTACGTCGAGTCGGTCGAATCGATTGCCACGTGCATTCTGGAGAAAGCGTCCCAAGCGCGCGCGGAAGGAGAGGTTTTACCCTCGAACTACACCGGCGATGCCGAGAAGGAGCTGCAACGCGCCGCCGGCTCTCGGGACATTCGGGCTTCCGAGCCGGATCTTGTCGATACGCCCCGGTCTTCGAAGGATTCAGAGGAGGTTTCATATGGCGCGTAGTTTTCGCACAAGCGGGTTTCGTCGCTCGTTTGCGATGGACGAGGATGTGAACCCTTCGGCCTATATCGTCAACCTTGCCGACTGCATGCTCGTTTTGGCCTGCGGTTTCCTTGTCGCTTTGGTAGCGCGCTTCAATCTCGATGTAAGCGCTCCCGAAAAAATCGATACTTCGGAGATGACCGAGGTAGCTCCGGAGACGATCGAAGAGGAGATCGTGTCGGGAGATGGATCGTACTACATAGATGCAGGGCGCGTGTACCAGGATCCCGAGACGGGCAACTTGTATCTGGTCCAGTCCGACTCGCAGACCGGATCGACGGGCGGGACAAGCGGCTCGAGATCGTCGGCCAATGCAGCCGATTCATCTTCGCGCTCTTCGTCTTCGGCGATCGATGCCCGTGCGAATGGGGCTGATTGATGGGTTTTCGCAATCGTGCCACCCGCATCGAGGCGGCGTTTCCTGCAGGTCTTCCATCCGATGAAGAACAGGGGCCGTCCGAGGTTTCGGTTCGAGAAGCGTTCTGTTCTCGCGTTTCGTTAACGGCGCGGATCGCCATACCCGTTGCAGTGGTCGTGGCTTTCTTCCTGTCGTTTATGATCGGGAAGTTCCCGTTGACTCCGGTGGAGGTGGTGCAGGGTGTCATCAACAACCTCCAGGGAAACGTCGAGGACCTCGAGGCGGTGAAGGTCGATAACGTCTTGTTCTCGATCCGTTTCCCGCGCATCCTCGTAGTCATGCTTGTCGGGGCTGCTTTGGCGGTGGCGGGTGCGAGCTATCAGGGGATGTTTCGCAATCCGCTCACGTCGCCCGATCTTTTGGGGGCCTCGGCAGGCGCGTCGTTCGGAGCTTGTCTCGCGCTCCTGTTCAACCTATCGGGCGAGTACGTGCAGCTGTTCGCGTTTTTCGGTGGGATGGTGGCGGTCGGGCTGGCGGTAACGTTCAACCGCGCGGTCGATTACGATCCGACCCTCAGTTTGGTTCTTGCGGGCATCTTGGTGTCCACCCTTTTTCAGGCGGGTACGTCGCTTGTGAAGTTCATGGCCGATGCCAACGATAAGCTTCCCACCATCACCTTTTGGCTTATGGGATCGTTCGCCCAGATCAATAGCGGCGATCTTATTGCTTGCCTCGCACCGATGGCGCTTGGTTTCGCGATTCTGCTGACCCAGGCATGGAAGCTCAATGTGCTGTCGTTTGGCGAAGAGGAGGCTCGCTCCATGGGGGTGAACACGCGACGTACGCGTCTTCTGGTCATCTTCGCCGCGACGCTCGTTACGAGCACGGCCGTTTCGGTGGCGGGTATCATCGGGTGGATCGGACTTGTCATACCCCATTTGGCGCGCGCTCTCGTGGGTCCGAACTACAAGATCCTCCTTCCTGTATCGATGGTCGTGGGGGCGACGTACCTGCTGTTGGTCGACGACATCGCGCGCATGCTTGCGACGGTGGAGATCCCCATCGGGATCCTCACGGCGATTCTGGGTGTTCCCTTCTTCGTTCTTATATTCAAGAACAGCATGGGCGGATGGAGGTAGCATGGCGGCTTTGGTCGAAGTGCGCGATCTGCGCTGCGGGTACGGCAGGGGAGTCAGGCGCGTGGAGGTGGTTCATGGCGTGTCGTTCGATCTGGATCCGGGTGAGTTCGCGTGCATCATCGGAGCAAACGGATGCGGAAAGACCACCACGCTTAAAACCATGATGGGGCTTCAGGACAAGCTGGGGGGAGATGTGCTCGTGGCGGGAGAGGACGTGTTCTCGCTTTCCGACCGCCAGCGTGCGCAGAGGTTCGCCTACATACCTCAGGCCCATACGCCCCCGTTTCCCTTCTCGGTGTCGGATGTGGTGATGATGGGGCGCACCCCCCATCTAAACCGTTTGGCCCGACCGGCCGATCGGGATCGAGAGGCAAGCGCGCGCGCCCTCGAGGTGCTGGGGATCGAGAACCTGGCTTCGCGCATATACACGCAGCTTTCGGGAGGGCAGCGCCAGATGGTGCTCATAGCTCGCGCCCTGGCCCAGGAAGCCGAGGTTTTGGTTATGGACGAACCCACCGCATCGTTGGACTTCGGCAATCAGCAGCTCGTGCTTTCCTGCATGCGCATGCTTTCGGATATGGGCAAGGCGGTTGTCATGGTCACCCATGATCCCGACCATGCCCTGTATTGCGCCGACCGAGTGATGGTTATGGAAGAGGGTCGCTGCATCCGCACGGGGACGGCGCAGGAGTGCATCACGACCGATATGCTCGCACGGATATACCGCACCGACGCCCGCGTCATCGATATCGAAGTGGAGCCGGGCCGCATCGAGCGCGCCTGCATCCCCGTTCTTCCGCGTTGACGGGTTTGGTTTTTGTATCATTCTAACAGTTAAGGAGACGGGTGCTTTCTAGCACGCTCCTTCGATGATGCCTTCCGCTAGCTGCCATGATGGTTCCAGCCAACGAAGAACGCGCCGATGCGGGTCCCTTCGGCTTAGAAGTTATCGTAGACGAACTGCACCGGGGCATTGAGGCCCGAGAACACCAGCAGCCACACGATGAGAAGAGTCCCGGCTGCGACGAACGCCCCGGCACCCAGCGCTACGACGAGGGGATGGGTGTTCGCAAACCCCTCAACGATCTGACGGACTCGCGCAATGGGGTGGGTGGGTTTTCTAATCATCTCCGTTGATCGCTTTCAGATCGGCTTCGGAAAGCCCCTCGGCTTCTCCGAAGGAACCGCCGCCGAGGAACGCATCGTCGCGGTCGTTGATGAAGCTGTAGATGGCCTTCTCGATGCGAACCCATCCCACCCAGCCCGGATGGGTCATGTCGCACAGGAAGTACTTCTCGTATTCGCAGCTCGAGAAGTCGGCATAGGGGTATCCGGCTTCGTTGCAGATGGCGCGGACGCGCGCGTAGTAGCCTTGGCGCTCTTCTGTCGTCACGTTTTGTCGGTCGTACCACGAGCCATGCACGGGAAGCATCACGACGAGCGGCTCCCATCCGCATTCTCTGCATACCCGCATGAAGGAGCGCAGATCCTCGTACTCGCGATCGGCTTGGCTGAATGTTTCGTCCTTCTCGCTGTTCAAAGGTGCTTTCTGGGTGAAATAGCTGTTGTAGACGCCGTACTCGTTGTTAGTGCATTTCGCTTTTCCGGCAGTGCGGCCCTGTTCCATCAGTGCGTTCCAATCGGGCTCGACCGGGGTCGTGGACTCCCGACGTTCGGCCGTCTTGTAGGGCGCATCGGCGTTCAGCCATCTGATCTGCCTGCGCGCATTCAGCTCGTTGCCGAAGGTGAAGATCCGGTCATTCAGCTCGTCGATGAACGTGTCTTTGTTCGCCGCTGCGAGCGAGGTTTTGTCGATGCCCAGTTCCCCCAGCCTTTTGCGCACGTAGGCCTTCGTTTCCTCCGAGATGTTGGGGTTGTCGCAGAATTGGCGGTACAGCTCGTAGGAGAAGATGCGCTTGAAGGCCCACTGGGCCCCGTTGCCCTTGAAGAACCACTGGGGCGACAGGATCAGCGTGATCTTCTTCTTCGGCGTGGTTCCGTCGTAGGCTCCCGCAGCGATCGCCTGCCACAGGCTCTGGTCGAAGGCGGTTCCCACAAACGTCATGTCAACGCCAGTGTTGTGTTCGCCGAACACGGCGGCCGGTACGGTGGGTACGAGGCTTTTCGGCGTGGAGAACTCCGACGATCCGAAGGCAAGATAGGAGTTCGGCGACATGTTCTGCGTGACGAAGGACGGGTAGCGAGACCGGATATCCGAATAGAGGTAATCGTACAGCTTCCGATCGTCGGCCTTTCCCAGACCGGGCAGGATTGCGCACAGCCCCCCGACCGCCAGCGCGGCGGCAAGCAATCCGCCCAGCACCGCGCGTAGGAGCCTCGTTCCGCTTTTTGCCTTCTTTTTGTCGCAAGCGGCTTCGTTGGTGGGATCGATGTGCGCTCGCATTGCTACAACCGCGCTTCTACCTGGGAGATGATCAGATTGACCGTGTTCATTTCCGTGCGCGCCACCTCGGTGGGGGCGATGGATACGCCGAAATCGTCCTCGATGCGCACCAAAAGCTCTACCGCGGCCATCGAGTCCAGCAGTCCGAGTGCGAACAGGTCCTCGTCGCGATGGGAAAGCACCGCATCGCTCTCGCATACCTCCTCAAGCAAATCGAGCATGCGGGATTCGAGTTTTTCACGAGAGATGTCGGCCATGGTTACCGTCCTTTCAAAAGTACTGATATCTGTCCGGAGAACAGGGCGAACCCGAGCATCACCAACTGGATGGTGACGATCCACGAGAGGACCTTGTACCAGGTTCTGTCCTTGTTCTTCTTGTAAAACGACGATTTCTTCTGGTAGAGCTCGCACAGCGCCAGAAGCGCGCCATGATACGCCCCGTACGCGAGGTAGTTCGGCGTCAGCCCGTGCCAAGCGCCCATCAGCGTCATGTTCACCAGGTAGCCGCACAGCGACGTATGCAGCCTCTTCTTGAACAGCTTGCGCTTCATGGATGCGCGGGCGAACCGCATGAACACGAAGTCGCGCAACCAGAAGGAAAGCGTCATGTGCCAGCGGTTCCAGAAGTCCTTGATGTCAACGGCGATGAAGGGCGCGCGGAAGTTGCGGGGGGTTTTGATGCCGAAGCACCAGCTGGCTCCGATGGCCATAAGGCTGTATCCGGCGAAGTCGAAGAACAGGTAGAACCCGTATACGTAAGCCGTTTTCACCTGCAAGAACAGCTCCCAGAAAAAATCTGCGGTTCCCCAGGGGGCAAGCGAGTAGCTCTTGTACATCAATCCTGCGATGAACAGCTTGTACACCAGACCGGCGACGATAAGCAAGATGCCGCGGGCAAGCATGCCGGCGTATTCGTCTTTCGGGCGCACCGCGTGGGCGTCTTCGAGGAATCGGCGGCTGCGGTCGATGGGACCCGAGGTGAACGTGGGGAAGAACACGAGGAAGGCGAATGTGTCGAGCGGGGCCATCCGATCGATGATGCCGTCGTGTATCTCAAGCACCATCTGGACGGATTTGAACGTCAGGTACGAGATGCCCAGAAAGCCCAGAAGGCTTTGGTCGAAGACGGCGCTTACCTTGTATACGATCAGCGGAGCCAATGCAAGGGAAAGCGAAACCCAGAAACGCTTCTTCGATGCGGGGCTGCGCAGGAGCCACTGGATGCTTGCGCACGACAGGGTCAGATAGCAGGCAGCGTAGAACCCTTCGAGCGGGGTCTTGCAGAACAGGCAGGCTATCAGAATCACCGACGCGACAGCGCCGTAGCGTCCGAGCGGCTTTTCGGCCAAGCCCAAGACGGCGGCTGGGATCACGGCTGCAATCAGCAGGATGAAGAAACTGGGATCCGCGTAAAACGACATGCGCCGGTCCTATCGTCCCATCGAGGCCAGTGCACGGCGATCGATCTTGGCGTTGGGGGTGAGGGGCATGGCTTCCAAGCGGGAGAACGCGCGGGGTATCATGTAGGCGGGGATGCGCTCGGTCAACCGGGCTTTGAGGTTTTGCGCGAGCTCGAGTCCGTCGAGTTCGCAGGCATCATCCATGACAACGAATGCTTTCAAGGTTCTGATCTGGCTGTTTCTGACGACGGGAATAACCGCGGCCTGTTTGACGCCTTCGAGGGACATCAGGTTGCATTCGATATCGCCCAGCTCGATGCGAAATCCGTTCATCTTGACCAGGTGATCGAGACGGCCCTCGAAGCGCAGGTTTCCCCGTTGGTCGAGGGATCCCTGATCGCCGGTACGGTATCCGCGTGCGGGGGTTCCGTCGGCGAGAGACGCGAAGAAGAAAGAGGCCTGGGTTTTCTCGGGATTGCGGTAGTAGCCCTTGGCCACCGTATCGCCCACGATAACGATCTCGCCCGATTCGCCGACGGCCTTCTGTCTGCCCGTTTCGGGATCGATGATGCGCAGCTCGGTTCCGGGGCGCGGCGAACCCACCGTGAGCGGATCGGGGCTTTCCAGGTCGGCCGCTTTTATTTCGGCGTAGGTTACCGCCACGGTCGATTCGGTGGGGCCGTAGGTGTTCACGACCAGCGCGCCTTCGAAGCGCTGTCTTAGAGCGCGTGCCGTTCGGCTATGGAGGGTTTCCCCGCAGAACAGGAACAGGCTCGCCTTCGGGAGAACGTCGCGGGAAAACGAGGGGTCGACCAGACAGAGATCGGCGAACGATGGGGTGGAGATCCATACGTCGATCTGCGATTCTCGCAGGTCGGAGAAGAGCAACCCGTAATCGTGGGTGGTTTCGGCCGATACGGCATGCAGGCACCCGCCGGTAACCAGCGCTCCCACCACCTGGTATTCGGAGAGGTCGAACGAATAGGGGGCCTGGTCGAGAAAGACCGCCCTCCCGTCGCGCACGACCGGGAAGGTTTTCATCCAGGCGGCGAATCGATCGATGTTGTTCGCGGTGATCTCGATTCCCTTGGGCATGCCGGTGGAGCCCGAGGTGAAGATGATGTAGTGGGTTTCCTCTCCGGAGACCCAAAGGCTTTCGGGCTCGTCCTCGAAGGGGCCGGATTCGGCGACGATGCGCTGGGCGTCGAGGATCTGATCGGCGCAAACGGATTCCAGCAGATCGTACGGTGCCTGCTCGGCGCAGATGATCGGAGGGAGATCCAGCTGTCGGGCTATATCGATCACGCGCGATACGGGAAGCTCGGAATCGATGGGGACGAACGCGTGTCCCGAGCGGAGGCAGGCGAGAAAGGATGCGATCATGAGCGACGATTTATGGCCGTAGACCATGACGGGTTCGCGCCCGCCGGTTTCCTCGCGCAGTTTCGCCGCAAGACGGCCGGCCATGTTCCAAGCCTGTTCATACGTGACCTCCTGCGCGCCCGCCATGCGATGGATCGGAGCGTCGGGGTGTTCGAGCGCCGTTTTTCGTACGCTGCTGAGAATCACGTTGGTCATCGGTTCGTCCTGCGTCTCGTGCCGTTTTGCCGGCGTTGCCTACGGGATAATATCGGCATTCTAGAATCGTAACCTTAAGCGGACTTTAAGGCAGGCGCTCTTCAAGGATTCTTGACATATTTGGGCTGTTAGAATGCGCGCAGCAGGGGCGGGTTGTCCTGCGCTGCTAGAATGGGCAAAGGCGCGATCGGAAACCGTGTGAGCGCTTTGCGAAAGGAGGGCTTCCCCGTGAGGCTTCTGGTTGCCGATGACGAGAGAGATCTGGCGCTTTCTTTGCGCGTCATCTTGACCCATGCGGGTTACGAGGTTGATGTGGCGCACGATGGAGCCCAGGCGCTGGCTCGTCTTGCGCAGGGCCGCTACGATGCGGTTGTTCTGGACGTGATGATGCCCGAGGTTTCGGGTCTGGACGTGGTGTCTAAGATGCGCGGCGCGGGCGATGGCACTCCTGTCATCTTGCTTACGGCCCGCTCGACGGTGGACGATCGGGTGGAGGGGCTTGACAGGGGCGCCAACGACTATCTGGTTAAGCCCTTTGCGGCGAAGGAATTGCTTGCGCGTATTCGTGCGGTGACACGCGATCGGGCGAAGGTGACGTCTTCGACGATATACTGCGGCGACTTCGTTATCGACCGCGAGGCGTTCTGTTTGAGATGCGGTGATCGCTCGATCGACCTTACGGCTCTCGAATGCAAGCTGCTGACGTTTCTTGTCGAAAACTCCCATCGGAAGGTTTCGGGCGAAGAGCTGAAGCTGAAGGTGTGGGGTGTCGATTGCGGCTCCGACATGGGAAGCGTGTGGGTCAACATGTCGAATCTGCGCAGGAAGCTGCGCGATGCGGGGTCTTGCATGGTGGTCTGCACGGTGCGCGGAGTTGGTTACCGTTTGGAGTCGTCGCATGAGCATTCTGGTGAATAAAAAGCCGGGCAGCGGGGCCAAGTCCGCCGCGTCGCCCGAGATCTGCCGACTGCGCGGTCAGTACATCGCGGTGGCCTTTGCCTCATCGGCGCTGGTTCTTACCATGGTTTTGGTTTTCACCAACGTGATGAACTGGCAGAGCATGTGCGTGGGCCTTGACGGATTGGTGGACTATATCGTCTTGGAGATCGAGGATCTCGAAGATCCGATGCAGATCGAGGGGATTTCCCGGGCGGTCGAAGAAGACGGGGATCCGGTAGCAGACCTTCTGCTCCTCGAGACGTCCGAGTTGCCATACGAAACGTGGTACTTCGCGGTGACGCTGGACGAATCGGGCGACGCCGTTGCAGCGAACACCGCACATGTCGTGACGATCGACGAGGCGACGGCTCTCGCCATGGGGGAGGAAGCGGGTCGCAGCAGGGCACGGCGGGGCTTTGCGGGAGACTTCCGCTATGCGGTTACGCGCATGAACGGCGAGCGCACGGTGGTGTTCCTCAACGTTCGTGCCGAACTGATGTCGTTTTGGTCGTTCGTCTCGGCCAGCATCACGGCGGGCGTTGCGGGCGTACTGATGGTGCTTCTCGTATCCATTCCGCTTTCAGCTCGCGCGGTAAGGCCCGTAGTCGAGAGCCAGGCGGCGCAAAAAAAGTTCGTGACCGATGCAAGTCACGAGATCAAGACGCCGCTTGCGGTCATTCTCTCGTCGGCCGACGTTCTTGAGATCGAGCACGGGCAAAGCGAGTGGATCGACGCGATCAGGAAGCAGGTCGATCGGCTTGACGGCCTTGCGGGCAAGCTGGTTCTCCTGTCTTTGGTCGACGAGGGGCGCGGTGGGCTGAGAAAGGCTCCGTTCGACTTTGCCGATCTGGTACGCGACAAAGCCGACGAGTTCAAGGCGATCGCCCTTACCCAGGGTCGCCGCATCGCTTTGAGCGTCCCGCCGTCGCTTCCGTATACGGGTGACCGCAATCGCATCGATCAGATGATCGGCATTTTGCTGGACAATGCGCTTAAGTACTCCGTTCCCGGATCCGATGTGCGCGTCTCGCTGTTCGAGTCCGAAGACGGATCGGTTTCTCTGCGCGTATCCAACCAGGTTGAGGGTATCGAGCCGGGCACTCACGACGAGTTTTTCCGCCGATTCTACCGTGCGGACGGAGCGCGCAGTTCGACGGGTGGCCATGGCATTGGTTTGGCGGTCGCGCGCGCCATCGTCGAGTCTCACGGAGGGTACGTGTCTGCGAACAGCCCCGATGGCGAATCGTTCGAGATCGAAGCGGTTCTGTAGGCATAGCAGCTGCTCAGCGCTGTTCTTATGATGTGATGGACGAAGGGGCCCCAGGTTCGGGCAAAGCTCTATAATGGACGCATTTGTTGCATGACGAGAGACGGGTGCCGATGCGCCCCGATCGAGTGAGGAAAGACAGACCATGAAGCCTTACAACCCGCATGAACTCGAACCGCGCTGGCAGAAGACCTGGGAGGAAACCGGTCTTGACTCGGTGGGCGAACGCACCGACAAGCCCAAGAAGTACGTTCTCGAGATGTTCCCGTATCCTTCGGGCGACATCCACATGGGTCATGTGCGCAACTACACCATCGGGGACGTGGCCGCTCGCTATGCCCGCATGCGCGGGTTCGACGTGCTGCACCCGATGGGCTGGGACGCGTTCGGCCTTCCTGCGGAAAACGCGGCCATCAAGCGAAACAGCCATCCCGCGACATGGACGTATGCGAACATCGAAACGCAGAGGGCCAGCTTCAAGCGTATGGGTTTCTCGTACGATTGGAATCGTTCGGTTGTGGCGTGCGATCCCGAATACTATCGCTGGGGTCAGTGGATCTTCCAGAAGTTCTGGGAGCGCGGACTTGTCGAACGTCGCGCCTCTCCGGTGAACTGGTGTCCCAGCTGCGAGACGGTGCTTGCAAACGAGCAGGTCATCGATGGGAAATGCTGGCGCTGCAGCAGCGAGGTCGAAAAACGCAACCTCACCCAGTGGTATTTCAAGATCACCGACTACGCCCAGCAGCTTCTCGACGATCTTGACAAGCTTCCCGGCTGGCCCGAGCGCGTCAAGCAACAGCAAGCCAACTGGATCGGGCGCTCCGAGGGCGCCGAGGTCGATTTCATCCTGTGCGACCGCGAGGGCAACGTTCCCGACCAGCCTGTCGAAGACGATATCGTGACGGTGTTCACCACGCGCGCCGACACGCTGTTCGGCTGCAGCTTCTTCGTCCTCGCGCCCGAGTACGCCGGTTTGAAGGACCTTGTGGCCGGCATGGAGCAGGAGCGCGCGGTCCTCGATCTGGTGGAGGCGGCCAAGAAGGTGTCCGCCGTCGAGCGCGCCCAGGGCAACCACGAGAAACACGGCGCTTTCACCGGCCGCTACGTGGTGAATCCCGTCAACGGAGAGAAGGTTCCGGTGTGGGTGGCCGACTATGTGGTGGCCGACTACGGAACCGGTGCGGTCATGGCCGTTCCCTGCGGCGATCGCCGCGACTTCGAGTTCGCGCGCAAGTACGATCTTCCCATCATCCCCATCATCCTCGATCGGGACGACCCTCTGTATCCACAGCTGAAGGATCAGCCGCGTCGTGTTGTCACGCAGGTTGATTGGGACGAGGCGTATGCCGCCGAGGGCATGCTGGTCCAATCGGGCGAATTTACCGGCATGGTGGGCGGCAAGCATTCAGAAGGCGAACAGGCCGTGGTGGCGCGGCTGGAAGAGCTGGGGCGCGGTCGCCGCAAGGTCGAGTTCCGCCTGCGTGACTGGCTGATCAGCCGTCAGCGCTACTGGGGAAACCCCATCCCCGCCATACACTGTCCCGACTGCGGCGTTGTTGCCGTGCCCGAAGAGGACCTGCCGGTTCGCCTTCCCGAGGACATCGACCTGGCTGCAGGCGAGACGCTGGCGCAGCATGAGGGGTTCGTGAACTGCGTCTGCCCGAAATGCGGCAAGCCTGCGCGTCGCGAGACGGACACGATGGACACGTTCACGTGCTCCAGCTGGTACTACCTGCGCTACGCCGATCCGCATAATCAGGAGCTTCCGTTCGATGCGGATATAGCGAACAGCTGGCTTCCGGTCGATCAGTACATCGGCGGCATCGAGCACGCGATCCTGCATCTGCTGTACAGCCGCTTCTTCACGAAGGTGCTGCGCGATATGGGCATGCTCGATTTCGACGAGCCGTTCACCAATCTGCTGACGCAGGGGATGGTGCTCGATGGAAACGGCGAGGTCATGTCCAAGTCGAAGGGCAACGTGATCGCTCCCGAGGATATGATCGCATCGTACGGCGCGGATGCGGTGCGCGCCTACATCCTGTTCATGGCGCCTCCTGACAAAGAGCTGCTGTGGAACGAAGACGGGCTTGCCGGCCTGTTCAAGTTTTTGAACCGCGCATGGCGCCAGGTGTTCGATCTGGTTGGCGAGGCTGGCGAGGATACGCTGTTTGCAGGGGGGGACTTCGATGTCGATCGGGTTTCCAGGCTGCGTGCGAAGCTGAATCGCGAGCGTCATCGCGTGGTCGGTAAGGTGGTTGACGACTTCGATCGCAACAACTTCAACACGGCCATCGCCGCCATCATGGAATTGGTGAATGCGACGGGCGATTACCTGCGCGCCGCTTCGTCGGAAGTGCGCGCTTCAAGCGACGAGACTCGTGCGTTCGACCGCGATATCGCCGAAACCATCACGAAGATCCTCGCTCCCATCGCGCCGCATTTGTGCGAAGAGCTGTGGGCTTCGGCTCTGTCCGGAACCGGATCCATCCACCAGCAGCCATGGCCTGCCTTCGATGCGACTCAGGCTGCGCACGACGAGGTCGAACTCGCCGTGCAGGTGAACGGAAAGGTTAAGGCGAAGGTTACCGTCGCAGCCGATGCGGCCGAAGACGACGTGAAGGCCCTCGCCCTCGAGGCCGCATCTGCCGCCGTCTTCGGCAAGGACGTGAAGAAGGTCATCGTGGTCAAGGGCCGTCTCGTCAGCATCGTGGCAAGCTAGAGCGCGCATCGTTCTTTGCGCTGTTCTTTCGGGGCTTTTTCAGCGATGCTCTTCATAACCGCATATCAGATGCGGTACTTAGTTTGCATGACAAGGGGATTTCTTCGGAGATCCCCTGTTTCATCATTTTGCACGATAGGAAAACGAGCCGTTTGCATCCATAGTTTCACGGCAGCGCATCGCCCGCATCGAATCGCCGCTGTGGTATTGGATCCCTCGGCTTTTCCGGGCGACGCCGAAGGCGGGCCGTCGTCCGCATCAACCATTGAGCCATGAAGGAGTCCTGCATGAAGTTTCTCGGCCTCGGTGTTCCCGAACTCGTTATCATCCTCGTCGTCATCCTGCTGATCTTCGGCCCCAAGAACCTTCCAAAGCTTGGAAGCGCCGTGGGTAAGACCGTGAAGAACCTGCGTTCGGGAATGAAGGAGGCCGATGCGGCCGACGAGGCTATCGAAGGCGAAGTTGAGGGGACCGTCGAGGAAGTTGTCGAGGAGAAGCCCCGCAAGGTCGTGAAGAGGGTCGAAGCCGCGCAAGGCGATGAGTAGAAACGCGGTTGGCGCGTGCATATGGTGAGTGCGGGTGCGGGATCGGAAGGTCCCGCACCCTTTTTGCTACTATGAGGGACGAGGTTTCCCGTTATCGTCCCCAAGAGGAGTTCGTTGAATGGCACAGCAGCCGGGTTTGTTCGAAGCGCTGTCCCCGCGCCGCACGGTGGGATTCGCTTGCAACCAGGCTTTCATGTTCTACGTTCTGTACATGGGCTTCAACCGTTCGTTTGAGATCGGGGGCCTGTCGTTCGAGAGAGCCGAGCTTTTCTTCATGCTCGCCTTTCTCGTTGTCGGCTTCTTTTCGTTTCGCCGTCTGGGGGCCGGTTTCCATCGGGTCGTTCTAGCGAAACCCGCTTTGTATGTTTGCGCGATCGTCGCCTCGGCAACATCGCTTGCCTCGGCTCTGTTTCCCGAATACTCGGTCGCCTGGGTGGTTCCCGAAGGTTTGCTTATCGGGGCTCCCGCTTCGTTTCTCCTATTAGCTTGGGGTTTGACGTTCGGTCGGGAGCGCACGTCTGTCACGGTGTCCGAGGTTTTCCTGGCTTCCCTTATCGGAGCGGCCGTGTGCCTTCTGTTCTCGGTGGCCGGATCCTCCTCGGTGTTTTCAGCCGCATTCGCCCTGCTTCCCCTCGCGAGCGTGTTCAATATCGATGTCCCTGCCTGGAAAGGGCGTGCGTCCGGACCCTTATCCGATCTGGCGGGAGGAGCCGGCGAGAAAGGGAAGCTGTCTGCCAAGATCATGGCTGGAACGTCTCTGTTCGGCTGTGCGGCGGGTTTGATGGAGACGTATGGAACCGATCCCGGATCGGCGACGATGCCGTTTCATACGGCGTCGTTCGTGGTGTTCTGCGCGTTTCTCATAGGAAGCCTCTCGTTGCTGCTGTCGCATGGGTTCGGTCGAGGAGCGGCTCTGAACAAGTCGTATCGCCTGTCGATCCTGGTGGTCATGATGGGTATCCTGATAGTTGGATGGCCTGCGGCCGATCTGTCTCCCACGCCTGGGAAGGCATACGTCTTGGCGGGGTACCTGGGTCTCGAGGCTGTGCTTATCTCGCTGTTTCTCGTGCTTGCCGAAATTCTGGAGGTCGATTCCAGTTTGGCGTTCTCCCAGGGGTTCGGCGCTCTGTTTGCCGGAGAGCTGATCGGCTTGCTGCTGGGGAACCTGAATGACCTGGTGTCGGCATCTCTGATGCACGGCGTGCCGATGATTGCGACGACGCTTGATTCCGCTTCGCATTTCGCGGTGGTCCTTTCGGGCGCCTTGGTGCTGATTGCGTATGTATTCCTGTTCACCGAGCGTGATTTCGACAACTTGTCTGAAATCGTGACGAAAGAAGATGCGTTCGAGCGGACCTGTCAGATCATGGCCGCTCGTTTCGAGCTGTCTCGCCGCGAATCAGAAATTCTTGCATTCGCGCTGCGTGGGCGCACCAGCGAACGCATTGCCCAGGAGCTGACGGTCAGCAAATCGACGGTGGATACGCATCTGCGCCGCATATACGCGAAGATGGAGATTCACAGCCGCCAGGAACTGCTCGATGTGGCTGAATCGATCGAGGAAGGCCTCTGAGATTCCGTCGGTTCGATCGGCGTCGTCGGCTGCTATGCGCGGCTTGGATCCATGCGCAGCGCGGCCTGAACGAGGTCTTTGGTGCGTGCGGGAATCTCGCGCGCTTCGTAGCTCAACTGATCTTCGTAGGCACCTCTATCGGCCGGAACGCCTACCGCGTTGCATCCGAGCAGCCTTGCGGATGCGATTGCGCGCGGAAGGTGGTAGTTCTGGGTGACGATAACGACGGATTGGACGTCGTATGAGTAACGGGTTCGGTACATGCTTTCGTAGGTGGAGAACCCGGCGTTGTCGCATATGATGGCCGACTCGGGAATACCTAGATTTACCAGGTAGTTTTTCATGGTGTCGGGTTCGTTGTTGTAGACGGTGCTGCCGTCTCCGGACACGATGATCGTCGGCGCGACGCCCGAAGCGTAGAGCTGGGCCCCTGTTTCCAGGCGATCGCGCAGGATGTCGGAGGGGGTTCCGTCGGTGAATACGGATGCGCCCAGAACCACGATCGCATCGTATGCTGCTTCCGATCGAATCTGCTGAATCGATGATATAGATGGGGTGGCCGAGGTAACCACGTAGGCGTTGGTCCCGCCGATGACGATGGCGGCACCCAGCAGGAATGCGCATGCGGCCTTTGCGCAGAAAGCGAAGAAGCCGCCGGTATTCGATCGTGCCATATGCGCTATCACCTGGTTTTCCGCTGCGTTTCAACTGAAAAGAGAAAGGCCATCGGTGATGGATGGCCTTGTCGTTTGTGGTGGTCGATGCAGGATTTGAACCTGCGACCTTGTGCTTGTAAGGCACCTGCGCTCCCGCTGCGCCAATCGACCGAATCGCCTTTCGGCGGAGGTTGATTCTCTCACACAAAGTCCTTCGGTGCAACGACAGTTGACGTTTCCTTTGCGTTTATCGCCATTCCAAAGCGGTTATGACGGGTTTTTATCGGGTGGTTCGCCATTCGATGGATTGTCGTTGGGTTTTCGAGCTGCTTCGATTGAAATGCGGTTGACTCCGACGGATTCGACGGGGTGTCTCGGGGCAGAACCGATGCTCCGTGGGTGGGCATCGGATGGTTCGGGGTTCGGTTTCTTGATCATACTCCCCATCACGCACGATGCGCGATGGGAGGGTGTATGTCGAAGCGGACGAATATGATGGCCGCGATTATCTGCGCTGTTGTCGCAGCGGTTCTCTCGTTTGCCTATCTTTCGGGTTTGCGGGGGGAGGCAAAGGCCGCTCAAGACGAGGTGCTGGAGAAATACGGCGGACAGCTCGTCGATGTGTACGTGGCGCGCGGCGATATCGAACCTGGTCACGTTATATCGGCTTCCGACCTCGAATTGAAAACCAGCGCCGCCCATCTGCTGCCCGATGGAGCGATCGTCGAACTCGACCGCGTCGTGGGGCGCAAGCCCACAAGCATCATATGCAAGGGAGAGGTGTGCGTCGAGCGACGGTTCGAGACGGCTCCTTCGACACTCGAGGTTCCTGCGGGAACGGCGGCCCTCAGCCTGCCGGCAAAGACGGTGCAGGCCTTGGGCGGTGCCTTGAAAGAGGGGATGAAGGTCGATGTGTACGCATCCGGCGGGTCGTCTACAACCGCTATTGCGCGCGACGTTTCGGTGCTCGCCACTTCTGTAAGCGACGAGAGCGAAGGAAAAGGTGCTCAGAGCTTGGAGTGGGTCACGCTCGCCGTTCCTCCCGAGTCGGTGCAGGAGTTGGTTGCCGCTTCCGAGAAGACCAAGCTCTGCTTCGTCCTTCCTTCGGATACCGGGGGACAAAACGCTCGGAGCGAGAGTCGATCGAGCGCGGATGGAGAAAGGGGTGCGAAGCGCCCGCAAAGCGCAGCCCCTTCCGCTTCAGGTGAAAGGAGAGCCGCATGAGCGAGATCTTGCTGTGTGCATGTCGAGAGTCGCTTTCCAACCCCGCCGATTTGGGGTTGCCGGAAGAGGAGCTGCTCTGCATCCCCTGGCTTTCCAGTGCGGAGAGCGGCGAAGAAGCCCGTTCGCTGATGAAGCGACCCGGGATGCATGAAGCGTGGGTGATCGATCCGTCCGATATCGAGCCGATCAACCTTGCCGCTTCGCTGAAAGCCGATCGCCCCGATGCCCGCATATGCCTGATCTCGTTTTCCGAAAGCGGATCGCTCAGAAGTCGTGCCCATGCTGCGAATATCGACGCTCTTTACAATCGCGCTCTGTTCGTGAAGCGCTATATGCAGGCTAAATGCGCAGCAGCTTCGTTGGGACGATCGTTGCTTCCGGCAAGGGTGAGCGGTGATGTCGTCGTTTCCGACCCTTCGTCTGACGGCACCGATGCGTCCGTTTCCTCCCCGACGATAGAATCCCGGCCCCATCCGGTGGATCCGGGGGTCGCTTGTCGGAATGAAAGAGAGGCTGAGGGAACGCCGGTCCGGGTCTCTTCGAGTCGCGGGTTCGTGTTATCCGTTGCCAGCGGAAGCGGCGGTGCGGGGAAGAGCACGATTGCGGTGTTGAGCGCTTTGCAGCTACGTTCTCAGGGACTGAGCGTAGCCTTGCTGGACGCGGACCTGCAGTTCGGTGATGCCTCCGGTTTGATGGGGGCCATCGAGGCGCTGTCGATCGAGGAGGTTGCCGAGCATCCCGAGGTGCTTGGAGGGGGCTGCGAGTCGAAGTCGGTCACCCTGGTGTCTGCGGGAAATCGACCCGAGCGTGCGGAAGAGATCGTCGGTCTTTTGCCCGCGGTTATCGAGGCTCTGGCCGATTGCTTCGACGTCGTGGTGGTGAATACGGGGTCGTTTTGGGATGAATCCCATGCGGTGGTTCTCGAGCGATCGGAAAAAGCGCTGCTTCTCATCGATCAGAGATTTTCTTCCCTGAGGGCGGCCCAGCGCTGTCTCGATCTGTGCGCACGATGCGGGATTGCGACGGTTCCGTTCGTTCTGGTGGTGAACAGGGTTTCCCGCAATTCCAGAATATCGGCCGAAGATGCTTCGGGTTTCTTCGACGATGCGCCCGTAAGCTCTTTGCGGGATGGAGGATGGGATGTTGAGGAAATGCTGGCGGCAGGGCTGTCCGACGAACTGCTGTCCTCCCGCAACGAACTATGCTCGTCGCTTGCAAATCTGCTTGACGGCGTCGTTCCTTTTGCGGGCAAAGCCGCAGACGGTTCTGATAAGGGACGGCGGTCCTCTCTGTTCTGCTGGGGATCGAGGAGGAAAGCATGAGTCTTCTCGAGAGAAGCCGGGCGTGTGAACGGGGAAGAGGGCCCGATGGGGTTTCCACTGTTCCTTCGACGGCCGACTTTCGGTCCGAGGTGGAACGCGTTCTGTCCGCCGAGAGGATGATCGCTTTGGTGACGCAGGATCCCGTTCGAGCCCGTGCCGAGGTAAAGAGCGCGTGCAGGCAGGTTTTCTCCGAGTTGAAATGGGCGCAGATCGAAGCTGAGGATCGGATCCTCCTTGAGAACTCTCTTCTCGATCAGATATTCGGGTTTGGATTGATCGAGGGGTACCTTTCCGATTCCTCGGTTACCGAGATCATGATCAATGGTACCGACGGGTTGTTCTACGAGCGGGAAGGGATGCTGTTCGCGGCGCCGATTCATTATTCGGACGAAGCCGACATCAGGGCGTTGATCGACAGGGTGCTCGGCCCTTTGGGCAGACGCGTCGACGAATCGTCTCCGTTGGTGGATGCGCGTCTGCCCCAGGGCTATCGCGTAAACGTCGCTATGCCGCCGGTTGCTCTGAGGGGCCCTCTAGTCACCGTGAGGAAATTTCCCGAACGGGTTATGACGCTTGCAGACATGGGCGAACGTGGCAGCGTGGATGCCGATCTTGCCGAGTTTTTGCGCAAGGCGGTCGGTGCCAAGAAGAGCATTGCGGTTACCGGAGGCACGGGTTCGGGTAAAACCACCCTGCTCAATGCGCTTTCCTGTTGCATATCGCCGCGAGAGCGCATCGTGACGGTAGAAGATTCGGCGGAGCTTCGTTTCTTCAACCACCCTCATGTCGTCGGGCTCGAGGCGCGTCCTCGGAACACCGAGGGAACCGGTCTTGTGACCATTCGCGATCTGGTGGCGAATGCTCTGCGGATGCGTCCCGATCGGATTATCGTGGGCGAATGTCGCGGATCCGAAGCGCTCGATATGCTCCAGGCGATGAATACGGGACACGAGGGGTCTCTTACCACTCTTCACGCCAATTCTCCCGAGGACTCCATCTCCCGACTGACCATGATGGTGAGGTTTGGCATCGATCTTCCCGTAGACGTCATCGAATCGAGCATCGCAACGGCGCTCGATCTGATCGTTCACGTGAAACGCTCGTCGGACGGTCGGCGGTTCGTGTCCGATGTCGCCGCGTTGACGTTCGATCTTTCGGATAGGCGCTGCTTCGTCAAGCGCCTGTACAACCGGTCGTCATTTTCGCAGACCGGAACGTGGAGCGCTGGTGCGGCTGGCGCTGCGGGGCGCCGCGAATCCGAGTGCGATTCCATGAAGGGAGAGAGCTTATGAGCATATGGAACGCCGTAGGTGCGGGAGCGGTTCTCTCGAGTTCGCTGTTCGCCTTCTTCGCGATTCGCGCTTTCTTCCGAGGCCGTTTCCAGCGCGGGCTGGAAAGAGATGCGCGGCCTGGGGGGATTCTGGTGGAGGGGCTGCGCGGCCTGAAGAGGGCCTCGTTCGCTATTCTTAGGTACCGTCAGGTAAAACGTCTGATCGATGTAGAATGCCGTTTCCTTGAAAGGAAAGACGTTGCGGCATCTCCTCAGGGGCTGGCGAGCGCGGGGATGCTTTCGCTAGCCATATCGTGCGGTTTCGGTCTGCTGGTCTCCGGATCGATTCTGTTTGCGTGTCTTGCCCCGATTCTGGTTTCGGCCATCGCGCTTATCCACGCGAGAACCGAAGAAGACCGCGAGAGGCAGCGGGTTAGGGAGGCGGTGCCGGAGGTTCTCGAGTCTATGGCGGATTGCTTTGGTTCGGGGTACAGCATGATGCAGGTGTTCGGTCATCTGGCAGAGCGATCCGACGATGCGGTGTCCCCGGCGTTCAGGGAAGGCTACGGGATCCTGAAAACGGGAGGGACGGCGCAACGTGCGCTCCTGTGCCTGAGCAGCCTATCCGATTCCGCCGATCTAGGCTTCGTGTCGGTGGCGCTTGCGGTGCATCATCGGTCGGGAGGCTCTATTCAGGCTACGCTGAAGACGGCGGCCGACTCGTCCAAAAGCGAGCTGGCCTTGAAGCGGTCGCTGCGTTCGCAGACTGCCCAGGCTCGGCTGTCGGCGCGGATCGTCTCGATCATGCCTCTCGTTCTCGTGTCGGCTTTCTCGTTTGCCAGTCCCGGTTTTCTGGTTCCGTTCATCTCAAGCCCTTCAGGGTGGGCTCTGTTCTCTTTAGCGGTCTCCATGCAGATAGCGGGTATATTTCTTGTTCGACGATCGCTGCGCGTGGGAGGCGGCCTATGAGCGCTATGGCGTTTCTTCCCGCAATTTCGGCATTGTTTCTATCGGCATCCGTCGGTATGGGGATCCACGGGGCGCTCGAGCGTCTGAGGAAAAGACGGGTTAAGCGGCTGATCTGGGGGTCGAACGCTGCAATTAGAAAGGGCGCGCGCTCCTGTCCCGGATTGGGCTATGCTGCGCGCCTCAGCTCCCTTCCCCTCTGCGAGCTGGTGCTGCAAAAGGCCGTACCCCCGATTCTATCAGGGTCGGAAAAGCGGTTTCACGAGACCGTCAAAAGAACGGGGTATTCGGATCGCGTGACGTTTTCGGGGTATCGCGAAGCTCGCATTCGGCTCACGTTGGCGACGGCGTTGGCGGGACTTCTGTTCGGCATGGTTTGTTCGACGGAGCTGGGCATCGCCTTGGGCGCTCTTTCGGGTGCGGGCGGCGCATGCCTCATGCGTAGGGAGATGATGCGAGAGCGGAGGAAGCGTCAGCGCGAAGCGGCCGATCACCTTTCGGAAATGTTGGAAGTGGTTTCGTTGGGCATGAGAAGCGGATTGACCTTCGATCTCAGCTTCGCCCTCTATGCCGAGCATTTCGATTCCCGTTTCGCTCGCGATTGCCGTTCGGCGCATCGACGGTGGATCTCGGGTCTTGCGACGCGAAGCGATGCCCTGATCGATTTGGCCGACTACTACGACAGCGATCAGCTCGCCCGCACGATCGAGAGCATCAATCGCTCGCTTTCCCTCGGCACCGAATTGTCGGCTCGTCTGAGCGATATCGCCGCTGTCGCCCGCGAGAAGAGAAAATCCGAGTTGGAAGAAGAGGTATCGAAGGCGCCGGTGAAGATGATGATTCCCACAGGGACGCTTATTTTGCCGGCCATGTTGCTGCTGGTTATGGGGCCGGTTCTGCTGGAGCTTGCCCATGATGTCAGGTTTTAACGGTTGCGGAAGCGAAGGAGGAGCCATGGAAGATATTGCGAGGGGGAGCACGGGTGAATCGGTTGCGTTGCGGGTTCGGCATGCAGCCCGGTCTCTTCGGGAAGAGCTTGTCCGCTTGCATGCGCGGATGACGCTGATCGGGAGAAACGATGCCGGGCAGGGGACGACGGAGTACGCGATCCTGGTTGGCGTGCTGGTCGTGATCGCCATCGTGGCCATTGTCGCCTTCAGACCGAAGCTCCAGGAGCTTTGGAATGCCATCGCCGATGGCATGGGGCAGCTATGAGGTGGAATGCGGGATCGGTTTCGTCTGATTCCGGGCAGTCGACTGTCGAGTTCTGTCTTGCGTCGGCTGTGATGCTTTGCATTGTTCTGGGGCTTTCTTTGGTTTGGAGGGCATTCTCGTCCGGCGTGTTCGTTGAACATGCGGTGACGGCGGCCTCCCATCATGTGCAGGGCATTGCCCCCGGACTTATCGCCGACATCTTTCTGTATTGAGGAAGCGTACGGGTGGGGAGGAAAAGTCGATGGCTGCGCATAGATTCGGCTGGTTGAAAAGCGGGTGCGAGGGACAGGGTACCGTCGAGGCCTCGTTTGCCCTGCCCGTGCTATTGGCCCTGGTGGTTTTGGCGGTTCAGCCGGGAGTGTACCTCTACGACCGGATGGTAATGCAAAGCGCAGCGGAGGAAGGGTGCAGGTTGCTTGCTACAAGCGATGAGCAGGGCTGCGACGAGTCGTCGGTTCGATCGAGCGTGACCCATAGGTTGCTGGCGATCCCCTGCGAAGAGCACTTCCATGTGCGCGAGGCAGATGGGGGATGGATGGTCTCCCTTGAGGGATCGGCTGCATCGTCCGAGGTTGCGGTGGAGATTTCAACAAGAGTGAAGCCCCTTCCGCTGATCTATCTGGGAGGTAGGGCTCTCGGGGCGCTCGACGGCGACGGTTGCATGAGAGTGACGGCTCGAGCGAGCAGAGCGACCCAGCCATCATGGGCGGCCGGGTCGCCCGCAGGGCCCGATCCTCGATTATGGGTGGGGGCGTGGTTCAGGTGAGGTTTTTTCCCTTGGGCGCGCGGAATACGGTGTTTTTCGACGATCGGGGATTCACGACTGCCGGGATGGCGGTTGCGCTTCTGCTTGCGCTCTCCCTGGTTTTCACGGCGAGTCAGGTTTATCGGGTGAACTCGGTTTCGGCGCGCGTGCAAGATGTCGCCGATGCCGCAGCGCTTGCCGCGGAAGGACAGGTTGCGGAGTACGTTTTAGCCGCACGTGTCTGCGATGCGGTCTTGTTCTCCCTTTCGGTTGCCGGGCTGACGTGCGCGGGCGCGGGTATCGTCTGCCTGTGCGTCCCCGGCGGCGCCGTGATCGGAGACCCGTTGATCGAGGCGAGCAGGTCCCTGTTCGATAGTCGATCGAAGTTCTGTCGGAGCGCGAAAGAGGGGCTGGAGTCGTATCAGAAGGCGCTCCCCTTTCTCGCCTCCTTGAGGGCAACGGCTATCGCGTCGTCGAACAATCAAGAAGGTCGGCATCGTTACCTGGCCATTGCCGTTTTGGTTCCCTGCTCCGGTGAGCCGATGGCATGGGATGACGATATAGGTTCGTCCGAGCTCTCAGACGATATCGATCGGAAATCCGATGGCCTCAAGCAGGCCGCCGAGCGTGCGGATGAGGAGGCCCGCAAAGCCAACGATGCGAAGACGAGGGGTTTCATTGCGGACTGCGGTTCGGAAGGGTGCTCCAGCATGTTCGAGAGGGCTTCTGTTCTTGCGGGATTGGATGGCAACGAAAACCCCTTGTACGCCAGCGTTGATACGTGGGATTTCGCAGCGGGTCTCTCGCGCGCGCGGGCGTACTACCGGAAGCGTCTGGCAAACGAGCATCCTGTGAGTTCGACCGACGAGGAGCGTATGAAATCGTACCTGCGCTCTTGTTTTTACCGCTATGCGGTTCGGAAGCTTTCGTCGGCATTCGTGAAGGATACCGACGAGGGGTTCGAGGTGTCGCTCCCGCATGTTCCACACAATACCGATGAGGTGCGCGCAACGTCTCTGTATACCGACGAGCTTTTTCTCGAGGGAATCTCTCCCGAGGGGCAGCGCGTTGTGTTCGCTTATCCCGAAGCCGCCGTCGGCTTACCGACGGCTCCGATCTCGCTCCAGCGTATGGAGGCCGAAGGGATTCCCTCGTATCCCGAAGGGCTGCTTTCAGTATCGGATATGGGTCGCGTAGCGGCGGCATCCACTTCGATCGACAACGGGTTCGAGCATTATTTCAGGGAGTTCGTAGAGGCAGCCGAAGAGTACGAACGGGCTAGAAAGAAGCTTGATCCTCTGGAAAGGGAGGCGAAGCAGACGGTCGACGGGGTGTTCTCAAAGATTCGCAACGCGCTGGAGCAGGTTGCTTCGGCTCGCATAACGCCGCTTCCCCCCGGACGCAACGGAGCGATCGCGATCGTGACGGATGTAGAGGCTACTTCGGTGTCCCGCTTGGCTCCCGCCCCGTTCGTGGGTTCGGATTCCTTCTTGGGGAATAGGACGGCCGTGGCGGCGTCGACGCTTCTCGAGGAGTCGTCGGATGAAGGAAAAACGGCTCTGAGCTCGCTTCTGGACGGAGTTGCGGAACGGTCCGGATCGTCCCTTCTCTCATCTGAGGCGCTTATGTGCTGGTCGGATATTCTGCGCGGGTACGCTAAGGGGAAGGAGGGGATGGCGTCTGCCGTGGAAGGCCTGCTGGCCTCCCTTCCTCTGGGCAGTGCAAGCGGGCTGGGCGATTGGGCGGCAAACGGGCTTTCGCTTTGCATCGAGTCGGTGGGGCTCGATCCCCCGAAGCTCAATGCGGTCAAGCCGGTCGTTGTCAATTCGGGATCGGTCGCCGCGTCGTCGGATGATCCGGCCGCCGTTAACTATATCTCGATAAAGAAGGCTGCGATCGAGCATCCGGTTGCAGGTTCGAGGCCGTTTTCGTCGTTGATCTCCGCCATCGAGGGAGAAGCGAACCACTGTTTGGACGGCGTTCCCGAAACGGTCGAGGTTGCTTCCATAGAGATCGCCGGAGCCGGTATTCCTATCGAGGTTCCCGTTCCCGATTCGGTGCGGGATTCGGCTTCGACGGTGTTTCGGGATGCCCTCGATCGCCTGAGGGGCCTCGAGGCAAGCGAATGCGGGGGCAGCGTATGGGACTGATCAAGGGAGCGATTCGAGGGTTAGCCGATGAGAAGGGTCAGATGACCGTGGAGCTGGCCGTGGTGTTTCCCGCCGTCTTGGTCGTTTCGCTCGTTGTTTTCAACGCGGTGAAGTATTTGGGAGATTGCGCTTCTTTCGATAGGGCTTTTCATCAGGAGGTTCGCATTGCGGGAACTGCTCCTGCCTACGGTCAGACGGCGGAGGGCGGATGCCGTCTTATAGAGGATGCTTTGAGGATAAGAGACGTTGATGTCGGAGAATGCTCCGTTACGGTCGAGCGCGACGAGTGGGGCTTCGTTCGGTTTTGCGGCCGTATGGAATTCACCCCTTCGCTTTTTGGAATCCCCCTGCGATCCGAGGTTTTCGGGATCGGTCTTCAGCCCGCGGTGCACGAGGTCTCGTTTTCCGTCGATCCGTACAAACCGGGGGTGATCCTGTGAGACGGCGCTTTCTCAAGGCGGGTTCGTGCGTTGCGCTGGGTCTGGCTGTGATAGCCGCTTCGGGGTGGATGGGGCGTTTGGCGGCGGGGATTTCGACTCTTTCCCCCGATGATCTGCAGAGAAGCTCCCTCAATGCCGATCAGGTGCTATTGGGTGGGTTTCCCGTTCATGGCGGGACCGGGTTGCAAAACCCCATTCCCGACGCTTTTGGGTTTATAGAGGGAGAGCGCGATGTGATGAGTGCCGACGGGCTTGTTGGGTATAGCACCGATTTACCGGTCGAAGATGCGCGAAGATCGTTTGCCCAGGCAGCGGACAGATCGGGATGGAGGTGCCGTGAGTGCGAACCGGCGGGTTTGGTATGCGAGGGAAGCGAGGGAGAGGCGCGGTGGGCGTATGCCGTGTTTTCCGCGATCGGAGAGACGACCAGCGTGGTGGTGAGCTACCAGATAGGAGACTGATATGAGCAATGTGGACGAACGGGGGTTTCCCGTCGAGACCATCTCGATCGCCAGCGGCCTGGCCGAGCGAATGAAGGGGCTGATAGGGCAGTCCGAGAAAGGGGGAGTGGTGATGCTCAGCCCTTGCTGCGATATCCACACGTTCGGAATGCGTGCAGATCTCGATGTGGCCTTCGTGTCGAAAAGCGGGGTGATCCTCGAATCGCGCCGATCGGTCAAACCGCGGACGAGGATCAGATGTCGCGGGGCGCGGGCCGTTCTGGAACGCTTCTCGGATAGGAGGCGTCCTTGGTTTATGAACGGAGATACGTTATGCATCACCTGCGGAAATGTATGTATCGGTCGAAGATTTGACGAGTTGCCGGCAAAGGGCGATGCGCGGGAGCGGCCTAGGGAGGACAGTCGTATCTCCTTTCGAGAACGGCGCAAGATAGAAAGGAGGCAACATGAAGCAGTGTCCGATTTGCGGGGCGATGTCGTTCGATGATGCTCCTGTGTGCTACGGGTGCCTGTTTGATTATGCGAAGCAGAGGCGGGGTGTTTTGAAGGAGATCGATGCCGATCAGAAAGTCGGTGTCGTTTCGGCTCCCTCTGTTTCGCAGCCTGGCAGCGGGCTTTTCGCAGAGGGCGATCATGCGTGGGGAGAGGCCTTGGTGTTCCGAATGTCCGCTTCCGCCCCGCGATCGTATTCCGTCGAAGCCTGTTCCGATGGCTCCCTGCGTCTGACGTTCGCACCGGGATGGTCGTGTTCGGTTATCGAGGGGGAGAATGTTTGAGCCGTCCGTCGTGGGCATCTTCATGTGCGGACTTGCGGTTTTTCTTTCGATGGTCCTCTGCGTTGCAGTCGATGTGAGGGAGCGACGCATTCCGCGTGCATACTGCTATGCGATCGCGCTTGCCGGGTCGGCTTTGCAGTTCGTCTCGTTCGGGATGCGCAGTTTTCTCGACGGAGCGGTTTTCGGCGTCCTTTCGGTTGCATCGGCGCTCGTTTTGAACCGCCTGCTGTCGCGCGGGGATTCCGTCGATGCCATCGGAGGAGGGGATATTCGCTGCATGTTTGCCTTGAGCCTCGCTACGGGGTCGTACGCTCCGGTGGGGTTTTCGGCCTGCTTTCTATGCGCGGCTGTATTCGGGCTGTTGGCGGGAAGGAGGAGCCGGGATGGGGGAAAACGGACGATGCCGCTGGCACCGTATCTTTCTCTGTGGTTGGTCTGCGGATGGCTGTGCCCCTACGCTTTGAACTTCTGATCAAACAGCTTCAGGGCATATTCGTTCAGATCTCGGTTGATTTCGAGGTAGGCATCAAGCAGCGCTTCTCCCTCGGGCGTGAGTGTGGAGCCGTGGGCTCCGTCGCGGTCGAGGATGTGGATGCCAAGGGTGCTCTCGGTGTCCTTCATGATGCGCCATGCTTTGCTGTAGGCCATGCGCATATCCTTGGCGGCGGCGTTCAGCGAGCCTTTCTCCCTCACGCCCAGGCAGAGATCGGCAACGCCGCGCCCGAACATCGACCCGCGGGAACCGCCCTCGACGGAGATGGCGATGCGTACAAGCGGAGATAGATGGGTGTTCTCAAACATGTTCTCCTCGATCCTTCGGTTTCGTTAGCTCGGCTTCGGTGCGTCTGATCAGAATATAGCCTATCCGATCGGTCAGACGCACCTTTATCGTCCCGACAGATAATCGACGATTGCCGTCTCGATGCACGCGGTGCTTCCCTCGATCACTTCGGTGAAGCGGATGGGAAGTTCGTCGAGTTCGGCGAGGCCCGTCGGAACGTCGGATCCGCCCGTCTCGGAGGAGATGAGGGAATTCAGCTCGCATCCGGTGAGTGCCGCAACGTCGGCGGGAAGCGGATCGGTCGATCTGATGCCATGAAGCGCCCGGTACACATTGTCGCCGAACTTGGCCCAGTGGGCGGTACTTGCGATGATTACGGGAACGTCGTCGGTGCGCAGGTTGCAAGCCGCTTTGTAGGCGACCGCCGTATGGGGGTCCATCAGGTATCCGTGGCGCTCGTATACGCCTCGGATGGTTTCAAGGCAGGTTTCGTTGTCAACCGAATCGGCGGCGAGATGCGCGCGCACCGCTTGGAAGGTCTCGCGGTCGATGCGGAAGCGTCTTTCGGCGGCGAGGTCTTCCATCCAGCCGCGGATCGCCTCTCCCTTGCGGCCGGTGAGTTCGAACAGCTGCCGTTCGAGGTTCGAGGACACCAAGATATCCATCGACGGCGTCGGGGTCTTCACGAAGGGGCGGTTCGAGATATCGTACGTGCCCGTGTTGATGAAGTCGGTGAGCACGCGGTTCTCGTTGCTGGCGCAGTACAGCATGCGGATGGGGCAGCCCATGCGTTTGGCATAATACGCTGCGAGGATGTTTCCGAAGTTTCCGGTTGGCACGCAGACGTCCACTTCGTTGCCGGAAGTCAGCGCCCCCTTGGCAACAAGCTCGGCGTATGCCGATAGGTAGTAGACGATCTGGGGCATCAGCCGCCCCCAGTTGATGGAGTTGGCGCTTGACAGGGCGATTCCGTAGTCGGTTCCGAGCTGTTCGGCGAACGCGTCGTCTTTGAAGACGTTTTTGGCCCCGGTTTGGCAGTCGTCGAAGTTGCCCGCAACGCCCCAAACGACGACGTTGTTTCCTTTTTGGGTTGCCATCTGCTTGAATTGAATGTCGCTCACGCCCCCGTCGGGGTACATGACGCCGATGCTCACGCCTTCGACCCCGTCGAATCCGGCAAGTGCGGCTTTTCCGGTGTCGCCCGACGTTGCGACCAGGATCATATGCTCGACGTCCAACTTGCCCTCGGCGCGCAGCTTTCGGGAGCTGGCGCTGAAGAACAGGGGCAGGCATTGGAGGGCCATATCTTTGAACGCGCTGGTGGGACCATGCCACAATTCGAGGACATGGGTGGAGTCGTCCAGCGACACCACCGGGGCGATGCGTTCGTCGTCGAAGTTCTCGCCGTAGGCGCGCTCGCACAGACCGTCGATTTCGGCTTCTGGCAGATCGATGCCGAAGGCGCGATAGATCCGGCTTGCGCGCAGAGCGTAGGGAATATGGGCCAGGGCGCAGATCTCGTCGACGCCGAGTTCGGGAACAACGGCGGGGACGTAGAGTCCTCCGCCTTGTGCAAGGCCGTTTACAACGGCTTCGGTGAACGCAACGCCTTCTGCGCAGGCACCGCGCGTATCGATGAAAAGGTTCTCGGCCATGTTCGTTCCCTTCGCTTCGGCCTATCGATCAGGGGAATGGAAAACGTGCTTCGTACTTTACCCGACTATCGGGAAAAACGAACCCGGTGCCCCGCAGCGCCGGCAGAATCGGATAAATCTTCTATCAACGGTTTCGCGCGGGAACATCGGCGGTTTGGTTCTGCGGATTGATGGGGAGAGATGCCTCGCCGATGCCGAAGCATGATAGAATCCCCGTCTAACCATCTCATTCATCGGTCTTTATGTTGAATCAGAGGCAAGTTCTGTATTTATTTCCCAATTTGTTTGCCGTAGAATACTCAACGGTGTTCGATTGATTTAACATCAGACGGTTTCATCGTGTGCGATCGCAGGATCGCGCGCGAATCGTCCGAAACGCCGGAAGTGATTCGTCTTGCATTCAAGTCGAGCCGCCTCCGACGGTCTTTGGGGCAACGGGACTGTTTGCTTATCGGATGAAGGGGAAGGGGGTGATCGGTCTATGGCCGAGACGATGGAGAGACCGCTTGCGTTCGCCGATCAAGGCTCGACGGTCCGTATCTCAAGAATCAGATTGGATAAACAGGATACGCTTCGCCATCTCGAGAGCCTTGGCTTCGTCGAAGGTGGAGAGGTTCGCGTCATCGCTGATCAGCTGGGTAACCTGATCGTCGAGATCAAGGGGTCCCGCGTTGCCGTCAATCGCGCTACAGCCATGAAGATCATGGTCGGTTAGCACCGCGCGTCTTCAATGGTGGGAGCGCTCGTGCCGGGGGTTCCCCGTGGGGAATAGGTTTGCATGGTTTAAGCATCAACGAAAGGAGAGACGAGGACATGGTCGAAGAAGTTCGAGAGAGGACCCTTCGCGATGTCGCAATCGGGGACAAGGCGGTCGTGAAGCGCCTTGTGGGCTCGGGTGCGATCAAGCGCCACATCATGGATATGGGCATCACCAAGGGAACCGAGGTGTTCGTCCGCAAGGTAGCTCCTCTGGGGGATCCCTTGGAGCTGACGGTTCGCGGCTACGAGCTGTCTTTGCGCAAAAGCGAAGCCGAGTGCGTGCTGGTTGACTAGAGTGATCGCGCACTCCGAAGCATTCGCGACGCGCTGATCCGACATTGTTGAAAAGACCCCTTCACCAGGTGTTTTCTCAATGCAGTCGGAGCGCTTTGCGAAATCGCTTCCAATTTCTATCCGTAAACGTGTGAAAGGACTGCTATGTCGATTCGCATAGCGCTTGCCGGCAATCCCAACTGCGGCAAGACCACGCTGTTCAACGCCCTTACCGGAGCGCGGCAGTACGTGGGCAACTGGCCCGGCGTTACCGTCGAGAAGAAGGAGGGCCAGTACCGGGCGAACAGGGACGTGACCATCACCGACCTTCCCGGTGTTTATTCGCTTTCCCCGTATTCGCCCGAAGAGATCGTCACGCGCGACTACCTGCTTGACGGTCGTCCCGATGCGGTTATCAGCCTGGTTGACGCAACCAACCTCGAGCGCAACCTGTACCTCACCACGCAGGTGATCGACCTGGGGCTTCCCGTGGTCATCGCCGTCAACATGATGGATCTGGTGGCGAAAAACGGCGACAAGATCGATCTGGATAAGCTTTCGAGCAAGTTCGGCTGCCCGGTCGTCCCGGTGTCGGCCTTGAAAAACGACGGCCTCGACAAGCTCCTTGATGCGGCGATCGACGCCGCCCGAAGCAAGCGCGTGCCCGCGCCCACGGTGCGGTTCACCAACGACGCCGAGGACGCCATCGAGAAGGTCGGGGCGATCCTGGCCTCGCGCGTTCCCGCCGAGACCGTGCGCTGGCATGCCATCAAGCTTTTGGAAGGCGAAGAGCGCACGCTCGACTCGTTGAAGCTTCCCGCAACTGACGTCCAGGCGATCGATGCGATCCGCGAGGGCCTCGAGAATGCGCGGAACGACGATGCCGAGTCGATCATCACGTCCGAGCGCTACGGCATGATCGGGGACGTGGTGTCGGAGGCCTACACGCGCTCGATGCGGGGCATGTCCACGTCTGAAAAGGCCGATCGCATCATCACCAGCCGCATCTGGGGCCTGCCCATCTTCATCGCGATCATGTACCTCGTGTACTACATCGCGATCTCCACGGTGGGAACCGCGGCTACCGACTGGGTGAACGACAACCTGTTCAGCGACGGTTGGCTGATAACCGGAACCGAGCAGTTCGAAGAGGACAAGGGAGCCTTCGACGAGGCCAAGGGCCAGATCGACGCCTACATCGCGGCTGCCGAGGAGGCGGGTATCGACACCGAGGCCGTCAGCGCCGCTCTCAAGGCCGAAGAGCCCACCGAACAAGATGCGCAGGCCATCGCTGCCTTCCTCGAAAGCGCCGAGGAAGCGCAGGTGGAAGGGGTCTACGAAGCCGAGGACGAGGAGACCGGGGAAACCACGGTCACGCCCGTTTCCGCCGAGGGCTTCGCTGAAGCGCTCGAGGTCGAAGAGCCCAACCCGGCCGACTACGGCGCCTACATGCCCTCCATTCCGTCCGTCGTGACGGAGTGGCTGGAGTCCATCGGGGCATCCGACTGGGTGAAGGGCCTCGTCATCGACGGCGTCGTCACCGGCGTCGGCAGCGTTTTGGGCTTCCTGCCCCAGATGGCCGTCCTGTTCCTCGAGCTGGCCATCCTCGAATGCTGCGGGTACATGGCGCGCATCGCGTTTTTGATGGACCGCATCTTCCGCAGGTTCGGCCTGTCCGGTAAGTCCTTCATTCCCATCTTGGTGGCCACCGGCTGCGGCGTGCCCGGGGTCATGTCGACCAAGACCATCGAAGACGAACGCGACCGCCGTCTGACCATCATGACCACCACCATGATCCCGTGTTCGGCGAAGACCCCGATCATCGCCCTGATCTTCGGCTCCATCGCCGGTGGGTCGATCCAGAACGCCACCTGGGTGTCGCCCCTGTTCTACTTCATGGGCATCATCGCCATCATCGTGTCCGCCGTCATGCTGCGCAAGACCCGCTGGTTTGCCGGCGAAGCCTCCCCGTTCGTCATGGAGCTTCCCGCGTACCACATCCCCGCAGCGCGCACCGTCCTCATGTCGGTGTTGGATCGCTGCAAGGCGTTCGTGATCAAGGCGGGCACCATCATCTTCCTCTCGGCGATCGTCGTGTGGTTCCTGCTGAACTTCGGGTTCTACGAGGGCTCGTTCGGCATGCTCGACACCGAGATGGACGGCTACATGCGCTACTCGCTCATGGCCGCGCTGGGCAATGCCATCGGCTGGATCTTCATCCCGCTGGGATTCGGCGGCTGGGAGGCCGCCGTCACCTCCATCACGGGCCTGGTGGCTAAGGAGAACGTCGTGGCCACCGTCGGCATCATCACGGCCGTCGGGTCGGACGCCTCCGACGCCGATCCCAGCCTGTGGGCCGCGTTCGCCGCGCTGTTCAACGGCAACGTGAACGCCATGGCTGCGTTCTGCGCTTTCAACCTGCTGTGCGCTCCGTGCTTCGCGGCCATCGGAGCGATCCGCAACCAGATGGCGTCCGCGAAGTGGTTCTGGGCCGCGATCGGCTACATGACCGTGTTCGCCTGGATTGTCGGCCTGATCATCTTCCAGTTCGGCTCCGCCCTGTCCGGCGAGATGAACGTGGTCGGGTGCGTGGTGGCGTGCGTGCTTCTGGGTGCGATCCTCTTCCAGGTGTTCCGCCCCATGCCGCGCTACGATGTGAAGAAGACCGGTGACAAGAAGTAAGCTGACGGAATACGGCGGCGGTTTCGAAGGTGCGGTTACGGCTGCGCAACGCTCTGTCCGAACGCATTGCGAAGAGGGAATCGCCTGCCATAGTTAGCTTCAGATAAGTTCTTTGCCGCAGGGTGGGCGATGCCTGCCCTGCGGTGCATTCGGAGTGAACGGGGGTTGGTCATGGCGGAGCTTTCTATGACGCCGGGAACGCTTTTCGTGTTGGCGATTCTTGCAGGCTGGTTCTACCTGGCGGTGCGACGCCTATGGAAGAAAGGCTCGTGCGATTCGAAGTCGTGCTCGAGCGGAGCGTGCAACTGTTCTGCGGGCTGTTCTGCGGCCGATAAGATGCTGGCAGATGTAGATGCTGCGCTTGCGAAAGAAGGACGTTGATCACGAGACATATTCGCGCTGCGATGCGCGGTTATGGAGAAGACGTGAACTAGAAGTAAGCAGAAAAATACTTGTTGACGCGTTCTAGTTGTAAACCTAAACTAACAAATGTCGGAAGTCGGAATGACAGCGAAGCCCGAGACGATGGCAACGCTGAAAGACTCCGATCTGCGACTCTGATTAGCTGACCCGGTGGTGGAGATTCCTCTCGTCTGATCGTCCACCACACAACAAGCTGGCGAGGGACCCACCCCCCCTCTCTCTTCCCTCGCCAGCCATACCTTCTCGACGGCGCTGCCGTTTTTTTTGTTTAGCCTGGTGAAATCGATGGCATCGAGTGATGCAGAAAGTCGATGACCATGGTGTACTTTTGGTTGTTCGGTCCTTTTTTGATGGTAGAATTCACCTAGGCCGTATAGGATCGCAATCATCTTCAGCAACGGGGGGTCTCATCATGGAGAAGATGTCTAAGTCGCACGAGGATTACCTCGAGGCGATCGTCATGCTCGGCGGAACCGACGAAGTGTCTGTTCGCTCGGTCGATATCGCCAAGAAGCTCGAGGTGTCGAAGGCTTCCGTGAACAAGGCCGTCTCGCTGCTCAAGGAAAAGGGTCTGGCCGATCAGCCTTACTACGGCGATGTGACCCTCACCCGCGAAGGCTACGAGTACGGTCGGTCCGTTCTCGAGCGCCACCATCTTCTGTTCGCCTTCCTCACCCAGGTTCTGGGTATCGACGAGGAGCGAGCCGACGCCGAGGCGTGCCTGATGGAGCATGCTATCTCCGACGAGTCTTTCGAGAAGTGGCGTGCTTATTTCAAGGAGCACAACCTCAAAGTGGAGATCTAGAACGGGCACGCTCGTTTTTCGACGATCGCCTGTGCTATTCTTTGCTCGGTTTCACGCATTACACCCACCTTTAACGACGAACGATGCATGAAAGAGGCTGCTCCGTGCCTGCGCACAGCAACATAGTTTCATTCGACGAAGTTAAGCGCTCTTCGCGCGTGCCCTCTCTTGTGCACGGGTTTCCTGATTCCGTCCGGCGCGCCCGCGTCGACATAGTCGACGAGGATTCCGTCGACCCCACCGATTCCGCCGACGGGCGCACCCCCCGCGCCTCCCGCCGCCATCAGCGTGAGAAGAAGCGTGCGGCACGGTTGTTCGAGCGTCAGTTCGGCTCCGACTCGTCGCACGACGAGCCAGGCGCCGCCGCCCCCCGCGCTGCGGTATACGAGGGGAAGATGGGCCGGCGGGCTCGCAGGGCTTCGCATATGCAATCCGCTGCCACGGCTCTGCCCGCATTCGCCCGCCTTCGCGCTGCGAACCTGGCGGGACGCTTCGAGCTGCCGCGAGGTCCTTTCGCGGCCGCCGCCTCCATCGTCGTGACGGTGTTCATGGCTGCCTTTCTGTACGCTCCTGCGCAGAGCTACTATCAGACTATGCGAGAGAACCAGCGGCTTGAAATGGAATATGCGGCCTTGCAGACGCGCAATGCGGCCATCGAGGCTCAAAACGGGGCGCTTTCCACGGCCGCGGGCGTGGAGACTGCGGCTCACGAAGAATTCGGCTGGGTGAAGAAGGGCGAGCAAACCGCCCATGTTTCCGGTCTTTCGTCCGAGTCGTCGTCTTCGGGTTCGCTCACCACCTATCAGCGCGAAGTCAAGTCGAGCGATATTCCGTTGCCGACGACCTGGTATTCGCCTCTGCTCGATACCGTATTCGGCGTTTCGTAGCCTTCGGCATCTACGTCTAAGGAGGCCTCGTGGCTTTAGTTCTCGCTCCGGTCGATGGGCACGGCCGCATCGTTGCACCCGACGGAACCTGCTTGCGCGCCTCGATCGATATCGGCACGGTGACCTGCCGTATGCTGGTCACGCTGGTCGATGGTCGGAGAAAGCTGTACGAAGTCGCGCGTCTGTACCGCATCACGAATCTCGGAGAAGGTGTCGATGCGTCGAAGACCCTGCGTTCCGAGGCGATCGAGCGGGTGCGCTGCGCGATCGCGTCGTTTAAGGCCGAGCTTTCCCGCTACGAGCGCGATTTGGGCTGTCGGGCCGAACTGCGCGCTGTCGCCACATCGGCGGCGCGCGATGCCCGCAACGGATCCGACTTGGTACGCGTTCTTGCGGAAGAGGGGGTGCGCCTGCGCATCGTATCGGGCGACCGGGAGGCGTCCCTTTCGTTTTCGGGGGTGTCGCGGGAGTTTCCCGGGCAGTCCATCGCGGTGATCGACATCGGTGGCGGTTCGACCGAGGTGGTGGCCGGCCGCGCGGGAGAGGGCATCGCGTCGGCTCGGTCCTTCGACATAGGGTGCCGTCGCGCGACCGAGAAGCTGCTGGGAGAGGACCTGGTCGATCCGGAAGCCGAGACTCGGCTGCGCCGGTGGATTCGCAGCGAGATGGAACCGCATTTCAGGCAGTTGGGCGAAACGGGGTTGCTTAACGGGAGGCTGGTCGGCGTCGCCGGAACCGCCACGACGATCGTGTCGGTACGCGACCGCATGGAGCGCTACGACTGCTCGAAGGTGCACGGAGCCGTGGTCACAAGAGAACAGTTGGCCGATCAACGGCTCACGCTTGCCGGCATGGCGCTTGAAGAGCGCCAACGGGTGGTCGGGCTCGATCCGAAGCGCGCTGCGGTGATCGTGTCGGGCCTCGTCATCATGGAAGAGGTTATGGATCTGGCTGGGATCGGGGAATTCACCGTAAGCGAGTCTGACATCCTGCAAGGTGTCATTTTGGCTGTAGACTTCGATTAGCGGCCTGATCCCTTCCGAGTTTTGATACAGTTACTGAATCGTGTGGACGCACGGTTGCGGGAGCGTGGCGGAATTGGCAGACGCAGCGGACTTAAAATCCGCCATCTTCGGGTATGTGGGTTCGAGTCCCACCGCTCCTACCAGTCTAGACGGTGAGGAATCAGAGGGTGATCGACGTTTATCGAACGGGAGCCGCAGCGGCCCCGCGTTCCCCTCGCGCATGGGCCATCAGGAAATGGGGCAGCGGGCAGTACATGATCGATATCGACGACACGCTCAGTTCGAAGGGCCTTCCCGACAGCTTCGAGGATTATCTCGGCCGTTACGCCGACGTGGCGGGGGAGGCGATCAACGCCTATATCCCGCAGGCATCCCATCCCGATATGGATGCGTTTCTGTACGGCCCCCTCACGGAGTATAGTAGAAACGGGGGGAAGCGCCATCGGCCGCTTATCTGCTTTGCGGCCGCCCGCGCAGTAGGGGGGCAGGCCAACCGCGCGGTCAGCGTGGCTGCCGCTATCGAGCACTTCCACACAGCCGCGCTCATTCACGACGATATCGCCGACGACGCCGAGTTGCGTCGGGGCGAGCCGTGCCTTCACCTTACCGAGGGTCTGGGGCTTTCCATCAACATGGGCGACTTGGGGCTTACTTTGGTCAACGGAACAGTGGTGAAAGATCCGCTGCTCGATGCCGAAACCAAGGTGCGCGTCATTTCCGAGCTCATCGACATGACCCGCCGTACCATCGAGGGCCAGGCTCTTGATATCGGGTGGGCGCGCGACGGGCGCTACGACCTGACGGTGGACGATTACCTGGTTATGGCAACGCACAAGACCGCCCATTACTCGGGCGCGGTCCCGCTTGCTTTGGGCGCGATCGTGGGCGGCGGCACCGACGCCGAAGTCGAGGGTCTGCGCAACTTCGGTCTGGACACCGGTTTGGCGTTTCAGATTCAGGACGATATCTTGAATCTGGTGGGCGCGACGGAAAGCACCCAGAAGGGATTCCGCGACGACATCACCGAGGGCAAGCGCACGCTGGTGGTGGTGCACGCTCTTCAGAATTCTCGACCCGACACGCGCGACCGCCTGATCGATATCCTCTCATCCAGAACGAAAGACCAGGCTGTTCTGAACGAAGCAGTGGAATTGATGAAGGCCGCGGGCAGCATCGAGTTCGCCCGCAACTACGCGGAGAGCCTTACCGGCATGGCCAAGATCCGCCTTGCCGATGCGCTAGCGCCCTCGGCTTACCGCGATCTACTTATCTCCATGGCCGATTTCTTCGTGCATCGCTTGAAGTAGTCGGAGAGCGGCGGGTTGCGCTGCGATGCCGGCGCTGCGGCGGCGGGGTGTTGCGACTTTGCGCGAGGTGCTTGCAAAAGCGCCTGTCGATTGTTGCTTTGGTGTGCCGAGTCGTTCGAGCTCGGGATGAACAGTCGGGGTGATATACCATGGCGCATATGGAAACGATTAGATTGAACAATACGGGCAGCGCGGTCGAGGATGTCCAGCAGCGCCTGGTGGTGGTCGGACTGCTTGACGAATCGGACGTCGATGGCGCGTTCGGGCCCTCCACCGCCTCGGCGGTGCGCGCGTTTTGCGCTCAGTCTGGGCTTCCTTCCGGCGACGAGGTTGACGAGAAGGTATGGGCGGCGCTGGTGGATGCCACGTACCGTCTGGGGGATCGCACGCTGTATTTGAGGCTCCCTCATTTTCACGGTCGCGACGTGCTCGATCTGCAGCAGGCGCTTGGGGCCCTGGGGTTCTCGTGCGGCAGCGACGACGGGATTTTCGGAGCCCATACGGAAAGCGCGCTGCGCCGCTTTCAGCTGAACATGGGGCTTCCCTCGGACGGCATCGCCGGAGCGTACACGTACGCCTGCATCAGGAACCTCCATCATTCGTGGGAGGGCAAGGGTACCATCAAGCTGCCGGTGAATCTCGGTTTCGCCCGCGCCGCCAACGTGCTGGAAAGTCGGTCTTTGTGTCTGTTCGGAACCGACGGGTTCACGCGCAGCGTGGCGTCGCGCATGTCTAATCTGGCTCTGGCCACCAATCCGGCGTCGCGCATCGTGAGCGCCGAGGCCCTTTCGGTGCTTCCCGGCGAGGGCATGCTGCTTGTGCACATCGTGCTTCCCGGCGAGGAGTCGGCCGAGGGGTGCCCGCGCGTGGCCTACGGGGGGGAAGGTTCGCTTGCCAGGCGCCTCGATTCGGCGCTCTCACGCGCCACGGTTGCCCAAACTTCGCGCATTGCAATCGAATTACCGGGTTCTATTTGGGAAGATGCGGGAGAGGACCGCTCTGCCCAGCACTATGCGATCACGTTGCTCGATGCGCTGTGCGCCGCATTGTCCTAAGCGTGCCCGCTCGATAGAAGGAGAGAGACATGACTCGTCCCATGACCATGGCCGAGAAGATCCTGGCCGCCCATGCGGGCTTGGATGAGGTCGTCCCCGGCCAGCTTATCGAATGCGATCTGGATCTGGTTCTTTCAAACGACGTTACGGCGCCCATCGCCATCAAGGAATTCAGGAAGATCGGTCTGGACAAGGTGTTCGATCCCACCAAGATCGCGCTCGTCCCCGATCATTACGTTCCCGCGAAAGACATCAAATCGGCCGAGCAGGCCAAGATCGTGCGCGATTTCGCGTACGAACAGGGTATCACCCATTACTACGAGGTTGGCTGCATGGGCGTCGAGCATGCGCTCCTTCCCGAGCAGGGCGTTGTGGGCGCGGGCGACCTCGTCATCGGATCCGACAGCCATACCTGCACCTACGGTGCGCTCGGGGCGTTTTCCACCGGCGTGGGATCCACCGACGCCGGCGTGGGCTACGCTACGGGCCGCGCTTGGTTCAAGGTTCCCGAGTCGCTGCTGTTCCGCATCGAGGGCGCGCTTCGTCCCGGCGTGAGCGGCAAAGACGTCATCTTGCATATCATCGGCCTTATCGGAGTCGATGGGGCTTTGTACAAGGCGATGGAGTTCACGGGAAGCGCCATCCGCTCGATGAGCATGGATTCCCGCATGGCCATCTCCAACATGGCCATCGAGGCGGGCGGAAAGGCCGGCCTCATCGAGGTGGACGACATCACGCGCGCTTACCTGGACGGCCGCGTCGAGCGCCCCTACACCGAATACCACAGCGACCCGGACGCGCATTACGAGCGCGTGTACGAGATCGACGCGGCTTCCATCGAACCGACGGTTGCCTGGCCGCACCTTCCCTCGAATACGCACCCGGTGAGCGAGTCGCGCCACATTGCCATCGACCAGGCGGTTATCGGCAGCTGCACCAACGGCCGCATCGAGGATATGCGCGCGGCCGCCGAGGTGCTGCGGGGCCGGGTTGTCGCGCCGAACATGCGGTGCATCGTGATCCCTGCGACCCAGCAGGTGTATCGTCAGTGCATGAAGGAAGGTCTGATGAGCATCTTCATCGAGGCGAACTGCGCGGTATCTACTCCTACGTGCGGCCCCTGCCTGGGAGGCTATATGGGCATCCTTGCGGCCGGCGAGCGCGCCATCGCCACCACCAACCGCAATTTCGTGGGCCGCATGGGGCACCCTACCAGCGAGGTGTACCTGGCTTCCCCGGCGGTTGCCGCCGCCAGCGCGGTTCTGGGGCATATCGGCTTGCCGGAAGATATCGACTAAGGAGGACGCGGCATGGAATTCAAAGGACGCGCTCATAGGTACGGCCGCGACATCGATACCGACGTCATCATTCCCGCGCGCTATCTGAATACGTCGGATCCCGCGGAACTTGCCAAGCACTGCCTGGAAGACCTCGATGTCGATTTCGTCAAGAACGTGCAGCCGGGTGACATCATCGTGGCCGACGAGAATTTCGGATGCGGGTCTTCTCGCGAGCACGCGCCCATCTGCATCCGCGCGGCCGGCGTCGATGCGGTTATCGCGAAGAGCTTCGCCCGTATCTTCTACCGCAATTCGATCAATATCGGCCTGCCCATTATGGAATGTCCCGAGGCGGTTGACGCCATCGGGGCGGGGGACATCGTGAGCGTGGACGCCGATGCGGGCGTGATCGTGAACGAGTCTACGGGCCAGTCGTTTCAGGCTCAGCCGTTTCCGCCGTTCATTCGCGAGATCATCGAGGCAGGAGGCCTGATCGAGCGTACGAAGAAGGTTGCGGGCGCCAACTAACGGCTCCGGCGGCGCTTTCATAAAGTTTGTGTTCCAGCGGCGGGATTCAACCGAGTTCCGCCGCTTCGCATTCGGTGCAGCCGTACAATAGCGGAAACCTCAACGACGCGCGGTGCGCATACGAACGAAAGGGCGAGCATGGCCAGCTACAGTGTTTGCACGCTTCCGGGTGACGGCATCGGACCCGAGATCATAGCCGAAGGCATCAAGGTCCTCGATGCGGTGGGAGCCAAGTACGGCGCGACGTTTTCCTATGACGAGAAGCTCATCGGAGGCGCCGCCATCGATGCGGTTGGAGATCCGCTTCCGGAAGAGACGCTTGCGGCGGCGCGCGCGTCCGACGCAGTGCTGCTGGCTGCGGTGGGAGGCCCGAAATGGGATACCACCGATTCGTCGAAACCTCGTCCCGAACAGGGGTTGCTTTCCATTCGCAAGGGTCTGGGACTCTACACCAACCTGCGGCCGGTGCGCACGTTCGCGGCGCTTTCCGACGCTTCCTCGCTGAAGCCGGAGATAATCGAGGGCGTCGATCTCATGATCGTGCGCGAACTGACGGGCGGGCTGTATTTCGGCAGGCGAGAGCGCTTCTTCGACGAAGAGGGCGCCGGAGCGGAGGGGTCTCGGGGGCAGCGTGCTTACGACACGCTCGAATATCGAGAATACGAAATCGAGCGCATCGCCCGCCAGGCATTCGAGATGGCGAAGGTGCGCAAGGGGCGCGTTCATTCCATCGACAAGGCCAACGTGCTTGACACCAGTCGCCTATGGCGCGAGGTCGTCCACCGCGTGGCCTCCGAGTATCCAGAGGTCGAGCTGGTCGATATGCTGGTGGACAACACCGCCATGCAGCTGATCGCCTATCCCCGTCAATTCGACGTGGTGGTGACCGAGAATATGTTCGGCGACATCCTGTCCGACGAGGCGTCGATGCTTGCCGGATCGCTGGGTATGCTGGCCAGCGCAAGCCTGGGTGACGGCACGGCGCTGTACGAACCCAGCCACGGAAGCGCCCCCGACATCGCAGGGCTCGGTATCGCCAACCCGCTTGCCCAGATCCTGTCCGTCGAGATGATGCTGCGCTACAGCCTCGAGATGCCGAAGGCCGCCGACGACATCGCCCGCGCGGTCGCCGGGGTTTTGGACGAGGGATGGCGCACGGGCGATATCAAGCAGGTCGATACCGATCCGAACCAGGTGGTGGGAACCGAACGGATGGGTGATCTGGTGGTCGCTCACCTGTAGGCTTTCGAGCTGTCTGAGCGAGCTCAGTTCAAGCTGCGCTCCACGAACGTTCGGATCGCATCGCTTGCATAACGGGCCGTTCCCTCTCCGAAACGGTCGATGTTCTTGCGGAATGCGGGGGCGGCATGATAGCCGGCCCCGATGTGTCCGAACACCTCGATCGTACAGTCGAAAGCGTAGCGCCTTATATGGCCCAGCAGGGTTTCTGCCAGAGCGAGGTTTTCGGGCGCGTCGGCGGGCAGTCCCTTGGCTCGGTTTTCGGATAGCCCGAAGAATACCTCGTTGAAAGCAGCCTCCACTTCCGATTCCCTTCCTTTTTGCCGAGCGAGCGCCCCTTCGACCATTTCATCGCCGTAGCGCTTCTTAGCTTCTTCGGTGTATTCGAGGCCGTCTTTCCAAGAGAGCCCCGAGAACTTCTCCTCGGTGGTCATAGTCGTTTCCCCTTTGTGGTAGCGGATGGTTTTCTCTAACGTGCGCACAAGCGATGCAAGCCGGCGTTGCTCGCTTTCAAGGAGGGAGAGCTGCTGTTCGAGCATGCCGATGCGGTCGGTTCGCGCTCGTTCGAGCAAATTGCGCGTATCGTTCAGGGAAAAGCCCAGGTACTTGTAGAACAGGATGCTTTGCAGCGTCTCGAGGTCTTCTTCGGTGTAATAACGGTACCCGTTTTCACCCTTGCGCGGGACGAGCAGCCCGATGCGGTCGTAATGGTGCAAGGTGCGCACGGATACGCCCGATAGTGCAGCGGCCTGTTTGATCAGATACACGCTTCCTCCTTCCGGGTCATGTTGTAAACCCTATCCCAACGTAAGGGTCAAGGGGGTTTCACCTTGCTTTGCGGGAAAAATGTCGATATATTTATTCTTAGATTTATATATACTATTTCAAGAATAATTTTGGTCTAGATAATCAAGATTATTCCCGAGTATTGGGGACGGGTGTGTGTCACGAGGGGGAAGCGAGGGGCTATTTTGCATAGTTCTGCCCGTTTTGGAAGGAGGGGCATCTCGGTCTGCCTTGTCGTTGCGCTTGGGCTGTCGTTCACCGGTGCGCCTGTAGCCGCCCAGGCGGCTCCGTCTGCAGATGCTTCGGATGAGGCTCGCGCATCGAGTGCCGAAAGCAGATCATCGGTCATTTCCGATGACCTTGCCGCCGAGCTTGGCAAGGGTGGCGATAGGTTCGACGTGATGGTGCTGTTCAAGGAGAAAGTATCGCTTGACGAGGCGGTGGAGAGTGCATCGAGCGATCCGGCGGAGGGAGCGCTCGAGGTTCGCGAACGCAAAGCAGTGGTTGGAGCGCTTCAGGAAACTGCTGCTCTCAGCCAGGATTCTATTGTTCCGTGGCTCGAGAAGATGAAAGAGGAGGGATCGGTCGAGAGCTACGAGCAGTTCTTCATCATCAACGCCGTGCATGTGGTGGCAAACGCTCAGGTTATTTCAGAGCTTGCTGCCGTCCCTTCGGTTAAGAGCATCGATGTGAACCACGAGCTCACGCGCGACGAGCCGATCGAGGTGAAGCGATTCAACCTGTTCGATATGCTCGGCTTCACGAAAACCGAGGTTGAGTGGAATATCGATCAGGTGGGTGCCGACAACGTATGGGAGAAGTACGGCGTGAACGGAACCGGTGTCACCGTGGGTATCATCGATACGGCGGCCGATGCCACCCATCCGGCGCTGAAGTCCAAATTCCGCGGGTACAACGCCCAGACCGGCGAGCTTACCTATGAGGGAAACTACGTAGACTGCGTGGGGGACACCACCTCGCCCGAACAGGCGCGCTATGTGGCGCATGGAACCCACGTGGCCGGAACCATTCTCGGATCCGAAGTCGAGGAAAACGGCAGCACCTACACGGTGGGCATGGCGCCGGGGGCAACCTGGATCAATGCGCGCGTGTTCAACGACTACCAGAGAACCGACGATGCGGCTTTGGCCCGTGCTGCCGAATGGATGCTGAAACCCGGCGGGGACATCACCAAGGCTCCCTCGATCATCAATAACTCGTGGGGTACCACCGACGGCAAGAACGCCTGGTACGCCCAGTATATCGACGCCTGGCGCGCGGCTGGAATTCTGCCCGTGTTCTCCGCCGGCAACATGGAGCCCGGGGAGAACGAGCCGGTGGCGAGCTCGATCGTCTCTCCGGCAAGCTACGCCAAATCGTTCGCGGTCGCTGCGGTTGACCGTTCGGGAAAGCGCGGATACTTTTCCAAGCTCGGACCTTCCCCCATCAAGGGCGTTACCGGACCCAAGCCCGAGATTTCGGCCCCGGGCGTCGATATCCGCTCGTCCATCAGGGGCGGATACGGTTATATGAACGGCACTTCCATGGCGGCGCCCCACGTTACCGGCGCGGCGGCACTGATCAAATCGGCCAAGCCGACCTTGAGCGACGCCGATATTCAGAACCTGCTCGAGGAAACGGCCACCTCGCTTACCGATAGCGACTATCCCAGTGTACCCAACATGGCGTACGGCTACGGGTGCATCGACGTGTACGATGCCGTGGCCGAGGCGCTGGGGGACGGCACTGCAACCGTGAAGGGAGACGTCACCTGCAACGGGGTACCGGTTAAGGCAGACATCGCGGTTTCCGAAACCGGTCAGACCGCGACTACCGACGAGAAAACGGGCGCCTACGTTTTGAAGCATGCGGCCGGTACCTTTACGGTCACCTGCGATGTGTACGGCTACGAGCACTTCGAAAAGCAGGTCGAGATCAAGAAGGACGAGCCGCTGTCATTCGATATCGCTCTGGTTAAAAAGCAGGTCGGAACCATCAACGGAGTTGTGAGCGACGAAAAGGGAACCCCGGTGGAAGGCGCGCACGTGCGCGTGGTGAACGGAAACGATGCCAATTTGTACGTTACCTCCTCTGCAGGCGAGTTCTCCATTCCCGATCTGCCCGAGGGAAGCTACCGCGTGCGCGTGTTCAAGGAGGGTTTCCGGGCCGAGGAGAAAACCATCGAGGTGAAGGGTTCGGTCGTGTCGGAGGCCTTCGGCCTTACGGAGGCGCCCACCGTGGTGCAGAAGAAGATCTCGCACCATGAGGGCGATGCGAATACCGACGACAGGCTGAATCTGACAATCGGCATGGGCGGCTACATGGGCTGCGCCGTGTGCTTCGTGCCCTACATGGAGGGCGGGGTCATAACGAACGCCTCGGTATACGTGCCCGTGTCGAACCTTAACGGCAACGACAAGGCGAAGCTCTCGATTTTGGAGAAGGACAACCGTGGTCGCACCAAAACCCTGCTCGGCCCTCTCGATGTAACGGTCAAGCAAGGGGTCATGCAGACATTCGACTTGGAAGAATATCAGGTAAAAACCGATAAACCCTACTACGTGGCGATCAGCACTCCCAGCCGCGGTGTAGCGCCTTTCCTGGTGGGAGTGGACAACTCCGGCGATGGTAGCTTCTCCTACATCTATTCCGGATCGAACCTGGTTCCTCTGTCGGGCGAAGGGCTCGACGGCGCCTTGATGATCAGATCCACCATGGAATATCCCGAGGGAGCCAAGGAGCTTTCGATTCAGGTGGGCAAGCCCGCTGTCTCACCGGTCAAGCCGCTCGAGCGCCGCATCAAGGGAATCGCCGCGCCCAATCAGGACCTGAAGTTTACTATCGGGTCCAACAGAATCAATGCCCGCGCAGAGAAGAACGGCAGCTTCTCGGTGGAGGTGCCGTTCGAATACGCCCTCACGCCGGGAACCGAGGTATACGGCTACGGCAAGGATGTGAACGGCCTGCTTAGCGATCCTGCTACCACCTTCGTGACAACCGAGCGCTCCGATCTGGATCGCGCCGTTACCGCCGCGCGCGCCTTGATGAGCAAGAACGTGCTGAGCGCCGAGCAAACAGAATCGCTCGAGAAGCTTCTCGAGGATGCCGGATCGTTCCTCGATACGGTTGATTCCTACGAGTCGGGAGACCAGCTTGAGAAAGCGCGGATAGTCGAACACCAAGAGCAGATCGAGAGCCGAGCCAAGCAGATTCGCCAAACGCTTTTAAGCTTCTCGCCGCATAAGCAGGCGCTGCTCGCCGATATCCAGAAGGCCCAGGCTGAAATCGACGCGTCGGTTCGCAGCAAGGACGGTGCCGGGGTTCCCGTTACGCGTTACTGGGTGACTCCCCTCGATTACATCAACCTTGCTACGGCCATTATCCGCGCCAAGACCAAGTACGAAAGCGTGCTCGCAACCGACGATGAGGTGGACGCGGCCCGTCGGCAACTCGAAAAGGCACTCGGGGTTTTCGATTCGAAGAAGAAGCAGGGCGCTGATGCCGCCGAGGCGGACGAGACGGCCCTGCTGCCCGTTACCCGTGCCATCGAGCGGGCAGCCGATGCTCTGAAGCGCATCAGCGAGTCGGGCGACGGCCGCGACATCGATCCGGCGGCTCGGTGGGCGACGCCAGAGGACCGCTCGAAGCTCGAGGCGGCTATCGATGCCGCGAAGTCTGCCGCGCAGAAGAGTGGCCTGACCGCTGAATCTATCAGGAAGATCCAGGCCGAGATCGACCAGGCAACTGCCGACTTCGAATCCAAGGCGAAGCTTGGATTGCGGGCCGATTTGTCGAAGGTCCGCGATGATCTGCGTAAGACCATCTGGAATGCGAAGGTTCTGCTGTACGAAACCAGGCAGTTCTCGGCTGCAAGGTCTCTGGAGACCGACTTCGCACGTGTGGAATCGGGAGCCGTTTTCTCATCCCTCGCTTCGTTCTCGCTTTCGCCGGAAGCCGTTCTTCCCGGGGCCGGCCCGGTGATCGATCGCGCCTCCTTCATAAAATCCATCGATGCGGCCCAGGCAACATTTTCGGATTCTCGATCGACGCCGTCTGCCTTGGTTACCCAGAACGATTACCTGAACAGGTCTATCAGGCAATACAAGCAAGTAGCTCGAGCTTAGTCCGCTGATTGTCTCTATGCGATAGGAGTGAAATGAACCTCAAGATCTCTACCTCCATCACGAATGTGGCGGTGTCCATGGCGCTTGCCTGCACCGGCGTGCCCGCCGTCGCCCTCGCCCAAGAAGGGGTCCCCTCGGCCTTGGAGGCCAGTGTTATGGGCGCAGAAAACCAGGCCTCCGATTTCACGTTCGCCGACGGTGCGATTACCGCTTACACCGGAACTTCAACCGAAGTGGTCGTTCCCGCATCCATCAACGGACAGGCCGTGAAATCGATTGGGACGGGCGCTTTCAAGGACAAGGGCCTCACCAAGCTGACTCTCAACAAGGGCTTGGAGAGCATCGGCGAGAGCGCCTTCGAGAACAACGCGCTCAAGTCGGTGGAAATTCCCGATACCGTCACCTCCATCGGTGCGAACGCGTTTCGTCTGGCCGGCAGCGCCGATTCGAAGGCCGGCACCGGCCTGAAGGTGAGCGGCATGAAGGGCGTGACCGAGCTTTCCGACGGTTCGTTTAGCGGCATGTACGACCTCTCGCTCGATATCCCCTCTCTGGAAAAGGTGAACGAGAAGGCGTTCGAACCGGCATGGAAGGGCGAGTACTCATACGAGCGCGCCCGCTATGCCCGGCTTTTCACCGGGAACGACAACGCTCATAAGCTTGACAATCTGAAGGGTGTGTACCTGGTTGATCCCGTGACCCTTACCACGGTGTCTAAGGACGCCGACACCGGTGCGGTGCTGAAAACCGAAACGATCCCCGGCGAGTTCGCGACCGACTACTCCAACTACCGCGACCTGGATTCCTTCTTCAAAAAGGGAGAAATGCTTAGCGATCGGAAGGCCGGCGAGACCATTTCGGGGTACGCGCGCCCCGTTGCCGCGCAAACCGTGAAGCTTGACAAGCTGGACACGCGGGTTGAGTTCGCCTACAAGGCGTTCGCCGTCCATGCGCCTGCAGGCGTGGAGAAGACAGCCGAGAAGATCGATGGAAAAACACTTTCCGGCGCCACGGTTGAGCTGTACGCGAAGGTGAAGGAGCCGGGTTCGTACTGGGCCGAAGACGTCAAGCTCGCAACCGCGACTGCTTCCGAGAAGGACGGGTCGTTCTCGTTCTCGCTTAAAGGCCTGCCCAACTTCGATTTGGCGAATTACAAGGACAAGCTCGTGATCAAAGCGAGCACCGCCAAGGATTCCGAGTTCACGGGCACGGCCCCCGACTTCAACGTATCAGTCGGCACCGCCTCTTCAGGCATCGAGCGCGCCGATCAGATTGAATTGAAGGCGAAGCAGGGAGATCCCGTCAGTCTTCCGATTAGCACCCTGGTGCATTTTACCGACGGAACGTCTAAGGAGATGCCGGTGAGCTGGACGAACTCTCGACCTTCGACCGACGTTGCGGGCGACTTCTGGATCAGGGGATCGGTCTACGATGAGTCGAACAACGCGACGAATGTGTTCGCCAAGGTGACGGTCGAAGCTGACGACAAGGTGGAAGCCGCCAACACCGACGCTCTCATGAAAGCTCTCGAGCAGGGGCGCAGCGTCCTTAAGACGGCGCTTTCCAGCAGCACCGACGGCGCAGACGTAGATGCCGAGTCGTACTGGGTACCCGCCTCTGTCTACCAGAAGCTGAGCGATGCGATCGCGAACGGCGACAAGGTTGCGAAAGACAAGTACGCAACGCAGTCAGCGGTGAACGAGGCGGCTGACGCCGTATCTGCCGCCGCGGACGAATTCGCCACGGCCCGCAAGGCCGGAGTGAAGCCGGGAACGGAAATCACCACCGGATCGGTCCAGTACCAGGTATTCGTGGAGACCATGACCGACGGCGTAGACAACCCCGGGATCAAGCTGAAGAACTCTGCAACGGGTGACGTGGTGGAGCCTTCGGTTTCCAAGGATGACGACCACTTCACGCTGAGCTTCGACAAACTGCCGTTCGGAACCTGGCAAGTGATTGCGCCCGATAGCCTGGTGCCGACGGTTCATGATTATGCCACGCGCTTGAAGCTCGCGCATTCGGTGACCCTCAGCAAGGATCATCGCGACTTCGTCGATCATCTGTACTACAAGAAGGGCATTCGCGTCTTCTTCGATATGGATGGCAAGGGTAGAACCGATGGAAAGACCGAGGTGTACTATCTGCCGGGAGAACCGGTGGGGTCTCTCGATTTCCCGTTCGTCGAAACCGACGACAGCCTGGTGTTCGACGGATTCTCTAAGGACAAGGTGAACCTCATCGACCCCTCGTTGGTGGTAACGGGCGATATGACGCTTACGGCTCTGTACCATGCTCCGAAAGGCGATACGGTGAACGAGAACACCGACATCGACGGATATTGGAAGATCGGCGACTTCACCTATGCGCAGGACACCAAATCCGATACCGAGACGCGCGGAAAATGGATGATCACCGGTTTGTCGAATCGCGGCAAAGAAAAACTGAAGAGGAACTCCGAGATCACGCTGCCCACGGCTACGTATCTGAAGGGCGAGAACATCGACACCAACGAGGTCACTTACGTCGGTTGGAAAGCCACCGAGGACGATAGCGCCGACGGCGCCTTCGAGAGCTCCGGCATTACGGCGGTGAACATTCCCGAGGGAATCGTGGGGATCTATCCCTATTCGTTTTTGGACAACAACATTTCGAGCGTGAGCTTCCCCAGCTCTTTGGAGTGGCTGGGCATCGGTTCGTTCATGAAGAGCAACGTGAGGGAAGTGAGGTTCAACGACGGAATCAAGAACATCCGCGAAGGGGCCTTCGCCGACAACGCGCTTACCCATGTGGAGATTCCCGACAGCATCAAGCTGATCGAGCCGTTCGCCTTCTCGGGCAACAAGATTTCGAAGGTGAAGCTCCCCGCTCAGCTTGAAAAGATCCAAAAGCGCGCCTTCTATTCGAACGCGCTGGTGGAGCTTGAGATTCCCACCACGGTCAATTTCATCGAGGATGAGGCGTTCGGAGAAAATAGCGGCATAGTGACGCTTTGGACCACCGATAGAACCAATCCCAATCATCTTTCCGACGGATCGACGTTCAGGATCAACCCCGGAATACCCGACATTGGGCAGGAGGTTGATAAGACCGCTCTGAAAGCCCTTGCCGGAGAGGCGGAGGCGCTTCGGACCAAGACCGTCGTTGCCGATGATGATTCAAAGATCGAAGTCGGTACGTTCTGGGTGACGAAGGAAGCCGATGCTGCGTTGAGCAACGCGCTGATCGAGGCGAACTATCAGCTGGAGAGCGGTGCCGCAACGAAGGAATCCGTCGAATCGGCCCGACTTGCGCTCGACAAGGCGTTTAAAGCGTACAAGCAGGCAAGGAAGCAGAAAGAGAGCGCGCAAGGCGATCAGCCGGGCAAAACCGATGACATCGCAAGCTCTGCCGATAAGGATGCTTTAAGGAAGCTCGTTTCGGAAGCGGGGGACCTGCGCAGGGACGTGCAGGTAGCCAAGGACGGGTCGCACGTTGCCGTGAACAAGTCGTGGGTGACAAAGGAAGCCGATGATGCCTTGGTGATGGCCGTCGGCGCTGCCCAGGCCCGGATCGATGATGAAAAGGCCTCCAAGGACTCCGTCGAGGCGGCTCGCGCGGCGCTCGGCAAGGCGATAGAGGCATTTCGCGAGGCGGTGAAACCCGGAGCCAAGCCCCACGCTTCCTGGAAGCGCATATACGGTGAAGCGGCGCTCGACACCATGGCCGAGATATCTCGTGAAGGATGGGGCAACGGATCGGTCGAAACGGTGGTTCTGGCAACCAGCAGCGGTTACTGGGACGCTCTTTCGGCAAGCGCTCTTGCAGGGGCGTACGGCTCGCCGATCTTGCTTACCGATAGGGACGAGCTTTCGAGTCAGGCTCGCGACGAAATCAAGCGATTGGGTGCCAAAAACGCAATCATCATCGGGGGATCTGCCGCGGTTTCCGAGGCGATAGAAAGCGATCTGTCCGGTCGTATGGGCTTGTCCGTCGAGCGAATCGGCGGACAGGACGCATCCGAGACGGCCGCGATGGTGTCGAGTCGCTCGCACGGGGTGAAGGCATCCGACACCTGCATCGTCGCAACCGTTCATGGGTTCTACGATTCTCTTTCCATCGCTCCTGCGGCCTATGCGAAGGGAATGCCCGTGTTCCTTGCCGATTCCGACAACATCCTCACAACCGACGCGCTCGACCGCATCAAACAAGCGGGTTTTTCAAATGTGGTCATCGTGGGCGGGTCCGCAGCGGTCAGCGCCACGGTTGAGAAGCAGCTGGAGGGCATCGGCCTGACCGGTTCGAGCGTTAAGCGCGTGTTCGGGCAAGACGCCTGGGAAACCTCTGCGGCTATCGCCGAGTACGCGGTATCGAGAGGCTTGTCGTTCGACAGGATGGGCGTCGCGGACGGCTGCGGATACTGGGATGCGCTTGCAGGGGCGGCGTTATGCGGGAAGAACGGCAGCGTCATGGTGCTGGTCCCTCATGGTGATGGCTCCATGTCCTACAACCCGTACTGCATAGACATGGTGGTCAAACCTCACGGCTCTGACATCGCCGAAGGGTATGTGTTCGGAGGCGAGTTTGCCGTTGCGGAATCTACCATGGATGCCCTGGTTGCCGCCACGAAAGTGAACAGGTGATAGAGCCAGTCGTTTGATCGAGCCGGTTCGAGCTTGCATAGTCGAACCGGCTATTCCAGGCGCGTCTGTCCTTCGGTTTCCGCGACGAGACGAGCCGCTGGTCGGAAAACCTCGAACCCATCTGCGCTAGAACGGGGGAGTTCCGAAACGTCCGCACAGCAGGCGATGTTTCTTTGATCAGGCAATCTTATGATTCTGTGCTACAATATCGGCATGGGAAAACGGATCAGGGACATCGACTCCGAAGTGCTCTGCGTCGACGAGCACCTGCACACCGGGTCGTTTTCGGCATTCAGATCGGTTCATCTGTCCACGTTCGTCTTCGCGTTCTTCGGTATTGGCTTTTATCGCCTGTGGTACCAGTTCAACTTCTACAACCTGCATTTTTCCGTCGATCTCGGGATGGTCACGGTGGCTGCCAACGTCGTGCGCGCCGGCGTGATCTTCTTGCTGGTGCTGCTGGTCTACAGGGCCGGATTCACGCGCGCCGGACGCGGAGTGTTCGTGTGGTCGGGGTTTGTCCTCATGACCGCTTCGAGCCTCCTGTATCTGATCGATCTGTTCTTCGACCAGACGTCTTTCGAGTCCCTGCGCATCGTCATCGGCGGGGTTGGTTTGGTGGGTGGAGAGGTGATCTGGATCTTTTTCCTGGAGCGCTTGAAGCCGGCTCAGGTGTTCATGTACGCGGCGGGAGGCTTGGCGCTTTCCTGCGCTTTGTCGCTTGCGATGGGGTATCTTGATCCCGCCGTTGCTGGAATGGTGAACCTGTTCGTTCCCGCCCTCTCGGTGTTTTCGTATTGGCAGGCGATGTCCGAACTGGATAAACGCTCCGAAGCATCCGAGCGCACCGGCGATGCGCTGTATGAAAGCCCTGGGCAGTTTCTCGGTATCGTGCAGATAGTGGCGGCCTTCTTCCTGTACGCGCTTTTGCTGGGCGTTGCGCTGGGGTATCCCGACGGGAGGCTGCGCGAGCTGTCTCAGGCGGCTCGGTCTGTCCATCAGGTTCTCGTGGTCGCGCTTTTGTGCGCGGTGGTGTGGTTCGCTCTCGTGCGCGGGAGGGCTTTCAAGCTCTCGGGGTACTGGCTTTTCCAAAATGCACTGATGATGGCCAGCATCTGTTTCCTGATGAGCGGCGCCCCCCTGGCTGAAGAGGCGAGCACCTTCCTGCTTACCAATGCCATCACGTGCTTCTACATACCTCTGGTGTATTTCATCTGCCTGATCGCGCGTCATGTTCGGTGGCCGGCGACGTTGGTGTACGCAGTGGTGTACGGAGGTTCGCTTCTGTTCATGGCGGGTGGCAGGGTTGTGGTCTACCGCATCGGCCCGACGCTCGATCACAGTCTGTGGTTGCTTATCGTTATGGCGGTTCTGGTGCTTGTCGAATCGACTTTGGTCATCAGACCGAAGCTCATGGGCGACACGGTGCTGGGATTCGAGATCGACCGGATCGATGCGAGGCGTCTGTCTCCCGAGACCTTCTGGGCATCGACCCCTCCGATTGCGCAAGCGGGCTGCGGTTTTGCTGAAGCTTATGGCTTGACCTCGGTTGAAGGGTCGATCATCCGGCTGATTGCGCAAGGAAGGAGCAGAAGCTTCATAGCGGATGCCCTGAACTATTCGGAAAACACTATTCGAAACTATACGCGCACGGCGTACCGCAAAGTGGGGGTTCATTCCAAGCAGGAGCTTATCGATAGGGTGGTGGAGTTTTCGGGTGTTCCCGAGGAGACGGACGGATAAGCCGCCTTGCTTTTCCGACGATGCCGGCTGTGCTGCGAACAAGGAAGCCCCCTGTTTCTCGTGGCTGAAAAACAGGGGGCTTCTCGATGGTCGGCGCGTTGATGCAAGGCGGAAAGCGCGTCGAGACGCCGTTTGCGGCAGCGGTTAACGGACTGTCGCCCGTGCGGATTCCGCGGCGTTTTTACCTGCGCTGCGCCCGAACGTCACGCAGTCGGCGATGGCGTTTCCGCCAAGCCTGTTGCTTCCATGGATTCCCCCGGTGCATTCACCGCATGCGAACAGGCCCTGAACAACCGATCCGTTCGCGTCGAGCGCGTGGGCGTCCACATCGATGCGGATGCCGCCCATGGTATGGTGCACGGTGGGAACCTTACGGCAGGCGTACCAGGGTCCTTCGGTAAGCTCCTTGTCGGCGGAGTTGTTCGCTTTGAACCCGAAGGGATCTTCGGCCATACCCGAAACCGTCTTGTTATAGCCGTCGATGGACGCTTGCAGCTTATCGGGATCCATACCGCATGCTGCGGCCAGATCCTTCACGTTTTCTCCTTTTACGATATGCTCGAGCGCCAGCATGTTTTCGATGGTGGCTCCGTTTGCGTCGGGTTCGGTCTCGGATGGGTAGCGCACCTTGTTAACGACGATCCAGTAGGTCGAATCGGGCTGGGCGAAGATGGCTTTGCAGAGGGTGTCGCGCTCGGCGCCCTCGTTCACGAAGCGCTCGCCGTTCTTGTTCACGAAGATGCGGTTGCGACCCGAGGTGCGGATGTCTTCCATCAGACCGGTGCCGGGCGTGCCGCAGGGATGCAGCTGGATGTCGGGTAGGCCTACCAGCTGCGCTCCGGCATCCTCGGCAAGTTTGAGACCTTCGCCCTGAGCGCAGGGCTTGATGTTGGTGCATCCGATGGTGTCGTCAAGCTTCACGTCGGCCCACACGCCGGTGTTTACCTGCTGACGGTACTCGACGTTGGCGCCGAACCCGCCCGTGGCGACGACGACCGCCTTCGCCTTCACGGTCACCTCGTCTTTTTTGCGGTGAAGGCCCTTGATTCCCGTGATCGCCCCGTCTTCGACGACGAGGGACGTTACCTGCGTTTCGTGCAGGATGGTCATCTGATCGGCGTGGGCTTCGGCGAAAGCCTCGAAGGCGCGGATGTAGGTGTTGCCCGAAGGGGTGGCCGGGTAGTGGCTGCGCTCTCCCAGCGATCCTGTGGCAGACCCCACCTTCTCCTTGAACTCGACGCCCAGCGACTCAAGCCAATGAACCGAATCGAGCGCGTTATCCACAAGGTAGCGAATCAGCTCGGGCGTACCTTCCTCGTGACCGCCCTTGAAGGTGGTTTCGTAGAACTTGTCGACGGAGTCTTCGATGCTCTGCTTGCCCTGACGGTCGGGATCGACGGCGTTCAGCGCCCCTTCGGAAACATTGGTGGAGCCTCCCGTGATGCCGCATTTCTCGACGACGATCACCTTGGCGCCGGCCTGCACGGCCGAGATAGCGGCGGTCAACCCCGCACCGCCCGCACCTATCACGCAGACGTCGGCTGTGTAACCGGCCTCTATCCTGTCTTCGGGTCCTTCGGCCTTCGCGAGGCTTTTGGAAGCTCCTGCCTGGTCCGCGCATTCTTTCAAGCCTTGCTGGAAGCACATGCTGGAAAGGGTGGCGCCGGTTACGGCATCGAGGTTGCTGCTCTGGTACTGCAGGGCTTTCTCGGAAAGCTTTTCGAGTGCCGAGGCGCCCACGCCCAAGGACTCCTGGTTCGTTGCGAAGTCGATGGAGGTAATGGCCTTATCCGAGAAGGTGACGTCGATGGTGAACGGCGCGTTGTGGCCGGTGACGTTCGCCGTGTAGGTTCCCGCTTTCCAAGCTGCTGACGCTGCGGGCTTGGCGGGCGAACAAGCGCTGAGACCCGCTCCCATAAGTCCCCCATAGACACCAAGTGCCACCGTCCCCTTCAGAAAGGTGCGGCGATCGAGCCAGGGACTCTCGTTCCGATCGGTCATGACGATTCTCCTTTCGCCTGCATGCAGGCATCGTTTTCCCCTGATCAGACTATAAGATGCGGCCTTTGTCCTGACTAGGATCAAAAGGTACCCGCTTGTGTCCAAAAGGTACTTTCGCCCTGTTGTTCACGGGGGCTCGTCTACGGGGAAGATCACAACGACGCTCACTAGGGCAACGCTCTTTCTCGGATGCGGGAGGGAATGCGTTATCTGCGCTAGAATGGGGTTCTTTGCATGAAGAAGAGAGGTTCCGATGGCGTTTCTGCTTGGCTGCGAGAAGGTTGGTCTCGAGTTCCCGACGAAGACCGTGTTCGAGTCCGTGTCGTTGGGCGTGGACGAGGGTGCGCGCATCGGCATCGTCGGGCGCAACGGGGATGGCAAGTCGACGCTTCTGTCGCTGCTTGCCGGCGCGATCGAACCCGATGCGGGGCGCGTGGTTCGCACGCGCGATGTGACGGTGGGGTTGCTCAGCCAGACCGACAGGCTGTCAGACGACGACACCGTGCACCATGCGATCGTGGGCGATATGCCCGAGTACGAATGGGCGGCCTCGCCGACGATCCGTTCGATCATAGACGGCCTTGCGGGCGACGTTGCCTGGGAGGGCCGCGTGGGCGATCTGTCGGGAGGCCAGCGACGTCGCGTCGATCTGGCTCGCCTGCTGGTGGGCGACTGGGATGTCCTTATGCTGGACGAGCCGACGAACCACCTGGATGTGCGGGCTATCGCCTGGCTGGCCGACCATCTGAAGAGCCGCTGGAAAGACGGCCAAGGGGCCTTGCTGGTGGTTACCCACGACCGGTGGTTCCTCGATGAAGTGTGTCTGAACATGTGGGAAGTGCACGATCGCATCATCGAACCGTTCGAGGGCGGGTTTTCGGCCTACATCATGCAGCGTGTCGAGCGCGATCGCGTGGCGGCGGTTATGGAGGAGCGCCGCCAGAACAAGCTGAGGCGCGAGTTGGCCTGGCTGTCGCGCGGCGCCCGCGCTCGTTCGACCAAGCCCAAGTTTCACGTTGCGGCCGCTCAAGCGCTCATCGCCGATGTTCCTCCGCTGCGAAACGAGATCGAGTTGAAGCGGATGGCCGTCGCCCGTCTGGGCAAGGAGGTCATCGACTTCAAAGGGGTGTCGGTAGCGTTCGGGGATCGCCGTGTGCTGGACGGCATTACCTGGCTTGTCGGTCCGGGCGATCGCATCGGGTTGGTGGGCTGCAACGGCGCGGGGAAAACCACGCTGCTGCGCTCCATGCAGGGCCTCCAGCAGGTTTCCGCGGGACGCGTCAAAATCGGAAAGACCGTGAAGTTCGCGGTTCTGTCCCAGCATCTTGACGAGCTGACGGCTTTGGGAAGCGATCGCGTGCGCGTGGTGATCGGGCGCTATCATACGCGCGTGATGCTGGACGGCAAAGAGCAGACGCCCGCCCAGCTGCTCGAGCGCCTGGGCTTCACGAAAAGCGACCTGAACGAGCCGGTGTGCGATCTTTCGGGCGGTCAGAAACGCCGCCTGGCGCTGATGCTGATTCTGCTGGACGAGCCGAACGTGCTGATCCTCGACGAGCCGGGAAACGATCTGGACGTCGATATGCTGGCGGCGGTCGAAGACCTTCTTGACGGCTGGCCGGGAACCCTGATTCTCGTCACGCACGACCGCTATCTTATGGAGCGCGTCACCGACGACCAGTACGCGCTTATCGGCGGCCGTCTTCGCCACCTTCCCGGAGGCGTGGACGAATACCTGCAACTCGCTGATGAGGAAACCGCCGCGGCTCGCACGATGGTCGGTGCAGGAACGGGGTGTCGGGAGGGCGCTTCGGCGCCTGCGGGCTCCAAGGGAGAAAGCGGACTTTCCAATGCGGAGGAACGTGCTCTGAAAAAGCTGGTTTCATCGCTTGACCGCAAGATGTCCACGGCGCGCAAGAAGAGAGCGGCCCTTCAATCATCGATGCTGGAAGTCGATCCGACGGACTTCGTGAAGCTGGGAGAAGTTCAGACTCGGATAGACGAAGTGCAGAGGCAGCTGGAGGAATACGAGCTGGAGTGGCTGGAGGCCTCCGAGAAGCTCGAGGGGTAAGCGTTTTGTGCGCTTTCCCCGCATTGCTTGCCCGTTCCTAAAAGTTTGCGAGAAATGTTGTAGGAACAACATACAGTTGTGCGCATGGCGCGTAGGTTGGATCCATTGTCAATCCCATTGAGAGGCGGGACCATGGAATCCAAGATGTATTGCTATCAGTGTCAGGAAACGGCCGGCTGCAGCGCCTGCACCGTTTCCGGTGTGTGCGGAAAGTCTCCCGAGACCGCAAATCTGCAGGACCTCCTTATGTTTGCGACGCGCAACCTCGCCCGCGCGACCACCGCTTTGCGCGCGCGGGGCGTCGAGATCGACAACGCCGTGAACTACCTGGTGACCGAGAACCTGTTCGTCACCATCACCAATGCCAACTTCGACGACGAGGTTATCGCCGCCCGCATCGGCCAGACCGTGAAAACCACCCTCGAGCTGAACGGAAAGCTGGGAGACGCGTCCATAGAAGCATGGGATGGCCAGGGCGATTGGGATGCTCTTTCTTCCCAAGTCGGCGTTATGGCTACCGAGAACGAAGACGTTCGCAGCCTGCGCGAGCTTATCACCTACGGCCTGAAGGGCATGGCCGCCTACAACCATCACGTCAACGCGTTCGGCACCTTCGTGCCCGAGGTCGATGCATTTCTGCAGGATGCCCTGGCCAAGACCCGCGACGATTCTCTGAGCGTCGATGCGCTTGTCGCGCTTGCCCTCGAGACCGGCAAGTACGGCGTGGATGTCATGGCCGCACTTGATGCCGCGAACACCGGCGCATACGGCAACCCCGAGATCACCAGCGTCAACATCGGCGTGCGCAACAACCCCGCCATTCTGGTTTCCGGTCACGACCTGCACGACCTCGAGATGCTGCTCGAGCAGACCCAGGGTACGGGCGTGGACGTGTACACGCATTCCGAGATGCTTCCCGCCCATTACTATCCCGAGTTCAAAAAGTACGATAACCTGGTGGGCAATTACGGCAACGCCTGGTGGAAGCAGCGCGAGGAGTTCAAGAGCTTCAACGGCCCCATCCTGTTCACCACGAACTGCATCGTTCCCCCGCGCGGCGAGGTGGCCCAGCGCATCTACACCACCGGGGCCTCGGGCTTTGCGGGCTGTCCGCACATCGAGGCCGACGAGAACGGCCGCAAGGACTTCAGCGCCATCATCGAGCATGCAAAGCGCTGCGATCCCCCCGTTCAGATCGAGGAGGGCGCCTTGGTCGGCGGTTTCGCTCACAGCCAGGTGCTCGCCCTTGCCGACGCCGTGGTCGATGCGGTGAAGTCCGGAGCCATCAAGAAGTTCGTTGTCATGGCCGGCTGCGACGGCCGTGCGAAGAGCCGTAACTACTACACCGATTTCGCCAAGGCGCTTCCGAAAGATACCGTGATCCTGACGGCGGGCTGTGCGAAGTACAAGTACAACAAACTCGACCTTGGCGACATCAACGGCATTCCCCGCGTACTCGATGCGGGTCAGTGCAACGATTCGTATTCGCTTGCGGTGATCGCGATGAAGCTTCAGGAGGCGTTCGGACTCGACGACATCAACGATCTTCCCATCGTCTACAACATCGCTTGGTACGAGCAAAAGGCCGTTATCGTGCTTCTCGCCCTGCTCCACCTGGGCGTGAAGAACATCCACCTCGGGCCCACCCTGCCGGCGTTCCTCTCGCCGACGGTTGCCGGCGTCCTCGTCGAGAACTTCGGCATCGCCGGCATCGGTACGGTGGAAGACGACCTTGCGCTGTTCTTCGGCGAAGAGGCAGCCGCTGCCAAGGGCGACACCGTCACCGCCGATATGCTGGTGGGCGAGATCATCCGCAAGCACCCCGGCGCGATTGCCGTTCTGGAAGCGGCCGGCATGGGCTGCATGGGCTGTCCCGCCTCGCAAAGCGAATCGCTGGCCGATGCGGCGCTGGTTCACGGACTGGCGGTCGAACCCCTCCTTGAGAAGCTGAACGCTTAGCCCGCACGCGCCGATTCTTCCCCGATGCGCTCCCTGCTCCTCTGCGCGCATCGGGGGGGTCACCCTGTCTGAATCGAAGCCGCGCCCGTCTCGACTGAAAGGAACTCCATGAGCGCATTTCTGGGCCCCATCCATCATCGCATGTACGCGAAGGCTCGGTCCGTCCATAAGATCGCCGAGGAAATCGCGTTGTTTTCCGACGATCGGGGGTGGACGTCCGGGCTCGCCGAGGCCCTCGCAGCCGCTTGGCCCGCTCCGCAAGGCGAGATCGAGCAGGTTATCGATCTTTCCCAGATTCATGGAAGCCTCAACGTGCTGGTGGACGACGCCGAGCGGGCCCTTGCGTTCGCGTGCGCTTCCGCGGCCGATCATATCGACGATCTGGCATGCCATCTTGAGCAGCTGGGAGCTCGAGCCGCGGCTCGAGCGGGTACGTTGGAGCTTGCCGCTGCATGGAACTCTCTGGATGCGGCCTGGCTCGACGGCATGCCGTGCGACGGGTTGATGTCGCTGGTGTCGAACGAACCCTATGAGATCATCTGGCGCATCGATGTGGCGGCCCACGCAGCCGTCGGGTACGAGGCTTTGCGCACCGCCTGGATGCGCGGATTCGCCCTCGAATCGGGTTTCGCGTTCTCCCCGCTGGGAGCCGGTACGTTTCGCCTGAGCACGGAGGTATAGCATGCTGCTGATCGATATTCTGGTTGAAGAGCACAACCGCATCCTCGAGGTCGCCGCTCATCTTGAGCAGATGAGCATCGACCTTATGGAGCGCGATATGTTCGATGCGGACGAGTTCTCGTCCACCATCAAGTTCATTCGAGAGTTCGGCGATGCAACCCACCACATGAAAGAAGAGGATCTTCTGTTCGCCGAAATGACCAAGCAACTGGGAAAGGTTGCCGAAAACCTTATCCAGCACGGCATGATGGTCGAGCATGACGAGGGGCGCATGTGCGTAAGGGAGCTTTCCGCCGCTTGCGAACGTTACGCTGCGAATCCTTCGGCAGCCGACAAGTTGGAGATCATCAGCTGGGGCATGGAGTACGTGCACATGATCCGCCGCCATATCGAGAAGGAGAACACGGTGGTGTATCCCTTCGCCGAGCGTCAGCTTGATGCTGAAACCTGGGAGCGATTGAACCGCGAGGCGCTTGCATACGTTCCCAAAATAGACTGAGAAGCCCTCGTTAGTCCCTCGTCAGAAACGTGGCTCTACGAGAGCGAAAAGGCTCCCTCGATCGAGGGGGCCTTTTTGTTGCAAAGGGGTTCGTTGCTGTATATACTGTATATATCGTACATATACAGTATGCATGCTATGTCGATTGAATTCCGCAAAAGGACGGCTTTTGCGGGAACGGAGAAGCACGTGAATATCGTCATTTCAAATTCGGGGGACCGTCCGATCTACGAGCAGATCGCCTCTCAGATCCGCGATGCGATCCTTTCGGGGGATCTGGGCGAGGGGGATGCGCTTCCCTCTATCAGGTCGCTTGCGACCGATCTGAGGGTCAGCGTCATCACCACGAAGCGCTCCTATACCGAATTGGAGTCGCAAGGGTTCATCGACACGATTCCCGGCAAGGGCAGCTTCGTTGCGGGGGGTAGCGGCGATCTGCTGCGCGAGCAACGCATCCGTCAGGTTGAGCGGCAGCTGGAAGCGGCGCTGTCGTCGGCTCGGTCGGCGGGTCTTTCTCTATCCGATGTGCATGACATGATCGACGCCCTCACCGAGGGCGCGGTGTAGGAAGGAGCGAACGTATGGAAAGCCTTGTTTCGATACGGGACCTCGAGAAACGCTTCGGTGATTTCAAGCTCGAGTCCATCGATCTGAGCGTCGATGCGGGGTGCGTGACCGGTCTGGTGGGGTCCAACGGCGCGGGTAAATCGACCACCATCAAATCGCTTCTTGGTTTGGTGAATCCCGATGCGGGGAGGATCGCCCTGTTCGGCGAAGAGCTGTTCGGCCCCGCTTCCGAAGGCGGGTGTAGGCGGGCTGCGGCGATCGATTATCGGCAGTGTATGGCGCAGGTGGGATATGTTCCCGATACCTGCCCGTTTCCGTTGACGCTTCCTTTGAGCAGCATCGATCCTTTGGGTCGAGCTATGCATGCCACCTGGGATTCCGCGCGATTCAACCGGTTGTTGGGCGAGTTTGGGATCACGGGGAAAAAGACCGTCAAGCAGCTTTCCCGCGGCATGACGATGAAGCTGTCGCTGGCCGCCGCCCTGTCGTTCGAGACGCGCCTGCTTGTTCTGGACGAGGCGACGGCGGGCCTTGATCCGATAGCCAGAGACGAAACCCTCGACATCCTGCTCGATTACGTTTCCGATGGGGAGCACGGCATCCTGTTCTCTACCCATATCACATCCGATCTGGAAAAAGTGGCCGATACGGTGGTATGCATCGATGCGGGACGCGGCGTGTTCGACGTTCCGAAAGACGACCTGAGGGAGCGGTTCGGGGTTGCGCACTGTCGTACCGATCAGGTTGAACCGGTGACGGCGCACTGCAAGGCCGCCGGGGACCGCGCGCTGGCTCGGCGCCACGCCTACAGCGTGGACGTTCTGGTGCCCGACCGATTCGGCTTCGCCCGCGCGTTTCCCGACATCCCATGCGATCCGATCAGCATCGAGGAGTTCATGACGTTTCACATCAGGGGGGAGGAACTATGAGGGAGAACATACTGACCGACTGGATCATCGTGCGCTGGAGCATCGTGTCGGCTATGGGCATATCGCTTGCGGCTGCGCTGGTCGCAGCCTTCTTCTCGGGGAATCCGGCGCTGTTCATCGGCCTGATGGGATTCCAGATCCCGTATCTGTACCTGGCAACGGCGTTCAACGCCGAAGCCGACCAGGGTTGGCTGAATCTCAGGCTTGCGGCGAATCCCGATCGGGCAAGCTTGGTCGCCGCCCGGTATGTGATGATGCTTGCCGTCATGGCTGCATCGGCGGTGCTGTCATTGGTTCTGTACATGGTGCTTATGGCCGGGATCACCGCGCTGGCGCCCGCCGTCGGGGTTCTTGCGGATTGGTTGGATAACGCCGAGATCTCCCGGGGTGCGGCCGTGCTGTGCGCGGTGGTGGCTTCGTTCATGAGCGGTTTGTCCGGCGCGATTTCGTTTCCCTTTACGTTCAAGTCGGGCCTCACGAAGGCCACGTCCTTTGCTCCTATGGCGTTGTTCCTTCTGATGTGCTTTGGTTTGTATGCGGCGCAGGGTCTGTTCGCGGGCTCTGTCGTCGCCGATTGGGTGGGCGGTCTGCTCATGACGTTCGGAGCCGACGGGGTCGCGTACCTAGCTGCGGCTCTATTCGCGGGTGCGACCTGCGTGGCTATGGGGGCGAGCTATCTTGTGGCTTGTCGTATGTTCGAACGCCGCGATATTTAGTGCGAATGCGTCGTTTTCGGAGTTTCCGCTGCAATCCAAAGCGCTATCCTGAACCGAGCACTCACACAGGCGTTCGGCACAAGGAGCCACTATGCAGATGGAGAATTCAAAGGACTATGCGGGTTTTGCCGAGGCCTTCGCCTTTTTGGGAAACTCGCTTATGGAGCCGCCTTTGAAAACGGGCGGGTTTTCGGTGGATCCCTCGTTTTGGGAGGATTTCCCCACGTTCGAAAGCGCCGCTGTATGCGGTGCGACCGCATCGTTGGTCGAATACCTCGAGCGGTTGGCAAGCAACGTCGAATTCGATCCCGTAACCGACGTTTCGGTCGAATTCACCAGGCTTTTCGTGGGACCCCCTTCACCTGGGGCCGCTCCTTGGGAAACCATGTACCGCGGAGAAGGGACCCGTGTCGGATTCGGGGCCGCAACGTTTGAGATGCGTGAGCTCATGAGGGAATCGGGTTTGCAGGTATCCGGGGATAGCAACCAGTACGAAGACCATATGGGAATCGAGCTGCTCTATCTTTCTGTGCTGTGCCGGAAGGTCGCCGACGGCGAGGAAATCGAGTTCGGGCAAATTTCCGACTTCGTCGAGGCTCATCCAGGGGCCTGGATCGAAAAGCTCTCCGCGCAGGTTGCCCAGAGCGCTCCCGATGGGTACTATGTGCGCTTTTTGGCTCTGTGCTCGGTGCTTCTTGCCGCCCTCCTCGATGGATGCTGATATACGTATTTGTAATACGTACTTATCTGCTCACTTCAGGACCGGATAAAGTCAGCGACCGCGAGGCACGAGACGCGATTAAAGGGCTGAGGCGTTTCATCCATGTCTGTCCGATCGGCGAGAATCATATCGATGCGGCATTGGGTTCTGATGGGGAGGATTTCGAGGATTGCTGCATGTACCATGCTGCGCGAAGCCTGAAGGCCGATGCTATCGTTACTCGAAACGAAGTCGCGTTCGCAGAGAGGAAGCACCGGAGGATCGACGGGATCAGAGCCCGTTTTCCTCCAGGATGCCGTCCAGGGTGCGCCAGGCGAGTTCGGCGCACTTCACGCGGGCGGGCATGCGGCCGATGGTTTCCAGTTCGTAGGCCTCGTCGAGGTCCTCTTTATCCTGCTCGGACAGCTCCTTGCCCTGGATCATGCCGACGAACAGGGCCGAGAGCCGCTTGGCCTCCTCCACCGTCTCGCCTGTAATGAGGTCTGCCATGATGTCGGCCGATGCCTGGGAGACCGCGCATCCATGCCCGGTGAACGCGGCTTCCTCGATCACGTTGTTTTCGATGCGCAGCTTGAGTACCATCTCGTCGCCGCAGCTGGGATTGATGCCCTCGTGCTCGTAGGTGGCGTTTTCCATATCGTATTTGTAGTCGGGATGCGCATTGTGCTCCATGAGCGCCGCGGTGTAGATGTTATTCCCCATTGAACATGCTCCAAACCTTTTTCAGGCCCTCGATCATCGCGTCGATATCGGAGGCGTCGTTGTAAAACGCGATCGACGCACGACAGCTGGACTCGACGCCCAGCCAGGCCAGCAGCGGCTGAGCACAGTGGTGTCCCGCGCGGATGGCCACATCGTCGATGTCGAGTACGCTGGAAACGTCGTGGGGATGGATGCCCTTGACGTTGAAGGCGATCACGCCGTGGTGGAGGCTCGGATCCGAAGATCCGATGATCTCGATGAAAGGGAGCTCTCCCATGCGCTTCATCGCGTAGGCCACCAGGGCGTCCTCGCGTTCGCGGATGGCGTCCAGCCCCACGTTTTCGATATAGGAGATCGCCGCGTCAAGTGCGTACATACCGGCGGCATCCTGGGTGCCCGCCTCGAACTTTTCGGGAACCTCAGCCCAGGTGGCGTCGGTTTCGGTGACGCTGCCGATCATCTCGCCGCCGGTGAGGAGGGGCGGCATGGCCTCAAGCAGGTCGCGTCTTGCCCACAAAACGCCGATTCCCATGGGGCCGAACAGCTTGTGGGCCGAGAACACGAAGAAGTCGCAACCGAGCTTTTGCACGTCTACCTGCAGATGGGGAACCGATTGGGCGCCGTCCACCACCATGACCGCACCGTTTTCGTGCGCGATCGAGGCCATGAGCCTCACATCGTTTTCCACGCCCAACACGTTGGAAACGTGAACGGCCGACACGATTTTGGTGTTCGGGCCGATCTTCTCGCGCATCTCGGCTTCGGTGACGACGCCGTCTTCGTTCGGCCGCATGAACACCAGCGCGGCCCCGATGGCGCGGCAGATTTGCTGCCAGGGGATGAGGTTGGAGTGGTGCTCCATGATGGTGATGCAGATCTCGTCGCCTGCGCCGACCGCGTGCGCGCCGTACGACAGCGCTACAAGGTTCAGCATCTCGCTTGCGTTGCGGCCGAACACGATATCGCGGTGGCGAGGCGCGTTGATGAACGAGGCCACATGCTTGCGTGCATCCTCGATGGCCATGGTGGCCTTCACGGACAGGCCGTACAGCCCGCGCAGGGGATTGGCGTTCATGGTCTCGTAGAACGAACGCTGGGCATCCAGCACGCACTCCGGGCGCTGGGCCGTGGCGGCGCTGTCGAGGAATTTCAGCTGGGGGTTGTTCGCCAGCAGCGGAAAGTCCTGCTTATAGGGGTTTGCGCAGATATCGACGGTCATCCTACTCACCGTCCTCTGCAAGACGGGCCGAGAAGTTGCCCAGGATGGTATCGCCCAAACGCAGGACGCTGCGGTACGTCGTCTCGTCGGGCGCTTCGAGGGCGGCCTGCTCCATGATGGCGCGCACGAACATCTTTTCGGCGGCATCGCGCGAGATTCCGCGGCAGGCCAGATAGAGCATCTGCTCGTCGCGCACATGCCCGATAGTGGCGCCGTGATTTCCCGACACGTCGTCTTCGTTGCAGAGGATGACGGGCACGGTGAGGTTGGTCACGCTGTTGTCCACCAAGAGCACGGTTTCGTTCTCCTGGCCGGCCGAGCCCTTGCATCCGCGCACGAGATCGATGGTGCCGCGCAGAACCTTCTTGCTGGATCCGGCCAGCACGCCGTTTGCTTTGATGGCGCATTCGGTTTTAAGGCCGTGGTGGCGAAGCGAGTAGTTGAAGTCCCGCTCGAGAGCGCCGTGTCCCAGGTAGCGCAGATCGATATCGATCCGGGCGGCATCCCCGCGCAGATCGCCTCCGATGCCGCCGTAGACCTTTGCCGCCCCCAGGACGGTTTCGCGGATGGAGATGCGGGCGCCGTCGTCTGCGAACAGGCCCATATCGTCCAGATCGGTCCAGGTGGAGTCCAGCGTTTGCGTGCGCGCGATGTTCACCTGTGAGCCTTTGCCCGCAAACACGCGCAGCTCGGTGCCGACGAACCCCGCACCCAAGGCGGGGGAGTCAACCGATACGGTGAGGTTCACGACGGAGTTCTCGGCTGCGACGACATCGACAGCGCATGCGTTCACCGCGCCGTCCACGCCGGTAAGGCGCAGGGTCGCGCTCGTTTCGGCGTTGGGTTTGGAGACGATGACGATAGGGTCTCCCGCGACGGTGTTGAGGAAGGCTGCGCCCGCCTCGCCCATGCCGGTTTCGAATGTGGCGCGGATATCGCGCGCGTCCTCGATAGCGGCCGCGCGGGCCTGATAGGCCGAGAGCGCCAGGTTGTCGAAGGTTTCTTCGGCAACGCAGGTTCGTTCGGGTGCGGGGCGGGCGGCCATCCGGGCTTCCTGGGCTTTGCTCATGGCGCGATCGAACGCGTCTGCATCGCCGAAGGCGTCGGGATCGGCTTGGACCACGACGTCGCTTACGGCTTCAAGGCTGCCGGGCACTTCCACATCCGTGCTGTTCATGTTAAGGCGATGCCAGGTGGGGGCGGGCATCGCATTGAGCTGTTCCAAGACGTAGGCGTCCATTACCCGATCGCCCCTTCCATCTCGAGCTTGATGAGGTTGTTCATTTCCACGGCGTACTCGAGCGGCAGCTCTTTGGAGATAGGCTCGGCGAACCCGTTCACGATCATGGTGCGGGCCTCCTCCTCGGAGACGCCGCGGCTCATGAGGTAGAACAGCTTGTCGTCGCCGATGCGCCCGATGGTGGCCTCGTGCCCGACATCGACGTTTTTGCAACGGATGTCCATCGCGGGGATGGTGTCGGAGCGGCTGATGTCGTCAAGCATGAGCGAGGCGCACGAGATGCTGGCGCGCGAACCTTCGGCGTTGGGGGTTGCGACCACGGAGCTGCGGAAGGTCTGAATGCCTCCGCCTTTCGAGATTCCCTTGGTCTCCACCGATGCGCTGGTTTCGGGGGCGGCCAGAACGACCTTACATCCCGTGTCGAGGTTCTGGCCCTTGCCTGCGAAGGTGATGCCGGTGAAGCTGGACTTGCTCTTGCGCCCGGCCAGGATGGACATGGGGTAGAGATACCCCACATGGCTGCCGAACGAGCCGCTGATCCACTCGATTTCGCCCTCTTCGGCGCAGATGGAGCGCTTCGTGTTGAGGTTGTACATGTTCTTCGACCAGTTCTCGATGGTCGAGTAGCGCAGATGCGCGCGCTTGCCCACGAACAGCTCGACGGCGCCCGCATGCAGGTTCGCGACGTTGTACTTAGGCGCCGAGCATCCCTCGATGAAGTGCAGGTCGGCATCGTCTTCCACGATGATGAGCGTATGCTCGAACTGGCCTGCGCCCTTCGCGTTCAGGCGAAAGTAGCTTTGCAGGGGGTAGTCGAGGCGCACGCCCTTGGGGACGTACACGAACGAGCCGCCCGACCATACCGCGCCGTGAAGCGCTGCGAACTTGTGGTCGTCGGGACGGATGAGCGTCATGAACTTCTCGCGGATCAGCTCCGCGTACTCGCCCTCCAGTGCCTCTTCGATGCCCGAGTACACGATGCCCATCTTGGCAGCGCTTTCCTGCATGGAGTGGTACACCAGCTCGGAATCGTACTGGGCTCCCACACCGGCAAGGTAGGAGCGCTCCGCCTGGGGGATTCCCAGGCGCTCGAAGGTGTCCTTGATCTCGTCGGGAACGCTGTCCCAGTCGCTTTGCTGCTCGGTGTTGGGCTTCACGTAGGTGACGATGTGATCGGTGTCGAGGCCCTCGATGGAGGGGCCCCAGTCGGAAATCGGCATGGAGCGGTAGATCTCGAGCGACTTCAAACGGTGCTCGAGCATCCATTCCGGCTCGTTTTTCTTCTCGGAGATCTCGCGCACAACCTCTTCGGTGAGGCCGTCGAGCTTCTCCTGGCCGGAATCGTCGTAGCGGAAATCGTACAGGCTGCGATCGATATCGGCGACCTCGGCTCTCTTCTTCTCCACGGCGATCGCCTACTCGGCTTCGTCGGCGCGATGACCGAACCGCTCGAATCCGTTGCGGTCGATGTCGTCGATGAGGGACGAGTCGCCTTCGGCAGCGATCCTTCCGCGCACCATGACGTGCACGCGGTCGACGTCGAGGTGTTCGAGGATGCGGGTGTTGTGGGTGATGATGAGCAGGGTCCCCTCGCAGTTCCTGCGATAGGAGTCCATGCCCTTGGACACTACGGACAGCGCATCCACGTCGAGGCCCGAGTCGGTTTCGTCCAGGATGGCCAGCTTGGGCTGCAAAAGCAGCAGCTGCAGCATTTCGACCTTCTTCTTCTCGCCTCCCGAAAAGCCCACGCCCAGTTCGCGGTCGAGGTACGAGGCGTCCATGTTCAGCTCGTCGGCCAGCTGCTTGATGCGGCGGCGGAACTCCTTGTTCTTCATATCCATGCCCGCGCGACCCTCGATGGTTGCGCGCAGGAAGCTTGACAGCGGCACGCCGGGGATCTCGACGGGGGCTTGGAAACTGAGGAACAGGCCCGCATGCGAGCGCTTGTCGCAGGAAAGCTCGGTGATGTCTTCGCCGTCGAAGACGATCGAGCCGTCGGTGACCTCGTAGGCCGGGTCGCCCATGGCGATGTGGCCGAGGGTGGTTTTTCCGGCTCCGTTGGGTCCCATCAGGACGTGCACCTCTCCCCGTGCAACGTCCAGGTCAACCTCGCGCAGGATGGGCTTGCCCTCGACGGAGGCGGACAGTCCCCGAATGCTGAGCAGTGATTCTCTCGTCATGTATCGTCCTTAAACTAAGTCCATTAGTTTGATAGGATTAAGATAGGATTAATCGGGAAACAGTCAAGTCTTTTCCTACTCGTTTCCTAGAATTAGTTTACCGGGCGTTAAAATGCCCGTGAATTCGATGACGAGAGCCGCCCGCAGAGCCGGGTCGGTCTGCCGTGGTGTTAAGACGGGGGTGTGAGCGCATGCTCGTTACAACCAAGGGACAGTACGCCATGCGCCTGATGATCTTCATCGCGCGCGGGCAAGGAGACAAGATCGCCTTGAGGCGCGTTGCCGAGGCCGAGAACATCTCGCTGAAATACCTGGAGCACCTGGCCCACTCCATGGTGAAGGCCGGTTTGCTGGTAAGCGTTCGCGGCTACGGAGGCGGCTATCTTTTGGGGAAGGATCCCTCCGACATCAGGGCGGGCGATATCCTGCGCGTCTCCGAGGGCTCGACCGCCCCGGTGAACTGCGCGGGGCTGGTTGATGGGTGCCCGCGGGAAAACGTGTGCTCGACGGTGGCATTCTGGACGGGCCTCGACCGCGTGATCGAGGAGTACGTCGACGGAGTGACGCTGGCTCAGCTGGCCGATCTCGAGCCGTCCCCGATTTCTTCGGTGTACGACTTGGTCGAGCGACGCTAAGGGCGCCGGGGAGCGGTTTCGCGTTCGTTTGGTATCCGTCTTCCGTTCGTGGATGATTCGCCGTGCTTGTGTGGGAAAATGAGTGGCGAAACATTCGACGTCGCACGTGAGGTTTTCGGATCATGCCTGCACAGTTCAATCTCAGCGTGGCGGATGGCCAGGCTGTCTCTCGGATCGAAGAGCGCTTCGAGCTTCCCCGCTTCATCGCAGCTACGCTGGTCGCCCGCGGCATGCGCGAGCCCGACCAGGTAGAGCGCTTCCTGTCTCCCTCGCTCGATCGAGACTGGCTCGAACCCTATTCCATTCCCGGCATGAGGGATGCCGTCGATGCGATCGAGGCGGCCTTGCGCGAACGGCGCCGCATCGTCGTGTTCGGCGATTTCGACGTGGACGGCATTTCGGCGACCACGGTGATGACGCGCGGTTTGCGCGTTCTGGGCGGGCAGGTCACCCCGTTCGTGCCCCGTCGTTTCGAGGAGGGATACGGCATCACGCCCGCCGCGTACGAGCGCGTGAAGGAGCTCGATCCCGACCTGGTGATCACGGTGGATTGCGGCATCTCGTGCCGCAACGAGGTGGCGGCTATCGTGGCCGACGGCATCGAGGTGGTGGTCACCGATCATCACGAGCCCGCCGACCTGGTGCCCGAAGGCGTTGCTCTGGTCGACCCCAAAACCGATCCTTCGTGCGACAGCGGCATCCTTGCGGGGGTTGGCGTGGCGCTGAAGCTCATTCAGGCGCTGGGAGGGCGGTTCGGGCGCCCCAACCTGTGGCGTTCCTACACCGATCTGGCCACGCTGGGAACGGTGGCCGATCTCATGCCCATGCGCGGCGAGAATCGCGCGCTGGTAAGCGACGGCCTTTCCCGCATCAACGAGGCCGCGCGACCCTGCATCGCCGCGCTCCTGGGTCAGGCGGGGGCCGCCGACAAGCCGGTCACCTCGACCAACCTCAGCTTTTCGCTCATTCCGCGGCTGAACGCGGCGGGTCGCATGGGGGATGCCCAGATCGCTCTGGACCTCTTGCTGTCCGACGACTTCGACGAGGCGTGCCGTCTTGCAGCCCAGCTCGAGGCGGTCAACGATAAGCGCCGCACGATCGAAGCCGAGCTGTCGGAGGTCGCCCGCGTGAAGGCCGCGGAAGTGTATGTCGGCCAGCGTGCGCTGGTCGTGGCGGGCGAGGGGTGGCACGAGGGTGTGAAGGGCATCGTTGCCAGCCGTCTTGCCCACAATTACGGCGTTCCCTGCCTGCTGTTCACGGTCGAGGACGGAGAGGCCCGCGGGTCGGGGCGCACTGTGGGCCAGGTGAACCTCTTCAAGGCGGTGGAAAGCGCCGAGGGGATGCTCACGCGCTTCGGCGGCCACGAAGCGGCCGTCGGCGTTACGCTTCCAGCCGACAGGCTGGAGGAATTCGCCGCGCATCTGTGCGCGTACATGGACGAGCTGCCCGAGGATATGTTCCATCCCCTCATCGCGGTCGATGCGACCGTGTCCATGAAGGAGCTCACCCTCGAAAACGTCGAAGCGCTCGAGCGCCTTGCCCCTTTCGGACAGGAGAACAGAGTGCCCGTGTTCATGGCACGCGACGTGGTTATGGGAAACCGCCGCGCGGTGGGCGCCGAGAAGAACCACTTCTCGTGCACGCTGTCGGACGGTGCGGGCAAGACTGCGGGAATCATGTTCCACGCCACCGACATCGAGACGCTTCTTCGCACCGATGCGGTGGTGACGGCTGCGTTCGAGGTGCAGGTTGACGAGTGGCGCGGGCGCCGCTCCGTGAAAGCGATGCTGAAGTCGATTGCCCCGGCGCAGACCTGCCGCGCTTTGGAGGCCTGCCTCGATCCGAACAACCTGCGGTTCGTGGCCGACCTGTACGCGACTTCCGATGAGGAGCTGTGCGCGTCGGTACCCGAAAGCCCCGAAGACGTCGAGTCGTACGAAGCCGATCGAATCCGCAACCGGGAGGCGTGGGAGCGCCGTGCGCGCACCGAGCCCGACCGGCTAGAAGCCGATATCGTGCGGGCCCTCATCGGGTCGGCCGAGGTGCATCGCTCTCAGCGCCAGGCGCTCGATTACCTCGACGAAGGCCGCTCGGTTTTGGCGGTCATGGCAACCGGTCGCGGGAAGTCCCTCATCTTCCACGTGCATGCGGCCATGGCGGCTCTGCGCGACCACACGGCCAGCCTGTTCGTGTACCCGCTGCGCGCCCTCATCGCGGACCAGGCGTTTCACTTGAATCGAGCGCTCGCTCCGTTCGGCATATCCATCAGCGTGCTTACCGGGGAAAGCACCCCCGACGAGCGCAGCCTGATCTACCGGTCTTTGTCGGAAGGGACGTGCGACATCGTTTTGACCACGCCCGAGTTCCTCGACTACCACGTTGACGATCTGTCCGCGTCGGGCCGCATCGGTCTTGTGGTGGTGGACGAGGCCCATCACGTGGGCATGGCGAAGGCGGGCCGGCGCCCCGCGTACGCAAGCATGGGCCGTGCGATCGAGCGTCTGGGAGGGCCGCGCGTACTGGCGCTTACCGCTACGGCGAACGGCGACGTTGCCCGCCAGATCGCCTCGACGCTTCCCCTCGACGCCTTCGTGTTCGACGGCGCCGAGCGGTCCAACCTGGTGGTGCACGATCGGCGCAATACGCGCGATCGGGACGACTATCTGGCCAACCTCATCGCAGGCGGGGGAAAGACGGTTGTATATGTCACGACGCGCGAGCAATCGGTGTCGGTCGCGCGCGAGCTGCGCCGCCGCGTTCCCCAGATCGCTCTGCTCATCGGTTTTTACAACGCCGGGCTTTCGCGTGACGAGCGGGCGCGCATCGAGGAGATGTTCCGCACCGGATCGCTGAGCGTGCTGGTGGCCACCTCGGCGTTCGGCGAAGGGGTGAACATTCCCGACATCCGCAACGTCGCACTGTACAACATGCCCTACAACGAAATCGAGTTCAACCAGATGAGCGGGCGTGCGGGGCGCGATGGGCAGCCCGCGGGCATCCACTTGCTGTTCGGGCGCGCCGACGCGTCGGCCAACGAAGCGGTGCTGTCCGGCATGACCCCCGATAGGGACCGCATGGTTCAGGTGTACCGCTATCTCAGGGGGTGCCAGCAGCAGGCGGGGGAGGCTTCGTTTTCCACCACGCCCGCCAAGATCGCCCAGGATGCTTCGACCGATCAGGTAAGCATCACCGTGGCCACCGCCGAATGCGCGCTTGCGGTCTTTCGCGAACTGGGGCTTCTCGAGGCTCACAGCGTTTACGCCGCAGGAGAGGAGACGCGCTGGGTTCGCTTGTCGAACAGCGCGGGCAAGGTGGAGCTTACCGAGAGCGTGCGGTATCGGGAGGGCATGGGAGAGCGCGCCGTGTTCGCGGTGTATCGCGACCTCGTGCTGTCCGAGCCCCTGTCTGTGCTCCAGGAACGCGTGACCAGGCCTATCCTTCCGCCGTGCGCGAGTGCGGAATGCGCTTTCGCAAACGGCGGGGATGCGCGGGCGGCGGGCGCGCGCATTAGCGTAGAATAGGTGAAAAGCGATAATTCGACGCGGGAGAGGAGAGGTGCTTTTCATGGCATGCAGCGACGAGGAGCTTGCACTGGTCGAGGAGCGCTTCGAGGAACTGCTTGAAAAGACCGAGCCGTATCTTCCCGCATCCGATCGGGACATGATGAGGCGCGCCTTCTCGTACGCCCGCTCCCACCACAAGGGGCAGCGGCGTAAAAGCGGCGAGCCGTTCGTGCTGCATCCGATCGAGGTGGCGATCATCCTCACCAGCTTGCGCATGGATGCGGAAACGCTGTGCGCGGCCCTTCTTCACGACACCATCGAAGACACCTCGGCAACGTACGGCGACGTTCAGCGCGAGTTCGGCACGGAGGTGGCCGATCTGGTGCAGGGCGTCACCAAGATCACGCGGATCGAAGTGGAAAGCCTCACCGACGAGCAGGCGGCCACCATCCGCAAGATGCTTGTGGCCATGAACAAGGATATCCGCGTCATCGTCATCAAGCTGGCCGACCGTCTGCACAATATGCGCACGCTCTCGTCTCTGCGCGAGGACAGGCGCATCTTCAAGGCGCGCGAAACCCTCGAGATCTACGCGCCCATCGCCCATCGTCTCGGCATCGGGTCCATCAAATGGGAACTCGAAGACCTCGCCTTCTACCACCTCGAGCCGGTGCGCTATCGGCAGATCTCGCGCATGATCAAGGAGACGCGCGACGATCGCGAGCAGTACCTGCAGCAGGTTATCGACATCCTGCGCAAAGAGCTGGACAAGGTGGGCATCAGGGCCCATCTCTACGGCCGGCCCAAGCATCTGTATTCCATCTACTCCAAGATGAAGAACAAAGACAAGGACTTCTCCGAGATCTTCGATCTCATCGCGGTGCGCGTGGTGGTCGAGACGGTGAAGGACTGTTATTCGGCGTTGGGCGCGGTCCATACCCTGTGGCACCCCATGCCCGGTCGGTTCAAAGACTACGTGGCCATGCCGAAGTTCAACATGTACCAAAGCCTGCATACCACGGTTATCGGTCCTGCGGCGCGTCCCCTCGAGGTGCAGATCCGTACCGAAGAGATGAACCGCACCAGCGAATACGGCGTGGCGGCTCACTGGCTGTATAAAGAGCATGGCGGGAAGAGCCGCCGCGAGGCGTCGTTCGATCAGCAGCTGGCATGGCTGCGCCAGATGATCGACTGGGGCGACGAGACGCAGGATTCGCGCGAGTTCCTTAAAGACCTGAAGGTCGACCTCGACGACGCCGAGGTATTCGTGTTCACCCCGAAAGGCGAGGTGAAAAGCCTGCGTGTGGGTTCGACCCCGGTCGACTTCGCGTACGCCATCCACACCGAGGTGGGCAACCGCTGCGTGGGCGCGAAGGTGAACGGCTCGATCGTTCCCTTGTCCTACCAGCTGAAAATGGGTGACCGAGTCGAGATCCTCACGCAGAAAAGCGCGACGCCCTCGCGCGGGTGGCTTGACATCGTGCGCACTCCGTCGGCGCGCTCGAAGATCCGCAGCTATTTCGCGAAGGCGACGCGCGGCGATGATCTGGCCGAAGGCCACGACCGTTTGCAGCACGAGATGCGCAAGCACGGTCTGGGCATCTCGAACTCCCAGTCCCAGCGCGCGCTGAAGGCCGTTGCGCGCCAGATGGGATACAAGGATTCCGAGGATATGCTGGTTGCCTTGGGCGGCGGCAAGGAGTCGGTTCTGGCGGTGGCGAACCGCTTGCTGCGCGAGATAAAGGGCGACCCGGACGAGGCGCGCGTGTCGAGCGCGGTTTCCAAGGCCATGATGACGGGCAAGATGCCCCCGATGCTCACCAACGTGAAGCAACCCAAGGCGACGCGTCATATTTCGAACGGCGTGGTGGTCGAGGGCAGCTCGGACATGCTGGTGCGCCTGTCGCGCTGCTGCAATCCGGTTCCCGGAGACGACATCATCGGCTTCGTCACGCGCGGGCGCGGCGTGTCGGTTCATCGGGCCGACTGCCCCAATGCCAAAGACCTGCTTACCGAGCCCGAGCGCATCATCAAGGTGGAGTGGGAGCGGGGGCCGACGGCTACGACCACGTTCAAGGTCGAGGTCCATATCGAGGCGCTTGACCGCATGAACCTGCTGCGCGACGTGGCTTCGGTGCTGTCCGAAGAGGGAGCCAACGTCCTCAGCTCGTCAACGTCCACGCAGCGCGACGGTTTGGTTCAGATGAGGTTCTTGTTCCAGCTGTCCGATGTGGGCCACGTAGACGACGTGCTTATCAGGTTGATGGACATCGACGGCGTGTTCGAAGCGCGCCGCACCCAGCCCGGCGAGAGCGTGGGGAAGCGGTAACGAGCGTGAAAACGAGGTAACTATGGGTTTCAAGGTTGATGGAGCGTGCCTGAACGTCGGATTCTCGGTGATGGGTCCGATCCAGAACAACGTGTACATTATCGACGATGGAAAGACCGCCTTCGTGGTCGATCCTACGTGCGATTCCGATGCGATCATCGATCAGCTGGGAAAACGTAAGCTGGCGGCCATCGTGCTCACCCACCGCCACTGGGATCACGTGGGGGCCGCGTCTGCGTTGCGCCGCAAAACGGGCGCCATCACCATTGCGACGGCCCTCGACGCTCCCTACATCGAGGGTGCGCGCACGGTCCCCGGCGAGCGCCACGAGGCCCCGCCCTGCGCCGTCGATCATCGGGTGTCCCATGGAGATGTCATCCAGATCGGCGATATGCCCTGGAAGGTTATCGGTACGCCCGGGCACACGCCGGGAGGTATGTGCCTCTACATCGACCCTCGGTTCGGATGCAACCCGCAAGGCGCGCCTCTTCTGGTATCGGGTGACACGCTGTTCTACGGAACCATCGGCCGAACCGACTTTTACGGCGGAGATCTGGGTCAGATGAAGCAGTCGCTGAAGCGCTTGGCGGTTCTGCGAGACGAGACCATCGTCTTGCCGGGACACGGAAGTCTCACGCGCATCGGAGACGAGCGTCAGCGCGTATTCGCCCGTTATGCGGATGACGAGCCGGATTTCGGGTCCGACGACGATCGGATCGTCACCGTCTAGCCCGAAAGCAAAGCTTTCGTAAAATAATGGCGGGCGCTCTGGGCGCTGTCGTTTGCGGGCGGGGCATACGCTAAAATGATCACGCTGTTTTAGCCCCTCACTAGGAGAGAACATGCCTAAGAAGAGCAAGTTCGATTATTTCGACGCGTTCGTCAAGCAGGCGGAGATCGCCTGCAAGGAAGCGGATGTGCTGGTCGATACCGTCGAGAACTTCACGTCGGCTTCCGAGCTCGAGCCCGTCCTCAAGCGCGCCCATGATATCGAAAACGAGGGCGACGAGGTGAATCATGCGATCATGGGCAACATCGCAATAGACTTCGTGACCCCTATCGACCGCGAGGATCTTCTGGCTCTCGCGCAGATCATGGACAACGTCACCGACTCCATCGAAGACATCCTGCAGCGGTTCTACATGTACGATGTCCACTTCATGAACGACGATGCGAAGGCCATGGCGCACCTCATCCAGAAGAGCGCCGTGGCGCTGTGCACCGCTATGCGCGATTTCCGCAACTTCAAGAAGTCCAAGAAGTTCCATAGCCTGATCATGGAAGTGAACGACTACGAAGAGCAGGCCGACGTGCTGTACGTGCAGTCCATTCGCCGTCTGTACACGCAGGATAACGACAACGCGGTGCGCATCGAGGTATGGTCGCGTATTCTGGATCGCATGGAACGCTGCTGCGATCAGCTGGAACACGCGGGCGACATCATGAGCACCATCATGGTGAAGAACCTCTAGCGTCGTATCCGACAGTCGGACGCCTTCGCGATCCGTTTGCTATAGTTTTCAGCAACGGGCCAATCGGCCCTTGGTTCGATGCATATCAGGAGTGGGTCATGGCCTTAATTGTCTGCAAGTTCGGAGGCACGTCGGTGTCGTCTCCCGAGCGCATCCAGAATGTTGCGAAGCGCCTGGTTGCACGAAAGCAGGAGGGTAACGACGTCGTCGCGGTGGTGTCCGCCATGGGCAAAACCACCGACGAATTGGTGGGGCTTGCCCGCGCCCTGAACGGGAATCCCCCTGCGCGCGAGATGGACCGCCTGCTGTCGACCGGCGAGCAGGTGTCCATGTCCCTTCTCGCCATGGCCATCGAGGCTCGGGGATACAAGGCCATGAGCTTCACGGGCCGCCAGGCGGGCATCGAAACCGATGCTACGCACTTGAAGGCCAAGATCACCAACGTTTGCAGCGAACGCATCATGGACGCTATCCGCGCAGGTGCCATCCCCGTGGTCGCGGGGTTCCAGGGAATCGACCCTTCGGGGGACATCACCACGCTCGGCCGTGGCGGCTCTGACACCACGGCTGTTGCGGTGGCCTGGGGAATCAAGGCCGATGCTTGCGAAATCTACTCCGATGTTCCGGGGGTGTATTCGGCCGACCCGCGCATCGCCCCCCGTGCGCGCAAGCTCGATCAGATCTCGTACGACGATATGCTCGAGATGTCGGCGGCCGGCTCGGGCGTCCTCCAGATGCGCGCCGTCGAGTTCGCCAAGAAATTCAACGTCGTTATCCATTCGCGCTCGGCGTTCACCGATGAAGAGGGCACCTACGTCAAGGAGGCAACCGATATGATGGAAGAAGCGGTCATCACCGGCATCGCTCACGATTCTTCGGAGGTCAAAGTCGTTATCCGCCACGTGCCCGATGCGGTGGGCGTTGCCGCCAAGGTGTTCAGCGCCCTGGCCGCCAACATGGTGAACACCGACATGATCATCCAGAACATTTCGGAGGCGGGTTTCACCGACATCAGCTTCACCTGCCCGGGGGCCGATCTTGCCCGCGCGCGCGAAACGCTTGACCGCATCGTGCCCGAGATCGATGCGAAAGGCGTTGTGGTTGACGAGGATATAGCTAAGATCAGCCTGGTCGGCACTGGAATGAAGTCGTCTCCCGGCGTTGCGGCGAAGGCGTTCTCGACGCTGGGCGAGCAAAACATCAACATCCTCGCGATATCGACGTCGCCCATCCGGTTGTCGCTTGTGGTGGACGGCGGCCAGGTTGCCGAGGCCGTGCGCTGCCTGCATACGGCGTTCGGGTTGGATGCCGACGAGGTGTTCGAGGAAAAACAGCTCTCCGCCGAGGAAATTGCAGCGAAGCTGGCGAAGGGGCGTTAGGATTCGCTGCACGTTTGCGGGGGTTCCCGTTACGGATCCCCGACCCCGATTGTTTGGAGCCGAAAGGAAGCTGACATTATGGTTTGGACGAAGCCCATGCCCGCACACCCTGTGGTTGCCGTAGCCGGTGCGACCGGCGCGGTTGGTCGGGAGTTTTTGAAGGTCCTGCACGACCTCGATTTCCCTGCAAGCGAGATTCGCCTTCTGGCTTCGGCTCGCTCTGCCGGAACGAAGCTTCCCTTCGAAGGGTGCGGATCGGTTCCTGCGGGCTCGTACGCGGTGGAAGAGATGACCCCGGAATCGTTCGCTGGCGTCGATATCGCGCTGTTTTCCGCCGGATCGGGGGTTTCCCAGGCTATGCGCGATGCCGTGGTCAAGGCCGGTGCGGTTATGATCGATAACTCCAGCGCGTTTCGCATGGATGCGGATGTGCCTTTGGTGGTTCCCGAGGTGAATCCGGGCGATGTCTCGTGGCATTCGGGCGTCATCGCCAACCCGAACTGCTCGACCATCCAGATGGTGGTGGCTTTGAAACCCCTGGCGGACATCGTGCCCATCAAGCGCGTGGTGGTGTCCACCTATCAGGCGGCAAGCGGCGCCGGAGCGGCTGCGATGGACGAGCTTTACGATCAGACCAGCGAATATCTTGACGGGAAAGCCGACAACGAGCTGACCGTCCAGGCGTTCCAGCACCGCATCGCCTTCAACTGCATTCCCCATATCGACAAGTTCCTCGACGACGGATCGACCAAAGAGGAATGGAAGATGGTGGTCGAGACGAAGAAGATCATGGGGGACGAGAACATTCAGGTAAGCGCGACGTGCGTGCGCATCCCCGTCCTACGGTGCCATGGCGAGGCAGTAAACGTCGAGTTCGCATCTCCCGTTTCAGCGGAGGACGCCCGCACGGCGCTCGCTTCGGCGAAAAACGTTGTGCTGATGGACGATCCCGGTGCTAACATCTACCCTATGCCCGGTTTGCTTGCCGGGACGAACGATACGTACGTCGGGCGCGTTCGCAAGGACCCTTCGGTCGAACACGGATTGTCGCTATGGGTGGTAGCCGACCAGATCCGGAAAGGCGCCGCGCTGAACGCCGTGCAAATCGCTCAGTTGCTGTTGCCGTAAACCCTCGCATGAGAGGGGAACGGTCAGGAGAAGAGAGAGGACCTGAACCATGAAGAAGTACGTATGCGTGTGCGGTTATGTGTACGACCCCGCGATGGGCGATCCCGATAGCGGAATCGAGCCCGGTACCGCGTTCGAGGATATCCCCGAGGACTGGGTGTGCCCCGTCTGCGGCGTGAGCAAGGATATGTTCGAGGAGCTCGAGGACTAGGCTTTCGATGCGATTCCCGCCGAGGGAGCCGGGAGAGCTTGAAGGGATCCTTCGAGAGGGATCGAGAAAACGGGGCGTCGCAGAGGCTCTGCGGCGCCTTTCGGTTCGGGGCGGTCCGACGGTGCGTCGGGCCGCCCCGTTTCGCGTGTGCGCTATTCGGCGGCCAGCAGCTTGCCCCCGAAGCAGTAGAAGAAGTCGTTGTCGCATACGGTGTCGATTTCGAAGAGCGTCGACCAGAGGGAGGCTTCCTTCAGCGCTTCGCGCAGCGTGCTGGTCACTTCGGAGGGAACGTGCTTGTGATGGGCGTTCATCGCGTGGCGGCTCATCCCGTGGGCCACGAGGAACCTTCCCTGCGGAGCGAGGAGTGCGGCCACTTTCTTGACGAGGTTTTCTTTGTCGAGGAAGTGGGGATAGGCGTTGTAGATGACCGCGCAGTCGAACGATCCCTCGCAGTCGAGATCGAGGGTGTCGCCGCATTCGAATCGAACGGACGGCTCGCCTTTGAATTTCTCCCTTGCGCGCGCAATCATTTCCGCGGACAAATCGACCCCGAGCACCGTATCCGCCCCTGCCTCCAGATAGGCGGGAACCATCACGCCGGTGCCGCAGCCCAAGTCGAGCACCCGGCTTCCCGCGCGCACCCCGGCGATATGCGCGACGCTTGCATGCTTGGGGCCTGAGGCCTCTCCGTGTTCGTCCCATTGGGGGGCTCGTCCGTCGAAGTACTCTGCTACGGGGTTGCGGGTTTCTTTCAACATGGGATAACCACCTTTCTTCCTGCGTGCTGTATCACGTCGGCTTCTATTCCGTAGACGGTTTCTATCAGGTCGGCGTCGATGATGTCGGCGCTGCCGAAAAACAGCAGGCGTCCGTCTTTCATGAACGCGAATCTATTGCAGAACCTCAGGGCGAGGTTGATGTCGTGCATGACGGCGATGGCGGCTATGTTGCGGCGATCGATCTCTTTGCGCACGAGCGCCATGCACTCCAGCTGGTTCGCCACGTCGAGGTTGTTGAGCGGTTCGTCGAGGAGCAGGACGGGGGTCCTTTGCACGAGCGTGCGCGCGATCGCGACTTTCTGGGCCTCTCCGCCCGAGAGATGGTCTGCCCGGCGGGGAAGGAGATCGCCGATTCCCAGCTGACCGGCCACCTCCTCGACGATCCGGCGGTCTTCGGCATCGGGAGCGTACCGGACGTAGGGCAGCCTTCCGAGCATGAGGGCGTCGTACACGGTGGTTTTCGGCAGGATACTTTGCTGTTCTACCAGCGCGATCGTTCGAGCTCGCGCACCGCGGCTTATGCGATCGATCGGGGTTTCGCCTACGAGCACCGTGCCTTCCTGCGGTTTCAGCAGGCCGTCCATGCAGGAGAGCAGGGTCGATTTCCCCGATCCGTTCGTTCCGAGTACCGCTGTGAAAACGCCCGGTTCGGCCTCGAGGCTGACCTGGTCGAGCACCGTGCGCGCCGAACGGTAGCCGTGGGATACCTGAGCGGCGGCAACGACCGCACGCTTTTCGGAAGGGGTCTCGATCGGGGCCATCGGCGCGCTTTTCGCAGGACTCATCGCCGCTCCGATCGCCCGATAAGAAGCCAGACGAACAGCGGGGCTCCTAGAAACGCAGTGATCGAGCTGATGGGGAGGATGGTGGAGGGTATGATCGAGCTGGCGACGAGATCGCTTGCAAGCAGCAGGCTGGCTCCCGCGAAGGCCGAAGCCGGAAGAAGCGATTCATAGCTTCCGCCGACGATGCGCCGCATGATATGGGGGGCAACCAATCCGATGAAGTTGATGGTTCCGCAAAACGCGATGATGCTCGACGAGGCGAGTGTTCCGGCCAATATTATCCCCAAGCGCGCCCTTTGCACTGGAATCCCGATGCTGTGGGCGTATTGCTCCCCCGATTCGAACGCGTTGAGCTTCCAGCGGGCAAGGTAGAAGAACACGCAGGTTGCAAGCGTGGTAACGGCCATGACGGAGAGTTCGGGGTAGCCCACTCTCCTTAAGCTTCCGAACGTCCAAAAAACGACGGCGGCCACCTGGGTGTCGTCGGCGAAGTATTGAACGAGCGCCGTTGCTCCGGTGAACAGCGCCGAGAGGGCCACCCCGGTGAGCACCGCGCTTTCGGCGGTAAGGAGCCTGAGTCGAGACACGGCGAAAATGACGAGCGACGACGCCATGGCTCCTGCGAACGCGCAGGCGGCGGTTAACGGAGGGCTGGCGAACGTCACCCCTTCGTGCGCACCCGTTGCCGAGCCGACCGTTCCCGCCCCGAGGGCGATGATGGCGACGGAGGCTCCGAAGGCCGCTCCCTGCGCGATGCCCAGCGTGCTCGCCGAGGCAAGCGGGTTTCTCAGGGTGCTCTGGAATCCGCAGCCGGCGCATGCGAGGGCGACTCCCCCCAAGAGGGCGCACAGCACGTGGGGAAGACGCAACCCGACGACGACCGTCTGCTGGTGGACGGTCCCTTTTCCCAGAAGAACGTCGAATATCTCGACCGGTCCTATGCCCGAGCTGCCCGAGCAGAGCGACACGGTGGCGAAAAGGCAGGCGGTGGCGAAGCTGATCAGGATGGCCACCTTGCGCCGCCGCCTCTGATTGCGAGCCTCCCTTATTCCCGCTTCCTCGGACATGGGACGCTTATCCGATTGAAATCGGTTTGAAATCGGCCCCGCTCGACTTCATGGTGTCGTAATAGGGCGATCCGAGCATGACGGTGAAAATCTCGTCGTATCGGGCGGGGAGGTCGATGTCGGAGAAGCGGTCGGGATAGACGACCGAAGCGCAGAAGTACGCGTCGCAGATGCCCATCTCCACGTTGGTTCCGTTGAAGTTGAACGACGGCTGGGAGTAGAGCCGCTTGTTCTTAAACGCCTGGAGTTCGTTGAAGAATGCCGGGTTGTCGCCGAAGTCCTTTTTCAGAAGCTCCATATTTCCGGCGTTGAGGAACATGATGTCGGGATCCCAGGTTCCGATCTGCTCGAGGGTGGTGTCGAACGCCCCTTTCTGGCCGGACTCGTCCGCGACGTTCTTGGCGTTGATGGCATCGAGAACCGGGTAGTGGGCGTAGGTGCCGGTGAAGCTCTTAGCCCCCTTGAAGTTGACGGCTCCCACGTATACGCGCGGTTTCTGGTCGTCGGGTATCGAGGCGGTTCGCTCGCTCAGGTCTTCTTTCCATTCCTTGAGCTTCGTGACGACCTGGCGGGCGTGATCCTCCGTCCCGACGGCCTGACCCACGGCTTCGATGGAGGCGTACACGTTCTCGGTGAAGAGCTGTCCCTGATACGAAATTCCGACGACGGGGATCCCGATGCTTTCCTGGAGCGCGTCGCATTCTTCGGCGCTGCGGCTCGAGACTATCACGTCGGGGTTTATCTCAAGCAGCTTTTCGGTATCGACGGTCGTTTCCATAAGATGGTTGCCGTTCGACGTGGTGGGCAGCGTTGAGAACAGATCCTGATGAACGACGGTATAGGGTCTGCTGGGAGCCGCAGGGTACTCCATCTCCGTTACGGCCACCAGTTTGTCCTGGCCGCCGGCGTAAACGACGAAGCGTGCACCGCTTCCCACGGTTGCGACGGTTTCGACCTCTTTGGGAACATGAACCGTGCGCCCGTAGGCGTCGGTGACGCTGCGCTCCGTTTCCTGGCCGGAATCGGCTCGGGTCGTCTGGTTGCCGGGTTCGGTGCAGGCGCACAGGGCGAGGGCGAGAAGCGCGATCGCTCCGGCTATCAGAACGAACCGCCTGGCCTTCCTGCTGGACGGGACTTTTGCTTTCATAAAAACCTCCCTTTGCCATAGGTAATACGAAATATAAATTCGTATTATCGCCATACTAATACAGATTCGGTGCGATGTTGGGGCACAGCGTGGTTTTGTCGGAGCGGGGAGTCGGTATACTGGCCGCATGAAGAAGCGAAGGCTTGACGACATACTGGTGGAACGTGGCTGTTTTCCCGATGCCGCCGCCGCTTTGCGCGCGGTGCTGGCGCGTGAGGTGAAGGTGGATGGTGCCTATGCTAAGAGCGCGGCCGCTTTGGTTGCGCCCGATGCGCGCGTCGAGGTGAAGAATGCGAGCCCGTACGTTTCGCGGGGAGGGTTCAAGCTGCGCGCCGCCCTCGATGCCTTCGGCCAGGATGTTTCAGGCAAAACGTGCATCGATATCGGATCTTCGAGCGGAGGGTTTTCCGACTGCCTTTTGCAGGCGGGGGCGGGAAGCGTTGCCTGCGTGGATGTGAACTACGGCCAGCTTGCCTGGAAAATCCGTCAGGATCCGCGCGTGACGGTGTTCGAGCGCACGAATATCCGTCTGGCCGATCCGGCCGGCCTGGGTGCGCCTTTCGACGTGATCGTGGCCGATCTGAGTTTCATCGGGCTTGCGGGGCTTGCGCATACGTTTGCCGCGCTGTGCCGCAAAGGCAGCGTGTTCATCGGGTTGGTGAAGCCCCAATTCGAATCCAGACATCATGAAAGCGACCGAGGGGTCGTGCGCGACGAGGCCGTGCGGGTGCGCACGGTGGACGAGGTGCGCACGGCGCTGGTGGATGCGGGATTCGAGGTTTCCGGCGTGATCGAGTCGCCCATCAAAGGGGCCGCGGCCGGCAACGTGGAGTATCTCGTGCGGGCGGTCAAGCGCGCCTGATCCGATCGCGCCGTTCGGTGTGCGCCCTGGTTTTCCGAGGTTAGAACAGGGCGCGTCCCGCCAGACGCCCCACGGCGACGCCGACAAGGCAGCATGCGAGGCTGCCGAGCGAATAGAGCGCCGCTTCTCCCCAGGCTCCGCCGTCGATGAGGGAGAGCGTTTCCAGGCTGAACGTCGAGAAGGTGGTGAATCCGCCCATCACCCCGGTGGTGGCGAACAGCTTCCAGGTCGAGGCGTTCGGTGCGCCGCCTTGCTGGAACGCAGCGGAGAGCACTCCCATCAGAAAGCAGCCCGCAGCGTTCACCAGAAAGGTGGGGAGCGGAAACGATCCCCAGATCGCCGGGGATCCTCCCAGACAGCCCACGCCCAAGCTGGCGAGATAGCGCAGCGCGGCGCCAACAGCGCCGCCTGCCGCAACGGCGATGACGTTGACGATCATCGCTAGTTCTTCAACGAGTTCAAGGGCGCCGGGATGCGTCCGCCGCGCCGGGCGAACACCGATCCGGCATGCTGGTTGACCGGCATGACGGGGGCGTAGCCTAAAAGCCCGCCGAAGTTTAGCGTATCGCCCGGCTTCTTCCCGATGGCGGGAATGAGGCGCACGGCCGTGGTCTTGTTGTTGATCATGCCGATGGCGCATTCGTCGGCGATGATGCCGAGGATCGTCTCGACGTCGGTGTCGCCGGGAACGGCGATCATGTCCAGTCCCACCGAGCATACGCAGGTCATAGCCTCGAGTTTTTCGATCGACAGGGCTCCTGCTTCGGCGGCCCGTATCATGCCGGCGTCTTCGGAGACGGGGATGAAGGCTCCCGACAAACCCCCGACCGACGAGGACGCCATCACGCCGCCCTTCTTGACGGCGTCGTTGAGCAGGGCGAGCGCCGCGGTTGTCCCCGGGCCTCCGCAGGTTCCCACCCCTATCTCCTCCAAGATGTTGGCGACCGAATCGCCGCGGGCCGGTGTGGGAGCCAGGGACAGATCGAGGATACCCTGAGCGTATCCGAGGCGGCGCGATGCCTCGCGGGCCATGAGCTCGCCCGCACGCGTGATTTTGAACGCGGTGGCCTTGATCGCTTCGGAGATCTCGGTGAGGTCGGCGTCTTTCGGCATATCGGCCAGCACGGCGCGCACGACGCCGGGACCCGAGACGCCCACGTTGATCACCTCGTCGGCCTCGCCCGATCCGTGGAAGGCGCCCGCCATGAAGGGATTGTCTTCCACGGCGTTGCAGAACACCACCAGTTTTCCGGCTCCGATGCACTCGCGGTCGGCGGTGAGCTCGGCGCATCGCTTGATGACGCCCGCCATTTTCCATGCGGCGTCCATGTTGATGCCGGCGCGGGTCGAGCCCAGGTTCACCGACGAGCAGACGAAGTCGGTGCTGGCCAGAGCCTCGGGGATAGAGTCCATCAGCTTGTGGTCGGCGGCCGAGGCCCCTTTCTGGACGAGCGCCGAGAAGCCTCCGACGAAGTCCACGCCCACCTCTTTGGCCGCGCGATCCATGGCCAGCGCGATGGGGGACAGGTCGTGCGCCGAGGTGGCGGCCGCGACTTCGGCGATGGGTGTGACCGAGATGCGCTTGTTCACGATGGGGATGCCGAACTCGCGTTCAAGCTGCTCGGCCGTGGGGACCAGCCGTTCGGCAGCTGAAGCCATGCGGTCGTACACCTTGGAAGCGACCACGCCCACGTCCTCGTGCGTGCATCCGCGCAGATTCAGACCCAGCGTGATGGTGCGGATGTCGAGGTTTTGCTTGGTGACCATTGCCATGGTCTCGGCAACTTCGGCCGGCGTGATTTGCATGGCGTGTCCTTCCCGTGCGGATGATCGTTTCGACGATGGTATCAAATCGCGTGTGAGCGTACGCTGGCGACGCGCGGCATTCGCCGTTACGTGACGGTATCGGCGGCCGGTCGGCGCTTGCTTCGTCGGTTTCGTGTCGCCTGGGTGACGCTCGCGTGAAATTCATCGAGGATTCGTTTCGCAGGTGGTTTCCTCTGGGGTAGAATTAAAAATCAACACGATGTGCAAAAAAGGTCGCGGTGTTGATTTAGCTTCCGTTCAAGGGGGCCGCGAGCGAAAAGGGAGAGTATGTCCAACACTGCAACGATATCGTCTCCGTCCGATGCACGTTCGTTTCGCCCGTTCGAGGCGGCTGGCGAAGACAGGCGCATCACGCGCTCGAAAAAGGCGATGCGCAAGGCCCTTATCGAGCTCATGGAGGAATACGGCTTCGACGGCTTCACCGTCAACGACCTGTGCGCTCGGGCCGATTTGAACCGGGGGACCTTCTACAACCATTTCAAGGATAAAGACGATCTTCTGGCTTCGCTTGAAGAGGGGGTCCTCGAAGATCTCGAGCGGTTCCAGGCGAAGATGGCGACGCTCAGCATGACGCAGGCCATGGCTTGCGCGGTGACCCGCCATCCCCTGCCCCTTCTGGTCGATCTGTTCTCGTACCTGCGCGAACAGGGAGATTTCCTTCATGCGGTGCTGGGCGACGGGGGGGATGTGCGCTTCGGCCCGCGACTACGGGACGCCATCTGCACGAATCTGGTGCAGTCGATCCTTCACGAGCGCTACCGCAGCGATTCGTCGCCCTTCGTCAGCTACTACGTTGCGTTTTTCGCGTCGGCGTACCTCGGGGTCATCGTGCGCTGGATCGAAACCGGCATGGGGGAGAGCCCCGAGGATATGGCGCGCATCTGCATGAGGCTTCTATTCATCAAACCCGGCGAGTCGATCAAGCTCTAGAGAACCGGCTTCTTCCGTTTGCAGGACGGTGCACACGGTACGGCCTACCAAGACGATTGGATTCACAGCAATGGACATGAACAACGAGGCGACCGCGTCGCAGGGAACACCGCTTCTGCGTATCGGTATCGATGTGGGATCGACCACGGTGAAGCTTGCCATCCTCGACGAGCAGGACGCTATCCTGTACTCCATCTACCAGCGTCATCACTCCGACGTGCGGGCGACGGTTGCGGAGGTTCTGAGGGAGGCTGCCGAAAGCTACGGAGACAGCGCGATGACGGTGTCGATCACCGGGTCGGGCGGATTGCTTCTGGCCCAGTGGCTGGGACTCGAGTTCGTACAGGAGGTCATCGCGTCCAAGACGGCGGTGGAAACCTTCATTCCCGAAACCGACGTGTGCATCGAACTGGGCGGCGAGGATGCCAAGATCATCTTTTTCGACCAGAGCATCGAGCAGCGTATGAACGGCCAGTGCGCCGGCGGCACCGGCGCGTTCATCGATCAGATGGCGACTCTTCTGGACACCGATGCGGGCGGTCTGAACGAGCTGGCGAAAGACTACCGGACCATCTACCCCATCGCCAGCCGCTGCGGCGTGTTCGCCAAGACCGACGTGCAGCCGCTCCTGAACGAGGGCGCCCGTCGCGAGGATATAGCCGCGTCCATCCTGCAGGCCGTGGTCACCCAGACCATTTCGGGGTTGGCGTGCGGACGGCCTATTCGCGGTCACGTTGCGTTTCTGGGGGGTCCCCTGCAGTACCTCTCCCAGCTGCGCGAGCGCTTCTATCTCACGCTCGGGCTGGACGAGGAGCATATCATCGTGCCCGACAACGCTCATCTGTTCGTGGCTAGCGGGTGCGCGGCAGCGGGCGCGCTGTCCGATACGGTGAAGGTCGAGCGCCTCAACGACGTTATCGGGCGTCTGGAGGGTTTGGGCGACATTCAGGGATCCGAGGTTGTGCGCCTTGCGCCTCTGTTCAAAGACCAGGCCGACTATCGCGAGTTCAAGCAGCGTCACGACCGGGAGAAGGTGGCCCGAGCCGATCTCGCTTCATATCGGGGTACGGCGTATCTCGGCATCGATGCGGGTTCCACGACGTTCAAGGCTGCGCTTGTCACCGAGGCGGGCGAGATTCTGTGGACCCATTACATGAACAACAAAGGCGACGTGATCGGGTCGGCCAAGGCCGCCGTGGCCAAACTCTACGACGACCTGCCGCGCGACCCGCAGACGGGGGATGCGCTGGTTGCCATCGGGCATGCCACCGTCACCGGGTACGGGGAGGGTCTGCTCATCCAGGCGCTCAACATCGACTCGGGCGAGATCGAGACGGTGGCTCACCTGCGCGGGGCTCACGAGATGCTGCCCCGGGTCGAGTTCATCCTGGACATCGGTGGGCAGGACATGAAGTGCCTGCGCGTCAAAGACGGCGTGATCGATTCCATCATGTTGAACGAGGCCTGCTCGTCGGGATGCGGGAGCTTCATCGAGAGCTTCGCCACGGGCCTGAACCTTCCCATAGCCGAGTTCGCCGAAACCGCTCATTCGGCCGAGAATCCGGTTGACCTGGGAAGCCGCTGCACGGTGTTTATGAACAGCCGCGTTAAGCAGGCCCAGAAGGAGGGCGCCACCGTAGGCGACATCGCCGCCGGCCTCGCTATTTCGGTCGTCAAGAACGCCCTGTTCAAGGTTATCAAGATACGCGACCCCAAGGATGTGGGCCAATACGGCATCGTCCAGGGCGGAACCTTCCTCAACGACGCGGTTCTGCGCGCGTTCGAGCAGCTGGCCGGCGTGAACGCGGTGCGTCCCGACATCGCGGGCAACATGGGAGCGTACGGAGCGGCCCTCCTCGCGCGTGATCGCCATGCCGAGGCGGTGCGCACAGCCGCTGCGCGCGGAGCATCAACCGAGATCGTCTCGACGCTGCTGAGCGCAGAAGAGCTGTCCCAGATGGAGCCGACGCATCGCACGGCGCGCTGCCGCCTGTGCTCGAACAACTGCCTGCTGACCATCAACGACTTCGGGAAGGATCCCGAGACGGGCAGGCATCGTCGTTTCATCACGGGCAATCGATGCGAGAAGGGCGCCGGGCATGCAGACAACCTGATGGGCCAGGTTCCCAATCTCTACGACTACAAAAGCCACCGCCTGTTCGATTACGAACCCCTGTCCGTCCAGGATGCGACGAGGGCGACGGTGGGCATCCCTCGTGCGCTCAACATGTACGAGAACTATCCGTTCTGGTTCACTTTCTTCACCGAGCTGGGCTATCGCGTGGTTCTATCCGACCAGTCCACCAAAGCGGTGTACGAGTCGGGCATCGAGTCGATGCCGTCCGAGTCGGTGTGCTATCCGGCGAAGATGTCTCACGGGCACGTGATGAACCTTTTGGGCAAGGGCGTCGATTTCATCTGGATGCCCTGCTCGAAGTGGGAGCGTCGAGAAGACGAAGGGGCGGGCAACCACTACAACTGCCCCATCGTGGCCAGCTATTCAGAGGCGCTGCGCCTGAATATCGACGAGCTGAACGATTCGGACACGCGATTCTTGAACCCGTGGCTTCCCTACGATAAGAAGGACCACCTGAAGAAGCGCCTGTACATTGAAATGGTCGAGAACTTCGGCGACGTGGTGGGCAAGAGGGGCGGCGCCCCGTCTCAGGCCGAGATCGACCATGCGGTCGAGGTTGCCTGGGCCGAGGACGAGAGGTTCAAGCACGATATCCGCACCAAGGGCGAAGAGACCCTGATGTGGATGGAGGAAACGGGCACGCACGGCATCGTGCTGGCCGGGCGCCCGTACCACAACGACCCCGAGATCAACCACGCGATTCCCGAGCTGCTTACCAGCTTCGGCCTGGCAGTGCTCACCGAAGACTCCATTGCGCATCTGGGCACGCTCGAGCGTCCCATCCGATTGGTCGATCAGTGGATGTACCACACGCGCCTGTATGCGGCCGCCAAGGTGGCCACGCAGCGCCACGACCTCGACCTGATCCAGCTGAACAGCTTCGGGTGCGGACTCGATGCGCTGACCACCGACCAGGTGCAGGAGATTCTGGAGGCGGCGGGCAAGGTGTACACGGTGCTGAAGATCGACGAGGTGTCCAACCTGGGCGCCGCCCGTATTCGCGTGCGCTCGCTTTTGGCGGCCCTCAGCGATCAGGAGGCGCAGCGCCTGGAAGAGGAAGCCCGCGTCCGTGCGGCTGACACGATGTCCGATGATGCGCCGCAGGAGGGCTGCCCGGCCTGCTCGATCGATCTTGACGCGCTGTCCGAGCGAAGCGCCCATCGTGCGGAATTGGAGGCGAGCGTGGGAGCGGGCATTGCGGGGTCTCCCGCTCGGTCGGAGGATGCCGATCCGCCTCTTGTGCTCGACGACGAGGAGAAGGCGCAGATCGCAGCCGAGGCATCCAAGCTCATCGGCGGCTCCTCCTGCTGTTCGCACGAGCCGTGCGCACCCGATACGGCCATCGAGAAAGCCGATCTCTACATTCAGGACTTCTTCAAGCAGCGCAGGGGTTCCGATACGTCGTTCGAGCGCGTCCAGTTCACCGAGAAGATGCGCGACGAGGGATGGACGATCCTCGCCCCCCAGATGGCGCCCATCCACTTCGAGATCCTGCTGGAGATCTTCCATCGCTTCGGCTACAACGTCGAGCTTCTGCCCTCGGTGGATCCCAAGGCCACCGATGCCGGCCTCAAGTATGTGAACAACGACATCTGCTATCCGTCCATCTTGGTGACGGGCCAGATCATGGAAGCGGTGCTGTCGGGGCGCTACGACACCGACAAGCTTGCGGTCGTCATCACGCAGACCGGTGGCGGATGCCGTGCGACCAACTACATCTCGCTTATCCGCAAGGCGCTTAAAACCGCGGGCTTGGGCCATATTCCGGTCATCTCTGTTTCGACGGCGAAGCTGGACGAGGAGAATCCCGGGTTCAGCATCTCGCCCAAGATGCTGGGTCAGGCGATGTATGCGTTCATATACGGCGATCTGCTGATGCAGTGTCTGTACCGCACGCGTCCCTACGAGGTCGAGCCCGGGTCCGTGACGGCGCTGTACGACAAATGGATGGCGGTTTGCAAAGACCACATGCGCCACGGCGTGCGCTACGGAGAATTCAAACGCACATGTCGCCAGATCATCCGCGAGTTCGATACCATCCCGCTGCAGGGAGAGGGAACCAAGCCGCGTGTGGGCGTGGTGGGCGAGATCCTGGTGAAGTTCCATCCGACCGCGAACAACGACGTGGTCGGCGTCATCGAACGCGAAGGATGCGAGGCGGTGGTTCCCGGGCTGATCGAGTTCTTCCTGTTCGGCATCGCGGGAGCTATCTTCCAGAAGGATCCTCTGGGACGCTCGGCCAAGGGCGCGTTGGGAAGCCGGGTCGCGCTGCGGGTTATCAAGATGCTGCGTGCGCCGGTGAACAGGGCGCTTGCGAAGTCGAATCGCTTCTGCCCGCCAACCGACATCTACACGCTGGGCGGATACGCCGAAGAGATTCTCAGCCTGTGCAACTCGATGGGCGAAGGCTGGCTGCTGACAGCCGAGATGGTGGAGCTTATCAAGGAAGGTACGCCGAACATCGTGTGCGCCCAGCCGTTCGCGTGCCTGCCCAACCACGTGGTGGGACGCGCGGTTATCAAGGAGCTGCGTCGGATCTATCCGCTCTCCAACATCGTCGCGGTCGACTACGATCCCGGCTCGTCGGAAGTGAATCAGCTCAACCGCATCAAGCTGATGATTTCGGTAGCGAAGTCGAATCTCGAGGCCGAACGCGTCGCCGATCCCGAAGCGCGCAAGAAAGCTGCGCTCGACCGTTTGCGCACGGCTTCGCCCGAGTCCGAAACATCGGCGCCGTAGGGAGCCTGTCGACGCTCGGCAGACCCGATGCGGGAAGGTTACAATGGGGGTGCGCGGCTTAAGGGCTGCGCACCCCTGCTGCTTTCCCGCTTGCCATTGCGGGGCGCATCGCGCATCGCGCGTCGCCGACCGCTCGATAGAGAGGATCAAAATGTCTCAGGAACTTGCCTGCCTTCCCTGCACGGGGGAAACGGTGCTCGCTTTCGTGATCGGGGCTGCGGTCGTGATCGGAGTGATCGTACTTATCGTCGCTGCGGTGAAGCGCCGTCGCGGAACCATCGACGTACCCAAGCGCGGGAAGCACGGCGGAGAGTAGATCGGTGGTATCGGACGAAGGACGCCTGGTTATCTGCCCGACTCCTCTGGGAAACCTCGGCGATATCACGCTGCGTGCAATCGAGCGGCTCAAAGAAGCCGATGCGGTGTGCGCCGAGGACACGCGTGTGACGGGCAGGCTGCTTGCGGCCTTGGGTATCGAAAAGCCCCTCGAGCGCTTGGACGAGAACCGCATCGCTCGCGACGCCGCGGATGTGATCGCGCGCGTGGCGGCGGGCGAGACGATCGCGTACTGCTCGGATGCCGGAATGCCCGGCGTGTCCGATCCGGGCTTGAGGCTGGTAAGGGCTGCGCACGAGGCGAATGTTTCGGTCGAGGTGCTTCCCGGACCCACGGCGGTCGCGACAGCTTACGTGGCCAGCGGAGCGACCGACCCCCGATTCTATTTCGGAGGGTTTTTCCCGCGCAAGGATGCCGAGCGTGCATCGGTGCTTGAAAACCTGCGCGCGCTTCCGGCCGCGCTGGTGTTCTACGAAAGTCCCCATCGGGTGATCGATTCCCTGCGCGTTGTGGCGCGGGTGTTTCCCTATCGCCAGGTTGCCGTATGCCGCGAGCTTACCAAGCTGCACGAAGAGATTGCTCGGGGCTTGTCGGCCGAGGTACTGGCGCGATTCGAGAGACGCGCCTCCGAAGGGGGCATCAAGGGGGAGATCGTCGTGGTCATCGAAGGTCCCGCCGACGACGAGCGCTCCGAACAGGTTCAATCGGCCAGGGGTTCGGCGGCCGATCGTGCCGCGTCGATGGCGCGGGAAGGCGCGCGCGCAAAGGAGATCGCGCGAACGCTCGTTTGCGAACTGGGCGTTTCGCGCAATACGGCCTACGATCTGGCGCTTGAGGCTACCAAGAGGGAACGAGAGCTGTGAGCCGGGATCGGCTGCGCGAAAGCCCGTTTCCCGTTCGGGCGAATTCGCGTGCGAAAACGGGTCGGAAACGCCGCGATAAGCCCGCCCGTCTCGCGCCTTGCAAGCTGAGAGTTGGCGATCTTGTTGTAAGCGTCGTGCGCAAAGACGTGCGCACGATCCGGTTGCGCGTCAGGCCGCCCGAGGGGCGCATCGAGGTATCGGCCCCTTTTCCGGTGTCCGATCGGCAGATCGAGCAGTTGGTGCGATCGAAGCGAAGCTGGCTGATGGCAAAGCAGCATGAGGTGGCACAATCCGTTATGTCGAGGGCCGAAGGCGCCGACGCCGCAGAGGTTTGCGCCTGGCGCGCAGCGGTCGAGACGGCTGCGCCCGTTTTGGTGGCGAAGTGGGAACGGATCATGGGCGTGCACGCGGGGAAACTCGCGTATCGCAACATGCGTTCGCGTTGGGGCAGCTGCCAGCCTGCAACGGGGCGCATCTGCCTGAACGTGCGCCTTGCGCTGTATCCCCCGGAATGCCTCGAGTACGTGGTGGTGCACGAGCTGGCTCACCTTATCGTGGCGGGCCACGGTTCTGAATTTCGGCGCGTTATGGATTCGTTTCTTCCCGATTGGCAGAGCGTCGCGGCGAAATTAAGATAGACTAAGCTAACTTATGTAAGCCACCTGGTATACGCGAGGAAGCGAAATCGGAGAATTTTTCTTCGATTCCGCTTCCCTGCATGTAGAATGGTGGTTCGTTTTTCTGGACAGAAAAGGGCGCTTCCTCATCGATGTGCGTAGAGCGCCCGTCGTTAGGAGATCCGCATGACTTTCTCGTTGGAAAAGACCGCGCGTGCGGCGCTGTCGTGGGCGCTTTGCTGCGCATTGGTTTTGTATGCGCCGCTTGCGCACGCGGATGAGACCCAGGAGGATCGCGATGCGCCCGCAAGGCAAACCGCTGCGCAAAACGATGCCCCAGCGCACGTCGAAAAGGCGCGCATCGACGAGGAGGCGGCAAAAATCGAGGCAGCCGAGGGCGCGTACAGCTCCGACGAGATGATCGTCGTGTACAAAGAGGGCGTTTCGAGCAAGAACGTGATCGGAACCATGAGCGTTCCCGACGAACGGGTGACCGATCTGGACGACGGGTCTGGCCAGGTGCAGGACATCGACAGCAAAACGGTGCTGGTCGATCTTCCCGAGGGCGTGTCGGTGGCCGAGGGCGTGGCCCAGGCCCGGCGCGATCCGGACGTCGCCTTCGCCCAGCCGAACTACCTTTACTATCCCATCGAGGATCCGACGGGCTCGCCTTCGGGAGCCGAAGCTTCCTCCGACGCTTCTGCCGACGCGGCGCTGGAGCCTCAGCGGACTCCCAACGACCCGATGTCGTATTCCAGTACGTCCGAGTGGACGATCAAAAACCAATGGTGGCTGTACAGCCTCGATGCGTTCAAAGCCTGGGATCTGGTGCGTTGCGAGAACAAGGTGGCGGTCGCGGTGTTCGACACGGGCATCAACTTCGACCACAGGGACCTCAAGCCCAACCTGCTGAAAGACTACGCCTACGATGCCTATTACAGAAAGAAGCTGGAAGCCAATGCGAGTTTCTCGTTCCAGCACGGCGTGCACGTGTCGGGTATCGTGGGGGCGTGCGCGGGAAACGGCTTCGGTATGGCGGGTCTGTCCTATAACGCCAACGTTCTTCCCGTGAGCGTGTTTCATTGGGACGCGCACCTGGGCAAGCCCGTGAGCGATGATGCGACCCTCATCAGCGCGTTCAACTACCTGCTGAGCGATCCCGACCAGTCGGGGAAGACCATCGCCCAGCGTACGAACACGCGCGTGGTGAACATGAGCCTGGGCGGTCCTGCTCCGGTTATCGATAAAGCGCTGGAGGATACCATTCAAAAGGCGCGGGATAACGGGATCCTGTCGGTGGCATCGGGCGGAAACGGAGATAAGTACGGCAATCCCAACACGGACTATCAGTATCCGTCGGACTTCAAAAACGTGATCGCCGTGGTGCCGCTCGATGCCAATAACCAGCGTCCTCATTGGGCCGACTACAACGACCGCAAAGACATCGCCGCCCCGGGCGTCGATATTTGGTCGACTTCAGATGCCAACAGCGGTTACAGGGTGGAAAGCGGTTCGTCCCAAGCGTCTCCGATGGTCGCTTCGGCTGCGGCGCTCCTGTTCGCGAAAAACCCCTCCCTTACCCCTGACGAGGTGCAAAACGCGCTTCTCTCCACCGCTATCGATCTGGGGGATCCGGGGCGCGACGATATGTACGGCCATGGAAAGCTGAACCTGGTTGGTGCGCTGAACAGCGTGAAGAAGCCGCCGGTTGCATGGGAGCGCCTGTATGGGGACGACGCGCTGGGAACCATGGGTAAGATCGCGGAAAAGGGCTGGGGCCAGGGATCGGCGAAGACGGTGGTTTTGGCCACGAGCAGCGGGTACTGGGATGCGCTTTCCGCGAGCGCTTTGGCAGGCGTTCACGCAGCGCCGGTTCTGCTGACGCAGACCGATGCCCTGTCTGCCGAGACTCGATCCCAGATTCGGCGCTTGGGTGCGCAGAAGGTCTACATTGTGGGCGGTACGGCAGCCGTGTCCGAGCGGGTGAGCGATGCGCTCAAACGCGATATGGGCCTTGACGTCCAGCGTCTGGGCGGCGTCGACGCGGCGGACACTTCGCTTCTTATCGCGCAAGAGGTGATCAAGACCAGGCCCGCAATCTCGTGCATTGTGGCCACCGCCAGCGGCTACTACGATGCGCTTTCGGCGGCGCCCCTCGCGTACGCCCAAGGTTCCCCGGTGCTGCTGACCAACCCCTCGGGCGAGCTTTCCTCGGCGGCCGCTTCGTTCGTGCGCGACGCGAAGCTGGGCGGTGCGCTCATCGTCGGCGGGGAAGCCGCGGTGGCGCCCGGTACGGAACGCCGCCTTGCTTCGGCGGGCATCTCGTCGGGTTCGATTGCGCGTATGGGGGGCGCCGACGCGTGGCATACGTCTGCGCGCATCGCCGAATACGCCCTCAGCGGCAAGGCCGATGCGAAGCTGGGCATCGACAAGCTGGGCGTTGCCGATGGAAACGGGTACTGGGATGCTCTGACGGGTGCGGCTCTGTGCGGCAAGAACGGTAGCGTGCTTCTGCTGGTGCCCCACGATGGATCCACGTCTCAGGGCGATACGTTCCGCTACGATCCGTACTGCATCGATAAGGTGGTGAAGAAGCGCGCGGACCAGATCGATACCGGCTACGTGTTCGGCGGGGAAGCGGTCGTACCCCGATCGACGTTCGAAGCTCTGAAGGGCGCGACGGCGCGGGCATAGGAAGAAGGGCCCTCGAAGCCGCGGCGGGCGCTTCGACGGGAATTATCTGCCGCTAGATCAGCGACATCTGGTATGACACCTTGTTGTACCAATCCTGCCAGGTGGGAGGACAGTACTTTTTGGCAGCCGAGGGCGATACGGTGTAGCCGTAGCCGCGCGCAAGTCCTGCGACGTGGCCGTTGATGGCGTCTTCCCATGACCCCCAGCTGACCGAGCCCCACCCCCAGGCGTTATGTGGCTTGAAGCAGTAGGCTCCCTTCGAGCTCTCAACCGCCGAGATGGCGGGGGAGAAACGCGGGTCGATACCGTAGGTCCAGGCGGCTTTCGCATAGGTCTCGCCCTGCCCGGCCATCGCAGATCCGGCCAGGTAGGCATCGATGCGCGGAGCCCAGGTGTCGATGAACTGCTGCGCGTTGGAATTCCAGTCCACATCATCGGCGGGAGGCGCCGCAATAGGCCCCGGAGCCGTTTTCGAGCTTGACGGCGCCTCGGCGGCCTTGTCGTTGTCCGCTTCGCTCTTGGCGGCCTCTTCGGCGGCGATACGGGCGGCTTCCTCGGCCGCTGCCCGAGCCTCGGCTGCCTCGCGTTCGGCCTTCTCGCGCGCGATGCGCTGGGCCTCCTCGCGTGCGTCCTGAGCCTCTTTCAGCGCTCTTTCCGCATCGGATGCGGCGCGCGCGGCCTCGACGCGCTGAGCCTCCAGTTCGGATTCGGTTCGATCGAGCTGCGACTTCATGTTCTGGAGCTCGTTGATCTCGGCCACGTTGCGGTCGGCCACGCTTCCGATGTACTCGAGGTTGCGCATGAAGTCGGAGAAGTCCCGGGCGTTCAGCAGCAGCGTGACGATGGAGGCCGAATCGCTCTGCATCTTGTACAGCGCCGCCGCGGCGTTATTGCTGCGCGCTTGCTGGCCGGGAAGGGCCGCCTCAAGCCGTTCGATCTGGAGGCGGTTGTCCTCGATCGATCGTTCGATCGAGGACAGGTGGTCGGTTGCGGACAGGTATTCGGCCGATGTTTGCTCGATGCGCTGCTGGAATTCGTCTGCGATCGGGGCCGTATCGATGTCCTCGGCAAAGGCGCGCGGGTTCTCGGATCCGACGAGGGGGGTTCCCGAGAGCGCAAGGATGCCTGCGCAGGCGAGAGCGGCTGCCGCGCGCGGCAGCCGCCGCTTCGCCGTGCCGATATGGTGTACAGTCATAAGCCGCATAAGGTCCTTACGTAGGTGAAAAAGGACAAGCGTCCATTATAAAGAAGGTCCGAGCGCGGGTAAAACTTCGGGCCTCCTACCGGTGGTGGCGCACAAAAACGCAGTTCATCGACATAGCGATTGTGAAGGTAGCGGCGCGGGCGACAGGAGGGCCCCGCTTTGCGCCTCGCTTGCATCCCGCCAACGGTCTGTTTTGGGGCCCTTGCGGTTGATGCGGCGCCACCGGCGCGTTTGCCGTGTCGTTTCGCTTCGCCTTGCCGTTCGGTGGTAGAATATTCGGCTGTATTTGAAGCGTGCGCGCCCTTCGGGGCGCTTGGAACAAAGGGGCGCGATCCATGTCCAAGGGAACCTACTCGATCACCACTCCCATTTACTACGTGAACGCCGCGCCGCATCTGGGAACGGCGTACTCGACGGTCTCCGCCGATCTCGTCTCCCGCTATCAGCGTATGAACGGATACGATGTGGCGTTCGTCACCGGCATGGACGAGCATGGCCAGAAGGTGGCCGACACGGCTGTCGGAAAGGGGATGACGCCGCAGGAATGGTGCGACTCGATGGAGCCGGCGTTTCGCGAGGCGTGGGATCTGCTCGATATCGATTACACCGACTTCGTCCGCACCACCGAGCCGCGCCACGCCCGCAGCGTCCAGAAGCTGTGGGGGGATCTTTTCGAGAAGGGCTACCTGTACAAAAGCAGCTACGAGGGCTGGTACTGCGTTCACGAGGAAACTTACTACGCCGAAAGCGACCTCGAGCGCGACGAGGAGGGCGCGTTCGTGTGCCCCGAGTGCCATCGTCCGGTTCAGAAGGCGTCGGGCGAGGAGAACTGGTTTTTCAAGCTGTCCGATTTCCAGGAGCCGCTGCTGAGGTTCTACGAAGAGCACCCCGACTTCATTCAGCCCGAGACGCGTCGCAACGAGGTGGTTTCGTTCGTGAAGGGCGGTTTGAAGGACCTCTCCATTTCTCGCAGCACGTTCGACTGGGGCGTTCCTTTGCCGTTCGATCCCGATCATGTGGTGTACGTCTGGGCCGACGCGCTGGTTGCGTACTTCACCGGCATCGGGTACGCCGACGCGGCGCGCGAAGGCGAGTTCGATCGTCGCGCTCCGTTCCAGTATCACATCGTGGGCAAGGATATCACGCGCTTCCACTGCGTTATCTGGCCTGCCATGCTGATGGCGGCTGGTCTGCCCATCGCGCACCGCGTGTTCGGGCACGGGTTTCTGCTCACCAAGGGCGAGAAGATGTCGAAGTCGCGCGGAAACGGCCTTATGCCCGCCGATCTGGTGAAGGTGTTCGGCGTAGACGCGTACCGCTACTATTTCATGAGCGATGTGCAGTTCGGGCACGACGGGGCCATCTCGCTTGAGCGCATGGTGCAGGTGTACAACGCCGATTTGGCGAACACCTGGGGCAACCTGTGCAGTCGCGTCTTCAACATGACGAAGAAGTACTACGATGGCAAGGTTCCGGCGGCCCCGGTGGCAGCGGGCGACAACCCGCTGCGCGCGATTTCCGACGAGCTGTACGCCCAGTTCGATGCGTCCATGAGCGAACTGGACTTTTCCGGTGCCGCCGCCGCGGTGCAGAAGCTCGCGTCGCGCGTGAACCTCTACGTGGAAGAGTCCGCTCCCTGGAATCTGGCCAAGTCCGAAGAGACCGCCGACGAGCTGGCCTCGGTTATGTACAACGCGCTCGAGGCGATTCGCATCATCGCGCTGTACCTCGCTCCGTTCATGCCGAATACTTCGGCTGAGGCGCTGCGCCGTATCGGCATCGACCTTTCGGGCATAACCGATATCGAATCGGCCACGGTATGGGGGCAGCTGCCGTTCGGCAACGCGGTGGAAGTGGGCGACCCGCTGTTCCCGCGCCTCGATGTGTCCGCAATCGACTTCGATCTCGATTAGGCAGCCATGTCCGACGACTCCGATCGATTGAAGCTTCCCCCGTTTCGCGATGCGAGGTTCTACCGCAAACGCAAGCACTCCTCTTATCAGGAAGTAAGCGCTCCGTGCTTGGGGGCCTCGGTTGCCGACACGCATGCGCATCTTCATATGCTGCCCGATCCTGCGTTCGAGCTGGCTCGGTGCGCGGTCAACGGCGTGCGCTACCTTTGCATGATCGTCGATCCCGTCGAAGACGGGGAAGAACCCATCGAGCGGCTTGACGATTGGGTGTCCGATGCCCGTCGCGAGCTTGCGGGTTTGGACTCAGGCGGGCATTGCGAGGTTCCGCGCGTGCGCATCGCCGTCGGAATCCATCCCCACAACGCGTCGGCGTGGAACGGGGAGATGCGGCGCGCGCTTCATCGGCTCGCGCTCGATGCGCGCGTCTGCGCGATCGGCGAGATCGGACTCGACTACCACTACGACCTGTCTGCGAGGGATGCGCAGCGAAGCGCGTTCAGGGAGCAGGTGCGCTTGGCGCAGGATCTGGGGCTTCCCGCGGCCCTGCATGTGCGCGAGGCTCACGACGAGGCGTTTGCCATCCTGTCTGAAACGGGTTTTCCGCCCGCGGGGACGCTGCTGCACTGCTGCAGCCTCGACGCCGATGAGATCGCTCCGTGGATCGGGGCGGGCTGCTTTATCGCCTACGGGGGCGCGCTTACGTTCAAGAAGCTCGAAGCCGCACGTAAGGCCGCGGTGAGCGTTCCTTTGAATCGCTTGCTTACCGAGACCGATTCCCCGTTCATGACGCCCGAGCCGATGCGCGGGGTGGGATGCACTCCGGCCCACGTGGTGTTCACCGCTGCTGCACTGGCCCAGATGAAAGCCCAGCATGACGGGATCTCGCCGGACGAGGTGCTCTCGGCACTGTACGAAAACGCGCTTGGCCTGCTTGATCGAAACCGAGAGGAACTAGCATGAACCGTCTTATCATCGTCGGATCTCCCCGTTCGCGGGGTCGCTCGGCCTTTCTCGCCGAGGCTATCTTCGAGACGTTCATCGAGGAGTTTCCAGAAGACGAGCTGGCGCTCGCTCCGGTATCCGAGCTTGATATCGCCGCATGGGACGGTCGCACCGACAACGTGGTCGCGTCGGCCGAGCAGGCGGCCGACGCAGGGCTCGACTGCGAGGATTCGCTTCACCCGGCGTTTATGGTCGATGACGATATGGGCGAGGTGTACGAGCTGATGAATGCGGCCGACGAGCTGTCTGTGGTGTGCCCTGTTTATTTTTCGGGTGCGCCGGCCCAGTTCAAGGCTTTGCTCGATCGCCTGCAGCCCTACTACTGGATATACGATCGCGAAGCTCCCAAGCGCCCGCTCACCTTGCACGTGATCGGGGAGGGCGGAGATCCTCACGGGTTCTCGGCTTTGGTGAGCGAAGTACGCTCGGCATTCGCGGTTGCGGGGTTCCAGATGGTCCAGGTTCTCAACTGGGTGGGGAAGATCGAGGAAGACGGCCAGATCACAGGAGACCCCGAGCCGATCGACCCTGCGCTGTTCGATCGCCTCCCTATGCAAGCCGACCGGACGGCTTTCCTTCCTCCCGAAATCCCTCGCGTTTGCCCGGACGCAGATGCGCTTGCCCCTCGGCAATCGGAGGCGGGCAGGTCGCGCCCTCGTCCGAAGCTCGACATAGCCGGCGACAGCCGCAACGCCGCTGCCCGCGCCGAAGAGCGCTCGCGTCAAGGCGGCAGGCCGAAGCGTTCGTCGCAGAAGAAGGGCGGCTCCGCGTTCGGCGAGAAAAACGATGCCGGGAAGCGTTCGGGTCGTACCCCCCGGCCTGCCAAGAAGGGTAACGGCAAGCGTCGTGGATAGGCTTTCTCCCTTGGCGGGGGTATCCGCCACACGCGAGGTCTTGGAGTCCCACGGTCTTGTCACCAAGCATGCGTTGGGGCAGAACTTCCTCATAAACGACGATGTTTTGAAAAGGATCGTCGCGCTGGCCGATCTGAGTCCGTCCGACCGGGTGCTCGAAGTCGGTCCCGGTATCGGAACGCTCACTATCGCGCTGCTTAAAAGCGCGGGCCGGGTAACGTCCATCGAGCGCGATCGCGACCTTCCCGCTGTTCTGACCGAAACGCTGTCCGAGTGGAGCGATCGGTTCTTTCTGGTGCAGAAGGATGCGCTCGATTTCAGGTTGGACGATCTTGCCGACGACGGGGTGGATCTGCCGAACAAGCTGGTGGCCAATCTTCCCTATGCGGTGGCCGCCACGATCGTCCTCGATTTCCTGCAGCGGTTCGACTTCTTGGAGTCGGCCACCGTCATGGTTCAGCGCGAGGTGGCCGACCGCATGATGGCGGCTCCGGGCACGAAGACCTACGGGGCGTACTCGGTGAAGTTATCGCTGTACGCCCAGCCCAATGGACGGTTTCCGGTATCTCCCGGCAATTTCTTCCCCCCGCCCCACGTCGAGAGCGCGGTTCTGCGCCTCGATCGGTGCGTGGCCGTAGACGAGGACGGATCCGCCCTGTCCGCCGAGTTGCTGAAGGCGACGTGCGTCATGGCCGATGCGGCCTTCGCGAATCGCCGCAAGACGCTGGCCAATTCCTGCAAAACGTATTTCTCGGGTGCGGGCGGCCAGTATCCCGGTGCGGTCGATGGCCTTCCCGCGATCTACCGGCATGCGCAGATCGACCCGAAGCGTCGCGGCGAAACGCTCGATCGCGGCGAGTTCATCAGGTTGGGGAAAGCCCTCGTCGAGCTGAGTGCAAAACATAGAATTCGATAGACATTTCAATTATGGAGAGAATATCAGGCTTGTGAACAGGGACTCTGCAGTCCCTGTGCAACCTCTGTTCAAGCATGGTATGATTTCGAGGCATTTTTTGTCTAAATCGGAAAAGAGTTCTGCATGGATTTGGAGCAGCAAGCCAAAATCGTCGATTCGATTCACGATACGCTCAACGGGTACGTGGGTCAGCGCCTGAGGGTTCGAGCGAATATGGGGCGTTCCAAGATCGTCGAGAACGAAGGTGTGCTCACGCAGGTTCACCCCCGCCTGTTCATCATGGAGGTCGATCGCAAGCGCGGCCGCACCGCCCGTCAGTCGTACCAGCACGTTGATGTTCTTACGGGAACTGTCGAGCTTTCTCAGAACGACCAGCCTCTGTTCGAACCCTTTATCATCGATCCTTCGGAAGAGGACGAGGCTGTTGCGGACGAAGGCTCCGACAGCGAGTCTTCCGAGTTGTAGCCGCTTCGGGCCTATCGCCCGACTTGTGTTTTTGAAGGTTTGCCGAAAAGGGGTGGCGCTTCCATTTGACAAATGGGCGGCGTACCCCCAAAATGGCTTCCTGCGCATCGCGCTTCACGTGGGGATGTAGCTCAGCTGGGAGAGCATCACGTTCGCAACGTGGGGGTCGTGGGTTCGAATCCCATCATCTCCACCACGTAATCTGTACGAACCCCCGACCGTTGTATCCGGTCGGGGGTTCGTTGCGTTTCGGTTGCATATTCGAGGGTTCTTTCGTATATCCGTCGTTTCTACAGCAGACGCGTCGAAGCCATGACGCTATAACAAGCTGTGAAGGATTTGTGGCGTGTGCTCAGTTCGTGGTTTTCGATCGGATAACAAAGCTGCGCAAATCGTAAACGACCCTGTGCGCAGGGAGGCTGATGATATCATCGCAAGACTGGCATCGGGGGTCGTCTGAGGTCGGGAGCGCCTTCGGTCAAGGGACGGTGCGCTTTCGGGTTCGAGCATGATGTGCCTCAATCGATGGCGACGGCGGGTTTTTCGGTGGTGGCGGGATTCGACGCGATCTCGGAGGGATTGGATGAATTCTAAGATGAAGCGCCGCATGGCTGCGGTGACCGGCGTGATCGTCATAGTTGTCGTGGTGGTGCTCGCGGTGGTGGGCGGTGCGTCGTCGGCTAAAACCGTTTCGGTTGCCGATGCGGTCGACGGCGTCTTCGGCGATCGCAAGATCCAGGTCTCGGCAACGGTGGTCGAGAACTCCTTCTCGGTCAAGGACAACACCCTTATCTTCTCCGTGTACGACAAAGAGGCCGACCCCAAGGCCTCCAAGCAGCTGCGCGTGCGCTACGAGGGCGGTGTTTCCTCCACGTTCGGCAACGATGTCGTGGCTATCTGCACGGGTAAGATCGATGGGGAGGGCGTCCTGCAGTGCAGCGAGCTGGTCACCAAGTGCCCGTCTAAGTACGAGAACTCCACCGATTCGCTGTCGGTTTCCCGTCTTATGGGTTACGCCGATTCCGTGCGCAACAAACCGGTGAAGGTGGCGGGCCAGATGAAGGAGGGCACCCTGGGCGTTGCGGGCGGTGATCGCCGCTTCGTTGTGGTAGACCCCGATACCGCCGACGAGATGCCCGTCAAGTACGACGGGGCTCTGTCCGACGAGACTGTCGAAGGGTCGTCGTTGGTCCTGACGGGTTCGATCAACGATCAGGACGTGTTCGTCGCGACTGAAGTCGCGCTGGAAGGATAAGCATGGCAACGCTTGGTTTCTCGTTTCTCGTCGTTTCGTTTGCAGCAGCCGTCGCGTCCATCCTGGCGTTTGCGTTCGGTCACGTTTCGTTCCTGCGGGAGAGGAGCGCCGCTGCCAAAAATAAGCCCGCGCGGGCGGCGGGGGCGGCTCTTGCAAACCGCATCGGGCGGATAGGCGTGGCGGTTACCATGCTGGCTTTGCTGGTTTGCTGCCTTATTTTGGTGTACTGCTTCTTTGCGGGCGATTATTCCATCAAGTACGTTTTAGCGGAGCGCTCGCTGAACACAAGCGAACTTGCCTGGTTGTACAAATTGTCCGGCCTGTGGGCCGGACGCGAGGGCTCGCTGCTGTTCTGGGCCTGGCTGATCTCCGCGTTCGAAGTGGCCGTGGTTCTAGCCACGCGCAAGAGGCGCGGCCAGATCGACAACGTGGCTTTGGCGGTTATCCAGCTCGTCGTGGTCGCGTTTGTGGGAGTGCTCACATTTTCCCAGGTAAACATGCCCTTTGAACCCACGCCTGCGACGTATTTCAACGCCGAGGGCAAGCTCACCGCTTCAGCTTCGCTCAACGCCATGAACACGCTTCTTGAACACTGGGCGATGGTCATTCATCCCCCCATGCTGTTCGTCGGCTACGCTGGCATGACCGTTGCGTTCGCTTACGCGATTGCCGCGCTGGTCATGGGCGATGCATCGCGTCTGTGGGTCGATCGCGCCCAGCGTTTCACCATGGTGTCGTGGATCTTCCTCGGCATCGGCATCGGCCTGGGCTCCGTATGGGCCTACGTCGTTCTCGGTTGGGGCGGGTACTGGGGGTGGGACGCCGTTGAGACGGCCAGTCTTCTGTCCTGGTTGGTGGGCGTCGCCCTCATCCACACCTTCACGGTGTATCGTCAGCGCGGTGCGTTCAAGCGCTGGGCCGTTATGTGCGCGTGCCTGGCGTTCGCCTTCGTGATCGTCGGTACGTTCATCTCCCGTTCCGGTTTGGTGCAGTCCGTTCATGCATTCGAGGGCGACCCTGTCTCGCTGTGGCTGTTCGGTGCGCTGATCACCGTGTCGGTGCTGGCGGGCATTGCGGGCCTTGCCGTGCGCTGGAGTCGGTTCGGACCCGATACCGAGGGGGCCGACGATGTGGAGAACATGATCTCCAAGGATGCGGCGTATTATTTCAACAACGTGATCATGATCATGTTCACGCTGGTGCTTACGTACATGACCGTCTCTCAGGCGCTTCCTGCCTGGCTTCCCTTCGGCGGCGACTCGCTGGGCAAGACCGCCTACAACGCCATCGCCTACCCCCTGGGGATTTTCTATCTATTCATCATGTCGGTTGGGCCCATGCTCGGTTGGGGCAAAACCGACCGCGCCCGCTTCCTCAAAGACGCCAAGGTTCCGTTTGCCTGCGCGCTGGTTCTGTTTGCGCTGCTGATGGTGTATTGGGCTGCGAATCTGTTCCCGGCGTACAACAACATGATCATGTCGGGGTCCGCAGCGGCCAGCGATCTGCTCGAGCAGGGACCGTCCTGGTATTACAACGGGCTCGCCGTGATCGGTCTGCTGGTGGCGAGCATGCTGTTCTTCAACTCGCTGCTCATGCTGGTTCGCGGCGTGCGCTCGTACGCGAGGAGCAAAGACATCGCCGGTCCGAAGGCCGTCGCCGCGGCGTTTCGGAACCGTCCGTCCACGTTGGGCGGATTCATCGTCCACGTCTCTATGGGCATTATTCTGGTCGGCCTCATCGGATCTTCGATGTATGTGACCGAAAAGACCGGTTACGTCGATTACGACGCGGCGACCGACAGCTCGCCTGAAACGTTTGCCATCCAGGAGTACGAGCTGCGCTTCACCGGCTCCAGCGTGAAGCCGGATGACGCATCGTACAAGGTGACGTACGAGACCGATTTCGACGTGTACAAGAACGGCCAGCTGGTCGGCCAGGCTCATCCGCAGGTGGTTGCCGATCAGATGACCCAGGAGCAGAAGCTGAACGCCTCGGTGCTGAGTTTTGCCGACGAGGATCTGTTCGTGGTGTACCGTGGCGTGAATTCCGATGGCGACCTGTCGATGGACGTGCGCGTCAACCCGCTCATCCAGTGCGTCTGGTGGGGGTTCGCCTTGCTGGTGGCGGGCGGTCTGCTTGCGGTGTGCGGCCGTCGCCTTCCGCGCAAAGATGGTATGGTGGCAGCGGAGAAAGACGGCGGAGCGAAGGAGCACGGCGCCCCGGGCTTGGATGGCCTTGCGGGTGCGTAAGGGATAGCGCATGGCATCGATGGACGCAGCGGCGGTCGCGTGCGGGGCGGGAAGTTCGCCTCGTGCGGGAAACGCGATCGAGGCGAGGAACCTCACCAAGATATTCGGCGCGCGCAAGGCGGTCGATCGGGTTTCGTTCGACCTTCTCCAAGGTTCGTTCCTGTCGATTTTCGGTCCCAACGGGGCGGGTAAGACCACGCTTTTGCGGATGCTGTCCACGCTCAACCGCCCGACGCAGGGCACCGCGCGCGTGATGGGCCTCGACATCGTGGAAGAGCCGGATCGCGCCCGCGATCACGTGGGTCTTATCTCGCATCAGCCCATGCTCTACCCCGATCTGTCCGCCGAAGAGAACCTTATGCTGTACGCGCAGCTCTACGGCGTGGTTGATCCGCGCCAGCGCGTCCTGCAGCTTCTGGATGCGGTGGGGCTGAAGCATCGTCGCCTCGACCCGGTTCGCACGTTCTCGCGCGGCATGACGCAGCGCGTATCCATCGCGCGTGCCCTGGTCCACGACCCGGCCGTGGTGTTTCTGGACGAGCCGTATTCGGGACTCGATCCCCATGCAGTCGAGATATTCGACGATCTCATCGAATCGGTGCGCGAGCGCCGCACCTTCGTGATGGTCAGCCACGACCTGCGCAAGGGGTTCGACATGTGCACGCACGCCCTGGTGTTGGCGAAAGGCCGCGTGGTGGCGTTCGATTCCAAGGATCATCTGGACTTCAACGATTTCTCGCAGCTGTATCGCGAGACGGTGGGAATGGGGGTGGCGTGATGGACAGCGTCAAGCTGAAGCGCCCCTCGACCTTGCGGCAGTATCGAAACCTTCTGGCGAAGGATCTGCGCCAGGAGTTTCGCACCAAAGAGATGCTCATATCGATGGGCATCTACGCCCTTTTGGTCATCGTCGTGTATGGTGCCGCGTTCGGGTTTTCGGCCGAGCGCATCGACATTGCGCGCATGAGCGGGGGTCTTCTGTGGTCGCTCATCGTGTTCACGTCGCTTCTGGGGTTGAACCGATCGTTTTCCCACGAGAAGGAGCAGGGCTGCCTGGAGGGTATCCTGCTTGTGCCGTTGGACCGTTCGGTGGTGTATCTGGCCAAGGCGACCTCGAACCTGCTGTTTTTGCTGGTGGTCGAGGTGCTGTCCATTCCGTTGTTCTATTTCTTCTTCCTTACCTCGGCCGAGCTTGCGCCTCAGGCTGCGTTCGCAGCGGTTCCGCTGGCACTGGGTACGGTAGGGATCGCGGGTGTGGGCACGATGCTGTCCACCATCACCATCAACACGCGCGGCAAAGACGTGATGCTGGCCATCCTGTTCGTCCCGCTTGCCTATCCGCTGCTGTTCGCCTGCGTTTCCGCGACGACCAGCGCGCTTTCGGGCGGGGAGTTCTGGATGGATGCCTACGGCATCTCGGTTATCATGGCGGCTGCTTACGATGTGATCATGCTGGCCGTGTGCTGGGTGCTCTACGACTTCGCCGTGAGCGCCTAGGTGCCGATCGTCGGTGTATGCAGGGGCGCGAGCGCGACAACCGCTCTGCCCGTTGGGATTGTGTTGGAATCAGCGGAAGCTGGTACGAGATAAAGGAGCAGTATGTCCAAAGAAGCGAAGGGACGCCTCCGCGTCCCGGAAGCCGGTCAGTGGCCGGACAGCCTGGCTGCATTCGCCGCGATTGCGGGGGCCGTCCTCACCACGCTGGCGTTCCTCGATGCGTTCTTTCTCATCGGACCGGTTCACGGTGCCCAGGTGAACGGATTCGAATACATCGGGGGAGAGCTGGTCACCAACAAGCTCCTGCTTTCGCAGAAGATCTTCTTCTTCCATATGCCGGTCGCCGTGGTGTCGTTCGCGGCGCTTACGGCGGTCCTGTACTACAGCGCGCAGTTCCTTCGCACCAAAGAGCAGCGGTTCGATACGTGCGCCAAAGTTGGCATGGAGGTATCGCTGATCTTCGTTATCGGCACCATGATCACGGGCGATCTGTGGACGCGTTTCGAGTGGGGCGTGTGGTGGACGTGGGATCCGCGTCTGACCACCTATCTCATCCTCATGCTGCTGTGCATCGCGTACTTCGTTTTGCGCAACTCCATCGACGAGCCCGAGCGCCGCGCGACGTATTCGGCGGTTATCGGGATCATCGCTTTTGTCGATGCGCCCATCACGATGATGATCACGCGCTTCATTCCCGACGGCAAGCATCCCGTCGTCGTGCGCGAAGGCGGCATGACACCCGATATGGCCGTCTGCGTCGCTCTTGCGCTTATCGGCATGCTGCTGATCATGTTTGCGCTGTACCGTTTGCGGTTCCGTCAGATTCGCATGGCCGAGCGCGTCGAGGCCCTGAAGCAGCAGTTGGAAGACTAGGAGACAAGCTATGAATCCCATCCTTGCAGATATCTACAGCACCATCCTCCCGTCCGCTCCGTACGTTATCGGCGCCTATGCGCTTCTGTGGGCCGCCCTGTTCGTGTACGTCGCGATGATCGTGCGCGGCATGAAGAAGACCGAAGCGCAGATCGCGGTGCTTGAAGAGGAGCTGGCTGCGCGCGCCCAGGAGCGATAGACTACACGCGCTGAAAAAAACACCAGGATCGTAGCCGCCCGGGCGGCAGGAAGGTTTCGATGTCATGAAGGCTTTGATTCCCGCAGCGGGGCTTGGCACGCGGTTTCTGCCCGCCACGAAGGCCCTGCCGAAAGAGATGCTGCTCGTCGTCGACCGTCCTGCGATCCAGTACGTCGTCGAAGAGGGGCTTGCTTCGGCTGCCGACGAGGTGGTCATCATCAACAGCCGCTCCAAAAAGGCGATCGAGGATCACTTTACGCCCGATCCCGATCTGGTGGCTCTGCTGCGCGAGCGCGGTAAGGATTCCTACGCCGATCGGGTCGAGCAGGCCGGCAACCTGAACGTCAGCTACGTGTACCAGGACGAGGCGCTTGGTTTGGGCCATGCGATCCGCTGTGCGCACGACAAGACCGGAGACGAGTCGTTCTACGTGCTTCTGGGCGATGTGCTGGTTCCCGACAACCGCATGCTTCCCCGTATGCAGGAAGTCTCCGACGCGCATGGCGGCGCAAGCGTTATCGCGGTTATGCCCGTGCCCGACGATCAGGTAAGCCGTTTCGGCATCATTGCCGGGTGCGCGGTGGGCGCAGACGTGTGGAAGGTCGATTCGCTGGTCGAGAAGCCTGCGCTCGAGGAGGCTCCCAGCAACCTGGCCGTATTCGGGCGCTATCTGCTGAGTCCTCGGGTTATGGAGCTTCTGGCCGACGTCGCACCGGGTGTGGGCGGCGAGATCCAGCTCACCGACGCCCTCGATGCGGTGCTTCGCGAAGAAGAGATGTACGCGCTGGTGATCGATCCGGCAGACGGGTTCGATACCGGGACGGTCGAAAGCTGGCTTGAGACCAACAACATCCTGTTCGAGCGAAGCCGCTCGCTTGCGTAGGCGCCTCTCGAGGGAGCGCGGCATCCTGCGGTGGCGGGTTCGACGGCCTTGAACCGGCGATGCTGCGTGCTTGATCGGGGGAAAGAGAAGACCCGGGGGGAAGGGAGCCCGCCGGGTCTTTAGGGAGGGATGTGCGGCGGTATGGAGCGCCGCGTGTCTGCTTGGAAGGAGAAAGCAGATCGAAAGGAAGGGGGCCTTTCGATGCCCTCATTATAGAAGGCGGGTTTGAACCGGGTGTGCATTGCGGGTGCGCTTTGTGCGGATTGCCTATGCAGCAACGATGAATTCCCAGGTGGTTCGTGACGGTCGGTCTACAGCGCCCGTACGGTGCATTCCGAATGCAGGTGCACCGTCGTTTTCGGGGTGTCGGTTGCTCGCAATGCGACTGCGGTATCATACTCGGTATCGAAAGGAACGCCCATGCCCGATATCTCGCTTCGCTTCAACCGCGACATGCTGGTCGTGTCTTCGCCGGTGGAAAACGTGCTGGCCCGGCAAGGGGTCGATATGCGGCGCGATCTGCCCTACCTGTCGCTCATAGAGCCCGAGGGTCTGGCCGATGCATTGAGGCTTGACCTGCTGGCCGGTGCACAATGCCTGGTTATGCCCACGGAATCGCTCACGCCCGCCCGTTTGGCCCAGATATCGTCAGCCGATCGGGGATCGAGCATCGCGCGCGCCCTGTTCGATCTGGTACGCGAGCTGAAGCCCCAGCATATCTTCGCCGAAGTGGGTTCGTGCGGCCTTCCTTTGGACGCGTCGTCGAAGGCGTCTCTGAACGAGCATCGCGGCCAGTACGTCCGTGCGGCGCGCGATCTGTCGCCGCTTGGAATCGACGCCGTGCTTTTGAGCGGCTTTTCCCGTATAACGGAGCTGAAGTGCGCTCTGATGGGTTTTTCCCAGGTGCTTGACGTGCCGCTGTTCGCATCCATCGACATCGATGGCGCGGGAAACCTGGCTGCTTCGGGAGAGACGCTTGAAGAGGCGTTTCTTTCCATGGCCGACCTAGGTGCCGCGGTCGGCGGGTTTGCCACGTCCGCACCTGCGGAGGTTGCCTCTGCGCTCGTTCGCCGCGCGCGCGCCGCGGTCGACCTCCCCCTGATGGTTCAGCTGGTCGTCGGTTCCCAGTCCGATCGCGTCGGCGCTCCCTCGGCTTACGCATCCCCCGATGCGATGGTGACCGCTGCGGCGCACCTGCACGCCGCCGGGGCCCAATTCGTGCGCGCGGCCGGAAAATCGACCCCGGCTTACACAGGCGCGCTGGCGGCTGCGGTTACCGGCTTGGACGTACTCGATCGATAGAATTGTTATGGAGGATCGGATGCTTTCGTCAAACGCGATGCGCAGCGACGACTACGGAGCCCTGCAAACAGTGGTGAACGCGCTGTTCTCCGATGCGCGGGTCGAGTCGGTTCGCCGACTCGACGTCGTGCTATCTGCCGAGGCGAACGACCTTCCCTCCGACCTGCTTGAGGTGGTGGGTCTGCTTCCGCCGGGAACCTATACGCGTCGCCGTCTGTGCGACCAGCTGAATTCGGCGATCGTCGGTCACGCGTGGGGCCAGGTATACGGGACGGTGCAGTAATGGTGCTGGTGAACGGGATCAGCTCTTTGCTGGGCCACCTGTTTTCAGGCGAGGTTCCCTGGGCGGTGTCGGTGGGAATCGCCGCTTTGCTCGAAATCGTCGCGACGGCCGTCATCGTGAGAATCGTTTCGTATGCGCTGAGAGGCTTCCTGCGCCACGATTCGGTGCCGATTCCCTCCAGCTCCATTTTCGTGAACATCGCGCGCGTTTCCCTGTGGACGATCTGCGTGTGCGTGATTTTGGCATCGTGTTTGGGAATCGACGTGTCGGGCGCCATCGCCGCTTTGGGCGTGGGCGGCATCGCGCTTTCCCTGGGCTTCAAAGACACCGTTTCAAACGTGATCGGCGGCGTGCAGGTGTCGGTGATGGGGTTGGTGACGCCGGGCGACCACATTCGCGTGGGTGCTTCGCAGGGTGTCGTCGAGGATGTGACCTGGCGTCAGACGGTGGTGCGCAGCGCCGAGGGCCAGCAGATCTACATCCCCAACTCGATCATCAACACGGCGGCGCTCGAGAAGCTTCCTTCGGCGGGTCTGGTGAAGGTGGGCGTAGTGGTGAGCGGGCCGGCGTCCCGCTTGAACGAAACGGCCGGGGCCATGGCCGACGCGTCCAAGCGTGCGGCCAGCGGTATCGGCGTGCTGATGGACGACCCCAAGGTCGTGTTTTCCGAAGTGGTGGAGGACGGCGTGAAAGGCACGGTGCTGTTCGAGATGGCGTCTTCCGATCGGGCGGCGCAGGCGCGCGATGCCGTGGTGCGGGCGGTCGCTCCGTTCGCGCGGCCCGTTGCAGAAGGTTCGGACGAAAACGGGAACTCGGACGCGGAGTGATCCGACGCAAGGCGTTCGATGGGGGGATTCGAGGCGGGGACGCTGCGGGAAGGCCATCCGAGGATCTGCGGACACGAGAAGTTCCGCACCTGCCCCAGGGTGAACCCACCTCGAAAGGTGGGTGCTCGCAGCTCGCTTCCTGGCTTTCGCATCAACGGATGCGAATCCCCATTTCACTCGCAATATGGAGCTCCCTAAGAAAGGACATCGGTCCACCGCATATCGTGGCTGGGTGCGGAACCACTTAGAACTTTAGAGCTCGGAAACCGCAAAGTAAAGGGTTGACTTGATGTCCGTTTAGCGGTTGCGGGGCGAAAAAGGAAAAAGGGACGTTCGACGATCCGTTGCGGCTTGTCTGCGAAGCTCCTGCCTCGAGTTCTGTTCATATCTAGGTGGGCTCCCTTTCGGAAAATCGTGTTAGTATTATCTAACAATTATGTGGTTATCCGTAAGAGTGTGACTGCAGCAACAACGATCCGTTCGCGCATCTGCTTTTCTTTTCGTATGGTGACGCACAAAGTGAAGCGGGTACAGCATGGACGATAAGACAGCTCGATCTCTCGCATGCAGCGGATTGCTGGACGGCGTGCCGCGCGATCTGTACGGGGAGACCCTGGACAAGCTGTGCGTTCAGGAAAAGACGTATCTCGAAGGCGAGCTGCTGCTGCATCTGGGCGAGCATCCTGATGCGGTGGGCGTTGTGGTGGAGGGGTACGTGCGCATAGACTTTTACGACGACGACGGCAACGCGTCAACCATTGCCGTCGTGGGACGGGGGGGAATGTTCGCCGAGTCCGTGGCGTGCGCGGGGGATCCCAGCATCGTGCAAGCCCAGGCCGCATCCGATGTGCGCGTGCTGTGGCTGGACATGAACCGCATGATGACGGGTCGCGCTATGCTGGAAACCCCTTATGCGGGCGTCATTATGGCGAACAACGTGCGCATGCTCGCCCGCAAGAACACCATGCTGGTGCGCAAGATGCAGCTGCTGTCCCAGAAGCGTTTGCGCGACCGCATCAAGCTGTACCTGCTTCAACGCGAGAGCGGCCTGGTTCCGAAGGACACCATGGCCGAGAAGAGCCGCGCTTCGCTGGCACGCTACCTCGGCGCCGATCGCAGTGCGCTTTCGCGCGAGCTCAGCCGCCTGCGCGATGAGGGCATCGTGTCGCTTGACGGCGGGGCGATCGAAGTGATCGACCGCTCCTTTCTGGAGAGGTAATGCCCGCTGCGTGTTCGGCGAGACCGCTTTTGGACTGATTGCAGCTAAAAGTAAATCACAACATACAGTTTTCTTATAAATAATCTTTTCCTTTTCGCCGTGTATTGCGAAAAAAGTAAGCCGATGTTAAAAATAAAGGTGAAAGAGATCCAAGGCTAACTTTATGTGCTTCATCGGTTCGATTGCGGCGTCCTTTTCGGGGTGCCGACCCCGTGCAAGGGCGGGGCGCAAAGGAGGAGAGTCCATGTACATGACCGGTAAGAACTGGCTTTCGTGCGGAGCCGCCGTTGCTTTGGCGGCAACGCTGGCGATCGCACCCGTTCCGGCCGTTGCGTTCGCCGACGGGGCGAGCGCGGTATCCGAGCAGAACGCAGGTGTCGACTGGGCGAAGCTGGCCAACGGGACCTACACCGTTTCCGTGTCCGCCAAGCAGACCCCTGCGGCGACGTCTGATTCCGTGATGAACTCGGCCCTGACCAAGACGGCCGATCTGACGGTCAAAGACGGGGCCTACACGTTGCGGTTGCAGATCGGAAGCGTGTTCGGAGGATATCTGAGTGCGGTCGACCAGTTCGACAGCTTCACCAAGGGCGCCGAACCGACGGGCGGTCCCAAGCGCGTGTGGACCAGCCCCGACTCCCAGAACGGGTCTGCGGCCGACTTCTCCATCGTCTTAAGCGAGCAGACCAAGAAGACCGGTCTGGTGGCGCTTCGGTTCACCTCTCCCAAAATGATGGGGTACACGCCCAGCGCCGCTATTCAGATCGACACGTCGTCGGTGAAGGTGGTCAAGCTCGATCAGCCGACGCCTCCGGTTAAGCCGGGAGGCGGCTCCGAAGGCGACAACCCGGGCGGCGGATCCGGCACTACTCCGGGCGGGGGAACGCATCCTGGCGGATCGTCCGACCAACCCTCCGACCCCGCTCAGGTTCCCGGCGATAAAACCGCTGCGGTCAAGTTCATCAGCCCGTCTTCCGGCAAGGATGTGACGTCTCATATGGCGGGCATGGTGGGCACTACGGCGGGCTACACCGCCAAGCCCGACGCTACGTTCGACGTTTTCCTGGTGGTTGCGAAGAAGTCCGCCGCTCTGTTCGCCGGTGCGACCTACGGGGATGCTGGAAAGGCAGCCGAGGTGTCCGAGGCAGCAGACGGTTCCAAGGTTTATAAGTTCAACGTGGCCTCCGTGACGAAGCCTTTCCGCGTGACCTGGAAAGTGACCGCCGGTCCGCATTCCGAAGTGGTCACCGACGTGGTGCTTGACGTGCAGGAGGCGCCCAAGCCCGAACCGGGGCCCAAGCCCGATCCTACTCCCAAGCCCGGTCCCATCGATCCCAAGCCCGTTCCTGTACCGGAAGAGCAGCTCAAACAGGCTCAGGGCATGCAGGTTGGGCATTCGTATCGGATTCCCATCAACTTCACTAAAACGGGAACCGGCATCGCGTCGATGGCCGGCCAGTACTTCGGCGACAACGCGGTTGTCATTCCCCGAGCCGACGGGACGCTCGAGGTGCGCTTCTCCACGAACCGCCCCGACTACATCACCAGCCTTACCTACGGCGGGGTTGCCGCATCCGTGGTAAGCGAGAGCGCGAGCAGCCGCGAATACAGCATCGTCATTCCGCGCTCGGACAAGGACACGACGGTGAGCCTGTCGATGACCATCAGTGCCATGAACAACATGACGGTCAACACCGATATGCACCTGTACCTAAGCGATGCGAAGGACCTGGGCGCGGGGTCGAACTTCCATGCCACTTCGGGCAAGACCGGCACCGCTCCCAGCAATTCTGCGGTGACGGGGACGCCCCAGACCGGCGATGCGCATGCATCTGCCGGAGCCGGCGTGGTGACGGCCGTGTCGGCTTTGGCTGCTGCCGGCGCTGCCGCGCTCACCCGTCGCCGTCGTGCGTAAAGGTTGGCCGATGAGGTGTTCCGCGTCTTCCGCGAAGAAGGCGGCCGTGGCCGCGGGGCTGTTTGCGCTTGGCTGTGCGCTGGCCGTCGCGCTGGCGCTTGCGGATAGGGTCGGGTTGGCCTACGCCGAGGTGTCGGCAGTCTACACTGCGACGACGAACCCATCGTATTCCAACCCCGACACGGGCGCGATCGAAGATGCCGGAGGGTCTGCCCAGTCGGCGTTGGGAACCTCGATGGCCCAGAGCATAACCGGCCAGCAGGCCTACGTTGAGAAGGATGTTGACGGGTCCGTGTTCGTGACGCTTCGCATGGCCCAAGCCGCCGAGGTAGGCGCCGTTTCCATAGCGTCGGATGCCGATCACGATGGGACGTTCGACGCGGCCCAGCCCGCCCAGGTTATGAGAACCGATGCGGCCGAGAACAAGGTGGATGTGCGTGCGCGCATCGCGGGCGAGCGGGCTACGCTGCGCGTGAACATGTATGTGAACGCGATGGGTCGCGAGGTGGTGTACTTCGTCACGCTCGGCAACCTGCAGGAGGGTAACGCCGCCGGGTTCGTCGAGACGGTGGTGCCGGGCGAAGGGAGCGCCTTAGAACAGGCCGACCCCGCTTCTCTCGCCTCCGGTTCTTCCGAGACGCCGGGCGATGGGACCGAAGGGCGGAAATCCTCCCTTGCCGAAGGATCGGCCGCGGAAGGCGTGAAGGAGTACACGGGAGACGGCGCAGAGGCAACCTCTTCGGGTTCGAACGGGGCCGAGGCGCTGAATTACCCGGTCATCGTCGGCGGGGTTGCGGGAGTGGCGGCCCTCGGCGCTCTGGTCGCGTACTTCGCGGTTGCGAGGCCGCGCCGTGCGGTTCAGGCGTCGGCTGCAGCCGCAGCGGCTGAAAGCGCCGAGGGTACCGGCTGCGATGGATAGGCGGTCGGTATTCGCTTTCAGCGCGAAGCGGCGCATAGGGCTTGCGGCCCTGTGCGCCGCTGTCGTTTGCATGCTGCTGGCCGGGTGCGTCAACCAGCACCCCGAGCGCGCGGCATCTGGCGACGGCGCCCCGCGGCTGGTGGCCACGTCGGTCGCGGCGGTTTCGATCGCCGAGCGGCTCGATCTCGATCTGGTGGGAGTGCCCCGAACCGCGGCGGTTCTTCCCGAGCGCTACGCCGATGCAACGGTTGTGGGCCCGCCTATGGCGCCCGATCTCGAGATCGTGGCGAAGCTCCACCCCGACTTCGTCGTATCGCCCGTTTCGCTTGAAAACGATCTGCGCCCCAAGTACGCCTCGATCGGCAAGCCGTCCATCTTCCTAGACTTGAACAGCGTCGATGGTCTGTACCGCTCGATTTCGTATCTGGGCCGCAAGTTCGATCGCGAGCAGGAGGCCCAGCGTCTGGTGGACGACTACGAACGGTTCATGGAAGGCTACCGCGCCAGCATCGAGGGCAGGCGCCCGCCGCGCGTGCTGATCCTCATGGGCCTTCCCGGATCGTATCTTGTGGCCACGCCGCACAGCTATGCGGGGAGCCTGGCAGAGCTTGCCGGGGCCGAGAACGTGTATGCGGACGCTGAAGATGCGTTCGTGAACGCGAACACCGAGGATATGCTCGCGCGCGACCCCGACATCATCCTCAGAACCTCTCATGCGCTTCCCGACGACGTGATGAAGATGTTCGCCGAAGAGTTCTCCACCAACGACGTGTGGAAGCATTTCAGGGCGGTGCGGGAAGGGCGCGTGTTCGACTTGTCCCACAAGTGCTTCGGAATGAGCGCGACGTTTGCCTACCCGGATGCCCTGAGGGATCTGCGCTCTATTCTTTACGAAGGTTCTGACGGGTCGGATGGAACTTCAGCCTGCGTGTTCGGAAGCGGGGAAGCGGGCGCATAGGCGGACGGATCGGCAAGGGTTTTACGGTTCGTCTCTGGATTCGATGGGCGGGAAGGCATGATCGGTACGGTACGGAAGATATCGGCGTTTGCGGTGCTGATCGTCGCGCTTGCGGCGCTGTTCGTAGTCGCGGTGAACACGGGCACGCTGAAGGTTGAGCCGGCCCAGCTGTTCTCCGGTTTGTTCATCGAATACGACGACGCTGTCGCCACCGTATTCGATCTGCGGTTCCCGCGTATTTTCATCGCGCTGGCCGGCGGGGCGGCTCTTTCGGTGTCGGGCGTGCTGCTGCAGGCCGTCATCAGGAACCCCTTGGCCGATCCCGGCATAATCGGCATCGGTTCGGGGGCGGGATGCGCCGCCGTGGCCGTCGTGCTGTTCGCTCCGGCGCTGTTCTATTTCACGCCGCTCATTGCATGTGCGGGTGGTTTGGCGGCGTTCGCCCTGGTGTATACGCTTTCGTGGAGGGCGGGCTCGCTTTCGCCCTTGCGCATCATCTTGGTGGGCATCGCGGTGAGCGCGATGTTTTCCGGCCTGTCCGCCGCCGCGAGCACCGCATCGGGCGGCGTCATGTCGGGGGCGGCTAGCTTGGCGGATGCGAACATCACCATGAAAACCTGGTCTGACGTTCGCGTGCTGGCGGCCTACGCGGCTCCTTTCCTGATCGCGGCGCTTTTCGTGTGGAAGCGGTGCGACCTGCTGCTGCTCGAGGACAAGACCGCCCGTTCGCTTGGCGTCGATGTGGCGAAGAGCCGCCTGGGCATCTCGGTCGTCGCGGTCGTTCTTGCGTCTGTCGCGACGGCTGTGATCGGTCCCATCAGCTTCCTCGGACTCATCGTTCCCCATTGCGCCCGTCTGCTGGTGGGTTCCTCGCACAGATGGCTCGTGCCCTATTCCATGCTGCTGGGTGCCTTCACGCTTCTTCTGGCCGATACAATCGGGCGCAGCATCGCAGCCCCCTACGAGATCAGCGCCGCTGTCGTAATGGCGGTCGTCGGCGGCCCCGCATTCATCGTTTTGCTCAGGAAGGCGGGCGGCGTCTATGGCGAGTAACGTGTTCACCATCACCGATCTGACGTTCTCGTACGGGGAAAACCGGGTGTTCGACAATCTGAGCCTCACGGTGCCCGAAGGCGCGGTGACCACGCTGATCGGAGCGAACGGATCGGGGAAGACCACGCTGTTCAACCTGATGAGCAAAGGCTTGAGGCCTTCGTCGGGGACGGTGCTCCTGCGTCGGGGAAACGTCGCCGACCTGCGTCTGCGCGACTACGCCAAACTCGTGGCCATCGTTCACCAGAACAACACCGCCCCGTTCGATCTGACGGTCGAGCGCCTGGTGGCCTATGGCCGCTTTCCCCATCGGGCGCGCACGGGGTTCGTCGGCGGCATGGTGGGTTCGCAGGCGCGTTCTTGTGTGCAGGACAGCGAACGGATGGTAAATTGGGCGATCGAGGTGTGCGAGCTGTCCGAGGTGCGCACCCGCACGGTGGCATCGCTGTCGGGTGGCCAGCGCCAGCGGGTGTGGATCGCGATGGCGCTTGCCCAGGGGTCGAAAGTGCTTTTGCTCGATGAGCCGACGACGTACCTCGACGTTCGGTTTCAACTGGAGATCCTGCGCTTGGTGCGGCGGCTCAACGAGGAGTTCGGTATGACGATCGTCATGGTTTTGCACGATATCAACCAGGCGCTTCGCTACAGCGATCATCTAATCGCGCTTGCCAAGGGAAAGGTCGCAGGTCAGGGACCTCCCCAGGACGTGGTTACGCCGCAGCTCATCGAAGAGGTGTACGGGGTGAGCCTCGATATCGCCCTCATCGATGGAAGGCCGTTCGTGCTGTCGGTGTGATGTCCGCAAGACGATCCGACGCAGTTCAAACACGAACATATGTGCTATAGTGGAGCGCATGGATACGTTGTTCACAGAGCTTGAGAACCAGGCGAAGGAAAAAGTCGCGCCTCTGGCGGTGCGTATGCGCCCGCGCTCCCTCAATGAGATGGTGGGACAGCGCGAAGCGTGCGGCGAGGGAAGCTGGCTGCGCGCCGTCATAGAGCGCGACCGCCTGAGCTCCATCATTCTGTTCGGTCCGGCTGGAACGGGCAAGACCTCGCTTGCCCGCGTCATTGCGGAAACCACCGCGGCGGCGTTCGTGGAAGTGTCCGCTATCGGCGGCACCGTATCCGATCTGCGCAGGGAAATCTCCGAAGCCGAAAAGAGGCTGGGGCTTACCGGTCAGCGAACCATCCTGTTCGTAGACGAGATCCATCGCTTCAACCGAGCCCAGCAGGACTCTCTGCTCCACGCCGTCGAAAGCGGCGTGGTCGTTTTGGTGGGAGCTACCACCGAGAACCCGTATTTCGAGGTGAACAGCGCGCTGCTGTCCCGTTCGCGCGTGGTCGAGCTCAAAGGGCTGACCGATGCCGATATATCGGCCCTGATCGATCGGGCCTTGGCGGATAAGCGGGGCTTGGAGGGGCGCTACCGTCTGACCGACGAGGCGCGCGATGCGTTGGTTATGCTGGCGGGAGGGGACGGCCGTGCCGCTCTCACCACGCTCGATCTGGCGTCGGGAATGGTGGAACCCGGTGAGGGGGGCGCTCCGGCCGAAATCGGCGCGGCGGCGGTCCGATCGGCGGTTCCCCATCGCAGCGTTCCTTACGACAAGAACAAGGATATGCACTACGATATCGTATCCGCGTTCATCAAATCGATGCGCGGAAGCGACCCCGATGCCGCTTTGTACTGGCTTGCCCGCATGGTGGACGGCGGCGAGGATCCGAAGTTCATCGCCCGGCGCATGCTGATCGCGGCATCGGAGGATGTGGGCAACGCCGATCCCCAGGCGCTGCTGGTCGCCGCCGCGGCGTTCAAGGCCGCCGAAGTCATCGGGTATCCCGAGTGCCGTATCAACCTCGCACAGGCCGCGACGTATCTGGCGCTTGCCCCCAAAAGCAACGCGTGCGAGGCGGGCATCGATGCGGCCCTGTCCGAAGTGCGGCACGGTCCGGCGCGCAGCGTTCCCGATCATTTGCGCGATCGTCACCGTCCTGGGTCCGAAGGCTACGGCGCGTACCTGTATCCCCACGACTATCCGGGCGGGTGGGTTGACCAACGCTATCTTCCCGAAGGCCTCGAGCGCGGTGCGTTCTACCGGCCCACCGAGCGCGGGTGGGAGGGGTACCGCATCGACGGCGCTTGGCGAGACCGCACGTAGCAAGCCTATGAATGACGCATGAACCAAGGCGCAATCAGCCGTTTTCGTAGGTGTTGGATGATATAGTGAGGTGTTACCGTTTTCAGGAGGCTTCCTATGGATGCAACTGCCGTTCTCAGCATGGCGCTGCCCGCCGTATTCGTCGTGGTCGGCATCGTTCTCATCGTTTTGCTGATCGAGCTGTACCGTGCGGTGAAGTCTCTGCGTACGACGGTCGATGACGTGAAGCAGCAGATCGAACCCACGCTCGAGCATGTCGAGTACATCACGCGCACGCTTCGGCCCGCAATCGACAAGGTCGATCCTCTGGTCGACCGCGTTTCGCTTACGCTCGACGCCGCCAACCTCGAGCTGATGCGCGTCGATCAGATTCTCGAGGATGTCACTGCGATCTCCGATACGGCGTCCAGCGCGGTTGCGGCGGTGGACTCGGTTGCCAATGCTCCCATGAACGCCGTGAAAAGCGTTTCGGGTAAGGTTCGTTCGGTTTTTCGGATGAAATCGATTAGCGACGAGACCGCCCGCCTCGAGCGGCAGCGCGCCGCAACGGCTCGCGCCCTCGAGCAGCTTAAAGGCGAAGAGCGAAAAGCGGGCCAGCGGGCTTCGGTTTCATGTGACGATTCCGCTTCCGAATCGAACCGGATCGCCGATGCAGGCCGCTCTGCATCGGACGTTTCGGTGCATGATGCGTCGAAGCTCGACGGCTATTTTCACTACCAGCCCGCTTCGTCCGAGAAGACGGCCTAGGGACGCGTTTCCATGTCCAATCCCGTTGCCGACAAAGCGAAGCGCTTGCTTGACGTCTTGCCGCTGAAGGGCCAGGCGAACGACGAGGTCGCCCGCGAGAGCCTGCGCGCCGTTAAGGCGCAGCGCCGGTTCTTCACCGTGTGGGCCTGGGTGGGGGCCATCATCCTCATCGTTGCCGCGGTCAACGCCGTGATCGTCGTCTCCATTCCCGTCGGCATCATTCTGTGGACCATCGTGTTCGTGTTCCTTTTGCGCGCCCCGGTCGCTTTCCTTGAAGCGCGAGGGGTTCCGCGTCTGATCGGAACCACGGTTGCCTACCTTTTGCTGCTTGCGGGGCTGGGGGCCATCTCGTTTGTGGTCTTTTCCCCCCAGATCGGCATCAGCAATCAGTTCGCCGATCTGGTGGCAAACATCCCCGACTATTTCAGGGCGCTGAACAACCTGTTCAACGACTTGTATGCGCGCTACTCCAATTTCCTCCAGAACGATCAGGTGAAGCGCACGGTCAACGGAATCGCGTCGTCGCTCATCAATTGGACGTCCTCGCTTGCGGGGTCGAGTGCGGGAACCATCGTCGCGGCGGGAACCTCGATTGCGAACATCTTCATTACCGTGGGATTCTCGCTGGTCATTGCATTTTGGATGCTGGTCGATCTTCCGAATCTGGGCACCGAGGTGCGTCGGGTGTTCGGTCCCAAGTACTCCGACGATCTGAAGATGCTCCACGGCAGCGCCACCAGGGTCATGGGCGGCTACATCGTGGGAACCGCCGTCCAATGCGCCATTATCGGCGGATGCTGCGGCGTGCTGTTCACCGTTTTGGGAATCCAAAGCCCGGCGGCACTGGGCGTCATCACGGGGATCCTCAACATCATTCCGATCGTCGGGCCGTGGCTGGGAGGTCTCATTGCGGCTCTGATGAGCTTGTTCATCAGCCCGGTTACCGCGCTCGTGGCGCTTTTGGGAACGATCGTCATCCAGCAGCTGGTCTACACGTTCGTATCGCCGCGCATCATGAGCAACGCGGTTGACATCCATCCCGCCCTCACCTTCTTGGCCCTGCTTTCCGGCTCCGCCGTCGGCGGCACCACGGCGGGTCTTATGGGAGCCCTAGTCGGCGCTCTTCTGTCCATTCCCGTAGTCGCCCTCGCCAAGTCCGTTTTCGTGTACTATTTCGAGCGGAATACGGGACGGCGCATCGTGTCCGAGGATGGTGTCTTCTTCAAGGGCGCGCCGGTTTTGGAAGACGGGTTCGATCCGCTCTCGGATGCAACGGGGGAGGAGATGGCCCAGGCCGAACGCGTTGCCGAGGCGCTGCGGCCTCCCGAAGAAAGTCCACCGATCCTGTCCGAGGAGGCCCAGGCTGCAAAGGTTTCCATCGAGATGGATGAAGCGGGGGGTTTGGATCGGCCCCAAGATCGGTAGGAGAGAGCGGGCTGGACGGTGCTTTATTCGAGGTTCGGCGCTCGGCGCGGGGCAAGTAGGGTAAGGACATGCGTAAAGCATGGGTACAGGCGATAGATAGGTAGTTGTTCTGTGAAATACATGACCACAGCGGAGATCCGCGAAAAGTATCTGCAGTTCTTCGAGGCGAAGGGATGCAAGCGCATGCCTTCGTCCTCGCTCATCCCCGATGATCCCTCGCTGCTTTTGACCAGCGCGGGCATGGTTCAGTTCAAGCCCTACTTCCTTCATGTGAAAGAGCTTGATCCCCAGTACACGGGAACCACCACGGTTCAGAAGTGCGTGCGAACCAACGACATCGACATCATCGGCACCACCGGACGACACCTCAGCTTCTTCGAGATGCTGGGAAACTTCTCGTTCGGAGCGTACTTCAAACAGGAGATGTGCGCCTGGGCCTACGAGTTTTCCACCGAGGTGCTCGAGCTTCCCAAAGAGCGCCTGTACTTCACGGTGTACCTTGATGACGACGAGACCATCGAGATCTGGAAGAGTCTGGGCGTGCCCGAGGATCACATCACCCGTCTGGGAGAAGACGACAACTTCTGGCGTGCCGGACCTACCGGCCCGTGCGGCCCGTGCTCCGAGATCTACTTCGACCAGGGTCCCGACTTCGAGGGCGAGAAGCCGGGCGATGACGGAGACCGCTTCCTCGAGTACTGGAACTGCGTGTTCACCCAGTTCGACGGGCAGGAGGACGGGACGCTCGCGCCCCTTCCCACCAAAAACATCGACACGGGTATGGGCCTCGAGCGCATGGCCGCCATCATGCAGGGCGTCCAGTCGAACTACGAGACCGACGTTATGCGCGATCTCATCAGCGTGGGCGAGCGCCTTAGCGGCAAAGCGTACAAGCAGGACGCCGCATCCGACCTGTCGCTGCGCATCATAGCCGACCACAGCCGCAGCGTTTCGTTCATGATCGCCGACGGCATCCTTCCGTCCAACGAGGGTCGCGGCTACGTTTTGCGCCGTCTTTTGCGCCGCGCGGTTCTGCACGGGCACAAGCTGGGCATCGAAGGGCCGTTCCTCGGCGCGTGCTTCGAAGAGATCATCAAGCTCATGGGCCATGTGTACCCCGAGGTCGTGGACAATCGCGAGCTGGTGGAGCGCGTCATCCTCTCGGAGGAGGAGCGCTTCGGCGCGACGCTTCGCCAGGGGCAGGCCTATTTGGCGGAGGCTCTGATCGACATGGAGTCGGGCTCGGTTCTCGATGGTAAGGTCGCCTTCGCTCTGCATGATACGTACGGGTTCCCCGTCGAGCTTACCGAAGAGATCTGCGCGGAAAGCGGGATTTCCATCGATCGGGCGGGCTTCGAGGCGAATATGGAGCAGCAGCGCAACCGCGCCCGCGCGGCGAACACGAAAGATGCCGAAGCTGCCTGGAGCACGTTCGGCGGCGTGTATGCCGACCTGCTGAAGCAGCGCGGTAACACGAAGTTCGTCGGCTACGGGACGCTTGAGTCTGCTGCGGAAGTGGTCGCTCTGGTCAAGGACGGCGCGCTTGCCTCGTCGCTTTCCGAAGGCGACGAGGGCGAGGTAGTGCTCGACGTCACGCCGTTCTACGCCGAGATGGGCGGCGAAGTGGGAGATACCGGCGTCATCTTCTGCGAGGCTGCCCGTGTCGAGGTGCTTGACACCAGGGCCCCCGAAAAGGGTCTGGTTTGCCACAAGGTGAGGGTCGCGTCGGGCAAGATCGAGGCGGGTGCGCAGGTAACCGCTTCGGTTGACCGGCTGCGCCGTGCGCGCATCACGCGCAACCACACCGCAACGCACCTGCTTCACGCGGCGCTGCGCGAGGTTCTGGGCGAGCATGTGAACCAGGCGGGCAGCTACGTGGGACCCGACCGTCTGCGTTTCGACTTCACCCACTTCTCGGCGGTTTCCCCCGACGAGATCAGGCGCATCGAAGCGCGAACGAACGAGATCGTCATGCAGGCTATCCCTACCACCATCTACGAGACCTCGCTCGACGAAGCGCGCGCCTCGGGCGTAACAGGCCTGTTCGGCGAAAAGTACGGCGAGGTTGTGCGCGTGGTCGAGGCGGGGGCCTTCTCGCGCGAGCTGTGCGGCGGTTGCCATGTGGGCAACACTTCCGAGATCGGCTTGGTTAAAATCGTGGGAGAATCGAGCGTCGGAGCGAACGTGCGTCGCATCGAGGCGGTTACCAGCTTCGCGGCCCTCGAGTATCTGAATTCCTGCGAGGCGCAGCTGAAAGCGGTTGCCGACCAATTGAAGGCCCAGCCCCTCGAGGCGGCCGAGCGCGTCGCCGTCAACCTGAAAGCGCTCAAAGAGCTTCAGGCCGAGGCGAAGCGATCCAAGCAGAATGCCGCCGCAGACGGTGTGGCGGGTCTGCTGGAGCAAGCGCGCGATGCCGCTGCGGGCTATCCGGTGGTTGTCGGGGCTATCGACAACGCCGACTCGTCCTCGATGCGCAACGCATGGGATGTCCTGCGTTCGCGCATGGCCCGTCCCGGTGCGGTGGTGCTTGCGGGGGAAAGCGAGGGCAAGCCCGTTTTGCTTGCTGCGGGAACCGACGAGGCGGTGGCGGCCGGTTTCGATGCGGGCGCCATCATCAAGGCGATCGCTCCTGCTATCAAGGGCGGCGGCGGTGGAAAGACCTCGATGGCCCAAGCCGGAGGAAAGGATGCGTCCGGTTTGGAAAAGGCGCTGGATCAGGCCCGATCAATGCTGGGGCTGTAGCCTTTCCCGAAGAATCGGTAGACACGATCACAAAAAACAGGGGAGCCGTGCAAAACGGCTCCCCTGTTTTTGCATAGGGGCTTTCCCATTCGGAGTCTAGTCGAACGACTGAACGGAGGGATGCTCGTCGATAACGCGATGAAGCTCTTTGATGTAGCGCAGAAGAAGCTGGCCAGGGCGGCGTTCGTTGTGCATGATGTATCCGACCGTCATCTTCTGATCTACATCCAGCGGAATGGCGACGATGCCCTCGTGCATCTCGGGCGAGAGCACGCCGGTGGATACGGTGTAGCCGTTGAAGCTGGTTAGCAGGTTGGTGAGAGTACCGCGATCCGAGTAGCGGATATTGCGGTTATGGGGGAGGTAGCCAAAAGGTTCCTCCGAATAGTAAAACGAGTTGGCTGTCCCCTGTTCGAACGAGTAGCGCGGGTACTCGTCCAGATCGCCCAGGTTGAGGATCTTACGGTCGGCCAGCGGGTGCTTCTCGCTTACGAACACATGCACCCTCGCTTTGAACAGCGGGGTGAACGTTACCTCGGCGTCTTTGAAGGCCTTCTGCAAAACGCGCGAGTTGAAGTCGTCCATGTACAGAACGCCCACGTCGCTCCTGAAGGTTCGCACATCGTCGATGATCTCGCCCGTAGCGCATTCGCGCAGCACGAAATCGTACTTCTCGCTTTCACAGCCTTCGGCGACGTTGATGAAGGCCTGAAGCGAGAAGTGGTAATGCTGAGTGGATACAGCCAGGCGCACCTGGCTTTCCCGTCCGTGCGCATAGCGCGTTTCCAGCATGTCGGCCTGCTCGATTACCTGGCGTGCGTATCCGAGGAGTTCGGTGCCGTCGTTGGTGAGGTGCACGCCGCGGTTGGAGCGCGTGAAAATGGTGATGCCCAGTTCGCGTTCGAGCTCCTTGACCGCTGTCGAAAGGTTCGACTGGCTGATGTAGAGATTCTGCGCGGCTGCGTTGATCGAGCCGTGTTCCGATATGGCGATCAGGTAGCGGAGCTGTTGAAGCGTCATTCGATATATCCCCCTCGTTCGATACGCGCTCATTTTAATACAAGATGAATTATCGAAAAAAGCGAATATTGATTATAGAACCCGTTCGTTGAAAACAGGACTCCCGACACCGTGTGCGAGGCGGTGTCGGGAGTCTGAAAAGGCGATTGCGCCAACTCGTCCTTGGCAATGAGAGGGACCGGGCGGTTAGGGATGCGGGGTTCCGCAGTTGCCGCAGAACTTGCCGAAGTTCTGGGTTCCGCACTCGGGGCAGAACCAGCGGGTCGGTTCGGGTTTCTTCGTTCCGCAGTTACTGCAGAATTTTCCGGCGTTTGCGGCCTGGCAGCTGGGGCAGGTCCACGAACCGGCTTCTGCGGTCGCGGTCGTCGCACCGGCGCTGCCCTGCGCATCGGATGCGCCCGCGGCCGTCGGCGCGGGCTGGTGCTGGGCGTTCATTTCGAACAGCTGGTTCGCGCTGACGCCTCCTGCCTGCTGCGCCATGCCGAAGCCCATGAACCCCGTCAGCGCTCCGCCCTCGTTTGCCGCTGCGGCGCGCATGGCGTCGCCCTGCGCCGCGGTAAGCGAGCCGGCCGCCATGCCGGGATCGCGCAGCGCGCCCGCCTTCTGCATCTCCTTGATGAGGGCGGCATCCTCTTCGGAGACGTTCACCGAGTTCAACGCGACGGTCTCGAGCGTCAATCCGCGCGCTTCACCCCAGGCTTGGCTCAGCTCGCCGCGCAGGGCGTCGGTCAGCTCGGTCACATGGCCGGGAAGCTCGCTGTAACGGATGCCCATCGCGGAGATGCGGGCAAGAGCGGGTTGGAGCGCCGTGAGCATTTCGCTGCGCAGCTGGCTTTCAACGTCGGCGCAGGTGAACTTTTCCGCCACGTTTCCGGCGATGGTGGTGTAGAAGCGCACCGGGTCGGTGATGCGGAACGAGTACATGCCGTTCGTGCGGATAGCGAGATCGATGTCCAGTCCGACGTTTCTGTCGACCACGCGGAAGGGGATGGGGGAGGTGGTGCCGAACTTGTTTCCGATGATCTCTTTGAGGTTGATGTAGTAGACGCGCTGGTCTTTTCCGGGGTCTCCGCCGAACTTGAAGCGCTGTCCGATCTGCTTGAAGGTGTTCACGATGCCTTCGCCCAAGTTTCCGTAGAACAGGCTGGGCTCGGTGGAATTCTCGTAGGTGTATTCGCCGGGTTCGGCGCAGAACTCCGCGATCTTTCCCGACTCGACGATGATCATGCACTGACCCTCGTTCACGGCGATCTTGGATCCGTTCGAGATGATGTTGTCTTCGGCCTTGGTGTTCGAGCTGCGGCCGCGGCTGGACGTTTGCTTCTTGCCCTTGATGATGAGGGTGTCTGCGGCCATCTCATCGCAGTTGAAGAATTCCAGCCAGGTATCGGCCAGCACGCCTCCGCCCGCTCCGACTGCTGCTTTGATAAGTCCCATGGTCGCTCCTTCGTTCGTGCCGCTTCATGCGCTGCGGCTGCGCTTCGAGCTTGCCTCGGATGATATATCGGATCCTGTGCCGAACACGATGCCGTTGCCTAGAATTTTCCTCCCGACGATCCGCCGAACCCGCCGCTGAAGACGGTGGATCCGCCTCCCGAGGAGTTGTGGTCGTCTGGCAGGGGGACGACGGACATGGTGGAGGTGACGAACCAGTCGTTTTGGGAGGCGAGTTTGAAGCTTCCCTGTTCGACGTAGTCGGCGGCCTCGGTTTTGAGCCGTGCGGTTTTCATCTTGCGGTATTCCATCGCGCTCAGTCCGCCGGCTATCGCGCCTGCGACGCCCAATGCTATCGCGATCTCGAAAAGCAGGCCGAGCAGCCTGTCTACGGGATCGGAGTCCGAATCGAAGGACGATCCCGTTTCGGCCCGGTACTCAAGCAGGTAGGTTGCGCGGTGGTAGAACGCCGATCCGGCGTCGTCCCACTGATCGTCCTTGAGACTGGGAAGGATGCGCTCTTCGAGGGATTTCACGCCGTAATCGGTGAAGGCCTCGATACCGTCTCCGTAGGTGATGGTTACGTAGTCGCGTGAATCGATTGCCACGAGGAACAGAATGCCGCTCTTTTTCTCGCCAAGGCCCAGGTGGTGGCTGTTGTAGTAGCCGGTGGCATAGTCGCGCACCTGCTGCGATCCGATGTTCGGGACAACCAGCAGGTACGTTCCCATGTGGTAGCGCTCGGCCAGGAAATCTCCCTGCCGCTCCAGTTCCCGTTTGGCATCGGCGCTTAGAGCCCCGTATTCATCGAAGACGAACGTTCCCTGATTGGATTGGTTCTCGTTGTTCGCAAACGCGTCGCTTGCCGCCCAGGCGATGCCGCATGGGGCGAGCGAGAAGGGGAAGGAAAGGCAGAAACACAGGGAAATCGCTGCCAGCGTTTTCGGGAATCTCGTGAGCATACCGTCTCCCTACAGTACGAATCGAAGCACGGCAAACGTTGCGACGGCGATCGGCGCGAACACCGCCAAGAACCGCATCGCCAGCCTTTTTCGGCTGATAGGCAGATCGCCGATCATCTTTCCGGTCTGCCCGTTCATGGCGAACAGGAAGTCCCGTTCGTTCCATCTGGTGTGCAGCATCCAGACGGGCAGAAGCGCGTAGCGGATATCGTTCCAGATCACCGATGAGCTGCAACCGTCCAGACTGACGGTTGCGTATCCCTCTACCGTGCGGGACAGCGCGTCCTGCATGCTTTTCTCCATGCGCTCTTCGGCGCGCGCCTTGCATTCCTCGGCGTTCTGATCGTAGCGATCGGCCATGAACCCCGGTAGGTAGCCCAAAGAGAACGGGACCATTTCGGAGTAGTCATAAGGTTCGATCGAGTCCATGTGCGCGTCGGGCATGCGGGTCGATCCGTCCACGGGAACGCGCGCGAAATCGATGGAGCCTGTGCGTTCGGCGGCGTAATGGTCGGTTTTCGTGTAGAGGTTCTTTTTGTCGCTCCAGGTGATGACGTTGGTCATTGAGAACTTGGCATCTGCGTCGGCTGTGGTGGAGTACAGCCAGAACGGAACGTACACGCCTTGGATCTCGTTGAGGTGGTTTTCGTCGGAGAAGTTTTTGGGAAGAAGCTTCTTGTCGTGGTAGTACTCTCTCAGGGCCGCGATGGCGTCCTCCTTCGTTTTCCTGAAGGGGATGAGGTAGTCGGGCCGAAGCGCATCCGAAAGCCGACCGGGCACGATGGTCTCGTTTCCGCAGTACGGACATTGTTTGATGGCGGTAACCTGATCGACCATCAGCTGCGCTCCGCATGACGAGCAGTTGTAGGCGCGCATGCTGCGGGCATCTTCGTCGTCCCATCGAGATCGCTTGAGATAGGCCTGGATGGGATCTTCGCCCGCTTCGACCCGTTCCGTTTCGACGGCGGTGTTCGGATCGATCGAGGCCTCGGCTGCATGGGGAGTCTCGGCCGCGACGTTGCCGTGTTTGCGGGTGTAGTAGGTCTCGACGTCTTCGGGACAGAAGCGGGATCCGCAGAAATCGCATTCAAGGCTGTTGGTTCGAGCTTCGAAGTGCAGATGCCCTCCGCATGAGGGGCACTGGTAGTTCGTCGATTCGGATGCCATGAAGCGCCTTTCGTTGAAGTGCGAACCGTGTTGTCAATAATAGCGGTTTTTACCAGGCGTATAATGCGCTGCGCGCAAGATCGCTTTGTTTTTTATGAGGTTTTGCGTCCGGTTCGTACGTACGGTTCGAGGGGGAGTTTCCGTGACGCGGCTCTTTTCTGTTCTGGGTGATTCCATCAGCACGTTCGAAGGCTCGACGCGCGAGGGTTTCGCGGTGTTCTATGCGGGCGAACGCCGACGCGCTTGGGGGGTGGAGTCGGTTGAAGACACTTGGTGGATGCAGGTGGTGAGCCGTTGCGGGGGTACCGTTGCATCCAATGCCGCCTGGTCGGGATCGTGCGTGGAGGGGCCGGGCTATCCTGCGGGGGAAAGCCCCGGACGTGCTGACGCCCTTGTTGCCGACGACGGGTCGGCTCCCGACGATATCCTGGTGTTCTTCGGGACGAACGATTACGGGTGGGGAGGTTTTTCCAACCAGATGAGAGGTCGGGGAAACGCGATACCCTTCTGCGCGAGGGAAGATCCCTCCGAGGGCGCCTCGGACAAAAAGGGGGGAGAGCCGTGCGGTGCTTCGGCGTCGTTTCCGGCTGTCGAGCATGCCGTCGAGCGGTTTCAAGCGGCTTACGGCCGCATGCTGTCGAATCTTCGGAGCCGTTTCCCCCGGGCTCGAATCTGGTGCGTGTCGCTGTTGGCCGGACGCGTGAGCGGGTGCGGGCAATCGACATTCCCTCGCGTGTACCGGGGAGCGGCCTTCGACGACTACAATGCCGCCATAGAGTCGGCCTGTCGTGATCATGGCTGCACGTTTTGCCGTGCCTCCTCGCTGGGATACGACTACGAGGCACTTGACGGTACCCATCCCACCAAACTTGGCATGAGCCAGATCGCCTGGATGGTGGAGACGTGCATGCGAGAGGCGGGCGACGCCGCCTTGTCCGAACTTGACGCTTCGCCGTTTCCCGGCAAAGCGGCGTTTTTGTCGCGCGATCCCTGCGTATTTCCTGGAAGATCCTGTGTGAACTGCGCATACGCTCAATCCACGACAGCCCAGTGGATGCACGTCTGCCGTCGTTTCATCGAAAGCGGCCCGTATCGCAGGTAGGGGCCTCCTACCAGGCGTCGTCGGGGTGGTTGGCCGAGCTGAGCGACCTGATGTCGCGGAAGTCGAACGACGCCCCGTCGATCTCCATGCGCCTGGATCGCGCGTCGATGCGCACGATGCTGCCCTCGGCCTGCTCGTAATGGTCCCTCCGATAGTAGACGACGCTCACCGGATCCCCCGGCTCGAGGGACGCCAGGATCCGATTGAGGGATTCCTCCTCCTCTTCGAGGAGCTGGCAGCGTTCCTGGCGCTCGACGGCGGCGAGGGACATCAGGTTGCCGAGGCCCTTCAAGGCGGCGAAGGGCAGGTATTGTCGGGCCCTGTTCGCTTCGCTATGCACGGTGCCCTCCGATCTGGACGTTGCGCTGCCGGGCGGTTGCGCACTCCAGCGCATCGATTCCCCTGATGAGAGAGTTCTTTCCGTAACGGTTCCTCACTTCTATGGAGGCGCAGCACAGCGCCCGCTCCCGCTCGAGCTCCCTTACGTCGGTGAACAGGTCGAGCGTCTCGCAGCTTTCCGCCTCGAGGCGCCCCAGCGCTATGCTCATCCGCTTTACGGGGCGCGCGGGATCGACTTTTTCCTCGTAGAGAGCGACGATTTGCTGCTCGAGATAGCGTCGGGAGGACGTTTTGCGGGAGAGTTTCCTCGATGCCGATGCGGCGGTTTCGGGGGTGAACCGGCGCCTCTGGGTTCGGTAGACGCGCCCCGGCACCGCGTATCCCACCATGAGGGACACGTGTCCGGCCACCATCCGGCGCTCTACCAGCTCGAGGGCCGATTCGTACACCATCTCCTTCAGCACCACGAGCGCCTCGTCGAAGCTGTACTCCCGCATGAGGACCTGCCCGTTGGCGATCGACGTCGAACGGGGGCGGTACGATCTTATCTGGTCGATGGTGCAGTCTTCCCGCCCGTGCGCGTGGTCGATGAGCAGCTGGGCGTTGATGCCGAACTCCCGCTCGAGCAGCGATCGGTCGAGTCGGGTCACCCCTTCGAGGTCGACCACCCCGTGGCGCGCCAGCCGCTCGGCCGTCCCCGGTCCGATGTTCCATATGTCGGTGAGGGGGCGATGCCGCCAGACGGATGCTTTGAACGACGGTTCGTCCAGGTACCCGATGCGGTCTTTTTCGCGCTTCGCCTTGATGTCCAGCGCCACCTTGGCCAAAAACAGGTTCGTGCCGATCCCCGCGGTTGCGTAGATGCCCGTTTTGGCGAGCACGGCGTCCATGAGCATGCGGGCGAACGACCGCGCGTCGGTGCGGTAGAGGACCAGGTAGGGTGTGGCGTCGATGAAGCATTCGTCTATGGAGTACGCATACAGGTCGTTGGGGGACACGTAGCGCAGGTAAATGCGGTAGATGAGGGACGAGACCTCCATGTAGCGGCGCATGCGGGGGGTCGCGACGAGGTAGTCGATGCCGTCGGGTATCTCGAACAGACGGCATCGGTTTTTCACCCCGCGCTCTTTCATGCGAGGGGTGATGGCGAGGCAGATGGTCGAGCGCCCGCGGTCGGGGTCGGCCACCACCAGGTCGGTCGACAGCGAGTCCAGCCCGCGATCGACGCATTCCACGCTGGCGTAAAAGCTTTTCAAATCGATGCACAGATACGTGCGCACGCGCCCAAGGCCCCCCATGGCTCCCCCTTCTTTTTAGAACGTTTGTTCGATTACGGAGGGAATTGTCGCGCGGTTCGCGGGCGCGGTCAATCGAACAAACGATGGAGAATGGGCGGCGTTTTACGAGCCGGCCTACCGAAGGGCGATCCAGGCCGCCGCGAAGGCGATGACGGCACAGGCGCAGGCGAATGCGGCCACGGCCGTCCAGGGGATGCTCGCGAAAGGCGCCGCCCCTTTGCGCGCTTCGGCCGCCGCATCGCGGGAGAACGCCACGAAGCCCAGGTAGTCTCCGTTGTCGGCGAGATGGAGGCACTGCGTTTCTCCGTCGTCGAGGCGGGCTTCCAGCTCGCGGGCGGCCTGCGGGACGAACACGGACTGCGCGGGCGCCTCGCGTCGAGACGCGATGGCCACCTTGTGGGAGCCGCTGGCGACGATGCGGCAGGTGGGAGACGTTTCGATGACGGAATCGGCCACGATCTGCGGGAGATGTTCCTGCTGCGCGCCGTACGCGCGCAGGGCGCGCGCCCAGTCCGCATCGCTTCCCGAGGCGGTGCACAGCGCCAGGACGACCAGGCGGTCGGCATCGTAGCGGGGGGAGAAGTTCTCGATCGCGGAAACGCGCATGCGGCTCCTTTCCGTTCGGGATCCGACGCGCCTAGTTCAGCGAGAGCTCGGCAATGACGGCCTTCAGGGCGTCGGCCGATTCGCGCAGGCGCCGGTGCTCGTCTTCCGATATGGGGGCGGGCAGATGGGAATCGATGCCATTTGCGCCGATCACGCTTACGATACTGAGGGCTACATCGCTTAAGCCGTATTCTCCTTCCAGCACGGTCGAGACGGTCATGACCGACTTTTCGTCCCGCACGATAGCTTCGCACAGCCGTTTCACCGAGGCGGCGATTCCGTAGTAGGTGGCGCCTTTCTTCGAGATGATCCGACCGGCGCTGGTGCGCACTTCGTGCTCGACGCGCTCCATCAGCTGCCGGGGGTCGCTTATCCCTGCGTTTTCGAGGCATTCGGAAAGCGGGATGCCCGAGACGTTGGCCATGCTCCAAACGGGGAATTCGCTGTCGCCGTGCTCGCCGATGATGCGGGCGTGTACGTTGCGGGCATCCAGATGCAGGTGGGCGGCCAGGATGCTTTTGAAGCGAGCGCTGTCCAGCATGGTTCCGGTACCCAGCACGCGGCCATGCGGAAGCCCGGTGATCTTGGCGGCGACGTAGGTCAGCACGTCAACGGGATTCGACACCATGATGAGGATGCCCTCGAAGGACGGCCATGAGAATTCCGTCAGGATGGATTCGAGGATCGCGACGTTTCTCTGAACCAGATCGAGGCGCGACTCTCCGGGTTTTTGGGCGGTCCCCGCCGTGATGATGGCGATGTCGGCATCGGCCAGATCGTCGTAGTCGCCCGCGTAGACCTCCACCGGTCCGTAAAACGGCGTTCCGTGTCCGATGTCGAGCGCTTCTCCCTCGGCGCGCTCCCGGTTGACGTCGACCAACGCGATTTCGGAGAAAAGTCCGCTTTCCATCAGGCTAAATGCCGATGTGGCGCCAACCAGGCCGCAGCCTATGATCATGGCTTTCCGGGTGTTCGACTGGGCCATGGAGCCTCCTATCGACGTCTGCGCGGGTCGTCGCCCCGACGGGGTGCGCAGGACTTTCGGCTTTTGTCCGCGCGCTGCGCTGAGCAGCATTCTAGGCCTTGTTTTCGCCGATTGCGTTTCGGGTGCCGTTTTTCGCGAGAAAACGCCGATAAGAATCGCAGCTGCGACGTGCCGGTCGGTGCTCCCGGTCGGTGTGTCGTAGCATGCTCGGCTTTCGGGTTCGCTTTGTGCGGCTTGCCTTCGCCGCGCGTTCGAGTTATAGTGCAACGGTTCGCGTCTTTGGCGCGTATCCGTTTCGAGCCGACAAGGCGGCTCGCGTGCCGGAACCGCAGCGTTTGGTGCTGCTGGCTTTCGGGTCATGCAGAATACCTGGCGGTCCCCTCCCGGTTCCAAGGGTGTGCGGACTGCGCGATCTTGAGAGTCGCGCGCCTGACATGCAGGCATTACGAGCCATCGGCCCAGAAGGGCGGGGGATGGTCGGAATTTTTTTGTGCTCAAAAAATCCCAAGCATTTTAGATCGAACATCTGCTAGCATCTAGAGTTGCTGCTTACTGTCGATTTGCTTATGCAAAGGAGCACTTTTGACCAAACAAGATGTCATCGAGCTCGAGGGAACCGTGCAAGAAGCGTTGCCCAACGCAATGTTTCGCGTCGAACTCGAGAACGGCCACACCATTCTGGCCCATATCTCCGGAAAGATGCGCATGCACTACATCAAGATCCTTCCCGGGGACAAGGTGACGGTGGAGCTTTCCGTGTACGACCTCAACCGAGGCCGCATCACGTATCGCTTCAAGTAGCGACCGCTTTTTCTGAACGGTCGCGTTTCCGACTTTTCAGATAAAGCGACAGGTGCGTTTCGCGTTTGCGGGCGCGCCGTCGCTGGTTTGGCTCTGGTATCCCTTCAAAGCAGGTGGCAGGGCGGACAATAACGGCAGCGGCTGGCCGTTTGAGATAGACGAATTGGTAGAGCGCCGAAAGGAAGAAAACATGAAGGTACGCCCTTCGGTCAAGAAGATGTGCGATAAGTGCAAAATCGTGCGTCGTCACGGCAAGATCTTTGTGATCTGCGAAAACCCGCGTCATAAACAGCGTCAAGGCTAGGAAGAGGAGATAAGCATATGGCTCGTCTTGTTGGTGTCGACCTCCCGCGCGACAAGCGCGTCGAGATCGGTCTGACCTACATCTACGGCATCGGTCTGACGACTTCCAAGAAGATTCTTGCGGAAACCGGTGTCAACCCTGACATCCGCTGCAATGACCTGACGGAAGACGATCTGTCCAAGCTCCGCGATTACATCCAGGGCAACCTCACGGTCGAGGGCGACCTGCACCGCGAAGTTTCCCAGAACATCAAGCGCCTCATGGAGATCGGTTGCTACCGAGGCCTGCGCCACCGTCGTGGCCTGCCCGTTCGCGGTCAGCGCACCCACACGAACGCTCGTACGCGCAAGGGTCCTCGCAAGCAAATCGGCGGCAAGAAGAAGTAGGGGTAGCTAAATGGCTCAGAAGAAGAATGCAACTGCGCACATCAAGCGCTCCGAGCGTAAGAACATTGCCGTTGGCGCTGCGCATATCAAGTCCACGTTCAACAACACGATCGTGAGCATCACCGATCCCCAGGGCAACGTGATCTCGTGGCAGTCCGCCGGCACCGTCGGCTTCAAGGGCTCCCGCAAGTCCACTCCGTTCGCGGCTCAGATGGCTGCCGAGGCTGCCGCAAAAACCGCCATGGAGCACGGCCTGCACAAGGTCGCCGTTTTCGTGAAGGGCCCCGGCTCGGGCCGCGAAACCGCCGTCCGCTCCCTGCAGGCAGCCGGTCTCGAGGTTTCCAGCATTCAGGATTGCACGCCCATTCCGCACAACGGTTGCCGTCCGCGCAAGCGTCGTCGCGTGTAGTTGAAAGGATTTAGATCATGGCAATTGACAGGACTCCGGTTCTGAAGCGCTGCAGGCAGCTGGGCATCGAGCCCTCCGTCCTCGGCTATACCACCAAAGAATCCAAGCGCGAGCCCAAGCGCCGCCGCAAGGAAAGCGAGTACGGCCAGCAGCTTCGCGAGAAGCAGAAGGCCAAGTTCATCTACGGCGTTCTCGAGAAGCAGTTCCGCAGCTACTTCAAGCGCGCCAAGGCTATGGAGGGCGTTACGGGCGAGAACCTTCTCACCATTCTCGAGTCCCGCCTGGACAACGTCGTGTTCCGCCTCGGCTTCGCCCGCACCCGCAAAGAGGCTCGTCAGGCAGTCACCCACGCTCACTTCACCGTGAACGGCCGCAGCGTCGACATCCCGTCGTACCGCGTCCGCCCCGGCGACGTGATTGCCGTCGCTCCCAAGGCCAAGGAGCTTTTGGTTATCAAAAGCGCGCTGGTCAGCAACGAGCGCGTCGCCGTTCCCGCATGGCTCGAGGTCGATATCGAGAAGCTTCAGGGCAGCGTTTCTGCGCTTCCCACGCGTGATCAGATTGATCTGGACATCAACGAACAGCTCATCGTCGAACTGTACTCGAAGTAATCACGCCCAAAGTAAGGAGGCTTACCAAGCATGACAGAGTTCATGAGGCCTACAGTTACAACGGAAGAAGTGAGCGACACCCTTGCTCGTTTCATTGTCGAACCGCTTGAGCGCGGTTACGGCAACACTCTGGGCAACTCGCTGCGCCGCGTTCTGCTTTCGTCTCTCGACGGTGCGCGTGCGACGGCGATCCAGATCGAGGGCGTGCAGCATGAGTTCACTACTGCCGAAGGCGTCATCGAAGACATCACCGATATCGTTTTGAACGTGAAGGGCCTGGTCTTTCAGGCTCTCAACTCCGACATCGAGCAGGCCATCGCGCATGTGTCCGTCGAGGGCCCCTGCGTGGTGACCGGAGCCGATCTGGAAGTTCCCACCGAGTTCACGCTTATCAACCCCGAGCACGTCATCGCGACGGTTGCCGACGGCGGTCAGCTCGAGATGAGCATCCGCATCGGCGTGGGCCGCGGCTACGTGTCGGCCGAGCGCAACAAGCGCACCGAGGATCCCATCGGCATCATCCATGTCGACTCGCTGTTCTCGCCGGTGCGCCGTTGCACCATGAACGTGGTCAACACCCGCGTCGGCCAGCGCACCGACTACGACAAGCTGGTTCTCGAGGTCGAGACCGACGGCTCTTCCACCCCCGTCGAGGCAGTGCTGCGTGCGGTGAACATCATCAACCAGTACATGGGCGCCTTCATGGTTCTTTCCGGCGATGAGGAGGAAGAGGAGATGGAGGTCCCCTCGATCTTCACTCCCGAGGGCCAGGAGACCAATATCGAACTCGACAAGCAGATCGAGGATCTGGACCTTTCCGTCCGCTCCTACAACTGCCTGAAGCGCGCCGGCATCCACTCTGTGCGTCAGCTGGTCGAGTTCTCCGAGAACGACCTGCTGAACATCAGGAACTTCGGCGCTAAGTCCATTGAGGAAGTGAAGGACAAGCTCATCTCCATGGGCTTGAACTTGAAGCTATAGGAGACACGAGACCATGAGACACAACTACAAGGGCCGCAAGCTCGGTACCGACACGAGCCATACGCGTGCGATGAAGCGCAGCCTCGTCGGCGCTCTTCTGGCAAACGACCGCATCAAGACCATCGAGTCGCGCGCCAAGGAGATCCGTCCCGACGTCGATCGCATCATCACCTGGGCAAAGAAGGGCGACCTTCATTCTCGCCGCCTCGCCATCGCCAAACTCGGCGGTGACAAGGAGCTGGTGCGCGAGATCTTCGAGAAGGTCGAGCAGGGTCTGTTCGCCGATCGTAACGGCGGCTATACCCGCATCATGAAGCTGGGCTACCGCAAGGGCGATAACGCTCCCATGGTGGTCATGGAGCTGTGCACCGAGCCGGTGAAGAAGAAGGCCGCGAAGGCCGCTCCGAAGAAGGTTGCCCCCAAGAAGGTCGAGGCAGCCGAGGAGAAGCCCGCCGAGACCGAGGTCGTCGAGGCTGCAGCCGAGGCTCCGGTTGAAGTGGAGGCCGAGGAGGCCAAGCCCGAAGAGGCTCCGGCCGAGGAGACGAAGGCCGAATAGCCTTTCGTTTCCCGCGTGCGTGAAAGCGAGAATGGACCCGGCCTGCCGGGTCCATTTTTATGCCCCTATGCCATACTGGGACGATGCTCTTTCGGTTCAAGACATATTATCCGGCGGAATCTCCCGTTCACCGTTGCGATGCCCGCGTCAAGATAGCGCTGCTTGCGGTACTGTCGCTGTGCTCGTTTCTCGTCGAGTCGCTTTCGGGGATGACTGTGCTTGCGATTGCGGTGGCGGCCTGCGCTTTCCTATCTCGTATCCCGTTCAGGGCGCTTGGCGCGCCGCTTGCTCCTACGGGGGTTCTGGGGGCGTTCGCGCTGTGGTTCTCGGCCGCGAACGGGGCGGGATTCGAGGCGGGAGTCGTCATCGCGTTGCGCATGCTGGTGCTTGTGGAGGCCAGCATGGTGGTGGCCTTAAGCACTGCGTCACACCAAACCATGGGTGCGATGGCGCAGATGATGGCTCCGTTGCGCAAGGTAGGGGTTCCCGTGGACGACATCGTCGTTACGCTGTCTTTGGCTCTTGCGTTCATTCCCGCCATCGCCGTTGAAATATCCCGTGTTCGCTGCGCGCACGTGTCGCGCGGCGCCGAGCAGGCAAGGGGTCTGAGGGCGGGGCTATCGAGATGGGGTAGCACGTTTTCGTCCGTATTCGTTGGGTTGTTCGGTCGAGCGGACTCCCTCGCCCGCGCGATGGACGCTCGGGCTTACGGAGCCGCAGACGAAAGGTCGGCGCTCAACGTGGTGAAGGCGCGTCCCTGTGATGCGGCTGCGCTCTGTCTCGGCCTAGCGGCGATGGCTGCCGTGGTTCTCGTCTTCTCTGGGCGCTGAGGAAAGGGCCGCGCGCCTTGCCGCATTCCGCTTATGGGCGCCATCGAGCAAGCGGATCGTTCTGGATCGAGGGTCCGGATGCTATCATCTAGCTGTCATTCAATACTGCATTATGTCGAGGAGGCATAGATGAGCATCATTATCGATGTGTACGGACGCGAGGTTCTCGATTCACGGGGCAACCCCACCGTCGAGGTCGAAGTTACCCTGGACGACGGCTCGTTCGGCCGTGCCATGGTTCCTTCCGGTGCCTCCACCGGCGCGTTCGAGGCCGTGGAGCTGCGCGATGGCGATAAGGGCCGCTATCTGGGCAAAGGTGTCCTCACCGCGGTCGGCAACGTGAATACCGAGATTGCGGGCGAACTCATCGGAGCCGAGGCCACCGACCAGCGTGCCATCGACGAAGCCCTTCTCGAACTTGACGGAACCGATAACAAGGGTCGGTTGGGAGCCAATGCCATTCTGGGCGTTTCCCTTGCCACCGCGCGCGCCGCAGCCGAGTCCTCCGCGCTGCCCCTTTACAAATACGTGGGCGGTGTGAACGCCTACGAGCTGCCCACGCCCATGATGAACATTCTCAACGGCGGCGTGCATGCCGACAACAATGTGGACTTCCAGGAGTTCATGATCATGCCCGTGGGCGCTTCGACGTTCGCCGAGGGCCTGCGCTGGTGCGCCGAGATCTATCACACGCTGAAGAAGGTTCTGCATGACGCCGGCCTCGGCGGGGGCGTAGGCGACGAGGGCGGTTTCGCGCCGAACTTCACCACGAACGAAGAGCCGCTTCAGTATATTGTGCGCGCGTGCGAGGCCGCCGGATATCAGCCCGGTGCGGACATTCTGTTCGCGATGGATCCCGCATCCACCGAGTTCTACGATGCCGGCAAGCAGCGCTATGTGTTGGCGGGCGAGGGCCGCGAGCTTACCAGCGACGAGATGGTCGATTACTGGGCGGCACTGGTCGAAAAGTACCCCATCGTGTCCATCGAGGACGGCATGGCCGAGGAAGACTGGGACGGCTGGAAGAAGCTCACCGACCGTATCGGTAGCAAGGTTCAGCTGGTGGGAGACGATCTGTTCGTCACCAACTCCGAGCGCTTGGCAAAGGGCATCGAGCTGGGCTGCGCGAATGCGATTCTCATCAAAGTGAACCAGATCGGCAGCCTCACCGAGACGCTCGATGCCATCCAGATGGCCAAGCAGGCGGGCTACGCCTGCGTTATGAGCCACCGTTCGGGCGAAACCGAAGACACCACCATCGCCGATCTGTCCGTGGCGCTCAATACCGGGCAGATCAAGACCGGCGCTCCGTGCCGCAGCGACCGCGTGGCGAAGTACAATCAGCTCATCCGTATCGAAGAGGAGCTCGATACCCAGGCCCGATATGCAGGTCGTCTGGCGTTTTACAACATCGAGTGCGAGTAGCCCGACTGCTGGGCAGGGCGTTCGTTCGTTGTGATATTCTCAACAGACGGCACGTATTCCGATGCGGTTCTTTGCACCCTGCGCGTTCGTGCGGGGTGCTTTTCGTATTACCCGTCTGCGCCTCGTGCGCGTCTGTTTGCTTTGAAAGGCTTTGAACTGTGAACGATTCGGCAATTCCCGAGATGATCTCGCTTGAAGAGGCGCGCGAACTGGTGCTTTCGAGGGTCTTCGCACTTCCGGTGGAGCTTGTCTCTTTGCGCGAGGCGGTGGGTCGCCCGGCTGCGGCCGACCTTGCCAGCGACATCGACATCGCCCCGTTTCCCCACAGCGCCATGGACGGCTTCGCTTTGCGGGCCGCCCAGATCGCGAGCGCCTCTGTGGAATCCCCGGTGGAGCTTGACGTCATAGCCGAGGTGGCTGCGGGCGACGTGTTCGAGGGTTCGATTGCGGAAGGGCAGTGCGTGCGCATCATGACGGGCGCTCCGCTTCCCCCCGACGCCGACTCCGTGGTGAAATACGAGGTCGTGGGCGTGGTACGGGGCGACGGGAAAACGGGCAGCCGCGTTTCGTTCTCGAACACCACCAAACAGCGCTCGAACGTGCGCGAGGCGGGCGAGGAAGCGAAGGCGGGCGAGATCGTGGTGCGCTCCGGCGAGGTGATCGGGAACGCCGGCGTGGGCTTTCTGGCAGGATGCGGCGTGACGTCGGTGCCGGTTCACCGCAGGCCGCGCGTTGCCATCATTTCGATCGGATCCGAACTGGTGGATGCCGACGAGGTTCCTTCGTACGGAAAGATCCGCAATTCCAATGCTTACGCCCTTGCCGCCTGCGCCGCTGCGGCGGGCGCGGTGCCCGTTCGGCTTCCCATCGTGCGGGATTCGCTTGAGGCGCTGCAAACTCAGGTCGAGCGTTGTGCCGCCGAGTACGACTTCGTGGTGACGAGCGACGGGGCGTCCAACGGCGACTTCGATTTCATAAAGCCCGCCATCCAGGGCGCCGGCGAACTGCTGATGTCCACGGTGAACATGCGGCCGGGCAAGGCCCAGGCGTTCGGCGTGGTAAACGCTACTCCGGTGTTCGGGCTGCCGGGAAATCCCGCAGCCGCTTACTTGGGTTTCGAGCTGCTGGTCAGGCCCGCATTGAGGAAGATGCAGGGATTTTCCAACTTCGAGCGTCCCCGCGTGAAGGCCCGGCTGTCCGAAGACTTCAAGAAGAAGGACCCGCGGCGCATTTTTTTACGCTCGACTCTCACCAAAGGCGAGGACGGGCTGTACGTGGTCGCGCCTGCAAAGAACCAGAGTTCGGGGTTGTTCGGCGTCATTCAGCGCAGCAACTGCTTCGCCGTCATGTCCGAAGGCGCGGGAGTGCGCGAAGCGGGTTCTGTAGTCGAGTGCATTCTGCTCGATGTGAGCGAAGACGTGGTCATTTAGGGAAGGGAGTTTTGCCGTGTCCGCAAAGAAGCCGACGTTTTGCATCGTCACCTGCTCTGACACGCGTGGAATGAAGCAGGATACGGCGGGCGCCGCCCTCGAGAAGCTCATCGCCGAACAGGGTTGGGAATGTATCGATCATGTGGTGGTAAGAGACGACCGCCCCCTCATCTCGGCCGCCATTGTGCGGGGAACCGACGAGCTGAAGGTCGATATCGTGCTTACCTGCGGAGGGAGCGGACTTTCGCCGCGCGACGTTACGCCCGAAGCGACTATGGACGTTTGCGAGCGCAATGTGCCCGGCATCGCCGAAGCCATGCGGGCTTACAGCCTGGCCATCACGCCGTTCGCGATGCTTTCCCGGGCGCTTTGCATGCAGCGCGGTCGTTCGTTGGTGCTGAATCTTCCCGGCAGCGAGAAGGCGGCGCGCGAGAACTGGGCCGGTGTAGTGGGGGCGCTTCAGCATGCCGTGTCCATGATGGCCGGAGGTGGTCACTGATATGTATTCGTCCGATCTGCCCAACGGGTTCACGGGTATGCCTCGAAAGAAAAGCGGCGTCACTCCGTTTTCCGAAGGCGCCGCATCGTCTTTGTCGGACGATGCAGAGGGGTGCTTGGCATCGGGTCGCGGTCGCCTGACGCTCGATGTCGAGCAGGCAGACACCATCGAGGAATCGCTGCGTCGCTGGTCGTGGGTGAACATCGATTTAAGCGCAGTTCGCCATAACGTGCGCGAGGCGCGCAAGCTCATTGCGCGTTCGACTCATCTGTTGGCCGTCGTGAAGGCCGACGCTTACGGGCACGGTGCCGTAAAGGTTGCGAAGGCGGCGCTTTCCGCCGGAGCCGATCACCTGGGCGTGGCAACCGTATCCGAGGGCATCGAGCTTAGAAAAGCTCAGATCAGCGCTCCTATTCTCATGTTGTCGCAGCCACCTGCCAGCGCTATCCCCCTTCTTCTGGCTTACGACATCATGCCTTCGGTGTACGAGTCCGAGTTCGCCGTCCAGTACGGAGAGATGGCCGATGCGCACGGCATGGAGGCACCGTTTCATCTGGCGGTGAACAGCGGGATGAACCGCATCGGCGTGCGCTACGACGAGGTTGTGCCTTTCATGATGAGCATCGGGTTTCATCGGGCGCTTAAGCTTGCGGGCGTGTTCACCCACTTCGCCACGGCGGATGCTCCCGAACCGTTCGAGTTCGACGTTCAGGCGCATCGGTTCGAGGAGGCCGTTGCGGCTTTGCGCCAGATGGGGGTAGATCCCGGTATCGTTCATGCGGCGAATTCGGCAGCCACGGTGCGCTATCCCGGTGTCCATTACGATATGGTGCGCTGGGGTATCTGTATGTACGGTTTTCACCCGTGTCCCGAAACGCGTCTGCGGGTTGCGCTGAAGCCGGTCATGAGCGTGCACGCGCGCATCACCGATACCCGTCTGGTTCCCATGAGCGAAGGGGTGAGTTACGGGTTCAACTACCGCTCTCCCGGCAGCGTCAAGATCTGCACCCTGCCCATCGGATACGCCGACGGACTGGTGCGCGCGCTTTCGGGAAGGATCGACGTCCTGCTGAAGGGAAGGCGTTTCCGCCAGGTGGGCAACGTCTGCATGGATCAGTGCATGTTCGAGGCGGATATGCGCTCGTTCGCCACGCGCACGCGCATCGACCCGCAGGTGGGCGACGAGGTCGTCATCGTGGGCGAGCAGGGCGACGAGGCGGTCACCATCGACGATATGGCCGCTCAGCTGAATACGATATCGTACGAGGTGGCGATAGGGTTCTCCCGTCGCATGCCGCGTTACTACCTCGGTTAGGACGTAGTAGGATCATGGCAGATTCCCGTACTTTGGATGACGTGCGCGCCGACGTTGCGGCATGTCGCCGCTGCCCTCTGTGCGACGGGCGGACGAATACCGTGTTCGGCAACGGTGATCCGCAGGCGCGCGTTCTGGTGGTTGGAGAAGCGCCGGGAAAGAACGAGGACAAGCAGGGAGAGCCGTTCGTGGGAGCCGCAGGGCGCAACCTGTCTGAGTTCTTGGAAATCGCGGGACTCAAACGCGAGCAGATATTCATCGCCAACGTGCTGAAGTGCCGTCCTCCCGACAACCGCGATCCGCGTCCCGACGAGATCGCCGCATGCGCGCCGTTTCTGCGCGAGCAGACGCGCCTGATCAACCCCGACGTGATTGTCACCTTGGGTAATTTCGCCACCAAGTTCATCCTGAAAACCGAGCGGGGCATCACCAGCCTGCATGGGCAGACGTTCATGGCGGGCAGGTTCAAGGTGTTTCCCATGTTCCATCCCGCCGCAGCCATCTACGATCGTACCAAGCGTCCCCTGATCGAGGAAGATTTCGCCCGTTTGGGGGAGATCCTGCGCGCGGGCGGCGCGACCGAGGGCACGGAGCACGAGGGTGTTCGATGACCCCGTTCGATCCGATCGCCTATATTAACGAGCCGCGCTGGCAGCAGTCTCGCCTGGGTCTCGAGCGCATAACCGATTTGCTGGAGCGTTTGGGCAGGCCTCAGGATGTGCTGAGGTTCGTCCACGTGGCCGGTACCAACGGGAAAGGGTCCACCTGCGCCTACATCGAGTCCATCCTGCGCGAGGCGGGGTATCGAACGGGTTTGTTCACCAGCCCCTTCATCATTCGGTTCGAAGAGCGCATCCGTGTGGACGGCGCAGACATCGCTCCTTCCGACCTTGCCGAGGCAACGTGCAAGGTGCGCGATGCGGCCGAGGTCCAGTTCGCAGAGACCGGCGAGCATCCTACCGAGTTCGAGCTGATGACCGCGGTTGCGCTTGTGCATTTTGCCCAAAGCGCTTGCGACTTGGTTGTGCTTGAGGTGGGTCTTGGCGGGCGATTGGACTCGACCAACGTTATCGATGCGCCCGAGGTGTGCGTTATCGCGCGCATCGGGTTCGATCACACCGATCTGCTTGGCACCGAGCTATCCCAGATAGCGGCTGAGAAGGCAGGCATCATCAAGCCGGGCGCCGCCGTGGTGTCCTACCCGCAGGATCCGTCTGCCCGCACGGTTATCCAGCGGGCTGCCGAAAGCGCCGGATGCGCTCTGATCGAGCCCGACTTGAGCACCTTGGAGGTTTCGGGCGGCATCGCCTGCGGGTGCCGAACGTTTTCGTACAAGGGGCGCACGTTTCGCACGCGCATGCTGGGAAGCTACCAGCCGGCTAATGCGGCGGTGGCCGTCGAGACTGTCGAGATGCTGGGAAAGCGCGGGTGGGGCATTTCCGACGAGGTGGTTGAGCGGGGCATTGCATCTGCATTCTGGCCGGGTCGCTTCGAGGTGCGGGACGCGCGCGGTGCGCAGCCCACCGTCGTTATCGACGGGGGACACAATCCGCAGGGCGCACGCGCTTTGGCCGATTCGCTGAAAGATGCGTTTCCCGACCGGTCGTTCACGTTCGTCATGGGCGTGCTGGCGGACAAGGACTACCGCGCGATGATCGATGCGCTTGCGCCCTTGGCGCGCGCATTCGTGTGCGTCGCACCCGATAACCCCCGGGCTCTTGCAGCCGGCGACCTGGCAGAGGCGGTGCGGACGCAGGCGCGGGCGCATTCGGTTTCGCTTGAAGCGACCGTTGCGCGCGACATGGCGCAAGCGGTGGGCATCGCGCGTCGACTGGCCGGTGCCGAGGGCGTCATGTGCGTGTTCGGAAGTCTGTACGCCCTGTCTGCGGCTTACGCGGCTTTGGACGAAGCTGGCCTCTAGGCGGTTTCGCGCACCAGTTCCCAGAATGCCACGGCGCTCGATGCGGCTACGTTGAGCGAATCCACTCCGCGGCGCATGGGGATGCGCACGGTCATATCGCAGTGCTCAAGCGTGGTGGGGGACAGGCCGTACCCTTCCGTTCCGAACACCAGGGCTATCTTTTCCTGCGAGCGGACGCGCGGGTCGCTCAGGCAAAGCGAGTCGTCCTCAAGCGCCATGGCGGCAATGGTGAACCCCAGGTGATGAAGGGTGCGCGCTGCATTGACGAACCAGGTGCGCGCATCTCCCTCCATGCGGGTCCAGGGTACTTGGAACACGGTACCCATCGATACGCGCACGGCGCGACGATACAGCGGATCATAGCAGGCGGGAGAGACGAGCACGGCATCGGCCCCGATCGCCGCTGCGGAGCGGAAGATGGCGCCGACGTTGGTGTGATTGCGGATATCTTCCAAAACAGCTACCACGCGCGCGTTCTCCAGCGTCTTTTCCATTGGCTGGAGCATGGGGCGCCGAAATGCGCACAGCGCTCCGCGCGTCAGCTCGAATCCGGTGAGCTGGCGCAATTCGCTGTGCGGAACCGCGAACACGGGGGTGCCGGGGTGCGTCTGGTCGATCCGGCGGATGACCTGTTCCAGCTGACCGAGATAATTCGGTGCCGTTAGCAGGGATAGCGGGACGCATCCCGCATCAAGGGCGCGGCCGATCACCTCGATGGTCTCGGCTATGAAAATGCCCTTATCCGGTTCGATTCGGCTGCGCAGCGCGACGTCGGTCAGGCGGGCGAACGGGTCGAGGCGCGGATCGGAAAGACGGTCGATGGAAACGAGCGGCACGGCGGGTCCTTTCGGTGGGTCGTGGGATCAAGTATACCCTGTGCTGTTTTCCTCCGAGCGCTTTGGCGGCGCTATACTGCGATGCAGTGCAGTCGTGAGTTCAGGAGCTCATGCATGGCTATGAATGACAACGATCTCGAAGGGTCGCTGTGCGACGGGAAGCCCGTTGCGCGATCCGGTGCGTTTTACGACCTCGTCGCAACGGTGGCCGCCTTGCGCGCACCCGAAGGGGGCTGTTCGTGGAATCGGGCGCAGACGCACGAAACGCTGGCCGAATACCTGGTAGAGGAAGCCTACGAGGCGGTCGATGCCCTCGAGGCGCACGATGTCCGGCGCATCGAAGAAGAGCTTGGCGACGTGTTGCTCCAGGTGGTTCTGCAAAGTCAGATCGCATCCGAGACGGGAGGCTTTTCCATCGACGACGTGTGCGCGACGTTGGATGAAAAGATGGTACGGCGCCATCCCCACGTGTTCTCGGGTGTTGCCGGCGGCGATGCGAACGAGGTGGCCCGTCTATGGGAGCAAATCAAGCTGGAGGAAAAAGAGGAGGCCGCCCGCCGTGCGTTCGAAGCGGGATCCGTTCCCAGCTTGCTGGACGATGTTCCCCGCTCGTTTCCCGCGCTGCTTCAGGCCCAGAAGATATCGCGCAAGGCGGCGGCAGCTGGCTTCGAATGGGAAACGCTTGACGGGGTGTGGGCCAAGGTGCGCGAAGAAGAGGCCGAGCTGCGCGAAGCGTACCGGGCGGCACCCAAATCCGATGACGGCCGCATGCTGCGTCGCGCCGATGCCGCCGATCCTTTGGTCGAAGCCGCCGAGTTGGAGTTCGGCGACCTTCTGTTCGCTCTGGTGAATGTGGGGCGGCGTATGGGAATCGACTCCGAATCGGCGCTGCGCAGAACCTGCGCGAAGTTCCGCTCGCGCTGGGAATCGATGGAGGGGCAGGCACGCGCCTCCCATGTACCGATCGATGGGTTGGCCTCCGACGAACTTGAAAGACTATGGCAGGCGGCGAAGGGCAGGGAGAATGCCGAGCATGGATCAGAATAGCTCGCTTACCGAGAGGATCGAGCGGATCGACCCGCATCGCTCGTTAGTGAAACCGGGGGAAAGGGATCTGACGGTGGAAACGTCCGAGAGCGCTCGTCAATTCTTCGCCGACGTGCTTCCCATGCTGGCCCGCTATCATGCGGCGATGCGCGAGATGGAGGTGCGCTTCGAGATCATCGATCGGGATCTCAGTGCTCGACGGCACCGCAACCCCATTCATCACGTCGAGTCGCGCGTCAAGGATCCGCGAGGCGTGTACGAGAAGCTGGCGCGTTACGGCAAGTCCCAGACGGTCTCCAACGCCGAGCGCTACGTTATGGATATCGCCGGCGTCCGGGTGATCTGCTCCTACATTCATGATGTTTACGAATTATGCGAAATGCTGAAACGTCACGACGACCTCGAAGTGGTACATATCAAGGACTATGTGGCAAACCCCAAGCCCAACGGTTACCGCAGCTTGCATATGATCGTCAAAATACCTGTTCATTTTGTTGATAGAACCAGCATGATACCCGTCGAGGTTCAGATACGGACTATCGCGATGGACTTCTGGGCCAGTTTGGAGCACGAGTTGAAATACAAAGCGGTAAGCGAAGTTGCCGGTATCGACTCATACGATGAATTGCGCGATTGCAGTAGAATTATACGAAATGTTGAATCTCGAATGCAGATATTGGCTCAGGCTCTGGATGCCGAATAAAAAAGCCGTCTATGTTAAATCTTCGATATCTCACCTGAATATCATGGTGCGATAGGGTATGTTGATGAACGCTTGAGAAAGGGGCGCACCGCCGGTGTGCGTATTTTAAGTATGCATGAAGGGAGAACCACATGAACATGAAGAAGATTGGCGCCTTGCTGGCAGTCGGATGCCTTGCCGCCGCCCTTGCGCTGACGGGTTGCGCGGGTTCGTCCGGCGCGACCGACTCGAAATCCAATTCCGGGTCCGACTACAAGCTTCAGAGCGCCGGCACCCTCACCATCGCCACCTCGCCCGACTTCCCGCCGTTCGAGAACATGGAAAACGGCGAGTACGTGGGCCTCGATATCGAAGTGGCCAAGGCTGTTGCCAAGAAGCTTGGCCTCGAGCCCAAGTTCGTCTCCCTTCAGTTCGATGCCATCCTGCCCGCCATCTCCAGCGGTACGCAGGCCGATATGGGCATCTCCGGGTTCACGATAGATCCCGAGCGCGCCAAGCAGGTTGATTTCACGCACTCCTACTACACCGACGACCTGTCCATTGCGGTTGCGAATTCCAGCACGGTGACCAAGGAAACGGTTGACGCCGACCTCAATTCCGCCGGCGTCAGCATCGCCGTCCAAAGCGGAACCACGGGCGAAACCTACGTGCAGGAGCATTACCCCAACGCTCGCGTGGTGGCCTACGGCAATTCCAACGACTGCTTTGCCGCTATGCAGGCGGGCCAGGTGAACGCCGTATGCACCAACTACGCCGTGGTGAACAAGATGCTGGCCGACGCGTACAAGGACGCCAAGGTAGTGAAGAGCATCGCTACCGGCGAGGAATACGCCATTGCGGTTTCCCCAGATAACAAGGCTCTGACGACGGACATCAACAAGGCTTTGGAAGAGCTTATGGCCGATGGCACGATCGACAACCTGCTGAAGCAGTACATGTAGCAGGGAAACGACCAAGAAGTCGGTATAATGGAACCCTCCGTTTGTTTCTCGAAAGGGAACCGGGGGGTTCCTGTTGTCTGAAGCTCGCCGCGCGTCGTAGGCGAAACGCATAGCATTAATGGGGTAGTGATCGACCGATGAACAATGCTCAATCAGTTAGAACCGTCGCGAGGCTGCTGACTTCCTGCGCCGTTGCCTTATCCTTGGCCCTTGCGGTTTTCGCTGCCCCTGTTACGGCGTATGCCCTGACAACGACGGATATGACTGCTCGTCCGAATGGAAACAGCGGATCGGACGTTTTGGGCGGCACCGAGACGCGCATCTCATGGGAGGGCCAGGCCGCACCCCATGAATCGGTAAGCAGCCTGTCGTTCACGCTGTCCGAGGGCACGCGCTTCTCGCTCGATAACGCCAAGCTCACGTTGCTCACGGGCGAAGACCACATGACCCGCACCAAGGTCGATGCCCGGTTCTCGTCCGAAGGTCAAACCGTCACCGTCTCCATCGGCGGCGAGGTCGAGCCGGGCGCCTACTATCGCGTCGAGCTGTACGGGGTGGAGTTCCCCGCGGCAGGCGGCAATCTTACCGTCGAAGGGACGGCTTCGTTTGCCGACGGATCGAGACAAGAGCTGAGCGACCTGCCGTCCATCAAGGTGACCGCGGTGTCTCCCGCCGATCAGCTTGCCCGCTACCTCGAGGGGCAGGACTGGGTGAAGGCCTGGAACTCCAACAAGTTCCTGAAGCTGTTCTTCAACCCGCCTTTGCTGGTTACCAGTTTTCCCGTCGTGATGAACGGCTTTTTCCTGGCGGTGGGTATCGTGGCCGTCGCCTTCCCCCTGGCCATTCCCGTGGGTCTGGCGCTTTCCTTCATGCGCATGTCGCGCTTTCGGGTTCCGCGCGCGATTGCGGCTGCGTATGTGAACGTGGTGCGCGGCACGCCCGTGTTCCTGCAGATCTACATCGCGTTTTTCGGCCTGCCCCTGGCGGGGGTGGAAATCCCGTCGTTCCCGCTGGGCGTTTTGGTGCTGGGGATGAACTCCGGCGCCTATCTGTGCGAGATCTTCCGTGCAGGCATCCAGTCCATCAACAAGGGCCAGTTCGAAGCCTCTCGCTCGCTGGGAATGAGCAGGGCCCAAACTATGCTGTTCGTCATCATTCCCCAGACGATTCAGCGCGTGCTTCCCACAATGACCAGCGAGTTCATTCTTCTGTACAAAGATACGTCGCTTTTGGCCGCCGTCGGTGTCATGGAAGTGGTCATGTACGCCAAAACCATCGTCGCCGCTACCGGCTCCATCACGCCCTACATTGTCGCTGCGTGCTTCTATCTGGTGTTCACGCTTCCGCTTGCCAAGCTTGTGGGTATATTCGAGGCGCGGCTTGCCGGAAACAATGCGGGTTCGGCGAAAAAGCGCGCGCGCAAGCTGAAATCGGCGGCGCGGCAGTAGGCCGATCAGCCTAGGGGATGGCCGTTGGTTCCAGGTTGCCCAACCGTTTGCGGTTTCATTGGGGCTCAATGCACCTACGGCGTCTTTGTTGGTTAACTTCCCTGGTAAAGTGGGAAATATACGTTAAAGCCTCTGTATGATAGGAGGCGCCGGAAAAGAGGCGGGTCATCCCTCCTTGTGATCGAGAAAGGATCGCGAATGGCTAAGAGCACTCTCGCCGAGAAGTTCAAGAACATCGGCCCGGGCGCGCTGGTCGCAGCAGGCTTCATCGGACCGGGCACGGTTACCACCTGCACGGTGTCGGGTGCAAGCTATGGCTACACCATGCTGTGGGCGCTTCTGTTCGCAACCGTGGCAACCATCCTGTTCCAGGAGATGGCTGCGCGCATCGGCATCATCACGGGGAAGGGCTTGGGCGAAAACATTCGCGATCGCGTCGGCAATCCCGCGCTGAAGTGGGCCGCCATCGCCATCGTCATCGTGGCCATCTTCGTGGGCAACATCGCCTACGAAACCGGTAACGTGACCGGCGGCATTTTGGGAATCCAGGCGTTCGCTCCTGGTATTCAGATGCTGCCCATCGTGGTGGTTATCGGCATCGCTGGTTTCGCCTGCCTGTGGATTGGCTCGTACAAGCTGGTTGAGAAAATCCTCACGGCCATCGTGGTGTTCATGGGCTTGGTGTTTCTCATCACGGCATTCGCCTCTCCGGTTGATTGGGGCGCGGTGGTGTCGGGTCTGTTCGTCCCCATGCTTCCCAGCGTCGAGCAGACCGGCGGCGTGTCCCCCATTTTGGTTGCGACCGGGCTCATTGGAACGACGGTGGTTCCGTACAACCTGTTCCTGCATGCCTCCGGTGCCGCCGAGCGCTTCAAAGATCCCGAACAGGTGGCCGACGCCCGCTTCGATGCGGCCCTTTCCATCGGGCTTGGCGGCGTCATATCGATGGCGATCCTCATCTGCGCTGCGGCCAATATCCATGGCACGGGCATCGCAGTGACCAACGGCAAGGATATGGCCATCGCCCTTCAGCCGCTTCTGGGCAGCTGGGCTACGTACATGATCGGTCTCGGTCTTCTGGCTGCCGGCTTCTCCAGTGTGATTACGGCTTCTTTGTCGGCGGCGTATGCGGTTAACGGCGTTTTGGGCTGGGGCAAGGGTCTTAAGGACGTCCGCTTCAAAGCCATTTGGCTGATCGTGCTTCTGGCCGGATGCTTCATGGCGGTTGCGTTCGGGAAGAGCCCCACGCAGCTTATCCTCACCGCTCAGGCGGCTAACGCCATCCTGCTGCCCATCATGGCCTTCTTCGTGATGTTCTGCGCGAACGGAGCAGATCTCGAGAAGTTCAAGAACCATCTGTTCGCCAACATTGCGGGTGTGGTGATTATCCTGGTCACTATCTTCATCGCGTACCGCAACATGTCTGCGTTCATCACGTCTGTCCAGAAGCTGCTGGGAGCCTAGCTTTCAGGTTAGTGGCTTCAACGACGCCCCCGCCATCGGCGGGGGCGTCGTTTTGCCGGGTGGTTTTCGCAACGCTCTATGGAGGTGAAGCCGTACCGGTCGATTCGGCGTTTAGGACCCAATCGGCTTGATCTGCACGTTGGATTCCTCAAGTGCGCGGCGAAGTTCTCGAACGAACTCGAGCGCACGCTCGTTGTCGCCGTGGGTGCAGATGGTGTCGGCTGAAATCCGGATGGTTTTGCCGGTGATGCTTTCGATGGTGCCTTCGCGAACCGCGCGGACGGCGCGTTTGACCGCGAACGCCTCGTCGGTGAGCGTTGCGTTGGGTAAAGAGCGCGGGGCAAGCACGCCTTGGTCAGTGTAGTTGCGATCGGCGAAGAATTCGTTGGCGCACCTGAGCCCTGCCGTCTCTCCGGCTTCTATCAGGCAGCTGCCCGAAAGGCCCACCAGCACCAGTTTTGAGTCGAAGTCCCGCACGGCGGCGGCGATGGCGTCTGCCAATGCGCGGTCGGTGGCGGCTCGGTTGTACAGCTGCCCGTGGGGCTTCACGTGGTGCAGATCTGCTCCCTCTGCCGCGCAGAAGCCCGCGAGCGCTCCGATTTGGTACAGGACGAACGAATAGGCCTCGTCGGGCGAGAGGTTCATGTCGCGGCGTCCGAATCCCTGAAGGTCGGGGTATCCCGGATGAGCGCCGATCGCAATGCCGGCTCGGGCGGCCATGCGCACGGTTTTGCGCATGACCGACGGATCGCCCGCGTGCATTCCGCACGCGATGTTCACGCTTGAAACCAGGGGAATAACCTGGTCGTCCAGCCCCATGGCGTACCTGCCGAAGCTTTCACCCAAATCGCAGTTGAGATCGATGGCGTTCATAAGCGTTTCCTGTCTTCAGTACTGTTTCATACGTGCGGTTTATCCGAAACCGTCATCCTTTCAGGTCGATGTTTTTGGTGTCGGTCACCAGCATGCAGCCTGGGGCGTGCGTGATGGCCAAGGGCGGTTTGGAGTTCATCACGACCGATTGCGGGGTAACGCCGCAGGCCCAGAACACCGGGGTCTCGCCTTCGTACATGTCGACCGGATCACCGAAATCGGGACGGGATACGTCGCGGATGCCGATGGCGGCGGGGTCGCCGATATGAAGCGGGGCGCCGTGCACCTGCGGAATGGCTCCCGAGATCTGGGTGGCGCGCACGATCTGCCCGTAGGGAATGGGCCGCATCGACATCACCATGTTCCCCGACATCGATCCTGCAGGCCTGCAGGCGACGTTGGTGAGGTACATCGGGACGTTTCTGCCCATGGTGTTATGCCGCATTTCGATTCCGGCTTCGATCAGCTCGGACTCGAACGAGAACGAGCAGCCGATGACGAACGAGACGAAGTCGTCACGCCACATATCTGCGACGTCGGTAACCTCGTCGACCAGCTCTCCGTGGCGGTAGATGCGGTAACGGGGAAAATCGGTGGCGATATCGCAGTCGGTCGCGCAGATGGAGGTTTGGCGCGCGCCCGTTTCGGTTACCTCTAAAAGAGGGCAGGGCTTGGGGTTTCGCTGGGCGAACAGGAGAAAGTCGTAAGCCTGCTCTTTGGGCAGCACGATCAGGTTCGCCTGCGCGTAGCCCGGACACAATCCGCTGGTGGGAGCGCTGTAGGCTCCCGAGCGGATCAGGCGGCGCAGTTCGACGGGGGAGGCGCTGCGGGCTTTCTCCCAGATTTCGGGGGAAACGTTGTCGGGACGAGCCAGCATCGCACCCCTCCTTTCGTTTCTATCGGATGCAGAGCGCCTTGTTCGGGACGGTTCCGGCAGAGGCGGACGACCGCGTGGCGCTACACTTCGCCGCGCAGGAACTTCTCGATGAAGCTGGTGTCGGCCAAACCGGCCTTGAACGTTTCGTTTTCCATGATGGAGTACTGAAAATCAAGGTTGGTCGACACGCCCACTACCACCATCTCTTCCAGTGCCGTGCGCATCTTGGCGATGGCTTCGGTGCGGCTGCGCCCGCGTACGATGACCTTGGCGATCATTGAATCGTAGTAGGGAGAGATCTCGAATCCGTCGTAGGCGGCGGTATCGACGCGCACGCCGTTGCCTCCGGGCAGGTGCATCTGCGAGATCACGCCGGGGCTGGGCAGAAATCCCTTTTCGGGAATCTCGGCGTTGATGCGGCACTCGATGCCGTGGCCGTCGAGGTGGATGTCGTCTTGGGTAAACGACAGCTCTTCGCCCGCCGCGATGCACAGCATCTCGCGCACGATGTCTCGGTGGGTGACGAATTCGGTGACGGAGTGCTCTACCTGCACGCGCGTGTTCATCTCCATGAAGTAGTAGTTGCGGTCCTTGTCCATCAAAAACTCGATGGTGCCCGCAGACGTGTAGCCCACAGCGCGTGCGGCCTTCACGGCGTCTTCCATCATGCGTTGGCGGGTTTCATCATCGAGGAAGGGCGAGGGGGATTCCTCGATCATCTTCTGGTGGTTGCGCTGCACCGAGCAATCACGTTCTCCCATGGCCACGATATGGCCGTGATTGTCGGCGATAACCTGAACCTCCACGTGGCGCGGGTCGATAACGGCTCGCTCGAGGTACATGGTGTTGTCGCCGAACGCGTTGATGCTCTCGCGCTGCGCGATGTTGAACTGCTCGATGAAGTCTTCGGGACTCTCTGAGATACGCATGCCCTTGCCGCCGCCGCCCGACGACGCCTTGATCATAATGGGCCATCCCACGTCGGCAGCGGCCGCTTTCGCGTGCTCTGCATCGTGGAACGACTCGCGGCAGCCGGGTACGACGGGCACGCCGGCGTCCATCATGGTGCGACGGGCCTGGCTTTTGTTGCCCATGCGGTCGATTACCGACGCGCGCGGTCCGACGAAGACGATGTCGTTGTCGGCGCACATCTTCGCGAAGGTGGCGTTTTCGGACAGAAAGCCGTAACCGGGGTGGATGGCGTCGGCGCCGCACCCGAGGGCCGCGGTGATGATGGCCGTGGTGTTCAGGTACGAGTCACGGGCTTGGGCAGGTCCGATGCATACCGATTCGTCGGCCAGGTACACATGGAGCGCCTGGCGGTCGGCGGTCGAGTACACCGCGACCGTCTTGATGCCCATCGCCCTGCAGGCGCGGATGATGCGGACGGCGATTTCTCCGCGGTTGGCGATAAGAACCTTGTTGAGCATGGCGGATCCCTACGCCGAGGCTTCGGTGACGATGCGGAACAGGGGCTGGTCGTATTCTACCTGGGTTCCGTTTCCGGCCAGGATCTCGGTGACGATGCCCGGTGCGGGAGCCGTGATCTCGTTCATCATCTTCATGGCTTCGACGATGGCGAGGGTCTGCCCGGTAAGCACCTCCTGGCCCACCTTCACGAAGGGCTCTTCATCGGGGGAGGGGCCGGTGTAGAACGTTCCCACCATGGGGCTGCGCACAAGCGCGCTGGAGTCTTCGGCGCCGGCCACGGGCGCGCTTGCGGCGCCGGTGGTGACGTGCGAATCGTCATGGCTGGCGATAAGCTCCTTCACGCGGTCGGCCATCAGCGGCAGGGCCATGGCGCTTGCAATGGACGGGGTTGCGCGCTCCAGCTCGATCTTGATGTCCCCGTCGTCGTAACGGACGGCGCTCAGGTTGGCTTCGTCCATGATCTCGATGAGATCTTTGATGTTCTTGGTTTCCATGACGCTCCTTTACGACTGGCGCTTCTCGCGGTGATGGGCGGTCTGTTCGGTTTCGATCCAAAGCGCTTGGCCGCCCGAGGCCAGCGCCTGCGCTTCGAGGATGGGTGTGAGCCTCCGCGCGGTCTTGCGCGGGGAGATGCCCCCGTAACTTGGTCGTCTGACCATTTTAGCAAGAGCTTTGAAGTGCAGCGTTTCTCTGCGGTAAAGCTCTTGGGCTTCCTGCACGCTTACGGAGTCGAATCTAACGGTGCGCCCGGGCGGGCTTTGCACCAGCTTGGGAATATCGACGCTGGCGACCGTCCCTATTTTCGCATAACCGCCCGTGGTTTGCCGATCGGCCAGCATGATGATGGGACGGCCGTGATTCGGAACCTGGATCGCGCCCAGCGCAATGCCGTCCGAGACGATGTCCGATCCGCCGATGGTTTCGATAACGGGCCCGTCGAGACGAAAGCCCATGCGGTCGCATTGGGAGGAAACCCGATAGGGGCTGCTGTAAAAGGTGTCGATTCCGGCTTGGGTGAACAGGTCGTGCTGGGGGCCGGGGACAACGCGCAGCCTCACCTCTTCGCTGTCGAATTCGTAATAGGCCGCCTCGCCCTCTAGCGTGTGCGAGGCCAGGTTCGGGATGAATTCGGTGGAGCGCGTTTCGAACGACAGGTAATCACCCGTGGTGAGCGCGCGTCCCTTCCATCCCCCGATTCCGCATTTGAGGTTGGTGGAGGCCGATCCCATGACGCGTTCTACCTTCGGGCCGCCTCCCGCAAGCGCAAGATAGCCGTACACGCCCGTGCGCGGCGCGCTGAACGAGAGCACCGATCCGCGCTTGACGGGAAGCGCGGTGTAGGCGGGCAGAGGCACGCCGTCGAGGGTGGGGCGGAAATCTCCGCCGGTTACGGCGACGAACGTGGCCGTGGTGAACCTCAGCGTGGGACCGGCCAGGCAGAATTCCAGCACCGGTGCGTTCGGATCGTTGTCCACCAGCAGATTCGCAATGATGGCCGCGCGTTTATCCATGCATCCCGAGGGGGAGAACCCGCTGCCCAGAAACCCGGTGCGTCCGAGATCCTGGATGGTGGTGCATACGCCCGGTTTGTTGGCGGTCATGCCCATCAGTTTTCCTCCATCGTGATCTCGCAGCAGTAGGTTCCGTTGTCAACTTGGGATTGTATAGCCCGGTAGCGTTCTTCGGTGATGGGAGCGAAGCGGATGTAGTCGCCGGCTGCGTACAGGATGGGCTGCGCGCGGGCGGGGTCGTACGGCATGACGGGCGTGCGGCCGATGAGCTGCCAGCCTCCGGGCGAGGCCAGCGGGTAGATGCCGGTTTGCGCGCCTCCGATGCCCACCGACCCGGCGGGGATGACGGTGCGCGGCGAGGCGAGGCGGGGGGTGTGAAGGCGCTTGTCGAGACCGCCCAGGTAAGCGAATCCGGGAAGGAATCCCAGCATGTCGATAAGGTAGTCGCGCCCGCTGTGGATCTCGATCACCTCGCGAGGGGAAAGCCCTGCATGCCGAGCCACCGTTTGCAGGTCGGGGCCGTAGTCGCCGCCGTAGCACACGGGTATGGTCACGATGCGGTGAAGGCTGTCGATCGATCCGGTGATGGTGCGCAGCTTGCCGGTGACGCGGGCGCACAGGCTGTCGTAACCGATGATGTTGGGGTCGTAGCACACCATGAGCGAGCAGAAGGCGGGCACCAGCTCGGTGACGCCCGGGATGCGGTCTTCGGAAAGCGTTTGGGCGGCAGCGCGCACCAGGCGGCTGGTTTCCGCCGAGATGGTGCGTGCGAACTCGAGGTTGATGGCCGAGTCGCCCGCCGTTGAGATTGAGAATGAGGCCATATCCCGCCTTTGTTTCGAGAATTCGGAAATCGCCCGGCCGTTCGGCGGGCGATTTCAAGGTCAGTCTATGATTTTACTGGCGAACGGGGTTAAATGGTGTTTCCGTTCTCAAAAATATTGCCGAAGAGAGGGAAATAACGGCGGAAATGAGCGAAGCGATATTCTGCATAGCGTTTTTCGTAGCGTACACCGTTCAGGGTATTACCGGGTTCGCGGGCAATATGTTTGCGATGCCCGTGGGGATCCATACCCTGGGCATGGGGGAGTCTATCGCCGTTCTGAACGCTATGGGGGTCATGGCCTGCGGGTTGCTGTCCCTGTTGAACTTCAAGTCGATCGATTGGCACGAGCTGGGGCGGATCATCGGCGTGATGCTTCCCTTCATGCTGGTGGGCATATGGGTTGACAACGTCGTTTCCCTTGGCGCGCTGCTTCGCGTGTACGGCCTGATCATTATGGGCGTAGGTTTGTACAACCTGGTGTCGAAGCGCCAAAGGTTCCTGCCTTCGTGGGCCCAGTGGGTGGTTTTGGCGGCGGCCGGTCTCATTCAGGGAATGTTTATCTCGGGCGGAGCCTTGCTGGTTATTTACGCGGTGCAGAAGATCCAGGATAAGCACCGGTTTCGCGCGACGTTGTCGATGGTGTGGACTGTTTTGAACCTCCTGTATGCGGGAATCGCGTTTCAGGGGGGAGCGTTCACGCCCGTGGTGGTGAATGTGGTGTTGGCCTGCATTCCCCTTGCGGCCCTTGCGACGGTTTTGGGGAATTGGGTAGGTAAGCGCATCAGCAAGGAGCATTTCCTGAAGATCGCGTATGCGGTGCTGGCGCTGATCGGCGCGCTGTTGCTGTTTTCGGCGTAGGGGCTGTCTGTGTCGGGGTCCTGAACCTACGTTATAGGTACCGAGGGCGAAGGCCGGCGTTTGCATAAGCGCTATGGCCATCATCATGGTTGTCAGTAAGCTATTGAGTTACAATTACCCTAGATCGCAAGCGGCAATGCGCTTCCGACCTTATCTGCTACATCCGACTGAGGAGGAAAAATGGCTCAGTACGCTCGAATCTTCGCAGCATTGGACGGAGGGTCTACTCAGGAAGCCGTGGCGCGCCGTGCGGTTCAGATTGCCCACAACAGCGGCGCGGAACTGCTGTTCGGGCACGTTATCGACTCGGTTCCCTATGAAGCAAACGGCATCGACTTCGCGGCTTTGTGCGAGGATGGGAAGAAGAACCTCGAACATGACCTGGCCTCCGTTTTGGCGGAGGCGCGAGACGATGCCAGCATCGCTTCGGTCGATCTGAAGGTGCATGCCGGACGCATTACCGATACCCTTGCCGAAAGCCTCATCGAGCCTTTCGAGCCCGATCTGGTGATTTGCGGAGCCCGCGGTTTGTCGAACCTGAAGTACGCCTTCGTGGGCAGCGTTTCCACCTACCTTATTCGCAATATTAAATGTGATGTCTTGGTTGTTAAACCCGAGCATTACGACGCATGAGGCGGTAAGCTGAATTAATCTGTAGGGCAGGTATCTGCCGAGCTGCTGCGCCCGCTGACAACTCCGGCCAAGCCGCGTGTTGTCGGCGGGCTTTTTCGTACGACGAAGGAGCCTTTTCGTGATCAACCAAACGATGCTCGACCTCGGACGCGCCCCGTCGCCCATCCGCCAGCTGTTCAACTACGGCCTGGAACGCAAAAAGGCAGTGGGAGCCGACAAGGTGTTCGATTTCAGCATCGGCAACCCCAGCATCCCCGCGCCCGAAGCGATTCGCGAACGCATGCGCGATCTGATCGAACAGGATCCGGCCGCTCTTCACGGGTACTCTCCCGCATCGGGGTTTCTCGCTACGCGCGCAGCCGTGGCGCGCAATCTGCGCGCCCGATTCGGCATCGAGGCCGATCCTCGCCACGTATACATGACCACGGGAGCCATGGCGGGCGTGAAAAGCGTTATCTGCGCGGTGGCGCGTCCCGGTGAGGAGGTGATCGTCAACACGCCGTACTTTCCCGAGTACCGCATGCTTATCGAAACGGCGGGATGCGCCTGCATCGAGGTGCCTACGCGCGTCGATGATTTCCAGCTTGATATCGAGGCGCTGGGAGAAGCCATCAACCCCAATACTGCGCTGATCATCGTCAACTCGCCGAACAACCCGGTGGGAACGGTATACACGCAGGATTGCATCGAGCGCCTGGCCGCTTTGCTCGAGTCGCGTGAACGCGAATACGGCCACCCCATCTACCTTTTGAGCGACGAACCCTATCGCGAGCTGTGCTACGACAACGAGGCCCCGTTCACGGCAAGCTTCTACCGCGACACCATCGTGTGCTACTCGTGGGCGAAAAGCCTCTCGCTTCCCGGTGAGCGCATCGGCTACGTGTTCACGTCCAGCCGCATGGAACACGCCGACGATGTGGCCGATGCCGTTGCGGGCGCTCACCGATCGCTGGGCTACGTGTGCGCTCCGGTTATGTTCCAGAAGGTTATCGAGACCTGCATCGATCTGCCCGCGAATGTGGAGGCGTATCGGCGAAACCGAGATCTGCTCACCTCCGGCTTGGACGAGCTGGGGTACCGCTACGTCCCTTCCGATGGCGCGTTCTACCTCTGGGTGAAGGCGCTTGAGGAAGACGCCCAGGCGTTCAGCGATCGAGCCAAGCGGCACGATCTGCTTCTGGTGGCGTCCGACAGCTTCGGGTGCGGCGGCTGGGTGCGTGTGAGCTACTGCGTGTCCGAGGCCTCCATCAGGAACTCCATGAAAGCATGGAGGGCTCTGAAGGAAAGCTACGGCGCTTAAAATCACCTACTCGCTGCGCAGCGCCTCCACGGGGTCGGCCTTCGATGCTCGCGATGCGGGTATGAGGCCGGCGATGAACGTGAGCAGCACGCTGATGGCCGCCAGCACCGCGGCGGCCTGCCAGGGGAGGATCGCCACCTGGGCAACGTTGAACAGCGAGTTCACAACGGCGTTCACCGGAATGCAGGCAAGGGCGGTGACGCCGACTCCCATGATGCCCGCGATCAGGCCTTCGATGACCGTCTCGGCGTTGAAGATCTCGCTCACGTTGCGCTTGCTCGCGCCGATGGAGCGCAGGATGCCGATCTCCTTGCGCCGCTCGAGCACCGAGATGTACGTGATGACGCCGATCATGATGGACGACACCACCAACGAGATGGACACGAACGCTATCAGCACGTAGCTGATCATGTCGATGATGGTCGTGACCGAACTCATCAGGGCCCCGACCAGGTCGGTGTAGGTGACGACGCGGTCATCGTCCCCGGCGGCCTTCGCGTCGGCGTTGTAGGCGTCGAGGATGCCGACCACCTTCTCCTTGCTGTTGAAGTCTTTGGGATACAGGCTGATCTGCTCGGGTTTGGCGTAGTCGGCGTATCCCAACGTCTTCAGGTTGTCCTCGTAGCTGGTCTTCTTCGCCGTCATCATCGAGGTCAGAAGCCGGGTGAGTTCGTCTTGATCCATGTTGAACTGGAAAGCCTTGGCAAACGCTTCGGGGCTGATGTTCATCGCGCTGGAAAGCGACGAGCTGAGCTGCCCCATGTAGCTTCCCACCGCAGACGAGACCTGCGACGAGAGCGCGGTCATCATTTGGGAGATGTATCCCTGGAGGGCTTTCTGCAGCCCGGCAGAAAGCGACTGGGACATCGATCCGGCCAGCTGAGCGCCGATCTGAGACGAAATGGCGCTCGCGATGCGCTGCTGGACGGCCTTGCTCACGGCATCGACGTCCTGCGCGGACAGCTTCGCGCTCAGCTGGCGCTGCACTTCGTCCGACACCGCCTTCTGAACGGCCTCGTTGTTCGCGACGGTGGAGACAACCTGGTTGATCTGGGTTTGGACGGACGGCTCGGCCAGGTAGTCGCCGATGGTCGCGGACGGGTGCGCGGAGAGGTATGCGGGGAAGCCCTGCATGATGCGCGAGGCGGTTTGGGCGATGTCGTTGGACGCGCTGGCCCCCAAAGCGCCGTTCGCCGCCTTGAGGATGGACGCGTAATCGAGCTGGGAGAGCGCTTCTCCCAGCTGGGGGAAGTTTGACGCAAGATCGCTCAGATCGACGCTGGCCAGGTCGATGTTTGATAGATCGGCGCCCGAAAGCTCCATTCCCGACCAGTCGATGCCCGACAGATCGAGGGAAAGATCGGACGAGGGCGCAGACGCCATGTCGAACCCGGAGAGCGCCGCGTTGTTGAACGACAGGTTGCTCAGCGCTGAGGGGTCGAAGCTGAACGCCTGGGAAAGAGCCTGTTGATCGATGGTGAACAGCGACGACATGTCGAAATCGCCCTTTTCGTCGGCGGCTTCGTCGTCGAAGCCCTTCCCGGTGAACACGTTGGTGTCGGGCTCTGCCATCTGCTGCTTCACGATATCGGACTGGGCGGCCTCGTCCACGAGGCGATCGCGCAGCGCGGGCGTGTAGTATAGCCGGCTGGGGAGCAGCGCGGTCCCGTTGGCGTCGGGGTCCGCCTGAACGATGCCGACGATGCGCAGGTCGTCAGAGTTTTCGACGAGCGATTTCATGTAGTCGGCGTCATCCGACTTGTCGACCCACGTGCCGTAGTCGTCGTTTCGCTCGTACAGCTTCGTGCGATCGACGGCTTTGAACGTGGGCGACATCAGCTCTGCGAACGAGAAGCCGCCGGAAGCCTGGTCGGTATCGACGTTTTCCCCTCTGCCGAACGCCTCGGCCATCTGGTCGAGCTTTTCCGGGTCCTTCAGCCCCATGCTGTACAGCAAAAGGTCGCTGACCTGCTCGTTGCTGTTAACCACCAGGACCAGCTCGTCGTAAGAGGAAGGCCAGCGCCCCGCCAGCACGTTGTAGTTCTTCTCGTACAGGTTGGGGTTGCTGGGAAGCTGGGCGAATGCATCGTACGAGGTCATGCTGCTGGAAAGGAGACCTCCCATCGAGGCTCCGGGCGACGAGGGGTCGTATCCCGACAGCTTCGTCATGGTGGTGTCCGGGTTGACCTGACGGGCGCCCGATTCGGTGTCGCTGCTGAACACGAGGGGCTTGATCCCGTAGTCGCACTCGATGAGGTTCACGTACTCGTTGACGTTGCCGCCGTTTCCGTCAAGAAACGTCTTCAGTGATGCGAGGTCGTTGGTGTTCACGCTTGAGAACATGCGGTTGAGGGCCCCGAGCTCTTTCACGTCCCCGCCATCGGATGAGCTTGCGTCCTCGTCGGCGGATCCCGTCGCCGCAGCGGACGGGGAGGCGCTGCTTCCCGTCAAAGAAACAGGGGAGGAATAGCCTTCGTCGTCGGTTCCGCTGCCCGCTCCCAGCATCGCGCTGAGGTCCATGCCGGTTTTCGCGATCGTCAGCGGGTATTCGGACAGGGTCTGCTCTTCGACGTCGGCGATGTAGTTGTTCACGCCGTTTGCCAACGAGAGGATGGCCGCGATGCCGATGATCCCGATGGATCCGGCGAACGCGGTCATGATGGTGCGCCCCTTCTTGGTCATGAGGTTGTTGAACGAAAGCGACAGCGCGGTGAGAAACGACATCGAGGTCTTGACGGCCTTCTTGCCATGGGCCGCCGCGATTTCGCTCTCGGTGGGACGATAGGGCATGCTGTCGCTGCGAATCGTTCCGTCGGCGAGGTTGACGATGCGCGTGGCGTATTGTTCGGCCAGTTCGGGGTTATGCGTGACCATGACCACCAGGCGGTCGCGGGCGATCTCGGTGAGGAGGTCCATGATCTGCACGCTTGTTTTCGAGTCGAGCGCGCCGGTCGGTTCGTCGGCGAGCAGGATCTCGGGGTCGTTGATGAGGGCGCGCGCGATGGCGACGCGCTGCATCTGCCCGCCCGAAAGCTGGCTGGGCTTCTTGCCCACGTGGTCTTTCAGCCCCACGCGTTCGAGCGCTTCGACGGCGCGCTTCCTGCGCTCGGCTTTCGACACGCCCGACAAGGTGAGCGCCAGCTCGACGTTGGCCAGCACGGTTTGGTGGGGGATGAGGTTGTACGCCTGGAACACGAACCCGATGCGGTTGTTGCGGTACGCGTCCCAATCGCGGTCCTTGTATTCCTTGGTCGAGATGCCCTCGATGATCAGGTCGCCCGAATCGTAAGCGTCAAGGCCTCCCAGGATGTTCAGCAGCGTGGTCTTGCCCGATCCGGACGGGCCCAGGATGGCGACGAACTCGTTGTCGCGAAACGATATCGATACGTCGTCGAGGGCCTTTTGGGTAAAGCTGCCGGTGGTGTAGGACTTGCTGATGTTGGTGATCTGAAGCATGGGCCCCCTCGTTCGCTCGGGCGATGGAAAGCGTCAGCTTGCACACTACCCCGATGGGAAGCGGCGGTGCGCTCGGTCGCGAGAATGTAATGTGTTCTCCATGTCCGATGGAGCGGAGGGGTGCAAGCTCAGAGTTAGCCTCAGGTAGCCAAAAGCACGGTTGGGTTTCACCGAAGGTGTTCGGCCGACGGCGCACTTTCTCTCGTTAGAATGGTCGATAATGTAGCGAGGAAGGCGGGGCGAAGGGCCCCTGGAAAGCGAGGAGGAAAAGTATGGACGCAAAAGTCGCTCAGCTGCTTAACGACCAGATCAACAAGGAGCTGTACTCGGCATATCTGTACATGTCGTTTGCGAACCATTACGAAGAGGTGGGGCTGAAGGGTTACGCCAACTGGTACATGGTCCAGACCAAAGAAGAGCGCGACCACGCGCTGATCTTCCGCAACTACCTGCTGGAAAACGACGAGAAGGTCAAGCTGACCGCCATCGCCGAGCCGGATATGACGTTTTCCAACAATCTCGAGCCCCTCGAGGCCGCGCTCGAGCACGAGGAATACATCACGGCGTCGATCAACGAGATTTACGCAGCTGCGGTCGAAGTCAACGATTACCGCACCGTCAATTTCCTGAAGTGGTTCGTCGAGGAGCAGGGCGAGGAAGAGGCCAACGCCCGCGACATGGTGTCCGATATGAAGCTTTACGGCAGCGACCAGGGCTCTTTGTTCTCGCTCGATCGCGAGGCGATGTCGCGCACCTACACCGAGGCGGCTCCGCTGTCCGCAAACTAGCGCGTTTGGTCGAGGCTGCTGGATGCGCGAGGCGCATGTTCGGACGGCTTCGGAATAGAGAGGGGTGCCCTGCTCGCGGTTTCATGCGAGCAGGGCACCCCTGTTTTGGTCTTGCCCGGTGCGGATTCGAACTTCCTAATTCGCCTTGGGTTTAAGCACCAGCGTGATGATGAGGCCGATCAAGCCCAAGAAGAATCCCAGGAAGAAGCAGCCCACCGCCGAGCGCCCCTTCTTCTTTCCGATGGTCATGCAGACAACTCCCAGGATGACTGCGATAACCGCTCCGATTCCCAGCTGCAAAGTGTAGAAATCGCCGCTCAAGTACTCCATGACGTCCCTTTCTCCGTTTCCTGTCGGAAAACTAACTGATATGCATTAAATCATGGTTTGACACGGTATTAGCCACGATCAGCCAATTCTTATCGAAAAAGTCCGAATTGCGCTGCCGAGGGGCAAAAAAAGCGCGCACCCGCTGGGGATGCGCGCAGCAGTCGGGCATCGAGGGTTGCGCCTAGGCGTCGGCTTCGGTGATCCCGTTGATGATGGACGAGACGATGCTGATGACGATGCTTGCGAAGAAGGCGGAAAGGAAGCTGTCGATTCGGATATCGACTCCGAACAGGAATCCGGAAAGCCCTGCGGCCAGGTACACCATAAGCGTGTTGATGATGAGGTAGCCGATTCCCAGCGTTACAACGGTGAAGGGCAGCCCGAGAGTCTGGGCCAGGGGTTTGATGCTCGCGTTAATCAATGCCATGATCAGGCCGAACGCAAGAGTCGACATAAGTGTCGAGCTGTCGGCCCCAAAGCCGATGCCGGGGACGAGCCAAAGGGCGGCCGCGCAGGCGACCGAAGTGACGAGCCAGCGTACAATGAAGTTCATGGTTCCTCCTCGTGTTGGTTGGCTTTATTATCCCTTTGTTTTCCCCATTCGGGCAAAACGGGTGGGGAAACGTAGAATATGACGATAAACCGGGTTGTAAAACGAGAGGGTTGTGCGATGACGCAGACGGCTTCCGAGAAGGAAACTGGTGGGTTTCCGCGATGCCCCCATGCGAGGGAATGCGGTGCCTGCCAGCATGTGAACGAGCCGTACGATCAGCAGGTGGCTCGGAAGCAGGATCGGCTTGTCGCGTTACTTCGCGAGGCTGGGCTGCTGGACGGTGCGGAGATGCTGCCGTTTCGGGGCATGGACGAGCCGTACCGCTACCGCAACAAGGTGATGTCGCCGTTTGCCGCAGGTCGTCGTCAGGGCGGTGCAGCCCTCAAAGGCGGCTTTGCCAAAGACGGCCGCGTCTTCGGGAAAGGCGCCGCCCGAAGGAAAGGGCCCCTGCGCGAGATCCTCACGGGCATGTACGCGGCCGGCACCCATCGCATTGTGGATACCCGGCATTGCCTGGTCGAAAACGAGCAGGCCCAGAAGGTCGTCCGATCGGTGAAGACCCTCATGATGCGCTACGGGATCGAACCTTACGACGAAGACGCCGGAACGGGGTTCATGCGTCACGTTGTAGTGCGCGTGGGGCATGAAAGCGGCGAGATGCTGGTCACGCTCGTGACGAACAGCGAGGAGTTCCCCGCCTCTCGGTCGTTTTGCCGAGAGCTTACGCGCATGTGCCCCTTCATCACAACCGTGGTGCAGAACGTGAACCTGAGGAAAACGAACGTGGTGCTTGGTGGGAAGGAGCAGCGCCTGTACGGACCCGGGTTCATCCTCGATACGCTGTGCGGGCTGTCGTTCCGCATTTCCAGCCAGTCGTTCTATCAGGTGAACTCGGTTCAAACCGAGATCCTGTACCTAAGCGCGATCGGGTTCGCGCAACTGGACGGAACCCAGTCGGTGATCGACGCGTACTGCGGCACGGGGACCATCGGGCTGGTGGCGGCGTCGCGCGGCGCAAGCAGCGTGGTGGGGGTGGATACGGTCGAATCATCTATCCGCGATGCGCGGGAGAACGCACGGCACAACGGGATCGAGAACGCGGCGTTTCATGCGGCCGATGCGAGTTCGTTCATGCGCGGCTTGGCGGCAGAGGGCCGTTCGGCCGACGTGGTGTTTATGGATCCGCCGCGCGCGGGATCGACCGAAGAGTTCCTCGACGCGCTGGCGGTTCTAGCCCCTCGGCGCGTGGTGTACATCTCGTGCAACCCCGTTACGCAGATGCGCGACCTGCGCTATTTGGCGGCGAAGGGCTATCGGGTGGAGAAGGTGCAGGGGGTCGATATGTTCCCCCATACCGACCACATTGAGACGGTAGCTCTGTTGTCCAAACTAAATACAGAACATCATTTAGATATAGAAATAGGGGAAGATGAATTATCTGAAATTGACTTTTCAAAAGACGCAACTTATGGAGAAATTAAAAAGTATGTGTTAGATAAATACGGACTAAAAGTTTCAAGTCTATATATTGCACAAATAAAAAGGAAACATGGTCTAATAGAGAGAGAAAATTATAATTTTAGTAAGAAAGAAAATCAAAGAGTGCCAAATTGCCCAGAAGAAAAAGAAAAAGCAATCGAAGATGCTTTAGAGCATTTTGGAATGATTTAAATAATATCTAAGATTGAAAATTTTAAAATTAAGACTTAAAAACTTTAAGATTAAAAAGATATGTACTTCTTATATATGAAGATTAATAATGAATGTTGTTGTGGATGCAAAACAGAAAAGCCGGATCAAATTAAAGACAATTGTCCTGTATGTAATAATGAAGGGATTTCCGTTAGTAAAGTAACTGTTGAACATCTAGTGGTAGATGATTATCGTAATGCTGTTAACGGAGATCAATATAAGATTTGCATGAACGAGGACTGCGACGTTGTTTACTATAACTTAGATAATGAAATAAAATTCTTGAAAGACCAAGTTAGAGTTCCTATCTGGTTTAAGAAAGATGCAGATCCTAAGTATGCTTGTTATTGTAGCGAAGTCACAGAAAATCAGGTAATTGAAGCAGTTGTAAAGCATGGCGCGAAATCCGTAAAAGAAGTAAATGCCATCACTGGGGCAATGAAAAATTCTAATTGTAAAGAAAACAATCCGTTGGGAGTTTGTTGTCATAAGATTATTCAGGAAGCTATCGATAAAGGCTTGAAAATGAAATAATTACAGTCGATATGTTCCTACAAACGAGAGCCAATCTTTGATATGTTTCCATCTACGAGCGTGGATATGTTCCCCATAACCATAGGGGTTGAGAGTGTCGTATTGATGACAAGGGTTGAACCCACTAAGTAAATAAAGTGTAGAAATATGAAGTATGTGAGGGAACTAAAAGACTGTAATATTCCAATCATATTTGAGAAAAAGAAGATAAAGACCATGATACAAGCTATATGAAGAACAACGGAACAGAATCCAAGATATCAAGTGATGTAGCAATCTCATCGGGAAGTATTACAATAAAAAATACGGAAAAATGAAATTTGTATTGCCAGAAACAGGGAGTATGGGAAGAAATATGAAAGAAAAAAACAAGCAGGTAAATTTAAAATGGGGTATGAGAAAACTTAGTGTAGGTCTTTGCTCCGTTGTGATTGGTGCAAGCGTTGTGCCAATGATGCCAGCCTATGCTCAGGAGGCTATTCCGATTGCTGCGAGATTACCACAAGATGATGTAGCAGCCTCAAGATCGGTCAGTGCCAGCGGCATAGGAGAGACAACACTTATCTATGCCGGTGTTACTTTTGAAAAAACAGAAGGAGATACCATCACATTAAAATGGAGCAAATGGAATAAAGCAGGTACTTACTGGGATACGGTTACAGATGACAAGAAGGATCCTGAGTATTTTGCAGGTAGATATGTTCTTGAATTCTCCGATCCTGAGTTTTACAAACAGATTGAATCCATTGAAGTAAAAAGTGGCTCGTTCAAAGTGAACATGGAAAAGTACTACGATGGAGATCCTGAAAAAGGTGGCTCACTTTGGACACACAAAATTATAGGCGGAGCTCTGCAGGAAAGCACGATCGGCGCCAACACCATCTCTACCGTTACCATTAAACTTGCTAATGGTAAAACATTAGAATCTTTGGGGTTAAAAGATAAGAAACTTAAGTTTGATTCTATGTGGCTTACTGGTAAGGGAGGAAAAACAACTCCAAATCTAATCGCAAAAGAATCCATCAGTAGTGGATACATCTACGATAAGACAAAAGAAAAAGATAACCATAAGTCAAATCTTACCATGGATGGCTTTACTTCTAAGGCCATGTTTGTAGAAGGGGAAAGCAAGAAATTTGATGAAATCAAAACAGTTCATGAATATAAGCCTGCCATCAAGTACGAATCCTCTTTTCCAGGAGGTGGGTATGCAGCTGTAATTGAAGAAACTTTCCCTGCTGAACTTACAGATTTCATCGACTGGGATAATGTGTATATTTATTCTTCAGATATCAATGGTAATCCTACAAAAAATGTAGTGAAAACTAGAATTGATAAACCTAAAGATGGAGTTATTAATACTTTTAATTCTCCTGCGATGAGTCATAAAAATGTAAGCACTAACGGTGAAGTTGCTAAAGTTAGAAGTTACATTCAATCCAACGTGTTAACTGCTGCTGCAGGACAGGTTGGTTTCTATACAATCTCATATAAGCTAAAGGATTCTTTGAAGGATCCGGAAGCGGCAAAGAAGATTATTGAAGCTGCAAAGCAGACAGATAACAATAGCTTCCTACCGTTTTCTTCTCGCCTTTATGCAGATTGGCCAGATAATAAGATTTTTGGATTCAATAAAGATGACGGAGCTCCTTGGAAGATTCTGGAAAACTCTGAACATAACAGCGTGCTGGACGTAAGAGATACAGACGGTGATGGTCTTATTGATTTTATTGAATATCAATTCGGTTCAAATCCGAACCTAGTAGATACAGATGGAGACGGTGTGCCTGATGGACAGGAAGCACTGGTGGATAATACTAAACCAAATGATGCTTCTGATTATATCGTAAAGGCACCAACTGCCGAAAACACAACTTACAACCCTGCTGTAGAAAACAAGATTAAGGGAACACTTCCAAAACCTCTAATCAAGAACCCTGCAAAGCCGGAGGAAGATTTAAAGGTTACAAATAAAGCGGCAGGAGATGCCATTGTAAAGCTTCATCCATATGATGCTAAGACAAAGACCTATGATAAGGATAAGGTAATTGCTGAAGTAAAAATTCCATTTGATAAATTGGAAAAAGGTGAATTTGAAATACCATTACCTGCTAATAAAGTAGAAGATGGTTCAAAGGCTCAGATTGTAGCCTACGCACCAAATGGGGAACATTCTATTGATGGACCGGTTCTTAACTTTAACTTGACAGATGCAGACAGGTTTAAGCCGGAAGCAGAAAAAGAAACAGTTCCTTTTGGCGGAAAGTATAACTTGACTGATAATATCAAGAAATTCAAAGATGCAAAAGGCAGCGCAGCTACTCCCGAGCTTGACAATAAAACTCCGTTTGAAGATGTTACAGCTGAAGATGCTATTAATGTCAACAAACCGGGTGAATACACAGGTAAGGTAAGGGTAAAATACAAGGATGGCTCTACAGAAGATGTGGAAGTTCCGGTAACAGTACTTGCAAAAGTCATTGATCAGACAAAAAATCCTGATGCGAACACGCCGGAAGGCTATGTAAGAGTGACTTTTGAACAAGGGGAACACGGCACATTTGCTAAAGATTCTAAAACTGTATTGGATGTAGTAAAAGGAACATTAAAATCGGATGTAACTGTTCCAACTGTTGCTCCAGCGGAAAATTTCAAGCATACGGGTTGGACACCGGAAATTCCGGAAAATTTTGATAACGGCGGTACGTTTACTGCTAAGTACGCTGCTGCACAAACGGATGCTGAAAAATATACGGCAGAGGGTGGAACCGTAAATAAGCCTTATGGTGAAAAAGCAACAGAGGAAGATGTTAAAAAGAAAGTTACTGTAAAGGATGGGTCGAACCAAACTTTACCGGCAGCGGAGCAGAAGAAGGTAGTCAAAGAAATCAAGGTGGGAGAAATTCCTGAACCTGGAAAAGATGGCGGGAATCAGACTGTTCCGGTAACCGTAGTATACGAAGACGGAACGAAAGACGACATCAGTGTAACTATTGACTACAGCGACGCTAAGGATAAATACGCACCGGAAGGGCAAAAGGTAACTGTCAGTCAGGGAGCAGAAGAGCCAAAGGCAGAAGATGCTATCAAAAACAAGGATAAAATGCCGGAGGGAACAAAGTACGCTTGGAAAACTCCGATAGATACCAATACAGCAGGAGAACGCAAAGCAACGGTTACTGTAACTTATCCGGATGGCAGTAAAGAAGATGTGGAAGTTGACTTTGAAGTAAGGGTAACTACACCGGCACAAACGGATGCTGAAAAATATACGGCAGAGGGTGGAACCGTAAATAAGCCTTATGGTGAAAAAGCAACAGAGGCTGAAATTACTGATGCGGTTACAACGAATGCTCCAAATGAGCGAGTTAAGTCAAAGAAGATTATTGGTGATATTCCTACTACAGGAGTGGATCAACCAGTTGACGTAGAGATAACTTACGCAGATGGAAGTGTAGCAACAGTACAAGTATTTGTTAGCTATGGAAAGGCAAAAGATGCCTTTGATCCTACAGGAAAAAATCTATCCGTAAAACAAAATGACGGTGCACCTTCTCCAGCAGATGCAATTACCAATAAGGATGCTTTGCCAGCAAATACGGGATATAGCTGGACAACTCCAGTTAACACTACAGAAGTCGGAACACATGAATATACTGTGAAGATAACTTATCCTGATGGTTCAGAGGATTTCGTAAAAGTAAATGTAACGGTAGAAGCTACAGCACCTGCACAAACTGATGCGGAAAAGTACAAAGCAGATGGCGGAAAGGTAAACAAACCTTACGGACAAACAGCTACTGCTGAAGAAGTAGTGGATGCAGTAACAACCGATGCACCAAAAGATAAGGTGAAATCCATTAAGGTGGTTGGTTCAATCCCAACAAAAGGAAAAAATCAACCGGTTAAGGTAGATGTGACCTATGCTGATGGTACAAAAGATACGGTAACCGTTACGGTAAACTATATGGATGCAGCGGACGCATTTAATCCAGAAACAAAACCAATTACGGTAGATAAGGGACAAGCTCCTGATGCAAAAGATGGAATTGCCAATAAGGATGAATTCCCAGAGGGTACAACTATTACTTGGAAGAAGCCTGTGGATACAAAGAAGCCGGGTGAAAAAGAAGGTACAGTAGTAGTAACCTATCCAGATGGCAGCAAAGATGAAGTAACAGTTAAGGTTGTTGTTCAAGACAAAAAGTCTCAGGCAGATGAAAATGAACCAAAAGTGAAAGAGGAAGTCATCAAAGAAGGAGAAAAGCCTGACTTAACAGACAATGTTACTAATCTCGACAAACTTCCTAAGGGAACAAAGGTGAAGGACATTACACCGGATGGAGCGATTAATCCAAATAAACCTGGTGAATACGAGGGAACTTTAGAAATCGAATATCCGGACGGAAGTAAAGATACTGTAAAAGTGAAGGTTGTTGTTACGAAAAAGAATGTAGCTTCTTCAAATACTGATTCTAACAACAATGGAAAGAAACCTAGTGGCAGTGATAATGGAAAAGTTCATGTAAATTCTTCATCACCAAAGACAGGCGATACTGCTAACCTAAGCATGTTTGCAGGAATTATGGGTATGGCAGGAAGCTTACTAGCCCTTATTGGTTTCAAAAAAAGAAAAAAGGAAGATGAACGAGAATAAATTACTTTGAAATATTTAAGTAAAAATTTGAGTCAGAATAGTAATCAGCCCCCGGCTTAGCCGGGGGCTTTTTTGGTCGCGGCGCTGGCCGCGATGGCGCTGCGGTGGCGGAGGCTTAGCGGACAAAATGTGTGTCCCGTTTCGGGCGCTGACGCAGGTCGGCGTCCATTTTTTATGAAAAACTTTCTTCTGGGAAAAGTTCGAGGTCGGACAAAATGTGTGTCTGGAATTTGACGCTTCCCCAGTTCAGTACCCTTGAAACGACTTAAAACTTTCTCGTTTCGAGGGGAGCGCCATGAATAATAAGAAATGTCCCACCTGCGGCATGGCGATGAAAAGGAACGGTCGGACGAGCGCGGGCGCACAAAGACGGCGTTGCAGGGAGTGCGGATCGTCCTCGATGCATTCTCATGGTTCGGAGCTCGCTGATCTCAATGCGTTCATCGGGTGGCTCCCATCTAAGGATGCGCATCGCTCGATGCCGAGCGGCGGTCGTACGTTCCGACGCCGCAACGAGGGGTTCTGGAAGATGTGGCCCATGCCTGACGTGGTGGATGAGGTGCACCGCGTCATCCATGTCGACGGAATCTACCCTGAGCGCGACCTTTGCGTGCTCATCGCATGCACTGAAGAGTACGTGCTGTCCTGGCATCTCGCCCGCAGCGAGACCGTGACGGCGCGGAGCGCGCTTTTGCGCACCGTAGCGCCCCCCCTGAGGTCGTCGTGACCGATGGCGGGTCCGGTTTTGCCTCGGCGGTCAAGAAGGAATGGCCGAGCACGCGTGTGCAGAGGTGCGCTTTCCATGCGTTCTGCAAGGTGAAACGGTATACCACGACCAGACCGAAACTTCAGGCCGGACAAGAGCCCTACCGGCTCTCTAAGGATCTCTTGCATATAGGGACCCTGCATCAGGCGGGTATGTGGGTCGAGAGGCTCATGCAATGGTGCGACTTCTGGAATGATTTCCTCAATGAGAAGACGAGGGTGGAAGGCGGCTGGGAGCGGACGCACGACAGGCTTAGAAAAGCACGCCGCTCCCTAGTGAAGCTCGTGAACGACGGCACCCTGTTCACATATCTGGATCCGGAACTGACGGCCGAGGGGCCACTTCCTTCTATGAATAACGTGATAGAAGGGGGCGTGAACGCGCGGTTGGGGGGATGTTCTGCGTAATCACAGGGGGCTCAAGGTCGATCACCGTATTAAGGCGGTGTATTGGCGGTGTTACATGCATTCCGAGCGCCCGAAGTCCTTCTCGGAAATAAGAAGGTCGATGCCGACGGATGACGACATCGACCTTCTTCGCGAGATCTATGCGGAAAATCCCGCTCCAAGCATGGATCCAGTGGAATGGGGTAACGGTCTTACGTGGTCCGAGTTCCATAACAGCACGGCATATCCATACTCGGTTGAATAATTGGCTAGACACACATTTTGTCCGCTAACCCAAAAAAGCAAGGAAAAGAGAGAGCGTGTGCCTCCCGGCGCTGCCGCGCCGTTCGCCATACGAAGAAGAAAAGCTGGGCACAGGTAGGGTCGGGGTATGTGTGGGAAAATTGGTTTTAATTTTTCCCACACGCTGCCCTCAAAAAAATATTTTCTACCTCTTTTTCTGTGTCCTGAATTTCTTTTTCCTCTTGATGGTTTTGGGTTCGGGTTTTTGGGGTGCTTTTCTAGGTGCCGTTTGGACTGTTCAGGGCCTGATTTTGCTTGCTATAAGCCTTTCCGTGTGGTATAATTTGACTGTAATTGAATAGTTCACGCGTGATAATCGCACTTGAGCGACCCTGTTTCATAGTTTGGGGAAGCACTTAAAAGCGGCCAACACGTTAACGCACGAATGGGAACGGGCGGTGAACCTTTAGGAGAAATCCTATCGGTTTGCCGCCTTTTTTGTTTATCGAAATATGAGAGGAGAGAAAGACATGTCAGTAAAGACCAAGACGAGACTGTATGTCTCTTAACTCGGCAAAAGGTCAAAGAGCATCTAAATGTGGACGTTGATATGAAAGGCCTGAAACATGAGAGACTACCGCCAAAGCCAACGTATAAGCAGATACAGGCGTATGTACTCGAGAAGTACGGTCTGAAAGTGTCGCCGTTATATATCGCAAATGTGAAAGGTGAGTTAGGCTTAGAGAAGCAGTTCTCCTACGAAAAGGAAGGCATAGTTGCAAAAAATCGACCTCAATGCTCGAAAGATAAACTCGATGCAGTAATCAAGGCGTTCAAGCACTTTAAGATGATCTCATCAAAGATAGAACACAGCATGAGAAAGGAATGGAGGAAAAGAGATGGCTGATGAATCTGGTAAAAAGAAGCGAACGAAATTGTGGGTGGCGATTGCCGTTATAGCGGCGATTGCAGTTTGCGGCGGAGGCGCGTATCTGTATTTCAGCGCACAAGCGGCTAAGGCATACGGTGTTCCGCTTGTGGTAAACGCCGAAGGACTTGACACGGAGAAGGGCACAAAAATCCCTATCCACGCGACTGGAAAAGATTCCAAGGGCAATGCTGTGGATAGCGTGTTCTACGGAGGGTCAAGCTCTTCCGGCATAGCGCTCAAGCCGGGCGATTACAGCCTTGCGATTGAGGCATCGCCCATCGCGGAGGACGGCACCATCTACAACACCAAGGACGCGGTTACGAAGGTGAGCATCGCCAAGGACGGCAAGACCAACGTCGAGAAGGAAATCACCATCGAACCAATCCCTGCGGAAGAGGTGGCAGACGAGCAAATCGAGGCGGCTTACAACGCGGCGAAGGACAGCGGAATCGACGCCGCCAAGCTCGACGATTTGAAGGAAAAGGCGCAAAAGCGCAGGGACGATGCCATAACCGCCAAGAAGGCCGAGGAAGAGAAGAGGGCAGCTGAGGAGAAAGCTGCTGAAGAACAAAAGGCTGCCGAGACCAAGGCAGCGAACGGCGGGCACGCATTCATGACGGATTATTTCTACGTGGATGTTCCGTCCAGCTGGAAGTCAAGCGAGTGGAGCGTGGAGCAGATAGACTCGCACAGATGGCGGTTCTCACATATGCCCGCCAACGATTATGGTGGTGCGGCTGACGTCGTTGTCGCGGAAAGTGACCCATGGCCGAACAGTAACACCACGCATCTAGGTATGACCGGCAAGGGGCTAAATGTGTATTACACGCAGGCTGGTGCAGGGTTTTTTGACAAGGGCGCAACAATCACACTGACGCAAGCACAGACGAGTGATAACTCTGATTACATGCGCGCCGATGGTTTTTGGAATTCCGACTATCAGGAGATAATGCGTGCTCGCGAGAGAGCCAGGCAGCAGCAGACGGGCGGTAGCAACTGATTTAGCCGTGTCCAAGCCGAAAGCGTGAGTGACGAGAGCAAGCGTGGCTCGAAAGAGCTGCCTTGCTCTTTTTTGATGCCTTAATCAAGATTGATTTCAAGAACGAGGCAAGAGTCATTTGCCTCGGTAAGGGGGCGCGGGCATTTTTCCGTACCTCAAGCAGCTAGCCCCCTGTGGAGTGGTCAAGGTTTTCTGGACAATTATTTAAGCATCTTCAGGCGGCATCTCGCTCTAAGTCGCAAGGCGCCATTCCAACAGCCCGTTCTCGCGCTCGGGCTCCCCGACCTTCTTCCGGGGCTTCGCGATCTCGCGGTCCTTGTCGGCCTTGGGGCTTCCGTTGCCTGGAAAGGCGGCGTCGCCCATCTCCTCGTATTCCTGAGCCCGGCGGCCGAGCGCGGAATCCTTGATCCCAAGCTCCTTTGCGAGGTCGACGGCCCTCGTCTCTCCGCTCGGCGCCACCCGGGCGGCCGCGACCTTGAACCGCTTGTCGTAGCACTTCCTTCTTTGGATCGTTCCGAACGCCTCTCACCCTTAACTTGGTGTCCAGAAAACCATACCCTCTCCAGTGAGCTGTTCTTAACATTTTCGGGTTATAGTCCGAGAATTTGTTGCATCACCCGTGGTAGCTAGGGGATACTTGCGTAAGTAAACACAAAAGTCTTTATTGGTTTAAATTGTCGCGTCGAACAGCATTGGGGAAATATGAGGGATTGTTCTGTTCCATTCCGTGGAAAACTCGCGCAGAGCCTATCTGAACTATTGGCTTTAGCCATAGCAACCGCCTTAACGCTGACTGTTGCGGGTTCGGTGGCTGTTTCCCGCGCTTATGCCGCAGACGCTTTAGGGGATCAACAGGTTCAGCAAGTGCTAGATCAGGTTCTCTCTGACCTCCAGAAAGTTGATTTTCGCGAGAAAGCCATCAGGGATAAACTTGCAAAGACCAATTTCACGGGAACCGAGAAACTAAACAAAAAAGTTGCGATTTGGAAGGACAATAAAGATAAGTACCCTAACCTTAACGATGTCCCGGAAGAGGTAGTGCTCCAGGCGCTACAAGAAGAGTACTTACTCGCTTCCGATATGGAGGGCGCATTCAACCAAATCAAAAAGGATTTACCAGCAATCCTCCCGCTAATGATAAGAGCAGATTCCCAGGTAGCTGCTGCGGGGAAGAATAAAGACGTCGCCTACTATGTAAACGCGATTAAAGACGATACTGCTGGTTTCCTGATTGGCGCTGCCTATCTGCAACGTAACTATGGTTTCAACATAGAACAGGGTGCTACGGTTGCTCGCCAGCTGATGACGGAAAATAATGCTTTCGGGAAAGAATATGCCCCCCTGGATGTAGTCAAAGCTATTGGGCAGCAGAGCGCCGATCAGCGCAAAATGTTGTCTACTCCTAAACTGTTTAAAGATGTTTTAGGTGGGAAGATAGCTGAACAGACCGATTTAGGATCTTTCCTTAATGACCAGGTAGTCAAGACAGGTCAGACTCCTGCCGATTGGTTTTGGAAAACCTCTAAAGCAGTAATTTATGAGAAGAAGTCGAAAGCAAACCCGGATGCTCCCTATCGGGTATTCGATAAGCTCAAAGGCGAACCGAACGGTCAGGCAGAGCTGCTCGCCCTATTGAACGCGTCAGAGAACTCTCTGTATGTGGTTTCGACGGTGGAGTCCATCATGTACGGTCTGACCGACACCTATGTAAATCGAGCACTCAAAGATGCTGATCGAAATGCTTATATTGCCGAACTAGAGGAGTTTGAACACAAGGTCGAATACGCCGCTGAACGCCAAGCCGACTATTTGGATTTTTGGCATCGCATAGCAAAAGAGGATAAGCGATCACAACTTGTAGGCAACCGCCGCGTATGGGACAACCAGCAGATTAAGAACCCGAATGAGACTTCTGCTGCAAAACGGTGGTCGCCTAAACAGGGTGCTGGGGTTGCCAGCGGAGTTAAAGAGTTTATGACCCCGTTAGGCTACTATTTTACTTTCACGCAGGCAGATGGAGTGGCCGACATTAATAGCGGACAGATCCACTACTGGTTGGCCAATGGTCTAGATGATCGCGGGCTGACCACCTACGCTCACGAACACACGCACCAAATGGCGAATCAGGTGCATTTTGCGGGATATGGTCAGCGTTCCGGGGCGAGTGCCGAACTGATTACTCGAGGCGTGTTCGAGCCGTGGCATCAGAACCATGATACGGATAAAGGGGCGAACTTCGACCTCAACCAGATTTTTGACCGCGCTGGGCAAGTAACTTATGGGAATGAAAATCCGGATCGTTTCCAGACAGCCGAGGATTTGAAGACCTATTACGGCAACCAGATGGATTTGATCTACACCCTGGACTATTTGGAAGCTGAGGTGGCTTTATCCAAAGACGATGCCACCAAAGCAAAACTGTTCAATAAAGTCACCTTGTCCGACAGAGACGAAAAGTTTGACAATATCACTGTCGATGAGGCTAAGAATCTTAAAACAATCAATGACCTGGTAGATATGAACGCGGTTGCCTATCGACTCATGGTTGATGGGCAAAAGGTAACTGGTACCGCTAAATATAACGGCTACTATGCGATTCCCCTGTTTACCCCGATTTATGGAGCGCCCCATAATCCCAACGGGATGAGCGGGGATATCCATACTAAGCGCCTGAGCTGGGAGATGCTTGCGGCATACGGCTACTACGAGGGTATGGTTCCCTACTTGTCTAATCAGTTAAAACCAGACAACGTTGCGCAAAATACGCAGTTTAGCGACGACGTGATTATTTCTGAGGTGAGTGGCGGTACTTACCCCACTATGGCGGCTTTCAAAAAGGCCCAGTATGCTGACCGGATTGCTAAGAAAGATAACTTAAAACCAATCACTGTTGATTGGGAGGGAAAGACCCAGCAGATCACCACCTATGCTCAACTTAAAGAACTAATGGATGCTGCTGTGGAGGACGACCTTAAAAATAATCGCCTGACGCAATCGGGCTGGTACAGCAAAATGCCCACAGATACCAAGGTGGAACGGTTAAAGAGCGCAGTTTTCTTAGCGTATAAAACTAACACCAATCAGTTTGCTACCAACATTTATAAGAATGCCCCTAAAACTTACGCGGTCACCTACAAGTTTAACGATTTCGACGACCTCCCCGAGGACGTGAAAAAACTCCTACCGGCCTCGCAAACCGATATTGCTGCTGGTAGCACGGTGACCCTGGCTGAACCAGGGAAGAAACAGGTGGTGACCGATAAGGGGATTTATGACTTCAAGGGCTGGGAACCTGCGACAATCACGAACATAGCTAAGGACGAAACCGTCACTGGTACCTGGACTTTTACCGCCTATGTGACCCCGGAAGCCCCCAGCAGTCGGGATGACGACTTTGCTCAAGGCGGGAATGAATATATCGGCAGCTACACGTTACCTGAGGTGGAGGGGGTTGAATACCTGGTAGACGGAAAAGTAGTTACCGGAACAGTAAATGTTAGTCCCAATCAGGCTGATGCGAATGCTCCGGTTACGGTTACCGTAACCGCCAGGGCAAAGGATGGTTATAGTCTTAAACCCTCCGCTACGTCCTCGTGGGAGTTTAAGTTTACCCGCGTGAGTGACAAAGACCGGTACGCCCCGTTCGCTGATCCGATTTCTTTGACAGTGGGAGATATGCTTCCGCTACCTAAAGATGTGGTTAAGTTCCCGGATACTCCGGGTCAGATGCCTACCGATCTAGATAAAGTGAAGTTCGCTTGGAAAGCGCCGACACCGAGCACGGACAAAGTCGGTAATACCAAGGGAACCATCACTGTTACTTATGCTGATGGCAGCAGCGAAGAAATCACCCTGAAAGTGATAGTAAAGGCTGACGAGCAACCAGGTACCGAACCTAGTGAACCCGGCACACAGCCGGGTGAAGAGATTCCCGGAACCACCCCCAATCCGGGTACAGGTAAACCTGACACTAAACCTTTGCAGCCGAGCAATCCCTCGTCAAACCCAACTCAGAGTGTTCCAAAAACCGCAGGTAAGACATCGGCGTTAGCGAATACTGGTTCTGTGGGGCCGGAGGCGTTAGTAGCTCTCGTTTTCCTTAGCACCGCTGGCGTGTTACTGGTTAGCTGTAGACGCAAATCTGTGCACAAACAGTAAGTAGCTGCGCTGCGGGATTGGGGGAGTTCATTTTTTAGGTGAAGGGTGAATTTCCCCGTCCAGGTTGCGATCAGGCGGTGACGGAGTTTTCCAATTGCTAACGCACCATCCAAGCTAGATTAGATAAATAAAAACCAGAAATATGGTAGTAAATCTTTTGTTGATTTATTTATTTATTCTTAGGCTTGTCGGTTCGGATGAGCATGCGGATGAAACCGCCCGCTACGCGTCCTTCTTGAGGTATGCGGCAAGCTTTTCGTCAAGCTTGCGCTGTTGGCGCCTGTGCGCAAAACCGAAGATCGTGGCGATCACGGCGAATATAAGCAGGTAGGTGATGGTGAACGAGAGCCAGGCCCCGAGGTTGTCCGAGGGAAACCAGCTCATCAGGACCGCTGTTGTCGCCAAGATCGCGTATAAGCACAGGCCGAACAGCGGCAGGCGCAGCGCGTAGGCCATGTGGCGGATAACGGTCGAAGTGAAGAAAACCAGCTGCAGGGCGGCTGACGCGACGCACACCCCGAAAACCGACCAGCACAGGTCGATGCCCCGCTTCGACGTCTCATCGGCGAAGACGGAGCCCATCGTCATGCATGCCAGCATGACGATGGTGAATCCAACGCACAGGGAAACCGCGAACGACCGCGCGTTTTCGCCTACTGTTCGGTGTTCGGTATCGATGATGCTTTTCGGGGCCATGACAGCTCCTTTCTCGGTCTACATTATTCCGATCTTGCGCCTGACCTGGGATGCGTATTGCCTTGATATGACAATTCGCTCGCTGTTCTCCAAAGTGGCCAGCATTCTGCCGTTCAAATCGGGGGAAAGCCCCGTTATCTTGCGAAAATTCACCACGCAGTTCTTCGCTATGCGCATGAAATCGCAGTCGGAAAACCTCTCTTCCATTTCGCAGAGGCGCAGCCTCGTTTCGAGAACGGAATCGTTTGTGTAGAAGAACGTGTGACCGTCGATAGACTCGATATACAGGACGTCTTCCGCGCTCACGATACGGGTTTGTCCATCTGAGTACCCGGTTACCTTGCGGTCGTGCATGCGAAGCCGTGCCACGATATCTAGCACCTCGCGATCGGTTTTGGCGCACAGGATGGTGATTTCGATATCGCGTGCAGATGGTCGTTCGTCAATCGTTATCTTCATCGCGCTCCTTTCAGCAAAGACATCATAGAGCGGCAAAGGGCACCGCGTTGGTCTTGTGCGGTTAAGTTGCCCTGCAGAGATTCTGAGTTGCAAGAACAGATAGCGATCTGCGCAGACTCGATTGAAAAAAAGATTGTTCGATCAATGGCGTATCATTCGATTCCTATGGGAAAACGGCGCTTCTTCGGGCGAAATCCAAGCGCGAGGTTTAAGATTTTCGGCAAGGATCGGTTTGGCGGGAGGTGCTGCGTGCGAAGAGGGGACACCGAAGTGATCGACGAGGGCCGCAAGATCGATTTGGCGCGGCGCGATTCCCGCGTCGGGTTCGAAATCGACTGCGAACTTGTGCCGGTGTCGGGTGGGAACAACCCCTGCAAGTACAGCGAATGCTTCGCCTCCGTCATCGGTTTCGGGCATCTGTCGATCTTAGATGATTGCGCAGGGTTCACGGTCAAAAGCAGGTGGCTATGATGATCGAAGCGACGACGGCGCTCGATCGCGTGGTTGCGTGCATCGATGGGCGCGGGCTTTCCACGGCCGAGGCTCCGGTTCTGCTGATGGTTTCGGGTGGCTCTGATTCGACGGCGCTTGCCTACCTTGCAGCCCACTTGCATCGCCTAGGGAGGCTGGGGCCGCTTGCCATGCTGCATGTGAACCATCGGTTGCGCGGCGACGACTCCGACGCGGATGCCGCATTCGTCGCCGAACTTGCCCAGGTGCTGGACATCCCCCTGTTTAACTGCGAGGTTGATATCGCGGCGCTCATCGGGGAAGAGGGGGGCAATCTCGAAGCGGTTGCCCGCCGCGAACGCTATGCGGCTGCCGATGAAGCGCTGAAGAGTCTCTGCCTGCACGAAGCTCGACCGTTTGCAGAGGGGCGCATCTTCACCGCGCACACCTCCGACGATCGCGTCGAGACGTTTTACATGCGCTCCATCGTGGGAACGGGTCCCGGGGGTTTTCGTTCGATGAGGTATCTGAACGGAAGGATCGCGCGACCCTGCCTCGATGCCACCCGGGAGGATCTGCGCGCCTACGTGCGCTTTCTTGCCGAATCGGGGCAGCCGGTGGTGCGCGACGGGGAGGGGGCGCTTTGGCGCGAGGATGCGACCAACGCCCACACCGATCGGTTCCGCGCCTACGTGCGCCACGAGGTCGTCCCGCGGGCCAAAGAGCGCAATCCCCAGCTTGCCCAAACGCTTACGCGCACGATGAATCTGATAGCCGATGAAGACGATTACCTGAATACCCAGGTAGACCGTCTGTTCGGGAACGCGGTGTCGTGGATCGTGTCCGACGAGGCCTGCGGACCTGATTGCGGGGCGGGTTTCGTTTTGCTGCCCGAGGCGGGGAAGGTGCATTCCGCGCTTGCCCGTCGCGTGGTGGTTCGCGCGCTTGAATCGATGCTGCCCCAGGGTGCGCGCATCGAGGCCGCCTCGGTCGAGGCGGTGCTTGCGGGGTTTGCGGACAAGCGGATAAACAGCGGGTATGTTTCCAACATTCAGGGAAACCTTGCGGTGAGCGCCAACAAGCATGGTGTGCGCGTCGAGCCGATGGCCGCGTTTCGCACGCGCCGCAATAAGAGAAGCTAGCAATCGGGGCGCGCAGGCTCCGGGAGGGATGTCGGTACGCATATGGAAGAAACAGACCGCCTGGTTTCCGCAAACGTCGAAGGCGACAAGGATGACGCGCATGCGGGGACGGGAGATTATCCGGGCGATGCGGCAGAGGCGGCCGTGGTGGGCGAGGTGATCGACTTCGATATCGTGCTGGCAAGCGCCTCCCCGCGCCGCCGTGACATTCTCGAGCAGGCCGGTATTCCGTTCACCGTCTGCGTAAGCGATGTTGACGAGTCGCTTGAGCCCGACGATCTGGCGCAGCCCGTGGAAGCGGCCAAGAAGCTTGCCCAGCGCAAGGCGGGTGCGGCGGTGCAGGAGGTTTTGAGCGACGAGTATGTGGGCTCGCTCATCGTCATAGGGGCCGACACGGTGGTTGACTGCCGGGGCGAGGTTTTCGGCAAGCCGCAGGATACCGAAGACGCGAAGCGCATGCTGCGCAGCTTGTCGGGTTGCACCCATCGGGTGCATACGGCGGTTTCGGTATGGATGATCCACGCCCCTAACGCCCAGGACGTGTCTTTGGGGTATCGCACGTTCTCCGACACCACGTGCGTCCGCTTCAAAGAACTGGCCGAATGCGATATCGAAAGCTACCTGGCTTGCGGAGAATCGTTCGACAAGGCCGGCGCCTACGCCATTCAGGGGGAAGGGTCGACTCTGGTCGAGGGCATTGACGGGTATCGCAGCACGGTGGTGGGCTTTCCCATCGAGCGCGTTCTGGACGAGTTTCCCGATATCGCGCGTATGAGACGCGTGTAAATATCGTACCTTCTGGGATGCCGTAGCCGTATCGTAAGGCGCTCTGATAAGCCCAATGGTAGAATACCGACGATATTGAACAGCAACGATGCCCGCCCATCAGCGATGTTGGGCGGTTCTTCGGTTTTCTGAGAAGGATGCTGAGCGTGGATCGAGACGTCGAAGAGATTCTGTACACCGAAGACGAGATCAAGCGGCGCGTTGCCCAGATCGGCGCGGCGCTTACTGAAGAGTACGCCGAGCGCGTCGAGCGCGGCGAGCAGATCGTCCTGATCTCGGTTCTGCGCGGCGCGGCCATCTTCATGGCCGATCTGGCGCGCGAGATCAAGCTGCCCGTCGAGATGGATTACATGGCCATCTCGTCGTACGGTTCCGGAACCAAGAGCTCGGGTGTCGTGCGCATCTTGAAGGATCTGTCCTCCGAGATCAGCGGAAAGCACGTTATCGTAGCCGAAGACATTCTCGACTCCGGCCTCACCCTCACGTACCTCCTGAAAAACCTCGCTTCGCGCGAACCGCTGTCGATCGAGGTTGCCACGCTGCTTCGCAAGAACACGCGGGCTCAGGCCAAGATCGACTGCAAGCACGTGGGCTTCGAATGCCCCGACCGGTTCATTGTGGGTTACGGTCTGGACTATGCCGAGAAGTACAGGAACCTGCCCTACATCGGCGTTCTGAAACCCGACATCTACCGGTAACGGCAAGGCCCGCTCGCTTCGGCAGGCGGGCGTTTCGATATTCTAGGCAACAGGGCAGACGCATGTTGTCTGCGAAAGGTAAGGCGCAATGTCAAACAACAGCAAGAAACCCCCGATTCAGGGTGCTAACCTGCGTACCGCCATCGTCAGCGTCGTCTTGTTCGCGTTCGTGGCGTTTTTGGCCGGGCGGCAGTTCCTCGCTATGACGAACCCCGACGGCAAACCCACCGACAACCTCATCACGTCCGAATTCATCCAGGCGGTCGAGCAGGATCGCGTGGTTTCGGTTACCTACGATGCGGGCTCTCATACGGTGAGCGGAACCTACTATCCGGCCGTCACCGCAGGCTCTACGGCGGCAGGCGCCTTCAACAAGTCGTTTTCGGCGCTGGGTGCGCTTGCGAACGCCGAAGCTCCTGCGTGGGTTAGCCTCCAGGGCATTGCAACCGAGGCTATCGAGGCCAAGCAACTGGGCACCGAGCGCAAGTACACCTCTACGTATGTTGGGCAGGACTCGCTGATCAACCTGGTGACGAAGCATCCTGACACCACGTACCAGATCAAGCTGCCCTCTCCGTTCGCCGACATCCTCACCACGCTTCTGCCCATCCTCATCATGGGCGCGCTTCTGTGGCTGTTCCTCACGCAGATGATGAAGGCGCAGAACTCGCAGATGGGTTTCGGGCGCGCCAAAGCGAAAAAGACGCTTGAGGAGCGCCCCGACGTCAAATTCGACGATGTTGCCGGCGTAGACGAGGCGGTCGAGGAGATGCAGGAGGTCAAAGACTTCCTGGCGAATCCCGAGAAGTACCGTCAGCTGGGCGCCAAGATTCCGCGCGGCTGCCTTCTGGTGGGCCCTCCGGGCACCGGTAAGACCCTCTTGGCCCGTGCGGTTGCCGGCGAGGCCGGCGTGCCGTTCTTCAGCATCTCGGGCTCCGACTTCGTCGAGATGTTCGTCGGCGTGGGTGCAAGCCGCGTGCGCGATCTGTTCCAGCAGGCTAAAGAGGCGGCGCCTTCGATTATCTTCATCGACGAGATTGACGCGGTGGGCCGCCAGCGCGGCACCGGTCTGGGTGGCGGGCACGACGAGCGAGAACAGACGCTCAATCAGCTGCTGGTCGAGATGGACGGTTTCGAGAAGAACGATTCGGTGGTTCTGATCGCGGCTACCAACCGCTCCGACGTTCTCGATCCGGCGCTTCTACGTCCGGGCCGCTTCGATCGCCAGATCGTAGTGGATGCGCCCGACGTGCGCGGCCGCGAGAAAATCCTCAAGGTTCACGCCCAGGGCAAACCGTTGGGAAGCGATGTCGACCTGAAGGCCGTGGCGGGCATCACCCCGGGCTTCACGGGCGCCGACCTTATGAACCTGATGAACGAAAGCGCGCTGCTTACGGCGCGCCGCGGCAAGAAGATCATCACCCAGACCGAGGTGAGCGACGCGATGGAGCGTATCATAGCCGGACCCGAGCGCAAGGGCCGCGTGATGAACGCCGAGACCAAGACAACCATCGCCTATCACGAAAGCGGGCACGCGCTTGTTGGGTTCACGCTCGACCACGCCGATCCGGTGCATAAGATCTCGATCATTTCGCGCGGCCGTGCGTTGGGCTACACGCTGTCCATCCCCGAAGAGGACAAAGTTCTCTCGACGGTGGGCGAAATGAAAGACGAGTTGGCGGTGTTCATGGGCGGCCGCGTTGCCGAAGAGATCTTCCGCGACGACTTCACCACCGGCGCCAGCAACGACCTCGAGCGCGCCACGAAGATGGCTCGCGCGATGGTTACCCAGTACGGTATGTCGCCGATTCTGGGGCATCAGGTGTTCGGTCAGCCCAATCACGAGGTGTTCCTGGGTCGTGATTACGGCAACACGCAGGATTACTCCGACGAGACGGCGCGCGCTATCGATGCCGAGGTGGCGCGCATTTTGAAGGAAGCGCACGATCGTGCTTACGAGATTCTCAGCGCGCGCAAGGACCAGATGCATAACATGGCGAAGGTTCTGCTGGAGCGCGAGACGGTGGAAGGCGAGGCGTGCCAGGCCCTGCTTGAGGATAGGTGGGACGAATACGTGGCACGCGAACCCGAGCTGATCGCCCAGCGCGAGCGGGAAGAGGCTGAGGCGCGCAAGCGCGATGAGGAGGAAGCCGAGCAGCGCGCTTTGCGCGAGCGCATGGCGGGAATCCCCGGCATGGAGGGGTTTGAGACTGCGTCTTCCGAGACCGATGCCGCCGTTTCGACGATTCCCGGTATGGAGTCCGTCGAAAAGCCGGCGGAAGCTTCCCCTTCTGCCGTCCAGGACGCTTCGATCGAAGGGGAAGGTGCCGACGGTTCTGCGGGCGCATCCCTTGACGACGCCGAGGGGAAGCGGCGAAACTAACGATCGCCTCGAAGGAGATGGCCCTATGTGGTGCTGTTCAACCTATGAATTCGACGAGAGGATGCCCATTATCATGGGCATCCTCAACGTTACGCCCGATTCGTTTTCCGACGGGGGAGATCACAACCGACCCGAGGATGCGATCGAGCACGCTTTGAAGCTGGTCCAGCAAGGCGCTTGCATCATCGACGTGGGAGGCGAGTCTACGCGCCCCGGTTCGGCCGAGGTTTCCATCGAAGAGGAGCTGCGGCGCACGGTGGATGTCGTGGCCGAGCTTTCCCGTCGCGGCGTATGCGTAAGCATCGACACGCGTCACGCCGAAGTGGCCGAGGCCTGTGTGAAGGCGGGCGCAGCGATCATCAACGATGTGTCCGGTTTTCGCGATCCCGCCATGGTGAGCGTGGCTGCAGCCTGCGATGCGGGGTTGGTGGTCATGCACATGAAGGGCGAGCCTTCCACCATGCAGAGCGACACGTCGTACCACGATGTGGTGGCCGAGGTGCGCGATTACCTGTTCCGCCGCGCCCGCCAGCTTGAGGCTGCCGGTATCGCGCGCGGGCGAATTTGCCTCGATCCCGGTCCTGGGTTCGGCAAAACGCCCGAACAGAGCCTTGATCTTATGCGCAACCTTCAAGAGCTGGTGCGGTTGGGGTATCCGGTTATGACGGCGGCCTCGCGCAAGCGCTATGTCGGATTCGCCTACGGCATCGACGCCCCCAAGGACCGCGACGGTGCTTCGGCCACCGAAGCGCTGCTGGGCTGCGAGCTGGGAGCCACGATCGTGCGAACGCACAACGTGGAGGCTAGCGCATCGGCTCTGAGGGATCTGCGCCCTCTCGCCGTTATAGCCCTGGGCTGCAACGTGGCGCTGGTCGCCCAGCCCGGAGAAGAGCGGGAAGCGAAGATCGCCCAGTTGAACTTGGCGATCGGCGCGCTGTGCGCGCTTCCCGATACGGATATCGTCGATATCTCGAGCTTCTACGAAAGCGAGCCTGCTTACTACGAAGATCAGGACTCGTTCGTGAATGCCGTGGCGCTTGTGCGCACGGGGATAGCCCCGAAGGAGCTTTTGGGTTACCTGCATGCCATCGAGAACAGCCTGGGTCGCGTGCGCGAGATCCCCAACGGGCCGCGCACCTGCGATCTTGATATCGTCGATTACCAGATGTACGTGGTCGATACGGAAGAGTTGGCGCTCCCGCATCCGCGAGCGCTCGAGCGCGACTTCGTGGTGAAGCCCTTGGCCGAGATCCGCCCCGGTTTCGTGTTCGCCGACGGTTCGATTCTCTCCGATGCGGGTGTGAAGTACGGCGCGGCCGTGCGCATCGGCTAGATCGGAAAGGCTGGCTGCCGGTATGGGGTTGTTCAACCTGGAGGTGCGGGACTCGGTAACCTCCACTAACGATCTGGTTAAACAGGCGATCGGCGAAGGCGCGCCCGAAGGGTATGCCGTCCTGGCCTTCTCCCAAAGCGCCGGATACGGTCGGCAGGGACGCATCTGGGCCAGCCCCTACGGCGGTATGTACCTGTCGCTGCTGCTGCGTCCCCCGGTTCCGCTCGACCGGGTTGCCACGGCGGGCCTGGTGGTCGCGCTTGCGGTGCGCTCGGCTGTCCTCGAACGGTTTCCAGCGGTGGAGGCCCAGGTGAAATGGCCTAACGATATCGTGTGCGCCCACGGGAAGCTGGCCGGTATTTCCTCTGAATACAAAAGCGGTGCGCTGTGCATCGGCATTGGCGCGAACGTGGTTCGGCCCGAGGAGGGCCTTGACGTGCCCGGTAAGTACGCGCCGGCGTATTTGTCGGATGCGTCGGTTGCCGGGGGCGCGTTTTGCCGCCGTGCGATCGAAGGGCTTGCGCGAAGCGTTCTCGAACAGCTCGAACCGCGCTACCTGCACTGGTGCGCATGCGGGTTCGAGCCGTTCGCGGATGAGTACCGCTCCTGCCTGTCGCTGACGGGAGCGGAAGTGGAGGTGGTGAACCGTGCGGGAGATCGGATTGCGCAAGGAGAGGTTGCGGGCATCGATTCCCTCGGCCGTTTGCTGGTGCGCGCGGATGGGGGAGAGCTTTCAGCGGTCGCTTCGGGTGAGGCTCACATCGCGCGCATCGGGCATCGCTAGGCTTGCGTCCCGAACACTCGGGCCAGCACGGAGTCGATGCGGGCGACCACGTCGGCGCGCTCCATCAGCTCGAAGCTTTCAAACAACGGGGGCGAAACCATGTTCCCGCAGACGGCGACGCGTACGGGTTGGAACACCATCTTCGGCTTCAGCCCTAAGGCGTCGCAGAGGTCGCGCACCTTTTCCTGCAATGACTCGAATTCCCAGTCGTTCGATTCATCGGCGATGATGGCGCGAGCGGCGGTCAGAACCTCGTCGGCGCGGGCTCCTTCTTTGGTCAGAACCTTCGACACCGATTTTTCATCGAGTTCGCGCACCTCGCCGCCCCAGAACAAAAAGGTCAGCTTCTCGGGAATCTCATCGAGGCGGGTAAGGCGCTCGGACAAAAGCGGGTAGGTTTGCTTCGCCCAGTCGGGATGCGCCAAGAACCAATCGTCGGTGGCTCCTGCGCGCTCGATCCAGGGCTTCGCAACGGCCCCGAAGGCCTCCTGTCCCATTTCCCGGATGTAGACGCCGTTCATCCAGTCGAGCTTGGTCTCGTCGAACACGGCGTCTTTTTTGGTGATGCGGTCCAGATCGAAGGACGAGCACAGCTTTTCGCGGTCGATGATGGTGGTTTCGCCGTCAAGCGACCAGCCCAGAAGCGCAAGGAAGTTGACGACGGCGTCGGACAGATAGCCGCGGTCGCGGTACTCTTCGACGCTGGTGGCTCCGTGACGCTTCGAGAGCTTTTTGCCATCGGCGCCCAGAATCATGGACAGGTGGGCGAAGGTGGGAACGGGGCGTCCCAAAGCCTCGTAGATCAGGATTTGGCGCGGAGTGTTGGACAGATGGTCGTCGCCGCGGATCACATGGGTGATGGCCATGTTGGCGTCATCGCAGACCACGGCGAAGTTGTACGTGGGAGTGCCATCGGTGCGCACGAGGATCATGTCGTCCATGACATCGGCGGGAAAGCTCATGTGGCCGTAGACGGCATCGTCGAACTCGATGGGGCCGTGGTTGTCGGGAACCCTCAGGCGCCAGACATGGGGCTCCCCGGCTTCGATGCGGCGAGCGGCTTCGTTCGCGTCGAGGTCACGGCATGTGCGGTCGTAGCCGGCATATCCGCCCTCGGTCGCTTCGGCCGCCGCGCGCTTTTCATCAAGCTGCTCTTTCGTGCAGAAGCAGGGGTAGGCCGCCCCGCTTTCCTTCAGCTGTTCAAGGGCGGCGGCATAGGTGTCCATGCGCTGCATCTGATGGTACGGCCCATATGCGCCGCCCACTTCGGGGCCCTCGTCCCAATCGAGCTCGAGCCATTTCATGGCGTTAAGAATGACCTGGACGTTTTCTTCCGTGGAACGCTCGGGGTCGGTGTCTTCGATGCGCAGGATGAAATCTCCGCCCTGAGCGCGCGCGTACGCCCAGTTGAAAATGGCCGTGCGGGCACCTCCGATGTGCAGGCGGCCGGTCGGCGAAGGCGCGAAGCGAACGCGCACCTTCTTTTGGGAATCAGTCATGTCGTGCCTCTCGTCGTAAGCGGGCAAACCCGGTAACCTTCAAACGTTAAGACTTTACCAATTCGGCGCGCGATGGGCCATCTTTCGGCTCGTTTTTCTCGGAGTTCACAGGGATGCGCGCGTCTTTTCCCTCAACAGGCGAACCCCGATGAGGCCGGTGGCCGAACAGGCAAGCAGGCTGACGGTCAACCAGATAGCGCCCAGCGCCATCCACAATTCGGTGGGAAGGGCGCAGATAAGCAGGCTGCTTTCCGAGAACTCCCAGGTTCCCTGCGTGAAGAAGATGCCGTGAAACGCGCTGAACATTCCCATGAAATCGATGGCCGCCCATAGTCCGAGGACTGAGAATGATCCAACGACCAGCGTCGATGAGGCGATAAGGGGAACCGCGGCAGCGCGCCTGCCCGCGACGCGCGCCAAGGCGAACAATCCGCCGGCACCCACCAGTATGCAGATCGCGAGGATGGGGAGCGTCGCAGTTGCGACGCGGTTCACGTCGTCGAGGTGTTCGACGGCGGATCGGTCGAAGACGTAGGCGTCGCGCGCCGAAGCGAAGGCCGAAGCGAAGGCGGCGCCATCGCTTTGTTCCGACAGCCCGTCGAGATCGGGAAATCCCGATGGCTGCGCGGCATTGGAGAGACCGCTTGAACGATTGCCTTCCAGCTCCCTGTTCACCTGGTAGATGGTGCGGTACAAAGCGGTTCGGTCGTGCGATCCGAACGAGAAGTCCCGCGCTGCGGCGGCGACGCGGGACAGCTGGTCTTTCGAGAAGGGCGACAGGTCGTCCCAAGCCAGGGCTGAGGAAAGCGCGGGCGAGAGGGGAGGGGCCGTGCAGACGAGGTACCCTCCTCCCACAAGGGCGATCGCCAGGGCGAGGGAAACGATCGTTTGTGCGGCGGTAAGCGCGCGGGGCTTGCTCACGAGGTTAGTCGCTTTCCCGATCGACCCACAGGGTGGCGGCGGTAATGCCCTGCATATCTTTCGAGATGGTGGGCAGCGGCCCCAGGCGGCTGAATACTCCCTGGAACGTCCCGTTGTACAGATACAGGCCGTTGAGGTTGTTGTACGGCACCGTTTCGCACGCTACCTGGTTGTCGGCCAGCTTGTCGATTCCGGTGTCGGGGGGCAGCGTGTCGGTCTTGAAGGGCACGACGTAGTGCTGCGCGATGAAGGGGAAGCCCGCTTTGCCGTTGGCGAAGCGATCCACCAGGCCGTCCCACTCTTTCTGATCGAAGAAGCAGCCGGCGTAGACGTTGTCCGCTCCGTAGTGGTCGGTGGGCTTGATGATCCACCCGTCCTTGTTCGCCTTCACATCCTCCAGATCGACTTGATCGCTTTCGAGGAACGTGGTGAGCGGCACGGTGGCGCGCACGAACGCGTTTTCCTCGTCGGTGAGGATCGCGGTGGTCGCGGGGTGGTACAGAGCCTTGAAGATCTGCTTGTCATGGACAATATGCCCCGCAAAGCTGCCGATGAGGGCAACTTTTTCGGCACGAACCGCCTCGATCATCCCTTGGGATTCCTCCCAGAACTCGATGACGTCGTTAGTGACGCTGCGCCGCCAGATGGCGTTGATGGCCGTGCCGTCGTGAGCGCGGAGGGATCGTCCGTCGAAAACGAGGTCGCGCACATCGGCGACGATGCAGCGGTACCCGCGTTTCTGGAACAGTCCGGCGAAGATCTCGAATTCGTCCACCACGCCGTGATCGAGGTAGTCGCAGATGGCGAACACGGGATCGTCGACGCGGTGCTCGTAAGTTGCGTAGATGTCGATAAAGGAGCTCACCCAGCTGTCGAACAGCTCGCAGGCTTCGACGCGGTGGCGGGATGCGAACTCTGCGAACGTGGCGGTCTGTTCGACCGAATGGGTGATTTCGCGATTCTCGTTCATGCCGCTCGATCCGTCGCCGTTGAATTCACAGAATTTGACGGACAGCGTGTCTTCGTCAAGGAAGGTATCGACACGGGCGAAGGGGAGCAGCGCATCGTAGCCGCGCGGAAGCAGGATCAGCTCGCGGAGGCGTTCGTCGAAGTCGAATATGGTGCGGTATTCGGGGTCGTCCAGGTAATGGGCGATCACCTTGCATAGGATGCGATGCGCCGTTTCCGATGCGTCTTTCATCGCGCGGTACGTGACGTCATCGAACAGACGGGGCACGAAGGCAGAGTCGACGACGCGGTGGTGGACGATGGCGGTCGAGCGCTCCATGTAGGCTCGGGCGGCGCGGCGTCCGGCTATGTCGCCGCCGAGCTCGGAGGCGATTTCGAGGTATTCGCGCGTGTAGGCGGCGTTGTTGCTCATGGTCTTCCTTTGCGAAAAGGCGGTTCGTCGATTCATTGCCCGAAGGGTTCGGCGCTCACGCGAGATTCTATCTTACCGCCGCGTCCGGCGAGGTTTCTTCGTCCAAACAGCACTGGATCGTTGCGTTTCCGGCAGCTTGGCTTGCCAACGGTTCGTTTCGCGTATATGCTCTGATCGATAAATGTTAGCTGTATGTAACTTAAGGAGGAATACGGTTATGGAAAGGGGAAATAAAGCGAGCGCAGGCGAAGGGAAGAAAGCCCTCAAGGCATGGGGCGTGCGCGAGGTGGTGACCGCCGTGCTTATGAGCGCGTTGGCCATCATACTGATGTTCGCCGGAGCGTCCGTGACGATGATCCATCCCGATGCCGCGATGGTGGCATCGGGGGGCGCGGCGGTGTTTTTAGCCGCTCCGGTGTACATGCTCATGGTTCTGCGGGTGAACCGCCTTGGGATCACGACGCTGTTCGCAACGATGTGCTCCCTTCTCTTTTGTTTGGTGGGAAACTTCGAGTACATGATTCCCTTCTACATAGCGGGGGGAATTCTGCTGGACGCCGTTTTCCTGAGGACCGAAGCGCAGCGCACGAACCCGTGGTGGATCACGGCCGCATGGTCTGCGTTCAGCGGCCTGTACCTGCTCTCGACCATGATCCCGGTTGTAAGGAACCTCGAAGCCTACCTGAACGATTTGGTGGCGAGGGGGTTCGATCAGTCTTTCGCCGATACCTTCCTGCGTTACTACACCGATCCCGCATGGGTATGCGGAATCGCGATCGGCACCGTCGTCTGCGGTTTTTTGGGAAGTCTGATCGCTCGGGCCCTTATGCGCAAGCATTTCGCCAAGGCCGGAACGGTCTGATATGGAACAGGCCTCTGTTCAGTCCCGGGGTCGTACGGTCGGTTTTGCGGTGACGGCCAAGGTAGCGGTGCTCGTATGCGCGGTCGTTGCGACGAGCTTCGATCTGAGCGACGGCGCTCGGGCGGTTCTCGGTATCTTTTCGATCGTCTACGCCGCGCGGGTCGCTTCGCTGCGCATGGCGCTGTGGCTTACGGTGTCCCTGGCGCTTATCGCGGTGCTGTACCTAGCGTTTTCTCGCTTCGGGGTGCGGCTGATCCTGTTCTCTCCGATGCACGTCTATCAGGGTTGGCATGCGTTTCCCGTGATGGCGGCCACGTGCGTGGTGTGCGTCTCTGCGCCGGGCACCATCAGCGCAGCGCTGTCCCGCATGAAATGCCCGAAAAAGATCATTCTCGGAGTGCTGGTTATCTTAAGGTTCTTCCCCACCTTCGCCTCGATGAGGCGCGCTCTGCGCGACTCGTTGCGCAAGCGCGGGTTGCTGGCGGTTCGCCAGGTGCTGGGAAATCCGTTGGACACCTACGAGTACGTCATGGTTCCCATGCTTATGGCGCTTGTTAACAGCGCCGATCAGCTTGCGTCCTCGGCGGTTACGCGCGCAGCGGAGGCCCCTACTTCCCGAACCAGCTACTATCGGGCGTCCTTCGCTGTTTCGGATGCGGTGTGCGTCCTTGCGTGCATGGTTGTATGCGCGGGCGTCGTGACGATGGGGAGAATAGCGTGATGGGCCACAGCGCGCTGAGCCTCGATCGGGTGTCGTTTGCATACAGGGGCGCTTCTGAAACCATTCACGATGCGTCGCTTTCGGTGGCGCGCGGCGAGTGCGTCGTGCTGCTGGGCCCTTCCGGCGGCGGAAAGACGACGATCGCGCGCCTGATAAACGGACTTGCGGGCGGATATTACGAAGGAGAGGCCCGGGGCTCGCTGAATATCGGGGGAGTTCCGTGCGAGGACATCCCTTCGTGGAGACGCGCCGAGTTCGTGGGCAGCGTGTTCCAGGATCCGGCAAGTCAGTTCTTCTCTAGTCAGTTGGCCGGAGAGATCGCTTTCACCTGCGAGAACCTAGGGTATGACCGCAACTTCGTGGTTCAGCGCACCGACGAGGCGATACAGGCGTTCGATCTGGACGGGCTGCGCGCCGTTCCGAACGATCGGCTTTCCAGCGGGCAGAAGCAGAAAGTGGCCATCGCTTCGGCGATCGCCCCGCATCCCCTCCTCGTCGTGATGGACGAGCCCTCGTCCAACCTCGACGAGGAGGCGGCGGCCAGACTGGGTCGGACGGTGGCGGATATGAAGGCCGCCGGCTACGCGCTTGTGATCGCCGAGCATCGCATCGCGTATTTGGAGGGAGTTGCCGACCGTTTCCTCTACGTGCGCGGCGGCCGCATCGAGCGCTCGTTTACCCCCCAAGAGGTGGCGGCGCTTTCCCCGGGCGAGCTGCTTGCTCTTGGCCTGCGCAGCCCGTCGAGCGTCCCGCGTCCCCGGCTTCTCGCGGCGGAGTCTTTCGACGGCGCCGTCGAACTCGGGGAGGGAGAGCACGCGGCTGCGATGCGGGACGTGTCGGTTTCGTTCGGGCGCCGCCGCGTGCTTGACGGCGTGTCCCTTTCGGTGAAAAGCGGCCAGATCGTAGCGCTAACGGGCGAAAACGGCGCGGGAAAGACGACGCTTCTGCGGGTGCTGGCGGGATTGCTGGCCTCGCGCTGCGGCTCGATTGAAATCGACGGCACCCGCTGCAATCGGCGGCACTTGCGTCGGTCGGTGTGGTTCAGTCCGAACGACGTGCGGGCCGAGTTCTTCACGCCCAGCGTGCTGGAGGAAGTGATGCTGCTGGTCGATCCGACGGAGGACAACCGAGAGCGGGCGCAGCGCGTTTTGGAGACGTTGGGTCTGTGGCATATGCGCGAGCGCTACCCCTCGACGCTTTCGGGTGGGCAGAAGCAGCGCCTGTCCATTGCATGCGGCCTGGTGATGCGCAGGCCCATTCTGGTGCTGGACGAGCCGACCAGCGGCTTGGATGCTTCGAGCATGGAAAGGCTGTCGGAATCCCTTGCGTTCGCGTCGCGCGAAGGCCAGGCCGTTTTGGTGGCAACGCACGACAACGAGTTCATGGAGCGGTGCTGCACGCACAGCTACGAGTTGGCGATGTAGAAGGAAGGTGGTCGTATGGAAATGGCTTTGGACGGATCCGAGGCCCGGGGAAGGGAGCCGGACGGGCGGGGCGGGACCTCGGCGGCCGGCGCTCGCGGCAAAGAGAGCCTTATGGGTTTGTACCTGAGGCTTACCAAGCCCGTTCACGGGCTGATCGTGCAGGGTATGGTGCTATCGGCGCTGTCGGTTGCGTTCGGCTTCGTCCCGTATCTGGTTGCCATCGTTATCGCCCAGAAGGCGCTGGAAGGATCGATGTTCGACGCGCAGACTCTGGCGCTCATGGTGATCGCGTCGGTTGCGTGCGCTACCGCGAGTCGCCTGCTGTTCGGGGGAGGCACGGGCATATGCCATCATGCCGATGCGGACTTCCGCGTGAATACCCGCCGCATCCTGTTCGGTCATTTCTCGCATCTTCCCCTGGGTTGGTTCAGCGATCGGACGTCGAGCGAGGCCAAGCAGGCCGCATCCGACGATGTGCTGGGCATGCACCAATCGGTGGGGCACGCTCCCACCGACCTGGTGAATGCGGCGCTTACCCCGATCATCCCCTTGGTGTACCTGTTTACCGTCGATTGGCGCCTGGCGCTTCTGCTTGTTGGCTATCTGGTCGTTATGACGGCCGTCTCGATGCCGCTCATGATGCGCGACTACTCCGAGCTCAATAAGCGGTACAACGCCGCGAACGTCGAGCTGTCGGCGTCGGTCGTAGAGATGGTCGAGGGCATCGAGGTGGTGAAGGCGTTCGGCGGCTCTCGGCAGGCGGGAGGGCGCTTTCGCCGGGCCGTGCGGGACCTATCGGAGGTCGTGCATGTTTGGACGAAGGCCACGGCTGGGGCCTACAGCCTCCTTGTGGCCGGCACGTCTCCGGGGATGATGCTTGCGATGATCGGGTTGGCAAGCTGCCTGTTCGTTTCCAATGGCTGGTGCGACCTGGCAACGTGCGTGCCGTTTCTGGTGCTGGGCGCCAATATTCCGTCGGGAATCATGGCCGTGGGCTCTTCGATGGGCTTTCTGCGCTTGGCCAAGCAGAGCCTAGAGCACCTTTCCGAGATCCTTGCGGTTAAGCCTCTGCCCGAACGGGCCTGTGCCGAGGATCTTCCGTCGAAGGATCTGGACGTGGCGTTTGACAGGGTGTCCTTCTCGTATGCGGCCGAGTCGTCGCGCGCCTTGGACGAGGTCACCGTGCGTCTCGCTCCGGGAACCGTCACCGCGCTTGTCGGGGGGTCGGGAAGCGGGAAGACCACGTTTGCCCGGCTGATCCCGCGGTTCTGGGATCCGGTTTCGGGGACGGTGCGGATGGGCGGGGTGGATCTGCGCGATGCCTCCTCTCAGTCGGTGCTGTCGAAGGCCGCCATCGTGTTCCAAGAAAGCATGATGCTGGGGGTAAGCCTCCGTGAGAACATCAAGCTGGCCCGTCCCGAAGCGTCCGACGACGAGATGGTGGAGGCCGCCAAGGCTGCTCGGATACACGAGCGCATCATGGAGCTTCCGCGTGGCTACGACACGGTGGTCGGTTCGTCGGACGGGTCGTTGTCGGGAGGCGAGGCGCAGCGCGTGGCCATCGCGCGGGCGCTTATCCAGGATGCGCCCATTCTCGTTCTGGACGAAGCGACGGCCCATGCCGATCCGGAGAACGAGACCGCCATCCAAGAGGCGCTGGGCAATTTGGTGCAGGGTAGAACCACCGTGGTTATCGCCCATCGGCTGAACACCGTGGTCCATGCCGATCGAATCCTTGTTATGGAGGCCGGTCGGATCGTCGAGGAGGGCACGCACGAGAGCCTTCTGGGAGCGCGCGGGCGCTATGCGGAGTTGTGGGAAGCCCAGCAGGCGGGTGCGCATACTGCTGAGCATGGCGGAAAGGACGTTGTATGATCGTCGATCAGATCGATGCGCTTGTCGGCGAGAAGACCGGGGTGAAGCCCCAGGCTGTTTTCTTCGCGTTTGCGGGGGTCGTAGAGGCGGGCGTCTACGTTGCGCTGCTCCCGCTTCTGCATGCGCTGGCGCAATCCGACGGAGCCTCGGCGTTGCGGTGGGCCCTGATCGTGGTTGCCTTCGGCATCGTGTCGGCCGCGGTGAGCTTCGTCGCGGAGAACCGCGGGTACTTCATCGGCACGAAGCGCGTGGTAAGCCGCATTCAGGAGCGGTTGGGCGATCACGTGGTCTCGCTTCCCCTCGGGTGGTTCACCGCAGCCCGCGCGGGCCAGCTTTCGTCTTTGCTCGAGCGGGACTTGCAGATGGTCATGAACTTCCCAGGCGTGTTTCTGCGCCAGTTGGTCTCGTCCGTCACGGTTCCCGCGTGCATCGCCTTGCTGTTTCTCTACATCGACTGGCGCATCTTCCTGTCGTTCATCGCGCTTGCCCCTCTTCTGTACGCGGGGGCGAAGAAGATGAGCAAGGCGGCCGGTGACGGCCATCTGAAGGAGGAGGAATCGAATGCCCGGTTCACCTCCCGTATTATCGAGTTCGTTCAGGCTCAGCCCATTTTGCGGGCGACGGGGCAGGCGCACGAAGGCTGGGCGGCGCTCGCGGAGGATATCGAACGCGATCGCGAGGCGACCGTGGCCACGCTCGATATGACGCAGCGTCCGATGCTGAATTACACGGTGACGGTGTATGCGATGTTCGGTCTGTCGTTCCTCTCGTCCACCGTGTTGCTGGCCATAGGGGATATCGATGCCGTCGAGTACCTGTTCGTAGCCATTCTGGGGCTGCGCTTCATCGACGCCCTTCTGAAAATCGGGGCCCAGGGCATGGCGTTTCGCGTGTGCGAAAACGCCCTCGACTCGGTCGAGCGCGTCTTATCGGCCCGGCCTCTGGCCCAGGCGGCCGACCCGAAAAAGCCCTCCGCATCCGATGTGGTGTTCGATCATGTGGGATTTTCCTACGATCAGAAGCGCTCCGTACTCGACGACGTTTCGCTTTCCTGTCCCGAGCACAGTCTGACCGCGCTTGTGGGCCCGTCGGGTTCGGGTAAAACCACGCTCACACGGCTCGTGGCGCGCTTCTGGGACGTCGACGAGGGAAGCGTCCGCATCGGCGGCGTCGATGTCCGCGACATGCGACCCGACGATCTTTTGGGCATGATATCCCTCGTTTTCCAGGATGTGTATCTGTTCGACGGAACTATCGAGGACAACGTGCGGTTCGGCTCTCCCCACGCAACCGACGAGCAGGTGCGCCGCGCCGCCCGCATCGCGCGCCTCGACGAGGTGGCCTCTCGCCTTGACGATGGATGGTCCTCGCGCGTGGGCGAAGGGGGATGCCGCCTTTCGGGAGGCGAGCGCCAGCGCGTGTCTATTGCGCGTGCCCTGCTGAAAGATGCGCCCATCGTGCTGTTCGACGAAGCGACCAGTGCGCTTGATGCCGAGAACGAGGCCGCGGTGGTCGATGCGATGCACGAGCTTGCCCGCAACCGGACGGTGCTCGTGATCGCCCATCGGCTCTCCACCATAGCCGCGGCCGATCAGATCGCCATGTTGGAAGACGGACGCATCACCCAGCTGGGGACTCATGATCAGCTGCTTTCCCAGGAAGGTCGCTATCGCAGCTTCTGGAAGGATCGCGAGAAGGCGCAAGGTTGGAGGATTGCCCGCGCGTAGGCGCCGCCCCCCTGCATGCGGCTCGTCGTCGGCATTCCGTTCGGTCGGTTCGCACCGTGCGGGGCGCGACGGGCCGCATTCGCCTGCGCGTTCGAGGGTGTCTTTGTAAACGGTGCCTAAACAGATAACCGCGCTTCATCCAGACGGATATAATGGGTGAAGTTTGCGGCGCTGCGGCTTTGCGGCGCATGGTCGATGGGCGCGCAGTGCGTCACGATATACAAGGAGCCTTTACATGGCAGAAGCATCGCCTTCCTATTTGTTCACGTCCGAGTCGGTGACCGAGGGTCATCCCGACAAGGTGTGCGACCAGATTTCCGACGCCATCCTCGACGCCATCCTTGCGAAGGAGATCGAGCTGGCGGAAGCGGGTTACGTCGCTCCGAACGGCCAGCCCGCCGATCCCGGCCAGTTCCGCTGTGCATGCGAGACGCTTACGTCCACGGGGTTGGTGGTGGTTACCGGCGAGATCCGCACTCAGGCCTACGTCGATGTGCAGGAGATCGTCCGCGGCGTTCTGGACGATATCGGATACAACCGCGCAAAGTACGGCTTCGACGCCTCTACATGCGGAATCATGAACGCCATTCACGAACAGAGCCCCGATATCGCCCTGGGCGTCGATACGTCGTTCGAGGCCCAGCACGGTCTCGATCGGTCCGATCCCTACGATCTGACCGGCGCGGGAGATCAGGGCATGATGTTCGGCTACGCCTGCAACGAGACGTCCACGCTCATGCCGATGCCCATCTACCTGGCGCATCGTTTGTCCGAGCGCCTTACCGAGGTGCGCAAGAACGGCACGTTGCCCTACCTGCGCCCCGATGGGAAAACCCAGGTGTCGGTTCGCTACGTCGAGGGTAAACCGGTGGCCGTCGAGCAGGTGGTGGTGTCCACCCAGCATGCCGACGATGTCGAGACCGAATCTTTGCGCGCCGATATCGTCAAGCATGTGGTCGAGCCCGTTTTCCAGGCCGAGGGCGTGCGGCTTTCTTCCGATGCGGGCATCCACATCAACCCCACCGGGCGTTTCGTGGTGGGAGGGCCCATGGGGGATGCGGGTCTCACCGGCCGCAAGATCATCGTCGATACCTATGGCGGCATGGGTCGCCACGGCGGCGGCGCGTTTTCCGGCAAGGACTGCACCAAGGTGGACCGTTCGGCTGCGTACGCCGCTCGCTGGGTGGCGAAAAACGTGGTGGCAGCCGGTCTGGCCGATCGCTGCGAGGTTCAGGTGGCCTACGCCATCGGCATGGCCCACCCCGTCTCGGTGATGGTCGAGACCTTCGGAACGAACACGGTTCCCGTGGCCGACATCGAGTCTGCGGTTACCAGCGTGTTCGACCTGCGTCCGGGGGCCATCATCGACGAGCTCGACCTTCGCCGCCCCATTTATCGCAAGACGGCTGCATACGGTCATTTCGGCCGCGAGCTTCCCGAGTTCACCTGGGAGCGCACGAACAGGGTGGAGCAGCTGAAAGCCGCGTGCGGCCTGTAGCTTCGTATCGGCGGCCGCGACTCTTCGCGAATCGAGGAACAGCCGCCCGCGTCCGGTTTCTTAACGCTCCAGCGGGCCCCGGTAGCCCATGATGCCTCCCATGTTCGATACGTCCGCGTACCCCATGGCCTTCATCTGGCCTACCGCGCGCGTGCTGCGCGCCCCGCTGGCGCAGTAGAGGCGCAAGGGCGTTTGTTTGTCGGGTGCGATCTTGCGGATGGACGCCAGATCGGACAGAGGGACGTTCAGGGCTCCCTCGATATGGCCGCGACGGTATTCGTCGGCTTCGCGCACATCCACGATAAGCGCTCCGATCTTGCGGGCATCGGCTACGTTTTCGGTCATACCGCCGCCTGCGAACAGCGAGAACAATCCCATAGAGTCCTTCTTTCGGTAGATTTCATGAAAGCAGGGTACCCGTTTTCCTCCCCCTTTCGCGATTTGGTCACCGAAAGGGGGGAAACGATCTTCGGGGTTGCGCACAGGCGGGCGAACCGCTGTCGGACGGTTTGCGGCAAGCGCCGCCGCGGGCCGTGCGGAAGCCGTCCTATGCCGTCTTCGCGAAGAACTCCCCGGCGATGCGCACGGTTTCCGCTGCATCCTTGGCGTACCAGTCCGCTCCGACCATCTGGGCGTATTCGGGGTTGAGCACAGCGCCTCCCACCAGTACGCGCACATCGGGCGCTTCGGCCCTCAACAGAGCGATGGTGTCTTCCATGCCTCGGATCGAGGTGGTCATGAGGGCCGAGAGGCCCACGAGCTTCACCCCGTGCGTTTTCACGCAATCCAAGACGACCTGGGGATCGACGTCGCGACCCAGATCGATCACGCGGTACCCGTAGTTTTCCAGCAGCATCCTGACGATGTTCTTCCCGATATCGTGGATATCGCCTTTGACCGTGGCCAAAGCGACGGTGCCCTTGTTGACATCCGCTGCCGCGCTGGCGGCCTTGATCACGTCGAACCCGGCTTTGGCGGCTTCCGCCGAGGCCATAAGCTGGGGAAGGAAGAACGTTCCCCGTTCGAACGCATCGCCCACCTCGTCGAGGGCCGGGATGAGGTGGTGGTTGATGATGTCGAGCGGATCGGTGTCGTTCAGCAGAGCCGAGCAGATCTCGCCCGCAGTTTTTCTGCGGCCCTGTACGATGGCGCTGTGCAGCGACCCGTCGTCGGCGCACGTCGCGGGTCCGGCAGGGGCGCTTTCCGAGCTGCCTTGCGCTGGGTCGGCGGGTTTTCCTGCGGGCGTTGCTTGGTAGTTCGCGTAGCCCTCGATGAAACGGCGTGCGCCAACATCGTGTCCGCACAGGACGCGCCAGGTGTCGACCACCTCGCGGTAGCGATCCGACAGCGGATTCAAGATGGGCAGGTCGAGTCCGGCGCTGAATGCCGCCGCCAGGAAGGTTGCGTTGACTACGGGTCGGGCTGGAAGCCCGAAGCTGATGTTCGACACGCCCAGCACGGTGCGCACGCCCAGCCGCTCTTTGACCATCGTCACGGCGCGCAGGATGTCGGCGACCTCGTTTTGATTGGTTGAGGCAGACATGACCAGGCAGTCTATGAACACGTCTTCGCGCGGGATCCCCGCCTGTTCGGCGGCCTCGACGATGCGGCACGCGATGGCGAAGCGCTCTTCGGCCGAAGGGGGGATGCCGTTTTCATCCAGCGTGAGGCCGACGACGGCACATCCGTAGTGCCGAGCGATAGGGAGGATGGCGCGAAGGCTTTCCTCCTTGCCGTTCACGGAGTTGATGAGGGCTTTTCCCGCATAGGCGCGCACGGCGGCCTCTACGGCGACCGGATCCGACGAATCGATCTGCAGCGGAAGGCCGGTGACGCTTTGGATGCGCTTAACCAGTTCGCACAGGCAGGCGGCCTCGTCTATTTCGGGCAGGCCGGCGTTTACGTCCAGCGCGTCGGCGCCGGCCTGGTCTTGAGAGATGGCCTCGTTGACGACGTAATCGAAATCGCCCTCGCGCAGCGCGGCCTTGAGCCTTTTCTTGCCCGTAGGATTGATGCGCTCTCCGATCACGCCTACGGATCGCCCTCGGAACTCCAGTGCCTGCTGGGCGCTGGTGATGACGCAGACGGGAGAGGCGGGGATGCGCACGGGCACCCGGTTTTCCACAAGAGAGGCCAGCCGCTCGATATAGGACGGGTCGGTGCCGCAGCATCCTCCGATGATGGAGGCTCCCGCATCGACCATCTTTCTTACGGAGGCGGCGTAGTCTTGCGCCGATACGGAAAACACCGTCTTCCCGTTTTCCATCCGGGGCAATCCGGCGTTTGCCTGCACCATGACAGGACAGGTGGCAGCCGACAGCATCTCTTCGACGATCGGGACCAGAGCGTCGGGGCCCAAAGAGCAGTTCACACCCAGGGCGTTGACGCCCAGGGCATCCAGGGTGTAAGCCGCGACGTTCGGACTAGTGCCCAAAAACGTGCGGCCCGTCTCGTCGAAGGTCATCGTGGCGAATACGGGAAGGTCGCTGTTTTCCTTGGCTGCCAGCACCGCCGCCTTCGCTTCCAGAAGGTCGGCCATCGTCTCGATGACGAACAGGTCGGCTCCGGCTTTGTCGGCGGCGCGGACCTGCTGAGCGAACAGGTGGTACGCTTCGTCGAACGACAGCGTTCCCATCGGTTCGAGCAATGCGCCGGTCGGTCCGATGTCGGCGGCTACGTAGCGCGGATGCGCCGAGAGCGCGCACGCGATCGCAGCGCCGAACACCTCGTCAACCGTTGCGCGGCCTTCCAGCTTGCGCTCGTTGGCCCCGAAGGTGTTCGTGGTGATCACCTGGGCGCCCGCTTGGACGTAGGAGCGGTGCACGGCGCTTACCGCGTCTGCGTGGTCGAGGCATAAAAGCTCGGGCAGCTCGCCGGCGTCCAGGCCGCCTTTCTGCAGCATGGTTCCCATGGCTCCGTCGAATACCAGATAGGCATGGCCGTTCAGTACTTCGGCCAGATAGCCGTCCTTTACGCGCACGCGATCCCGCGTGCGCGCGGCGACGGTTCCGTTCGTTATCGGTAGCACGTCGTGTCCTCCTTTCGTATCGAGCAGTACGGGCGAAACGAGCAGTTCGCGCAGCTGCGCCTATCGTCTTGCGGGGAATCGAACAGCCCGATGACGGCCGTGGAGCTTTTGGCCGGGACAAGCAGGTTGCCCGTCGTCACCGTGATTCCCAGCGCCCTTTCCGCGCCAAGGATGCGCACGATGGCGGGCTGGATGTCCAGGGGAAGGTCCCCGTAGCCGGGACCGTAGCGCCAGTTGCAGTACAATCCCCGTTCTCGGGCTTCGTGCACGATGGCCGCGTTGCAGGCGTCGGCAACCGATTCGACCAGCGCCGATCCGGCGGCATCGAACATGAACGCATCGAGGGGGTTCAGAAGGCGCATGCGCCGCCCTTCCCGCTCGTTTGAAAGGCCCAGAGTGCAGGTCATGAGCGCCGCTTCCCGCGCACCCGACAGATGCCTTGCAATATCGTCTCCGGGAAGGACGAGCGTCGTTCCCGTCAAGCGCACGCCCTCATCGAGCTTTTCGATAGGGAAGATTCGGTAGCGGTATCCGGGAGAGGCGGTGCGCTGTGCTGCGTTGGCGATCTCGTCGAGGCGCCCGATAAGGGACGTATCGACAACTTGTCCCGCATATCCCAGGTAGCGCATCGTTTCTGCTCGATCGACGAGGTATCTGCGGTCACTCATCGTGCGAGGAAGGGCGCCGCTGCGGCTACGGCCGCCCGCGCGATGTCGGGTTGGTTCATGGTGTACACGTGGATGCCGTCCACGCCGAACCGCGCCAGCTCGTCGATCTGGCGGCAGGCGTATTCGATGCCGGCCTGGCGCAAGCTGGCCGGGTCGTTCTCGTAGCGGGCCAGCAGTTTGACCAAGGGTGCCGGCATGCTGGCACCGCACATGAATACCATGCGCGTCACCTGGCTTTTCGATAGGAACGGCATGATGCCGAACGTGATGGGAACCGTTACGTTCGCCGAGCGCGCCCGGTCGAGGAAGCGGTAGGCGAAGTCGTTGTCGAAGAAGAGCTGGGTTACGAAGAACTGGGCGCCGGCATCCTGCTTCTCCTTGAGATGGCGGATGTTCTCGTAGTCGTCCAGGCAGTCGATATGACCTTCGGGATAGGCCGCCGCCCCGACGCAGAAGCCGGCTTCGCGCAGGATGGGGATGAGGTCGCGCGCGAGGGCGAACGCTCCGGGACAAGCCCCTTTGACGGCGTCGCCGCGCAACGCGAGCACGTTTTCCGCCCCTCGTTTTCGGAGCGAGGCGATATGGCGCCGAATATCTTCGGTGCTTGCGCCGGTGCAGGTGAGGTGGGCCATCATGTTCAGGTTGAACTCGGTCTGACCGATCTGGGCTACCTGTTCGGTAAGCGCGGTGTTCCCCGAACCGCCGGCCGAATACGTGACCGACACGAACCCGGGATCGAGCGGGGCCAGTTCGGCTATGACGGAGCGGGCCGCATCGATAGTAAGCTGGCCTTTAGGCGGGAATACCTCGAACGACATAGGCTTCGCGTTGTTGAAGACCTCGGTGATGCGCATGGTTTCCTCCGATGCGTGCGTTTCAGGTTTCGGTACCGCGATCGTTTCGGTACGGGGCGGCTTTGTACACCTCGATCGCAGCGGGTTCCATATTATATAAGAAACAGAAAATCGGATTATATGAATAATAGAATTCTAGCCATGCGCTCTCGAGAATGCGACATCGACCGAAGCGGAGAGCCGTCCTTCTGCCGGCATCCGCCGAACGAGACGGGACGCACGACGGCTCGCTGTCACATAAACACGGTCGTCAGCGCTCCGATCACGTCATCGAGGTTGTCTTCGGTGATGCCGGCGTAGTTCAGCACGAGTCTGCACGAGCTCTGTTCGCCTGGCTTTTGCAGATCGGTGTAGTCTTCGAGGAACGAAAGGCGCATACCCGCCTTTCGTCCCCGCGCTCTCGCTTCGTCGTTGGACAGGCCGGTGCGCACGTTCACCAGCAGGTGCGTGCCCGCGTCGCATCGCTCGATGTCGAGGATGCTTCCGAGGTCGGACGAGGAAAGAGCCTCTGTGACGAGGGCCTTGGTTTTGCGATAGTGGTTGCGCAGGCGGTACACCTGCCGCTCGAAGTGGCCCTTTTCGATGAAGCGGGCAAGGGCGTACTGCTCGAAGCTGGAAACGGCGCTTGAAAACAGGGCGATCGAGCTTTCGTAGCGCGCAAGCAGGCGGGGAGGCAGGATCATGTAGCCGATGCGAAACGAGGGCGCAAGCGTTTTGGAAAACGCGTTCATGTAGACGACCTTGTCGTTCACGTCTTCGGCGAACAGGGGAGAAAACGGTTTGGATCCGTATCGGAACTCGCTGTCGTAGTCGTCTTCGACGATGGAGCGCCCCGCTTCGGCATTCGCCCATTCGAACAGCTCGATGCGCCGCTTCACGGGCATGACGCGTCCCTGGGGAAACAGGTTCGCGGGAGCGGTGCGCACAAACGATGCGCCGGTACGCTCCAGCTCGTCGACGCGCACGCCGCTTTCGTCCGAGCGCACGCGCTCCCAGGGGGTTCCGCGCAGGTCGGCGATGGTCTCGAGTTTGCGATACCCCGGATCCTCGAACGCGAACTTCGCATGCGAGCCCAGCAGAACCAGCAGTTGGTCGAACAGAACCTCGGTACCCGGCCCGATGACCACCTGGTCGGGGGAGGCTTCGATTCCGCGGTTGCGGTAGAGATAATCGCACAGGGCGCGGCGCAGCTCGGCAAGGCCCTGATGGGGGATGGCCCGCATCAGCTCGTCGGTGGGCAGCGACAGCGCCTCGCGCATGCAGCGTCCCCAGATGCTTGCCGGGAACAGATCGAGGCTCGTGCGCGTTCCCCGGGTGTCGATGCGCGCTTCGGTCTCCTTTTCGCGTGCAGATGGCTTGCCCGGGTTCGCGCGCATCTTCGCTTTCGGCTTCGGGGCGTAGTTGACCTTTTCGACGAAATAGCCCCGGCGCTCCTGCGCGCACAGAAATCCCTCTGCCAGCAGCGTGTCGTAGGCGCGCATGACTGTGTTGGTGGATGCTCCCAGGTGGTTGGCAAGCGAGCGCTTACCGGGCAGGCGGCTTCCGGGCGCAAGCCTTCCCTCCACGATATCGTCGCGGATTCGCTCGTACAAGAATTCGTACAGGGGCTGCTTTTCCGGTCGTTCGTTCAGGTCGTAGGTGAGCATCGCTTCTCCCGTGATTTCCGTTCGGCTAACTGATACCTAAAAAAATAAACATACTGGGACTTAAAACAGTATCAGATAACGCTTAGCATCGGAGGTGCAACGAACGGTTTCGATATAAGGAGATCGAAATGAACGTGAATTTGAAAGATACGTACGGCCTGTTCATCGATGGTAAATTTGTTTCCGCATCCGATGGGGGCACCTTCGCGACCACCAACCCCGCGACCGGTGGGCACCTCGCCTATGTTGCCGAGGCGACCAAGGAGGATGTGGATGCGGCCGTGGCCGCTGCGTGGCGGGCGTTCGACACCTGGAAGCGCGTCGGGGATGCCGAGCGGGCTGCCATCCTGAACAAGATCGCCGATATCATCGACGAGAACAAAGAGCTGCTCGCCACCGTGGAGTCCATGGACAACGGCAAGCCCATCCGCGAGACCATGAACATCGACGTTCCCTTCGCGGCCGACCATTTTCGCCTGTTCGCCGGCGCCGTGCGCACCGAGCAGGGGACGTCTCGGGTGCTTGACGGGGGAATGCTCAGCCTGGTCATGCGCGAGCCCATCGGCGTTGTCGGCCAGATCGTGCCTTGGAACTTCCCCTTCCTCATGGCGGCTTGGAAGCTGGCTCCGGTGCTCGCCGCAGGCGACTGCACCGTGTTCAAAACGTCTTCCACCACGCCGCTGAGCGTCATCGTCCTCATGGAGCTTATCCAAGACGTCGTCCCGGCCGGCGTCATCAACGTGGTTTCGGGCAAGGGTTCGGCGTGCGGCCAGTTCCTGCTCGACCATCCCGATCTGCGCAAGCTGGCCTTCACGGGTTCCACCGGCGTGGGCTATGGCGTGGCGAAGGCCGCGGCCGAGAAGCTGATTCCCGCCACGCTCGAGCTGGGAGGCAAGAGCGCCAACATCTATTTCGACGACTGCGACCTCGACCGGGCCATCGACGGGCTTATGCTGGGCATCCTGTTCAACCAGGGCCAGGTGTGCTGCGCCGGTTCGCGCGTGTTCGTGCAGTCGGGTATCTACGACCGTTTCGTCGAGCGCGCGGTCGAGCAGTTCGGTCGCGTTATCCAGGGCGATCCCCTCGATCCTGAAACGCAGATCGGCACGCAGATCAACGAAGGACAGCTTCAGAAGATCGCCTCCTACATCGATATCGCCCGAAAAGAGGGGGCGACCATCGCCGTAGGTGGAGAGCGCAACGTCGAAGGAGAGCTTGCCAAGGGCAGCTTCTTCAAGCCGACGCTCATCACGGATGCGACCAACGACATGCGCGTCGCCCGCGAGGAGATCTTCGGCCCCGTTGCTGTGATCATCAGGTTCGAGGCCGAAGACGAAGTGGTCCGTATGGCCAACGATTCCGAGTACGGCTTGGGCGGCGCGGTGTGGACCGGCGATATCACGCGGGCTCTGCGCGTTGCCCGCAACGTCGAGACCGGCCGCATGTGGGTTAACACCTACAACCAGATTCCCGCCGGAGCTCCTTTCGGCGGCGTGAAGAAGTCCGGCATCGGGCGCGAGACCGACATCGCCGTTCTGGACGCCTACACGCAGAAGAAAAACATCATGATCAACCTGAACGACGCGCCCAGCGGTTTCTATCCGCTCAGGTAACGAGGGTGCGCGGGCGTTTGGGAGTTGGGGCGCATCGCTGCTACACTGGCTGCATGAAAATCGCTCAGGTAGTTCTCGACATACCCACCCAGGCGCTCGACGCCCCCTACACCTATCTCGTTGCCGAAGAGAAAACCGACGATCTCGAGTTCGACGTAGCCGTTGGCTGCGTCGTTCTCGTGCCGTTCGGGGGTCGCCGGGCGTGCGGGTTCGTTGTGGCCATCGAGGACGTCTCCGAGCTCGATCTGGCCCGGAAGATGGACCCGTCCAAGCTGAAGTACGTGATCGGCGCCCTGGGACCGGCGTATTTCGACGAAGAAGGGGCCGCATGCGCCCAGTACCTTTCCGAGCGCTACATCGCGCCGTTGTCGGCCTGCGTGCGCCTGTTCACCCCTCCGGGCGGCGTCCCGCGCATGGTTCGCTCGCGTGACGGGCGCTGGCGCCTCGAGCGGCCGGCGGTAGGCGAGGTGGACGACCGCTGGGTTACGGCCGGTCCTGCGTTCAAGGACTTTCGGCCTCGCAAGAACGCGGCGAAGCAGATCGCCATTCTCGAAGCGCTCGAAGCGGGCGATCTGCGCGCGGTCGAGCTGTCCGCCGAGTTCGGAGCGGTGGCGTCTACTTTGAAGGCGCTCGAGGCGAAAGGAGCTATCGCCATCGAGCGCCGCCGTCGCTTTCGCGGAGACGCCCGCCTTGGCCGCTCGTTCGTCCCTTCCGCAAAGCCTCGGTTGACCGAAGGCCAGGCGGCCGCCGTGGATGCGATCGCGGCAGCCGGTGCGGCGGCTCGGGGCGAGACGGTGCTGATCGACGGCGTTACCGGATCGGGCAAGACCGAAGTGTACCTGCGGGCCATCGAGTCGGTGGTGGATGCGGGGCGCACGGCGATCGTGCTGGTCCCCGAGATCTCGCTCACGCCCCAGACGGTTGCGCGCTTTCGCGGGAGGTTCGGCGATCGGGTGGCCGTCATGCACTCCCGCATGAGCCAGGGCGAGCGCTACGATCAGTGGGACTTCATCCGCTCGGGCGAGGCCCGCGTGGTCGTGGGTGCGCGCAGCGCCCTGTTCACGCCCCTGTCCAATCTGGGTCTCATCATCATCGACGAGGAGCACGAGGGTTCCTACAAGCAGGACAGCGCTCCGCGCTACCATGCGCGCGATGTGGCGCTGTGGATGGTGCGCCGCGCGGGGGCGACCTTGGTGCTGGGTTCGGCCACCCCGTCGATCGAGAGCCTGCATGCCGCGGTTAAAGACCCTCTGTGGCGTGCGGTGGTTCTGCCCGAGCGTGCGAACGGGAGGCCTTTGCCGCAGATCACCGTGATCGATATGGCCAAAGAGTTCGGCCGGGGTTCGCGCTCGATGTTCTCGCGCACGCTGGCGAACGCCTTGGAGGAAGAACTGGCCGCGGGGCACAAGGCCGTGCTCATGTTGAACCAGCGCGGATTCGCGAAGTTCGTGCTGTGCCGCGAGTGCGGGTTCGTACCCTCCTGTCCGCACTGCTCCACGTCGCTTACCTATCACGAGCAGGGGTCTTATCTGGCCTGTCACCACTGCGGCTTCCGTATTCCCGTGCCGGTAACCTGTCCGGAATGCTCCAGTCCGTACCTGAAGAAGTTCGGGGCCGGCACTCAGCGCGTCGAGGCGGATCTGCGCATGTTGATCGACGGGTTTTCCAGTGTAGCGTCGCCGGTGCCCATCATTCGGATGGACGCCGACACCACCAAGGGGAAAAACGCTCACCAGAACCTGCTCGATCGGTTCGCTTCGGCCGATGCCGCGGTGCTGCTGGGAACCCAGATGATCGCGAAGGGCCTGGACTTCGACGATGTGACCCTGGTGGGGGTCATCAACGCGGACACCATGCTGAACCTTCCCGACTATCGGGCTGCCGAACGAACGTTCGACCTGGTTGAACAGGTGGCTGGGCGCGCAGGGCGCGGCAAGCTTCCCGGACGGGTGATGGTGCAGACCTACGAGGCCGATCATGCCGCCATTCGCGCGGCGGCCGGTTACGACCGGGCGCTGTTTCTCCGTGACGAGCTGCCCAAGCGCAAAATGCTCGGGTACCCTCCCTACGTTAGGATGGCCAACGTTTTAGTGTGGGGGAAAGATGAGAAGTCGGTGGAGGCCCAGGCCAAAGCGCTTCAGCGCGACCTTGTGCGGCGCGTGAGCGAGCACGGAGGCTCGTCTTGGCGCGTGCAGGACGCCGTTTCCTGCGTGCTGGCGAAGCTGCGCAATACCTATCGCTGGCATATCGTGGTGAAATGCCCGGTTGACGCGGATATCGCCCGCGTGCTTCTGCCGCTGTTCCGTTCCCGTAAAGCCGATCCGCACGTAAGCGTAGCGGTGGATGTCGATCCGAACGACCTGCTGTAGGCGCGTCGAGAGAACGCGGATTCGCCTCCATAATTCCGATGAGCCTTACCGTCCGATTGAAAACGTAGTAGAATTCACCCTTGTATCTTTGCGCCCAAATTCAGGAGGATGCGGGTAGAAGCTCCAGGGTCGAAAGGAAGTTCACGTGGCCGAAGCCTCGGAAAAGACAACGACGAAAACCAAGCGTATCGCAGACGAAAAAGCAGGTGATCTTATCGAGAGCGTCGAAGAGGGAGCGATCGGATCTGGAAAGGACGCTGCGCCCGGCGCGGCGAAGAAGGCGGGCTCCAAGCCGAAGAAGCCCGTCGCCGAGAAAACCGCTGAAGCCGATGCCGACGAATTCGAGGACTCCGACGACGTCGAGCCCGAGGTGATCGGTGCGGTCGATGCGGCCGATGCCGACAAGGACCACTCCGACTCCGATCACGAGGATCTGCTCGAGGGCATTCCCGAGGAGGAGCTGAAGGCCGTTTCCGACGTCCAGCTTCCCAAAGTCACCAACAGCCGCGTCAGCAAGGTGAAGTCGCGCCGCCGCGCGGCCGACGCGGGCGTCACCATGCTCACGGGCGATCCGGTTCGCATGTACCTGAAGGAAATCGGAAAGGTTCCGCTGCTTACCGCCGCAGAAGAGATCGATCTGGCCATGAAGATCGAGGCGGGCGTGGCGGCTACCGAAGAGCTCGAGCGCGCAGAAGAGGAGGGCGTCGAGCTGGAACGTCGCGAGAAGCGGCGCCTCGGTCGCATCGAGCAGGTGGGTATCGACGCGAAGCAGCAGCTTATCGAGGCGAACCTTCGCCTGGTCGTATCTATCGCCAAGCGCTATGTGGGTCGCGGAATGCTGTTCCTCGACCTTATCCAGGAAGGCAACCTCGGCCTTATCCGCGCAGTCGAGAAGTTCGACTACAAGAAGGGCTTCAAGTTCTCGACGTACGCTACCTGGTGGATCCGCCAGGCCATCACGCGCGCCATCGCTGACCAGGCCCGCACCATCCGCATTCCCGTGCACATGGTCGAGACCATCAACAAGCTCGTGCGCATCCAGCGCCAGCTGCTTCAGTCGCTGGGTCGCGAGCCAACCCCCGACGAGATCGGCGAGGAGATGGGTCTTACCGCCGAGCGCGTGCGCGAGATCCAGAAGATCAGCCAGGAACCGGTGAGCCTCGAAACCCCCATCGGCGAGGAAGAGGACAGCCAGCTGGGAGACTTCATCGAGGATGCCGATGCGGTGGTTCCCCCCGACGCCGCCAGCTTCTCTATGCTGCAAGAGCAGCTGGCCAAGGTGCTGGACGGCTTGGCAGAGCGCGAGCGCAAAGTTATCAGCCTGCGCTTCGGATTGGAAGACGGTCATCCCCGCACGCTTGAGGAAGTGGGCAAGGAGTTCGGCGTCACGCGCGAGCGCATCCGTCAGATCGAGAGCAAAACGCTTGCCAAGCTGCGCCATCCCTCCCGTTCGTCAAAGCTCAAAGACTACCTGGAAGACTAATCTCAATCCGAGGACTGCATGACTCAGCAACTGGAACTGTTCGCAAGCTGCCTCTCTGGCATGGAGGGGCAGCTTGCCGAGGAACTGAAAACGTTTCGCATCAGGAAAGTGCGCCCCTTAGCCGGGGGCGTTGCTTTTTTCTGCGATCTGGAAGCGGCGTACCGCGCCTGTCTATGGTCGCGTCTTTCGGCCCGCGTGATGCTGGTGCTCGACCGCGTGAGCGCAGTCGATGCCGATGCGCTGTACGCGGGCGCGCATGGAATCGCTTGGGAAGATATCGTGTCCAGCGAGGCCAGCGTGGCCGTTCACGCGTCGGGTACCAACGAGCAGCTGCGCAATACGCGCTTCACCTCGTTGAAGGTGAAAGACGCGGTGGCAGACCGCCTGCGTGAATGCGCGCCCGAGCGCGCGGCGTCGTCCGAGAGGCCCCGTCGTGTGGCCATCGATGTGCGCATCCGCAACGAGAAAGCCACGATCTCGCTCGATCTGGCGGGGGGAGCGCTGGGAAACCGGTCTTACTTTTCGAACGACGATACCGACGACGCCGCTCTTGAGGCGCTGCTTGCCGCCGGTTTGCTCTCGCGGGCTTCGTGGTCCCAGCATGCTGCGGAAGGGTTCGGGTTTATCGATCCGGTGTGCGGAAACGGCGTGCTGCTTTGCGAAGCGGTGTCTGCGGCATGCGATCGCGCTGCGGGACTGGGTCGCGAGCGCTGGGGGTTCTTGGGATGGAAAGGGCACGACGAAGCGCTATGGAGAAAGCTTGTGCGCGAAGCGGAACGCCGTTTTGAAGCGGGGCTTTCCCGTATTGCGGGGCCTGAGGCGCTTGCTGCGGGCCCAGGTGCCCGGCCCGACACGACGCGCGTGCGGTTCGTGGGCGCAGCCGCTTCGTCACCGGCTATTTCGAGGGCGCGCGATCATATTCGCCGTGCCGGTTTGCGTCCTGCTGCCAGCGTCGAGATCGGAGATGCCGAAACCATCGCCCATCTGGTGCGGCGCGTTTCCCTCGTTGCCAACCGCTTCGCTTCGGCTCCCGCAACCGGGCTGCTGGTTGCCGCCAATCCCGAGGCGCGCGCGGCGGGCAAGCGAGCCAGTTTGCAGGCGGCCGAGATCGCGTTCGTGAACGCCTGCGCCGCCGCGCCCGAAGGCTCGGTGTTCGCCATAGCGGGAGGTGCGGGCGCGGCTGCTCGATTCAAAGGAAAGCCGAAGACCAACGATCGGGTCGGCCGCGATCGGGTCCAGACCGCTCTTCGCGTGTTCGATATCGCTCCGGATGCGGGGGTTGCCATCGAGATTCCCGATTCCGCCGGTGGAGCGCCGCGCACGGTTCAGGTGTACGATGCGGGATCGATCCAGTTCGCTTCGCGCCTGCGCAAGGTGCTGAAGGAGCGGAGGAAATGGGCGGCGGCAGAGGGTGTTTCCTGTTACCGCATCTACGACGCCGATCTTCCCGAATATGCGGTGGCCATCGATGTGTACGAGGGCTGCGGGCAGGCGCGCGGTAACACGTATCTGCATATTTCCGAGTACGCGGCTCCATCGTCGGTCGATCCTCAAAAGGCCCATCATCGTTTTGCGGACGTGCTGAGCATCGCTCCGGTGGTGTGCGATGTGCGTCCCGACCATGTGTTCTCGAAGACGCGGACGCGCGACAAGGGCGGCAGCCAGTACCGCGATGCGGGAGATCGTCCCTACGTGACCACCATCGAGGAGGGCGGCTATACGTTCGAGGTCGATTTGAACGGACGCTTGGACACGGGTATCTTCCTCGATCATCGCATTACGCGGAGCCTGGTGGGAAAGCGCGCTCAAGATGCCAGGTTCCTGAACCTGTTCGCGTACACCGGAACGGCTACGGTGTACGCGGCGGGAGGCGGCGCGCGCAGCACCGTGACGGTCGATCTGTCTCAGACGTATCTGGAGTGGGCCGACCGCAATATGCTGGCGAACGGTTTCGACGGATCGGAGCATTCGTTCGAGCGCGGCGATGTGATGCGCTGGCTTACCGATGCGCGGCGGTCGGGCAGGCGCTTCGACGTGATCTTCGTCGATCCGCCCACGTTCTCGAACTCGAAGTCGATGGGGCGGCGCACCTGGGACGTTCAGCGCGACCATGTGGAGCTGCTGATCAACGTGACGCGTTTGCTTTCTGAGGAGGGAGAGGCCGTCTTCTCGTGCAATCTGCGCTCGTTCAAACCCGATCTCCAGAAGCTCGAGCGCTATGGCGTGGTGCTTGAAGACGTTTCGGCCGACACCATCCCCGCCGATTTCGCGCGTACGCCCAAGATCCACAAATGCTATATCGTGACGAGGGCGTAAAGGGAGCGCGGTTGCGATTGATCGCGGGTTTTTGCGACGAGCAAGCCCAGCTGAGCGCGGTTTTGGTTCTCGCGTGTCAGAATCATTGCGTTTCTCGTAGGGAAAGGTGCGCAAGCGGTTCGGTTGCGTTAGAATACCCCGGTACGCGCCCTTAGCTCAATGGTTGGAGCAGAGGACTCATAATCCTTTGGTTGCAGGTTCGAGTCCTGCAGGGCGCACCATCGAAACGCCAGGCCAGACCCGTCAAACGGTCTGGCCTTTCTCTTCCTTGCCGCTGTCCCCGCGCTCCGGTAGCTGTTCTCCGTGTGTGGGGAGAGGTGGGCCAGGGGAGGCTCGTAGAACACCCGCCAGTACCCCCCGACTCGCCGCCCTCATGCGCGCACCTCCTCGGGCCCTGTCGGATCTGATCGTCTCTGATGGACGATCTTTAAGTTATAGGCCAAAACGTGTTGATGAATTCATGCGTTTACCTAGTTCAAATGCCCTCAATAGGCCCTGAAAGTTCATGCGCTTTACCTGTACGTGATGGTGGTTGTGCACATCACGCCGGAGATCGACGTTCCCGCATTTATCGAACAGATGTTCTATACGAGGTGGATGCTACACGGCAATACGTTGACGGTCAACAGGCGGTCACGAGAAAGAAGCGAGCACACAGCATGTTTCACGGCGTCGAAGCGGCGCTTCGAGCCGGCAGCTCGAATCACCAGGCAACCTCTTCCGTCAAAAAATTAGCTATTGATAACAAAAATGGGAAATGGTATTTTTCTCCGAGTGTTAATCGGATCTAACTTCGATAGGAGAATGTATGAGGGAAGGTATGCGCAAGGTTACGGCCGGGGCGCTTGCAGTCGGATTGGTGTGCGGCGGCGCGGTTGCAGCCGCCCCCGGCGTCGGTGCGATCCAATCGCCTGACGTGGCTTGGGCCGAAGAAGCGAATCAGATCACGTTCGACTACGTGAAGAAAAACGGTGTCCACACCGCCGTTTCAGACAAGGCCGACATGTACGTGATGGCTTCGAGCGAAACCGATCACACCGGCAAACTGGAAATCCATGTGTACGGCAAGCTCAAGATGCCCTATACCGGCCAAGATATCGACGTGACCGACTCCGACGAATCGTGGATGAAGCCGAACCCGTATATGAAGTCGATGTTCGAGTGGGCGCCTGAAGACCCCGCCGCAAGCGTGTACGACAAAACCATGTTCAAGAACACCTTGCCCATCTACGTGGACAAGGGAACCACAAGCATAAAGATGAGCCTCAAAGGGGAGGAAGTCGATCTAGCCATTCCCGCCGCGCTGTCTGTTCTGGACACCAAGCCCCTCTCCGAAGCCCTCAACGGTCACCGTGCCGAATACGAGGCCGCCAAGAATGCGGGGATGGTTATCAAGCCCGAAACGGCGAAGGCGTTCGAAGACCAGATGGCCGCCGCCGAGAAGATGCTCGAAGACGCGGCGAAGCCCGACACGACGGTTACCCAGGATGCTCTCGTACAAGCGCGCCAGAAGCTGAACGAGGCGTTTGGGAACCTGGTCCCCGAGCCTTTCAAGCGCGAAGCGCTTTCGGCCGCCATCGAGAAGGCGAACAAGATCATAGCGAACGTGCCCGAGCTGGCGAAGCAGGGCAAGGGGTACGAAACCAAGGCCTACGACGCGTTCTATGCAAGCTATCTGCGCGCTAAAGCGCTTATGGCAACCGAGGATCTGAAGTTCATCGTGGGATCCCACGAGGGCGGTGCCCTCAGCACCCAGCGCGATTTCGATCGCACGGCAGCCGAGCTGGAGGATCTTTCCGGCAAGCTGCCTGTGATCGAGCGCAAGGCGGTGGACACCGGCAAGCTGAAGGCGACGTTCTTCAAGGCCCTCGACCGCAAGCCGGCCGACGGAAAGGGATGGGAGGCCTCTTCGGGTCGTGCGTTCCGCGACGCTCTTACCAACGCCCAGGAGGTTCTGAACACGGCCTATCCTTCCGAGGAAGCGGTCGAAGGCGCGCTGAAGACGCTTGTCGAGGCGGGCGATGCGCTGAAGGAAGCGAACCTCGATCCGAAGTCCGCTTACACGATGAACATACGCTACCGCCACCATGCCGAAGACGCTCCGTCTCACCTGATCGACAAGTACTTCGAGGCTGATGGAGCCCAGGTGAAGGTGGCGAAGGAGGGCATCGTTCCCGGGTCAGAGGTGCGAATTTATATGGACGACCTCGATCTGGTGAAGAAGTTCGACGGCTATAGGCCCACCACGTTCTTCTATGCGTCGGATGACGGCACGCTTGGCAAGGTGCGCCTGTTCACAGGGGAGGACGGCCGCGCATTCGTGTCGTTTGTGGCCGAGGCGAACGGAGATTTGGACATTAAATACGAGAAGGGCGCAGATTCCCGCCAGCCCGCTCCTGCTCCCGTGCCGACCCCCGAATTGCCCGACGATAAGAAGCCCGAGCCCGGCAAGCCCTCCGATCAGGTGAAGCCCGAACCTGGGAAACCTGCCGACCGGATGGATCCTGCAGTAGACCAGCCCAAGCCCGCCGAAAGCCAGAAACCGGTCGAGGGCGACAAGAAGACCGCCATGCCGAAGACCGGTGACAGCGCGGGTCTCGCTGCGGTTGCATCGAGTGTGGCCGCCGCTCTCTCCGTTCTTGGGTTTGCGGCATTCAGGCGCCGTCGCGACTAGCGCTTCTCGAAGCAAGAGGTACGGTGACCATCGGCGGCATCCGTACGAACGACCACCTGCAGGCGATCGACAAAGAGGGTATGCCCATCGAGGGGCTGTTTGTGGCCGGTGCCGATAACGGTACGCTGATGAGCGCTCCATACTGCGACTATGAAGGCTACAGCCTCATGTGCGCGTACAGCGGGGGGCGCTTGGCCGGCAAATACGCCGCTGCAGCCATCCGATAGGGCGCGATTTTTGCGAAGCATTGGGCGGAGGGCCGATTGGCCCTCCGCCTTTTTCGTTTCTCGTCGCTATAGGTTCGCTCTGCTTCTGCGGGCCTCTTGCGGCACTCGCCGTTTCGGGTCATCTGTGGGACAATGAAGGGCGTTTATCGCATCGACATTCAGGAAGGTACCATGGCCGAATTCATCTACCAAATGCACCAGGCGCGCAAGGCGCATGGCGACAAGGTCATTCTCGACGACGTTACCCTCAGCTTCTACCCGGGAGCGAAGATCGGCGTGGTGGGCCCTAACGGCATGGGTAAGTCGACCCTGCTAAAGATCATGGCCGGCATCGAAGACGTCTCCAACGGCGATGCGCGCCTTACGCCCGGTTACAGCGTGGGAATCCTTTTGCAAGAGCCTCCCCTCGAAGAGGATAGGACCGTTCTCGAAAACGTTCAGCTGGCCTTCGGCGACGTGTACGCCAAGGTGGCCCGCTTCAACGCGATCGGTGCGGAGATGGCCGACCCCGATGCCGACTTCGACGCCCTGATGGACGAGATGGGCAAGTTGCAAACCGAGATCGACGCCGCCGACGGCTGGGATCTGGACAGCAAGTTGTCCCAGGCCATGGATGCGCTCCAGTGCCCCGATCCCGACATGCCGGTCAACGTGCTGTCGGGGGGCGAGCGCCGTCGCGTGGCGCTGTGCCGCTTGCTGCTTGAAGCCCCCGATCTGCTGCTGCTTGACGAGCCCACCAACCACCTCGACGCCGAGTCGGTGCTGTGGCTCGAGCAGTTTCTGCGCACGTACCCCGGCGCCGTCCTGGCCGTCACGCACGACCGTTACTTCCTCGATCATGTGGCCGAGTGGATCTGCGAGGTGGATCGCGGCAGTTTGTTCCCCTACAAGGGCAACTATTCTACCTACCTCGAGACGAAGGCTGCCCGCATCGCCTCCCAGGGCGTTCAGCAGGAGCGCCTTGCCAAGAAGCTCGCCGCCGAACTGGAATGGGTTCGCTCCAGCCCCAAGGCTCGCCAGGCGAAGAGCAAGGCCCGTCTCGAGCGCTACGATCAGATGGCCGCAGAGGCCGCTTCCGGCAAGAAGCTCGACTTCACCGAGATCCAGATTCCGGTGGGCCCGCGTTTGGGTGCGAAGGTCATCGAAGTTGAGGATCTGTGCAAGTCGTTCGGGAACCGCGTGCTGTTCGACGGACTGTCCTTCTCGCTTCCCCCCAATGGCATCGTCGGCGTGATCGGCCCCAACGGTGTTGGCAAGTCCACGCTGTTCAAGATGATCATGGGCATCGAGCAGCCCGACAGCGGTTCTCTGAGCATCGGCGAGTCCGTAAAGATCTCCTATGTCGACCAGGGTCGCGAGGGAATCGATCCCGACACCAAGTTGTGGGAGGTGGTTTCGGGCGGCACCGACTTCATGCAGGTGGGCGACACCGAGATCCCCAGCCGCGCCTATGTGGCCAGCTTCGGTTTTAAAGGTTCCGACCAGCAGAAACCCGCGGGTGTGCTGTCGGGCGGCGAGCGCAACCGCCTGAACCTGGCGCTCACGCTGAAGCAGGGCGGCAATCTGCTGCTGCTTGACGAACCCACCAACGACCTCGATACCGAGACGCTGGCAAGTTTGGAGGAGGCGCTTCTGGCCTTCCCGGGCTGCGCTGTGGTGGTCAGCCACGATCGCTGGTTCCTTGACCGCGTGGCCACGCATATCCTGGCGTGGGAGGGAACCGACGAGAACCCCGCGAAATGGCATTGGTTCGAGGGCAACTTCGAGGCGTATCAGGAAGACCGCGAAAAGCGGTTGGGTCCCGATCTGTCGAAGCCCCACCGCGTTCATCGCAAGCTCACGCGCGATTAGCCGCGATGGCGCCCGATCGCTCAGGTTAGCCGGTCGGGCGCCTTTTCGAGGCGGAGTTCCACAGCCCTTCTCCCTATCCGCATTCAATCGATTAGCCTCCAGACACACTTTTGTGTCTATACCCCGCCGGTTTTTCTCATGATGGCCGAGAGAAGAAAACGAGCCGCCCCGAAGGGCGGCTCGACGATTCATGGTGGTCGCTACAGGATTTGAACCTGTGACCCCCGCCGTGTGAAGGCGATGCTCTCCCGCTGAGCCAAGCGACCGAAGTGCGTTACGGATAACGCGTTTGGATATTCTAGCCGCATCCTGTCGCCGATGCAAGGTCTTTTCGCGAAAGTGTAGCGATCGTTCTGGGATACACTGCTTGCCGTGCATCGTATTCCAAAGGGGTGGGCTATGTCGCTGCATATCATCGAAGAGGCGCGTCGCTGTTTGAATTGCAAAAAGCCTCTGTGTCAGAAGGGGTGTCCCGTAAGCACTCCGATTCCCGAAGTGATCAAGCTGTTCAACGAGCGCCGTATGAACGAGGCGGGAGATATCCTGTTCTCGAACAACCCGATGAGTTCGGTGTGCTCGCTGGTGTGCAATCACGCTGCGCAGTGCGAGGGAAACTGCATACTCAACCGTACGGGCAAGGCCCCGGTCCATTTCAGTGCCATAGAAAGCTATCTTTCGGACATCTATCTCGATCGCGTGAAGGTCGCGTCCGCTCCGTTTTCCGGCAAGCGCGTTGCCGTTATCGGGGCAGGCCCGGCGGGCATTACCGTCGCGCTGAAGCTGGCCGAGGCGGGTTGCGAGGTCACCGTGTTCGAGATGGAATCCAGTATCGGCGGCGTGCTGGAATACGGCATCCCGTCGTTTCGCCTTCCGCGCAGTTACGTAGATCGGTTCCGCAAGCTGCTGGATGCCGCGCGGGTAAGGGTGCGTCCCAACACGGCGGTGGGCGAGTCGCTGCATATCGGCGATCTGATGCGCGACGGGTACGATACGGTGTTTGTCGGCACGGGCGCGGGTCGTGCGAAGAAGTTGGGAACCCCCGGCGAGGCGCGGGCCAACGTGTATTTCGGCGTGGACTATCTGAAGATGCCCGAGGCGTGCCCGGTGGGCGAGCGGGTGGCCGTGATCGGTGCGGGCAACGTGGCCATGGACGTTGCGCGCACGGTTTTGCGCAACGGGGCCCGCGAGGCGCGCATCTACGCGCGCAGCCGCAACATCTCGGCCAGCATGGACGAGGTGGAGTACGCCAAGCTGGACGGAGCCCAGATCGTATGCGGAAAGCTGATCCAATCCATCGGAGAAGACGGCCCGCTGTTCAAAGACACCCTGTTCGACGATGAAGGGGCGCCGGTCGGTTACTCCGACGACCTGGTTCAGGAGTACGCCGACACCACCATCATCTGCGTGTCCCAGACTCCTAAGAACAAGCTGGTGCTCACAACGCCGGGATTGAAGTCGGACGACCGGGGTCTGTTGGTTGTGGACGACAGTTGCATGACCACGGTTCCCGGCGTGTTCGCGGCAGGCGACGTGGTGCTCGGGCCGCTTACCGTGGTGCATGCGGTTCAGAGTGCCAAACGCGCCGCCCGCTCGATGCTCGATTACATGGAGCGCACCGCGGCGTCCTGAGCGCAGGGGTGTCCGCAGTCCGCTCCGAGGATCGCGCAAGATCGCCTGATTGCGGACTTTTGCGGGTATACTGGTGGGGTTTGACGGAACCGACACTTCGACGATGAAAGAGACATCTATGAGCGATACTTTTGAAGCGAGCAGGAAGCGCTCTGACGATATCCGTGCCGACTTGCCCGTTCATCCTGGAAAGTACACGATGCTCACCGGCGACCGCCCGACCGGCCGCTTGCATCTGGGGCATTACTTCGGCAGCATCATGAATCGCGTGGCGTTGCAAAACCTCGGCATCACCACCTACGTCCTCATCGCCGACTACCAAGTCATTACCGATCGGGATACCACGGCCAACATCCAGGACAACGTGTACAACATGGTGATGGACTACCTGGCCGCGGGCATCGACCCGGAAAAGACCCCCATCTTCGTTCATTCCGCGGTTCCCGCCGCCAACCAGCTGATGCTTCCGTTCCTCTCGCTGGTCAGCGAGTCCGAGCTGCAGCGCAATCCCACGGTGAAGGCCGAGATGGAGGCGTCGGGGCATGCGCTTACGGGTCTTTTGCTCACCTATCCGGTCCACCAGGCGTGCGACATTCTGTTCTGCAAGGGCAACATCGTGCCGGTGGGCAAAGATCAGCTGCCCCATATCGAACTCACGCGTCAGATCGCGCGCCGCTTCAACGAACGTTACGGCAGCGTATTCCCCGAACCCGAAGGCGTGCTGTCAGACGCCATCGAGATCCCCGGACTTGACGGCCGCAAGATGTCGAAGAGCTACGGCAACTCCATCATGCTGGGCGCCACCGAGGCCGAAACGGCGAAGCTCATCAAAAAATCCCAAACCGACTCGGATCGCCACATCACCTTCGACAAGGAAAGCCGTCCCGGCGTTTCGGCTCTGCTGACCACCGCGGCGCTGTGTACCGGCCGCAGCGAGATCGAGATCGCCGACGAGATCGGCGACGGGGGATCGGGTGCGCTGAAGAAGCTGGTTACCGAGAGTGTGAACGGTTTTCTGGCCCCGCATCGCGAGCGCCGCGCCGCATTCGAGGGCGATCTGGATTACGTGCGCGACGTGCTTCGCGAAGGCAATCGCCGCATGAACGAGATCGCCGAGACCACGCTTGCCGAGGTACGGGAAGCCATGGGAATGGTATATTAACGATCGGCTCATCGATGCGATCGGCGTACGGACGCGTTCTGCGATGCGTTCCCTTTCTGCGTTGCGCCCTTCGAGGGCGGTTTCGCGCCGAACCGTTGGCCTTTCTGCATACCGTTCGCAATCACAGGGCGCCGAAGGGAAGCGCTTGCCGACCCGTCTGCGGGGTCGGAACCTGTATGCGGACGAAGCCGCCGATCGGGCAACTGCCGGTTGGCGCAATACCATCGGTTTTTGTAAAAAAGGGGACCGTACCTATGAATTCACTTACCAAGGAGCGCTTGGTTCTCGCGGTGTGCGGCGTGATCGCGGCAGCTGTCGCCATCACTTTGGCGGCAGCGGGGAATCCGGGCAACATGGCCATCTGCGTCGCGTGCTTTATCCGCGACAGCGCCGGTGCGTTGAAGCTGCACACGGCTGCGCCCGTCCAGTATCTCAGGCCCGAGATCATCGGCATTGTGTTGGGCGCGTTCGTCATGTCCATCGCGGGGCGCGAGTTCAAGTCGACTGCGGGGTCGTCTCCGCTCACCCGCTTTTTCCTGGGCTTCGTCATGTCCATTGGAGCGCTGGTGTTTCTGGGCTGCCCGCTGCGCATGATCCTGCGCATGGCTGCCGGCGACCTTAACGCTTGGGTTGGGCTGGTAGGCTTTGCCGCCGGCATCATGGTCGGAGTTTTCGCGTTGAAGAAGGGCTTTTCCCTGGGTCGCGCCACGGCGACGCTTCATAAGTCGGAGGGCTACATCCTGCCCGCCGTGCTGCTGGTTCTGTTCGTGCTCAGCCTCGTCACCTCTCTGTTCGCCGTCTCGGCCGAGGGTCCCGGCAGCAAGCACGCCCCCGTGGCAATTTCTATCATCGGCGGTTTGGCCTTCGGCGCCCTTGCGCAGAAGTCCCGCCTGTGCTTCGCGGGCGGTATCCGCGACGTGGCCATCGCGCGCGATTTCAGCGGGCTGATCGTGATCGGCATCCTGTTTGCGGGCGTGCTGGTGTACAACCTGGCAACCGGGCATTTCACCGTGGGTTTCGAGTCGCAGCCCATCGCTCACTCCGAAGCGCTGTGGAACATCCTCGGCCTGTTCGTGGTCGGTCTGTCCGCCACGCTTATGGGCGGCTGCCCGCTGCGTCAGCTGGTGCTGGCTGGATCCGGATCGGCCGATTCCGCCGTCACCTTCCTGGGTCTTTTGATCGGTGCGGCGTTCTGCCACAACTTCGGCATCGCGTCGAGCCCGACGGGAACCACGTTTGCCGGGCAGGTCATGACGGTGGTCAGCATCGTCGCGCTTGCGGTGCTTGCCGCGGTCAACATCAAACGGGCCGACGCGTAGCGCGTCCGCCGGTTGCTTTTCGCCCGTCTTTGAAGATGCCTTCGACAATGCGGGCCTGAAAACGAAACGATATCGAGCGAGGAGGATTTCGATGATCGAATTGGATGCGCGGGGCCTGTCGTGCCCCGAACCGATGCTCATGGCGAAAAAGGCGATGAAGGACGCGCCTTCCGAAGAGGTTTCCGTTTCCGTCGACAGCGCGTCGGCGCGCGACAACATCGCCCGCGCGGCGAAGATCGAGGGCCGCGACGTTACCGTAAGCGATACAGGCGATGGCTGGATTGTCCTCATCAAATAGGAGCGGTCAAGCGAGAGGCTCCGAGAGCGCATCGAGAATCGCCATCGTCACGTTCCATACGAACACCGAGGCTATGAAGTGCGGCGATGTGTGCAAGCGGCACGGTATCGCCGGTAGGCTGGTATCGATTCCCCGCGACATCTCGGCGGGGTGCGGGTATGCATGGCGCACCGACGAGGGCGAACTCGATCGCTTCCTAGCCTTCCTCGATCGGCAGGCGATCGAACACGAGGCGGTTCACCTGCGAAACCCGTAGCTTTTTGAAAAAGCACTTGCGCAAAGCGGCCATTCCGCTATAATTCTCTCTTGCGTTCTAAGAGAGCGCCTATTCCTCGGTAGCTCAACGGCAGAGCATTCGGCTGTTAACCGAAGGGTTGTAGGTTCGAATCCTACCCGGGGAGCCATGAATCAGTGAGCCAGGGAATATCCCTGGCTCGTTTTGTTTATCCCGCATCGACTTCGGCGATTGCGGGCGCAACGAAGGGCCGGTCCATCGTGATAATGCAGTTAGAGCAGATCGCCAAGTCGTTCGGCGGCCGCACGCTGTTCGAGGGCGTCAATTTCCGCCTTGAGGAGTACGACCGTCTGGCGCTTGTGGGCGCCAACGGCGCGGGCAAGACCACGCTTCTGCGCATCATTTCTGGGCAGGAGGACGCCGATGCGGGTCGTGTGGTTCTGGCCAAGGGAGCCCACCTGGGCTATCTGGAGCAAGAGGCCATCGAGATGGAGGATCGCTCCATATTCGAAGAGGTTATGTCGTCCCAGGTGGAAATCGTGGAGGCCGAACGCCGTCTGCATGCGCTCGAAGCCCAGCTGGGCGAGAACCCCACCGAGCAGCAGCTGGCTGCGGCTGGTCGCGCGCGTGACGCATACGAGAACCTGGGCGGCTACACCATCGAGTCGAAGGTGCGCGCTGTCATGTTCGGCCTGGGGTTCAAGGAGGGAGATCTCGCACGATCGACCAGCGAGTTCTCGGGCGGCTGGCAGATGCGCATCGCGCTTGCGAAGCTGCTGGTGAGAAATCCCGAGGTGCTGCTGCTCGACGAGCCCACCAACCATCTGGATCTGGAAAGCGTTAAGTGGCTCGAGGGCTTTCTGCGCGGGTACTCCGGCAGCATCGTGGTGGTCAGCCACGATCGCGACTTCATGGACAACATGGTCGATCGTGTGGCCGAGATCGAGAACGGGACGGTCGGCCTGTACAAGGGAAACTACTCGTCGTACCTGAAGGCGCGCGACGAGCGCATCGAGCGATTGAAGGTGGAGCGTAAACAGCAGCTCGAGGAGATCGCGCGGCTCGAAGCGTTCGTCGAGAAGTTCCGCTACAAGGCGACGAAGGCCAAGCAGGCCCAGGATCGCGCGCGCAAGGCCGAAAAGCTGAAAGAGGACCTGGTCGTCGTTCCCGAAGAGCGCAAAACCGTCCATTTCAACTTCAAGCAGCCCGAGCGCACAGGCGACGAGGTGGTGATCGCGCGGGGGCTGACGAAGCGCTACGGCAGCCATACGGTATACGACGGCGTCGATTTCAAGATGTACCGCGGCGATAAGATCGCGCTGGTCGGGCCGAACGGCGCGGGAAAATCGACGCTTTTGAAAATGGTGGCCGGGCAGCTCGCGCCCGATGCGGGCGTCGTTTCGTACGGCACGAAGGTGTCCAAAACCTATTACGCCCAGCACCAACTCGATCAGCTTCATCCGGGAAACACCGTGTTCGAAGAGCTCGATCGGGCGGCGCCCGGTTGGACCATCTCGCAGGTGCGCTCGCTTCTGGGGGCGTTCCTGTTTCACGGAGACGATGTCGACAAGAAGGTGGGCGTGCTGTCGGGCGGCGAGAAGGGTCGCCTCGCCTTGGCCAAGATGCTGGTAGCCCCGCGCCCTCTGCTGTGTCTGGACGAACCCACCAACCATCTCGATATTTCCAGCGCCGATGTGCTGGAGCAGGCGCTGCGGCATTTCGAGGGAACGATCCTGCTGATCACGCATGACAGGCACCTCATTCGCGGCGTGGCGAACCGCATCGTGGAGGTGGTCGATGGCAGGATCACCGATTATGCGGGCGATTACGACTACTACCTCGAGAAAACCGGGCAGATCGAGGGACCTGCGTCGGCGGCGCCCTCGGCTTTGTCCGGGTCGGCGCGGCAACCGGCGGCCAAGCGGGAATCGGCTGTCAGCGCGCCTGCCGGCTATAAGACCAAAGAGCAGAAGCGCCGCGAAGCCGAAGCCCGCAACCGCGCCTACGCCGCTTCCAAGATGCAGCGAAAGCGCATTGCCCAGCTGGATAAGCAGCTCGAACGGGACAACGCGCGCATGGGCGAGCTGCTTTCGATGCTGGCCGATCCGTCGTTCTACGTGAACGAGGATGCCACCTCCGACGTCGTGGCCGAGCATGCGAAGCTCAAGTCCCGCATCGCCGCCGCCGAGGAGGAGTGGTTCGAGCTGAACGAGGAAGTGGAGCAAGAAGTAGCTCGCCAACAGGAAGGTCTGTGATGGGTCTGATAGGAGCTGCGCAGCCGGAGGCGGTATCGCCCGGGCGCGTCAACGTCGTTCTGGTCGAGCCCGAGATACCGCAAAACGCCGGCAACGTCGTGCGCACCTGCGCCTGCACGGGTGCGCAGCTTCACCTGGTCGAACCTATGGGCTTCAACCTCTCGCAGAAAAACCTTCAGCGCGCGGGATGCGATTACTGGGACGATGCGGACATTGTGAAGTGGCCGTGCATCGAGGCGTTTCTAGAGGCGCATGGAGCCGATCGACTCCATCTGTTCACGGGCAGGTCCCGGCGGTTTCACACCGAGGTACGGTACGAGGCGGGGGATTTCCTTTTGTTCGGACGGGAGAGCCGGGGCTTGGACGCATCGCTGCTCGAGCGTTTCGCCGATGGGTGCGTGCGCATACCGATGCGCGCCGAGCAGCGCAGCCTCAACCTGTCCAACGCGGTTGCCATCGCGGTGTATCAGGCATTGCTCCGGCAGGGTTTCCCCGGCTTGGCATAGGGGCACGTTGCGGGGATGCCGCGCCGTGCGACCGCAGCGGATCGGCGATGCGCGGCATCAAGTCCGAAAGGCGACCTGTGGTCACGATGCCGCTTGCGCTGCCAGCCGCCGTCTTTTGTCCAGCCAGGCGGGCAGAACTTCTGCCACCAGTACGCTCGAGAACACCAGGGCGAACCCTACGAATAGGCGCAACGTCAGCTCTTCGGCGCCCAGAAGGATGCTGAACGAGGCTCCGAACACCGATTCGAATGTGAGGATCAAAGAAGCGGTGGCGGGCGTCATATGGGGTTGTGCGGTATTCTGCATGAGCAGGGCAAGCGCGGTTGCGAATACCGTGAGGTATCCCACTGCCAGCACGTCGCCGACATCGAACCGCGCAAGGTCGGGGATAGGTTCGGTGAGTCCCGCAACGGTTAGCCCGCATGCTCCCACGACGGCGAACTGCCAGATGGTGATCGCGAGCGCGTTCTTCTCGGATGTGAGCATCGAGATCAGGGTGATGTGCAGGGCGAAGAAAAACGCGCAGCCCAAAGACAGCGCATCGCCGAACCTGACGGTGAAATCTCCGCTCAGGCTGATGAGGCCGATCCCGGTGAGCGCGATCGCGGCGCCGGCGATCGAGAAGCGCGTGGGTCGGCGCCGCATCAGCAGCCAGGCCGAAAACGGGACGATCACGCAGTAGGTCGCGGTGAGGAACGCGTTTTTCCCCGGTGTGGTGTCGGTGATTCCGACGGTTTGCACGTAGTATGCGGCGAATAGCACGAATCCGCATACGCAACCGTACAGCGCGTTGCGCTTGTCGAGGTAGATGCTGCGCTCCTTGAAGAAGAACAGGGCCAGGATAACGGCGGCGAGGGCGAAGCGGGTGCCCACCAGCCAGGCGGGCCCCATCACCTCGGTAACGTCTTTGACGAGAACGAAGGTGCTGCCCCAGATTATGGTTGCGGTGATGATCATGGCGTAGTAACGCATGGCGGCCTCCTTCGTCAAAATCGCACTTGATCGCTATGCTGACGCGCCGTACGGCCAAAGTCAACCGTTTGCGAAGGAACGAGGGGTTTTCGCGCGGCGGCGACCCCTGGATTCCGGGCGCTTGCGCTGTCGTTTGATACAATGAGGACACCGATTGTTCGACGAAAGGACGGGCTGCTATGAACATTGTCTTGTTGGGTGCTCCGGGTGCGGGCAAGGGAACTCAGGCTGCCAAGCTGGTTGAAGAGTTCGGGACGCCGCACATCTCGACGGGCGACATGCTGCGCGCCGCCGTTAAGGCCGGTACTCCGCTGGGCAAGAAGGCCAAGTCGTACATGGATGCCGGCGACCTGGTGCCCGACGAGGTCATCATCGGCTTGGTGACCGAGCGTTTGCAGGAGCCCGATACTGCGCGCGGCTTCATCCTCGACGGTTTCCCGCGCACATCCGCCCAGGCGGTCGCACTCGATGCCGAGCTGGGCAAGCTCGAGCGTCCGCTTGACGCCGCGCTGTTGGTGGACGTCGACTTCGAGGTCATCATCGGCCGTCTCACCTCGCGTCGCATGTGCCGCGATTGCGGTCATATCGGCTCGGCCGCCGATGCGGTGTGTCCGAAGTGCTCGGGAGAGATGTACCAGCGCGACGACGACAACGAGACCACGGTGCGCAATCGCCTCGATGTGTACGAGAAGTCCACGGCTCCGCTGATCGACTACTACCGCGGATGCGATCTGCTGGTCTCCATCGACGGCGATCGCGACGTCGATGTGGTGTACGCCGACGTCAAGAAGGCGCTCGGTCTGTAACCCGTAGTCTGTAGCCCGTAGCCCCCGATAAGGAGCTGATGTTTTGAACATCGTCATCACCGATGATTACGCGGCCATGAGCCGTGCCGCTGCCGACGTGATCGCGTCGCGCATCAAGGAGGATCCTCGCTGCGTGCTGGGTCTGGCCACCGGTTCGACCCCGATCGGCCTGTACGCCCAGCTGGTGAACGACTGCAACGCGGGCGAGATCAGCTTCAGGGAGGTTTCCACGTACAATTTGGACGAGTACCGCGGTCTTTCGGGCGACCACGGGCAGAGCTACCGCTACTTCATGCAGAAGCATCTGTTCGATCTGGTGGATATCGATCCCGCCGCCACGCATGTGCCCGATGGGGCGAACACCGATGCCGAAGCAGCCTGCTGGGATTACGAGCACAGCATCCTCGAGGCGGGCGGCATCGATCTGCAGCTTCTGGGCCTAGGTCATAACGGGCACATCGGCTTCAACGAGCCCAGCGACCAGTTTCCCGTGAACACGCACCTCGTGAAACTTCATCAGCGCACCATCGAGGCGAACAGCCGCCTGTTCGACCATATCGACGAGGTGCCGCGCGAGGCCTACACCATGGGCGTGGGAACCATCATGCACGCTGCGGAGATCCTGGTGGTGGCAAGCGGCTCCGACAAGGCGCAGATCGTCTACGATGCTTTCTTCGGTCCCGTGACGCCTCAGGTTCCCGCTTCGGTGCTGCAGCTGCATCCCAACGTCACGGTTGTCGTCGACGAGGAAGCCGGGGCCCTATGCGTGTAGTCAACGGCCGTGTTTTCTCCGAAGGTCGGTTCGTCGAAGCCGATATCGTGGTCGAGGGCGACCGCATTCAGGCGCTCGAGCCGCGCGTCGGCCTATCGACGGTAGGAGCGAACGACGTTGACGCGACGGGATGCACCGTTGTTCCCGGCCTGATCGACGTGCATTTCCATGGCTGTGTGGGAAGGGACTTCTGCGAAGGGGTCGACGAGGCCACTCACGCGATCGCCGCGTACGAGGCTTCGCGCGGCGTGACGTCGATCTGCCCGACCACCATGACGTTTCCCGAAGAGATTCTGGGTCGGGTGATGGACGCTGCCCGTTCGTTTGCTTCCGGGGATGGCGAAGCCCAGCTGGTGGGCATCAACATGGAGGGGCCGTTCATATCCCACGGAAAGATAGGTGCGCAGAACCCCGCCTACGTGGTGAAGTGCGACAGCGGATTCTTTCGTCGTTTGCAGGAGCGCTCGGGCGGGCTTATCAAGATCGTGGACATCGCTCCCGAAGAGGCGGGTGCGCTTGCGTTCACGCGCGAGGTGGCCGACGAGGTGCGCGTGTCGGTGGCTCACACTTGCGCAGACTACGATCAGGCGCTTGAAGCGTTTCGGGCGGGCGCGAACCATGTCACGCACCTGTGCAACGCCATGGCGCCCCTGCATCACCGCGACCCGGGTCCTATCGCCGCCGCAGCCGATTGCGATCATGTGATGGTCGAGATCATCACTGACGGGGTTCATATCCACCCTGCAATGGTGCGCGCGATGTTCAAGCTGTTCGGCGACCGGCGCATGATGATCATCTCGGACACGATGGAAGCCGCGGGCCTCGATGACGGCGAATACACGCTGGGTGGGCAGAAGGTCCACGTCGAAGGCAACAAGGCGCGCCTTGAAAACGGTACGTTGGCGGGTAGCGTGACCGATCAGATGGGATGCTTCCGCGTTGCCGTGCGCGACATGGGCATCCCCCTGGAAAGCGCCGTGCGCGCGGCGTCCGAGAACCCGGCACGCGCGCTGGGCATCGATGGGGAACGCGGTTTCATCAGGCCGGGTTATGTCGCCGATCTCGTGGTGCTCGACGACGAAGTGAACCTCGAACGCGTCATCGTGCGCGGTCGGGCCATTTAATCGCATTCCAGTTCCTTCAGGCGAGGCGGGCTTTCCCGGTTAATTCAGCGCATCTGCGAACCACGACGTGATGGACGTCGGGTGCGTTATCGCGGTGCCCACCACGACGGCCCAGGCGCCCGCCTCAAGAGCGCAGGCGGCATCGTGGGGCGTGTGCACGCGCCCCTCGCATACGACGGGATACCCCGGGAACTCCTCGCATGCTTGACGCAAGAGATCGAGGTCGGGGCCATCGGCGGCCGTGCAGTCGATGGCTGCCACCCCGTGGGAAAGCGTGGTGGAAACCAGGTCGCACCCAACGGCGACGGCGCCGCGGATGTCCTCGATGGTGGCGCAGTCGGCCATGATGAGGGTTTCGCACTGCGCGCGCAGGTCCTGCACGGTTTGCGCGAAGGTGCGCCCGTCGGGGCGGGGTCGATCGGTCGCATCGATGGCGACGATGTCGGCTCCGGCATTCACGCAGGCGACGGCGTGGCGCAGGGTGGGGGTGATGTAGACGCCTTCATGTCCCTCTTTCCACAGGCCGATCACCGGCACTTCGACACGTCCTTTGATGGCTGCGATGTCGGAAAGCCCCTGGCAGCGGATAGCTTTGGCACCGCCCAGCTCGGCTGCGCGGGCCATCTGGGCCATGGTCTCGGGATGGCGCAGCGGCTCTCCCACATAGGCCTGGCAGCTGACGATCAGCCCGCCTTTCAGGTTCTCTACGAGCGGTGAAGTCATAACGTTACTCCTTTGCGGTTGAGGCGATCGAGTCGAGCAGGTTCTCGGCGGCCCCGATGAGGGGCGCACGGGAACCCAGCGCGCCTTCGATGATGCGCGTATCGGACAAGGGGGTGAGAGCTTGGCTCTGGAAACCCTGTTCAAGGGCGTAGCGCCAACGCGGTCCCGCGTTCACCACCGATCCGGACAGCACCACGGCCTCGGGGTCGAGGATATTGCACCACGATCCGACAGCCTGGCCAAGCGCGTTGCCGGCGAACTCGATGGCCTCGATGGCCCGCTGGTCCCCGGTTTCCGCTCGACGTGCGATCTCGGCTCCCATACAGGAGGGATCCAGTTCGTCGCCGAACCGCCTGCCCTGGTAGCGAGCGCACAGAGCGGTGCCCGAAGTTACCGTTTCGGCATGGGAGGACCCTCCGCAGGCACAGGGAAGATCGTTTGCAAGGTGGTGAAGGGTGTGTCCGATATGTCCGGCCGCCCCTCGAAAGCCGCGCACAACCTTGCCGTCCAGGATGAAGGCGCCTCCCAAACCGGTGCCGATGCCCACCATAAGGCAGCTGTGAAGCCCGACCGCCGCTCCCCAGCGGGCCTCCCCCAGCGCATGGGCGTGCACATCGCCCATATTGGAGGCGGGCAGGTCGAGCTCGTCTGTAAGACGACGTGCGACGGGGCGCCCCGTCCAGCCGGGCATGATCTGGTTGGCATACGCGATCGAGCCCGTTTCGGGATCGACGACCCCCGCCGTGTCGGCTCCGATGCCGATGACGGGATGGGTTGCCTGCGCGATAAGGCCGTGCGCCACCTCCACCATATCGTCGAGCACGGCTGCGCCGCCGCGAGCCGCATCGGTGGGAACGGATGCAAGGTGCGACACGTCGGGGTGGGCGCCCTTTCGAGGATACGTTACCAGGGCGCCTGCGATTTTCGTTCCGCCTACGTCAAGTGCAACCACGCTGAACGGGTGCGATGGCGGCTGGGTGGGTGAGGGCATGGGCCTCCTATCGAAGAAAAGGCCGGGTGCGGGCGGCGAGCCTGCACCCGGCCTTCGGGGAATCTAGGCGCGGACGGGGGCTTCCGGATCCATGAGACCGTTGCTCTTGAGGACGGACACAATGGTTTCGACGTCCTTGCCGACAAGCGGCTGAACGGGTTCGCGCATCTGATTCGTGTTGAACACGCCCATCTGCCACAGCGCTGTCTTGAACGCACCCACGCCGGCGCCGAACCCGACCGTCGCGTCGACGTTGCGAACGATGTACATGAGGTGGGCCAGGTGATCTTGGATCTGACGGACGCGCTCCCAGTCGCCTGCCTGGTAGGCGCGCCACTGCTCGACGTAGCTGGCGGGGTCGAGGTTGGCCAGACCGGGGACCGATCCGTCGGCGCCGCTGAGGTACGCGCCGTCAACAACCACTTCGTGGCCGGTGAACAGCTGCAAGGGGTGGCCTGCGTCCTTGTTCTGCAGGCACAGCCAGCGGAATGCCACGTCGTCTCCCGAGGAGTCCTTGACGCCCTGCAGCACGCCTTCGGTGCCCAGCTTGACCAGCATGGTGGGATCGAGCTTGGTATGAACGCATACGGGCAGGTCGTAGGCGAACAAGGGCAGGTTGCTATTTTCGCGGATGACGCGGAAATGGCGTTCGACCTCGCGCGGGCCGCCCAGCGCGTAGAACGGAGCGGTGGCCACCAAGCCGTCTACACCGAAACCTTCGGCGCGTTTCGCCTGGTCGATGACGCGCAGCGTTTCCATGTCGATGATGCCGGCAAGAACGGGCACGCGGCCGCCCACGATGGCGACGGCTTCCTGCAGCACGTGATAGCGCTGCGCATCGGTGAGGAAGGCCACCTCGCCGCTGGAACCGAGGAAAAACAGGCCGTCGACGCCCGCCTCGATCATGCGGTTGATGGTGCGCTCGAATGACACCAGATCGATCTGGCGGTTCCCGTCAAGCGGGATGACCACCGGGGGAATGACGCCTTTGAATTGCGCATCGGACATAAGGGTTTGCTCCTCTTTCTATGAATACGGTCCCGTTGCGCCAACAGCATACAACGGGACCGAGGGAAAAGCGCGCGGGCGCGTGCTTGTTCAGCGAATTAGCTTAGAAGCGATGGATCGGGATGAAGCAGCGACGGCGCGGCGCCCAACAGCAGCTTGGTGTAGTCGTCTTTCGGATTGTCGAACACCTCGGAGGCCTTGCCGCGCTCGACGGCCCGTCCCTTGTTCATGACCACGATCTGGTCGGAGATATAGCGTACCGTCTGGATATCGTGGCTGATGAACACCATGGAAAGCTTCAGCTCGCGCTTGAGGTCCATCAGCAGGTTCAAGATCTGGGCGCGCACCGATACGTCGAGGGCGCTGGTGGGTTCGTCGGCGATGATCGCATCGGGCGAAAGCGATAGGGCGCGCGCGATGGCGACGCGCTGGCGCTGGCCGCCCGAGAGCTGCCCGGGCAGCGCGTCGAGGACGGAGGAGGGCAGGCCCACCATGCCGATGAGTTCGCGCACGCGCGCCGCTTGCTCCTGGGGTGTTCCCACCTTATGGACGCGCATGGGGTCGAGCAGCTGATCGGCTACGGACATGCGCGCGTTCAGGGCGGTGGCGGGGTCTTGGAACACGACCGAGATCACGCGGCCGATGTGGCGGCGCTGTTCGGCGGAGCGCTTCGTGACGTCCTCGCCCTTGAAGAACACAAGTCCGCTGGTCGGAGTTTGCAGGCCGCACATAACGTTGGCGGTGGTGGACTTGCCGCAGCCGGACTCGCCCACGATGCCCAGCGTCTCTCCGCGATGCAGCTTGAGGGTGAGATGGTTGACGGCCGTGACGCGGTTGGGGTTCAGAAGCGATCCGGTGCGCGTCTTGAATACGACGGAGATGTCGTCCAGAAAGATGATGGGTGTCTCGTCGGTCCCGTCTTTCGCGGGTCGAGCGGTTTCGGACGCCTGAGCGTCGGCGGTTCGGCTCATCGGTTCGCACCTCCTTCGATGTACGGTTCGATTCCCAGACGGGCAAGCTCGCTGTCGGGAAGCTCGGCATAGTAGTGATCGGTTCCCGCAACCTGTTTGATCATGGGGCGGATGGGGGAGACCTTGTCGGGATGGCTCGAGCGCGGTGTGAAGCGATCGCCTTCGGGGAAGTCCTTGGGCGAGGGAACCGAGCCCGGTACCTGATGCAGACGATCTCCGCCGGCCTCGATGGACAGCACCGATCCCAAAAGGCCGCGGGTGTACTCGTGCACGGGGTGGCACAGGATGTCGCTTACCGGGCCCTGCTCGACAACCTGGCCGGCGTACATGACCGTGATGGAGTTCGCCACTTCGGCCACCAGCGCAAGGTCGTGGCTGACAAACACCATGGCGAATCCCAGTTCCTTCTGAAGCTTGTTGAGAAGGTCGATAACCTGCTTTTGCACCGTCACGTCAAGCGCGGTGGTGGGCTCGTCGGCGATGATGATCTTTGGGTCGCGCGTGAGGGCCATGGCGATCAGAACGCGCTGGCGCTGGCCGCCTGAAAGCTCGTGGGGGTACGAGTCCAGCGTGCGCTTCGGGTCGAGGCCCACCAGCTCGAGCAGTTCCTCGGCGCTGCGGGTGCCGCCACGGCTGGTGAGCTGCTTCATCTGGGCGCGGATGAGCATCGAGGGGTTCAGCGAAGACAGGGCGTCCTGGTAGATCATGGCGATCTCGCGTCCGCGCAGCTGGTTGTAGTGCTTGTTGTCGAGGCCCACCAGGTTCTGGCCGTTGTAGATGATCTCGCCGGTTACCTCGGCACGCGGATCGAGCAGCCCCATGATGGTGAGCGAGGTAATGGATTTGCCGCAGCCGGACTCGCCCACAAGGCCCATGGTCTGGCGTGGACGGACTACGAAACTCACGTGGTCGACCACGTTCACGTTTCCGTGGCGCGGGAAGCGGATGCAAAGGTCTTTGACTTCCAGTACGGGGGGTACGTCGGTGCGAGCCGGGAAGCGGTCGGAGCGCTTCTTTTCGATCGCACGCAGCTGCGAGAGGCGCTGCTCAAGAGATTCGGCCTGGGCGGCGTAGGCGAGGCGCGGATCGGAGACCAGCTTGTCGGCTTCGCGATTGGCGACGAGGTTGTCGTCGGAAGCCTTGACGGGAGCTTTGGGCGCGGCCGCCATGGCGTCGGTGATGCCCTCGGACAGGATGTTCAGGCACAGAACCGTGATCATGATGGCCAGGCCCGGGAACAGTGCCTGCCACCAGCGGCCCGAAAGGACGCCGCCACGGGCGTCTGCAAGAATATTACCCCAGGTGGGAGTTGGTTCGGGAATACCGGCGCTGATGAAGGACAGCGAGGCTTCGAACACGATGGCGTCGGCTACGAGCACGATGGTGAACACCACGATGGGCGCGATGCAGTTCCTCACGACGTGCTTGACGAGGATGTGGGGCGCTCGGGCGCCGGACACGACGACGGCGCGGACGTAGTCCTGGTTGTACTCGCTCATCACGTTCGCGCGCACGATGCGGGCGATCTGCGGGATGTAGAGGAAACCGATGGCGAAGATGAGCGAGGGCACGCTGGTGCCGAACACGATGACGAAGGTCGCGGCCAGCGCGATGCCGGGGAAGGACATGATCACATCGAGGACGCGCATGATCACTTCGGAGATCCACTTGCGGCTGACGGCTGCCACGGCGCCGATGATCGATCCGCAGACGAAGGCGAACAGCGTCGCGCCCAATCCGATGGTCAGCGAGTAGCGGGCGCCGTACATCATGCGGGACAGCACGTCGCGGCCCTTGTCGTCGGTTCCGAAAAGGTAGCTGGAATCGGGCGCGAGGCGCGCGTCGAAGATGACCAGGGGATCGAACGGCGCGAGCGCCTGGGCCAGAAGCGCCACGATCACGACCGCTGCCAGCACGACGAGGGAGATGCGGGATCCGATCGACATGGCCTTCCACCGGCGCAGGCGGAAGGCCCCCGGGTTCTGTTCGAATTTCTGAGTGAGGTTTTCACGCAAGGCCATGCTTACACCGTCCTAATTCGGGGGTCGATCAGGATGTAGAGCATGTCAACGATGATGTTGATGATGATGAACGTGATGGCGACCACCAAGACGACGCCCTGCACCAGCATGACGTAGTTGGACTGGATGCCGGACACGATCGCCATGCCCATACCGGGAAGGTTGAAGATGACCTCGATGACCACTGCTCCTCCGATGAGGTAGCCGATGCGCATACCCAGAACGGTGACGGGGGTGATAAGGGCGTTGCGCAAAACGTTGCGGGCGATGACCACGTTTTTGGGGATCCCCGCCCCCAGTGCGGTGCGGACGTAGTCCTTGTCAAGCTCTTCGACCATAGACGTGCGGATGACGCGCGTCAGCTGGCCGGCCAGGGGAACGCCCAGAGCGAAGGAGGGAAGCGACATGCGCGTGATCCAGCCCGCGGGGTTATCGGCGAATGCGGGAAGGGGGCCCGATGCCGGGAACATGCCGAGGTTCACCGAGAACAGCAGGATAAGCAGGACGGCCAACCAAAACGACGGCGTGGCGATGCAGGCGACCGAGAAGACGCGGATGGCGTGATCGGGCCACTTATCCCGGTATAGGGCCGAGATGACGCCGAGAACGACCGCGATGACGACCGCGATGACGAGGCCCGCGAACGTGAGCTGCATGGTGATGGGCAAAGCCTGCGAGATCCGCTCGGCAACCGAGGCGTTGTTGGCGCCGTATGTGCCCAGGTCTCCGTGAACGAGACCGGTCATGAAGCTGCCGTACTGAACGACGACGGGATCGTTCAGCCCGTGCTCGGCGCGGTATTGCTGAACCTGCGCTTCCGATGCGCCCTCACCCAGAACCGAATAGGCCTGGTCGATAGGGGAAAGCGACATGAGGAAGAATACGAGGATAGTGACGCCTATTATCATAATGGGCAAAGCGATCAAGCGCCTGCCTATGAGACGCAATAGGTTGTTCACCGGTTCCCCCCTTTCCAAGACAGGAGCGCATGCGCCCCTTTTGCTACATCGGCTCGAATGCGCCGCTCGACCGTTTTTTGGCACGACAAAACAAGCGGCGGATCAAGCCAGAAGCCATTCTATATGAAAGCGCCCTGGATGACGCCCTGAAGACGATTCCGACAAGCTATTCACTATTACGAGAAGGGGCCCGCAGCTAGTTGCTGCGAGCCCCTTCGAACGGCTGCGTGCAAGAAGATGCTTACTTGCGCACCTTTGCGCCCAGGAACACCAGGCCGGTGGTGGCGATGGGCTCGAAGCCCTCGATCATCTTGGGCTGGTAGCCGGTCGCGAGCTTGCGGTGGAACAGCGGATACAGCGGCGCCTCGTCGGCGATGATGTCGAAGCACTGGTTCCACAGGGACTGCTGAGCGCCTTCGGAGGCTTCGCGCGCCTGCTGCATGAGGCCCTGAAGCTCGGCCCAGCGGCTGCCTTCCTGCTTCTTCCAGCAAGAACGGCCGCGCGTCCATACGTTGTCGCCGTACCACCAGGTCATAAGCAGGTCGGGATCATTTCCGAAGCAGGTCGGGTCGCCCGGGGTGAGCATGACATCGTAGGGCAGCTCGCTGTCGGATTCCGCCAGCTTGCTCCAGTCGATCTTCTCCTCCTGGATGGTGCAGCTGATGCCTGCAGCGTCCAGATCGTTCTTGATCTGGGCGGCAAGGCCCTTCACCCAGTTGTTGTTGGTGAGCAGGGTGAAGCTCAGACCGGTTGCGCCGGCCTCGGCCAGCAGCGCCTTGGCCTTCTCGGGGTCGTAGGTGTAGACCGTCGAAGCCTCATGATAGTTCGCATGGGTCTTGGGCAGGAAGCCGGTAACGGCGGTGGCATTGCCGTTCATCTGGTTCTTGATGAGCTTATCCACGTCGATGGCATAGAAGAACGCCTGACGGACGCGCTTGTCGTTGAAGGGCGCCTTCAGGGTGTTGAACATCAGGAAGGCCTGGTTGAAGCCCTGGACGTATTCGACGGAGGCGCCGGCGGCGGTCAGCTGGTCGGCGTTGGCGTCGGGCACGTTCTCCATAACCTGGACGGAGGCTTCCTGAAGCGCCGTGGTGCGGGAGGTTTCGTCCAGAAGGACGTTCCACTCCATGGAGGCGGCGCCTGCGGGGTACTCGCCGGTGTAGTGCTTGTTGGGCTCGAACACCATGGTGCCGCCGTCGTCGCCGTTCACCGTGGCGTAAGCCCAGGGACCCGAGCCGATGGGCATGGTCTTGAGCTGGTCTTCGGTAAGCGATGCGGGGAAGACCTTCACTACGGACAGACGGGCCTGCAGAAGGCTGCCGAACGCGTACTTCAGCTTGAAGGCGACGGTCGCATCGTCTTTGGCGGAAACGGACTCGATGAAGGAGAGGAAGGCGCCGTAGGTGCCGTCGGCCATGTTCTTCTCGAAGGAGTTCACCACGTCGGCCGCGGTGACCTTGCTGCCGTCGGAGAACAGGGCGCCGTCGCGCAGGGTGACTTCGTACTCGGTGTCGGAGACCTTCGTGGGCTCGCCCTTGGCCAGCGAGGGATGGGTCTTGTACGTGTGCAGGTCGAGGTCGTAGAGGCCCTCGAAGACGTGCCAGGTGGCCGCCAGCATCAAAGCGGAGCTGTTGCCGATGGGGTTGACGTTGGTGCTGGTGTAGGCAACCGCACCGGTCAGCTTGTCGGCGACGGTTCCGGTGGAGCCGTTCGAGCTTGAAGAACCGCTGGTGGAAGATCCGCAGCCGGTAAGGCTGAGACCGGTCGTAGCTGCGACCGCGGCCAGCGCGCTGCCTGCGATGAACGTGCGGCGCGACAGCTGTGACTTCTGCATCTGCATTAATGCCTCCTGATTGGTTTTGACAGCTTTTTCGGCGCCGCCATAGGCGGCGCACTATCAGCCGTATTATCTCCCAATCCAACTGTGAAGGAAAGATGAAATTGTACCGACAATTATTTTGATCTGGTGCGGTGCTATTAATAGGTTGCATTTGCTTTTGGCGGGGCCGGGTACCATCCTCGCGTTGCGGGCGGTTGTTTTGACGAGGCTCAAGGCGCTCTTCGCGCGAACGGAGAGCCGTGGGCTTGCGAAGAAAGGGGAACGGGCGGTGGGTGAAGGCGCTCCCAAGGCGGCAAACGAGCACGTTCGCAAGTCGATGCAGGGCAATAAGCGAGCGAACACCAAACCCGAGCTGGTGGTTCGCGAACGTCTGCGCGCGGCGGGACTGACCGGCTACCGCCTCCAATGGAAGGTGCCGGGGCGGCCCGACATCGCCTGGCCGGGTAAGAAGGTGGCGCTGTTCGTAAACGGGTGCTTCTGGCATCGCTGCCCCCGCTGCAACCCCTCGGTTCCCAAGTCCCACGTCGAATACTGGTCGGTTAAATTCGAGCGCAACGTCGAGCGCGACAGAGCCAACCTCGCAAAGCTCGAAGAGGACGGCTGGAGCGTCCATGTGGTGTGGGAATGCCAGCTGAAGAAGAAGGTCATCGACGATACGATGGCCGAGCTGCTGCCGGTTCTGGCCCAACAGCTCGGTAAGCCGCTTGCCGACTAGCTGCGCCCCAAACAGGGACAAGGCGCCTTGTACGGCATCGCCCTTCCCGTGCGCTCGGTATCATGAGCTCGCATCGCTTCGGCAGGGGAGTGGGAATCGTACGGCCCGCCGAAGCCGCTGGCTTTTCCCCGACGAGCACAGACGGCGCCGCTGCAGGACGTTTGAGGCCTGCGCTGTGGCGTTCGGGGGCGTGGGGTACTCAAAAAGGAGTTGTTTATGGCGAGAACGTACATGTCAATGGACGGCAACAACGCCGCTGCGCACGTTTCGTACGCATTCACCGAAGTTGCCGGCATTTATCCGATCACCCCGTCAAGTCCGATGGCCGACTACGTCGACCAGTGGTCTGCGAACGGTCGCAAGAATATCTTCGGCACCACGGTGCGCGTGGCCGAGCTCGAAAGCGAATCCGGCGCCGCCGGCACGGTGCACGGTTCGCTTACCGCCGGCGCCATCACATCCACCTACACCGCATCGCAGGGCCTGCTTCTCATGATTCCCAACATGTACAAGATCGCCGCCGAGCGCCTTCCCAGCGTGTTTCATGTAAGCGCCCGCACGGTTGCGACGCATGCGCTCAACATCTTCGGCGATCATTCCGACGTCATGGCCTGCCGCCAGACCGGGTTCGGCATGCTTGCCGAGGGCAACGTGCAGGAGGTCATGGACCTTTCCGCAGTTGCCCATCTCGCCGCCATCAAGGGACGGACCCCCTTCCTCAACTTCTTCGACGGTTTCCGTACGTCCCACGAGGTCCAGAAAATCGCTGCGTGGGACTATGCCGATCTCGCCGACATGGTCGATATGGACGCGGTGCGGGCGTTCAGGGACCATGCGCTGAATCCCGAGCATCCCGCCGCGCGCGGTTCGCACGAAAACGGCGACATCTTCTTCCAGCACCGCGAGGCATGCAACAATCAGTACAACGAGCTGCCGGCCATCGTCGAGGAGTATATGGCGAGGGTCAACGAAAAGCTGGGCACCGATTATCGTCTGTTCAACTACTACGGCGCACCCGACGCCGATCGCGTGATCGTGGCGATGGGCTCGTTCTGCGATGTGTGCGAGGAAGTGGTGGACTACCTGAACGCCCAGGGCGAGAAGGTGGGTCTGGTGAAGGTGCGCCTGTACCGCCCCTTCGTCACCAAGCGGTTCATGGAGGCGCTTCCCGCGACGGTAGAAAAGATCGCGGTGATGGATCGCACTAAAGAGCCCGGCTCCATCGGAGAGCCTTTGTACCTGGACGTGCTGGGTGCCCTGTACGAAGAGGGCCGTACCGACATCGTCGCCGTGGGAGGTCGTTACGGCCTGGGATCGAAGGACACGCCCCCGTCGTCGGTGTTCGCCGTGTACGACGAGCTGAGCAAGGACGCTCCCGCTCGGGAATTCACCATCGGGATCGTCGACGATGTGACGCACCTGTCGCTTCCCGAGAATCCCGACGCCCCCAACACCGCGGCTCCCGGCACCATCGAGTGCAAGTTCTGGGGTCTGGGCGGCGACGGAACGGTGGGCGCCAACAAGAACTCGATCAAGATCATCGGCGATACCACCGATAAGTACGTTCAGGCGTACTTCCAGTACGATTCGAAGAAGACGGGCGGCATCACCATCAGCCACCTGCGCTTCGGTGATAAGCCCATCCGCAGTAGCTATTACGTGAACAAGGCCGACTTCGTCGCATGCCACAACCCGTCCTACATTATTAAGGGCTTCCGCATGGTCAACGACGTGAAGCCCGGCGGCGTGTTCATGATCAACTGCCGCTGGACGGCCGACGAGCTCGACGAGGTGCTGAACGCCGAGACGAAACGCTACATCGCGCGCAACGACATCAAGCTCTACACCATCAACGCCATTGACCTGGCCGAAAAGATCGGCATGGGCAAGCGCACCAATACCATCCTGCAGTCGGCCTTCTTCACGCTGGCCGGGATCATCCCGCAAAACGAAGCGCTCCAGCACATGAAGGATGCGGCTACCAAGTCGTATTCCAAGAAGGGCGCCGATGTGGTCGAGATGAACCACAGGGCCATCGAGGCGGGCGCTACCGCGTTTTCGCCCATCGAGGTTCCCGCTTCCTGGGCCGATGCCGTCGACGACGTCGAGGGCCCCATCATGTCCGGCCGCCCCGAGACCATCAAGATGGTTCGCGAGATCATGGAGCCCATCGGGCGCATGGAGGGCGACCGCCTGCCCGTTTCGGTGTTTATCGATCATGCCGACGGTCAGTTCGAGCTGGGCGCGTCGGCCTACGAGAAGCGCGGCGTGGCCGCCTTCATCCCCGAGTGGCAGCCCGACAAGTGCATCCAGTGCAACAACTGCGCGTACGCATGCCCCCATGCCTGCATCCGTCCCTTCGCGCTTACCGATGCGGAGGCCGCCGCTGCTCCGGAGGGCTCGGTCATGCTGCCCATCAAGGCCGGCAAGGGCAAGGGCGTGTACCAGTACTCGTTGGCCATCTCCCCCGGCGACTGCATGGGCTGCGAGGTGTGCGTAAGCGTTTGCCCCACCGACTCGCTGGTGATGCAGAACATCGAGACGCAGCTCGCCCGCCAGCCCATCTTCGACTACCTGGTGGCCGAGGTGTCCGAAAAGACCGAGCTTGTCAGCAATACGGTGAAGGACAGCCAGTACAAGCGTCCGCTGCTGGAGTTCTCCGGCGCCTGTGCGGGATGCGCCCAGACGTCGTACGCTCGCCTGGTCACGCAGATGTTCGGCGACCGCATGTTCGTTGCGAACTCCACGGGCTGCTCGTCGATCTGGGGCAATCCGGCTGCTACGTCGCCGTACACAACCGATGCGAACGGTCGCGGCCCGGCATGGTGCAACTCGCTGTTCGAGGACAACGCCGAGTTCGGCATGGGCATGAAGCTCGGTCACGATGCGGTGCGCACCAAGGTTGCCGTGGAGTCGGCCGCCCTGCTCGAACAGGAGGGCGTATCGGATCAGCTGAAAGAGGCTGCGACCGCATGGCTTGACGCGCGCGACGTCGCCGAACAGAGCAAGGTCGCCTCGGCGGCATATGTCGAGGCGCTTCGCGCATTCGCTCCCACGGCGCAGGGCGAGGCCAAGCGTTTGGCCGAATCCGTGCTCGCGAACAAAGATTTCCTGGTGAAGAAGTCGTTCTGGATCTTCGGCGGCGACGGTTGGGCCTACGACATCGGCTTCGGCGGCCTCGACCATGTGCTTGCGTCTGGCGAGGACGTGAACGTGTTCGTGTTCGACACCGAGGTGTACTCGAACACCGGCGGCCAGTCGTCCAAGGCATCGAACATCGGCCAAGTTGCGCAGTTTGCAGCGGCCGGCAAGGACATCAAGAAGAAGAGTCTCGCCGAGATCGCGATGAGCTACGGATACGTGTACGTCGCCCAGGTGGCGATGGGGGCCAAGCCCGCGCAGACCATCAAGGCCATCGCCGAGGCGGAGGCTTACCCCGGGCCGTCGCTGATCATCGGGTACTCTCCCTGCGAGATGCACTCCATCAAGGGCGGCATGGCCAAGTGCCACGACGAGATGAAAGCTGCTGTGGACTGCGGTTACTGGAACCTGTTCCGCTTCAATCCCGAGGGTGCGCCGGGCAAGAGGTTCGTGCTTGACAGCAAGGCGCCTGCGGGTGGCTATCAGGAGTTCCTCATGAACGAGGCGCGTTACAGCCGTCTGGTTCGCGAGTTCCCCGATCGCGCCCCCGATCTGTTCGAGCGCAACGAGGCGGCCGCGCTCGAGCGCTGGTCCCACCTCGAGAAGCTGAAGACGGTGTATTCCGAGTAGACGGCAGACACAAGATGAAAGCGGCGGCCGCGTACGAGCGGCCGCCGCTTTTTTTCGGTTCGCGCCGTTTGGTGCGCGGCGTGAAAAGCCGCCCGCTTCGCGAGGAACCGAGGACCGCCGCGCTAGCTTCGGCTTGCCAGCAGTTTTTGCGCGTAGGCCAGCTTCACGCAGCAGACGAACACGTCCAGCGCCTCGTCAAGTTCGTCCAGAGGGGGCAGGGTGGGGGCTATCCTGATGTTGGAGTTTCGAGGGTCGCATCCGTAGGGCCAGGTTGCGCCTGCTGCGGTCATGGTTACGCCCGCCTCGGCCGCAAGCTCCACGATGCGCGAAGCGCACCCTTCCGGAGCATCGAAGGATACGAAATAGCCTCCCTTCGGGTTGCTCCAGCGGCAGTCTCCCACATCGAAGAGCGATTCATCCAGTTTGCGCGCGACCAGTTGGAACTTGGGGCGCAGGATGGAGGCGTGGCGGGACATGTGCCGGGCGATTCCGCGCGCATCTCCGAGGAAGCGTACGTGGCGAAGCTGGTTGAGCTTGTCGTATCCGATCGTCGCTACGCCCATATGCCGTCTTATCTCGTCGAGGTTATCGGGAGAGGCGGCCAGCGCGGCAAGGCCGGCTCCCGGAAATGTCACCTTCGAGGTGGACGCGAACTTCAGATAGCGCCGGGGGGTGCCCGCCTCTCGGCAGGCGGCGGCGATGTCGAGCACGTGGTCCTGTCGTTCGACGTCGTCGAACAGATGGTGCACGCCGTATGCGTTGTCCCATATGATTCGGAAGTCTGGCGCGGCGCACTCCATGTTCGCCAGACGACGCACCGCGGTATCGGCGTAGGTGGCGCCGCTGGGATTGGCGTACTGGGGCACGCACCATATTCCCTTGATGGAGTCGTCGTCGCGCACGAGGTGTTCGACCAGATCCATGTCGGGCCCCTCGTCGGTCAGCGGCACGGGGATCATCTGGAATCCCAGCGCTTCGGTGATGGCGAAATGCCGATCGTATCCCGGAACCGGACAGAGCCATTTCACCTGAGCAAGAGAGTTCCAGGGAGCGCACCCGTCCGTTCCGAACAGGCAGCAGCGTACCAGGGCGTCGTACATAAGGGTGAGGCTCGACGTCCCTCCGACGACGACGTGTTCGGGGGTGTCGTCAAGAAACACCGCCATGAGGCGCTTCGCCTCGGGCAGGCCGTCCAGCACTCCGTAGTTGCGGCAGTCCAGGCCGCTATCTGCGGTGCACGATGCCGGATCGGTTACCGACGAGAGCATGGGCATGCTGAGATCAAGCTGATCGGAAGCGGGTTTTCCGCGCGCCATGTTCAGCGAGAGCCCGCGCGCCTTCATGGCGTTGAAATCACCTTCGAGCCGTGCCGCCAGCGCTTCGAGCGCATCCGTTTCCAAATCCGCGTACATAAGACGATCCTTCCGCTTGTCGTCGCTTTGCCGTTGCCGCGCTAACCCGACATTCTAGCGTTTCGAGCGAAGCGCAAGGGAAAGATTAAGTCAAGCCCGCGCAACGATTCCGTTGGCGGCACGATGGATCCGACGGGCGCTTTACCACAGAAGAGCACAGCGTTAGCGGTATAATCCTGTTCCATTCGTCTATTGAGGGGAGTTTGAGCGTCGATGGTTGAAAACGACTTCTTCGTGCTGCTCGCAATGCTTCTGTACTTCATCGTGGTGCTCACGATCGGGTTCGTGTATGCGAAGCGGTCGAACTCTTCGGCCTCCGAGTACTTCATCGGCGGGCGAGGGGTGGGGCCGTGGCTCACCGCCCTTTCCGCCGAGGCGTCCGATATGTCGGGCTGGCTGCTCATGGGCCTTCCCGGCGTCGCGTATTTCACCGGTGCCTCCGATGCGATGTGGACCGGTTTGGGGCTTGCGATCGGCACGTATCTGAACTGGAAGTTCGTTGCCAAGCGGCTTCGCCTGTATTCCGAGCGCACCGATTCCATCACGCTGCCCGATTTCTACTCCAAGCGCTTCGGCGACCGGAAGAACATCATATCGACCGTCGCCGCGGTCATCATCGTGTTGTTTTTCAGCGTGTACGTCGGCAGCTGTTTCGTAACGGTGGGCAAGCTGTTCGCCACGCTGTTCGGCCTCGATTACGCCACCATGATGATTCTCGGCGCCATCATCGTGTTCCTCTATACCCTGGTGGGCGGGTATCTTTCGGTGGTGGTCACCGACTTCGTCCAGGGCATGCTCATGTTCTTCGCCCTCTCCGTGGTCGTGGTCGGCTCCATCGCGTGGGCGGGCGGAATCGACAATACCGTCGCCTTCATGCGGGCCATCCCCGGATTCCTCAGCGGATCGCAGATTGCGGTGCCCGCTCTCAATGAAGCGGGTCGTCAGCTGGTCGCCGACGGGCGCCCGGTGTTCGCCCAGCCCGCCGAATACGGCCTCATCACCATGGTTTCGATGATGGCCTGGGGTCTGGGTTATTTCGGTATGCCCCAGGTTCTTGTGCGTTTCATGTCCATCCGTGATGCCGAGGAGGTGAAGAAGTCGCGTATCATCGCCACTACCTGGGTCGTTATCTCCATGACCAGCGCGGTGGTCATCGGTTTGGTGTCGCGTGTGATCCTCCCCACGTACTTCGGCACCCAGGCCGAAGCCGAGAACGCCTTTATCGTTCTCGCCCAGATGATGCTCCCCTCGTTCATTTGCGGCGTGGTGGTGTCGGGCATCTTCGCGGCATCGATGTCCTCGTCGTCTTCGTATTTGCTTATCGCCAGCTCGTCGGTTGCCGAGAACATGTTCCGCGGCATCTTCAAGCGCGACGCCAACGATCGCCAGGTCCTCATCGTGGCGCGTCTCACGCTGATCGTGGTGTTCCTGTTCGGCATCTTGGTCGCCTATGACGAGAACTCGTCCATCTTCGCGGTCGTTTCCTATGCGTGGGCCGGTCTGGGCGCTTCGTTCGGTCCGCTTACGCTCACGTGTCTTTATTGGCGTCGCGCGACCATGCAGGGAGCCCTGAGCGGCATGGTGGCCGGTACGGTTTCCGTCCTCGTGTGGCACAACCTCGTCAAGCCGCTTGGCGGAGTGTTCGGAATCTACGAGCTGCTTCCCGCGTTCATCATCGCCCTGGCGGTGAACGTGGTGGTCTCGTTGCTCACGAAGCCTCCTACCGCCGAGGTTCAAAACGAGTTCGATACGTATCTTCAGGCGGGGGAGGAAAGATAGCGTCTTTTCTCGCCGCTTCGGAAAGTTTTCGGGCTTTTCGCGAACGAGTTTCTTCGGATGCATCGAAACATCCATGTCAACAGGGGAAACTTTGTTCTAAAAAAGACACGCCCGGTAGCGTGTAAACTGTTGACACGCTGAAATCCATAGCGTATTATTCATCTGCTCATGCGCGAGAAACACCTTCTCAAGCATGGCAGGCAGCTTGAAAAGTACACATGAATTTGAGCGAGTCCTTATGGGAGTGTGCCCGAGTGGTTAAAGGGGACGGGCTGTAAACCCGTTAGCTATGCTTACCAAGGTTCGAATCCTTGCGCTCCCACCATCTTGCCCGTGTAGCTCAGTCGGTAGAGCACTTCGTTGGTAACGAAGAGGTCACCGGTTCAAGTCCGGTCGCGGGCTCCATGCGGCGGTGTAGCTCAGTTGGTTAGAGCACACGGTTCATACCCGTGGCGTCACTGGTTCGAATCCAGTCACCGCTACCATTTCTAAATCAAGCATCCTCGTCGAGGGTGCTTCTTGTATATATCGGTTAATAATCGCTGAGAGCGATGGAAATAACTAGGAGGATGATTTTCATGGCAAAAGAGAAGTTTGACCGTTCTAAGCCGCATGTAAACATCGGTACCATCGGTCACGTTGACCATGGCAAGACTACTCTGACGGCTGCTATCTCCAAGACCCTGTCCGGCAACGACGGATCGCACGGCACCGCAACTGCCGACTTCACCGCTTTCGAGGACATCGACAAGGCCCCCGAGGAGCGTGAGCGCGGCATCACCATCTCCATCGCTCACATCGAGTATCAGTCCGATACCCGCCACTATGCTCATGTTGACTGCCCCGGCCACGCCGACTACGTCAAGAACATGATCACCGGTGCCGCTCAGATGGACGGCGCGATCCTGGTTATCGCCGCCACCGATGGCCCTATGGCTCAGACCCGCGAGCACATCCTGCTCGCCCGTCAGGTCGGCGTTCCCTACATCGTCGTCTTCCTGAACAAGTGCGACATGGTTGATGACGAAGAGCTCATCGACCTCGTCGAGATGGAGACTCGCGAGCTGCTTTCCAGCTACGAGTTCCCCGGCGACGATCTGCCCATCATCCGCGGCTCCGCGCTGAAGGCCCTCGAGGGCGACGCCGAGTGGCAGGGCAAGATCTGGGAGCTCATCGACGCTGTTGACGAGTACATCCCGACCCCCGAGCGCGACACCGACAAGCCCTTCCTGATGGCTGTCGAGGACACCATGACCATCACCGGCCGCGGCACCGTTGCCACCGGTCGTGTGGAGCGCGGTGTTCTCCATCTCAACGATCCCATGGAGATCGTCGGTATCCGCGAGACCCAGAGCACGGTTTGCACCGGCATCGAGATGTTCCGCAAGCTGCTCGACCAGGCCGAGGCCGGCGACAACATCGGCTGCCTGATGCGCGGCATCAAGCGCGAGGACATCGTTCGCGGCCAGGTTCTCTGCAAGCCCGGTTCGGTTACCCCGCACACCGAGTTCAAGGGTCAGGTCTACATCCTTACCAAGGAGGAGGGCGGCCGTCACACCCCGTTCTTCACCGGCTATCGTCCTCAGTTCTACTTCCGTACCACCGACGTTACCGGTGTTGCGAACCTGCCTGAGGGCACCGAGATGGTCATGCCCGGCGACAACGTCGAGATCACCGCTCAGCTCATCCACCCGATCGCCATGGAGCAGGGTCTCCGCTTCGCTATCCGCGAGGGTGGCCGCACCGTTGGCTCTGGTCAGGTTACCGAGATCATCAAGTAGTTCTCGTTCCTACTCGCTTGTTTCGGAGCCCGCTTTCAACGCGGGCTCCGTTATGAGATTCATGTGATACCCAAGCATTGCAATCGATGTAGAAAAACATAGAGGAGAATTCTATGCGTACCTTGGTCACCCTGGCATGCACGGAGTGCAAGCGCCGCAACTACACGACCAACAAGAACAAGCAGACCACTCCTGATCGTCTCGAGATGAAGAAATACTGCAAGTGGTGCGGCAAGCACACGTTGCATCGCGAGACTCGATAGTTTAGGATGACAAGCATAGGCCAGTAGCTCCAATTGGTAGAGCGGCGGTCTCCAAAACCGCATGTTGGGGGTTCGAGTCCCTCCTGGCCTGCCAGCTTGTATAAGCAGCTTGCTTTCAGGTTACTTGCTTTATATAGCAACTTGAAGCCAGGCTGCTTGTTTGGTGTTTAATGGCATGTGTTTCCGTCTTTAGAATTAGGTAGTGTATGGCGCATAAATCGAAGACTCAGCGAGCGAAGGCATCCGCCGCCCGATCGGCCAAAAAGGTAGAGAGGGCCGAGCAGAAAGCCGTTGCCTCTTCCGAACCCATGGCTGCGGTAGAGGGCACCGAGACACCCAAAAAAGGTCTTTTTGCAAAGTCCGAAAAGAAAGAGACCGCTGCCGCGCAGGATAAGCAGCAGAAGGCCAAAAAGGTCGAGAAGGAGACTCCTAAGAAGTCTCGTTTTGCGTTTTTCAAGGACGTTAAAGCCGAATTGAAGCGCGTCACGTGGCCTTCGCGCCAAGACGTTGTGCAGTGGAGTTTGGTCGTTGTGGCCGCACTGCTGTTCTTCGGCCTGTACGTCGGCCTTCTCGACAACGTGATCATCACGCCGCTTCTGGTGGCTATTTCCGGGTTGGGGGCTTAGTCGTGGCTAAGAAATGGTACGTGCTCCACACGTATTCGGGGTACGAGAACAAGGTCAAGCGGACGCTCCTTCAGCGTGTCGAACTCATGGGGCTCGAGAACAACGTGTTCGCCATCGAGATTCCCACCGAGATGGTCACCGAGATCAAAGAGGGCGGCCGCCGCGTCGAAACCGAGCGCAAGATCTTCCCGGGCTACGTTTTGGTTCGCATGGAGCTCGACTCCCGTAGCTGGGCTGCCGTGCGCAACACTCCCGGCGTCACCGGTTTCGTGGGAAGCCAGGGAAACCCCGAGCCGCTTACCCGTGCCGAGTACAACAAGATCATGGGCATCGGCCGCAACGTCCCCGGCGCTCCGAAAAAAACTTCGACGGATATCGAAGAGGGGCAGGCGATCAAGGTGGTTTCCGGCCCCCTCGCCGAATTCGACGGCGTGGTTTCGGAGGTTCATCCCGATGCCGGCAAGGTCAAGGTTATGGTTTCCATCTTTGGTCGCGAGACTCCGGTGGAGCTTTCCTTCGACCAGGTTGCTAAACTGGACTAAGCGTTTTCGGCTGGGCGTGCCCGCGTGGACCGGGGCTTCTCACGCACGGCGTTTCGATAGAGTTATTCAGCACTGAAGCATTTGAAAGGAATCGATCATGGCTCCTAAAGCTAAGAAGGTTACCGGTTTCGTGAAGCTGCAGATTCCTGCAGGCGCCGCTAACCCCGCTCCTCCGGTTGGTCCCGCGCTGGGCGCGCAGGGCGTCAACATCATGCAGTTCTGCCAGGCGTTCAACGCCCAGACGCAGGAGCAGTCCGGCACCATCATCCCCGTCGAGATCACGGTGTACGAGGACAAGTCCTTCACCTTCATATGCAAGACCCCCCCTGCGGCGGTTCTCATCAAGGAGAAGCTGGGTCTGAAGTCCGGCGCCGCCATTCCGCAGCTCCAGACCGTCGGCACGCTTTCCGAGGCCCAGCTGCGCGAGATCGCCGAGATCAAGATGCCCGACCTCAACGCCAATACCATCGAGGCCGCCATGGAGGTCATCGCGGGAACCGCCCGTTCGATGGGCGTGCGCATCGAGGGTCGCGAGATGAAGAAGAAGTACATTCCCTCCAAGAAGCTTGCCGAAGTCCTCAAGCAGATGGGCAACTAGCCCGTCGGAGAACACTCCGCTCGCTGAGGTTTTTGCGGCGTTAGCCGTGAAGATACAAGGTGGAAGAGCCGTCGAGGCTCGCTACGTACCACGAAAGGAAACAGGATGGCTAAAACTACCAAGAAGTACCGCGCAGCGGTCGAGAAGATCGACAAGGATCTCTACGCTCCCATCGAGGCCTTCACGCTGCTGAAAGAGCTTGCAAGCGCCAACTTCGACGAGACCGTCGAAGTTCACTTCCGCTTGGGCATCGATACCCGTAAGGCCGACCAGCAGCTGCGCGGCACCGTGTCGCTGCCGAACGGCTCGGGCAAGACCGTTCGCGTTGCCGTCTTCGCCGAGGGCGACGCCGCTCGCGCCGCCGTTGAGGCCGGCGCCGATATCGTCGGTTCCGACGATCTGGTTGCCGACATCCTCGCCGGCAAGATCGAGTTCGACGCCGCTGTGTCCACGCCCGACCAGATGGCCAAGGTCGGCCGTTTGGGCAAGGTGCTCGGCCCCCGCGGCCTTATGCCCAACCCCAAGCTGGGTACGGTCACCCCGGATGTCGCGAAGGCCATCACCGAGCTCAAGGGAGGCCGCGTCGAGTATCGCGCCGACCGCTACGGCATCGCGCATGTCATTCTGGGCAAGGCGAGCTTTACCGCCGAGCAGCTGGCCGAGAACTATGGTGTCGTGTACGACGAGGTTCTGCGCATGAAGCCTTCCAGCGCTAAGGGCCGCTACGTGAAAAGCATCACCGTCGCTTCCACGATGAGCCCGGGTTTGAGCGTCGATCCTTCCGTTCAGAAGGGCTATACTCAGCCTGTTGCTGAATAAGCGTTCACTCTATCGAATGAAGGGGCCCCGCTTGCTGAAGCGGGGCCCCTTTTCTATCTGATCGGATTGGCCCCATCGGCTGTCCGTGCTCGTTCCGATCGGTCGGGAAAGGAGCCGCTGTGATCATCAAGAAGTCGCCTGCCGAAATCGAAGCCATGAAAAGATCGGGCGCCCTGTCAGCGCGCGTGCTGAGGGAAATCGGGAAGCGGTGCAAGCCGGGAGTTACCACCTGGGATCTCGATGCGTTTGCCGAGGAGTTCATACGCGACAACGGGGGCGTCCCCACGTTCAAGGGCTATTGCGGTTATCCGTGTTCGATCTGCGCTTCGATAAACGACGAGATCGTTCACGGCATTCCCAGCAAGCGCCGCGTTTTGCGCGAGGGCGATATCATCTCCATCGACACGGGAGCCACCGTTAACGGATGGGCGGGCGATAACGCGTGGACGTTCGCGGTGGGAGAGGTGTCGCCTGCAGCGAAGCGCCTTTTGGAGGTTACCGAGGCGTGCATGTGGGCGGGCATCGAGGCGGCCGTCGTAGGCGGTAGGGTGGGCGACATCGGATATGCGGTGTCGAAGGTGGCGCGTGCGGCGGGCATGGGCGTTGTGCGCGAATACACCGGACACGGCATCGGCAGGAATATGCACGAGGATCCCGATGTTCCCAACTTCGGCTTGCGGCGCACTGGCCCTCGTCTCGAAGCGGGGATGGTCCTGGCTATAGAGCCGATGATCACCCTCGGATCCCACAAGACGCGCGAGGGGGGCGATGGTTGGCTGGTTTCAACGCGCGACGGAAGCCTGGCGGCTCATTTCGAGAAAACGGTGGCTATCTTGAATGACGGCCCCGTGTTGGTTTCCGACTGATCCTGCGTATCGCGTTGGCCAAAACGGGCTCGAGTCGGTTCATCTCGGGCACGCGAAACGCAAACGCGAGGCCGAACGATACCAGCAGGTCCGCAAGGCCGCACAGCACCAGTTTCGCGAATCCGTCCAGCATCGAGCCTTCTTGCGCCAAACCGGGCATGACCGTGCTGAGCGCATAGGCCGCAACCGATCCGATCAGCGCGGCGGGGACGATGCGCAGTGTGGAGGAGATGACGGGCCGGATGCCGAACGACCCCATGTAACGGCGCAGTAGCAGTGTGAGCACGATACTGGTGATACCGTAATACACCAGGTCGGCTACGGGTACTCCGTAGAGTCCGAATGCGGCGGGAGAGCACAGAAGGGCGTACATGCCGCACTGCACCGCCACCATCGCCGTGCAGATCAGCGCGAAGTGCAAGAACTTGCGCAGGCTGGCGTATACGTTGTACATAAGCATGGTCACCGAGTAGAAGGGCAGGCTGACCACCCACAGCGCCAGGATGGAGGCGACGTAGGCAACGTCTTGCGCGCTGAACGCTCCCGCGCGAAACAAGCTGATAAGCGGGGTGGAAAGGCCGCAGATAAGCCCGGTGAAGGGCACGGCCATCACTACGGTCACAGCGATTCCGGTGCGGGTGAGGCGGCGCATGGCCATCCAATCGTGCTTGGCTACGGCGGCGGACATCTCGGTGAACAGAGGGCGCGAAAACGATACGATGAGCACGCCGTAGGGAAGCTGGTACCACGTCCATGCGTACAGAAGCGTCGCGGGTCCCTCGTCGCCTGCTTGGAGGGAGAAGGCGTTTCTGCACGAAAACGCGATCATGGTTCCGATGACGTAGATAAGCGTGGGGATGGCGATTCGCACGGCTTCGCGCAGGGCGGGGTCTTTCAGGTCGATGGAGGGCCGCCACCTGAATCCCTGCTTGATCAGAGCGGGGATCTGAATGAGGAACTGCAGCGCCACGCCGATCGACGTTCCGAACGCCAATACGGCGATCGCGAGATGCGGATCGGCGCTGGAAAGCGGAACGTAGGCCAGAAACGCGATGATGACGGCCACGTTGTTCAGTGCCGGAGCGATCGCCGTGATGAAGTACACGCGGTTGGCGTTCAGGATGCCGGTGATCACGCCTCCGATTCCGTAGAACAGAATCTGGATGGAAAACACGCGGAAGAACTCGACGGCCAGCTCCGTAACTTCGGCCGATTCTCCCACCGTGAACGTTTGGGTGGCGATCACCTGGGGTGCGAACACGGCTGCGAGCATCGAAATGGCGCCCAGTACCACGACAGCCAGATTCAGCAGGTTATTGGCGAAGCGGTTGCCCGCCGCCTCTCCGCGGCGCTCTTTTTCGGAAAGATAGGTGGGCAGAAACGCTGCAGCCAAAAGCCCCCCGGCCACCAGTTCGAAGATGACGTTGGGCATGTTGTTTGCAACCTGGTACGACGAGGTGATGAACGTGTTGCCCAGGGCGAAGGCCATCACCCAGGTGCGAACGAGGCCCGTTGCGCGCGATCCCAGGGTTGCAACCGTCATCAAAGCCGTGGAGCGCGCGATCGAGCCGCTCGATGTTCCTTCGCTCAAAGCGTTTCCTTTGTTCTTGAAGATAGGCGCGCTCGACGCCGTCTCGGGGGCTGAAAACGTACAATGCTTATAATGAACCATGCGGGCTGGGCCCCGGCTATTTTCATTAGATGAACCAAGTGGATTCGCGCTCGGAATCGGTGGGCGCGCTTGAAGGGATGCGGACCTCATGAGAATTCTGCTTGTCGGAAGCAAGAGCAACTCCCAGGCGGTTGACGCTCGATTTCAGCTGATGGCATATTTCCAGTCTCAAGGAATAGAGTTCGAAAGCGTGGATATCGACGATCTGCCCGATAGCACGTTCGTCTATTCGGGCTGCAGCCTCGATCGACTTGATCCTCGCTTTGCGGGGGAGTTCCATATGGTGATCGCCCTGGGGGGAGACGGCACTATATTGCGCACGTCTCGGGTCACGGCGATGCTTGACTGCCCGCTTCTGGGTTTGAACTTCGGTCACCTCGGCTTTTTGTGCAACACGGTGGAGGGCAACCTCATTGCCACGGTATCAGAAGCCTTGGCGGGCGAGATCGCGGAGGAGAAGCGCGAGAACCTGCGCATTTCGGTGGTGTGCGCAGGCGATGAGGAGGATTACGCCATTGAAGGTCCCCGCACGCTGTACGCCCTCAACGAGATCACCATCGCGCGCGGCGCGTCCGGGCGCATCTTCAACTTCGATATCGATATTTCGGGCGATCGCGTGGCTCGGATGCGCGGCGACGGCGTAGTGGTGGCGTCGGCAACGGGATCGACAGCCTATGCGCTTTCCGCGGGAGGCCCTTTGGTGGCTTCGGGATACCGCGGCATGGTAGTGGTTCCGGTTGCGCCCCATACGCTCAATTCGCGCGCCATTGTCACGGCTCACAGCGATGTGGTCGAGATATCCATCGCAGACGACCAAGCCAACGGACACGACATCTCGTTTTTCGTGGATGGGGACGTGGTCGAGTTCGAGCGGCCGGTGAGAAGCGTTGTCGTCAGCGCGAGTGATCGTCCCACGCGGCTTTTGAAGTACCGCCGGGAGGGGTTCTACAAACTCATCGCAAAAACGTTCTTCAACATGAACGATTAATCTACCTGGTTTTATGAGGTTCCCTTTACAAACATCGCGGAAAAGGGCGGCGCTGTGCTAGCATAGGTGACCGTAGCGCTTGTATAAAGGCGATGTTCGCTCAGGAGGGATCTGGATGGATTTCTCATCACCGATGCTCACTCGACGCGCATTCGCGGGTTCGGCCGTGCTGTTCGGCGCGGCGCTGGCCTTGGCGCCCTCTCGCGCTTTCGCGGTTTCCGCAGCGGAAAAGCAGGCTGAAGCCGATGCGGTGCGTGCGCAGCTCGTGTCGCTCCAGGCCGATTTGGAGCAGGCCGAAGCTCATTACCATCGCGCCATAGAAGAGCGCGACGCAGCGCGCGCGGCTATGGACGAGCAACAGGTTCTCATCGACGCTTCAACCCGTCGCATCTCCGATCTGCAGCAACGTTTGGGAGATCGTGCGGTTAGCATGTACCGCACCGGCCCCACGGGCTTTCTCGACTTCATGCTGGGTGCGAAATCGTTTGACGAGCTCGCCCAGAACTGGGACCTGCTGAACCGCATCAACGACGAGGACGCGCGTCTGATCGAGGAGACCAAGCAGGAAGAGGCGCGGCTGGAGGCGGCGCAGGAGGAATTCGCGCACCAGGAGCGGATTGCGGCCGATAGGGCGGCTGAAGCCGAACACATCAGCGCCGATGCCAATGAACGGGTGGAAAAGGCCACGGTGCTGCTGAACACACTGGATGCAGAAGCGCGCGAACTACTGGAGCAAGAGCAGGCGGCTGCTGCGGCCGAAGAGGCGGAGCGCCGTCAAACGATTAAGGAGAAGACTCCTGCCCCCGTTGCCGGCCCGATCGATCGGGGAGGGCAGACGTCCGATAATTCCGCAGCGGCCGACTGGGCGCTGACGAAGATCGGATGTCCGTATATCTTGGGTACCGCAGGGCCCGATACGTTCGATTGCTCCGGTTTGGTGGTGTGGGCCTACGCGCAGATAGGCATTCACCTTCCGCATTTCACCGAATCGCTTTACGCAGCAGCAAAGCGCGTGGTTCCCATCTCGCAGGCGCGCCGCGGCGATGTGCTGTACCGTTACTGGCACTGCGGCATCGCGCTCGTTCCCGGCGGATCGAAGTACGTTCATGCCCCCACGCGCAACGCCAGGGTGCGCGATACCGACCCCCTCTCGTGGTCGGGGTTCACCTGCGCGCTCCAGTTCTAAGGGGCTTCGGGTTTTCAACGCGCCGGCTCTTTCGTCGAAGCGTTCGCGCATGCGCGGTCTGCCGGCTGCTTTTTCTGCACTATGCATAGCTCGAGACGAGACGCACCCCGTATCTTGGGGTGCGTCTCGCGTTTGCACTCAATGTATGGTGGTTTTGCTTGATATTGCGGATATTTTTTGCTTCCGATCTGCGGAAACAGTATCCTGAATTGTGAAATTCACAGCTCTGTCAACCCAAAATGGGAAAAACGTCCGAAATTGGCCTCCGTTGACGAAATACCGCAAATTCAATCGATCTACCAGGTGATATGAAGTGAAGAACAAAACACAAACCTGAAAAAGCACGCGTGTTAGTATAAGGCTTGCAACGTCTCGAATATGTACCCCATTGTTCGATCAGGAGGTTTCTATGAGCGAACAAGTAACGAATCTGAGTAGACGCGTGTTCATCGGTGGCGCGGCGCTGTTCGGCACCGCTCTCGTCATGAATCCGAATCGCGCCTTCGCGGTCTCCGCCGCCGAGAAGCAGGCCGAGGCCGACGAGGTGCGCAACCAGCTCGTTTCCCTTCAGGCCGACCTCGAGAAGGCGTCGAACGATTACTATGCCGCTCTCGAACAGCAGCAGGCTGCGCAGTCTTCCATGGAAGAGCAGCAGGCCCTTATCGATCAGGCATCTTCCCGCATCGATGAGCTGCAGACGCGCGTTGATTCTCGTGCCGTCAGCATGTACCGCACCGGTCCCACGGGCTTCCTCGACTTCATCCTCGGAGCCTCTTCGTTCTCCCAGCTTACCCAGAATTGGGACATTCTCAACCAGATGAACGAAGACGATGCTCGCTTGGTGGAGGAAACCAAGACCCAGAAAGAGGCTCTCCAGGCTGCAAAAGACGAGTATGCTCGCCAGGAGCAGATCGCTGCCGACAAGGCTGCCGAGGCCGAGCGCGTTCAGAGTACGGTTTCTTCGCGCATTGCCGAGGCATCGGTTCTTTTGGAGTCTCTTGATGCGGAGACGCGCGAGCTTCTCGAGCAAGAGCAGGCCGCAGCTGCGGCCGCGGCTGCGCTTGAGGCTGCGGCTGCTCATCAGCAGTCGGGGGGGTCCAGTGCTTCGTCGGATACAGGTTTTGGCGATAATGGTGGAAGCTGGTCGGCTCCGAATAGCCCGGCTACCCCTTCTGCACCCGCTCCGAGGCCTACGTATTCAACGGGGGGATCTGCTGGAGATAACTCGGCAGTTGTTGGTTATGCGACGTCTCGTATTGGTTGTCCTTATGTCTGGGGTGCTGAGGGTCCCGATGCGTTTGACTGTTCTGGTCTAGTGGTCTGGGCATACCGCCAGATTGGAATGAACCTTCCGCATTATACCGAGTCACTTTATGCTTGTGCTAAGAACGTCGTTCCGGTTTCCCAAGCACGGCCTGGAGATGTTTTGTATCGCAACCAGCATGTCGGTATCGCCATCGGTTACGGCGGCGTTCCGTACGTGCATGCGCCTACTTTCGGAGCAAGGGTGCGCGATACCGATGCCTTGTCTTGGTCGGGATTTACAGCGGCGCTGCAGTTCTAGAGTCTCCGTCGCTACTGAAGAAGTGCCGGGTACGAATCAATTCGTACCCGGCACTTCGTATTCAGCAGGTGCTTTGCTCGTCGCTTTCGTGTGCGGCCCTTCTCAGTTCGTCTATCAGCATCCGCGCGGTTTCGTCAGCTAGGAAATCCTTTCGGTACAGCACATAAAAGTCGGTCTCGAACGGGAAATCCACAAGATCGAACGATCGGCATTCGCTTCGGTTGTCGATTCCGAATCGGGGAACCAGGGTTTCGGGCACGATCCCCGCACCCTGGTCGAAGTTTCGTCCGAAGTAGTCGAAGTGGTTTTCGATGGGCACCGACTTCAACTGCACGCGAGCCCCCAGTTCGGCGAATTGTGCGACCACGCCATCTCGGATGTACCCATCGTAGATGTCGGGAGGTGCGATTATGGTCTTCCCGTCCAGATCGGCGGCTCGCACAGAATCCTTTTTGAACAGATCGTTTCCCTCGGTGACGTAGAAATGGATGGGTTCCCGGCGCACGAAGAACCCTGCAAGCCCTCTTTCTTCGAGCGTATGTTCGGCTTCCGATTTCGGCATCCAGGATTTGATGCCGGCAACCACCAGGTCGTTCGATCCATCCTCGAGCGCATGGATATTACTGGCTGCGCTGGGAACGGTGGCTATTTCGACAACCTTTCGATTGGCTGAAGCGTCGAGGCTTCGGCATGCTCGATGGAGCAGGCTTTCGATCCAGGGAAGATTCGTGGCCGAAATCTTCACCATCAGAAAGTTTCCTTCGAGCGCCCGATACTCGCTCACGGTTTTTCGGGCACGTTGAACGAGGTCGTCTGCGTCGCCTACGAATCTTTTGCCCAAAGGGGTGAGTACAAGGTTTCTCCCCTCCTTTTTGAACAGGCGACAGCCGAGTTCGGATTCGAGATCGGCTATGTGCTCGGTAAGCGTCGCCCGTGCGACAAAGGTTCTCTGGGCAGCGGACGACCAGTTCAGATCGTGTGCCAATGCAAGAAACTCTTCCAGATGTCGGGTATCCATGGCGTCCCTTCCGCAGTCGTTCTTATCAGGATATCTGATTTGGCCCCATTGCGCTGCTGTGCGTAAAAGCGCATCGGGTGTCGGCGTTCCAACAGAGCTGTCGGTTTTCCTGCATCGAGGTCGAACTTCGACCGTGCGTTTTCGGCTTCACGTTCATACCATGGAACCGAAGAGGTCGCTTGGGCGCGAAGGGGGCGTCCAAGCGGCGAGGGATGGAAACGAGAAGGAGGGTTTCATATGGCTATGGATCGCAGAAGCTTCTTGAAGGGTGCTGCGCTGGCCACGGGAGCGGGCGCTTTGGCTGGTCTGACCGGCTGCGCTCAGCCCAAGGCGAAAGACGGGCAGAAGATGGATGCCGCGTCGAAGGAGAAGGATGCTTTCGAGGAGGCCGCCGCTCCCATCGAACCCGTCTCCGAGCCCAGCTCGTGGGATGAGGAGTTCGAGGTCGTGGTGGTCGGATCGGGCGCTGGCGGTACCAATGCGTCGATCCGCCTGGCCCAGGCGGGCTACAAGGTCGTTATGCTCGAGCGCAACGAAGACCTGGGCGGAAACTCCAAGCATTCGTCGGTGTTTTCCAATTTCGGCGGTCACAAGCAGGCCGAAGACCGCAAATGGGCGTATCCCAGCTACCCGTACGACGTCGACAACATCGTCGAGTTCATGCTTGATTGCCAGCAGATGACGGGGGATCCCGAGCTCATGCGCGCCATGGCGCTCGAAGGGCCCAAGTGCATCGACTGGATGAACGAGAAGGCAGGTGCGAAGTGGGTTCCCATGAACCCCTCTCCTGCGGGCGCGGGGCTGCTTGAATGGGAGGGCATGTCGACGCCCACCAACGGCATCAACGTGAACCTCATCCCGTTTAAGCAGCTGGCCGCGACTGCGGAGGGCGCCGGGGTCGACATTCGCACCAGCAGCCCGGTGACGGCCCTGGTGTTCGACGGCACCCGCGTCACGGGTGTGCGCATCTCGTCGGGCGGCCGCGACAGGTTCATCCGGGCGACGCGTGCGGTGGTGCTCACGGCCGGCGGCATGGAAGTGAACCGGGCCATGATGGCCAAGTACAGCGCGACCTGCCTCGAGGGAATCGCCAACATCGCCACGCCTCCGAACGGCACGGGCGAGTGCATCCGCATGGGCCAGGGGGTCGGTGCGGCCTTAAGCGGTTTCGATTCGACGGGGGCGTTCGACGGCGGCGTGTGGTGGCGCGACTACAACGAGTTCGACACCGAGATGGACTGCCACATCAACAAGGACGGCAATCAGGCGCTGCGTCAGCCCTGGCTCCGCATCAACAGCCTGGGGCAGCGCGTTCCGTACATCTCGACGTCGGCGCGCAGTTTCCCGTACACCACCGAGGCTTCCCCCTCGTCCGCCGGTTTGTGCGACACGGCCGGTATCGAGATGGCGCAGCCCGGGGGAAAGACCTTCGTGTGCTTCGATTCCAAGTTCGACGAGCTGGTGACGAAGAACTTCTTCGGTCAGGTGATCTGCCGCAAGGCCAAGATCGTGGCTGCCGACGATCCCTACATCGATCGCGTTCCCGAGTGGCTGCGCGACTGGCATACCGGGTTCCAGCAGATGATCGACGGAGGAGCCATCAAGAAGTGCGACACCGTCGAAGAACTCGAAGAGGCCTTGGGATTGGAGACGGGCACGCTGGTTGAGGCGGTGCGCGTATGGAACGGCGCATGCGAGGCGGGAGAGGATCACGTCGCTTCTTACAAGTATCCAAAAGAATGGCTGATCAAGATAGACGAACCCCCGTTTTACGGAGCGAAGCTGGGCGGGCATGTGTTCGGGTCGAAGTGCGGCCTTCTGGTGAACTCCCGCATGCAGGTAATCTCCACGTCGGGGGCCGCTATTCCCGGACTGTATGCCGGATGGCATACAGCTGGCGGATCGGCGGGCGACGGCAACGCTGCCGGTAAGCCCCTGACCGGCATGTACGCCGACCTGGGCCTCTCCTTCGTCGGCGGTTATATGGCCGCGGGTGGCATCATGGCCGAGGACGGGAAGAGCGACCCGCAGTAAAGGTCTGGTTTGGATTCGGGCGGCTGCTTGGTTTTGCAGCCGCCTATTCTTTCAGCTGCTTGCCGTCGGTGTCCCAATAGAAGCGTTTGAATTTGCGGATCTGGTTGAGGTGCATGATGCTCGACCAGATCCCGTGCATTACGGAGTCGGGCCGATAGCGAAGCGGGTAGGCGTCGCGGGTGCGCCTCAGGGTGTCGAGGGCGCGCTTCAGAAGAACTTCGTCGCGGATGCTGCGCTTCAGCACGTAGGCGGGCACGCAGCAGTACAGGAAGGGATCGTAGGCCTCCCGATAGGGAATCTCCTCGCCCAAAACGAACTCGCGCACGATAAGGCTCGCGAAGTTCACGCCGCCCAGGCTCATATAGTAGGTGTTGCGCCCGCAGCGGGTGTTCACCTCGAAGAAGCGGAACGACCCGTCGCGGCTGTCGTATTTGATGTCGAAGTTCGCCATACCGCGATAACCGGTGCGTTTGAGGAACCGGGCGGCGGCGTCGATGATGTCTTGCTGGCGCTCTCCTAGAATGGCCAGGGGGTTTCCAAGCGCGGTGGGGTCGTGGTCTTGCAGACACACCTGCCCGCCTGATACGACGCGAATGGTTCCGTCGGCATCGGAGAACGTGGTGAGCGTGCGGATGGCGTCGTCGCCTCCGGGAACGAAGTCCTGAAGCACCAGTTCGGCATCGTAGTCCGAGGTGCGGATGTCATGCCATACCTGCTGCATCTCCTGGGGCGATTCGATCTCGTAGATCTTGCGTTTGCGCGGGATGGAGGCATCCTGGAACTGGGCGGAGTTCGAGGGTTTGGCGATGAGCGGATAGCTGAACGTGTCGACCGGCAGATCGGCGGGGCCGGTCGCGCAGTCGAAGTACCGGGTTTCGGGGTAGGGGATATCCAGCTCTTCGCACAGTTCGTAGAAGCGTCGCTTCTGCGTGATCTCGTCCAGTAGGGAGAAATCGATGTAGGGCACCGCGAATCCGGCGGCCTCCAGGCGCTCTTTCCCCGATGACAGCAGACGCGCGTGCACGTCGTCGCAGCCAAGGACCAGCAGCTGCGCCCGGGGATCGGTCGCAAGCGCCTCGTGCGCGATCGATTCGAGGGCGGGGTACAGGACGCTTTCCTGCGTGGTGACGCCTTCGATGAGGCGGTAGTCGGTGAATCTGCTGCTTGACAGCATCTTGATATCTTGGCTGGCCAGTACGATGGTGCGCGAGATTCGATAGGCACGGTGGAGTTCGCGCACGTAGCTGTAGGCAAGGATGTCGCCTCCCACGACAACGGGAACGAGGTGTTTCGAGATATCGTTTTGTTGCAGGTTAACGTTCGCGTCTGCGCTCATGGTAGACTTTGCTCCTCGACGTGGGTACTGCGTGCTTCGTGACGCAGCCATTATTTCATACCGGGGGCTTTTAGGCTCTAACGTGCCGGCGGAGATGCGCGAAACAACGTAAGCGCCTCAAAACGCCGGGTTTCGTGCCCGACTATCGCAAAGAGGAAGGTATATCCGCATGTGTGGATTCGTAGGCTTCACCGCAGTCGACTTCGACCAGCGGGTCAACCGCGACATCGTCAAGGACATGGCGGACCGCATCATTCATCGTGGTCCCGACGACGAGGGCTATTTCGTGAACGACGACATCGCGATGGGGTTCAGGCGCCTGTCGATCATCGATCTTGAAGGAAGCCGTCAGCCCATGCAGAACGCCGATGCTACGGTGACGGTTACCTTCAACGGCGAGATCTACAATTTCCAGGAGCTGCGCGCCGAGCTTCAGGATCTAGGTTATACCTTCGTCACCAATGGCGATACCGAAACCATCGTTCACGGCTACGAGGCGTGGGGCACCGATGTGTTCGAGCGGCTTCGCGGCATGTTCGCCATCGCCATCTGGGACGATGCTAAAAAGCGCTTGATCTGCGCGCGTGATATCTTCGGTATCAAGCCGTTTTACTATCAGCACGATGGCGGGCGGCTTATCTACGGATCCGAGATCAAGGCGTTTCTCGCGCACCCGAAGTTCCGCAAGGCCGTGAACCGGGCGATGCTGCCTCAGTACCTGTGCTTCGAGTACATGAACGATTCCCAAACCATGTTCGAGGGCGTTCACAAGCTTTTGCCCGGTCACTTTATGGTGTTCGAGCAGGGTCGTCTTGACATCGAGTGCTTCTATCGCATCACGTACAACATCGACGAGTCCAAGAGCCTTGACGAATGGGCCGATATCGTGCGCGACACGTTCGACGAGTCTGTGCGCGCCCACGAGATCGCCGATGTAGAAGTGGGCAGCTTCCTGTCCGGAGGCATCGACTCGTCGCTTGCCGCTTACGCGATGGGCCGGCATCACGCCGAGGGCGTCAAGACGTTTTCGGTGGGTTACGAGATCGGCTGCGAGGAGAAGCTGGCCGAGATTGCCGAACAGTCCGATTTCGAGATCAAGCTCGACGAGCTGGCCGACTCCAGCAGTTTCGCCGCGTGGGCGGGCTTGCCCAACTTCGAGACGCGCGTGTCGGCCAAAGAGTTCCTGGATATCGTTCCCACCGAGCAGTACCACATGGACGAGCCTTTGGGCGCACCGAGCGCGATCCCCCTGTATTTCGTGTCGCAGCTGGCGCGCAAACAGGTGAAGGTGGTGCAGTCTGGAGAGGGCGCCGACGAGCTGTTCGGCGGGTACTGGATCTACCACGATCAGTACGAGTTCTCGAAGTACCTGGCCGTCCCGCGTCCCTTGCGCGCCCTGGCTGGCGCGGTGGCCGAGAAGCTGCCCGCCTTCCACGGTCGACGCTTCCTCATGCGCGGTTCGGGCGGCCCCGAGAAATCGTATCAGCGCACGTCGATGAACTACATGTGGGACGAGATTCCCAGCGTTTTGAAGGGCTATGCCGGTCCGTGCAAACCGTGGGAATGGGCGCGTCCCCATTTCGAGGAAGCGGCCAAGCAGAACACCGACATAATCACGCAGACGCAGTACGTCGATATGGTGAGCTACATGCCCTTCGACATCTGCCTCAAGGCCGACAAGATGTCCATGGCGCATTCCATTGAGCTGCGCGTTCCCTTCCTTGACAAGAAGGTGCTCGACGTGGCGCTGCAGCTGCCCACCGCGTGTCGTGTGGACGATACGCATTCCAAATATGCTTTGCGCGTGGCTGCGAGCAAACTGGGTTTCCAGAAGAAGGTTGCCAACATGCCCAAGCAGCCCTTCATCACGCCTCTGACGGTGTGGCTGCAGACCGATTTGTTCTACAACCGCATCAAAGAGGCGTTCACGAGCGCTGCGGCGCACGAGTTCTTCAATGTGGACTACTTGATGCGGATGCTGGACGATCACAAAAGCGCCAGCTTCGCGACCACCGAAGGCCGCGGCAAGCTGAAGATGATGCGCATCTGGAACATCTACTGCTTCCTGTGTTGGTACGAGGTGTTCTTCGGTGCCTCGTCGGAGAAGTGGGCGCCTAAAACCCAGGTAGCATAGGGTTTACTTCGCTATAAGGATTCTTTCGATAACTCGCTCTCGTCTGGGAGGCCGGCTGTTGCCGGCCTTTCCTTGAGAAGGTGACCGTGATGCCTCAGACGGGGGACGGTGCCCTTGCGGTGTGTGCAGGAGCTTTCGTGATCCTGATCGTCTCTGCACTGCGTCGCACCCGCAGCGATTCGTAGCGACGACGACGCCCGAGCCAAGGTGCATCGGTCAAAGAGAATGCGCGGTTTAAGGTAACCTAAGCACGCCAACGGGCCCTCTCGATATCGAGAGGGCCCGTTTCGATTGACAAGACAGTCGATTTGCGGAACGGTTTCGCGCCCGTACTGCTCGGTTCGCTCTTTAGGCGTGGTAGTAGCGACCTTGTTCGAACTGGGGTTCACAGCATACGTTGATGCCCAGCGTGCGCAGCAGCTGCTCGTCTTCCTCGTGCAGGATGAACGAGAAGTGCGCATCGCATCCGCGCAGCTCTTTCAGATGCGAGATGGCCTTTTCGGCATCGGGCGAGTCGATGGAGCTGGTGGAAAGCGCAATCAGCATCTCGAGAGGATGCAGCTGGGGGGTGCGCTGGTTCAGCTGGTTCTCGCGCAGGCTGCAGATGGGTTCCAGAGCGCGATTCGAGATCACCCAGGTCTCATCGGCGATGCCCGCCTGCGCCTTCATCGCGTTGATCAGCACCGAGGCGGCCGCCCCCAAAAGCTCCGAGGACTTCCCGGTGATCACGCGCCCGTCATGCAGCTCGATTGCCCCGGCTGCGCGCTCGGTTTCGGCGGCGCGGGTCAGCGCGGCGGCGCGCGAGGGGATGAGGTCGATATCGATGTGCGCTTTCTTCATCAGAAGCTTGACCTTGGCCGCATCGACGGCTTCGGTCCCCATCCGGCGCGCGGTCTCGGCGGCCTTGAAATAACGGCGCACGATCTCGCGGTTGGCGGCCGCGCGCACGGTCTCGTCATCGACGATGGCCTTGCCCGCCATATTGACCCCCATGTCGGTAGGCGACTGGTAGGGGCTTTCGCCCTGAATGCCGTCGAGCATGGCTTTCAGCACGGGGAAGATCTCGATGTCGCGGTTGTAGTTCACGGTGGTTTGCCCGTAGGCCTCCAGATGGAACGGGTCGATGGCGTTCACATCGTCCAGATCGACCGTGGCGGCTTCGTAGGCGATGTTGACGGGATGATCCAGGGGAATATTCCAGATAGGGAAGGTCTCGAACTTCGCGTACCCGGCGGTGATGCCGCGACGATGCTCGTTGAACAGCTGGGAGAGGCAGGTGGCCATTTTGCCCGAACCCGGTCCGGGTGCGGTGACGACCACCAACGGCCGCGAGGTCTCGATGAAGTCGTTTTTCCCGTAACCCTCATCGCTTACGATGTGATCGATGTCGTAGGGGTAACCGGCGATGGGATAGTGCAGGTAAGTGCGCAGCCCCAGGGCGCTCAGGCGCTCGCGGAACTGGTCTGCGTTAGGCTGGTTGCGATACTGCGTGATGACGATGCTGCCCACGAAAAACCCTCGATCGTTGAATGCGTCTACCAGGCGCAGGACGTCCTCATCGTAGGTGATGCCCAAATCGCCCCTGATCTTGTTGCGTTCGATGTCGTTTGCGTTTATGGCGATCACGATTTCGGCTTCGTCAGCCAAAGCCTGGAGCATGCGCAGCTTGGTGTCGGGCTCGAAGCCGGGGAGCACGCGCGCGGCATGGTAGTCGTCGAACAGCTTGCCGCCGAATTCGAGGTAGAGCTTTCCGCCGAACTGATTGATGCGCTCCCTGATGTGGGCCGCTTGCAGCTCGATGTACTTCTCGTTATCGAATCCTTGTCGCATTCCATCCCTCCTGGTAAATAAGGTATTTCAGTAGTTTTCCGAAAACATCCGACGGCTTTCGGGCGGTTTTCGGCAATAGGGAACAGTATAGATCACCCGCGGTATCCCGCTTGGCGGGAAACGCGTCCGTCTATGGAAAACGACGAGGTTTGCCGAGCATCGCTCGCGTTGAAACACGTTGGAAATCTGGGCGTGTGCTCATTGCGAATTATCGGGCTACGGGGTGCGGGCTGTTAGAATCGAAAGACGTTTGCGAGGCCGTTTCGGCGTTGCAGGCGTTTTTTATTTTGAAGATGCAACCATTCAAACCGAGGGTTCGGGAGGCAGGAGCGCGATGGCAAAGTACATTTTCGTGACGGGGGGCGTGGTGTCGTCTTTGGGCAAGGGCATTACGGCGGCTTCCTTGGGGCATCTCCTCAAAGCGCGCGGATACAGGGTGACCATGCAGAAGATGGATCCGTATCTGAACGTCGATCCCGGAACGATGTCGCCGTTTCAGCACGGCGAGGTGTTCGTGACTGAGGACGGCCATGAGGGCGATCTCGATCTGGGCCATTACGAGCGCTTCATCGACGAGAACCTTTCGCGCGCGTCGAACTTCACCCAGGGCTCGATCTACCAGACGCTTATCGCCCGCGAGCGCCGAGGAGATTTTTTGGGTGGAACGATGCAGGTCATCCCTCATGTAACCGACGCTATCAAGCAGCGCATCCGCCAGGCGGCCGAACAGTCCGGCGCCGACTTCGTGATCTCGGAGATCGGCGGCACGATCGGAGACATCGAAAGCCAACCGTTCATCGAAGCCGCGCGCCAGTTCAAAAAAGAGCTTCCCTCAGGAGACGCGGTATTCGTCCATGTGACGCTCGTTCCCTACATCGCCGCCGCTCACGAATTGAAAACCAAGCCCACCCAGCATTCGGTGAAAGAGATGCGCTCTTTGGGCGTGCAGCCCGACTTCATCGTGTGCCGTTCGGATCGCGAGGTCGATGCCGCCGTGCGCGAGAAAATCGCGCTGTTCTGCGACGTCGATGCCGACGCGGTATTCGGTTGCGAAGATTCCCCCTCGATCTACGAGGTTCCCTTCAAACTGTTCGAACAGGGCTTCGACGTCAAGGTGTGCAAGCGGATGGGTATCGAGGCGCGCGAGATCGATCTGAGTCCGCTTTCCAGGTTCGTGAAAGCGGCGCGCGCATGCGAGGGGTCGTGCGAGATCGCGGTGGTGGGCAAGTACGTGAGTTTGCCCGACGCCTATCTGTCGGTTACCGAGGCGCTGCACCATGCCGGGGTTGCGCTGGGGGTGAACGTACGCGCCCATCTGATCGACGGGGGCGAGTTGTCAGACGGCAACGCTGCGGAGCTTCTGGGGTCGATGGACGGCATTTTGGTTCCAGGCGGATTCGGACAGCGGGCCTTCGAGGGCAAGATCGCCGCCGCCCGCTATGCGCGCGAGAGCGGGACGCCCTATTTCGGTATCTGCCTCGGCCTTCAGGCGGCGGTATGCGAATTTGCCCGCAACGTCGCGCGTTTGCAGGGAGCATCTTCGGCCGAGTTCGACCAAGATCTGGCGCATCCCGTGATCGACCTCATGCCCGAGCAGGAAGGCGTCGAAGAGAAGGGCGGCACGATGCGCCTCGGATCGTATCCGTGCAAGGTGGATCCGAACAGCAGGGCCTTCGAAGCGTACGGGGAAGAGACGATTCACGAGCGCCATCGTCATCGCTTCGAGGTGAGCAACACCTATCGCGACCAGCTGGTTGACGCCGGGCTGTCCATTTCGGGCACATCACCCAGCGGTCGGTTGGTCGAGATGGTGGAAATCCCCGATCATCCGTGGTACGTTGCCAGCCAGGCGCATCCAGAGTTCAAAAGTCGTCCGACGCGCCCGCATCCGCTGTTCATCGGTTTCGTGAAAGCGGCTTGCGCGAAACGCGGTTAACCGGGGAAGGGAAGAGTCGTGGCGTTTGAATCGGCCCGCAGCGAGTACCTGGCGTACCTGCGCGTCGAGCGAGGAGCGTCTTCCCTCACCGTGCGCGCATACGAGTCCGACCTGGCGGACTATGCGCGGTTTCTCGTTCATCGGGGGACGCTCGAGCTCTCGTCGGTGAAACGGGGCGACATCGTTGGCTACGAAACGCATCTTCTCGACCAGGGTTACGCGGTTTCCAGCATCGATCGGCATCTTTCGGTTGTCAAAGGCTTCCATCGCTTTCTGGTGCGCGAAGGCAGGCTCGAGTCGAACCCCGCTTCGACGGTGAAGCTGCCCAAGCCTCCCGCACGATTGCCGGATGTCGTATCTATCGAGCGTATTGCGTCCATGCTCGATTTCATGGGGGGATCCGACGCGGCCTCGTTGCGCAACCGGGCGCTTCTCGAAGTTCTGTACGGATGCGGTTTGCGCGTGAGCGAGGCGGTGGGACTCGACCTCGACCGGATCGGCTTTGACGAGGGGTTCGTGCGAATCGTGGGCAAAGGCGGCAAAGAGCGGGTCGCGCCCCTGTCGGGGTGCGCCGCCCTGGCGCTTTCAAGCTATCTCGAGCAGGGTCGTTCGCAGCTGATGAAACCCTCGTCATCGTCTGCCTCGGCAGTGTTTCTGAATGCGCGCGGGTCGCGTCTGTCTCGGCAGAGCGCTCACAGAATCGTTTCGGACGCGGGGGCTCTGGTGGGTATCGAGAACCTCCATCCCCACACTTTGCGTCATTCGTTTGCGACCCATATGCTGGAAGGCGGTGCCGATCTGCGGGTTATTCAGGAGATTCTGGGCCATGCGGACATCTCCACCACGCAGATCTACACGCATGTGAACAGATCCCACATCAGGGAGGAATACCTTGCCGCCCACCCGCGTGCCCGCGCGTCATCGTAGAACCGCAGCGGCGCAGGTTGTTCGGTTCGATCCCCCCGTTTGCGCTCGAGGGTAGCTCAGAAGCGCCTTCGCGCGAAGCGTATGGCGAAATTGTGGCTGCATTCGGTCGGCATCGAGTCATGTTCGCGGGTCTGCGCGCCGCTCCCACTTTCTCCCACCGCTTCGATCGAAGGTCCATTCGTTTCTTCTGCACTCATATGTTGTGCTCTATTTACAGCAACAACACCATATGGTGGGTATCTCTGATGTTATAACGTGCATCGTTCGGTCTCGTTGCCGTCCGAGCTAATCATGAACGCTTTTTCTATCAGCGATCATTTCCTCAAACTGCATGATTATGTTGAGAAGTGGGGCAAAGTGGGGTAGTATGTGACACGTCGGCAGCAACAAGTGGAACGGAGCGGGAGATGGTGGAAGAGGTGGCAGACGTCGTTGATCTGAACGGCGAATATCGCTTCAAAGCCGACTCCAAGGGCCGCGTGTCTTTGCCCGCCAAGTTTCGCAAGGTGCTGTCGAGCGATCTCGTGGTAACCAAAAGCCTCGACGACCAGTGCATCTATGCCTTCGAGGTTCCGGCCTTCAACAGCTGGGTGGCTCAGCTGTTCGAGGATCGGTTCGGTGGTTATTCGGCTTCCAACCGGGAGCATAGCCGCTTGAGGACCGCCCTCAAGGCCCGGGCCTTCGACGTTCAGGTCGATAACGCCGGCCGCATCATGATCCCCGCGGATCAACGTGTAACGGCGGGCATCGACAAGGACGTGGTCATCGTCGGCAACACCGGTTACTTCGAGATTTGGGACGCCGAGCGCTACGACGCCATGAATTCCGAGATTGATCTCGGCGTTCTGTTCAGCTCGTAGGGTGAGGCGATGACAAGCGAATATCGGCATATCCCGGTCATGCTCGCCGAGTGCCTCGAGCACTTGAAACTCGAACCGCAGCACACGTTCGTGGACGCAACGCTCGGCGGGGCTGGCCATTCTTTCGAAGCTGCTCGGCGCTTAGGCTCTGAGGGCACGCTCATCGGTATCGATCAGGACGAAGTCGCCCTCGCGGCGGCCCGCCTCAAACTCGAAACGATACCGGAGGATCATCGTCCTCGTCTCGAGCTTCTGCGCGGCAACTTCGGCAACATGGATGAATTGCTCGTTTCAGCCGAGGTTCCGGGAATCGACGCGGTCTTGTTCGACCTCGGGGTTTCCTCGGTGCAGATCGACACACCGTCTCGCGGCTTCTCCTTTAAGGAAGACGGCCCCCTTGATATGCGGATGGATCCGGGTAAACAAACCCTAACCGCAGAAGAGATCGTCAACACTTACAACGCATCTGATCTCACTCGGATCATCCGTGCCTATTCGGACGAGAGGTGGGCGAGCCGTATCGCGGACTTCATCGTGAAACGCCGCGAAAGCGCGCCCCTTTCCACCAGTGCGGAGTTGGTCGAGGTTGTGAAAGCGGCCATACCGGCTTCGGCTCGTCGCGCGGGGGGACATCCCGCGAAGCGGACGTTTCAGGCTCTTCGGATCGAAGTCAACTCGGAGCTCACCGTGCTGAAGTCCGGTTTGGACGCAGCGGTGCGCTGGCTGAATCCCGGAGGGCGGATCGTCGTGATTTCGTATCACTCGCTGGAAGACCGCATCGTCAAAGAGACGTTCAATTCGTTTTCCCATCGCTGCACGTGCCCTCCGGATCTTCCGGTGTGCGTGTGCGGGAAACAGCCGATACTCGATATCGTCACCCGCAAGCCCGTCCTTCCTTCCGCAGAAGAGGTCGAGCGCAACGCACGGGCACGCAGTGCCAAGGTGCGCGTGGCAACCAAGCTTTAGCCGTCTTCGGAAACGAAGGCGGCCGACACCGCAAACGAGAACTAAACGAACCGAAAACGAACCAGAGGGCAAACGTACATGGCTAGCGCGCAGACCGCATATCGTCTCAACGACTTCGAATACGCGCCCCAGCGTGCGCTGCGCCCCGACGTGCACGTCGTTGCCGGGACGCGCACGGATGCCGGCTCGCTTTCCCCTTCCGTCTTCCTCGCTGCGAAGGTGATCGCGGTTGTGATGGTTGCGTTTGCCCTGATCGCAATGGCTCGCATCTGCCTTCAGTCGGCCGCCGTTTCCAGCGCGGTCGAAGGCCAGCAGCTATCTTCGCAGATCAAGGATGCACGTTCGTACGGCAACGACCTGGAGATCACCCAAACCTCCCTCACCAACAACTCGACGCTCAGATCGGTCGCCGCCGGTATGGGCATGGAGGCTCCCGAAAGCGCGTCTTCGATCGTGCTGGAAAAAGACGTGGTGGCCACCGACGAGGCCGGCAACCTCTCCCTTTCCCGAAGCGTGCGCAACTCCGTGGATGTTCGAGGGTAGATCATGGCGCGCAAACCAACCCGATCAGGGCAGGAAAGCGAAACGGTTTCCGACAGGTCCCCCCAGGGGGGCCGTCTTGTTGTTCGGGGTTCGTCGCGCACCTACTGGGCCATCGTCCCGTTCCTCATCGTAGCTGCGGTGTTGTTCCTGCGGCTGTTCTACCTCGATGTGATCGTGGCCGACGAGTACTCCAAGCAGGCTCAGGAGGCGCGCACGTCGAAGATCGTCGTCGAGGCCCCGCGGGGCACCATCTATGATCGGAACCATAACGTGCTTGCCATCAGCGTCGATGCTACGACGATCTACGCGAATCCCTCCGAGGTCGAAGACGTTCAGGCGACGGCTGCCCAGCTGGCTACGGTGTTGGGGGGTCAGGCCGATGACTATGCTCCGAAGATGGGCAACCGCAATCTCAAGTTCTCCTATATCAAGCAGAAGGCCGACGTTCCGGTGGCCGACAAGGTGAGGGAGCTGGGGCTGAAAGGCATCTACTTCCTTGCCGATTCCAAGCGCTCGTATCCGTACGGCCAGGTGGGCGGGCAGTTGGTGGGCGCGTGCAACACCGAGGTGGACGAAGACACCAAAGAGGAGTACCTTACCGGCATTTCGGGTCTCGAGTATTACTACAACGACGCGCTGTCGGGAAAGCCGGGGTACTACGAGGCGGAATACGCTCAGAACGGCTCTCCTATTCCCGGGGCGGTTCATCAGTCGGTGGCCGCCGAGGAGGGTCAGGATATCGTCACGTCCATCGATATCGAGATGCAGCGCACGCTCGAACTGAAGCTCGCGCTGGGGCTGCATCAGGTCGGCACTGAATCCGGTACGTCGGTGATCATGGACGCAGGTACGGGGGAGATCTACGCTGCAGCGTCGTACCCGCTGTTCAATCCTGCGGATCGCTCTACGGTGGCCGAAGGCTCGATGCAGCTCAAGGCGGTTTCGCACCTCATCGAGCCGGGATCGGTGTTCAAAACCGCTACTGCTATGGCGCTTCTGGAGACCGGAACCATGAAACCCGACGACACGGTGTATGCGCCCGCCACCATCTCGGCTGACGGATACGTGATATCCGACGCTCACGAGCGAGGTGACACGGTGTACACCTTGCGCCAGGTCATGCAGTATTCATCGAACGTCGGCATCTCGCTTTCGGCCGAGAGGATGGGCTTCGACAAGCTGTACGATCACATCAAAAAGTACAATCTGAACTCTCCGTCGGGTGTGGACTATCCTGGCGAGCAGACGGGCTATCTGGTTGACTTCGCGAACTGGAGCCGCGTGGTGGGTTACAACGTCAGCTTCGGCCAGGGCGTCTCGCTTACCCCGTTGCAGATCACGCGATTCTACGGCGCTTTGGTCAACGACGGTGTGGAGTGCACGCCGCATTTTCTCATCGGCATGTCGAATGCCGAAGACATGCCCGATTGGGATAGTCGAAGGCAGCGGGTGATCGACGACACCGGCAAGATTGCCGATATGACGAGCATGCTGAAGACCGTCGTCACGGACGGAACAGGCAAGCGCGCCGCCATCGAGGGCTACAACGTGGCCGGCAAGACTTCGACCGCAGAGATCTACGACGAAGTGAACGGCGGGTACCTCAAGGGGATGTACAACCTGTGTTTTGCAGGCTATCTAGCCGACTCGTCCAGCCAGTTGGTATGTTTTGTGGGAGCTGACAACGTGCCTTCCGACAGCGCCGTTACCTTCATCTTTCACGATATAATGACCGAGGCTATCAATCGCTACAACATCGTATCCCAGTGAGGCGGCGCAACATCATGACCAAAACGTGTTCCCAGTTGTTCGATGGTTTCGAGCATACCGTTCTAGGAAACGCAGGCGAAGAGGTCGCGGGACTCGCCTACAGCAGCGGCGAGGTTCGGCCGGGAGATGCGTTTTTCTGCATCGTAGGCCTGAACGTGGACGGCCATTCGTTTGCGCAAGATGCCATCGATCACGGCGCTAAGGTCATCGTGTGCGAGCGCAAGGTGTATCTGGCCGATGCGACCGACGTCACCGAGATCATCGTATCGGACACCCGTAAGGCTATGGCGCATGCGGCGGCCCGATTCTACGACGATCCCTCGCGCAGCTTCTCGCTGGTGGGCATTACGGGAACCAACGGAAAGACCACGACCACCTATCTGGTCGAGCAGATCGCCAAGAGCGCGGGCAAGCGCACGGGCGTCATCGGCACGGTGGGGGTTCGCGTGGGCTCTGACAGCTTCAAGGCCCAGCGCACCACGCCCGAATCGTCCGACTTGCAAAAGACGTTCGCTCAGATGCGCGATGCGCGCGCCGACGTCGTGGCGATGGAGGTGAGCTCGCATGCGCTTGACTTGCTGCGCACCTGGGAGACGCGGTTCGCCGTCACGGCGTTCTCCAACCTCACCCAGGATCATCTGGACTACCATCACACATTCGAGGCTTATTTCGAGGCGAAGGCGCTTCTGTTCTCGAAAGATTACCCGGCAAAGCGCGTGGTGTGCATCGATGACAAATGGGGCAAAGAGCTCTTGCGCCGCTGCAACGCCAACGACGACAACGTGGTGTCTACGGGCTTCGATTCGTCGGCCCAGATCCATCCGGTCGAAGTGAGCTACGAGTCTACCTGCACCAAGCTTGCGCTTGACGTGCGCGGACAGCGGCTCGAGTTCACCTATCCGCTTGTGGGCAAGTTCAACGTGAGTAATGTGATGCTGGCGTTCGGCATCGCGCTTCAGCTGGGTATCCCGGCGGACAGCATCGCGCGCGCATTGGAAGACGCACCGCAGGTTCCGGGGCGCCTCGAGCGCGTCAGCGTTCCTTGCGACGGGGGCGTTTCGGTGTTCGTCGATTACGCGCATACCCCCGACGCGCTTGAGAAGGCCATGCGCTCCATCGCCGACATCACCGAAGGCCGCACCATCGTGGTGTTCGGCTGCGGCGGCAATCGCGATTCAGCGAAGCGCTCCATCATGGGCAAAGAGGCTCTGCAGGCCGATTTTGCCGTGGTGACGTCAGATAATCCGCGCAACGAGGATCCTTTGGCCATCATCGAGGATATCGTGCAGGGGATGGGATCGGATCCGTCCGCCTACGCGGTCGAACCCGACCGCCGCGCGGCCATCGCGCTGGCTATCGCGCAAGCGAGGCCGGGCGACTCCATTCTCGTGGCCGGGAAGGGCCACGAGGATTATCAGCTGGTGGGCGATCGGGTGCTTTCGTTCGACGATCGCGTTGTGGCCGCTGAAGAGTTGAAGCGCGCATTCGGTGCGGAACAGGGCGAGGCGTAAGAACGCCATGCGGTGCAGTATCGAGCGCATAGCAAGCGCAACCTCGGGGAGGTTCGTCGAGGGTTCGTCGCTGTCTGCTTCCGAAGTCTTCGGGATCACCTGGGACTCGCGCGCTGTCGCCGAGGGCTCGGTGTTCGTGGCCTTGGTGGGACGGCGCGTTGACGGGCACGACTTTCTTCCGCAGGCATTTGCAGACGGGGCGGCCTGCGCCCTGGTGACGAAAGCTCCCAGTGACGAGGCCCGCGTGGCGGCCCGTCGTGCGGGTGCGGCCATCGTCTTGGTCGACGATGCGCTTCGAGCCCTTTCGGATCTGGCCTCGTGGTGGCGCACCCAGCTGTCTGGTCTCGTGATCGGCATCACCGGATCGACGGGCAAGACCTCTACCAAGAACATGGTCGCCGCCGTCTGCGGAGCATGCGGCACGACCGTCGCCACGCAGGGCAATCAAAATAACGAACTGGGGGTTCCCAATACCCTGTTGTCCGCTAAGTCCGACACGCGCTTCGTCATCGTCGAGATGGGCATGCGCGGGCCGGGTCAGATAACCGAACTGTGCTCCATCGCGCGTCCCGATTGGGCGCTTGTCAGCAATGTGGGGGAAAGCCACATCGAGCTCCTCGGTTCGCGCGATGCCATCGCGCGCGCGAAGGCCGAGGTCTTCCAGGGTCTTTCCCAGGGCGCGCGCGCGTTTGTGAACGCGGCCGACGAATACGCCGATCGGCTGATCGAGGTCGGGGGTCACGAGATGCGCGGCGGCGAAACCGTTTTCTTCGACGGATCGATCGACGCTGCGGCGCGGCGTGCGCGCGTGCGCGCGGACGCTCCCTATGCGTGGGCCGAAAACATCTCGCTTGACGAATGCGGGTGCGCTCGTTTCGACCTGTGCGCGACGGGGTTCGCCCACGGCGGTCGCGTAGCGTGCACCTTGTCTGTCCCCGGGCTTCATAACGTGAGCAACGCCTGTTCGGCGGCGGCCGTCGGCCTCGCAGCCGGTATGACGCCGGCTGACGTTGCGCAGGCGCTATCCCGCGTCGAAGCCGAAAGCGGTCGTCAGGAGATGCTGCGGACATCCCAGGGCGCGCTTGTGGTCAACGATGCGTACAACGCCAACCCCGATTCGATGCGCTCATCGCTTGATATGTTTGCGGCCCTCGACGTCGAAGGCCGGCGCATCGCCGTTCTGGGAGACATGGGAGAGCTCGGGTCGTTCGCGGCCGAATGCCATCGGCGGGTTGGCGCGCATGCGGCGTCATGCGGGCTCGATCGGCTTGTCTGCGTGGGCACGCTCGCCCGTTTCATCGCCGAAGGGGCGCTCGATGCGGGCTTTCCCGAAGGGCGGGCGCTCTGTCTCGACTCGGTGGACGAGGCGTCGTCGCTTGTCGAGGGGCTTCTTTCGCCCTCCGACGCGGTTCTGATTAAGGCATCTCATTTCATGGATCTCGAGCGTATGGCTCGAAGATTGGCTGGCTAGCATGTTATCGGCTCTTTTCTCGCATTACCCTACGTTTCTCGTGTTCTTGGCGGTGTTCGTCTCCATGGTGCTCACCATGGTGCTCATGCCCCCTTGGATCCGTTTCCTGCAAGGTCGGAATATCGGTCAGCAGGTACGCGACGACGGCCCTCAAACTCATCTGATCAAACAGGGAACGCCTACCATGGGCGGCGTCGTCATGCTTGTCGCGGTAATCGTGACCATTTTGTTGGTGGGGTACCCGGCGGTCGAGACCTACGGGCTTTTGGTCGCCATCATCCTGACGGGATTTCTGGGGCTTTTCGACGATGCTTCGAAGGTTATGCACGAGCGTTCGCTGGGGTTGACGCCCAAGGCCAAGCTGGTGGGCCAGTTCGCGATCGCTACGGCGTTCACTCTTCTGGCCGTGAATCTTTTCGGCATCGCCCCGACGGTCGAGATTCCCTTCGTCGTCACCATCGATCTGGGCGTTTTGACCACGGTCCTTCCGATCGCGGGAGGGGTTTGCATTCCGTGGCTCTATGTGGTCTACGTCGGTATCTTGCTGGTGGGTCTGTGCAACGCGGTGAATCTCACCGACGGCCTCGACGGTTTGGCTTCGGGAACCGTCATGATCGTCATGATCGTCATGGCGGCCATCGCCTACCGCACCGATCTGCTCGAGCCCGCCATACTTGCAGCGGCCCTCGCGGGAGTTTGCGTCGGATTTCTATGGTTCAACTCGTTTCCGGCCGATATCTTCATGGGCGACACCGGTTCGCTTGCGCTGGGTATGGGCTTGGGATGCCTTGCGGTCGTCACCAAAACCGAATTCGTCGCCATCATCATCGGCGGGCTGTTTGTGGCAGAGGCTCTGTCGGTCATGCTCCAGGTAGCGTGGTTTAAGAAGACGCGCCGCCGCATCTTCCTCATGGCTCCTCTCCACCATCATTTCGAGAAGAAGGGATGGAGCGAGACGAAGGTGGTTATCCGCTTCTGGATCATCTCGGGCGTGTTCGCGGCCATCGGATTTTCGTTGTACTTTGCCGAATCGGTGATGGTGGGGTAGCGCATGGAAAAGGTCGAATTCATCGAGGGGCGCAAAAGCGCCCCCGTTCATCTGGGACGCATTTTGGTCTTGGGTTTGGGGAAGTCGGGAATGTCTGTCGTGCGCTACTGCGCCGGTCTTCTGGGCGAGCGCGTCGAGGGACTCTATGTCGCGGCGGGGAGAAAAACCGAGGCGTCGAATCGCTTTCTAGCCGAGGCGGGCATCGAGCCGTCGTGCGTTGCATACGGCGATGACGGCGTGTCCCGGTTGGTGGAGTCGAATTCAATCGAGCGCTTCGACCTTTGCATCGCCAGTCCGGGCATCCCGTACTTCGAGCGGCTCTACATGGAGGGTGCGGCCAGCAGCGTCGAACTTGTAAGCGAGGTCGAGTTCTCGTGGCGCGAGAGTCGGACCGAAAGCCGGTGGGTTGCGATCACGGGCACGAACGGCAAGACCACCACGACCGCATGCTGCGCCGAGCTTCTCTCCAAAGCCGGTCTGAGGGCGTCGGCCGTGGGGAACATCGGCACGGTGTGCCTCGATGCGGTGTCTGCCGACCAGACGGACGTGTACGTGGCCGAAGTCTCGTCGTATCAGCTTGCTTCGACGGTGCGCTTTGCGCCCAACGTCGCCGTTGTTCTGAACATCACGCCCGATCACCTTCACTGGCACCGCACCTTCGAGGCGTACCGCGATGCGAAGTTCAAGCTGCTCGACAACCTCGCCGCCTCGGCTGGCTCGGTGGCGGTGCTCGATGCCTCCAACGACGTGGTGCGGGAAAAGGTGCGCGCGCTTGCGGCCCGCTCCGACGCCGAACGTGGATTCTCCTACATTCCCCTGGGCACGTCGGAGGGTATGCGGGGCGATATGCGCGTTCGCTGCGGTTCGCGCAATGCCGCTTTCGTCGCCGAGGACGGCATGCTCACGGTCGTCTTCGGGGGGGAGGTGCCGATCTGTCGGGTTGACGAGCTGCTTGTCAAAGGCGAGCACAACGTGGGCAATGCGCTTGCGGCTGCCAGTGCGGCCGTGGCGCTGGGATGCGAAGGGCGGGCCGTCGGTGCAGCCTTGCGGTCGTTTCCCCCCCTTGAGCACCGCATCGAGCCGTGCGGAACGGTGGCGGGCGCTGTTTGCTACAACGATTCCAAGGCAACGAACGTCGATGCTGCGGTCAAAGCGGTCGCGTCGTTTGCCCCTGTGCGCCCCATCGTGCTTTTGGGCGGCGACGACAAGGGAACCGATCTTTCGGAGCTCGTGTCGGCCGTTCACGCCCATGCGCGCTGCGCGGTTCTGTTCGGCGATGCCGGAGAGCGGTTCGAGCGGGCGTTTGCCGAAGCGGCCGATAAGGCTCCGGCGCAGTTCGAAGCGAAGCGTGTTCGGGGGTTGGAGTCGGCGCTGGACGCGGCGCTTTGCGCGGCGGGCGAGGGCGATGTGATCCTCTTGTCGCCGGCCTGCGCTTCCTTCGACGAGTTCGCTTCGTTCGAAGAGCGCGGAAATGCGTTCAAAAAGATGGTGGCCGCGCGGGCTGCAGGGGCGTAAGGGCTGATAACCATGGCGCTTTTTAGCTCTCCCCACGATACATCCGCCCATATCGCGGGCCCTCGTCTGGCTATTCTCATGCTGACCCTCGCCCTGACCCTCGTCGGGTTGGTGATGGTGTACTCGGCTTCGGCCCCCTCGGCCATCAGCGAGCAGGCCTCTGCGGCATCGTATCTGAAAGACCAGCTGGTCTTTGCGGGGCTGGGCCTCGCCGCCGGTTTCGTGTTCTGGCGCTTCGTTCCCTACGAACTGTGGCGCTCGCCGCTGTTCTATGCGGTGTGGGGCGCTGCCGTGCTGATGCTGGTCGCGGTGGCGGTTTCGGGAACGGTCAGCCTGGGGGCCAAGCGCTGGCTCTATATCGGATCCCACAGCATCCAGCCTTCCGAGTTCGTTAAATTCGTCCTGGTCATCGGCATGGCACGTCTGCTGAGCCGCCTGCGTTCAGGCGATATCGGCATGAGGGATTTCGCGATCCGCCTTGCCCTGGGCGTGATCGTTCCGCTGCTGTTCCTGTACAGAACCCAGTCTGACCTGGGAACCACCGCCATTATCGCCGCCGGTGTCATCGGGGTTCTGTGGTTGGGCGAGGTCCCGTGGAGGGTGATCGCGGCGATCGTGGTCGTTGCGGCTCTTCTGGTGATCGCGTCCATCGCTACAACGCAGTACCGCTCGGGCCGTATGCTGTACCTTGATCCGTGGAACGACGGAGAAGGAGGGCGCGGTGCGGGATATCAGATCATTCATTCGTACTACGCGTTCTCCCAAGGGGGTCTGTTCGGCTCGGGGCTGGGGAACTCGCGTGAGAAGTTCCTCTACCTTCCCGAATCGGAGACCGACTTCATCTTCGCGGTGATCGGAGAGGAATTCGGTCTGCTGGGGTGCCTGGTGGTTATCGGCTTGTTTCTGGGCCTGCTCTGGGCGGGCTTGCAGGTCGCGCGGCACGCTCCGGACGATTTCGCCTCCATGATCGCGGGCAGCCTTACCATGATGCTGGTGGCTCAGGCCTTTCTGAACATCGGATGCGTCATCGGGGTGTTTCCGACGACGGGAAAGCCGCTTCCGTTCATATCTTCGGGGGGGTCGTCTCTCGTCAGCTCGTTCATCATGGTGGGGATCATCCTGTCTATCTCGCGCGCATCGGGTGAAAGCGTGTATTTCAAGCGTCGCGATAATCTGCGCATTCTGAAAACGGGCGGTTCCGCTGAGTCTGCCGGTCCCCGCGAAACCGATCCGTCGCGGGTTTCGCCTGCGCGCTCGGCTGATCGGCCTGCCCGACCCGGCGGCCGCACCGCCCCTCCGTTGGCGCTTGGCGGCTTGGGCGCGCGCACGGATGCGAAGGGTCGTTTGCGGCGCTTGTCTGGATGGTCGGATCGAAGGGATCGTTAAATGCGCATCGTTTTATCGGGCGGCGGAACGGCGGGCCACATCAACCCCGCCCTTGCGCTTGCCGAAGCATTGAAGGAACGCGGGCACGAGGTCTTCTTTGCGGGAACCCCCCGTGGGATCGAAGCCCGCCTGGCAGTCGAGGCGGGTCTTGCCTACGAAGCGTTCGAGGCGAGCGGATTCGATCGGGCGCATCCCGTCTCGCTTCCCAAGGGCATGTCGCGCATAGCGCGCAGCACCAGGCGAGCCGTAACGTGGTTCGATCGGATCGAGCCCGACGCGGTAGCGGTGTTCGGCGGGTACGTGTGTATTCCCGTGGGCCGCGCTGCGCTCAAGGGCCACGTGCCCCTTATCGTTCACGAGCAGAACTCGGTGATGGGCCTGGCTAACCGCTATCTGGGTAAACGAGCCGACGCGGTCTGTCTGACGTATGGGCAGGCGGCCGCGGGCCTTAACGGCCGCGGCAGGGTCGTCGTGACGGGGAATCCCGTGCGCGCCTCGGTGCTGTCGGCGACGCGGGAAGAGGGCAGGGCGCTGCTCGGCATACCGACCGATGCGTTCGTTTTGCTGGTAACGGGGGGCAGCCTCGGAGCTCGGCACGTGAACGGAGCCGTGGCAGCGCTGAAGGATCGGCTGCTGTCGAACCCGTCTCTGCATGTGGTGCACGTTACCGGCCCCAAAGAGTTGGCTTCGGTTCAGAAGCGCCTTGCGCTCACTCCCGAACAGGTACAGCGCTGGCATTTGTTCGGCTATCAAAGCGAGATGGGCAAGTGCATGGCCGCCGCCGACGCGATCGTGTCGCGCGCGGGGGCGACTTCGCTTGCCGAGATAGCCGCCCGGGCCATTCCCGCCGTGCTCGTTCCGTTTCCCCATGCGACGGCCGATCACCAGACCATGAACGCCCGATCGTACGTGGAGGCGGGCTGCGCATTGCTCATCGCCGATGACGAGGTCGATGGCCCGAAGTTCGAATCGGCGGTGTGCCGCCTGGTTGAGGACGGATCGATGCGGGCGTCTATGACGGCGGCGGCTCGAAACCTGAACGCTGCGGATGCAGCCTCCCTTCTAGCCGACGAGGTGGAGCGCGCGGTCGAATCGCGGTCGTAAGAAGGAGGCCAAGCGGCGCAGATCATCGGCGCCTCGCCGCTTCTGGTTCGGGATTTGCCCGCTACCGCTATAATGACGGGGGATTTTCAACGGAACTCAGATGAGGAACCAGCAACATGGACGAAAAACGTATCGAATCGGTTCATTTCATAGGCATCGGCGGCGTCGGAATGAGCGGCATCGCTTTGGTCGCGCATAATCAGGGCATTCGCGTTACCGGATCGGATATCAAGGACAGTCGCTATACCAAGCAGCTGCGGGAGGCGGGCGTTACGGTGTTCATCGGCCATGCCGAAGAAAACGTTGCGTCTGGCGAGGGCGCCCCCGACGTGGTGGTGGTCAGCACCGCGGTGATGGATTCCAATCCCGAGCTCGTTGCGGCGCGCACTCGGGGCATCGAAGTATGGCATCGGGCCCGCATGCTCGCGTATCTGGGCGTGGGTCTTGAGACTCTGGCCGTTGCGGGAACGCACGGAAAGACCACCACGTCGTCTATGCTGGCCAGCGCGCTTGACGATATGGGGATCGACCCCACGTTTCTCATCGGCGGCATCGTCCGCGCCTACGGCACCAATGCGCACTCGGGATCGGGTCGTTTCTACGTAGTAGAGGCCGACGAGAGCGACAAATCGTTCACGTACCTGTCTCCCGCTGCGGTGCTGGTCACCAATATCGAGGCTGATCATCTCGACCACTATCGCGACCTCGACGAGATCAAAGAGAAGTTCGCCTCGTTCATCGGATCGGTTCCCGAAGAAGGGGGCATCGCGGTGGTGTGCGGAGACGACGCCGAACTGGTGCGTATCGCCCGGGCGTCGGGCCGCACTACGATCACGTATGGTTTTTCGGAATCCTGCGACGTGCGCATTGAGTCGTACGAACCTCGCGGAGTGGGCGGCTCGTATCGCCTCGCGTTTTCGGACGGCCGCGTTTTCGAAGGTTCCATTCCTCAGAATCCGGGGGCCCATAACGTGTCCAACGCGGTCGGCGTCGTTGCGCTTATCGACGCGCTCGGATACGATGCGGCCGCCGCGGTTTCGGCCCTCTCCGGTTTTCGCGGTGTCAAACGCCGTTTCGACCTGGTGGGAGAGGCGGCCGGCGTTACCGTAGTCGACGATTATGCGCATCATCCCACCGAGATCGCCGCGACGGTTCGCGCGGCGGCGCAGCTGGGATACGACAGGGTCCACGTTCTGTTCCAGCCGCACCGCTATTCGCGCATCGGGCTGTTCGCCGAGGTTCTCCGCGACGAGTTCGGCGCCGCGTTCGACGCGGCGGACACCGTGACGTTCATGGACGTGTACTCTGCCGGGGAATCTCCCGTTCCGGGCGTCAACGGCAAGGCGTTTCTCAACGTCGTGCTCGACAACCCCTCTCACCCCGAAGCGAGCTACGTGCCGCGCCGCATCGACACGGTCTCAGAGATGGTGGGCAAGGTTTCGCCCGGCGACCTGGTGATCACCATGGGCGCCGGCGATGTTACCGCGATCGGACCGCAGATCATCGAGGCCCTGAAAGCGCGTGAGGGCTAGTGGCGCGCCACGCGAGCGAGCTTCAGTCCCTGCTCGTCGACGGATCGTTCGACGGAGAGGTGTATCCCAACGAGCCTCTGGCTCGTCATACGACGTACCGGATCGGCGGGCCGGCGCGATTCTTCGTTCAGGTCGATTCGATCGGAGCGCTCGGTTCGCTGCTCGAGGTGTGCGAACGTAGCGGCGCAGCGTGGTACGTTGTGGGAAAGGGCAGCAACCTGCTCGTCGCCGACGAGGGCTTTTCCGGCGTGGTCATCACGCTGGGTCGCGACTTTCGCATGTTCAACTACGATGAGGATGCGCGGATTGTTTCAGCGGGCGGGGGTTGCTCGCTTTCGGCTTTGATTCGCGAGATGTTTCGCCGCTCTTTAGGGGGGCTTGAGTTCGCGGCGGGAACGCCGGGAACGGTCGGCGGCGCGTTGAGGATGAACGCCGGATCCCGACAGGAATGGATCGGGTCGCGCGTCAGAAGCGTCACGACCGTCCGCCCGTGCGAGGGGCTCAGACGCTACGGCGCCGATCAGCTGCTTTGGGACTATCGTCGCAGCAGCATCCCCGCTGACGAGGTCGTCGTCGAATGCGAACTTTCGGTAAAGCCCGTCGACCCCTTCTGCATTCGGGGTAAGATGGAGGCGTCCCTGTCTCGTCGGAGCAAGACTCAGCCGCTGTCGCTGCCTTCGTGCGGAAGCGTGTTTCGCAATCCCGATGGGGCATCGGCGGCGCAGCTCATCGAGTCGTGCGGCTTGAAGGGATGCCGTGTCGGAGGCGCGGAGGTATCCAGTGTTCACGCCAACTTCATCGTGAACGCCGACGGAGCGACCGCCTACGATGTAATTCGGCTTATCAAGCAGATCCAGACGAAGGTGCACGAAGTCCATGGCATCGATTTACAACCGGAAGTCAGATTCCTCGGTTTCGCGTAGGCCGCGCGGTTCCGCATCGTCTTCGCGCGATCGTTCGGATCCCTCCGATTACCGCGTGATACCCGGCGGCCGTTCGGGCCTGTCTTCCCGTGCGTCTCGTGCCGCTCGCCCGGCTCGGAGCGGCTACGACTCCGTGCGCGTCGGCGACGTGGCGCGCAACGAGCGGATGATGCGGGCTCAGGAGCGCTCGCGGGCCTTCGTTTTGCGCATCGGCGCGGTCGCCGCAGCCATCGCGGTGCTCATGGCCGCGTTCTTCGTGCTGCGGTCGTCAAGCGTCTTTTCCATCGATCAGGTAAGCGTCGTCGGCGTCGAACATCTTACCGCCGACGACATGGCCAAACTCGCAAACGTTCCGGCAGGTTCGACCCTGCTCGATGTGGATGCGGCGGCTATAGAGGCTCGCATCAGGCGCAACGCCTGGGTATCGGGGGTCTCCGTTTCCAGCAGGTTCCCCCATACGCTTGAGATTTCCGTTACCGAGCGCACCGTCTCGGCGGTTGTCGAAGTGCCTGCATCCGATGCGAAATCGGTCAAGCAGTGGGCGATCTCGTCCGACCACATCTGGCTTATGCCCATCCCCGAGAAGGGAAGCGCTGGCGCGAGCACTACCAGCTCGAAAGTGTACGAAGATGCCGATGCGGCCCTGCATATCACCGACGTCCCATTCGGAACCAAGGCCGAGATCGGCCAGAAGTGCACGGACAGCAACGTGTTGAATGCGCTCGATATTGTGGGGGGGATGACCACCGAGCTTGCGGGCAAAGTGAAGACGGTTTCGGCTGCCGGCGAGGAAGAAACCACGCTGATCTTGGACGACGGCATCGAGATCGCCTTCGGAAAAGCCGAGGGCATCCGCGATAAAGAGCGCGTCGTCCTCAAGATCATCGAAGAAAACCAAGGTAAGGTTTCCTACATCAACGTGCGCTCCGTCTCAAGCCCCACCTGGCGCGCTCTTTCGTAGCGTTTCCTCGTTTTCGTGTGTTCATGTGCGGTTTAACGAATGCGTGCTCGTTGCAAATGCATGATCATCGTGTAAAATTGACCAGCAACAAGGCGTCTTGCGGGATGTCGCACTAAGGAAACGCAGCTCAAAAGCAATTTTAGGTGTGGAGGATACAATGCCCAACAAGGTTGGCTCTGATAATCTGGCGGTCATCAAGGTCGTCGGCGTCGGCGGCGGTGGCACGAACGCCGTCAATCGTATGGTCGAAGCCGGTGTTCGCGGCGTTGAGTTCATCGCGGTGAATACCGATCACCAGGCGCTTCTGATGTCCGACGCCGATCGCACCATTCATATCGGCGAAGATCTCACCCGCGGACTGGGTGCGGGCGCGAATCCCGAGGTGGGTTGCCAGGCCGCCGAGGAAAGCCGCGAGGAGATCCGCGCCGCGCTGGCCGAGGCCGACATGGTCTTCGTCACGGCGGGCGAAGGCGGCGGCACCGGCACCGGCGCCGCTCCGGTCGTGGCCGAGATCGCCCGAGAGGAAATCGGCGCGCTTACCGTGGGTATCGTTACCAAGCCCTTCTCGTTCGAGGGCCGTACGCGCCGCAACCAGGCCGAGCAGGGCGTCGAGCTGCTCTCCCAGAAGGTCGACACCCTCATCGTCATCCCCAACGACCGCTTGCTCGAGGTGGTCGACAAGAAAACCAGCATGCTCGATGCGTTCCGCATCGCCGATGACACGCTGCGTCAGGGCATCCAGGGCGTTACCGACCTCATCACCATCCCCGGTCTCATCAACCTCGACTTCGCCGACATTCGCACCGTCATGAAGGATGCGGGGACGGCGATGATGGGCATCGGCATCGCGTCGGGCGAGAACCGCGCCCTCGAAGCTGCCACCCAGGCCACCAACTCCAACCTGCTCGAGGCCTCCATCGCCGGAGCTTCGCGCGTGCTGTTCTCCATCGCCGGCGGCCCCGACCTGACGCTCACCGAGGTCGACGCCGCAGCGCGCACCGTCGAGGCGTGCGCAGACGAGAACGCGAACATCATCTACGGTCAGATCGTCGACGAGAAGATGGGCGATACCATCCGCATCACCGTCATCGCCACCGGCTTCAAGGCGGCCGAGAGCCAGTCTGCCATCGATTTCGCCCGCAAGGACCTCTTCGCATCCACGTCGCAGGAGTCGGCGGCAAGCGCTTCGGTCTCTGCGTACTCTACGCCGGCGTCCCAGCGCGGAACTCAGGCAACGGGAGCAAGTCGCTTCGCCGACGAGGACTATATTCCCGATTTTCTCAAGCGTCAGCGTTAACCGATAAGCATGGAAGTTCCTTTATCGGATTTGCCTTCGCCAACGCTCGATGCGCGCCTTGGGCGCGCGCATCGCATCGATGCGCTCACCGATGACGCTCTGTACGGCGCCGTCGGTGTGCGCATTGCTTTTACCGGCCGCATGGGCGGCGTAAGTTCCGGACCGTACGCCTCCCTCAACCTGGGAACCCATGTTTCCGACGATCCGTCTGCGGTCGAAGAGAACCGCTCTCGCCTCGCTTCTGCTTTGGGAGCCGAGGCGGGTTCGCTGATCGTTCCCCATCAGGTTCACGGCGATCGCCTGGTGTGCATAGGCGATGGCGCGGCGCGTGATCTTGCGGCTGTGAGAGCCGATGTCGCGTCGGGGTGCGACGGGGTCGTGTGCACGGCGCATGGAGTTCCGGTCCTGCTGAATTTCGCCGACTGCCTTCCTCTCGTCTTGGTGTCGCCGACGGGAGCCTTCTGCGTTGTCCATGCCGGGTGGCGAGGAGCGCTTTCGGGTATCGCGGGTGCGGCGGCGCGTCGGCTGGCAGGTACCGACATCGCTCTTGAAGCGGTTCCCTCCGATAAGCGCTGCGCGCTTTTCAACGCCTATATCGGCCCCTACATTCATGCGGAGGCGTTCGAGACGTCCTCGGATGTGCGCGATGCGTTCGCGAGAAGGTTCGGAGCGGCCGTTGCGCCCGATGCGCGCCATGTTGATCTAGGGCGCGCGGTTGCGGTCGACCTTGTCCAGGCGGGCGTCGATCCTGCGCGCATCTGCGATGCGGATATCTGCACGTTTCAGCATTCCAGCAAGTATTTTTCCTACCGCCGTTCGGGCGGTATCTGCGGACGGCACGGTGCCGTCGCCTATCGGGAAGAAAGGTGATAGAGGTGAGCGCTCGAGAACGCTATCGAAGCGTGCGAGAGGAACTTGAGTCGGTGTGCGAGGATGCGGGGCGCTCTTTCGAGACCGTCCATCTGGTCGCGGTATCGAAGACGGTCGGCGTCGAGGAAGTTGCAAGCGCCATCGAAGGGGGAGCGTGCGATTTCGGAGAGAACCGTCCCGAAGGCCTGATGGAGAAGGCCGATGCCTTCCCTGGAAAGCGCTGGCACTTCATCGGCAACATCCAGTCCCGCCGTATTGCGGATATCGTGGGCCGCGCATCGCTCATCCACTCTCTTTACCAGTTGAAGCATGCGCAGAAGATAAACGACGTTGCGGAGGAGAAGGGCCTGATCCAAGACGTTCTCATCGAGGTGAACGTTTCGGGGGAGGAATCGAAGAGCGGACTGAATCCGCGCGAAGTGGTCGAATTCGCCCAGCAGATGGGCGAGCTTTCCCATGTGCGGCTGCGCGGTCTCATGACTATGGCTCCCCAGGGAGACCTCGATCGCGCGCGCGAGGTGTTTGAAGAGCTGGCATACCTCAAAGAGCTCTTATGCTCTCAGCTCGACGACAAGGTTGCGGCCGAGGTCAATGAGCTTTCCATGGGCATGAGCGAAGACTGGAGGGAAGCGGTGTATGCCGGGGCTACCATAATACGGGTGGGTCGGGCCATCTTCAGCGAAGACTTCTAAGGCCTTGCGCCGAAGAGACGATTTATGGGCGCATCGGCTGCGCTAGACTCGTTCCTATCGGACAATGAGGGTAAACGCAGCATTGAAACGAAAGAGACAGGTGATGGCAATGGCAGGCTTCTACGCTTCAGACGGTGACGGGGGTTTTCTGGGAACCATCAAATCCCGCCTCGGGTTCGGCGACGAATCCGCAGTGCCCGCTCGTTCGCGTACGCGGACGCGAACGACGCGCCCGCAACGTCGGGCCGACGACGCCGAGTTCGCCGCCGACGAGGCGGTCGCCGAGGAATTCGCGGAATACGGGCCGGGCTATCGTTATTCGGAAGACGCTTACGAGCGTACCGCGAATGCGCCCACCAGCGAATTTCCTCCGCTGGTATCCAAGAAGGACATGAAGCGCCCCGCAGCGCGCCTCGGGCGCGATCCGCTCAAAGAGTCGGAATCGACGCCGTCGGTATCTGCTTCCGGACGCATGATGGTTGACAACGCCGCACCCGCCGCCTTGTCGCCGCGCGATCGCGCCGAGCGCACCTCGGAAGCGCGTACGGCGGGCGGTTTGAATAACCTGTTCTCATCCACGTCTTCCGACGGTGCGGACAGGCCTTCCTCGGAGGGCGTCGTATCTGTCCAAGAGGCGCCTCGCGCATCCAAGCGCGGCATTTCGGTGCTGCGTCCGTCAAGCTATGGTGATGTCGAGCGGGTTGCCAAGATCGTGCGTTCGGGCGATGTGGTCGTCATAGCGCTCAAGAACACTCCCGACGATTTGTCGAAGCGCATCCTCGATTTCTCGTTCGGCGTCAGCAGCGCGCTCGAGGCTCAGGTCGAGTATCCCGGCGATAAGGTGTACGCCATCTGCAAGGGGGCTGCGCTCACGTTTTCGGAGCTTTCGGCCCTGCGCAAGCAGGGTGTGCTGTAATGGCCCTTTCGCGTGAAACCCGCATAGCCGTCATCGGTGCGGGCAAGATGGGCGAAGCGCTTCTGTCCGGTTGGCTCGGCTGCTCGGAAGGTCTGGCCGGGGTTATCGGGGCGGAGAATCTGCTTGCCGTCAATCGGACGAAGGAGCGCTGCGACCAGCTTTCGCGCGCATACGGCATCGCATGTTCGCTCGATGCGTCCGAGGCGCTTTCGGCCGATATCGTCATCATCGGCGTGAAGCCCCAGGTTGTTCCTGATGTTCTAGCCGATCTGCGGCGTCTCGATCCGTCGGGCGGGCGTATGCGCAGCTGCCTGTTCGTCTCGATCGCTGCGGGTCTTTCCACCTCGACGCTTTCGGGTATGCTGGCCGAACGTGCGAGCGTGGTGAGGGTCATGCCTAATATGCCCCTTATGGTGGGACAGGGCGCATCGGGAGTATGCGGCGGTTCGGCGTGCGCGCCCGAAGACGTGGCGCTTGTGCGCGATCTGTTCGGCTGCCTGGGGGCGGCCGAGATCGTATCCGAGTCGGACATGGATGCCGTGTGCGCGCTCAGCGGTTCGGGTCCGGCTTACGTTGCGCTCATGGTGGAATCGATGCGCGATGCGGCCGTGGTCGAGGGGCTTGATGCCCAAACAGCCGAGCGCTTCGCGTTGCAGACCGTTTACGGAACGGCGCGGTACATGATGGAGCTCGGAATCAGCCCCGAACAGACGCGGACGTCGATTTGCAGTCCCGGCGGCACGACGGTTGCGGCTCTCGATGCCATGGAGGATGCCGGCTTCTCCGACGCGGTCAGAATCGGCATCGCAGCCGCCTCCAAACGCTCTGAAGAGTTAGGGAATATTCAATGATGTCCTTTAAATACCTTTTGGTATCGATCTCCGATGCCTACAGCATGGTTATCTTCATCTACGTTCTCATGTCCTGGATCCCCACGTCGTCGGGGATCATCAGCGATATCTACCGTGTTTTGGGCAGGGTGTGCGATCCGTATCTGAACCTGTTCCGCAGGCTCATTCCCCCCATTGGAGGAATGGTGGATGTGACGCCCATAGTCGCCCTGCTTGTATTACAATTCGGAGTACGTTTGATAATCGGGCTTTTTTAACGTAGTCACGCTCGCGTAAGGCGGGCCAAACGAAGGGATTTTCAGATGGCCATTACTTCGGAAGACATCCATAACCAGAGCTTCTCGATCGATCGCAAAGGTTACGACGTCGACGAAGTGGACGTGTTCCTCGAGCATGTCGCCGACGAGATCGGTGCCCTGAACGCTCAGGTGGAAAGCCTGAGGATGCAGCTTGAACAGGCGCGCGAGGATCTGGCTGAACCCGGTCTCACCCAGGCGGTCGCTCCGGTTGCCGCCGCGCCCGCTTCCGATGCCGATAGCGTCGTGCTTCAGGAGCGCATTGCCGACCTCGAACGGAAGCTGGCCGAGAAATCCGCCAACGACACCGCTATCTCTCAGGCGCTCATCGTCGCCCAGCGCTCCGCCGACGATATCGTGGCCAATGCCCGTTCGCAGGCTTCCACGATCGTTCAGGATGCCGACGCCGAGGCCGAGCGTATCGTGAGCAAGGCCGAGGCCGAGCGTCAGAAGGTCGTCGAGTCCACCCGCGCGCTCGAAAACGCTCGTGAAAACGTGCGTGCCGACTATCGCAACATGCTTTCCGACTTCATCGGGGATGCCTCTCGCAAGCTCAGCGAAATCGACGAGAATGCTCCTCGCAGCGCATCCAGCTTCACCAGCGAGGTTGCCCCGCTTATCACCCCGAGTGCAGCCGAGGCATCGACTCAGCGCTCCGCATCTCCGGCGGCTACCGCGGCCGCTGCGTCGTTTGCCGCAGGTGGCACCGCAGCTGTCGCTTCGAACGCGCCCTCCTACTTCGAGAAGGATCTTTCCGGTTTCGGTGACGCCGACGACGATTTCGATTTCGATGACCCCGACTAAGCCACGCGCTCTTTCACATCAGCTTTGCTTTCGCGTCACGCCCCGTTCGGGGCGTGACGAGGTTGTAGGGTGCGGCGTCGATTCCGACGGCGCACCCGAGGTTCGCGTTCGCGTGACGGCGCCCCCCGACAAGGGAAGGGCCAACAAAGCGGTGTGCGAGCTGGTGGCTAAGCAGCTGCGCATCGGAAAGACCTGTGTGAGCGTGGTATCCGGAGAAACATCGCGGAACAAGCGCCTGGAAATACAGGTGGATTCCGCTGTGTTGGATGACTGGCTGAAAGGGCTGCGGGCGCTCGAAGCCCGTTAGGCGTCTCCGATAAAAGTCGAGTGGGTCGATAAGCCGGGTTCTGTCGTTGGACGGCCATTTATCTAGGACGTGCGTCGCCGCACGTATCAAGCGCGCAACCCGAACGCACGGAAGGGCGACCGTATAGCGTTCCTATTTGCGTTTGCTCCAGGTGGGGTTTGCCAAGCCGCGCCGTTGCCGACACGCTGGTGCGCTTTTACCGCACCGTTTCAGCTTGTCTCGCTGCGAAGCAGCGGGAGTTTCCTTTTCTGTGGCACTTTCCGTCGGGTCGCCCCGCCCAGCCGTTAGCTGGCACCTTGCCCTTGGGAGCCCGGACTTTCCTCATGCAATGCATGCGACCGCCTGACCCACTCGAGTATGCTATTCTAGCAAACCGGCGCCCGCGCGCGCGGAATACGTCTCAACAGGCGAAAACCTCCACGCCGCGCCGTTCTGAAAACCGACCGATTGGATGGCCCCCTATGAGCGTGTGCGCAGTGGTTGCCGCCTCCGACTTCAATGCAGTTCACTTCAAATCACTTGATGATCAGGGATTTTTTGATGAAGTATATGCGGTTGACGGTGGTTGGTCCCACCTTCTTTCCGTAGGGAGAACAGCCGATATGGCATTGGGAGATTTCGACTCGCTCGGATACGTGCCCGATTGCGCACGCGTCTCCAAGCATCCGGTCATGAAGGATCAAAGCGACCTCGAGCTTACCCTCGAACGAGTCAAGACGCGCCGTTACTCTGAAGTGTTCGTATACGGCGCCTTGGGCGGACGGCTCGATCATACGCTTGCCAACCTCCAGCTGTTCGCGCGATTCGCTGAAGAAGGGATGGATGTGGTGGCGATCGATCTCGCTTCGGCTTTACGCGTTTTAGTGGGACCCGATGCGTTTGATCTGCCGAATCTCGAATCTGGAACGGTCTCGGTGTTCGCTGCCAGCGACGAGGCGCACGGCGTCATAGAAAGAGGGCTGCGTTACGCTTTCAACGACGAGACTCTGACGAATAGAACCTCCCGCGGTCTTTCGAACGAGCTTACGGGGGAGCCTGCCATGGTGGGCTTGGAGAAAGGGAGCATCTTCGTCTTCTATCCGCTGGGCTGATTTTTCCCTTCTTTGGGCCGAACCCCTTACGTCGGTTGCCTATAATCATCGCATCCGCCATGGGCGGATAGGGGAGCTCGCGTGCGCGATGGCGCGGCGGCGGGCTGAGAGGAGGCTCGCAAGACGGCCTCGACCCTCAACCTGATATGGGTAATGCCAACGAAGGGAGCATCATGACGCAGCTTGAGGCCGCACGTGCCGGAGAGATAACCGAGCAGATGCGCATCGTCGCACGCAAAGAGCATCTGGATCCCGAATTCATCAGGGACAAGGTTGCCCGGGGCCGCATTGCGATTCCCGCTAACGTGAACCACCGTTCGCTCGATCCCGAGGGCGTGGGCGAAGGCCTTCGCACCAAGGTCAACGTCAATCTGGGGGTATCCGGAGACAAGGCCGATTTTCCCGAGGAATGGGAGAAGGTCCGCATTGCGCTTAATAACGGAGCCGAGTCGATCATGGACCTTTCCAACTGCGGAAAGACGCATCCGTTTCGTTCCAAGCTCATCGAGAAGTCGACGGCCATGATCGGAACGGTTCCCCTCTACGATGCGATCGGGCACCTCGACAAGCCGCTCGATCAGATAACCGCCGACGATTTTCTGTCGGTGATCGAAGCGCATGCTGCAGACGGGGTGGACTTCATGACCATTCATGCGGGCTTGAACCGACGCGCGCTCGAGTCGTTTAAGGAGACGGGACGCGAGTTGAACATCGTCAGCAGGGGAGGATCGCTTGTATTTGCCTGGATGCAGGCAACGGGAAACGAGAACCCGTTCTTCGAGTATTACGATAACCTGCTTGATATCCTGCGTCGTTACGATGTCACCATCAGCCTGGGAGACGCTTTGCGTCCGGGCTGCATCGATGATGCGACGGATGCGTCCCAGATTTCCGAACTCATCGAGCTGGGAAAACTTACGAAGCGCGCCTGGGATCGAGGTGTGCAGGTTATCGTCGAGGGACCTGGGCACATGGCTATTGACGAGATCCAGGCGAACGTCAAGCTTCAGAAGAAGCTGTGCCACGGAGCGCCCTTCTACGTGCTCGGTCCTCTGGTGACCGATATCGCACCCGGATACGACCACATCACATCCGCGATCGGAGGGGCGGTCGCAGCGGCGAGCGGAGCAGATTTTCTCTGCTACGTGACGCCGGCCGAGCATTTGCGCCTACCCGACGCAAACGACGTGCTCGAAGGCGTTATCGCATCGAAGATCGCAGCCCATGCGGCAGACATCGCAAAGCGGGTTCCCTTTGCCCGAGAGGCCGATACGAAGATGGCTCGCGCCCGTCGCGTGCTCGATTGGGACGCGATGTTCGAGGTTGCGCTCGATCCCGTCAAACCGCGTCGATACTTCGAGAGCGCTCCTCCCAAGGTGGAGGGAACCTGCACGATGTGCGGCGAGATGTGCGCGGTTCGCACGGTCAACCAGGCGCTTGCAAGCATGGAGGAGTGCTCCGACCTGTAAGGCCGCGGTTGTTCAGAGGGAGGCGATATGAAGTCAGTGCTGAGCGTAGCCGGATCCGATTCCAGCGGGGGAGCCGGCATTCAAGCCGATATCAAAACCATTCAGAGCATGCATGTGTTCGCCCAAACGGCGCTCACGGCGCTCACGGCTCAGAACACCTTGGGCGTCTCATCGGTGCTCGAGGTTGCTTCGAGGTTCGTCGAAGATCAGATAGATGTGGTGTTCGCCGATATCAGACCCGATGCGGTGAAGATCGGGATGGTATCGAGCGCATCGGTTGCCGAGCGCGTCGCGTGCGCCTTGCAGCGAAACGGCGCAACGAACGTTGTCGTCGATCCGGTAATGGTGGCTACAAGCGGCGCCCGTCTTATCAGCGAGGATGCGCTCGGCGTTCTGACGACCGAGTTGTTCGCGCTGGCAAGCATCATCACCCCCAACATCCCCGAGGCGGAGATCCTTTCTGGTCGCCCGATCGAGGGGAAGGCTGATCAGGAGGATGTGGCGCGCGTCCTGGCCGACCGATTCGGCTGCGCTGTGCTGGTGAAGGGAGGACACGGCCTCAACGATGCGAACGATGTCCTGGCGCAGCCCGCTTGCCCTGCGCGGTGGTTCGAGGCTTTGCGCATCGACAACCCGAACACCCATGGTACGGGGTGCACGCTTTCCTCCGCGATCGCTTGCGGGCTGGCGCTCGGACATTCGTTGGAAGATTCGGTGAGTGCAGCTAAACAGTACCTGTCGGGAGCGCTTGCGGCTGGTTTGGATTTGGGGAAGGGGCCGGGTCCGCTCGATCACATGTGGAACAATCGGCTTATCGGATAAAGAAAACCGACTTTTCCGCTTCTTCGACGGTGCGGAGGGGTGATGTGGCTGATCGAGAAAAGAAAAAGCCAGCCGATGAACGGCTGGCTCGAAATTCCTGGTAGCTCCGACCGGATTCGAACCGGCGACCTCCGCCTTGAGAGGGCGGCGTCCTAAACCGCTAGACGACGGAGCCACAGAGGCATTCGCGCTGCTTACCGAAAAATGGCTGGGGTGGAAGGAGTCGAACCCTCACATACGGCACCAGAAACCGCTGTCCTGCCATTAGACGACACCCCATCGATTTCTCGATGTGCACTTGAGAAAAACTCAAGTTGCAAGCGCGGGTTGTAATATTACGCACTCCTGCCGCATACGTCAAGCATATTTTTAAGAATAATCGGAGCAGCCTTTTCGGCTCAAGCGAAAGCTACCGAGAGCTTATCCAGGCTTCAACGAAGGAGACCAGATCGTCGAGGGAGTTTTCCGCCTCTTCCTCGATTACGGCGTCAAGGGCCGCATCCAGAGCGCAGGCAACTTCGGGTCCGGGCGCAACGCCTAGGGCGATGACGTCGTTTCCGTTGATGGCCAGACCGCTGCGGGTGAAGGGCTCTTCGGCCGCAAGGATCTCGCTGAGGATGTCCAGCAGCGCATCGCAGGTTTGGACGCGCATTCGATATTCGGGCGCTTTCGCCATGGCATCGGCCCGCTTAAGCTGACACAGTGCGATGAACAGGGCCGTGTCGCCGTTTAAGTCGCGCAGGGCGGTTTTCACGGCCTTACGCGTGGCGGCGATGCGTTCGTCATGGCGTCTCACCAAGGCAAGCACCTGTTCGATGAACTTCGGCGAGTAACCGAGTCGCTGAAGCAGACCCCGGCCGATGATGACGCTGATTTCGGGATGCCCGCGAAAATGACGCACCCCATCCGACTCGTAGCAGGCGGCTGGCTTCCCGATGTCGTGCAGCAGGGCCGCCCAGCGAACCAGAGGATGGGCGGGGGTGTTGTGGACAACCCAGGCGGTATGCTCGAGGACGTCGTAGCAATGAAACACCGATTTCTGGTCGAATCCTTCGAGGGCCACGAGTTCGGGGAGGACGGGAGCCAGCACATCGACGCAGCGAAGCAGCGCATCATGGACATGCGAGCCGGTTATGAACAGGTCGATCTCGTGGGACACGCGCTCGCGGGACAGCGCAAGGGTTTTGGACTTTGCGGCGCGCATGGCGTCGAACGTGGCGGGCTCGAAGTCGAATCCCAGTTGGGAAGCGAACCGACATCCGCGCAGGATGCGCAGGGCGTCTTCTGCGAACCGTTGCGGGGGGTCTCCGACTGTTCTGAGAACCCTCTTTTCGATATCGGCTGCGCCCCCGTAAGGATCGACCAGCCCTTTGCAGGGATGGTAGGCAAGCGCATTGATGGTGAAGTCCCTGCGCGCCAGGTCTTCCTCGATCGTAGAAGCGAACGATACCGTGTCGGGGTGGCGGGAGTCGGTGTACATGCCATCGACGCGGTAGGTGGTTACCTCCAACGCGTGCCGCTCGATGACAACCGTAACCGTTCCATGATCGGTTCCCGTTTCATGGACGGAAAAACCGGCCTCGATGAAGGCCCGCTTGGTTTCTCGCCAGGTTGCCGAGGTCGCCATGTCGATATCGCGCACGTTATCGGAGCGCCCCATGAGGGTATCGCGAATAAACCCGCCGACAATCCAGGCCTCGAATCCTGCGGATTCCAGAACCTCGAAAGCGGTTTGGGCATACGGAGGTATGTCGACGAACGTGCGGTCAAGTGACATGGCAAACCCTTCTTTTACTGGGGAAAATGTAACATAAATCGGGAAGGATCGAATCCACCTATATATAGAAAGAGAATACGGTCCGCGGTGACATACGCCCTTCGCCCCCCGTTTGTGGAGAACCCTCCACAAACGGGATCCCCCGTTGCGCCGCGGCCCCGGGGGGCGTATAGTAGCAACCCGCGCTCGGGGAGGGCGCGCCCGGAACCCGGGGCCCGCAGGGCCGCGGGGGGCGGGAAAAAAAGGGGGTTGACGGAGCGATCCGGATGCCCTAGAATTACTCCTCGCGCCGAACGCGGGAGCGGGAGGCGGGCCGGGCCGGATGGCCCCGGCCGGAACCTTGAGAACCGGATACTGGATACGGAAAGATCGAGAGATCGAGTCGAACAGACTCCGATGGATCAGACGGACCACGTCAGCCCGTCCCCGCGAGGGGAGGGGCGGTTACTTTAGTTTAGAGCTTACTTCGAACGGAGAGTTCGATCCTGGCTCAGGATGAACGCTGGCGGCGTGCCTAACACATGCAAGTCGAACGGTTAAGACGGCTTCGGCCGTGAATAGAGTGGCGAACGGGTGAGTAACACGTGACCAACCTGCCCTCCGCACCGGGACAACCGGGGGAAACCCCGGCTAATACCGGACGATCCCGGCCCCCCGCATGGGGGGCCGGGCGAAGCCCAGGCGGCGGGGGATGGGGTCGCGGCCCATTAGGTAGACGGCGGGGCAACGGCCCACCGTGCCGACGATGGGTAGCCGGGTTGAGAGACCGACCGGCCACATTGGGACTGAGATACGGCCCAGACTCCTACGGGAGGCAGCAGTGGGGAATATTGCGCAATGGGGGCAACCCTGACGCAGCAACGCCGCGTGCGGGACGACGGCCTTCGGGTTGTAAACCGCTTTCAGCAGGGAAGATAGTGACGGTACCTGCACAAGAAGCCCCGGCTAACTACGTGCCAGCAGCCGCGGTAATACGTAGGGGGCGAGCGTTATCCGGATTCATTGGGCGTAAAGCGCGCGCAGGCGGCTCTTCAAGCGGAACCTCTAACCCCGGGGCTCAACCTCGGGCCGGGTTCCGAACTGGAGGGCTCGAGTGCGGTAGAGGCAGGCGGAATTCCCGGTGTAGCGGTGGAATGCGCAGATATCGGGAAGAACACCGATGGCGAAGGCAGCCTGCTGGGCCGGCACTGACGCTGAGGCGCGAAAGCTAGGGGAGCGAACAGGATTAGATACCCTGGTAGTCCTAGCCGTAAACGATGATCGCTAGGTGTGGGGGGAGCCTTCCCCCCGTGCCGAAGCCAACGCATTAAGCGATCCGCCTGGGGAGTACGGCCGCAAGGCTAAAACTCAAAGGAATTGACGGGGGCCCGCACAAGCAGCGGAGCATGTGGCTTAATTCGAAGCAACGCGAAGAACCTTACCAGGGCTTGACATGCAGGTGAAGCGGCGGAAACGCCGTGGCCGAGAGGAGCCTGCGCAGGTGGTGCATGGCTGTCGTCAGCTCGTGTCGTGAGATGTTGGGTTAAGTCCCGCAACGAGCGCAACCCCTGCCCCGTGTTGCCAGCATTCAGTTGGGGACTCGCGGGGGACTGCCGGTGACAAACCGGAGGAAGGCGGGGACGACGTCAAGTCATCATGCCCCTTATGCCCTGGGCCGCACACGTGCTACAATGGCCGGCACAGCGGGCTGCCACCCAGCGATGGGGAGCGAATCCCGTAAAGCCGGCCCCAGTTCGGATCGGAGGCTGCAACCCGCCTCCGTGAAGCCGGAGTTGCTAGTAATCGCGGATCAGCACGCCGCGGTGAATGCGTTCCCGGGCCTTGTACACACCGCCCGTCACACCACCCGAGTCGTCTGCACCCGAAGCCGCCGGCCGAACCCCGCGAGGGGGCGGAGGCGTCGAAGGTGTGGAGGGTGAGGGGGGTGAAGTCGTAACAAGGTAGCCGTACCGGAAGGTGCGGCTGGATCACCTCCTTTCTAGGGAGACACGCGAAGTGTCCTACCGCGGGCGACCGCCCGCGGCCTGGAATGACACCTGAAGGCTAGGCCGGCCGAAGGGCCGACCGAACCGGGGCGCCGTCCGCCCCCCGTAATCCAGCATCCGGCTCCGAGGGCTCCGGCCCCCGACGGCACCTTGACAGCTGCATAGCGTTTCATCGAGAACAAAGATGATGATCATAACCATATTGAATATGGTTCTCCAAAGATACAGATAGTCGTGCTTTTCAAGCACGGCCATCGCATCTGCGATCGCGTTTCAACGCGCGATATGCGATACGAAACCCATCGGGATTTTCATGTCAGGGAACTGACAGCGGATCTAGAGCGAAGATACCATGGGCGCACGGCGGATGCCTTGGCACAGGAAGCCGAAGAAGGACGCGGTAAGCTGCGATAAGCTGCGGGGAGGCGCAAACGGCCCTCGATCCGCAGGTCTCCGAATGGGGGAACCCGAGCGGGGTTATGCCCGCTCGCTCCCGCCCGAACGCATACGGCGGGAAGCGGCAACCCGGGGAACTGAAACATCTAAGTACCCGGAGGAAGAGAAATCAACCGAGATTGCGCGAGTAGCGGCGAGCGAAAGCGCACCAGCCCAAACCGAAGAACGCACGCGCCCTGGGGGGTTCGCGTCTTCGGGGTTGCGGGGCGCGCGAGGGGGACCCCCCAGGGTCCCCGCGGAGTCACAAAGCTCATGAGGTAGCGGAACGGCCTGGGAAGGCCGGCCGAAGCGGGTGAGAGCCCCGTACGCGAAACCCATGGCCTCCGCCGGCGCGTCCCCGAGTAGGTCCGGGCACGTGAAACCCGGACCGAAGCCGGGGGGACCACCCTCCAAGGCTGAACACTCTCCTGTGACCGATAGCGAACCAGTACCGTGAGGGAAAGGTGAAAAGCACCCCGAGAGGGGAGTGAAACAGCACCTGAAACCGTGCGCCCCCAAGCAGTCGGAGCGGCTGGAAATGCCGTGACGGCGTGCCTTTTGTAGAATGAGCCAGCGAGTGGCGGTATGCGGCGAGGTTAAGCTTAGAAGCGAGCCGCAGCGAAAGCGAGCCTTCAAACGGGCGCGTGAGTCGCATGCCGCCGACGCGAAGCCGGGTGAGCTATCCTTGGGCAGGCTGAAGCGGGGGTAAGACCCCGTGGAGGGCCGAACCCACTTCGGTTGAAAACGGAGGGGATGACCCGAGGATAGGGGTGAAAGGCCAATCAAACCCGGAGATATCTCGTTCTCCCCGAAATAGCTTTAGGGCTAGCCCGGGCCGTTCACCCGCGGTGGTAGAGCACTGGATTCCCTAGGGGGCTTCACCGCCTGCCGAAGGAAACCAAACTCCGAATGCCGCGGGCCCACAGGCCCGGAGTCAGAGCGCGTGGGCTAAGCTGCGCGCTCGAGAGGGAAACAGCCCAGACCGCCCGCCAAGGCCCCCAAGTCCGTGCCGAGTGGCAAAGGATGTGCGCTCGCCCAGACAGCCAGGATGTTGGCTTAGAAGCAGCCATGCATTCAAAGAGTGCGTAACAGCTCACTGGTCGAGTGGGAGCGCGCCGACAATACACGGGGCTAAGCACGGCGCCGAAGCGGCGGGCCGGATACACCGTATCCGGCGGTAGGGGAGCGTTCCCGGAGGGGCGAAGCGGCAGGGGCGACCCGCCGTGGACTTCCGGGAAGCGAGAATGCTGGCATGAGTAGCGAGAGACGAGCGAGAAACTCGTCCGCCGCAAGCCTAAGGTTTCCTGGGCGAGGCTAATCCCCCCAGGGTCAGTCGGGAGCTAAGGCGAGGCCGGAAGGCGTAGCCGATGCGCAACGGGCGGACATTCCCGTACCGCCCATGGCGCGCCCGAGCGTGAGCGGTGACGGAGAAGGATATGCGGGCGTGGTTCTGGACGTCCACGTGAAAGCCGGTAGGGAGCCGATTTGTCAAGCACGGTCGGCGCTGATCCCGAGAGGCGAGACGAAGCACCTGGTGCGAAGCCGCAGATTCCATGCTTCCTAGAAAAACCGCGCATGCGAGCGCCATGGGCGCCCGTACCAAAACCGACACAGGTGGGCAGGTAGAGCATACCGAGGCGATCGGGGGAACCGTGGTCAAGGAACTCGGCATAATGGCCCCGTAACTTCGGAAGAAGGGGTGCCGCCGGCGGTGTAGGGGCCCGCCCCCGAAGCCGCTGGCGGCCGCAGCGGATTGGCCCAAGCGACTGTTTACCAAAAACACAGGACTCTGCCAAGCCGCAAGGCGACGTATAGGGTCTGACGCCTGCCCGGTGCCGGAAGGTTACGCGGACGCGTCAGCCGCAAGGCGAAGCGCCGAAGCCAAGCCCCGGTAAACGGCGGCCGTAACTATAACGGTCCTAAGGTAGCGAAATTCCTTGTCGGGTAAGTTCCGACCTGCACGAACGGCGTAACGACTTGGGCGCTGTCTCGACCACGGTCCCGGTGAAATTGCATTGTTCGTGAAGATGCGAGCTACCTGCGGAAGGACGGAAAGACCCCGTGAACCTTCACTGCAGCTTGGCATTGGCCGTTGGCCCGGAGCGTAGAGGATAGGCAGGAGGCATCGAAGCCGGGGCGCCAGCCCCGGTGGAGCCGACCTTGGAATACTGCCCTCTTCGCGCCGGCGGCCTAACGCCCGTCCGTGATCCGGCGGGTGGACCGTGCCAGGCGGGCAGTTTGACTGGGGCGGTCGCCTCCCAAAGCGTAACGGAGGCGCGCGAAGGTCCGCTCAGGACGGTCCGCACCCGTCCCGAGAGCGCGAGAGTGCAAGCGGGCTTGACTGCGAGGCCAACAAGCCGAGCAGGTGCGACAGCAGGTTCTAGTGATCCGGCGGCCCAGCGTGGAATGGCCGTCGCTCAACGGATAAAAGGTACTCCGGGGATAACAGGCTGATCTTGCCCAAGAGTCCACATCGACGGCAAGGTTTGGCACCTCGATGTCGGCTCATCGCATCCTGGGGCTGGAGTCGGTCCCATGGGTTGGGCTGTTCGCCCATTAAAGCGGTACGCGAGCTGGGTTCAGAACGTCGTGAGACAGTTCGGTCCCTATCCTCCGCAGGCGCAAGAGGGTTGAGGAGACCCGCCCCTAGTACGAGAGGACCGGGGCGGACGGACCTCCGGTGCGGCAGTTGTCGACCAACGGCACGGCTGCTTAGCCGCGTCCGGCGCGGATAACCGCTGAAGGCATCTAAGCGGGAAGCCGCCTCCAAGATGAGCCCTCTGTCCGGTAAGGCCCCTCGTAGACCACGAGGTTGATAGGCCGCAGCTGCAAGCCCGGCGACGGGCTCAGGCGAGCGGTACTAATCGGCCGAGCTCTTCTCTCAACACGGTCCGCCGCGCATGTCCGCGCCGCGGTCGCTCTCGATGGGCGCTGTGCAGCCGCCAGGGTGCCGCAGAGCACCACCGCCCGCGCCCTGCGCGAGCGCGGCCATGGAGGCGGGGATCACCCGATCCCGTTCCGAACTCGGCAGTTAAGCCCGCCGTCGCCGAAAGTACTGCAGCGCCAGGCTGCGGGAGGATAGGGAGCCGCGCTCGCGCAGGGCGCACCGGGAGGTGCGCGAGGGAGGGGGCCCGCGAGGGCCCCCTCCTCTTCGTTTCGGGCATGCGGGCGGTTCGGTTCGGTTCGGGCGAGGGCGCTCCGTTCCCTCGATTCAACCGTGCGCGAGGGTGTGCTGATTTCCGCTTTCACGAGCGCTTTCTGTTTATTTATCTCCAGTTAAGCCGTAAAATGGGCACTCGGGTCTTACCCTGTTTGCATAGGATCACGTCGAAGTTCGGCAAGGACTTACGCATGGATATTAGGTTTACCCGTCGCACGGCGATTCTGGTTTTCTGGGATATTGCGGCGACGTTTTTCGCATACTATCTTGCTTCCCTGTTAACGGGGTTGGCTCACGAGGTCTTTGGTACGCATGAGATCTACTTTCTCTTGGGTGCGGCCGTCGTGGTGAACCTGTCGTTTCTTCTCGTGTTTCAGCTGTACAACAACCTTTGGGAATACGCCTCGGTTGACGATGCGCTGAGGATCGTCGTAGCCGTTTCCATCAGCACGTTGGTCACCGCGGTCTTCCTGTGGCTTATGGGGCATTGGATTCCCATACGCGTCTACCTTGGCGCGCTTTTGCTCATGGTTTTTTTCATCGGCGGAATTCGCATGCTGTTTCGCATCGCGCGTTCGAAGAGTCGCGAGTTCGAGCTGGTAAAGCACGCCGAGAACCGCCCGCGCACGCTGATCGTGGGAGCGGGGGAAACCGGTAGTCTCGCCATCATGCGCATGGTTTCGAAAGATCCTCTTATGCCGGGAGAGCCCGTCCTTGTGGTTGACGATAACGTAAGCAAGCGAAAGCTGCGCATTCACGGGGTGCCGGTACTTGGAACCAGCGACGATATCAAGGTCTTGGTGGATCGATACGGGATCGAGCAGATTGTCGTCGCCATCCCTTCGGCCTCCCTTGAGCAGCGTCGCCGTATCTACCAGATCTGCACGCAGACGGATTGCCAGCTGCGCACCCTTCCCAACGTGCGCGAGCTGCGCATCGACGAAATCGAAGACGTATCCTTGCGCGAGGTGGACGTCGCCGATCTTCTCGGCCGGGAGGAAGTGGTTCTGAATACCCGCGTGGTGTGCGGTTATATTTCGGGAAAAACTGTCTTGGTTACCGGAGGCGGCGGATCGATAGGTTCGGAGCTGTGCCGCCAGATGTGCACGGTCGCACCGCGGCGCATCGTGGTGTTCGACATGTACGAGAACGATGCCTATCTTTTGCGCAACGAGCTCATGAACCAGTACGACGACGTGGATGTGATCGTCGAGATCGGGAGCATCTGCAACCCCGAGCGCTTGCGCGACGTGTTCGAGAAGTATCGGCCCTCGGTGGTCTTTCACGCTGCCGCGCACAAGCACGTGCCGCTTATGGAGATGTGTCCTCGCGAAGCTATCCTGAACAACGTGTTCGGCACGCTGAATACCGTTAAGCTTGCCGATGAGCTTGGAGTCGACCGCTTCATCTTCATATCAACCGACAAGGCGGTGAATCCGACGTCGGTGATGGGCGCCACCAAGCGCATGGGCGAGATGGTGATTCAGCACTACGCGCAGGAATCCAAGACGGTTTTCGCCGCTGTGCGCTTCGGAAACGTGCTGGGCAGTAACGGAAGCGTTATCCCCATCTTCAAGAAGCAGATCGCCGAGGGCGGCCCGGTTACGGTAACCCATCCCGATATCGAGCGGTTCTTCATGACCATCCCCGAGGCCTCGCGCTTGGTTATCCAGGCGGGCGGTATGGCATCGGGAGGAGAGATATTCATCCTCGATATGGGGGATCCGGTGAAGATCGTCGATCTAGCCAAAAGCCTCATCACGCTTTCGGGTCTGAAGGTGGACGAAGATGTGCGCATCGAGTTCACCGGACTGCGTCCCGGCGAGAAGATGTACGAGGAGCTGCTGATGAACGAGGAGAACACCTTGCCTACCAAGATGAAGGGCATCATGATCTCCACGGGCAAAGAGATAAGCTACAGCGAGGTGGACTCCAAGCTCTCCGACCTCGAGGCAATCCTTTCGGGAACCGATGAAGAGGCGGTCAAGGTGCTCGAACGAGTCGTTCCCACATATACGCTGACCAGAAACATCGCTTGTGCACATTAACCGCTCGCGAGGGCGAAACGCGGAGGAAAGGACCCAACATGGCGCATTACGATTACCTGATCGTTGGAGCGGGGCTTACCGGGGCGATTTTCGCCCACGAGGCTTGTCGGCAGGGAAAGTCCTGTCTCGTTATCGATCGCCGCAACCATGTGGCGGGAAACATCTACACCGAGGAGATCGAGGGGATCAACGTCCATGTGTACGGGGCGCACATCTTCCACACCTCGCTTGAGAACGTATGGAGGTACGTGAACTGTTTCGCCGAGTTTAACAATTACGTAAACAGTCCCATTGCGTACTACAAGGGCGAAGTGTACAACATGCCCTTCAATATGAACACGTTCTCCCGTATGTGGGGCGTGGTGACGCCGGCCGAGGCCAAGGAGAAGATCGCCCAGCAGATCGCAGCTGAGGGCATCGGGGAGCCGCGGAACCTCGAAGAGCAGGCGCTTTCCCTGGTTGGTCGCGATATCTTCGAAAAGCTGGTGAAGGGTTACACCGAAAAGCAGTGGGGGCGCGACTGCAAGGATCTGCCTGCATCGATCATCAGGCGCCTTCCGTGCCGCTTCACTTACGATAACAACTATTTTAACGATCGCTATCAGGGTATTCCCATGGGTGGTTACACGAAGATGATCGAGCGTATGCTTGAAGGCGTAGAGGTGCGCTGTGGCGTGGAGTATCGCGATCTCGTCGCCGAGCAGCCCGATATCGCCGCGCGTACGATCTACTGCGGCCCGATCGACGGATTCTACGACTATCGTCTGGGAACGCTTGAATACCGCAGCCTGCGCTTTGAAAGCGAGACGTTGGACGAGGAGAATCACCAGGGCGTTGCGGTGGTCAATTACAACGAGCGCGAGGTGCCCTGGACGCGCATCATCGAGCATAAGCACTTCGAGTTCGGAACGCAGCCCAAAACCATTATCACCCGCGAGTACTCTGCGAACTGGCATCCTGGTGACGAGCCGTACTATCCCATCAACGATGCGCGCAACTCCGCGCTGTACGAGCGTTATCGCGAGCTGGCCGACAAGGAGGGTTCGGTGGTGTTCGCCGGCCGTTTGGGCGGCTATAAGTACTACGACATGGACAAGGCGATTGCGGCGGCATTCGACTTGGTGGAAGACGAATTGGGAGTCCGGCTGTAGCGAATGTGCCCGAGAAAGGCTGTCCAGGGGCCTGCGTCCGCTCAAAAGACCAGGCCCTTTCATGTTTCTTAGAAGCCTCCGGAACGAAGATGCGCGAGAGCAAAAGCTTAACCCGACAAAGAGAATCATCGTGTATCAGGTTATTTATTTTACTAATAACTCGATTGCGTCTCAACGTCACATGCGGATTACATCAGATATTCTCACTATGCTACAGTACGGGCCAAAGTTGGGTCGTGCAAAAGGATGGAAGCTATGGCTCGTCATCCAGAAAAACCTGTTGTAAACCATCTTCGTGCAGGTGAGCTTCGTCGCAAGGAGCTTATCGAAGCCGCTCGGTACGTGTACGAACAGAAGGGGATCGAGCGCGCCTCCGTCAAAGACATCACCGATCATCTGTACGTGACGCGCAGCCTCTTCTACCACTATTTCACCGACAAGGACGATATAACTGAATGGGTTCTTCTGACGTACGTCAGGGACTTCGTCAAGCTGGCGCATCGGTGGAACGAGCGCCGTGTGCGGGGCGACGTGCGCACTGCGGTGTTCCAGTGCGTGCGCCTGTTCCGCCAGGCGGTGTTCGATAGCAATCCCTTGCGCGAAGAGATAGCCGGATCGGCCCGCGCCGATCGGTATCTGAGCTTCACGTTTCGATGCGCCGACGAGGTGACGAGGTTCTGCCTGCGCGAGATGATTCCCGAATACAGAAGGTTTCACCCATTCGATTTGGCTCACCCGTATGAAACGGTCTATCTGCTGCTGTTCGGACTGGTGGGTCTCGTCCGACGCTATCCCGACACATCCGATGACGTGATCGCCGACATCGTTATCAGCACGCTTCGTCTCGAATCTGGTTGGGAGAGGGCGCAGGCGAGGCCCATCCCGCTGTCCTCCGGTTCTCCTTGGTGTTTATCAACCGTTTGATAGCGCCTGAAATTTTCATCAGGACTTCAGACAATAAAATTACTTCTCCTTACAACACCTGTTCAGGGCGTTGACACTTTTTGAAATCTGTTCATTGACGCACTGTCAAATATGAATATATTATGTGCCTATGTTCGGATAGAGGCAGATGGAGAGGTTGCCATGACGGTCGCAGCGCCTGGACAGAGCGAGCATGCGCCCATTGCAGAGCTTCGGCGAACCGATATCGTCGAGGCGGCTCGCAGTCTGTACGAGAGAAAGGGCATCGGCAACACGTCGGTTAAAGACATTGCGGCCGAGGTGGGCGTGACGCGCAGTTTGTTCTATCACTACTTCGAGAACAAAGACGACGTCACCGAAGCGGTTCTCGATACGTACGTTCAGGATTTCGTCGAGTTGGTTCGGTATTGGAACGCTTCGCGCGAACCCGGAAACGTGCGCAAGGCTCTGTCCGAGAGCGTCAAGGTGATTCGCAGGGGTCTGTTCGATAATAATTCCTTGCGTAAGGATCTTGCCAACAACGAGAATGCGGGTTTGTATCTGAAGTTCGCCTCGCGCGTATCTGAAGCGCTTGCCCGCTACATCACCGACACCACGGTGGTCGATTACTCCCGGTACCACGAGATCGAGATCGATCACGTATTCGAGACATTCTATGTGCTGATCAGCGGATTGGTGAGCTACATGCGCTACAACCCCGAAGCGCCCGACGAGGTGCTGGCGGATATCGTCGCCCAGACCCTGCGGTTGGATCTGGATTACGTCCCTAGCGCGTCGAGGTGCGCGTTTTGCGTGACGGAGGCCGTGTAGCGGCGAGACGCTTGGCAGAGAGCTAGGCGGGTTCATCCGCCTTGGTGCATATGCAGGAAGCGCCCGAAGGGGGCTTGGGCTCTTGCATCTAAAAAGGGGATTGGTTCCGGTTCGATATCGGAATGAGCGAACGGCGTAAGGAGGAAGCGATGTTATTCGAGGTGTACGGCGACCATGCGCTATACCAATGGCTTGGCTGGGCGATGGTGTTCTGCGGTTTGATCTTGCTGAACGAGGTTGCGCGCCGCTCAAAGGCGGGCGGCATTTTCATGTTCGTCGCCCTGCCCATCGTGATGACCGTATACTGCGTCGTCGTGACCGCTGCGGCGGGCGCGGGTTTGGATTGGGGCGTGAACAATCCTACCGTGGTGTTCCAGAACGGCTGGTTCCACTACGCGAAGGTGTATGCGGCCCTGGCCGGTTGCATCGGCTTCATGATCTTGAAGTACCGGTGGGGAAAGCTCGGGAAATCCCACATGTTCAAATGCTTCCCGTTCGTGATCGTCGCCATCAACATACTCATTGCGGTGATCTCGGACTTCGAGTCGGCGGCGCATTTCTTCACGGGGGATTTCTTCATGCAGAACGGCTCGCCGGTATGGGTTACCTCCGAGCACGCGACCCAGGTATGCGGATGGAACAACGTGTTCAACGGCGTTGCGGGCATCCTCAACATCTTCTGCATGACCGGCTGGTGGGGCATTTACGTGTCGAAGAAGAAGCACGACATGCTATGGCCGGATATGACGTGGGTGTTCATCATTTCCTACGACCTGTGGAACTTCTGCTATACCTACAACTGCCTGCCCAACCACGCTTGGTACTGCGGTTTGGCTCTGCTGCTTGCTCCGACGGTTGCCAATGCGCTGTGGAACAAGGGAGCGTGGATTCAGAACCGTGCGTACACGCTTGCCATTTGGTGCATGTTCGCCCAGGTATTCCCGACGTTCCAGATAAGCTTCCCTGATATGGGCGTTGACAGCATCTTCGCCGTCCAGTCGACGCTGAATGCGACGACGAACACGACGGTGTCGCTGGTTGCGCTTGCGGCCAACGTGGCGGCGCTGGGTTATGTGGTCTATCGCGCCAAGAAACTGGGGGTCAACCCGTATACCCACGAGGTGTTCACCGGCACGCGCGACTTCGACCGCGCGATGGAGCGCCGCGAGGCTGCGGCCTAGATACGAGATCGGATGCCCCTGCCGCGTTGGGCGGCAGGGGTAAGAGAAAGGGAAGCTATGCCTGACAAGGACACGGGTTCTCCGTTTGCGCCCGAAGGCACTCGAAAGCGACCGCAGGTAAAGCGCAAGCGCTGGGCAATCGCAGGATGTATCGCCGCGGTTCTGGTTGCGCTGGGGGTCGGGTTCAACGTGTGGCATGCGACGCCGCAGTTCTGCAATGCGATCTGCCATCAGCCCATGGATTCGTACGTCGAAGGGTACCTGGAGAGCGAGCAGCCCATCATGGCCGCGCATCGCGAAGCGAACGTACGGTGCCTCGACTGCCACCCCGCCACGCTGAAAGAGCAGGTTGCCGAAGCGACCTCCTGGATGCGGGGGGATTTCAAGGTGGATGATCGGGGTAATCTGGTTGATCAGGGTATTTCGTTCGATTACAAGAAGTGCACGAGCGGCGGATGCCACGATTTCGAGGACATCGCCTCGTCCACTCGGGACTGGGGCGGTCAAAAGGGTGTGAACCCGCATTTCAGTCATCAGTACTACGGAGGAGAGGACTCGGGCGAGGTTCTGGCCGGATCGATGGGAGCCTATGCGATGGACTGCTCGTATTGCCATTCGTCGCACGGTACCTCCCAGATGTGGTGTAACGGATGCCATGATTTCAAGACGCCGGACGGCTGGGAAAACCCAGCGGCATCGCGGCGGTAAGGAAGGGGGATTTATATTGAAACCCCAAGTTATCGTAATAGGTGGCGTAAGCGTGGCCATGGCTGCGGGCCTTGTGGGGTGCGGGGCGTCGTTTGAGGGGTCCGGCTCCAAGGACGCCGCCAGCGCCGAGCAGTTGGCCATCCACACGCCCAACACCTGGATCGACCGGGCTCCGCTTGAGCGGAAGACGGCAAGCGGATCGTATGCCGACGGCACGTACACGGGCGTCGCGAAGGGTATGGACGGATTGATCACCGTGACGTTGCGGGTGGAAGGAAACGTCATCGCCTGCACGCAGATGACCCAAGAAGGCGAGACCCAGAGCGTGGGGGGCTACGAGGCTATCCGCGACGGGGTGTACGCCCGCATGATCGATGCGGCCCAAGACAGCGAGATCGATGCGATCTCCGGCGCCACCATCACGACGCAAGCCGTGCGCGACGCCGTTGCCGATGCGCTTTCCCAGGCCGCAGCCGCATCGGTAAGCGCGCAGAAGGAGGGTTAGACATGTCGGACAACGGACAGGAACAGATGAACGGCTGCTCCCGTCGCGACTTTCTGGGTATGGCGTTTGCGGCAACCGCCGGTGCGGTGGCGGCCAATGCGACGCCCCTGAACGCGTTCGCGGTCGAACGGGGGTTCATCGGCGATTGGTCGGCTGACGGCTCTCGTGCCGTTGCCGTCCCCGACAGCGCTCAGGGAAACGGATCGGGTGGAGGGGATGCAACGTACCGCGATCATTTCGCCGCTGCGTTTCCGGCAAACGACGCAACTCCCATCGCACCGCGTCCCGTACCTGCAGCATGGGATTACGAGTGCGATGTTGTGGTGGTGGGAGCGGGCGGCGGCGGCCTGAACGCGGCGGCCCGTTCGGCCGAGCTGGGCGCGCAGACCATCTGCGTGGAGTCGGCCGGGCTGCAGGGGGGAAACGCCCAGTCTGCCGGCATGTGCGCGATCTTGGGTGGATCCCGTTTGCAGGAAGAGCGGCGCTTCGCGCTGCCCTCGTATCCGTTCGACGCTCAGAAGATGACCGACTGGGCGATGGACGAGTATCACTTTGCGGCCGATCCGCTGCTCATCCACCGCATCGCCGAAGGCGGGGGCAAGTGCATCGATTGGATGGCCGACTGCGGCGTTCAATGGCGGTTGGGCGAGATTCCGGTGTATGTGGCTCCGAAGAACTCGACGCTCGATCATCATGTTCTCAAGATGAAGGACGCCACCGATGCGATGTTCAGCTACGGGTTGCGCAAAGGGGTCGACTTCCACTTCCAGTGTCCCGCGACGGCCCTTGTCCAAGACGACAGCGGACGCGTGGTGGGCATCTACGCGAAAGAGGGTTACGAGCGCGAGATCTCCATTCACGCGAGAAAGGCCGTTATTCTTACGGCGGGAGGCTTCTGCAACAACAAGGCGCTGCTCGATAAGTACATTCCGACGGCTGCCATGGGTTGCGCATCCAGCTATCTTCCTTTGGGGGAGACGGGCGAGTGCTTCCGCATGGGACTGGGCGTTTTGGCCGACGTGTCCGGTTTCAACAGCTCGGCATCGTTCGATGGCGGTGTGGATTGGGCTTCCGAGGGAGGTCAGTGGGCGCGCTTCCTATACGACGGCATGACGCAGCTCTCGCGTCAGCCCTGGCTTACCATCGATCGTGCGGGCAACCGTCTGCGCTATATGGACTCGCGTGTGAAGAAGGACGGGGCGGCGGCCATCTATGCGCTGGGAGATTTGGCGACGGTGCAGATGACGCCTCCGGGGCACCGTTCGTATATCATATTCGATTCGAAGTTTGAGGATCATCTTGCGGGGTTCGCCCAAGAGCATTGCCGCAAGCTGATCTCGCCCGACCTCGAACAGATCGAGAAGATTCCCGAGCATTACCGCGACTGGCATCACGGCGTCGAGGACGCTATCGAGGCCGATGTTCTGAAGAAGCGCGACACGCTTGAGGAGTTGGAGGCCGACCTGGGCTTTGGCGAGGGGATCCTGGTCGGAGCCGTTGAGAAGTGGAACGAATGCTGCCGTAAGGGCAAAGACGACTTCATGTACCCCATGCCCGAGGAATGGCTGCACGAGGTGGCTACTCCGCCGTTTTACGGATGCCGTATCGGAGGCAATCTGTACGGCACGAAGGCCGGTCTCATGATCAACGATCGCATGCAGGTTGTCAGCACGTCGGGTCGCGTTATTCCCGGCCTGTACGCCGGCTGGCATACGGCAGGGGGCGCATGCGGTGAGAACTCGTATGTGGGCGACGTCATTCTGGGTTCGCTTTTGGGCGACGTGAGCCTGGCGTTTTGCGGCGGATACCTGTGCGGAACGTTCGCCAACGATGCGGAACTCGACTAAGGAGGGGTGATACATGTTTGCAGCTCTGAAGAAGGGCGTCGCTCCGTTCGGGTCGGTGTTTCTGGGCGGATTGCTTGTCGCCCTGTTCGCACGCATCGGAGTGTTCGCCCTCGATGCGGCCGGGGCGTTTTCGTACAGCTATCGTGCGGCGACTGCTCCGTATATCCAGACGGGTTCGACGCTCGACCAGCTGTGCATGGCGCTTTCAGGTGGAACCTTGATCGGATTCATGGTCGCAAGCGGTCTGGCGATGGCGCTTGCGGTTGCGACGGTGCTGGTGTTCGCCTACGTGTATCGCGGTGAATCCGGCCGCTGTGCGGCGGGGCCCGCCCTGGTGTGGGGCGCGGTATGCGTGGCGGTGTCGTTGGTGTGTCTCGGGGTGATCGTGGCCGGCCTGTTCTCGGGCGTTCAGCTGCATCAGATAGCCAGCAAGGGCGGTGTCGAAACGAAGATCGTGCTGCTGATGGTTCTGTTATGCGCTGCGACGCTGGTGGCCGCCGCATGCGTCGGGCTCTCCTCGGCCCTTCGCGGCGGTGCGGAGGGCTGGTTCAAGCGCGTGATGCTGAGGTTTTCTGCATGTGGCGCGCTGGTTTGCGTGGCTACGGCCGGCTCGTTCGGGGCCGTCAACGCCGAGCTCGTCTCGCTTCCGTGGGTATCGGGATGGATGCTGTGCGCGATCGCGCTTAACGCCGGGATGATCGCGCTGTTCTCACGCGAAGCCGCTTCCGGGGTTTCTCGATAGGGGTTCCGAGAAGGGATTTTTGGTAGGTTGGCCTAAACGGCTCCGGCGTCGGTTGCGTCGGGGCCGTTTTTGTGGTTCTACCCAAGGAAACGATCGGGATTCGAGTCATGTGAGAGCCCTCGTTTTCTCTGTCGCGCGAAACCCCTTTCCGCGTTCGCTTTTTCCGCGCGGGTGAGATACCCTCGGCGCATCCCTTCGGCAGCTGCCTCGCGTGCCTGGCCGATGCCCATCGTTGCAGATGCGGATACGATGGCGCTGGCGTAGGGTGTTTTTAGCCGAAGAGGCCATGCGGTTGCGGGGGACGGATGGATGCGGCGCGCTTTGTTTTCGGGTTCGGTGAGAAAAACGTGCAGGCGGTGTGGAACGTTGCCGATACGCTCCATTTTCCGCGCAAGCGGAGCATAATCGGATGCGAACAGCGTTCGTTTTTCGAGGGAGCGTAGGAATGGCGGAGGTTCTAGAGGCGCTGATGCTGGTCAGCTTCGGTCTTTCGTGGCCGCTGAACGCATGGAAGGGATACAAAGCCGCAACTGCTGCGGGAAGCAGTTGGCAGTTCATCGGCCTTATCACGTTCGGATATCTGGCAGGTATTGCGGCGAAGTTCGTATCGGGGCAGGTTACCTGGGTGCTTGCGGTGTATGTCGTCAATCTTGTGGCACTTGGTGCGAACTGGGCCGTGTACTTCCGCAACCGCCGTCTGGATGCTCGGCGCGAGACGGTCTCGGCAACCTAGTCCATGGTGTGGGTCGAGTAGACCTTCAGGTCTTGCCATAGCCGCACGCTCCCCGCTGCGCGCGTGGCGGGGACGTCGATGATGCGTTGGTTTTCGGATCCCCTGAACCGCAGGGTGATGTTCTTCGATTCCTCGACGAAAGGGCCGTCTACTAGAACGTCGATGCGTTCGAGGATGCGGTCGGTAAAGGGAGTATGGCGCTCGCTTTCCGGGTCGGTAAGATCCTCGTAGAGATCCCCCGTATAGATCCAAATGGTCTTCGTGCTTCCATAGCGGCTTCGCACTGCTTCGACAAGTTCGAGCACGTCCTGTTGGTTGCGCGGCTCCATGGGCTCTCCGCCCAGGACGGTGAGGCCTTCGACGTAAGAAGGCCCCAAGCTTTCGACGACGCGCTCCATTACCTTTGCGTCGAACCGGTCTCCGTAGTCGAACGACCAGGTTTCGCGCTGGAAGCAGTGCTTGCAGCGATGTGTGCATCCCGAAACGAACACCGAGGTGCGGACGCCCTCGCCGTTGGCGATATCGAAGAACTTTATGTTTCCGTATTTCATGAGATCACCCGGCCTTCAAGGGCGGCGCGTGAGCGAGGCGGCAGCCGCGTTTCAGAATCTGGAACTACAGATGCAGAACGCGGTCTTTGATCTCGGCCGTGCGACCCTGGTTCCAGAACTGGGTGCCGATGTATCCGCAGGTTCGACGTGCGACGTTCAGCTTGTCCTGGTCGCGGTTGCCGCAGTGCGGGCACTCCCACACCAACTTGCCGTCCTCTTCGATAATCATGATCTCGCCGTCGTATCCGCATTCCTGGCAATAGTCGGACTTCGTGTTGAGCTCGGCGTACATGATGTGGTCGTAGATGAACTGCATGGTTGCGATGACGGCCTTCAGGTTGTCCTGCATGTCGGGCACCTCGACGTAGCTGATGGCTCCGCCGGGGGACAGCGGCTGGAATTGGCTTTCGAAAGCCAGCTTGTCGAAGGCGTCGATGTTTTCGGCTACATGCACATGGTAGCTGTTGGTGATGTAGCCGCGATCGGACACGCCCTTGACGATGCCGAAGCGGCGCTGCAGCGCTTTGGCGAACTTGTAGGTGGTGGACTCGAGCGGGGTGCCGTAGATGGAGAAGTCGATGTTGTGCTCGGCCTTCCACTGGGCGCACTTGTCGTTCATATGCTGCATGATCTGCAACGCGAGCGGCGTAGTTTCGGGATCGGTGTGGCTGCGCCCGGTGAGGGCGAAGACGCATTCGTGCAAGCCGGCGTATCCCAGGCTGATGGTCGAGTAGCCTCCGTACAGCAAACTGTCGATGACCTCGCCCTTTTTCAGGCGCGCAAGCGCTCCGTGCTGCCACAGGATGGGCGCCGCGTCGGACAGCGTTCCCTTCAGGCGGTTGTGGCGCGCCATGAGGGCCCGATGGCACAGTTCAAGCCGCTCGTCGAATATGGTCCAGAACCTATCGAGATCCCCTTCGGCGGACAGAGCGACGTCGGGTAGGTTGATGGTGACGACTCCCTGGTTGAAGCGGCCGTAATACTTCGGCTGTCCGTTTTCGTCCACGTAGGGGGTAAGGAAGCTGCGGCATCCCATGGGGGTGTAGCAGTGGCCGTTGCCGTCCTTGTCGATTTTGGAGCGTTTCATGATCTTTTCGGACACGTAGTCGGGAACCAGGCGCTTGGCGGTGCACTTGGCTGCGAGCTGCGTGAGGTAGAAGTACGGCGAGCCCTCGGCGATGTTGTCCTCTTCCAGCACGTAGACCAGCTTGGGAAACGCCGGCGTGATCCAGACGCCCTCTTCGTTCTTCACGCCTTGGTAGCGCTGGCGCAGGGTCTCTTCGATGATCATGGACAGGTCGTGCTTCTCGGCTTCGCTGCGCGCTTCGTTCAGGTACATGAACACGGTTACGAACGGAGCCTGGCCGTTCGTGGTCATGAGGGTGACTACCTGGTATTGGATGGTCTGCACGCCGCGGCGGATTTCGTCGCGCAGGCGTCCTTCGACGACTTCGTCGATGCGGTCGGATGCGGCTTCCAGACCGAGGCTGTTGATCTCGTCGATGACTTCGCGGCGGATGCGACGGCGGCTGACGTCGACGAACGGCGCGAGGTGGGACAGCGAGATGGACTGTCCGCCGTACTGGCTGGATGCGACTTGCGCGATGATCTGCGTGGCGATGTTGCAGGCGGTCGAGAAGCTGTGGGGCTTTTCGATGAGGGTGCCCGAGATGACGGTGCCGTTTTGAAGCATATCCTCGAGGTTCACCAGGTCGCAGTTGTGCATGTGCTGGGCGAAGTAATCAGAGTCGTGGAAGTGGATGATGCCCTCTTTGTGCGCCTCGACCACATCGGGTGGCAGCAGCTTGCGCATCGCGAGGTCTTTGGAGACCTCTCCGGCCATGTAGTCGCGTTGCACGGAGTTGACCGTGGGGTTCTTGTTGGAGTTTTCCTGCTTGACCTCTTCGTTGTTGCATTCGATGAGGGCGAGGATCTGATCGTCGGTGGTGTTCTTGTGCCGCTTCTGGTTTTGCAGATAGCGGTAGATGATGTACTTGCGGGCGACCTCATAGCAGTCCAAGCGCATGATCTCGTCTTCCACCATGTCCTGGATCTCTTCGACCGACACGGTGTGGCCCGATGCCTCGCACAGGTCCGCCACGTTGGCGGCGGCGTACATGACTTGGCGCTCGGTCAGGCGCTGGTTTTCCTTGACCTCTTTGTTCGCAGCCGCGATCGCGTTGGCGATCTTGGTGACGTCGAAGGGGACTTCGGATCCGTTGCGCTTGATGATCTTCATGGACGGGACCTCTTTTCCGAGTGGTTGGGCAACGCGGTCGCAGATGCGATGCGCGATGGGCGGGGGTATGTTTGGGTAGGTTGCAAATCGATGCGGCTATCATACGTCAAACGGATCCAGGATGTAAGCCCCGTGGACACAATATATTGTGTCCACGGGGCTTACATCTATCAATAAGTAGTGTTATTCCAGTTCGTAGAGGGGTAAAGGCATTGTCAACGCTTCGGTAGCGTTTCGCTTGCCGGTGCGACTGGGGGCGTATGCCAACGAGGGGGTTTCGCTCGCATGCGCTGCGACGACCTGCGCACCTCTTGAAAGGGCGGGATTGCAAGAGGTTTGCACGTGGCTTTTCGGTGTAAAATCTCACCGTGGTTTTCATCGCAGGGAGGGCGCGCGGCATACGTTGTGCCGGCAGTTCGTTTGCGCTCTCGGTTGGGAAGGAGAAAAAGGGAGTGGATCAGTTCTTCAAGATTTCCGAAAGGAAGAGCACGGTTGGAAACGAGGTCATCGGTGGTTTGACTACGTTTCTGGCCATGGCTTACATCATTGCGGTCAACCCGCTGATGATGAGCATCGCAGGCATCCCGTTCGATGCCGCTCTTACGTCGACGTGCTTCGGCGCGGCCATCATGACCATCGCCATGGGCATCTTCGCCAACCGTCCGCTGGCGCTTGCCTCGGGCATGGGCATCAACGCGATCGTCGCTTACAGCCTGTGCGGCGCGACTGCGCTGGGCGTCGATTGGCGTGTTGCGATGGCGGTCATCTTCCTGGAAGGCGTGCTCATCCTCGTGCTGGTTCTGTGCGGGCTTCGCAAGGCCATCATGGACGCCATTCCCGTCAACGTGCGGCGCGCGATCGGCATCGGCATCGGTCTGTTCGTGGCGTTCATCGGTCTCAAGGGCGGCGGCATCATCGTCGGCAACGAGGCCACTATTCTCACGCTGGGCGATCTGACCAGCGCTCAGTGCATCGTGGCGTTGGTGGCTATCGCGCTCGCCGTTGTGCTTGAAACCCTGAAGGTGAAAGGCACGCTGCTTATCTCCATCGTCGCGGCCACCATCGTGGGCATCCCCCTGGGCGTGACGGTTATGCCCACCACCATGAATTTCGGTTTGGACTTTTCCGCGTTCGCAGCGCCCTTCCAGATCGATCCGCAGTCCAATACCGTGGCCATCCTGCAGGTCGTGACGACTCCGGCCTTACTCATGTTCGTCTTCTCGCTTCTCATGAGCGATTTCTTCGACACTATGGGTACGGTTATGGGTGTGGCCGATCGCGCCGACTTCGTTGACAAGGACGGCAACATCGAGGATATCCAGCCCATCCTCATGGTCGACTCGGCTGCCGCGGTGCTGGGCGGTTTCTTCGGCGCGAGCTCCATCACCACCTATGCCGAGAGCACCGCGGGCGCGGTCGCGGGCGCGCGTACGGGTCTGTCCAACGTCATCATCGGCGTCCTGTTCGCCGTGTTCGCCTTCTTCGCGCCGGTGATCGGCATGGTTTCGGCTCCCGCGACCTGCGGCGCGCTTGTGGTTGTGGGCTATCTGATGATGACGGGCGTGGGCGAGATCGACTGGACCTCCATGGATTCGGCGTTCCCCGCGTTCATCACCATCATGGGTATTCCGCTGACCTACTCCATCACCGACGGCATCGGGTTCGGTTTTGTGTCCTACGTGGTTATCAAGGTTGCCCAGGGCAAGATCGGCGAGATCAAGCCGCTTATGTGGGTTGCAACGGTAGCGTTTTTCCTCATGTTCATATTCGCGTAGGAATCGCGTACGCCGCTTTCCTTCGTTTCTGGATATCGAGCCGAGCGCCCCATGGATCATGGGGCGCTCGGCATGTATGGGGCACCCTCAAATGCGATGAGCGCGCGTGAGGTTTCGCGTATTGTGTAAAAGAACGCGATCAACAATGACGTAGGCGGAAACCCGGCGGGCGCAACGTTCGTTGGGCTTGGTGAGTGCGGAGGGCTAGGTGCTCGGAATGGTATTCGGTAATTGTTCGGAAGCTTCTCGGCTTTCGCATCTGCGGAAAGCGGCAAGCGTGAGAGCAAGGGCTTGCAGGGTCGCTGTCCTCGTCGCGGCGGCTGCCGCCCTCGGCGTGGGAGGGGCTTTTGCCACGGGGATCCTCAACTTGTCGGGGGTCTACTGCTGAGCTGCACGCGGCGGCGGAGGTTCGGCCGGTCGCCGCTAAAGAGCTGAAACCCAACGGGAACGGCACGTACACGCTCGATCTCACGCTGAGGGGCTCTTCCACCTCTGCGAAAAATTCTAGCAGGTCAGACGTTACTTTGGTCATCGACACCTCGGGCAGCATGCTGTATCCGACCGATGGGATGGTTCGCTCTGCAAGCTCTATCGGATCGAATATGGCCAACACCAAGGCCTACGTGAAAGTGGGGGAGTACTACTACCCGGTTGCTACGTACGGTAACTCTCTGTGGGTTGAAGAGTCGCGCAAAACTGCCTCGCTTCCAGCTGGGGCCAACTACTACGGATTGGGCAAGGTGTCTTATTCTACGGGCGGAGAAAGCTTCGTCGATTCTTTCAGGATCGTCAGCAAAGGCTACCTGGTTGTCGGTGAAAAAGACACCAACTGGGTTCTTAAGTCCGACAAGATTGCCCAAACGCGCTGGGGAGCAGCGTTCGGGGGCGCTGTCCGGGAGGAGGACCTTTCAATGCGGCTTTACTCCCGACAAGCGCCGTTTTGGCTTGTCGCCGGTCCGTTTCGCCCGTTTCGAGCAAAAGGCCCCGCATCGGTATCGATGCGGGGCCTTTTTGTTGTTCGATCAAGTTGCCTCTGCGGTGCTCGCTGCGTCTTTCGACGCTTTCCGGAAGCCCTAAACGAGCAGGGCTCCGACGCGCATGCACTCGGCGGATGCTTCGTCATCGGGATAGTCTTTCGCGATCAGAGAGTCGACGACGTTGACGCCGGCAGATTCTGCGCGCTGTTCCCACAGTTCCATCCATTCCCCGTCGTTCCAGTCGTACGAGCCGAACAAGACCACCTTGCGGTCGCCAAGCAGGGGCTCGACTTCGTCGTACATGGGAAGGAACTCGGTGTCTTCGAGCTCTTCGTCGCCCATGGCAGGGCACCCGAAGGCGATGGCGTCGTATCCGTCCAGCTTGTCGGCTCCGAAATCCGATGCCTGTATGATGCTGACCTTAGCCCCCTTGGCCGATGCTCCCTGCGCGATCAGGTCGGCCATAGCTTCGGTGTTCCCGGTTCCGCTCCAGAAAACCACTGCGACGTTACTCATGTTCGTGCTCCTCACTCATTCGTTGCCGTTCAGGTAAAACCGTTCGCGTTCGCCAAGGAAGCGCATGCGAGGGCGCTATCGTGCGCTCGCATGCGACTCATCGGCTTTAAGGCGTGCTTGCCTTGCATCTACGGGGATGTGCAGGCGCGCGAGCTCTTCGATGGGGACTCCTTCGCGGAAGAGCGTGCGCATTTGCTTCGTGCACGACCGGAAGCATCCGAAGCAGGTTTGCGCGTCGCGCTCGTTCGAATACACCTTCCAGCAGCCGCATGCCAGGCAGTTTCGTCCCTGGTTTTCGATGAACCCGATCACATCCTCAAGCGGATAGCCCAGAAACAGGCCGATCTCGTGAGGGAATCGACAGGCGTGTGCGCACGAGGTGGACGCGTCGGTCTCGGCGATGCGCCGTCTCATGCGTTCGATGTGGGGCTTGACAGAGCAGGTGTTCGGATAACCGTAGCTTTGCAGGAAACGCATAGGCTTGGTTTGTCGCAGCGTGCGGACAACCATGTCGGGACGGTACACGTACACGAGCGCGCCGAAGGGCCGCGTCGCGAGGATATCGACGAAAACGCCCAACGGAGCAAGTTTGACTTGGGCTTCTCGAAGGGATCGGGAGAAGGATCCGCCAGGTACGTCTTTTGAGCCCTTGAAGGCGCTCTCGTTGGCGGCAAGGGAGGCTTTTGCGTCGAAGGGTACGTTGAACAGGCCCCCCGATTTGATTCCCCCCAACACGGGAGCGCAGTGGTGCACGATCATGCTTTCGAGGGTCTTCGTTCCGTTCATCGCAAGCCTCCTTTCGACACTTGAAAGTAAAACAGCGCTAACTTAAAGAAGTTATCTGAGGTTGTCAATAGAGGGATGCCGATCCGTCCTTGGATTTCCCGTGAGTGTCGCACCGTGCTGGCCAGCGGAGCTGAAAAGCGGGTTTCGGTTGAGATGGGAGGTTGGGGGCGCGATCTTTCGGCGTGAAAAAGGAGGTGCGCGAGGTTGACGCTCTTGGCGAAACGGGGATCGTTATGTAACGTTCGTGCAACTTCGCTTGATCGAATGTGCGGATAATAATATTGTACACAATTGATTTAAGAGACAGCAAAGGAAGGGGCGTTCATGAGCTCTGGAACCGAAGGAAGAGACATGCTTGATGTGGCTGTTGTCGGCGCCGGTCCCGCCGGTCTGACTGCCGGCCTGTACGCTGCGCGCGCCGGTTTGAACGTATCGGTGTTCGAGCGCATATCAGCAGGCGGACAACTCGCCCAGACCGAGATCATCGAGAACTATCCCGGGTTTCCCGAAGGTACGGGCGGCTTCGAGCTCGCTTTCGCGATGCAGCAGCAGGCTGTGAACTTCGGTGCCTCCATGGCTTCCGAAGACATTGTCTCGGTTGACTTCTCCGTCTCTCCCAAAGTGCTGCGAACGGCCAGCGGCAAAGAGATCGAAGCGCGCACCGTTATCGTTGCGACCGGAGCCCGCCCACGTAATCTGGGAATCGATCGGGAGGATGAGCTGAAGGGCCGCGGGGTGTCGTATTGCGCGACTTGCGACGGCAACTTCTTCCGGGGCAAGACGGCCGTCATCGTCGGCGGCGGGGACACCGCGGCCGCCGATGCGATCTACCTGTCGCGCATCTGCGAGAAGGTGTACCTGGTTCACCGTCGCGACAAGCTGCGTGCAACGGCCGTTTACCATAAGCGCCTTGAAGCGCTTCCCAACGTCGAGTTTGTGTGGAACTCCGTTCCCGATCAGCTGGTTTCGGGGGATAACGGCACGGTATGCGCCTTGCGTGTGAAGGGCGTCGCAAGCGGTGAAGTGCGCGAGATCGCCACCGATGCGGTGTTCGTGGCCATCGGCACCGTTCCCAACACCGAGTTTCTGGGCGATGCGCTCGAGCTTGATGAAAGGGGATACATCGTTTCCGACGAAACCGGCCATACGTCGGTTGCGGGCGTGTTCGCCGCCGGCGATGTGCGCACGAAGACCCTTCGCCAGGTTTCAACTGCGATTTCCGATGGTGCGCAGGCTGCGGAGAACGCTGCGGAATTCGAGGGAATCTGATAGCATGGTTCCTTGTGCTTAAACGAAAGAGTCTGTTTCGAAGCGACGAAGGAATATCCCATGCAGGAAGCGAATATGCGCGAGAAGCTCGAGAAGATTATCAAGGCCTACGAGGAACTTCAGGTCAGGATGGGCGATCCCGAGGTTCTCGGCAACCAAAAAGAATACAACCGCCTTGCCAAGGAGTACGCGAACCAGGGTCCGCTCGTTGCCCAGGCCCGCGCTTACGTCGAAGCCGAAGACGATCTTGCTGCGGCCAAAGAAATGCTGGCGGATCCCGATATGAAGGAGTTCGCCCAGGAAGAGATCGCCGCAATTGAGGCGAAGCTGCCCGGCATCGCCGAAGAGGTGAAGTTCATGCTCATTCCGGCCGATCCGGCCGACGAGAAGGACACCATCGTCGAGATCCGCGGTGCGGCGGGTGGCGATGAGGCGGCCATCTTCGCCGGAGATCTGTTCAATATGTACGAGCGCTTCGCCTCCTCCCGCAAATGGAAGATCGAGGTTCTGTCTTCCAGCCCGTCTGAGGCCGGCGGGTTCAAGACCATCGAGTTCAAGATTTCGGGCGACAAGGTGTATTCGGTCATGAAGTACGAAAGCGGCGTCCATCGCGTGCAGCGCGTTCCCAAGACCGAGAGCCAGGGCCGTATCCAGACCTCCACGGCGACGGTGGCGGTTCTTCCCGAAGCCGACGAGGTCGAGATCGACATCAATCAGAACGACCTGCGCATCGACGTGTACCGAGCCGGCGGTCCGGGCGGTCAGTGCGTGAACACCACCGACTCGGCGGTGCGCATCACGCATATCCCGTCGGGTTTGGTGGTTCAGTCGCAAGATCAGAAGTCCCAGCTGCAGAACAAGATCGCGGCCATGGCCGTCCTCCGTGCCCGCCTGTACGACAAGATGCTGGCCGAGCAGCAGGCCGCCGAGGGCGCGGCCCGTCGCAGTCAGATCGGATCGGGAGACCGGTCGGAGAAAATCCGTACGTACAACGCTCCCCAGGATCGCGTGACCGATCACCGTATCGGCTACAACGGCACGTACAACGGCGTGCTGCTGAACGCGGGGGGAGCGGGCTTGGCCGAGCTTATCACGGCGCTGCAGGCCGCCGACCGCGCGAAGAAGCTCGAAGCGGCCGTGTAGGGAAGCCCAATGCCCGATTCTACCGAAACGTGGACCGTTCGCCGCATGTTGGAGTGGACCGAGGCGTACCTGGGTCGCAAGGGGGACGATAATCCCCGACTGTCGGCTCAGTGGCTGGTGGGGGCCGTATGCGGTCTTTCGCGTGTCGGCCTCTACACCGCGTTGGACCGTCCGCTCGATCCGTCCGAGCTCGAGCGGATGCGGGCGTTCGTCCAGCGTCGCGGGGCGGGGGAGCCGCTGCAATACATCATCGGGGAGTGTGCGTTTCGCCATATCGTCCTCAAAACCCGCAAGGGCGTGCTGATTCCCCGTCCCGAGACCGAGGTGCTGGTAAGCGAAGCGCTCGCGCTGCTTCCCGCACGCCCGGCCGCGCGTCGGGCCGAAGACGGTCTCGTCGAAGCGCTTGCGGCCGAGGCCGAGCGCATCGAGGGCGATCCTGCGGCAAGCGGGGTTTCGGATCGAACAAGGGAGCTTTTGCTGGCCGCGCGGGAAAGAGCGCGGGCCGAAGAACCCGAGGGACTTCTGGTGGCCGACCTGTGCACCGGTTCGGGCTGCATCGCCTGCTCGCTGGCCTACGAGCATCCGCTGGTGAGCGCGTTTGCAACCGATATTTCTGCCGAAGCCGTGGATCTTGCCCGACAGAACGCTTCCGATCTGGGGCTGTCTGATCGCGTCAAGGTGCTTTCGTGCAGCTTGGGCGGAGGTATCCCCGAACGGTATCGCGGTCGCATCGATCTGGTCGTTTCCAACCCGCCCTATGTCCCCACCGATGTTTTGGGCGGCATGCCGCGCGAAGTGGCGGACTTCGAGCCTTCGCTGGCCCTCGACGGGGGAGACGACGGCTTGGACGTGTTCAGACCCCTTGCCTCTTGGGCTTTCGCGTTTCTCCGCCCGGGAGGTGCGCTGGCGGTCGAATTGCACGAGACCTGCCTCGATGATGCCGCCGCCTACGCCGGCTCCCTTGGGTTCGCCTCCGTGCGCATTGTGCGCGACCTTGCGGATCGCCCGCGCATCCTGTGCGCGGTCAAGCCGGATACCCCGATGAGCGCGTGATGGAGCGGGTGTTCAGGCTTCACGTTCTTGCAAGCGGCAGTTCGGGCAATGCGTCGATAGTCGAGGATACGAACACGGGAAAAGGCGTTCTCATCGACTGCGGGATCTCCAAGCGGGCGTTTCTGGAGGGCTGCGCGGCAACGGGGTTCGATCCGTCCGGTTTGGAAGCGGTGGTCGTCACTCACGAGCATGCCGACCACGTGAAGGGCCTCGGCGTCGTAATGCGCGGGCTTTCCAAGCTGGGGCACCGTCCGCCCCTTTATGCCCCCGCGGCTTGCGTGAGCGCCTCGAAAGCCCTTTCCGATCTCGGATCCGATTTCGAGATGAGATCGTTTTCGGATGCCGATCAGATATCGGCGGCGGGAATGAGCATCCATCCGTTTCGCACCGCGCACGACGCAGCGGCATCGTTCGGGTTCCGCTTCGAGTGCGGGGGCGACGCCCTGGGATTCGCAACCGACACGGGCATGGTTTCGCCGCAGGTGCGCGAGGCTCTCGGCGATGTGCGCATTCTGGGGCTCGAGGCCAACCATGGGCTGAAGATGCTGGATGCGGCCGACTATCCGGCCTATGTGAAGAGCCGCATCGCATCCGATCGAGGGCATCTCAACAACGACCAGAGCGCTTCTGCGCTGCGGACGCTTCTATGCCCGCGGCTCGAGGCCGTGGCGGCGCTCCATGTTTCCGAGAACGCCAACACCTACCGCGCTGCGCGCGAAGCACTGTCGGGCGTTGTTCAGCAAGAGGGTCACCATGCGTCGGTGCAGGTGGGATACCAGCGACGCCCGATCCTCGTCGGGTGAGGAGCGGCGTTTGCAGAAGCGTCGCTGCGCTAAAGCATCATGAAGGCCTTGGCCAGAAGAAAGCCGATCAGCCCGCAGCAGGGGAAGGTGAGGATCCAGGCCAGCACCATGTTCTTGGCGATGCCCCATTTCACCTTGCGGGGGTTGTTCGAAGCGCCGACGCCCATGATGGACGCGGTGCTCGCGTGGGAGGTGGAGACGGGCATGCCGGTCATGCTGGAAATGAACAGGGTGACGATCGTGCCCGAGGTGGCCGCCGCTCCCTGGTACTTCTCGAGGTTCACCATGTCCATGGCCACCGACTTGATGATGCGCTTGCCCCCCAGAAACGTGCCCAGCGAGATGGCAAGCGAGCAGATCAGCATGAGCCACAGGGGAAACCCGGTTCCCTCGAACGATTCCGAGCCGAAAGCCAGTGCGATGCCCAGAAGGCCGATGGACATGAATTTCTGGCCGTCCTGGGCTCCGTGGAGAAACGACAGGAGCGCGGCGTTGATGTTCTGGACCATCGTGAAGCGATTGTTGGCCACCTTGCGGTTCATCGATCCGCAGAGCTTCTCGAGGATCCGCACCGCGACCCATCCCAGGGCGAATCCGGCGATCAGTGAGAAGGCCATGCCGTAGACAACCTTCACCCATTCGGAGGGCACGACGCCCGCCCACCCGTTCAGCGCGATGGCGCCGCCGGTGATCCCGGCGATGAGCGAATGGGACTTAGAAGCGGGAATGCCCAGAAACCAGCAGATAAAACCCCAGATGATGGATCCGATCATCGCTGCTTCGAGCGCCATCAGCGCTTGGTGCGTATCGCCTTGGAAATTCACCATCGAGAACATGGTGTGGGCGACGGCGGTGGAGATGTAGGTCATGAGGATGATGCCCAGCAGGTTGAACACCGCAGCCACGACAAGCGCGCAGGTCGGCGTCATGCAGCGGGTCGATACCGCGGTTGCGATGGCGTTGGGGGCGTCGGTTGCCCCGGAGATGACGGTCACGCCGATAACCAGGAAGATGATGACGGCGAGGGAGGGGTAGACAGCGACCTGTTCGATGAACGCGCCGAGTGTGAGTTCCATCAGACTCCTTATGCATATACCGGGCCACCCGCCCGATTACATTGCCCGGTACATTCTAGCGTATCTGCGCAAAAGCAAGACAAGGGGTTTGAACGAGAGAATAAACTCACGCTTGATTCGGTTTTTTATTCAAGAAGGTCTTCGGCGCGTCTCCGGTTGCGCTTCTCATCTATAATACGGAAGGCCCTCCGCTTGCGGGAAACCTCAGGCGGACTGCCGTTTCAACGATATCGAATCCCCCGATCAAGATGGAATCGTAACCGCGGGACCAGCTGTCCGCGCGATCGAGGAAGGTGCGCTCTATGTCGATCGATCTTTCCGTGCTCAACGGCCCCCAGCGTCAAGCGGTCGAATGCACCGAAGGTCCCCTGCTGGTTTTGGCGGGCGCTGGATCGGGAAAAACGCGCGTGCTCACCTACCGTATCGCGCATCTGGTGAACGATCTGGGCGTAGCGCCGTGGGAGATCCTCGCCATCACGTTCACGAACAAGGCGGCCAAAGAGATGCAGTCGCGCGTCGCCGGCATCATCGGCCCGCGATCGCGCGGCATGTGGGTCTCTACGTTTCACAGCATGTGCGTGCGCATGCTGCGCGCCGACGCCGAGCGTCTGGGATTCTCGCGCAATTTCACCATCTACGACGATTCCGACTCGAATCGCCTGGTTAAAGAGATCATGGCCGAACTCGACATCGACCCGCGCCGCTTTCCCGTCAAAGCGCTGCGGGGACGTATCTCCCAGGCTAAAAACGAACTCGCGGTTCCCGGAGACTTCGCAGCCCGCGTGAGCGATCCAGTGGGGAAGGTTGCCGCGCGCGTGTACGAGCGCCTGCAGGATCGTCTGCGCAAGGCCAACGCGTTCGATTTCGACGATCTTTTGCTGTACGGGTACCTGCTGCTGAAGCACTACCCCGATGCGCTTGCGGCTTACCAGGAGCGGTTCCGCTACATCATGGTGGACGAGTACCAGGATACCAACCATGCCCAGTACGAGATCACGCGCTTGCTGGCGGCCCGGCACCGCAACATCATGGTCGTGGGCGACGACGATCAGTCCATCTACTCGTGGCGCGGAGCCGACCTGCGCAACATCCTCGACTTCGAGCAGGATTACCCGAGCTGCACCACCGTCAAGCTGGAGCAGAACTACCGAAGCGTGGGCAACGTCTTGAAGGCCGCCAACGCCGTGATCGCGAACAATGCCGAACGCAAGGTGAAGAACCTGTTCACCGAGGCGCAGGACGGCGATCCGGTGAAGGTGTACTGCGCCTCTGACGAGCGCGATGAGGGCCGCTGGATCGCCGGGCGCATCGAGCAGCGCCATGGCGACGGCATGAGCTACAACCAGATGGCGGTTTTCTACCGCACGAACGCCCAGTCGCGCATGATCGAGGATATGTTCCTGCGTGCGGGCGTGCCCTACCGCATCGTTGGCGGAACGCGCTTCTTCGAGCGCCAGGAGATCTCCGATGTGATGGCGTACCTGACGTGCGTGGTGAACCCTTCCGACGACATTGCGGCCAAGCGCGTGGTCAACGTGCCGCGGCGCGGCGTGGGAAAGACCACGATCGAGCTTGTGGAGGGCCGCGCTCGCGAGGCCGGCACGACGTTTCTGCAGGAAGCCGAGATGGCTCTGGCCGATCAGTCTCTGCGCGCTGCGACGCGCTCGGCGTTGGGGGAGTTCCTGGGCATTCTCGAGGCCGGCCGCTCGTTTTCGGGCGATCTGAGACGGGTGGTCGAGGCCATCATCGAGCGATCGGGCCTCATCACGGCGCTTGAAGCCGAAGGAACCGACGAGGCGCGCGGCCGCATCGACAACATCCGCGAATTCCTCGGCGTCGTCGACGAGTTCGCCGATACGCATACCGATGAAGATGCGCTGTTCGAGGCCCCCACGATCTCTTCCGGCGAGAGCGGGTCGCCGCGCCCCGAAGTGCGCACGTTGCGCGGCGATTCCCTGGCCGACTTCATCGAGTGGGTGCGCCTGCGCACCGATCTGGATGCCGCGGGAGACGATGGGAATGCGGTGACGCTCATGACCGTGCATGCGTCGAAGGGCCTCGAGTTCGATTGCGTGTTCGTGGCCGGCATGGAGGAATCCCTGTTTCCCAGCGCGCGTTCGATCCAGGAGTCGGCCAGTGTTGAGGAGGAGCGCCGGCTTGCCTACGTCGCCATCACGCGCGCGCGCAAATATCTGTACCTGACGTATGCCAGCCAGCGCACCATCTACGGCCAGACGCAGGTGAACCCGGTTTCGCGCTTCGTTCACGAGATCCCCCCCGAGGTGCGCAGTGCCGTGGGCGTGGGTTCGGCTGGTTTTGCGGGTACGGGCTGGGAGAAGCGCGGCAGCCGCCGCGGTATCGCGGGGTCGGGCGCGGAGGCGGGCGAAGGCCGCGTGTTCGGCCGTTCGAGCGCGCACGGTGCGGGCGAGCGCGCGCGTCGCGGCCGGACGCGCTTCGATTCGGCGTCCGATGCGCAAGCGGGCGCGCGCGCGAGCTTTTCGGCGGGCGATAGGGTAAGCCACAAAACCTTCGGCACCGGCGTGATCACCAAGGTGGACGGAGACACCATCTTCGTGAAGTTCTCGAAAACCGGACAGGTTAAGAAGCTGCTGAAAGACTACGCTCCCATCGTGAAGATGGGCTGAGGCGCCCCCGCTTCGGCATTTGCCGGGAGAAATCGTCCGTACGGCATCGAAACGCATTCGCGTCGCAGGATTTGGCTAGAATGATCGGGATATCCTGCATCTGCGGCTTTTCGCCGCCCCGATCCGAGGAGCCTTCATGTCTTCGACCATCATCGTCATCGGACACCGCAATCCCGACAACGATGCCATCAGCTCGGCGGTTGCCTACGCCTATCTGAAAAACGCCGTCGCTGCACGCGATGCCGCCGACGGGTGCGAGCCCGATCGCTACGTGCCTGCCCGTCTGGGGCCGCTGCCCCCCGAGACTGCCGGCGTCTTTGGACGCTGCGGCATCGAGGCGCCCCGCATGATCGGGCACGTGCATGCGCGCGTTTCCGACGTGATGACGCGCAACCCCGTTTCCATCAACCGCCACGCCACCTTGCTCGAGGCCGGACGCATGCTGCGCAAGCACAACATCCGCGCTCTCGTCGTCACCAACGACGACGGGACGTACCGGGGCCTGGTCACCACCCGCATGATCGCCGAGCGATACATCTCGGCCACCGACGTCCTCACGCAGGGCTCATCCCAAGACGCCGTCGCCGCCGACCTCATCGCCTCGCTCGATCAGGCGGTCGACGAGATCCTCGAAACCGAGGTGCTCGTGCTCGATGCCGAGGTTATCTTGAAAGAGGCTATCGACGACCTGATGGCAAGCCCCCTTCGCGAGGCGGTGGTGCTCGATGACGACGGGTGGGCCGTCGGCATCGTCACGCGCTCCGATGTGGCGGTGAGGCCTCACCGAAAGGTGATCCTGGTCGATCATAACGAGCGTCGGCAGGCCGCTCCCGGCATCGACGAGGCCGAGGTCGTCGAGATCATCGACCATCACCGCATCGGCGATGTGTCCACCGTCAACCCCATCAGGTTCCTGAATCTGCCCGTCGGATCGTCGGCGACCATCGTCGCCTTGGAGTTCCAGCGCGAAGGCATCCGAATTCCCGCGGATATCGCCGAGATCCTCCTATCGGCGCTCATGACCGACACCGTCATCCTGAAGTCTCCCACGGCCACGCCCACCGACGAGCGCATCGCCGCTTATCTGGGCGAAGTGCTGGGGGTCGATCCGATGGAGTTCGGAATGGGCGTCTTCAAGCTGCGCGGGGGCGACGAGCACATGCCCATCGACAAGTTCGTCGGCGCCGACGCCAAAGAGTTCCAGGTGGGGGACAGCGTCGTGCTCATCGCGCAGCACGAAACCGTCGATCTGCAGTCCTCGCTTGCCCGGGAGCGAGAGATCCGCGCCGAGATGCGGCGCCTTCTGGAGGCGGGAAAGTACGAGTTCGTGCTTCTCATGGTGACCGATATCATCGCCGAGGGAAGTCAGTTTCTGTGCGAGGGCAACCGCAAGCTGCTCAACCGTGCGTTCGGCATATCGTGCACGGGCAGGGGAGGCACCTGGATGCCCGGCGTCCTGTCACGCAAAAAGCAGGTGGCCGCGCGCATCCTGGGGTCGTAGGCCCGCCTTCGCCGCAACGTTGTTGTGCGTTCGGCGGCGGCTTTCTGCCGCAGCTCGCTGGGACCGGCCACGCGAATTTCGACGGCGGTCTCCGCGGATCGGCAACACCGGGGTTTCCGGTGTGTTCTCTCTGTGGAGACAAAGTAGATACGCCCGGATGCGTGGCGTTTGACAACCCAGATGGCGGGTGATAGTGTTTGCCAGCGCGTCTGATGAGGCGCTTGTTCTGCCATGCCCGAACTCACGCGGGAAGGCGGGACGAGAGCTTAGGCGCCTCGGTTCGACCGATGGGCTTAACTCGAAAATGACCTGGTGAAAATCGGGTCTGAAGGCACATTTCGATTGTAAGAAGGAGAGAAGAAGTTGCCTACAATCAACCAGCTGGTCCGCAAGGGCCGCGCCAAGCAGGTCGACAAGAAGAAGACCCCTGCTCTGAAGGGCAACCCTCAGAAGCGTGGCGTGTGCACCCGCGTGTACACCACCACCCCGAAGAAGCCGAACTCGGCTCTTCGCAAGGTTTGCCGCGTGCGTCTGGTCAACGGCATGGAGGTTACGGCCTACATTCCCGGTATCGGCCACAACCTGCAGGAGCACTCCATGGTGCTCATCCGCGGCGGCCGCGTCAAGGACCTGCCCGGCGTGCGCTACAAGGTCATCCGCGCCGCGCTCGACTGCGCTGCGGTGAACGACCGCAAGCAGGCGCGCAGCCGCTACGGTGCCAAGCGCCCCAAATAAGTTGTCAGTAAGCCGCACGGACCGCTGAACGCCGCAATATAAAGGAAGCGGCCGGTCTAATGGACCCAACGGGTTCGGAAGTGCGCAAGATCTCGAAGGAGAAAGAATGCCGCGTCGCGCAGCAGCCATCCGCCACGAAGTGCAGCCGGATGCCAAGTACAACAACCGTCTTGTCACGCAGCTGATTAACAAGGTCCTGCTTGATGGCAAGAAATCCCTCGCCGAGAACATCGTCTACGGCGCGTTCGACCTCGTTCAGGAGAAGACCGGCGAGGATCCCCTGTCCGTGTTCAAGAAAGCCATGGACAACGTTCGCCCCACGCTTGAGGTCAAGCCCAAGCGCGTCGGCGGCGCCACCTATCAGGTCCCGATGGAAGTGCCTTCCCGTCGTGCGACCACTCTCGCGATCCGCTGGATCGTCGACTTCTCCCGCAAGCGCCGCGAGCACACCATGCGCGAGCGCCTTGCCAACGAGATCATGGAGGCCGCCCAGGGCCAGGGCGCTTCGGTCAAGCGCCGCGAGGATCTCTACAAGATGGCCGAGTCCAACCGTGCGTTCTCGCACTATCGTTTCTAGAGGGGGCTTCCTTTATGGCTAAGAAGACCTCTCTGAAAGAGACGCGCAATTTCGGCATCATGGCCCACATCGACGCGGGCAAGACCACCACGACCGAGCGCATCCTGTACTACACGGGCAAGACCCACAAGATCGGCGAGGTGCACGACGGCGCCGCCACCATGGACTGGATGGTTCAGGAGCAGGAGCGCGGCGTGACCATCACCGCCGCCGCCACCACGTGCTTCTGGAAGAAAGACGACGTCGAGTACCGCTTCCAGATCATCGACACGCCGGGCCACGTGGACTTCACCGCCGAAGTCGAGCGCTCTTTGCGCGTCCTCGACGGAACCGTTGCCGTGTTCGACGCCGTTGCCGGCGTGCAGCCCCAGTCCGAGACCGTGTGGCGTCAGGCCGAGCGTTATGGCGTGCCCCGTATCGCGTTCATCAACAAGTACGACCGCGTGGGAGCAGACTTCTTCCACGCCATCGACACCATGAGGGACCGTCTGGGCGCCTCTGCCGTCGCCGCCCAGATTCCCATGGGCGCCGAGGACAACTTCTGGGGCGTCATCGATCTCGTTACCATGACCGCATGGGACTTCAAGGCTGACGAGAAGGGCATGACCTATCCCGAGCCTATGGACGCCATTCCCGCCGAGTTCGCCGAGGAGGCCGAGCTGCGCCGCCAGGAGCTGGTGGAGGCCGCCGCCGACTGCGACGACGAGCTTATGGAAAAGGTCCTGATGGAGGAGGAGTTCGGCGTTGACGAGCTCAAGGCCGCCATCCGCAAGGGCGTTATCGCCTGCCAGATGAACCCCGTGTTCGTCGGTTCCGCCTACAAGAACAAGGGCGTGCAGGAACTGCTGGACGCCGTCGTCGACTACCTGCCCAGCCCCCTCGATATTCCGGCCATCAAGGGCGAGAACCCCGACACCGGTGCCGAAGACGAGCGTCCGGCCGACCTCAAGGCCCCGTTCTCGGCCCTGGCGTTCAAGATCATGACCGACCCGTTCGTCGGTAAGCTCACGTACCTGCGCGTGTACTCGGGCAAGCTCGATGCGGGTTCGTACGTGACCAACGCCTCGAAGGGCAAGAAAGAGCGCGTCGGGCGCTTGCTGCAGATGCACTCGAACCAGCGCGTCGACATCGATGCGTGCGCTGCGGGCGACATCGTGGCCGTTGTCGGCCTGAAGGCCACCTCGACGGGCGACACGCTGTGCGACGAGCAGGCTCCCATCATCTTGGAGTCCATGGAGTTCGCCGATCCGGTTATCGACATCGCGGTCGAGCCCAAGACCAAGGCCGAGCAGGACAAGATGGGCATCGCCCTTCAGAAGCTGGCCGAAGAGGATCCGACCTTCCGCGTTTCCACCAACCAGGAAACCGGTCAGACCATCATCGCCGGCATGGGCGAGCTCCATCTGGAGATCATCGTCGACCGCTTGCTGCGCGAGTTCAAGGTCGAGGCGAACGTCGGTAAGCCCCAGGTCGCCTATCGCGAGACGGCTACCAAGGAAGTCCTCAACGTCCAGGGCAAGTTCGTTCGCCAGTCGGGCGGTCGCGGCCAGTACGGCGACGCCGTCATCAACCTGTACCCGCAGGAGGCAGGCAAGGGTTACGAGTTCGAGAACAAGATCGTGGGCGGCGTGGTTCCCAAGGAGTACATCCCCTCGATCGACAAGGGTATCCAGGAAGCGCTCAACAACGGCATCCTGGCCGGTTATCCCGTGGTCGATATCCGCGTCGAGCTGGTTGACGGCTCCTATCACGACGTCGACTCCTCCGAAGCGGCCTTCAAGGTGGCCGGCTCCATGGCGTTCAAGGCGGCTATGAAGAAGGCCGCCCCGGTGATCCTCGAGCCCATGATGGCCGTCGAGGTCGAGACGCCCGAGGAGTACATGGGCGACGTTATGGGCAACCTCTCCAGCCGTCGCGGCCAGATCCGCGGTATGGGCGATCGCGGCAATGCCAAGATCATCAGCGCCAAGGTGCCGCTGTCCGAGATGTTCGGCTACGCTACCGATCTGCGCTCCACGACGCAGGGACGCGCTTCCTATACGATGCAGTTCGATTCGTACGAGGCGGTTCCCAAAAACGTTGCGGACGAGATCATCAGCAAGGCCGGCGGAAGCGCTTCCTAAGCGGACGCTAGAATTCAATTGGAGGAAAACACAAGTGGCTAATCAGAAGATTCGCATCCGCTTGAAGGGATACGACCATGAGATCGTGGACCAGTCCACGAAGCTCATCGTCGACACCGCTCAGAAGACGGGTGCAAAAGTTTCCGGTCCCATCCCGCTGCCGACGGAGCGCAACCTGTTCACCGTCGTGCGCGGCCCGCACGTCGACAAGGATTCCCGCGAGCAGTTCGAGATGCGCACCCACAAGCGCCTGATCGACATCCTCGAGCCCACCCCTAACACGGTTGACTCGCTGATGCGCCTCGATCTCCCTGCCGGCGTCGACATCGAGATCAAGCTGTAAGGGGTGCCTCAGAGTATGATTAACGCGATTTACGGCAAAAAGGTCGGCATGACGCAGCTGTTCAACGAGAACGACGAAGTCGTCGCCGTCACCGTCATCAAGGCAGAGCCCAACACCGTCTGCCAGATCAAGACCGTTGCCACCGACGGCTACGACGCCGTGCAGCTCGGCTTCGGCGACATCAAGCCCCAGAAGGTGAACCGTCCCATGGGCGGGCACTTCACCAAGCAGGGCGTCGATGCCCGTCGCTACCTGCGCGAGGTTCGCGTCGAGGACGGCAGCGCCCATGCAACCGGCGAGCAGGTTACGGTCGGCAGCTTCGCCGAGGTGAAGAAGGTCGACGTCACCGGTACCTCCAAGGGCAAGGGCTTCGCCGGCGTCATGAAGCGCCACGGCTTCGCCGGCGGTCCCGGCGGCCACGGCGCCCACTTCCACCGCGCCCCCGGCTCCATCGGCCAGTGCGCCACGCCCTCGCGCGTCCTGAAGGGCGTTCGCCTTCCGGGCCACATGGGCTGCGACACGGTTACCGTGAAGAACCTCGAGGTTGTCCGTATCGACGAAGAGTCGAACCTCATCCTCGTCAAGGGTGCAGTTCCCGGCGGCAAGAACGGCATCGTTCGCGTCCGCATGGCCTAGTTGATCGAAGAACCTCTTAAGGAGCTTGCAGTATGACCACTATCGAAATCAAGGATGCCGCAGGCAAGACGGTCGAGTCCGTCGAGCTTGCAGCGTCTGTGTTCGGCATCGAGCCGAACGTGCCCGTCATGCACCAGGTTGTTCGCGCTCAGCGCGCTTCTTGGCGCCAGGGCACCCATAACACCCGTACCCGCGGCGAGGTTCGCGGTGGCGGCAAGAAGCCCTGGAGACAGAAGGGCACCGGTCGTGCCCGCCAGGGCTCCATCCGCTCGCCTCAGTGGCGCGGCGGCGGTGTCGTGTGGGGCCCGCATCCCCGCTCCTATGCGTTCTCGGTGAACAAGAAGGAGATCAAGCTCGCGATGCGCTCCGTGCTCTCCGCCAAGCTCGCCGACGGCCAGCTTCACGTCGTCAACGACTTCGGTTTCGAGAAGCCCTGCACCAAGGCGGCCGTCGCCGCTCTGAAGGCTCTGGGCATCGAAGGTCGCACCACCATCGTCATTGGCAACGAGGACGTCGATACCTTCCTATCCTTCCGCAACCTGCAGAAGGTCAACGTCATCCCCGTGGCCGAGGCCAACACCTACGAGATGCTGGACAACAAGTCCCTCATCTTCACTTCCGAAGCTCTGAAGCGCATCGAGGAGGTGCTTGCATAAATGAACGCACGCGAGATCATCATCCGCCCCATCATCACTGAGCACAGCTACGACATGATGGAGAAGAACACTTTCACCTTCGAGGTTGCCAAGAACGCCAACAAGATCGAGGTCGCCAAGGCCGTCGAGGAGATCTTCGACGTCACCGTGGTCAAGGTCAACACGCTGACGGTCAAGCCGAAGAAGAAGCGCGTCCGCGTCCAGCAGGGGTACACCCGCACGTGGAAGAAGGCTATGGTTACGCTGAAGGACGGCGATACCATCGAGCTGTTCGCTTCCTAAGCGATCCTGTGCTGTTTTGCCGAAAGGGGCGCTCCGCTGCGGGGCGCCCCTTTTTGCGCTCGTATCGATTACAATACGCACCGTGCGCGTGCGCTTCCCGAGCGTTTCGGAAAGCTGGCTGGCGCGGTGTGATACGGCTCGGATGCCGCCGAACCTTTCGGGGACGGCCGGCTTCTTTCGATTCAGAGAGGGATCGTATGAAGGTCATCAAGAAGGAAAACCCCGACGGCACCTTTCACATGAAGGCCGTCGCATCGACCGAGGAGGTGGGTCGCGCGCTCGATGCCGCCCAGGAGGTGTTCTGCCAGCAGATGGGCGTGATGCCCGTTCCCGGTTCGTCTGCGGCCCAGGCGGCTGCCGAGCAACTGGGAATCAAAGACCTCGACGCCATCGTGGCGGCCCAGGCGGTCGAGTACCTTGTTCCCATGGCATTCGAGAAGCACGGCGTGATCCCCGCCTTCATGCCGCAGGTGCGCGCTGCGGTGCCGATGCATCGGGAAAAGGCCTTCGAGTTCGAGTTCGAGGCGACGTCCAAGCCCGTTTACGAGCTGTCCGGCTACGATCCGGTTTCGATTACGGTCGAACCCTACGGCAGCGTCGATGACGAGGTCGAGGCCCAACTCCAGCAGATCGCTGAAAACTTCTCGACGTTCGAGCCCGCCGAGGCGGCCGTTATCGAGCAGGGTATGACGGTATTTCTGGCCGTGCGCTGCCTAATCGATGGCAAGGAGGTTCCGGGCGTGACCACGCCGGGGCGCAGCTATCAGGTGGGTACGGGCATGATGCCTCCGTCGTTTGACGAGGGTATCGTGGGCATGAACGTGGGCGAGCAGCGCTCGTTTTCCTTCCTCGCGCCCGACATCGACGCCGAAGGCGGGCTTTCTGAGAAGGAATATCGGGCCGAGGTTACGTACCTCGAGAACCAAAAGCGCGTTAAAGCCGAGATCACCGATGAGTTCGTAACCTACACCTTCCCGATGTACTCGTCGGTTGAGCAGCTGCGCGCGTCCATCTTCGACGATCTGGACGGCAAGCGCCGCACGGGATACGAAGAGTACAAGCGAAACCTTGCCGCCGACGAGCTGGGGAAGCGCTTCGAGGGCAGGATCGCCGACGAGGTGTACGAGGGCACCATGCGCAATACGGTCATGAACATGCGCGCCGAGATCCAGCAGCAGGGCATGCGCTGGGAAGACTTCGTAACCCAGAACGGGGGAGCCCAGCAGGTCAACATGATGCTCATGATGCAGGTGCGCTCGATGCTCGTTCAAGGCTACGCACTCGACGCTCTTTACCGTCACGAGCGCCTTTCCTACACCGACGAGGATGTCATGGATGTGTGCCGCGCGTTCAACCCGGCCGATCCTGCGCTTGCACGCCGTCGCATGGAGGAGATGGGGCACAGCCTCACCTTGAAGGAATCGGCCGAGCGGCTATGCGCTAACAAATGGCTGGTCGCGCACGCTGATATCCGCGTTGCGGACGAACAGGGCGCTTCGGCGGAAGGGGAGTAGCGAGGAAGCGGGTTGTCGAGCGGGTCGATCCTGTCGTATCTCAGGGCATACAGGGCGACTAACCACCGGTGGCATGGAAACGCGTGTTCGGCCAAGACGCCATCAGTACCATGAAGGCCATCTCCGAGAACTGGGAAGCCGGTACATCGAAAACCGTGGTGGTGGCCACCGCGAGCGGGTATTGGGATCCTTTGGTGGCGTCGGCTCTGGCGGGGAGGCATCAGTGCCCGATTCCACCTTCGATGCCGCGAAGAAGCCGTCCGAGAGGAAGTAGCGCGCATCCCGTATGGGCGGCGGTGCATTCGGCCCGGCGATCCTATCGATCGCCGGGCTTTTCTCGTTGCTAGGGCAATCGGCGGGTTGGTTTCGTTTCATCCGCCCAATCGTTCGGTTTGCGGCTTGGCGGACGGACGCGGTGCAGGTTTTGCGGAAGCGCTCGGGACCGGCGTGCCGATCGGGCGCGTTTGCAGTATGGTATCCCGTCGGAACAACTGCATCCGAAACGATAGGAGATCGCGTGGGCGAATCCAGTCTGGGTCGCGTCCTTTTGATTGCGAATCCCGCTGCGAACAACGGCCGGGTGAGAAAAGTGGCTCTCGAAGCCCGCGATGCCCTGCGCACGGCGTGCCCTTCGATCGACGAGGTGCAGCTGGTGCTCACCGAGCAGCCCGCGCACGCGACCCGTATCGCCTCGTCGGCGCATCCCTGGGACACGGTCGTGGCTTTGGGCGGCGACGGGGTGGCTCACGAAGTCGCCAACGGGCTCATGCGCATCGATGGGCCCGATCGTCCCGTATTCGGGCTGCTTCCCTTCGGATCGGGAAACGACTACGCCCGTACCCTGGGCATGCCGATGGATCTGCGCGCTGCCGTTCAAGCGCTGGAAGCAGCGCGGTCTCGCTCTTTCGACTTGGGGATATGCAACGACCGGTTCTTCTTGCAGACGCTTTCCTTCGGCTTAGACGCCGCTATCGCGCTTGACACGGTGAAGCGGCGCAAGACCACGCGGCTGTCGGGCGCGCCTCTCTACCTTGTGAGCGGTCTCACCCAGCTCGTGGCGCACCTCGACGTTCACCATGCAGAGGTCTCCATCGACGGCGCCGAGCCCGCTTTGCTCGATGTGCACCTCCTGGCCATCCAGAACGGTGCCACGTACGGGGGCGGGTTCTCCGTGTGCCCCGATGCCCGTCCCGACGATTCCGTACTCGATTTGTGCTGGGTGGACGGCCCCCAGCCTGTCCATCGGGCGACCAAGACCTTCCTTTTGGCGAAGGGCGGCAGGCATGTGACGCGCCCCGGCGTGCATTTCGACCGCGCATCGCAGGCAACGGTCGCGTTCGCAGGTTCCGTGCCCGCCCAGATCGATGGGGAGCAGCTAACGGGAACGCGCTTCAAGATCGGCGTCGCGCACCGGGCCCTCTCGGTGCTCTCCCTCGCGTAGGCGCGTCCTTTCGACCGCGCATCGGACCTCTTGTGCGCAGGTTATGTGCTCATCTGGGCTTCTTGATAATGCTTTTCCTTCTGTATATAATTCTTCCTTGTGTCTGGGCGATCTATAGATACACCCGGACGCGTGGATTATCGGAGTCGAAAGCGCATGCCCTCATCATGCGCAGGTCGGCAATCGTGATCCACGGCATGTAGGGGGTCTTTGGTGTACGACGAGGCGTGCGAGCAAAGGCCCGGAGGAAGATGCTTGAAGTCCGTTGCGCTTCGAGCATCCGAGAAAGGAAACACTAGCATGGGAGTCAAGCAGTACAAGCCGACTAGCCCCGGCCGCCGTTTCCAGATGGTCTCCGATTTCGCGGAGATCACCACGGATAAGCCGGAGAAGTCGCTCCTCGCGCCCCTGTCCAAGAAGGCAGGGCGCAACAACAACGGACGCATCACCACCCGTCATCAGGGCGGCGGCCACAAGCGTCGTTACCGTATCATCGATTTCAAGCGCAACAAGGACGGCGTGCCCGCCAAGGTTGCCACGGTCGAGTACGATCCCAACCGTTCTGCCCGCATCGCCCTTCTGCATTACGTGGACGGAGAGAAGCGCTACATCCTGCATCCCAAGGGTCTGCGCGTGGGCGATATGATCGTGAGCGGTCCCGAAGCCGACATCAAGCCCGGCAACGCTCTTCCCCTCGCGAATATCCCCGTGGGTACCCTCATCCACGCCGTCGAGCTCCAGCCCGGCAAGGGCGCGGCGCTTGCGCGTTCTGCGGGAACCAGCATCCAGCTCATGGGTAAGGAAGGAAAGTACGCCATCCTGCGCATGCCCTCTTCCGAAATGCGTCGCGTGCTGCTCACCTGCCGTGCGACCGTCGGAGAGGTCGGCAATGCCGAGCACTCCAACATCAAGATCGGCAAAGCCGGCCGCAGCCGCTGGCTGGGCATCCGTCCCACGGTTCGCGGTACCGTCATGAACCCGGTCGATCACCCGCACGGCGGCGGCGAGGGCAAGAACAAGTCCTCGGGTCGTCACCCCGTGTCTCCGTGGGGCGTTCCCACCAAGGGCCATCGTACCCGCAACCGCAAGAAGGCTTCGAGCCGCCTGATCATCCGCCGCCGCAAGAAGTAGCGCCCGCGAAAAGGAGCAATAGTGAGCAGAAGTTTGAAGAAGGGACCTTTCGTCGAGCCGCGCCTTCTCGGTCGTATCGAGGCTATGAACGAAGCCGGAACGAAGGATGTCGTGAAGACCTGGTCTCGTGCATCTACCATCTTCCCGGAGATGGTCGGTCACACGATCGCCGTTCACGACGGGCGCAAGCACGTCCCCGTCTATGTAACCGAGTCCATGGTCGGCCACAAGCTGGGAGAGTTCTCTCCGACCCGCACCTTCAAGGGTCACGCAGCCGACAAGCGCAAGAAATAAGGAGAGGGTGAGCAATGGAAGCTAGAGCTATCGCACGTTACGTGCGTGTTTCGCCCCGCAAGGCGCGCGTCGTCGTCGATCTGGTCCGCGGTAAGTCCGTGCTGCAGGCTCGCGAGGTTCTCGCGTTCACGAACCGCGGCATCGCCGAGTGCGTCGAGAAGACCCTGAATTCCGCGGTTGCCAACGCCGAGCATCTTCATCATGTCCGTCCGGAGTCTCTCGTCGTCAAGGAAGCCTACGTCGACGAAGGCCCGACCCTGAAGCGCATTCGTCCGCGTGCGAAGGGTTCCGCTTCACGTATTCGCAAGCGTTCGAGCCACATCACCATCGTTGTTGGCACGCGAGAGGAGGCATAAAGCCTTATGGGTCAGAAAGTAAGCCCTACCGGTTTCCGTCTCGGCATCACCGAGGATTGGCGTAGCCGCTGGTACGCAGGCAAGGATTACGCTGCCAACCTCGAGAACGACATCGCCATTCGCTCGTTCCTCGAGCGCGAGCTCTCCCGTGCTTTGGTGTCCCGCATCGAGATCGAGCGCGCCGGCGACAAGACCAAGGTCATCATCACCACGGCCCGTCCCGGTATCGTGATCGGCAAGAAGGGGTCGGAGATCGACGCCCTGCGCAAGAAGCTGCAGTCCATCGCAACCGGCACGGTGTCCGTCGAGGTCATCGAGGTTAAGAGCCCCGAGCTGGACGCCACCCTCGTGGCTCAGTCCATCGCCGAGCAGCTGGAAGGCCGCGTCGCCTTCCGTCGCGCCATGCGCAAGGCCGTTCAGTCCGCGATGAAAAGCGGCGCCAAGGGTATCCGCATCCAGTGCGCCGGTCGTCTGGGCGGTGCCGAAATGAGCCGTCGCGAGTGGTATCGCGAGGGTCGCGTGCCGCTGCACACGCTGCGTGCCAAAATCGATTACGGCACTCATACCGCAGCGACCACCATGGGCTCCATCGGGGTTCAGGTTTGGATCTATCATGGCGAGGTTCTGCCGGGCCAGAAGGCTCCGCAGCCTGCTCTCGAGGGCAGCGCTCGCCCGAACCGCGCTCGTCGCAACAACCATCGCGGCGACCGCAACGAGAGGGGTGCTAAGTAGATGCTCGTACCTAAGCGTGTGAAGCACCGCAAGGTGCAGCGCGGTTCCATGAAGGGCAAGGCCAAGGGTGGAACCCGTCTGAATCATGGCGAGTACGGTATCCAGGCTCTCGAAGCCGCTTGGATCACCAACCGCCAGATCGAGGCTGCTCGTATCGCGATGACCCGCGAGATGAAGCGCGGCGGCAAGGTGTGGATCACCATCTTCCCCGACAAGCCCATCACCAAGAAGCCCGCCGAGACCCGCATGGGCTCGGGCAAGGGCAATCCCGAAGCCTGGGTCGCCGTCGTCAAGCCCGGCCGCATCATGTTCGAGATCGCCGGCGTCGAGGACGAGGTTGCTCGCGAGGCGCTCCGTCTTGCCATCAACAAGCTTCCCATCAAGTGCAAGATCGTGACGCGCGAAACGGAAGGTCAGGAATAAATGAAAGCAGCAGAGATTCGCGAGCTTTCCGCAGAGGATCTGACGGCAAAGCTTCAGGAGGCCCGCGCAGAGCTTTTCAACCTGCGCTTCCAGATGGCTACCAGCCAGCTGGACAATACCGCCCGCCTCGGCCAGGTCAAGAAGGACATCGCTCGTATCCAGACTGAGATGCGCGCGCGCGAGCTTAAGGCTCTTAACTAGAGCGCGGATTTTAGGAAGGTAGAAGAACATGACTGATGAACGCAACTCTCGCAAGGTCCGTCAGGGCATTGTCGTCAGCGATGCCAATGACAAGACCTGCGTAGTGCAGATCAAGGATCGCAAGCCTCATCCCATCTACGGCAAGATGATGACCACCACCAAGAAGTTCCACGCTCACGACGAGAACAACGAGGCCCATGTCGGCGATACCGTCTTGATCATGGAAACCCGCCCGCTGTCCAAGATGAAGCGCTGGCGCCTGGTGAAAATCGTCGAGAAGGCACAGTAGTTTGCGGCTTTGCTGCATTCTCCTCTAGAGGAAAGTAAGGTAGAAGCAATGATTCAGGTGCAAACCATGCTCACGGTTGCCGATAACTCCGGCGCCCGTAAGGTGCAGTGCATCAAGGTCCTCGGCGGCACCGGCCGTCGCTATGCCGGCCTTGGCGATGTCATCATCTGCGCGGTTAAGGAAGCGGCTCCCAACGCCAACGTGAAGAAGGGCGACGTCGTTCGCTGCGTTGTCGCTCGCGTGAAAAAGGAGGTGCGCCGTAAGGACGGCAGCTACATCCGCTTCGATCAGAACTCCGCCGTTCTGATCAACGAGGACGGCTCTCCCCGCGGCACCCGCATCTTCGGGCCCGTTGCCCGCGAGCTGCGCGACAAGAAGTACATGAAGATCGTGTCTTTGGCACCGGAAACGCTGTAAAGGAGGTGCGCTGATGAGTGGAATGAAGATCAAGAAGGGCGACCTCGTCAAGGTCATTGCCGGTAAGGACAAGGGCAAGGAGGGCGTCGTGCTCCGCGCGCTTCCCGAGCGCAACCGCGTCGTCGTCGAGAAGGTCAACATCGTGAAGAAGGCCCAGCGACCCACGCCGCAGAACCAGCAGGGCGGCATCATGTCGATCGAGGCCCCGCTGCACGTGTCGAACGTCATGCTGATCGATCCTGCGACCAAGAAGCCCACCCGCATCGGTTATCGTTTTAAAGAAGACGGTACGAAGGTGCGCGTTGCCAAGGTTTCCGGCAAGGATATCGATTAACATAGTGAATTGCGATTTTCCAGCCTCGTTTAGCGGGGCTGGATACTCGCGGTTATGGCCCCGGCAAGGCGTCGGGGACGCGGGGTCGGAAATCTCGCGTTTAATTCATCGGAAAGGAAAGCATTACCATGACTCCTCGTTTGAAGGAACGCTACAAAAACGAAATCGTGGCTAAGCTGGAGTCCGAACTTGGCTTGCAGAACGTGAACCAGGTTCCCCGCCTCGAGAAGATTGTCGTGAATATGGGCGTGGGCGCCGCCGCGTCGGATTCCAAGCTGCTCGATGCGGCCATCAACGATCTGCGCATCGTTACCGGCCAGCAGCCCTGCGTGACGCGCGCGCGCAAGTCCATCGCCGGATTCCACATCCGCGAGGGCCAGGCTATCGGCGCCAAAGTCACGCTGCGCGGCGACCGCATGTGGGAGTTCCTCGATCGTCTTCTGGCCGTGGCCCTGCCGCGCGTGCGCGACTTCCGCGGCATCTCGCAGAAGAGCTTCGACGGCCGTGGCAACTACTCTCTGGGCATTACCGAGCAGCTGATCTTCCCCGAGATCGATTACGACAAGATCGATCGCACTCGCGGCATGGACATCACCGTCGTCACCACCGCCGAGGACAACGCATCCGCGCTCGCTCTGCTCAAGGCCCTGGGCTTCCCCTTCAAAGAAGACTAGGCCGCGTATCGTTCGTAGACGTTCGGGAGCCCCATGCCCCCGCGTTAATAGGAAAGAAGGAAATGCATGGCTAAGAAATCGATGATCGCCAAGGCGAAGCGCGAGGCCAAGTTCTCGACGCGCGAGCACAACCGCTGCGCGCGCTGCGGCCGCCCCCGCGCTTACTACCGTAAGTTTGGCCTGTGCCGCGTGTGCCTGCGCGAGCTTGCCAACAAAGGCGAACTTCCTGGCGTGACCAAGTCCTCCTGGTAGGCGACCGGTATACGTTTAGGGTGTGCCCGCGCTCAGGCGTTCGCGCTACGGGTGCGAACGAACCGAGCGACGCGGTTCATCAAGGACTAAAGGAGAATCTCGTATGACAATGACCGATCCAATCGCAGATATGCTTACGCGCGTGCGTAACGCAAATTCTGTCGGCAAGGACACCGTGTCCATGCCGTCGAGCAAGAAGCTCGTCGAAATCGCCCGCATCATGGAGCAGGAGGGCTATATCGCGCGCTTCGAGGTGATCGAGGGAGAGCCTCGCGCCACCCTTGAGATCACGCTCAAGTACGGCAACAAGAAGGCCAAGACCATCCGCGGCATCAAGCGCATCTCGAAGCCCGGCCTGCGTATCTACGCCGGCAAGGACGAGCTGCCCCGCGTCCTCGGCGGTCTCGGCACGGCAATTATTTCTACGAGCCAGGGTGTGATGGCCGACCGCGATGCGCGCAAAAAGGGCATCGGCGGCGAAGTCGTCGCATACGTCTGGTAGGAAGGGAGCGAGGTAATATGTCTCGTATCGGCAAACAGCCCATTACCGTTCCTGCTGGCGTGACGGTCACCATCGACGGTACCAAGGTCACCACCAAGGGCCCCAAAGGCGAACTCACCCGCGAGTTCCCCTCTATGATGATCATCAAGCAGGAAGGCGACGTCATCACCGTGGAGCGTCCCGACGACTCCCGTGAGGCGAAAAGCTACCACGGCCTGGTTCGCACGCTCGTGGCGAACATGGTCGAGGGTTCCGCAAACGGCTTTTCCAAGAAGCTGCAGCTGGTGGGCGTCGGCTACCGTGCCGCGCTGAAAGGCAAGGATCTCGACCTTCAGCTGGGCTTCTCCCATCCCGTTGTTGTGACCTGCCCCGAAGGCATCACCTTCGAGGTTCCCACTCAGACCGAGGTCGTGGTTTCGGGTCCGAGCAAAGAGCAGGTCGGCCAGGTTGCGGCCGACATCCGCAAGTGGCGCAAGCCCGAACCCTACAAGGGCAAGGGTATTCGCTACGAGGGCGAATACGTCCGTCGTAAGCTCGGCAAGGCTGCCAAGGGCGACTAAAGCTGCCTCGTCTGCATATGATTAAGGATTGAAGGGAATCTCAATGAACACCAATTTCAAGAAGAGGCAGACAGGGCTCGTTCGCCGTCATCGTCGCGTGCGCGGCAAGATCTCCGGTACCGCAGCCCGTCCCCGCCTCTGCGTTACGCGCAGCAACAACAACATCTACGTGCAGGTCATCGACGACGTTGCCGGAAAGACCATCTGCGGCGTCTCGACCCTCGGTCCCGAATTCAAGGAGACCGGCAAGAAGAGCGCGACGGTCGAAGGCGCTTCGGCCATCGGTTCGATCATCGGCAAGAAGGCACTCGAGGCCGGCGTCACCGAGGTCGTGTTCGACCGCGGCGGCAACCTCTATCACGGGCGCATCAAGGCTGTTGCCGAGGGCGCTCGCGAAGCAGGCCTGAAGTTCTAGAAGGGAATAAGCTATGGCTCGTAAACAGCAACAGGAGGCAGGCGTTCCCGAGCTCCAGGAGCGCGTCGTTTCGATCAACCGTGTTTCCAAGGTCGTCAAGGGCGGTCGCCGCATGGCGCTCACCGCTCTGGTCGTCGTCGGCGACGGCAACGGCCGCGTCGGCATCGGTCTGGGCAAGTCCAAGGAAGTTCCCGCCGCCATCTCCAAGGGCGTCGAGGACGCGAAGAAGAACATGTTCGACGTTCCTCTGACCGAGGCCAAGACGGTTCCCCACGACATCATCGGCGAATACGGCGCGGGTCGCGTCCTTATCCGTCCGGCGATGCCCGGTACCGGTGTCATGGCCAGCGGCGCTGTCCGTGCGATCATGGAGCTTGCCGGCATCACCGACGTCATCACCAAATCGCTCGGTTCCACCAACTCCATGAACATCATCAAGGCGGCTGCCGAGGGTCTGAAGAACATGCAGAGCCCCGAGCAGGTTGCCGAGCGTCGCGGTCTGACCGTCGATCAGATCTTCGGCCGAAAGGAGAGCAACTAATGTCCGAAGCGAAGAAGACTCTCCGTCTCACTCAGATCAAAAGCTCGATCGGCCGTAAAGCCGATCAGGGCCGCACGCTGCGCGCTCTTGGGCTCGGCCGTATCGGCAAGACCGTCGATCAGGTCGACAACGAGTCCGTTCGCGGCATGATCTTCAAGGTGAAGCACCTTATCACCGTCGAGGAGATCTAAAAGTTAGCCGTTTCTTTGAAACGCTGGCATTTAAACCCCGCTTGTTATAGGCAAGCGGGGTTTTTTACTTTATAATCGTCATGTTTTGCGCCGTATCGGCTCAAGGCACATAATGGAGTTTGCTAGCGGCGAGCTGCTAGCGCGGTCCGCAGGGGCGGATCGAGCGAACAAAAGGAGTTCAACATGGAATTGTCCGATCTTCGTCCCGCAGAGGGCTCTCGTAAGAAGCGCACGCGCGTCGGTCGCGGTCACGCAGCAGGCAAGGGCAAGACCGCCGGTCGCGGTCTGAACGGCCAGGGTTCTCGTTCCGGTGGCAAGAAGCGCGCCGGCTTCGAGGGCGGTCAGACCCCGCTCGCACGTCGCCTGCCCAAGCTTCCCGGTTTCCGCAACATCAACCGCGTGGAGTACATTCCCGTGAACGTCAGCCGTCTCGAGGATAAGTTCGAGGCCGGCGAGGTCGTGGACGGCGAGTCCCTGAAGGCCAAGCGCATCATCAAGAATGCCGATGCTCCCGTCAAGGTTCTCGGTGACGGCGATATCACCAAGGCTCTCACCGTGAGGGTCGACAAGGTTTCCGCCACCGCTCAGGCTAAGATCGAGGCTGCCGGCGGAAAGGTCGAACTGCCTTGTTAAGTGCGATCGTAGACGCATTCAAAGTTGCGGAGCTGCGCAAGAAGATCCTCTTCACGTTGGGGATCCTTGCGCTGTACCGCTTCGGAGCGTACCTCCCCGTTCCGGGCATCCCGTTCCGTCAGTTCGCCGATGCTTTCGCGAACTCGGGGACGGGCGTTTCCATGACGATGCTCGACCTGTTCACTGGCGGTGCGCTGTCGCACTTCTCGGTGTTCTCGCTGGGCATCATGCCCTACATCACCGCATCCATCATCATGCAGCTGATGCAGGGAGTCATCCCGGCGGTTGGCCGCTGGGCCAAAGACGGCGAGACCGGACGGCGCAAGATCACTCAGACCACGCGCTACCTTACGTTGGGCCTGGGTCTTATCAACGCCATCGGGTACCTGCTGCTGTTCCAGTCACCGGCCTACGGTGTTCAGTTCAGCACCGACGTGCCCCAGTGGCTCACCAGCGTTATCGTCGTGTTCACGCTGGTTGCGGGCACTGGTTTGATCATGTGGATGGGCGAGCTTATCACCCAGCGCGGCATCGGCAACGGCATGTCCCTTATCATCTTCGCAAGCATCGTGTCTCGTGTTCCCTCGTCGATCTTCTCGTCGGTCACCACCAATTCTGACATGGGGACGGGTATTGCGGTCACCGTGCTTATCGTGGCCGTGGTGCTTATCGCCATCCCCCTCATCATCTTCGTGGAGCGCGCGCAGCGCCGTATTCCGGTGAACTACGCCAAGCGCATGCAGGGACGTCGCATGATGGGCGGGCAGTCCACCTACATTCCCTTCAAGGTGAATGCAGCGGGCGTTATCCCCATCATCTTCGCAAGCTGCCTTATCTACTTCCCGGCCCAGATAGCCGCGTTGTTCAACGTCGGTTGGCTGACGGCCCTGTCGAACGCAATCTCGACGGGTTGGCTGAACTGGATCCTCACGCTGCTGCTGATCGTCTTTTTCGCATACTTCTACACCTCTATGGTGTTCAACCCCGAAGAGACGGCGGATAACCTTCGCAAGCAGGGCGGGTTCATTCCCGGCATCCGTCCCGGAACGGCGACGGTTGCCTACATCCGCAACGTCTTGCGTCGCGTGACGCTGCCCGGAGGTATCTTCATCGCCCTTATCGCGGTCGTTCCCTCGATTCTGTTCTTCTTTACGAACAACCAGTTGATCCAGGCGTTCGGCGGCACCTCCATCCTCATCATGATCGGCGTCGCACTCGATACCATGACCAAGGTGGAAAGCCAGTTGAAGATGCACAACTACGAGGGATTCTTCAAGTAGGGTTCTCGGATTTCGCTTCGAACGGCCTGGCTAACAACCAGGCCGTTTCTGTATACAGGAGTGCTTATGGTGTCAATTCCGTATCTGATCTGCGCAGTTTTGTCGTTTATACCAGGGATCGTCCTGCATGAGATGGGACACGCCTTTGCGGCGTACAAGCTGGGTGATCCGACTGCGCGCAGCGCGGGACGCATCTCGTTCAACCCCATCAGGCACGTCGATCCGTTCGGTACGGTGATTCTTCCGATTATGCTGATGGCGGTGAACATGCCCGTGTTCGGATACGCGAAACCGGTGCCCTACAACCCCTCGTATTTCAAAGACCCCCGCAAAGGCGATCTGATCGTGGGGTTGGCCGGTCCGGCGGCCAACTTCATCCAGGCGCTGGCCGCAGCGGGGGTAGCGCTGGCTCTGTTCATGTTCGCTCCTCTGTCGTCATGGATGAGCAACGTCGTCTTCGGTTATTTCTACACCCTGTTTCTGCCGCTGTACGCGCTTATCAACCTGTATCTGATGTTCTTCAACCTGCTGCCGATACCCCCGTTGGACGGCTCGTCCATCTTCGCCTTCATCCTGCCCGAACGTTATCTGCCGCAGTACTATCGCGTCCAGCAGTACGCATTCCCGATCTTCATCGCGGTTGTGGTTCTGGTTCCCCAGGTGCTTCACATCAACCCGTTCCGCTTTTACCTCGATGCGACTGCAGGCAATATCTGGGAGCTGCTGTTCCCCTTCATGGCATAGGCGCATGGCGTTTCGCGTTAAGACAGATTCTTTCGAAGGGCCCTTCGACCTGCTGCTGTACTTGGTCGGCAAGCAGCGGGTCGATATCGGCGCGATCTCGATCACATCCGTTGTCGATCAGTATCTGGCCGAGGTGGCGTGCATGCGCAAGCTCGACCTCGACGTCGCAAGCGATTTTCTGTTGGTTGCCTCTACGCTGCTGGAGATAAAGGCCTCCAGCTTGGTGCCGAGGGAGCCGGCTTCTCCCGAAGACGATGAGATGGCGGAGATGACCCCTCGCGAGGCGCGCGATATCCTCGTGGGACGTCTGCTGACGTACAAGCAGTTCAAAAATGCGGCGATGGGATTGGGGGCGCTGTACGAGAGACGCGGATCCATGTTCGCCCGTACCTTCGGTCCCGATGCCGATCTGCGTTCGGTCATGCCCGACTTCCTGCGCGACGTGAGCCTCGACGGGTTGGCGTATCGCGCTGCGTGCTGCTACGCTCGTCGCGAGGTGTTCCTGCTGGAATCCGAACACATCGCAAGCAAGCCGATTCCCGTGGAGGTGCAGGTTCGCGCGCTCCACCGGCGCATCGCGAATCGGAAATCGCTTCGGTTCAGCCAGCTTGTCGACCCCGCGTCACCGGTGCCGGTCGTGGTCGTTACCTTTCTGGCCATCCTTGAGCTGTTCAAGCGCTCGATGGTGGATCTCGTTCAGGACGAGGAGTTCGGCGATATACGGATCGACTACATCGAAGGCTCGGGTGACCTTGTTTTCGAGGGGGAAAGCGAGCGTTTGACGTCGTTCGAGGAGGATTTCAATGTTCGGTAACCTTGACGAGGGCCGTCTGTCGGCCGCGCTCGAGGCGCTTTTGTTCGTGACCGACGAACCGGTTGCCGCTTCAACGCTCGCTTCTATGGTCGAAGTCGAGCTCGCCCGCGTCGAACAAGAGCTGACCTGCCTGGCTGAACGCTTCGAGCAAGAGGGAAGAGGCCTCGCTCTTTTGCAGGTGGCTGGCGGCTGGAGGCTCTATACGCATTCCGACTTCAAGGATCTGCTCGAGAAATACGTGCTGTCGTGGGACACGCGCCGCCTGTCGGAGGCCGCGCTCGAAGTACTGGCCGTCGTGGCGTACGGTCAGCCCCTTACGCGAGCTCAGATCGCCTCCGTGCGCGGGGTGAACTCTGATTCGACGCTGAATACCCTCATCGATCGGGGGTTGGTGAGAGAGGCGGGAACCCTTGACGCTCCCGGCAATCCTACTTTGTATGCCACGTCGCGCAGTTTCCTGGAGCGGTTCGGGCTCGGTTCGCCCAAAGATCTGCCGGATCTGGCCGATTTCGCACCCGATGAGGAAACCGTGCGCCTTATCAAGGAGCGCCTGGGGGCAACGCAGGTTGAGGTTCGCGCTCATGGGCTTGTCAAGGGCGAGCACGGGGATCTTTCCCTGTTCGATGTGGGAGAATCCGAACAACCTTCCTTGGAGTCCCTGTTCGGCGTCGTCGACAAGGTCGATTTCGACGAGCTGACCTTCAACACCGATGACGAGTAGGTGCCTATGACCGAACCGGATAACAGAACGGTCCCCCTTCGCCTTCAGAAGTTCCTCGCCCGTGCAGGGGTCGCTTCCCGGCGCGGATCGGAAAACCTCATGACGGCGGGCCGGGTGACCGTGAACGGTGTCGTCGTCACCGAGCTGGGCAGCAAGGTCGATCCGCGTATAGATCAGGTTCGCGTGGACGGCGTTCCCGTTGCGCTTTCGGCGGGTCCGATAACCGTTATGCTGCATAAGCCGGCCGGCGTGATAACCACCATGAAAGACGCGCGCGGGCGCGCCTGCGTGGCCGATTTGGTTCCGGCGGACCGATACCCGGGTCTGTTCCCCATCGGTCGTCTCGACGCCGATACCACCGGGCTGCTTTTGTTCTCCACCGATGGAGAGCTGGGAAACGGGCTTTTGCATCCCCGCCATCACGTGCCCAAGCGCTATATCGCGCTGGTGGAGGGATCCTTGTCTAAGGGCGATCTTGAGGCGCTGCGCAACGGGGTGGAGCTTGACGACGGCCTGACCCGCCCGGCGCGGGTAGATGTGTTGCCCGATCCTCGATCGGCGATCGAGCGATTCGATCTGATGCTGCCCTCGAAGCTGGCGAAGAGCGCGAGGATGCGCCGGGAGTGGAAAGCCAAGGAGCGCGCCTTCGATTTTTCGGCGGTGCGGCTTGAGATTCGCGAAGGACGCTATCATCAGGTAAAGCGCATGCTCGAAGCGGTGAGTCACCCCGTGGTGGCCCTGCATCGCGACGCGTTCGGCCCGATAGAGCTTGGAGATCTTCCCCGGGGCTTATGGCGCGTGCTGGACGAAGACGAGGTGTCCGCGCTCAACGAAGCGCGTTGCGACTGATAGCCCGGCGCCCCCGATCTTGACTTGCTCGGGGGCGCCGGAGCTCTCGCGTTCCTCCCGCTTTCGGAAGAGGGATCGGTTCCTATGCGGATTCCTTCGCGATCTGCTGGCCGGCGATGCGGCCGAACACCACGCAGTCGGTGATGGCGCAGCTTCCCAGCCGTACCGCTCCGTGCGTGCCGCCCGTGATCTCGCCCGCGGCGTACAGACCGGGAACAGGCTCGCTATCCTGGTTGAGCACCTGCGACTTCATGTTCGTCACCAGGCCGCCCATGGTGTGATGAACCTTGGGCCACAGCTTCGATACGTAGAACGGGGGTTCCTTGATACCCGTTGCGCCTTCCTGGATGAGGGCGCCGAAGTCCTCGTCTTTTCCGGCGGCCACGAATCCGTTCCAACGCTCCACCTCCGCGAGGAAGGCGTCTTTGGGCATGTTGAAGGCGGCGGCCAGCTCTTCGAGCGTTTGATAGGATGTGATGACGCCCGCTTCGGCACCGCCCTTCATAATACGCTCGACCACGCGCTTTTCGCAGGTGGGCGCATCGCCGATCACGAGGGTGGTGTGGTTGAGCTCGAGCATCTTGTCGGCACGCACCTTGCGGTCTCCGGTTTCCTTCACGAAGCGCTTCCCAGTTTCGGGGTCGACCATGATGCCGCATCCCACCAACCGTTCGCAGAACTGCGGGCAGTAGCCGAAGCCGTCTTCGTCGGGACTGGTCCACGGACCAAGCTGGATCCAGTCCATATGGACGTCCATGGCCTTGTGCTTCAGCGCCTCGCGCAGCGCCTCGCCAGTTGCGCCTTCGTGGTTGGTGCTGGTAAGCGCATCGGTCAGGCGCGGCTCGTGGATCTGGCGCATGGCAACGTCGTTGGAGAATCCGCCGGCTGCCAGCACGACGCCCTTCTTCGCCTTCACGAAGTAGGTCGACCCGCTGTCCTCGTTGCCCAGCTTGTAGCCCTTTCGGCACTCTGCGCCGACGATGCGCCCGGAGTCGTCTTCGACCAAGCGAACGAGCTTGGTGCTCAGGGTCGGTTTCACACCCAGTTCGTCGAGGCGGGCAATCTCCGCCTTGACGATATCGGCGCCCATGGCGTTCGACGTGGTGTTGGTTCGGGGAACGGAGTGACCGCCGTGGAAGTTCAGTTTGGTGAATTCGACGCCGAGGCCCGTGCACCATTCCACTGCGCCCGCGGAGTTCTCAACGAGGATCTTCACCTTGTCAACATGGTTGTAGTACTTGCCGGTGACCAGCATGTCCTTCTGCATCAGCTCGAAGGAGTCCTCGACGCCCGCCGCCTTTTGGAGAGGGGTGCCCACAGCGGCCATATCGCCGCCGTTGATGGAGGAGTTTCCACCGTATGAGGACATCTTGTCGATCACCACGACATCGCATCCTGCTTCTTTGGCCTCGATCGCCGCAGCCAGGCCGGCAAAGCCGGTCCCGACCACCACTACGTCGGACTCGACATCCCACTTGATGTCGGAGGCTTTCGAGCCCGCAGCGCTTTTTGACGCGCTGGGAGAGCACGCCGCCAAAGCCCCTCCTCCGATGAGCGCGACACCGGCTGCGCCCGCGGCCTTCAGGAAGTCCCTTCTTTCAACAGACATGGTTCCCCTTTCTCGCATGTATGTGTGCAATCCTATATTTCCCCTGTTCAGATCGCACTAACGATACGATTATTCTACTGGTTTGGAGAAAGTGAAGGGAAGCAATGGAAATTTGATGAAGGGTAACTTATTGTTTAGGGTGACCGCGGCCGAAAGCGGCTGCGCGGCGAAAAGCTTCGGCGAGATGATGCTCCGTCTTCGGGCAGGGTGATCGGAAAGGCGCCGAAGCCCGTATCGATCGTTCGTTTTGCTACTATGTCTTCAAGCAAACAAGCGGGGCAGGGTGCGATAACGGCGATAAGCGAGGAATCCGTGCTCAATATCGAGATCAGGCAGCTCGAGTACTTCACCGCTGCGGCGAGGATGGGAAGCTATGCCCGGGCCGCCAAGCACCTGTTCGTCTCGCCCCAGGCTATCTCGAAAAGCGTCCAGGTGCTCGAATCGCATCTGGGGGTGAACCTGTTCGACCGCAATTCCAACGGCATCGCGCTTACCGATTTCGGGAAACTGTTCTACGAGAAATCCCTTGCGGTGATCGAAGAGCTGGAGGAGTTACAGCGCGAGGCTGAGTGCCATGTGGCCGATTGCGTGTCGATCGTATCGGTGGGCATCCATTCCCTGTGCTTCAAGGAGAACGGCGGATCGATCGCCCGCAGCGATCTTCTGGGCTTTTCATCTCGGTACCCCGACGTGGATTTCAGGTTCATGGAGATGTCGGGAGACGCCATCGTGGAATCCATCGCGGCTGATAACCTCGATTTTGCGATAACCGTACCGCCCGATAACCTGAGCCGCGATTACGAGTCCGTCGAGCTCAAGATGTTTCCGATTGCAGCCATCGTTCCGCGTGAACGGGGAGTGCGCCTTCCCGAAAGTCTCACGGTTCCCCAGCTGTCGGGCCGCAGTCTGGTGTCGCTGTCCGGCGAGCGCGAATTGAACAAGGTGTTCATCGATCAGGCCGAGGCTCAGGGCGATCGCATCGCGGTGTCGTCGCTCCAGATCGCTCCGAACAGCGATATCGAGTTCATCACCGAATGCAGGGCGTACTCCATCCGGCCTCTTCAGCATGCGCTGCGCACCGTGACATGCTTGCTGGTGGGCGTGGTTCCCGTTGTGGACGATAGGAACGAGGCGATCTCCATTCCGCTGTACCTGTTTTGGAAGAAGGGGAGGCGCCTTGCACCTGTGGAACGCTCTTTGCTCGACCGTATCATCTCGCTGTACCGACGTTGATCGCGTGCAGGGGGCCGAGTGTGCGCAGACGGCGCGGTGCGGGTAGTAGAATGGCGCATGGATAAGTTGGTTGTGTTCGGTTTGATCGGGGGCGCGGGCGGATATGGTGCGAAGCGGACCGCTGCGAGGATGCGTGCGCGTTCCCGGAGATAAGAGCATCGCGCACAGAGCCCTGCTCATGGCCGCCTCGGCGGAGGGCGTTTCTTGCATCGAGGGCCTTCCCGCGTCGGACGACGTGCTTGCCACCGCGTCTGCGATCGAGAGCCTGGGCGCGCGGGTGCGCGTCGCGGGCTTTCCTTCCTTCAAGGAGTTTCGCCGCCGTCTCGGTCTCGACGCCCCGGGCATCGACGGCAATGCGGGTTCGCGCCGAAGCGTTCCCCTGTTTTCCTTCGACGTGCTTGTCGAAGGGTGGGGAGCCTTCGGCCCTCGAACTCCCGTCGGGCCGATCGACTGCGGCAACTCGGGAACCACCGCTCGGCTCCTCATGGGCATTCTTGCCCCGTGGCCTGTGGAAGCGCTGGTCACAGGGGACGATTCGCTTCGCCGACGCCCCATGGGGCGCGTTGCGGATCCGCTTTTCGCCATGGGAGCTTCGATTGCGCCATCTGAACGCGCGGCAGGGAAGGGCGACGCCTCGAAGGTTGCGCTGCCGCTTCTCTTCAAGGGGTCGCCGAACCTCAAGGGCATAGCGTGGGATTCGCCCGTTTCGTCGGCTCAGGTGAAAAGCGCCGTGATCCTGGCGGGCTCCCAAGCGCTCGGCACCACTTCGTTTTCAGAACCTTCTCCCTCGCGCGATCACACCGAACGCATGCTTCCCCTGTTCGGAGTCGAGGTGCGTACAGTCGAGGGCCGCTTGGTCGTCGAAGGGCTCCGCCGCCTGCGCGCCGCCAACGTCTCTGTTCCGGGGGATCCCTCTTCGGCGGCGTTTCCCGTGGCTGCGGCGGTCCTGTCCGAAGGAAGCCGCGTGCGCGTGGAGGGTGCGGGGCTCAATCCGGGGAGGGTCGCGTATCTGGACGTGCTGGGGCGCATGGGCGCGCGCGTGGCTGCGCGCGCTTCGGGGGACGGATCGCCAGAGCCCGTAGGAACCATCGAGGCGGCCTTCACCCCCTCCCTCGCGCCGGTGGAAACCCCGCCCGAGCTTTCGGCTTCCATCATCGACGAGGTTCCGGTGCTGGCCCTCGTCGCGTCGCGGGCTTCGGGGGACTCGGTGTTCAGGTCGGTGGCCGAGCTGCGGAACAAGGAGTCCGACCGGCTGGAGGGCATAGTCGATCTCCTGGCGCTTTTGGGTGCAACCGCATATGCGGTCGGCGACGACCTGGTCGTTGAGGGCTGCGGCGGGTGGAGGGCTTCGGAGGTTCGCTCCTTCGACCCGCGGGGCGATCATCGTCTTGCCATGGCGGCGCTGGCGGCGCAGGCGGCGGGGGCCCCAATCTCGGTGGCCGATACGGAATGCATTAAGGTAAGCTATCCTGGTTTTCTCATCGATATGGAAAGGCTGATATCATGATCGTTGCCATAGACGGCCCCTCGGGAGCCGGTAAATCTACGGTTTCCAAGCTCGTTGCGAAAGAGCTGGGTTTTTCGTGCCTCGATACCGGGGCCATGTACCGCTGCGTCGCATGGAGGGCTCTTCGGGAAGGGGCCTCGCTCGAGGATGCCGAGGCGCTGGGCGCGATAGCCCGGGCATGCCGGATTTCGTTCGCGCACGACGAAGGGGCGGTGGATGCCCGCGCCGTGTTGGTGGATGGGTGCGATGTTACCGATGCGATCAGGACCGCCGAGATCGATCGGGCGGTCAGCAAGGTGTCGGCCGTACCGGCAGTGCGCACCTCGCTGGTTGAGCGCCAACGCGTCATCGGGCGCGCGGGCAACTACGTGGTGGAGGGCCGCGATATCGGCACGGTGGTGTTCGCCGACGCCGAGGCGAAGGTGTTCCTCACGGCCAGCGACGAACAGCGGGCGCGCCGACGCGTCGCCCAGAACGCCGCGCGCGGTATCGGATCCACCGACTTCGAGACGGTGCTCGCCGACATCGTTGCGCGCGACGAGCGCGATTCGGCCCGCGCCGCCTCTCCGCTTGCGGCTGCCGACGATGCGATGATCATCGATTCTACCGGCCTGTCCCAGGACGAGGTAGTGGCCCGTATCTGCGATCTCGTGCGCGAACGGATGCGCTAGATGCCCGCCGGCAAGAATGCGGGCACCGACGCGCCGCGCGGATACGAGCGCTTCTGGGACATGCCCTTCGGCGGCGTGTCCGAAGATCGCCATATCCCCAAGGGGGTGGCCACGGTCATCATCGTGGTGGTTGCCGCTTTGAGCAAACTGCTGTTTCGCTATCGCGTCGATCACCGCGAGCGCCTCGTCGCCCTTGCGCGGGACAGCGGCGTGGTGGTGGTGTCGAACCACACCTCGTTTATGGACGTGGTGTTTTTGTTCCTGTCGGCCTGGCCGGCGATCTGGCCGCGCTTCATCGCGCGCGACACGCTGTTTGCGGGCAAGCCTCGCGTGTTCGGCTGGGCCCTGTCTCGCCTGGGCGTGATACCCATCAAGCGCGATTCGGCCGACCGCACCGCCATCAGGCGCGCTTCGACATCGTTGAAGAACCGTGAGACGATCGTCATCCTCCCCGAAGGTACGCGACGGGGGAAGAGCGACCGCACGCCCGAGGTGCACGGAGGCGCGGCGCTTATCGCCCGTATGGGCAGGGCACCCATCCTTCCCATGACCGTGCGCGATGCGGAGCACATTAAGCAGAAGGGCCGCTTTGTGCGGTTCCCGCGCATCACAACCGAGTACGGTCAGCCCGTTTTGCTGGAGGATTTCGACTTCCTGCCCAAGGATCAAAGGCTTGACGGGTGCGTGTGGTACGCGATGCGCGAGTGCTTCGCGCTCAGCCGACGCTGCTCTCCCGAAGAGGTCGATATGGTCGAGCTCTTTCCGAATGGTTACGATTTCACTCCTGTTTTTGCCGCCCATCCCATTCCTCGCCATACTGCTGAGGAGGTAGCCGCCGAGACGGCGCGCAAGCGCGCGGAGGAGGTTTCGGCGTCGGCGGAGAAAGGCGCGAGCTAACATGAAGGTGGTACGGGCGAAGCACGCCGGCGCGTGTTACGGGGTTCAGCGCGCGCTCGATCTTGCCCTTAAAAGCGTGGAGGACGGAGGGCGCGCCTATACGCTGGGACCGCTCATCCATAACCCCCAGGTGGTGGAGAAACTGTCCGATCGGGGCGTAACCGAGGTGTCCGCCATCGAGGACGCGATGCGCGGCTCTTCGGTGGTCATTCGCAGTCACGGCGTTACGCCCCAGGTCATGCGTGCGGTTGTTGCGGCGGGAAACACCGTGGTCGATGCGACGTGCCCCCATGTCGCGCGGGCTCAGAAGGCGGCGGCCGATATGGCGCGCCGATTGGGCAGCGTGGTGGTCGTGGGAGAGGCGGGGCATCCCGAGGTCGAGGGCATCGTCGCCTGCGCGCGTGAGAGCACCGAGCGCGTCTATGCCGTCACCTCGCCTGACGAGGTGCCCGCAGACATCGAGGCGCCGGTGGGCGTGGTGGTCCAGACCACTCAGCAGAAAGACAGGCTCGATGCGATCGTGTCTCATCTGCGCGCCCTCGGCATCGAGCCCGAGGTGAAAAACACCATCTGTTTCGCCACTTCGCAGCGCCAGGATGCGGCGGCGGACCTGTCTGACCAGGTCGATGCCATCGTGGTTATCGGCGGGCGCAACTCGTCGAACACCACGCGCCTGTTCGATATCTGCAAGGCCCAATGCGAGCGTACCTTCCACATCGAATCGGTGGCCGAATTGGACGAGTCGTGGTTTTCCGGAGTGGGCACGGTGGGCGTGACCGCTGGCGCATCCACTCCGGAAGACCAGATCGCCGCTGTCGTTTCCCGTTTGGAGCGCATGTGACCATCGCTCCTTTGAAAGGTTCGTCCCTCTCGTATCCGGGCGCCGATATCGAGCGCGCGGCGGGAAGCTCCGAGGGCGGCGTCGGCGCCTGCGCGGTTGCGCCCGCCGTGCTGGCAGCTTCGCGCTGCGCCACTCATGCCCTCATCGCCTCTGTGCATCCGGGCTCTCCGGCAGACGACGCGGGGTTCACTCCGGGATGCTATTTCACGTCGGTCGACGGGCATCCGCTGCGCGATGTCATCGATTGGCGTTGGCTGTCGGGTGATTTCTCGATCGAAGTGGGATACATCGATACCGATGGCGACGAGGGGTCGGTGGAGCTCGAACGCGATCTGGGCGAAGACTGGGGGGTCGAATTCGACGGACTGGTGTTCGACGATGTCATCCAGTGCCGCAACGCCTGCACGTTCTGCTTCATGCATCAGCTCCCCAAAGACATGCGTCGCTCGCTGTACCTGCGCGACGACGACTACCGCCTCAGTTTTCTGGTGGGAACCTTCGTTACCCTCACGAACCTCGGAGAGGCCGACGAGGCTCGAATCATCGAGCAGCGCATCACGCCTTTGCACGTTTCACTGCAGGCCACCAGTCCCGAGGTGCGCCGCGCGATCATCGGCAGACGGGCCCAGCACGGCCTCGAAGCGTTCGATCGGCTGCTTGCCGCAGGTATCGAGGCGCACGTGCAGATCGTGTTGGTGCCGGGGGCCAACGACGGCGACGAGCTGTCCGCTTCGCTGGAGTGGGCCTGGGCGCGCCCCGGCATCCTCAGCGTGGGCATCGTGCCCTTGGGCTACACGCGCTTCCAAAAGCGCTTCGAGCACAGCTTCGACGATCCCGTTTCGTCGGGAAGGCTGCTCGAGCAGATCGAGCCGTTTCAGCGGCGGGCCCTGTCCGAACGGGGGGTGCCCTGGGTGCATGCCGCTGACGAGTTCTACAGCAACGCCTACGGAGCCGATCTTATCGACAGGCTGCCGCCAAGCGAGCACTACGGCGACTTCGGCTTGTTCGAGGACGGGATCGGCATCATCCGCTCGTTTCTTGACGATTGGTCTCGGGCGTTGGCCGAGGGAGCGGTGCAGCGTTGCGCCGCCGCGCTGAGCGCCGCAGGGAAAAGGGCGTATCTCGTCGCAGGGACCGCGCAACGGCACTTCCTCACTCCCAGCATCGAGGAAAGCTGTCTGCGCGGCCTGCTCGAGCCGCTCTACGTCGAAAACGAGTACTTCGGCGGCAATGTGAACGTCACGGGGCTGCTTGTGGGCGCCGATGTGGGAGCCGCCATCCACCGCGTCTCCGGCGAACGAGGCGGGCGCGATGCGATCTACCTCGTTCCCCGCGTCATGTTCAACGACGACCTGATCATGCTCGATGATAAGCGTCTGGAGGATGTGGAGGCGATCGCGGGGGTCGAAGTTAACATGGTATCCTGTTCACCGTTTGATTATCTGCGCGAGCTGACGGCCTTGGCCGAGCGCTCATAGACATAGAGAAGGAAAATACCATATGAGCCTGCCGCTTGTAGCCGTGGTCGGCCGACCCAACGTCGGCAAATCCACATTCGTCAACCGCGTCGCCCAGGCCGACGAGGCCATCGTCCACTCCATGCGCGGGGTAACCCGCGACCGCTCGTATCACGAATCCGAATGGAACGGCGTGAGGTTCACGCTGGTCGATACGGGTGGCATCGAGATGGGGGACGAGGACAATTTTCAGGCCTCCATCCGTCATCAGGCCTTCGTTGCTGCCGAGCAGGCCGATGCGATCGTGTTTCTGGTTGACGGCAAGACGGGCATCAACGCCGACGATGCCGAGGTGGCCCGCATCCTGCGTAAAACCGACAAGCCGGTCTTTCTGGTGGTGAACAAGCTCGACACGCCGGGGCGCACCGACGAGATCTGGGAGTTCTACCAGTTGGGTATAGGGGATCCCTGGCCGGTTTCGGCGGTTCACGGGCACGGGACGGGCGATCTGCTCGACGAGGTCGTCGTTGCCCTCGAGAAGGCTTCGGCCGATCGCGAACTGTCGGGCACGCTGGATGCGGGCGTGAACGTCGCCATCATCGGTCGGCCGAACGCGGGCAAGTCCTCGCTTACCAACAAGCTTACCGGCAACGACCGCTCCATCGTTTCCGACGTCGCGGGAACCACGCGCGATGCGATCGATACCTACATCGAGCACGAGGGGAGAGCCTACACCATCGTCGATACCGCCGGTCTGCGCCGTAAAAGCCAGATCGACGAAGATGTCGAGTACTACGGGTTCGTCCGTGCCATGCGCGCCATCGACCGCGCCGACGTGGCGCTGCTCGTCATCGACGGAACGCTGGGCCTTACCGATCAGGATCAGCGCGTCGCGCGCTTCGCCGCCGACCGCGGGTGCGCCATGGTTATCGTGCTGAACAAGTGGGATATCGTCGAGGGGCCCGAGGCCAAGGCCGAGGTGCGCGAACGCATCCAGGATCGCCTCATGTTCGTCGGCTACGCTCCGGTGGTGGCTATCTCCGCGCTTACCGGCAAGAACATTCAGCGCATCTGGGACGCCATCGACACGTCGTACGCCAATTTCCAGAAAACCATCCCCACCAATCAGCTGAACACCTGGTTGCAGGATATCCGCGAGTTCGGGCACACCGTTTCGCACGGCAAGGCCATGCTGCGCATGAAGTACGTGACCCAGACCGGGACGTGCCCACCGGCGTTCACCTTCTTTGCGAACCGTCCTGACCTTGTGGACGATAACTACGAGCGCTACCTCGAAAACCGCCTGAGAGAGCACTTCGACCTCGAAGGGACGCCCATTCGCATGAAGTTCAAGAAGAAGGACTAGGCGCATGTTCGCAACCGCCATCGCATCCGTCTTTTTGGTTTCGTTCCTTTTAGGGTCGATACCCTGGGGGGTCATCGTTTCGCGTCTGTTCTTCCACACCGATGTGCGCCAGCACGGAAGCGGCAACATCGGAGCCACGAACGCACTGCGCACGCTGGGTAAGAAGGGTGGCGCGGCCGTGTTCGCCCTCGATGTCGCCAAAGGTCTGCTCAGCGGGGCGGTGGTCGGACTCGTTTCGGCGATGCTGCCCTCGCAGACCCCGCTTTCCACGGTCGAGCTGCAGGTCTTATCCGCCATGGCGTTTCTCGCATGCACGTGGGGCCACATCTTCAGTCCATGGCTTGGCTTCAAGGGCGGCAAGGGAATCGCCGTCGCATTCGGGTGCATGATGGTGGCGTTCGGACCCGTGCCGGGGCTCATCGAGTTGACGGCGTTCGTCGTCGTCGTGGCGGTTTTGCGCTACGTGTCGCTGGGCTCTATCGTGGCGGCATTGCTGTGCCCGGTTACGGCCGCCTTCGTGTTCTGGCCCAATGCCTGGGCCATCGTTTTGTGCTCGCTGGCCGCCGCCACAGTGGTATGGGCGCACCGCGCCAACATCGAACGGTTGCGCGCTCACGCCGAATCGAAGCTGGGAAGCGCAAGCGAAGACCGATAGGGAAGAGGAGCGCCCATGACGATAGCGGTAATCGGAGCAGGATCGTGGGGAACGGCGCTGGCCCAGGTCCTTGCGAAAAACGGAAGCCAGGTCTTTCTGTGGGCGCGCCGCGAGTCGGTCGCCCGATCCATCGATTCGTCTCACCGCAATCCCGACTATCTGTCGTCGGTCGAGCTGTCGACTTCCATTCGCGCGTCGTCCGATCTCGAAGAGGTCGTTCGCGCGGCCGAGGCGGTTGTGCTGGTTACGCCTTCCAAGGTCATGCGCTCGATGGCCTGCGAGCTTTCCCGTCTGGTCGGATCGAGCGTTCCTGTGGTCGTCTGCTTCAAAGGCGTTGAAGAGAACACGGGCTGTTTGCCCCTCGAGGTGCTCGAACAGGAGATGGGCAACGCGGGCCGCTTCGCCGTCCTGTCGGGTCCGAACCACGCCGAGGAGGTGGCTGTTGGAATCCCGGCGGGCACCGTTGTGGCTTCTGCCTGCGCCGAAACGGCCGATGCGTTTCAGCGGCTGTTCTCGGTCCCGCAGTTTCGCGTGTACACCAGCTCCGATGCGGTGGGCGTCGAGCTATGCGCCGCCGCCAAGAACGTGATCGCCATCGCCGTGGGCCTGTCTTACGGCATGGGGTACGGAGACAACACCGCTTCCATGCTCATTACGCGCGGTATGGCCGAGATGAGCCGCTTGGTCTCGAAGGCTGCGGGCGACCCCCTCACCTGCATGGGGCTTGCCGGGGCGGGAGACCTTATCGCCACCTGCATGTCGCGTCATTCGCGCAACCGCCGTTTCGGCGAGGCGTTCGCGCGGGGTACGACGCTCGATCGGTTCCACGAAGAGACCCATATGGTGGTCGAGGGCGCACTGGCCTGTAAGAACCTTTCGGTGCTCGAGCAGCGCTACGGTATCGAGCTGCCCATTACCGATGTCGTGCGCGGTTTGATATGGGAAGGTCTTACCATCGACGAGGCGCGCGACGCGCTGAACGCGCGCTCTCTCAAACCCGAGTTCTACGGAATCTAGGTTCTTGCGCGCGGGTATCCGCACCGATCCCTTTTATAGGCGGAGGTTTTCGCATCGGATTCGATCTGCAGACGGAGCCCGTTGGGCCGTCTTCTGCTCGAAGGCAAGAAGTCCTCGTCTCACCTGGGTTGATCTATCGTGGCCGAACGGCTCGCGGTTCTTGCCGACCACGCGGTGCGTGGGTACGATCAGCGGGAGGGGGCAGCTTTTCACGGCGGTTCCCACCGACCGATGCGATCCCGGTTTTCCGATAAGGCGGGCCAGCTGTTCGCAGGTGCGCTCCTCGCCGTAGGGGATCGAGAGGATTTCGGTCCAAACCGTGCGCTGAAACGCGCTGCCCCTTAGCGAGAGGCGCACGTCGAAAGAGCGCCTTTTTCCCGCGAAGTACTCTTGGATCTCGGTTGCGGCCCGGTTGGTGAGGATCGAGGGAGCGTTTCTGCCGAGAAGCGGCACCGCTCCGAACGCAAGCGCGGTCAGCCCCTTGTCGTCGGCGGCGATGGTCAGCGGGCCGTGAGGCATGGGGTAGGTGCACCAGTTCGACCGTTCCATGCATCCCTCCTTCCGGGTTAAGCGCTTGCTTTAGTTTAACAGTACGTTCTCATGCCGTTGAGCGTCTGCGTCCGCCGAATCGTTGCGTTAGAATGGTGATTCGCGATAATCCAGTTGGGAAAGGTCGAGCATGTTTCAGCCTCTGCGGGTCGCCCCGTCGATTCTATCGGCGGATTTCATGAACCTATCTGCCGATATCGAGCTTGTCGAGCGCGCTGGCGCGGGGTTCGTCCACGTCGATGTGATGGATGGCCACTTCGTCCCGAACCTGACGATGGGCGTTCCGGTGGTCAAACAGCTCAAGCGCTGCGCCCGCATCCCCCTCGACGTGCACCTCATGGTGTCCAACCCGCTCGAACAGCTTCCGTGGTTTATCGAGGCGGGAAGCGATATCCTCACCGTTCACGCCGAAGCGCTCGATGAAGGCGAGCTGGTGGAAGCGGTCGACCTCATTCGGTCGGCGGGTGCGCGGGCGTGCGTGTCGCTGAAGCCGAACACGCCCGCTTCGGCGCTTGCACCCGTTATCGATCGGCTGGACATGGCGCTTGTCATGAGCGTCGAACCCGGCTTTTCGGGGCAGAGCTACATCGAGGGTAGCGAAAACAAGGTCGCTCGTATCGTCGAGCAAGCGCGAGGTGCGGGCAACGAAGGCCTGCTTATCGAAGTGGACGGCGGTATATCCGTATCGACGGTCGAGCGCGTCGCGGCGGCGGGCGCCGATGTGATGGTGTGCGGGAACGCCTTCTTCAAGGCGGCCGATCCCGCAGGCGAGCTGAAGCGCATATGCGATTTGGGGAATGCCGCGCGCCGCGCGGCGCAGGAGGCTTAAAAGACATGGCTGTTACCGTTTCAGAGAACTACGTGTACCTCGACTGGGCCGCAACCACTCCGCTCTGCGAGGAGTCCGTTCTTGCCATGCAGCCCTACCTGGTTCCCGGAAAGGCGAACGTCGCCCTCAACGCCAACGCCAACTCCCTGCATGCGCCCGGTCGCGCGGCTTTCGAGGCGCTCGAGCGCGCCCGCCGCTCGTTTGCTTGCGACATCAACGCCGCCCGACCGAACGAGATCGTCTTCACGGGCGGCGCAACCGAGGCCGACAACACCGCGATCATCGGATTGGCCCAGGCTGTTACGGCCGAGCGGAACCGCAGTCGGCAAGGCTCCTTCACGCCCCATATCGTGATCTCGTCTATCGAGCACGAGGCGGTGCTGTCTCCCGCGCATCGTTTGAAATCGCTGGGTTTCCGCGTCACGGAGATAGATCCGGATCGTTCGGGATTCATCCGCCCTGAAAAACTTGCCGCAGCCATGGGAGAGGATACGGTTCTCGTGTCCGTTCAGGCGGCGAACAGCGAGGTGGGAGCGCTTCAGCCTGTTGCCGAGCTGGCTCGCATCGCCCATGATCGCGGGGCTCTGTTCCACACCGATGCCGTGCAGGCGCTCGGAAAGGTTCGGTTCGACGTTCAGGAGCTGGGTATCGACGCCGCATCGTTTGCGGCGCACAAGATCTGCGGCCCCAAGGGGGTCGGCGCGCTGTACGTGCGCGCGCGCATCCCCTACCAGGATTATCTGCTGGGCGGCGGTCAAGAGGCGGGTCGGCGCAGCGGTACGCAGAATGTGATGGGTATCGCGGGGTTCGCCGCCGCATCGCGCACGGCTATCGAATCGCTTGCAGAAGAGAGCGCGCGGCAGCGCTCGCTGCGCGATCTCCTCTACGCTCGGCTTTCCTCCATTCCCGCCGTGTCGCCCACGGTTGCGGTTGAGCCGGGAAGCGAGGATTACCTTCCCAATGTCGTTCACGTGCTGGTCGAGGGATACGAGAGCGAGACGCTTGTCCTGCGCCTCGATATGAAGGGGTTCGGGGTATCGGGCGGCTCGGCCTGCTCGTCTCACTCCCTCGAACCCAGCCATGTGCTGAAATCCATGGGGATCGACTCCGATGCGGCCTACGGGGCCCTGCGCATTTCGTTTGGGCGCTTCACGACGGAGGCCGACATCGAAGGTTTCATCGTGGCACTCAGGGAGTGTCTGGACTGGCAATGAGGGAGCTCGTAGACACGCATACCCATACCGAGCTGTGCGGCCACGCAACGGGATCGGTGTTCGACCTGGTGGAAGCCGCTTGCGCACGCGGCGTATCCACGCTGGGCATCACCGAGCACTACCCGCTTTCCCCCGTATTCGACCCCAACGGCGATTCGGCCATGCCTGCTTCCGAGCTTTCGCCGTACTTGGAATCGATCGAACGTGCGCGCCTCGAGCATCGCGGGATCGAGATCCTTGCCGGATGCGAGTTCGACTGGTTGGGAGAAGCGGACGATCGGGGCATCCAGGCGGCCGATCTGGAGCGATTCGAGCTCGTGTGCGCATCGGTTCATTTCATCGGAACCTGGCCGATCGATCATCCCGAACTCAGCATGGAGCGCTGGGGGATGCGCGATCAGGTCGATGGCATATGGCGCGACTACTTTGCTCGGTGGTGCGAAGCGGCGGCGTGCACCCGTTTCCCGTTCCATGTGATGTGCCACCCCGATCTGGTGAAGAAGTTCGGCATCTACCCGTCGTTTCGCATGGGTGCGCTCTACGACGATGCGGTGGATGCGGTGCTTGCCTCGGATCGCATGATCGAAGTGAACGCATCGGGCGCGTTCTGCCCGTGTGGCGAAGTGTATCCGGCTCCCGATTTGCTGAGGCGCTTCGCCTCGGCAGGCGTTCCCTGCACGGTGGGCTCTGACGCCCATTGTCCGGAAAACGTGGCGCGCGGCATCTCCGGGGCGATGAGATCGATGTACCAGGCGGGGTACCGTACGGTTACGGTTCCGACGCGCGACGGGGATCGACGGGAGGTCGAACTGGCATGAAAACCAATCTTATGAGGGAAGACCAGCTTTCGACGGCACTCACCGTGGGCGAGTTGGAGCGTAGGCTGCTCGAGCTGTACCCGCGCGAGGACGCCGAAACCTGGGACCGCACGGGACTGGTGGTGGGCGACCCCGACGAGCCGGTTGCTTCGGTTGCCATCGCGCTCGATCCCACGTACGCTGCGCTGTGCGCATGCCGCGAATTCGGAGCGAACGTTCTTATCACGCATCATCCCCTGTTCATCGACCCGCCGCAGAGTTTCGTCGCCTTCGGCAGCGGGGGCGATGCGGCCGGGGCGCGCGTGCATGCGGCTGCCCGCTGGAATGTGAGCTGCCTGTCGTTTCATACGACGCTCGACGTGAGCGCCGACGGGGCGCGCATGCTGCCGTGGATCCTCGATCTCGATTTCGATCGCATCGTCGTCCCTGCGGCGCGCGACGGTCGGCTCGGGTACGGCCAGTTGTGTTCCGTGCGCGATGACGATCTGGATCTTCGAGGTTTGGCGCTGCGCTGCAAACGGGTGTTCGGGCGCACTCCGCGCGTATGGGGCGATGCCGGCGCGCCCGTCGAGCGCGTGGTGTGCGCCACGGGGTCAGCCGGCAATGTGATCGAGGGCGCATTGTCGCAGGGCGCCGATTGTCTGGTGTGCGGCGAGGCTAGATACCACGACGCGCTTGACGCGCAGGAGCGGGGGCTTGCGCTGGTCGAGCTCGGGCACGACGTGAGCGAGCTGCCGTTTTGCGCGGTTCTCGCCAAGGCGGTCGCATCGGTGGGAGTCGATGCCGAATCGATCCATATCTACGATCAGAGTTCTAACTGGTTCACCGTATAGGTTTTGCAAGGGGGCGCTATGCAGCTGCGACACGAGGATATGAACAACCTTATGAGACTTCAGCGCGTCGATTTGGATATCGCGCGCTCTAAAAGGGAATTCGACGAGCTTCCCGCGCGCAAAGAGCTCGCATCGGTTCGGGCGAAGATCGCGCAGGTCGAGGAGAAGGCTCGCGCGTTGGCCTCCGCACAGCAGCAGCTCACCGAGTCCATCGCACAGCTCGAGGCCGAAGATGCGCGCCTTTCCGAAGATCAGGTCCTCGCCCAGGCGCGGATCGATACGGCGGGAACGGATTATCGCAGCATCGAGATCGATTCCAAGAAGCTGCGCTCCCTGAGTGAAAAGCGAGCGGCCTGCGAGAAGCGTCTCGAGAAGCTCTATGCCGATTCCGAGAAGGCCGCGGGTCTGCGCAGACAGATCGAAGAAGCCCGTGCCGCGCTCGCTTCGGAGGATCGCCGCCGCAGCGCGGCGCTCGAGACTGCACGTGTCGAGTATGGAAAAAAGGCCGATGTGCTGGCCGACCGGCGCGATGACCTTGCTTCGCGGCTGCCCGACGACGTGCTGAAGCGCTACACCGCATCGACTGCCCGCGGAGGCGGCGTGGGTGTGGGCGTGCTGAGCGAGGGGAAGTGCGGTTCGTGCAGAACGCCCCTCGAGCACGGCAAGCTCATCGAGCTGCGCGCCCATGCTCCCCTGGGTACGTGTCCGAACTGCGGACGCCTGCTCATCGTTGCCGATTAGCAGGCGTCGGGCGGGCAGCGTTCGATGAACGAGAAAAAGCCCCGCAGGATTGCGGGGCTCGAATGCCAAGAAGGGAGTTGGGTCGCGCCTTAAGCGCGCTCGACCTTGCCGGCTTTCATGCAGCTGGTGCACACGTTGGCCTTGCGAACGCGGCCCTTTGTGTCCCTGATAGTGATCTTCTGGATGTTGGGGCGGAACATGCGCCCGGTCACGCGATGAGAGTGGCTGATGCTGTGCCCGGCAACGGGGTGCTTACCGCAGATTTCGCAAACTTTAGACATATTGAATCAACTCCATGCTTGGCATTCCATTAACGAATGAAATGGTAATCGACAAACAGCCTTGGAAGTGTACCACAAATGTTTTCAAGGCCGCAAGGTTTTTTCCTGTATAGCCTTCCGCACCTGTGCGGCGCGCATCGTGGTTCGCGGGCTTTGGTCTATACTACCGTTGATCTGATCATAAAACGAGCGAAGAACGTCCGTCCATCGAAAGGACCGTATATGAGCACCGTTATTCCCGGAGAGCTCCACGTCGCCAACGACGTGCTTGCCGATATGGTGGGCCATGCGGCCGCCGAGTGCTACGGAGTCGTCGGTATGACCGCGCCCACCAACGTGCCCGGCATCGCCAAGATCCTTCCGACATCCCGCCTGCGCCGCGGCGTGGTCGTCGAGGCCGTCGAAGGGGGGATCCACGTCGATCTGTACGTGGTCATGGAATACGGAACCAACATCAACACCGTTTCTCAGAACCTGGTCGATCAGGTGTCCTTTGTGTTGAAGGAGTACGCGCGCGTTCCGCTGGCCGGCGTCGACGTGCACGTTCAGGGCGTTAAGGTCCGTAAGTAGGGAACAGGGTCGCGCGCCCCGCTTCGGGGTGCGGCATGCAAGGAGAATCGTCAACTTATGTCTGAATACACCGTCAACGATACGCTCAACGCCCTCGCGGCGGCGAGCAAGGGCCTTTCCGCGCGCAAAGACGAGATCAACCGACTCAACGTCTTTCCCGTGCCGGACGGGGACACCGGAACCAACATGTCGCTCACGCTCGAGTCGGTCATAGGAAACGTGGCCCGCGTTCCCATCGGGGCTCCGTCGGCCGACATCCGCAAGGCCGTCACCACCGGCGCGCTCATGGGCGCGCGCGGCAACTCGGGCGTCATCACCTCGCAGATCCTGCGCGGCTTGTGCGAAGGTTGCGCGGAGCGCTCGACGTTCGACGCCGCAACCCTCGACGCCGCGTTCGCCCGCGCCCAGGAAGTGGCGTTTCAAGCGGTTCGCAAGCCCGTCGAGGGGACCATCCTCACGGTGCTGCGCGACATCGCCTCGGCAGCCAGGCATGCGCACAAAAAGCGCTTCTCGATTGACGAGGCGCTTGATTTCGTGGTAACCGAGGCGTACGCCTCGGTTCAGCGCACGCCCGAATTCCTTCCCGTTCTGAAAGAGAACAACGTGGTCGATGCCGGCGGATACGGCCTGGCTATTTTGGTGGACGGCTTCGTTGCCGCGCTCAAGGGCAGGGAGGGGGAGCTCAAAGACGAGTTCGCGTTCGCGCGGACCGATGCTCCCAAGGTGGAGATCGAGCTCATCAACGACTGGGAGGGCTCGGAGTTCCGCTACTGCACGGAATTTCTCGTGCATTCCGATTCGGTCGATGTCGAGGCGGCTCGCGAGTTCCTTCCCACCATGGGAGACTGCGACCTTATGGTGGGCATGCATCCCAACTTCAAGGTGCATGTTCATTCCAATCGGCCCGACCAGGTGCTGCAGTGGTTCCTTACCCACGACTCCCAAATCTCGGAGGTCCACATCCATAACATGCAGCTGCAAAGCGCCGAGCGCGCCGACAAGCTTGCCTCTGAGCAGGCTTCTCGGGAAGCCGAGCGCAAACCTTACGGCTTCGTCGCCGTTGCAAGCGGCGAGGGCAACGCCAAGATCCTCAAGAGCCTGGGCGTCGATGTGGTGGTGTCGGGCGGCCAGACCATGAACCCGTCCACCAAAGATCTGCTCGACTCCATCGTTTCCATCAATGCGGACCATATCATCGTGCTGCCGAACAACTCGAATATCATCATGGCCGCTCAGAGTGCGTGCGAGCTGGCCGATATCCCGTGCGGCGTGGTACCCACCAAAACGGTCCCGCAGGCGTTTTCCTCCCTGTTCGGATTCAACGAGGGGTGCGATCTGGCAACCAATCTCGATTCCATGACCGAGGCCTTCGCCGACGTTAAGACGGGTGAGGTCACCCATGCGGTGAAGGACTCGCGAGACGCGCACGGCAACCCCATTTCCGCAGGCGACGTCATCGGCATCGCCGATGGATCCATCGAGGCCGTGGGCTCCGATATCAACCAGGTCGTCATGGCCTTGCTCGAGGTTATGGAGGCCGAAGACGCCGATACCCTCACGCTTCTTTCGGGTCAGGATTTTAGCGACGATCAGGCTCAGGCGCTGGTCGCGCTTATCGAGGGAAGGTACGAGGATATCGAGATCGAGTCGCATCGCGGAGAGCAGCCGCTGTATCCGGTCGTCTTCTCCGTCGAATAGCGGCTCCGAAACAGGCGCGGGAGGTTCGGTGGCGGACGGATCCAAGCAGTCCAAGACCGTGCGGGACGCCCCGCGCGATCGGCTGGAGGCCACGATGGCCTTGGATGCCGATGTGTCGGCCGTGCGTCTCGTCAGCCCCGCGCGGGCTGCGGTCCTGCACAAGCTCGGAGTGCGTACCGTTCGCGATCTGCTCGAGCATTTCCCGCGTCGCTACGTCGATCTATCCAGCCTCCAGACGATCGCCCGGGCGACCATCGGCGAGAACTGCACGGTGAACGGGCTCGTGCACGAGGTCAAGCTCAAGCGTCCGCGCCGAAACCTCTCTCTGGTCGAGATATCGCTTGTAGACCAGACCGGCGTGCTGATGGTCACGGTGTTTCGCCAGCCTTGGCTGGCCGATCAGATCAAACCGGGCTCGACGGTCGCGGTAGCGGGCAAAGTCGAGTTCAACTACGGGTTCAAGCGCATGACCAATCCGTTCATCGAGCTGCTTGGGGATGCGGGGGATAGGGCGGGAGGACTGGTGATCCCGATCCATCCCGCCACCGACGGGCTTTCGACCGCTTGGGTTCGCCGCCTGGTGAAAAACGCCTTGCAGCACACGGCGGGCATGCTTGATCCGCTTCCGCTCGAGTTGCGCGCGCGCCGAGGCCTCATGAGCCGCGGGCGCGCTTTCAGTGCGATCCATTTTCCTCGTTCGATGGATGAACAAGCCGCGGCACGGTATCGCCTCGCCTACGAAGAGGTGCTGTTTCTCCAGTTGCAGCTCATGCGCGACGAGTCGCTGAGCCGAGAGGGCCGCACCCCCGTCTCGCATTGCGTGGACGGAGGGCATCTCTCCGAACTCGAGGCGGCGATTCCGTTCGAGCTGTCCGCCGAGCAGCGAGGCGCGGTGGGCGAGATCCTTTCGGTTCTTGCGGCTCCGAAACCTGCGAACCACATGCTTTTAGGCGATGTGGGAACGGGAAAGACGGTGGTGGCGGCCCACGCCCTGGCTGTGGTAGCCGATTCGGGAACCCAGGCCGCGCTTATGGCCCCCACCGAGATCCTTGCCCGCCAGCATGCGGCAACGCTCGGCCCGCTTTTCGATCGTGCCGGCGTGATCTGGGATGTTCTAACCGGTTCGACTCCTGCCGACGAACGTGCGCTTCTGCTCGAGCGCGTGGCTGCCGGAGTGGTTGACGTGCTTATCGGAACCCATGCGCTCATCGAGGATGCGGTGCGGTTCAAAGATCTTTCGCTTGCGGTTATCGACGAGCAGCAGCGCTTCGGTGTCGATCAGCGGGCGAAGTTGGTGGGGAAGGGGGGCTGTCCCGACGCTCTGTTCCTCACGGCCACTCCCATCCCGCGTACGTTGGCGCTTGCTCTGTACGGGGGAATGACCCTGTCGTATCTGCGGGGACGACCCGCCGGGGCCGCGCCTCGCTCGACACGGGTCCTTACCAAAGACGCTCGCGGCATCGCCTACGACGCGGCCAAGGAGGCGCTTGCCCGCAACGAGCAGGTCTATGTGGTGTGCCCTCTGGTGGGCTCGCGGGCTCTAAACGGGGAGAGACCCATCGACGGGGGAGTCGATGCCGAACCGGAGTGCATCTATGCATCCATCAGCATCGAGTCCGATGACGACCTGTGCGAGGCGGATCTTTCGTCGGCGGAAGGCGAAGCGGCGTTTCTCCAGGCTAAGGTGTTTACCGATCATGTGGTCGAATTGGTGCACGGAAAGATGCCGGCGCAACGAAAACAGGAGGTCATGGATCGATTTCGATCGGGGCAGACCCAGGTGCTCGTAGCTACGACGGTGATCGAAGTGGGGGTCGATGTCCCGTGCGCGACGATCATGATCGTCGAGGACGCCGATCGGTTCGGTCTGGCCCAGCTGCACCAGCTTCGCGGGCGGGTGGGCCGCGGGGGTTTGCCGGCGCAGGTGTTTTTGGTATCGTCTTCGCGCTCTGAAGAGGCTCTCTTGCGCCTAGCCGCCATGGAGGGCACCGATGATGGATTCGAGCTGGCTTCGTTCGATCTGTCGCTGCGCCGCGAGGGGGATATCCTCGGCAACCGCCAGCATGGGGCTTCGGGCCTCAAGCTAGTGAACGTGGTGCGCGATGCTGCTCTCATCGAGGCCGCTCACGAGGATGCGCGCGCCATCGTTGAGGTCGATCCACTGCTCGAAGGGCAAGACGTGCGCGCTGTCGCACGAGAAGCGCGGCTGTCGTTCGGCCGATCAACCGAGTTCCAAGGAGGATAGCGTGCGCATCATCGCAGGACAATTCAAAGGAAGGCCGATCGACGCGCCTGCGGGCGCCACAACGCGTCCGACGGTCGATCGCGTGCGAGAAGCCCTGTTCAGCTCTCTTATCAGCATAAAGGGACCTTTCGAGGACTCATGCGTGCTCGATGCCTTCGCCGGTTCGGGCGCTTTGGGTATCGAGTCGCTGTCCCGCGGGGCGTCGCGCGCGGTGTTCTGCGAGTGCGATCCGAGGGCCCATCGCGTCGTTTCCTCCAACCTCGAGCGATGCAAGATCGGGTGCGATCGGGCTTGCGTGCTGAGAGCCGACGTGTTCGGCGCGCTGTCGCGCTTGGGTTCGGTTCCGTTCGATCTGGTGTTTCTGGACCCTCCGTACCGATGTCCACCCGAGGAGGTGCTGTCGATACCGACCCGTCTCGCAGCTGACGGAATGCTGGCCGCCTGCGCGCTCGTCGCCTACGAGTTCGACGCGAAGGTTGGCGACGCGGTGCGCGAGCAGGCTCGCGCCGCCGGCTTTTCTGTGCTGGCGGAGAAAAGATACGGAAAGACCGGTGTTGCGATCCTGCAGGTCGAAGGGTAGGGCATAATGACGGTTGTCGTTTTCAGCGCAACGGGATGCGCTTTCAGATGAGGGAGGATCGTTCGATGAAGCGAGCGCTTACGCCGGGGACCTTCGATCCCATCACGCTTGGCCATCTCGACGTCATCACGCGCGCATCGCAGCTCGTTGACGAAGTGGTGGTGGCCGTCGCCGTGTCGAAGAAGAAAAAACCCCTGTTCAGCATAGATGAACGCGTGGCGCTCGTCGAGCAGGCGGTCGCTCATCTTCCCAACGTGCGCGTCGTCGCCTTCGATTCCCTTCTGGTTGATTTCGCGCGGGAGGTGGAAGCGACGGTTGTGATCAAAGGACTGCGAGCCATCACCGATTTCGAGTACGAGTTCCAGATGACGGCGATGAACTATCAGCTTGACGAAGAGCTGGAAACGGTATTCATCATGTCGTCTCCGGAATACATGTACCTGTCGTCTTCCATTGTCCGCGAGATCGCCAGTTTGAAAGGGGATTACGAGCGGTTCGTGCCCACGTGCGTCGCCCAAGCGCTGGCCGCGCGCTTCGATTGCCGAAGCGGTTCTCCCGCCGACGGGTCCGTGCGGGATCACGTCGTGAAGAGCGGCTATAATATAAATGCTTTGTGATGCGGCCTGGGACCGCAGGCAAACCTGGTAGAATTTAACCGATTACGTGCGTGAAGCGCGCACTGTCAGGGACATAAACGCAGCAGGCTTGGAAGGACGATTATGGACGAAACAGGAGTATTGGGGCTGCTCGAAGAGCTGTCCATCCTCCTCGAGGATTCGAAGCCCGTTTTCGGCAAGAACAACATGCGCCAGATCGATATCTCGGCTGCATTCGAGATCATGGACGAGATCCGCGATACGTTCCCCAGCGAGTTCTCCCAGGCCCGCCAGATCGTTCGCGAGCGCCAGGGCCTGCTCGACGATGCCGAGGCCGAGGCCGCTCGCATGATCGAAGATGCACGCAGCCAGGCTATGACCATCGCCAGCGAACAGGAGATCGTTCGCATCTCCCAGCAGCAGAGCGATCAGATTGTCGCCGATGCCCGCGAACTCGAACGTCAGACGCGCGCCGGTGCGGAGGATTATGCCGATGAGGTGTTCGGCCATGTCGAGCAGAGCCTCGATTCGCTGCTGAACAACGTGCGCCGCTGCCGCGATCGACTAAACGCGACCACCCAGTCTTCTCGTTAATGACCGGCTTCGCAACCATCAAGATCCCCGCCGAGCTCTTCGCACCTGCGGAGAGCTCGCGTTATGAGGGTCTTCTCGATCTGGGCGTTCTGCATGCGGGAAGCGACGAGTACCGGTTCGCGGATTCGGTTGCCTGGGAGGTCGACGTCACCAACACCGGAGAGGCGTTCCTGGTTTCGGGGCGGGCAAGCGGATGCGCCGTTGTGCATTGCGCGCGTTGCCTCGACGAGGTGGCGTTCGATCTGGAAGCCGATATCGAAGGGTATTTCCTCATCGATTCCGGCCAGGAGCACGTCGAAGGGCTCGATGACGACGAGTTCGACGTGCTTCCCGCCAATCACGAGATCGATCTGGTTCCGCTTATCGAAGCGGCCTTCCTGGTAGAAGTCCCCTTCGTCCCGCTATGCCGGGATGATTGCGCGGGTTTGTGCCCGGTTTGCGGTGCGAATCTCAACGAGGGTGATTGCGGCTGCGGTGGAGATGCCGCGGTGCGCGATTTTGACGAGGCGGCCAATCCGTTTTCCGTTCTGAGGAAGATCGATCTGGGATAGATCGAACCGAAAGGACCGCTCGCCTCAGGCGCGCGAAGATGGAGGGTCGTTGAAATTCCAAACACTCTTGCGGTGTTCCGGTTGTTTTGCTAACATATCACGTCGCATGTTTATGTAGATTTGAGCTGCGGTTCAAGGCAGCGGCTCGACGAAGGAGATAGAGAGACATGGCAGTACCTAAACAACGCATGGGCCGTATCCGCACCCGTACCCGTCGCGCCACCCATGACCGCATCGATGCGCCTTCGCGCTCCGTCTGCCCGCAGTGCGGCGAGGTCAAGCTGCCTCATCGTGTTTGCCCGAACTGCGGTTTCTATAAGAACCGCGAGGTTGTCGAAACCGACTAAGCTGGGTTTCAAGCGATCGTAGAATAAAACCTCCCACGGCATGCCGGTCGGGAGGTTTTTGTTTGAAGGGAGGGTTTTCATGCGGGAAAAGGTGACGATAGCGGTTGATGCCTTGGGAGGCGACCATGCTCCTTCGGTAGTTCTCGACGGCGTTGCCGATGCGCTGGCGGCCGACGAGGGCCTCGGTGTCGTGCTGTGCGGTCCTGCCGAGATCGTCGAGCCGTTCGCAGCGCAGCACGAGCGTTGCGTAGCGCGTGCGACCACCGAGTTCATCGACATGGCCGAACATCCGGCCAATGCGGTTCGTAAGAAGAAGGACTCATCCATCGTCGTGGGATGCCGTCTGGTGAAGGAGGGCGTCGCTCAGGGATTCTTCTCGGCGGGATCGACCGGTGCCTGTCTCGCCGCTGCCACGCTGGTTATGGGGCGCATCAAGGGCGTGGCGCGTCCCGCTCTTGCCACCGTGGTGCCCTCCCCCCTCAAGCCGACGGTTCTGTGCGACGTTGGAGCGAATGCCGATTGCAAGGCCGAGTACCTTGTTCAGTTCGCGCGCATGGCAAGCGTGTATTCCCAGGAGGTTTTGGGTATCCAGAACCCCAGCGTGGGACTGTTGAACATCGGGGAGGAGGAGACGAAAGGATCGCAGTTCGCCCAACAGGCCCACGAGCTCCTGAAGGCCCAAGAGCCCAATTTCAAGGGCAACGCCGAAGGGCGCGATGTTTTGGCGGGAGCGTTCGATGTGATCGTGACGGATGGGTTTACCGGCAACGTCGCCCTCAAAACACTCGAGGGTACGGCAAACGTGCTGTTCGGACAGTTGAAGCAGATCCTTACGGCCTCGCCTAGGGCGAAGCTGGGCGCGCTCGCCATCAAGGGGGGGCTGGCGGATCTGAAGAACAAGGTCGATGCCGACGCGTATGGCGGGGCCCCGCTTCTGGGCGTTAAGGGAGTCTGCATCGTCGGACACGGTTCGTCAAGCGCCCGCGCTGTGTGCAACGGCATCCTCACCGCCGCGTTGGCGGTGCGCGTCGACGTTTCTGGTTTAATCGAGCAAACCGCGCCTCGGTAACGCGCATCGGCACCGCTTGGCGTACAATAAGAAAAACGGTTACGAAAGCCCTGGAAATGGGGCTTTTGTGCATGTGCGTGCGAACAGGTTGGACACCGCTCCCTTCGGGAGCGTCTGCTTCGAAAAGAGCGCCCGCAAGGGGTGCGGCAACGGGGATGTATGAACCTTACTGAAGAACAGCGGGGCAAGCTTGCGCTTGCCGAAAAGATCGTGCAGCATCGATTTGAGAATGAAGACCTGCTGCTGTCGGCTATTACGCACCCGTCGGCAACCGAGGGCCGTTCGGTGAAGTACTCCTACGAGCGCCTTGAATTTCTGGGCGACTCCATTCTGGGCTGCATCGTCGCCTCGACGGCGTTCCATCGTTTCCACGGCCTTGACGAAGGGGGCTTGACCCGCATCAAGGTGGCGTTGGTATCCGGATCGAGCCTTTCGGAGGTGGCTGCGGGCCTCGGCTTCGCCGATGCGATCGTGTTCGGGTCGTCCGAAACCGGCACGGGCAAGCGCGGGCTCCATTCGGCTCTGGAAAACGTGTTCGAAGCCGTGGTGGCGGCGCTGTACCTTGATGGCGGCATGGACGCAGCCAACGAGTTCGTCCAGCGCACGCTCATCCCGCGCATGTCCATCGATATGGCGCGCGAGCCCGAGAACCCCAAGAGCGCCCTTCAGGAAAAGCTTCAGGAAGGCGGCATCACGCCCACCTACAAGCTGGTCGAAACCCAGGGTCCGCCCCACGATCGCACGTTCGTCGCCCAGGTGTTCGCCGGAACCCAGGGCCTGGCGCGCGGAACCGGCCGCACGAAGAAGGAGGCCGAGAGCCAGGCGGCGAAAAGCACGCTCGCCCGTCTGGGCGAGTTTTTCGGGTTCGGTCTGGACGAAGAGGAGAGGGCCAAAAAAGACGTGGCCAACGCCCAGGCGAAAGCCGAGCGTACGGTGGCAGACGCCTTTGCCAAAGCCGACAAGATCACGGCGAATGCAGAAGCGCGTGCGCGCAAGGCGGTCGAGCGCGCCGCTGCTCGCAAGGGCAGGAAAAACCACAAGGCGGATTAGCGCATGCACCTGAAATCGCTCGTTCTCAAGGGATTCAAGTCGTTCGCCGATCGAAGCGTTCTCTCCCTCGAACCGGGTATCACCGCCGTGGTCGGTCCCAACGGTTCGGGGAAATCGAACATCTCGGATGCGGTGCTGTGGGTGCTGGGCGAGCGCAACGCCCGCCATTTGCGCGGCCAGGCTATGGAAGACGTCATCTTTTCCGGCTCGTCGGCTCGCAAGCCCGTTTCGGTGGCCGAGGTCGAGCTTGTGCTGGACAATGCCGACGGCACGCTTCCCGTCGATTATTCCGAGGTGTCGATCATGCGCCGGCTGTACCGCAGCGGCGAGTCCGAGTATCTGGTGAACGGGTCGGCGGCGCGGCGCATGGACGTGCTCGACATCCTGCACGACACCGGCTTGGGAACGGGAACGCACTCTATCATCTCGCAGGGCAGCCTCGATTCCATTCTGCAGTCGCGCCCCGAGGATCGACGCGCCCTGATCGAGGAGGCCGCGGGCATTCTCAAGCATAAGCAGCGCAAAGAGAAGAGCGCGCGCAAGTTGGAGCAGATGGACAACCACCTTGCCCGGGTGCGCGATGTGTATGCCGAGATCGCGAAGCGGTTGGCTCCCCTCGAGCGCAAGGCGAAGCGGGCCCAGGAGCATGCCGAGGCTTCGGCGCGCCTGTCCGAGGTGAAACTGGCGCTGGCGGTTGACGATCTTCGATCGCTTCAGGGGCGCTGGGACGAGATCGTTCGGCAAGAGGGTCTTATCGCGTCGCTCATCGAAGATCGCCGTGCGTTCGTTGTCCGCTCGGAGCAGGCCGTGATCGATCTTCAGCAGCTCATTCAGCGTGAAACTGCAGGGGCGGGCGAGATAGCGCGGTCCCAGCGTCGCGCTTCGTCTGCGGCCGAGCGTCTTGATTCGGTGGAGATGCTGCTGCGCGAGAAGCGCCGGTCTGCGCAAAGCTACGAGGCCGACGTTCGCATCGCCCTTTCGTCCGCCGCTTCCAAACGACAGGAGGCCTGCGCCGAGCTCGATCGGTCTCAGGCGGCGCTCGACGAGGTCGAGGGTCTATTCGGCGAGGCTTCGGCCAAGGTCGATTCGCTTTCGGCCCAGCGCGACGAGGCGGTCGCGCGTCGCCGTGCGGTCGAGCGAGAGCTCGACGAGCTGCGCGTGGTCGTACGTAAAGACGAGCGAGAGCGCGAGGAGATGCGCCGCCGCCGCGCTTCGATGGGAGATGTTCTTTCAAACGAGCTGGCGCGCGAACAGGTGATCGATGCGCGCCGCATCGAGATCGATGCCGATATCAATGCGGCGCAGGGCGATTTCGAGCAGAAGCGCTCTCATCTCGAGACGCTGCGCTCGGATTTCGATCGGCTGGTAGAGAGGGAGAGGGCGGCCAACGTCGAACTGTCTTCGACGTTGGCCGGACGCGACAGCGCGCGGGCGCGGGCTCATGCGGCGCAAGACGCCGTGCGCGCGGTCGAAAACGAGATCGCGGCGCTCGAGCAGCTCCAACGTGCGGGCCGTGCCGACGATCCGGCCCTCTCATGGCTGGTGGACGGCACGGATCGCTTCAAGGGCGCGCTCGCCCCGCTTTCCAAGTCCATCGGCGCGCCGCAGGGCTTGGAGCTTTTGGTCGAGAGCCTTTTGGGAGAAGACCTCGCCGGTCTCGTCGCGCCCGACTCGGATCATGTTCGCGAGGCGGTTGAGGCGCTTTTGGAGGAAGGTCGCGCGGGCAGCGTCAGCCTGATGTCGCGCACGGTGAGCGGAGCTTCGGCTTCCTGCCAGGCTGAACTGGGTCGACCCCTGGTGGAACTGCTCTCGTACGACGAAAGCTCCGCCGGTGTCGTGGAGTCCCTTTTGGGCGACGTCATGGTGGTGGACACGGCTTCCGAGGCGTTCGAAGCCCAGCGCCGTGGCGGGGGGCAAGGCGCGCGCTTCGCTTCTCGAGACGGCGTCGTGGCGTGGCCGACGGGGAAGGTGCGCGTGTACGGGGCGTCCCGTAAGGAGGCAGAGGGGGTGCTGGCCCGCGAACGGCGTCTCGATCAGCTGGCAGAGCGCCTTTCTGCGGCGCTCGACGCGAAGAAGACCTGCGAAGAAGAGGCGCTTTCGGCTGAGAGCGCATGTCGTGCAGCCCAGGAGAGAAGCCTCGATCTCAGCCAGAAGCTGGCTCGCTGCCGAGGAGAGGTCGATTCCGCAGCCGCCGGGTCGGATCGCGCGCAGAGAAAGCTGTCCGCCTTTCAGCGCGAACGCGACGAGATAGCCGGGCAGCTGGATCGCGCGCGGCAGAAGGTGGGCGATCTGCGTCCGGCCGTCGAGAAGGTGGATGCGCGCCTGTGCGACATCGAGGGGAACCTGGCCGCTGCGCGCGGCCGTATCGACGAGCTGGAAGAGAGGATAACCCCGCTTCGCCGCGATGCGGGGCGCCTGAGCGAGGAATGCGCGAATGCCAAGCTCTTGCTGGCTACGCTTACCGAACGGCGCACGTATGCCCGCCGCGTCGTCGAGGCGCGCGGACGCGACATCGCACGGATCGACGAGCAGGCGGAGGATTCCGCCGAGGTTCTGGCGATAAAGCGGGCAGCCGGTAAGCGCTGCGAGCCCTTGCTCGAGGTCGTGTCGCTTCTGGGGGACTCGCTGCGCCGCCGCGCGCGAGCGCTCGAAGATGCGCTGGCAAGCTCTGAGCGGGCCTCGTCGGGGCTTGTCGAAAGCGCGGAGAAGGCGCGCGGCGAGGCGCAGTCCGCGCGCGAGCGCTTCGACGAGGCCAGCGCCCGCATGACCCAGGTGCGCGTCGATAAGGGGCGTTTGGAGGTCCAGATCGAAGCGGCCGCCGCCGCCATCACCCGTGATTGCGCGACGTCGATCGAGACGGCTCAGAACCTTCCCGCCCTCGAGGATCGGGCCGCATCGGAAGACGAGATGTTCAGACTCGAGCGGCGCATCAAGAACATGGGGGCCGTCAACCCCGACGCCGCCGTCGAGTTCGCGCAGCTGAAGAAGCGCACCGATTTCCTTGAGACCCAGCTGGCCGACATGGAGGCGGCGCGCAGATCGCTCGATTCGATCGTGCGCATTATCGAGACACGCATGAAAGACGACTTCGTTCGTACGTTTAACGAGGTGAATAGCAGTTTTTCAGAGATCTTCTCCGTTTTGTTCCCGGGCGGCCGGGCGCGGCTGGAGCTGGCCGACCCGACGGATATCGAAGGCGCGGGCATCGAGGTGGTGGCGCAGCCGCGCGGCAAGCGCATCGCCAAGATGATGCTGATGTCGGGCGGAGAGAAATCGCTTACGGCGCTGGCACTGCTGTTCGCGGTCTACCGCATCCGATCGACCCCGTTCTATATACTGGACGAGGTCGAGGCCGCGCTCGACGATTCGAACCTGCGTCGTTTGGCCGCCTACGTCGATTCGCTGCGCAACGAGACGCAGCTGATCATGATCACGCATCAGAGACGTACGATGGAGATGGCCGACGTTTTGTTCGGCGTTTCGATGCAGGGAGACGGCGTCACGCGCGTTATCAGCCAGAAACTCGAGCATGCGCTCAAGCATGCGGAATAGGGGATCACATGGGTTTGCTCGGACGGTTCAGCGAAGGTCTGCAGCGCTCGAGGGAGCGTTTCAAAGAGCAGATGAACGTCTTGCTCGATCGGGGTCCCGATCTTGACGGCGAATTCTGGGACGGCCTGGAAGAGGCGCTGATCCTAGCCGATATCGGGGGGGTCCTCGCTTCCGATCTGGTTTCGGATCTGCGCGACACCGCGACGCGCCGGGCCCTTCCCGATGCTTACGCGGTGCTCGACCTTCTGAAGGAGCGCATTGCCGATTCGTTCTCGGAGCCGCGACCCGAGGTGTTCGACGAGGGCCATTCCGTGGTGCTGTTCGTCGGCATCAACGGAGCGGGGAAAACCACCACGTGCGGCAAAATCGCCAAGCAGGCGCGCGATGCGGGCCGCACCGTGGTGCTGGGAAGTGCCGATACCTTCCGCGCCGCCGCCATCGAACAGCTCGAGGTGTGGGCAGCCCGCGCCGGAGTCGAGATCTGCGCTCGAGAGCGCGGGGCCGATCCTGCCAGCGTCTGCTACGACACCATCGAGCGGGCCGAGGCCCTGGGAGCAGATCTGGTGCTCATCGACACCGCGGGGCGCCTTCACACCTCGGCCGACCTCATGCGCGAGCTGGGCAAGGTTGCAAGTGTCGTCCGCAAGCGCGCCGCTGCGCCCGTGCACACGGTTCTCGTGATCGATGCGACCACCGGTCAAAACGGGCTGAGCCAGGCGCGGGAGTTCCATGCCGCGCTCGACCTGGACGGGGTCATCGTCACCAAGCTCGACGGCACTGCGAAAGGCGGAATCGCGCTTTCCGTGTCACACAGCCTGGGTCTTCCCGTGCTCAAGCTCGGCGTGGGCGAGAGCTTGGACGACCTGAAACCCTTCGATGCGCGCGAGTACGCCGACGCGCTCATCGGAAGCTTCGACGAGCGCAGCGCCTAGGCGCCCGTCCGCTATACTTTCGTTTCCCCCGTTTCTCGAGGAGCTGATATGTTTGAGAGTCTAAGCGATCGCTTACAGGGCGTATTCGCGAACCTGCGCGGCAAGGGCCGTCTGACCGAGTCCGACATCAACGAGGCCATACGCGAGATCCGTATGGCGCTGCTTGAAGCCGACGTCAACTTCAAGGTGGTGAAGGACTTCACGGCCAACGCCACGGCCAAGTGCATGGAAAGCGACATCCTCGATTCGCTGACGCCGGCCCAAAACGTCATCAAGGTCGTGATGGACGAGCTGACGCGCATCCTGGGAGGGACCGATTCGAGACTCGAGCTGTCTGCGAACCGCATACCCAACGTCATCATGCTCGTCGGCCTGCAGGGCTCGGGTAAAACCACGGCGGCCGCCAAACTCGCCTACCTGCTGAAGCAGCAGAACCGCAAGCCCCAGCTCGTCGCCTGCGACGTGTATCGCCCCGCCGCCGCCGACCAGCTGGAAACGCTGGGTTGCGAGGTCGGAGTCGCGGTGTTTCGCGGCGACGGCGCCGATCCGGTGGCCATTGCCAAGGCGGGCGTGCGCGAGGCCGTGGACAACCTGCGCGACGTGGTCATCATCGACACGGCGGGCCGCCTGCATGTGGACGAGGCCATGATGGCCGAGGCGGAAAACATCCGCTCGGCGGTCGAACCCGATGAGATTCTTATGGTGGTCGATGCCATGACCGGCCAGGATGTGGTCAACGTCGCCAAGGCGTTCGCCGAACGGGTCGATTTCGACGGCGTGATCATGTCCAAGATGGATGGCGATGCTCGTGGAGGCGGCGCGCTGTCGGTGCGCGAGGCCACCGGAAAGCCCATCAAATTCGTCTCGTCGGGCGAGAAGCCCGATTCGCTGGAGGCCTTCCATCCCGACCGCATGGCGCGCCGCATCCTGGGCATGGGCGACGTGCTCAGCCTCATCGAGAGCGCCGTGAAGGTACAGAAGGAAGAGGAAGAGGCCGAGGTTGCCGAGCGCTTGGCGCGGGCGGATCTGAACCTGAACGACTTCATCGACATGAATCGGCAGATCCGCAAGATGGGCGGCATCTCCCGCCTCATCGGCGCGCTGCCCGGAGGCGACAAGGCGCTCGCCCAGGGTCAGGTCGACGAGGGCGCCCTGGACAGCATGGAGGTCATCATCAATTCGATGACCAAGGCCGAGCGCGAAAAGCCCGATCTCATCAACGGCCAGCGCCGCGCCCGCATCGCCTCCGGTGCCGGGGTTACCGTCACCGATGTGAATCAGCTGATGAAGCGCTACGGTGAAGCGCGCAAGATGATGAAGAAGATGATGCCCGCCGTCACCGATCAACCTGCGCGCGGCAAGAAAGGCAAGAAAGGCAAGAAGGGCAAAAAGCAGCGCCGTCCGTTGCTTCCCGGAATGCCGGGCGGCGGTTTTGGCGGCATGAACATGTCCGACCTCAAAAAGATCCAGGATCTGATGAAGGGGGAGTAGTTCGTTGGCGTGGCGGTCCTGTGAAGGCGGGACGGCCTGTGCGCCCGCTTGTAGAGATTGCACAAGGATGCCCTTGTCAAAAACGATATTGAAACGTATCATGTACAGTCGCTGTTTGCAGACTCCGGTGTCAGCCTCAAAGTCTGCGCCGAAGTTGTCAGGATAAAAGGAGTTCTTTAATGGCAGTCAAAATCCGCCTTGCCCGCCACGGTGCGAAGAAGCGCCCGTACTACCGCGTCGTCGCCGCCGATTCCCGTTCTCCGCGCGATGGTCGCTTCATCGAGGAGATCGGCCGTTACAACCCCTGCGTCGAGCCTACCATGGTGTCGTTTAACGACGAGCGTCTGAAGTACTGGCTCGAGTGCGGTGCCCAGCCTACCGACACCGTCGCCCGCCTTATCAAGGGTCGCGAGAGCGAATAACGGTCATGGCCGATCAGCCCACTGAAATAGCAGGTCTGGTTGAGTGCATCGTCGCTCCCCTCGTCGACCATAAGGACGATCTGCAGATCGCTTCGAGCGTTTCGCCCGAAGGGGTCGTTCTGGTCGAGGTGAGGGTCAACGAGGAGGATGCCGGCAAGATCATCGGGCGTCAGGGCCGCGTGATCAAGTCGATCCGCACGCTTGCCCGCGCCGCCGCCTCGCGTACCAACACGCACGTGGAAGTCGAGATCATCGAGTAGATGCGCGCGTGGACCGATGTCGCCGTTTTGGCGAAGACCAGAAGCCTCGCGGGAGGGTTCGTTGTGAAAAGCACGACGGGCCTTCCTTTTTTGTTGCGGGTCGGTATGGAGGTGGCGTTCGTGCCGCCCGTCACCGACCTGCCTCGGCGCGCCCGCGTGTCTGGGATTACCGGTGCGACCGATACGACGGCTCGGGTGCTGTTCGAGGGGATCGAGGATATGTCCCAGGCGAAGGCCCTGGTGGGCTGCCATTGCCTCGTTCGATCCGAACTACTTGACTTGGAATCGCCCGCCATCGGCGCCCTGTCGTGGATAGGGCTGCGCGTCGTGGACGAGCGCTTCGGTGATCTGGGCGAGGTGTCCGACGTTCTGGAGAATCCCGGTCAGATGCTGCTCGAGGTCGTTTCGTCCGATCGCAAAAGCCCCCTGCTCATCCCGCTCGTCGATGAGTTCATCGTATCGGCGGATCCGTTTGACGCGCGGATCGTCGTGTCCGTTCCCGAAGGTCTGCTGAACCTGTAAGGATCTCGCTGTGATCGTAGAAACCCTCTCCACGTTTCCCTTCATGTACGAGTCGGTCATGGGCTCGTCTATGATGAAGCGCGCCCAAGAAAAGGGAATCATGCAGTTCGCCGCATACGATCTGCGTGACTGGACGCACGACCGCCATCGCACGACCGACGACGATCCGTACGGCGGGGGGGCGGGTCTCGTCATGAAGTGCGAGCCTATCTTCGAGGCTTACGACGCCTTATGCGGCCGAGGGCCGTCAGCCGCCCTCACAGGTTTCGAACAGCCCGCAACCGGGCCGAGTCCGCGCTTCTGCCAGACGCCGCCCCCCAAAACCGTGTTCCTCACGCCGTGCGGGCGTCGTTTCGACGATGCGCTGGCCACCGAGCTTTCCCGCGAAAAGCGGCTGCTGTTCATATGCGGCCACTACGAGGGCATCGACCAGAGGGCGTATCGGCTGGCCGACTACGAGGTGTCTCTGGGCGATTACGTGCTTACCAGCGGAGAGCTCGCGTCCATGGTGGTCATCGATGCGGTGGTGCGCAAACTGGACGGGGTTTTGGGAGCGGACAACGGCGCGGTTGACGAGAGCTTCGTGAACGGCCTGCTCGAGCCTCCTCAGTACACGCGCCCTGCGGTCTTTCGGGGCGAAGCGGTGCCCGAGGTTCTTCTATCGGGAAACCACGCCCTCATCGATTCGTGGCGGCGCGAGCAGAGCCTGCTTCGCACGGCGCGGCTGCGCCCCGATCTTCTCGGAGAGGCGGACCTGAGCGCCTGCGAAAGGGAATTTATCGAGAGATGTCGCATCGCAGACGAAGGATAGCCTGATCGCGGTATCATGGCTCGGTGAACTGTTTCGGCGCTTAAGCGCCCTGCTCTTGCAAGAAAGGTGCGGTTGTCGATGGACCTCGGGCAACATGCCGAACCTCGCTCTTCGGGCGCGGCTCGGTCGATAGTGCGCAACATAGCGACCATTGCCTTTGTGTTCGTGTTGGCTTGGGCGCTGCGAACCTTTGTGTTCCAGCCCTACAAGATCCCCTCGGGCTCGATGGAAAGCACCGTCATGACGGGTGATTTTCTGGTGTCCGAGAAAGTGTCGTACTATTTTCGCGATCCCGAGCAAGGGGATATCGTCACCTTCTACGATCCCGCTTTCTCGGGCGACGTGCGCACGCTGCTCAAGCGCGTCATCGCCACCGAAGGCCAGACGGTCGATCTGGTCGATGGCGTCGTTTACGTGGACGGCAAGCCCCTGTCCGAGCTCTATACCGGTGGCAAGCCCAGCTATCCGCTTGAAAATTCCAGCATCTCGTTTCCCTACACGGTGCCCGAGGGTTCGCTGTGGGTTATGGGGGACAATCGCACCAACTCGCAGGATTCCCGCTGGTTCGGTGCGGTTAGCAAGGAGCGCGTCACCGGGCGCGCCGTCGTTATCTTCTGGCCCGTTTCCGACATCGGGTCGCTCGCCTAGCCGTCGTTTGGCCCGTATCAGCAGAGAAGGAGAGATATGCCCACCGATCCTAAGGCTTTGAAGCCGCAGTCCGATCTCGCGCCGACGTTCCAAGACGTCATTATGAATCTGCAGCGCTACTGGTCGTCGTGCGGATGCGTTATCCTGCAACCCTATGACAACGAGGTGGGTGCGGGAACGAATGCGCCCGCCACGACGCTGCGCTCTCTCGGCCCCGACACGTGGCGAACGGCCTACGTGCAGGGATGCCGCCGTCCTACCGACGGCCGCTACGGCGAGAACCCGAATCGCACCCAGCACTACTTCCAGTTCCAGGTTCTCATGAAGCCCTCTCCCGACAACATCCAGGATCTGTATCTGGGATCGCTGCGGGCCATCGGCATCGACACCGACGTGCACGACGTGCGCTTCGTCGAGGACGATTGGGAAAGCCCGACGCTCGGTGCGTGGGGCTTGGGCTGGGAAGTGTGGATCGACGGCATGGAAGTCACCCAGTTCACCTACTTCCAGCAGGTGGGCGGCTTCGAGTGCAGTCCCGTTCCCGTCGAGATCGCCTACGGTCTCGAACGTCTGACCATGTACATCCAAGGCGTCGACAACATGTTCGACATCGTATGGGCGCGCGGCGACGACGGTGTTACCTTTACCTACGGAGACGTGTATTTGGAAAACGAACGCCAGTACTCGCGCTATAACTTCGAGGTGGCCGATACCGAGTTTTTGTTCGACGAGTTCAACGAGCGCGAGTCCGAATGCCTGCGCACGCTCGAGGCGGGTCTGCCCCTTCCCGCCTACGATAGCGTTCTGAAGTGCTGCCATGCCTTCAACCTGCTCGACGCGCGCGGGGTGATCTCTGCGACCGAGCGCATGGCCTACATCCTGCGCGTGCGGACCATCGCCAAGGCCGTGTGCGCCAGCTATATGAAGCATGTGTGCGGTATCGAGGTTGAAGACGATGCCGCCGATTCGAGGGAGGAGGCCGGAAATGAGTAACCTGAAGACGCTCGCGTTTGAAATCGGCACCGAAGAGATTCCGGCGTTCGACCTGCATGCGGCGACCGACCAGCTGGGCAAGCTGATGGCGCAGCTGCTCGATGCAGCCAAGGTGCCCCATGGAGCGATCGAGGCGTACTCGACGCCCCGCCGTCTGGCCGTCATCGTCTCGGACGTGGCCGACCGGACCGAGGCGGTGGACGAGGAGTACCGCGGTCCTGCGGCGCGCATCGGTATCGACGCCGAGGGCCACTACACCAAAGCGGCGCTGGGATTTGCTCGCGGCAAGGGAGTGACCGCCGACGACCTGGAGGTTCGCTCCGAAAACGGAGTGGATTACCTGTACGCCACCAAGCATATCGAAGCCGCTTCCACCAAGGGGCTCATCGGCGATGTTCTGGCCTCGGTGTTCGAGAAGCTCTCCTGGCCCAAGTCGTGCCGCTGGGCTTGCCGTACGGAATCGTTCTCGCGTCCGGTTCGCTGGATCGTCGCCCTTCTGGGTGACGAGATCGTACCCGTGAGCTTTGCGGGAGTCGACTCGGGGCGGCATACCTGGGGTCATCGCGTTTTGTCGCCGGGTGCGCACAAGGTGGATAACGCCGACAGCCTGATCGATACCGTTCGTTCGCTGAAGATCGTGGCAAGCGAGGTCGAGCGCGAGGCCATCATCCGCGACGGGGTTGCGCGCATCGAACGGGAAACGGGCTGCACCGCCGAGCTTCCCGCGAAAACGCTGCTCGAAGTGGTTAATCTGTCCGAGGCGCCCTCTGTTTTGTGCGGAACCTTCGACGAAGAGTTCCTGCGCGTACCCGAAGAGATCATCGTGGACGCGATGCTCATGCACCAGCGCTATTTCCCGCTCTACGACGGAGAAGGGAAGCTTACGAATCGCTTCATCGTGGTGTCCAACGGCGATCCGGCCCATTCCGCCGTGGTGATCGACGGCAACGAGCGCGTGGTGCGCGCCCGTTTGGACGACGCCAAGTTCTTCTACGAGGAAGATCTGAAAAAGCCGCTCGAGTTTTACGTCGGGGGGCTCGAGGCCGTGGTGTTCCAAGAGCAGCTGGGAAGCACCCACGCGAAGGCGCTGCGCATCGAGCGCATCGCGGGCGATTTGGCGCGTGCGGCGGGTCTGGGCTCCGAGGAGGTGCGCGATTGCCGGCGCGCCGGCCTTTTGTGCAAGGCCGACCTGGTTACGAACGCGGTTGTCGAGTTCACCAGCGTCCAGGGCGTCATGGGCGGCTACTACGCGGAGGCTTCCGGCGAGGGGGCTGTCGTGGCCGGTGCCATCAGAGACCACTATCGTCCGCGCTTCTCCGGTGATGCGCTGCCCGAAACGACGGTGGGCAAGGTGGTCGCGGCTGCCGACAAGCTCGATACCATCTGCGGGCTGTTCTCGGTGGGTCAGGGTCCCACAGGATCGTCCGATCCGTTCGCTCTGCGCCGCAGTGCCATCGGCATTCTGGCCATCATGGAGTCCGGGGTCGAGTTCTCGTTGGTGGAGGCTGTCGAGCGAGCGCTTTCCGCCTTTTCGACCGACGGCGTCTCCTTCGATGCCGCATCCGTGCGCGACGAAGTGGTCGAGTTCTTCGTGACGCGCGCGCGTGTGATGCTGCGCGACGAAGGCTGCGCTTCCGATACCATCGAGGCCGTCTTGGCCGCTGGGATCGAAGAGCCGCGCATCCTCATGATCCGTGCGCGCGCGCTCGAGGCCGCGCGTCGCGAGCAAGGAGAGGCGTTCGCGGATCTTGCGATCGCCTATGCCCGCGCGAACAATCTGCGCGACCCCGAGGCGGGCGTCGCCGTGGACGATCGGCTGCTCTCCGATGAGGAGCGCGCGGTCGTAGAGGCGGTTGCCCTCGCCGACGTCGAGGTGGCATCGGCTCTTTCGCGTCACGACTACGCCGCCGCCCTTGCACAGCTTTCGTCTCTGAGGGCGCCGATCGATGCGTTCTTCGAGAAGACGCGCATCATGGACGACGATCTTTCCCTGCGCGCGAATCATCTTGCGGTGCTCAACCGCTTCGTTTCGGTATTCGCGCATGTCGCCGACTTCGGCAAGATGGCGAAATCGGGTAAGTAGCTTTCGAAAAGGGGGGGGCGCATGCTGGAGACGGAGATGTACGCCGCGCATGGTGGATTTCCGACGATATACGTGGTCAGCGATTCGGTTGGTCTGACGGGTCAGTCCATCGCGCGCGCCGCGGCGGTTCAGTTCGGCATCGAAGCCCCCCACGTCGAAGTGCTCTCGAAGGTTCGCTCGTTCGAGCAGATCCGGTCTTTCCTGGAAGAGCATGTATCTCGGGGGGTCCAGCGTGACGGGAATGACCGCCTGCTGCTGTTCTACACGCTGGTGACGAACGAATTGGCCGATAAGCTGTGCACATACGTGGCCGAACACCCCAATATCGTCGCCGTCGATATCATGACGCCGGCGCTTAAGGCGATCGCCTCGATGACGGGACTCGCTCCTTCCCAGCTTCCCGGAAAGCTGCATGTGGCCAACCAGCAGTACTTCAGCCGCATCGAAGCGGTCGAGTTCACCATCGCCCACGACGATGGGCGCAATCCCCACGAACTTGCCAAGGCCGATATCGTGCTTCTGGGGGTTTCGCGCTCGTCGAAGACGCCTTTGTCGATTTACCTTTCCCAGCAGGGGTTCAAGGTGGCCAACGTTCCGCTCGACATGCATACCGAGCCGCCGAAAGAGATATACGACGTCGATCCTACTCGTCTGTTCGGTTTGATGACCACGCCCGATGTGCTGGTCGATATCCGCAAGCGCCGTCTGGGAAACGCCTGCAGCGTAGCGGGAAGCTACGCCGATCCCGAGTACGTGTACGACGATTTGGAGCGCGCCCGCGCGCTCATGCGCAAGCTGGGCTGCATCGTCGTTCATACGGAGCGCCGTGCCGTCGAGGAGACTGCCCAGGAGATCCTGGCCCATTTCGCACGCAATCATCCCGATATGCTGGGGTACCGCTAAGCCGTTCGACGCGTTCGGTCCGCGTGCGGAACGTATGCGGCTTCGAATCGAGTGCCCGTTGGACAGGAGGAGGATCCTCGTTGAGGTTGGCGGTGATCGGCGGTGGCGCTGCGGGGTTCTTTTTGGCGGTCAATGCGGCGCAGGCCGCTTCTAGTCTCGAGGTCGTTGTGTTCGAGCAGCGAGATCGTGTGCTGTCGAAGCTCGAGGCTTCAGGTGGCGGCCGTTGCAACTGCACCAATACGTTCGCTGGCGTGAAGGACCTCAAAACGGTCTATCCGCGGGGGTCGAATCTGATCAAAAGCCAGTTCAAACGATTCGGGCCCCAGGATGCCTTCGCTTGGTTCGAGGGTCGCGGCGTTCCCCTCATGATTACGGCAGACCAGCGGGTGTTTCCCCGCGCGCAGGATAGCCGTGCGGTTTCGGGTTGCCTGAAAACCGAAGCCGAAAGGCTTCGGATCCGCGTTCGGACGGGATGTCGGATCGATCGGCCCGAATCGCTTCTTCGCGACGGGGGAGGGGATTTCGATTTCGTCGCCGTCACGATCGGGGGAACCCCTGGTGCTCGGGGGTGCGTTCCGAGTCTTTTCGCGTTCAAGCTTGCGGGTGGCGCGCCCGACGGTCTCGCCGGCGTTTCGGTACCCGAGGTCGTCGCATCCATTCCGGCATCGAAGCTCTCGGCGCGCGGCGCGCTTCTCGTGACCCACGAAGGCTTCAGCGGGCCCGCTATTCTGAAGCTCTCCAGCTACGCCGCTCGAGAGCTTGCGAGCTGCGCGTATCGGTTCGATCTAAGGGTGAACTGGACGGGCGGGCGCAATTACGACGAGGTTTCGGGTTTGCTGCGAGACCTTGCGCGCGCTCATGCGAGAAAAGCGGTGCCGAACGCTTCCCCCTTCGGCTTGCCGAGCCGTCTGTGGGCGCACGCGGTCTCGCGCGCAACGGCGTGCGGGGAGGCGTCCATCGCGGGCAAGCGGTATGCTGACCTGTCGAAGCGGGACTTCGCTCGACTGACCGAAGTTCTTACGAACGATGTGTACGCGGTGTCCGGCCGTGCGCGCCATAAGGACGAGTTCGTGACGTGCGGAGGGGTACCGCTGGACTCCATCGACAAAACGACGATGGAGTCCAAGCAGACACCCGGTCTGTTCTATGCCGGCGAAGTGCTCGATATCGACGGAATCACCGGGGGGTTCAACTTTCAGGCTGCGTGGACGACCGCCTACGCAGCGGCCACGGCCATCGCGCGGCGTGCAGGTATGTAGGCGCGCATCTCGCCGGATCTGCTTTTCGCAGACGTTACGCAAGCGGGAGGGTGAGCGTGAACGTCGTCCCTCCGTCGTGCGAACTGGGGACCGACAGGGTGTCCCCGTGAGCTTTAGCGGTTTCCTTCGCAATGGAAAGCCCCAGGCCGTATCCTGCTGCGTCTCCGCCGCGCGCCTTGTCGGTTCGGTGGAATCGATCGAATACGCGCTCGAGATCTCCCGGTTCGATATACGAGCCGGAGTTGTTGACCGATAGAACGGCCCTGCCGTTTGCGCTGGAGAGCCCGATGAGGACGCGTCCGCCCGTCTCGATGTACTTGCAAGCGTTCTCGATGAGCGTTGCAATCGATTTCCCAAGACAGGTGTTCGTCACGCTTGCAGACGGCACTCAGAACTCTTTGGCGGATTCGTCGCCCGCGGTTGCCGACGCCGCGGGGGACGTTCTTGGCGCGGCGCTGTACAGTACCGCCGACCTCACGCTGCGGGGGACGGGGGCGCTTTCGGTTGCAGGTTCGTGCAACGACGGCATCAAGTCGAAAGACGACCTGGTGATCATCGGGGGAACGTATACCGTGAGCTCGGTGGGAGACGCTCTGGTCGGCAAGGATTGCGTCAAGATCGGCGGCGGCTCCTTCACGCTGATGTCAGGCAAGGACGGCGTCGCGTCATCCAACGAAGACGACGCCGATCGCGGATTCGTCAGCATCGATGTCGGCTCTTTCTCGATCGATGCTGACGATGACGGCGTACATGCCGAGTGCGGGCTGTCGGTGTCGGGTGGTACGGTGGATGTGGTGTCCAGCATCGAGGGCCTTGAGGGGCAGTCAATATCCGTGAGTGGCGGGGGGGTGTCCATCGTTTCGAGCGACGACGGCATTGTAGCGGGTGCTTGACGGGCGAGCGCCGCATCGGAACCAATGTGGCGCTATCGCATGTGCGAGCCGTGTTTTTCCTTGAGAGATGCCAGCCGTTTACCGTTTGGAGCATCCGAATCGAGGGCGACTTCGTTACTGCTGCGTTAACATGTTGGCGTTCGTGGGCATACGCCCAAGACGCGTAAGAACAAGTGAATCAGTGCTAAGGAGAACAAGGTGGCTGAGCAAGTCAAACGCGTATACCGATTCGGTAAGGACTCTCAGGGCGACAACGTCACCGAGGGTGCGGCCAGCATGAAAGGAGTGCTGGGCGGCAAAGGCGCCAACCTCGCCGAAATGGCCAACATCGGCCTTCCCGTCCCTCCCGGGTTCACCATCACCTGCCAGACCTGCATGGAGTACGCGAATGCCGACAACGCCTGGCCCGAAGGGGCGCTCGACGAGATTCGCGCGTATCGCATCGACCTCGAAGAGCGCATGGGCAAGAAGATCGGAGATGCCGCCGACCCGCTTCTGGTCTCCGTTCGCTCCGGCGCTCCCATGTCGATGCCGGGCATGATGGACACGGTGCTCAACCTCGGCCTGAACGACCGGTCCATTCAGGGACTCATCGCTCAGACCGACAACCCTCGCTTCGCCTGGGACTCGTACCGTCGTTTCATCCAGATGTTCTCCAATGTGGTTATCGGCCTTGATGGCGATCTGTTCGAGAACGCGATCATTGCCATGAAGCAGCGCCGCGGCGCGGTCTCCGACACCGATCTGACGGCAGAGGATCTTTCCGAGCTGGTGTCCGAGTTCAAGGCGATCTTTGCGCAGAACACCTCCGCTGCCGACTACCCCTCGCTCGTTGCGGACGGCGAAGTGCGCTTCCCGCAGGATCCCACCGTTCAGCTTCAGCTGGCTATCGAGGCGGTGTTCGGCAGCTGGAACAACCCGCGCGCGACCCTGTACCGCCAGAAGAACAAGATCGCCGACGATCTGGGTACGGCCGTCAACGTCCAGTGCATGGTGTTCGGCAACAAGGGTAACACCTCTGCCACCGGCGTGGCCTTCACGCGCAACCCCGCCGACGGAACCAAGGAGTTCTACGGCGACTACCTGGTAAACGCCCAGGGCGAAGACGTCGTCGCGGGCATACGCAACACCAGTCCCATCTCCGAGCTCAAGCACGTGGAAGGGCTTCAAAAGGCCGGTCAGGAGCTCGAGGATGTGTTCGTGCTGCTCGAGAACCACTTCCGCGACATGATGGACATCGAGTTCACCATCGAGCAGGGCAAGCTCTGGATGCTTCAGACCCGCGCAGGCAAGCGCACCGCCGCTTCCGCCCTCAAGGTTGCCATCGACATGCAGCGCGAAGGCCTCATCACCAAGGAGGAGGCCGTGTGCCGCGTCGAGCCGTCGCAGCTCGATCAGCTCCTTCATCCTCAATTCGACAAGAACGCCCGTTACGATGTGCTTGCCCGCGGCCTGAACGCGTCCCCGGGTGCCGCGGTGGGCAAGGTCGTGTTCTCGGCCGCCGATGCGGTTGAGGCCGCCGAGCGCGGCGAGAAGACCGTTCTTGTTCGCTGGGAGACCACACCCGACGATCTGGCCGGCATGATCGCCGCCGAGGGCATCCTCACCTCGCATGGCGGAAAAACCTCCCACGCCGCCGTTATCGCTCGCGGCATGGGCGCTCCATGCGTCTGCGGCGCCGAGGCGCTGCGCATCGACGCCGAGAAGAAGCAGGCTGTGGTCGCCGGTACCGACGTGGTACTGCGCGAGGGCGACGTCATCTCGCTGGACGGTACTACGGGCATCGTCGTTCTCGGCGCGGTCGATCTGGTTCAGCCGGAGCTGACCGGAGATCTCGACACCATTCTCGAGTGGGCCGACGAGTTCCGTACCCTCGGCGTGCGCGCCAATGCCGACAACCCCGAAGACGCTCGGCTCTCCCGTGAGTTCGGCGCGGAGGGCATCGGCCTCGACCGCACCGAGCACATGTTCCTGGGCGAGCGCAAGCAGATCATCCAGAGCTTCATCCTCGACGAGGACGAGGAGATTCGCGAAAAGGCCATCGCCGATCTGTACGCCGCTCAGACGGGCGACTTCTACGGTATGTTCAAGGCCATGGATGGCCTGCCCGTCATCGTGCGTCTGCTCGATCCGCCGCTGCACGAGTTCCTGGAGAGCCCCCGCGCGCTCGATGTTGAAATCGCCCGCCTGGAGGCTTCCGGTGCCGATGCGCGCGTAATCGCCGAGAAACGAGGGCTTCTGGCCAAGATCGACTCGTTCGTCGAGGCCAATCCGATGCTGGGCTTGCGTGGCTGCCGTCTGGGCATCGTGTACCCCATTCTTCCGGTCATGCAGGTCCGCGCTATCGCGACGGCTGCTGCGCGCCTGAAAAAGGAGGGATTCGATCCTCGTCCCGAAATCATGATTCCCTTGGTCAGCACCGTGAACGAGCTTGCTAAGCTGCGCGAGGTCGCCCAGAAGACCATCGCCGAGGTGTCCGAAGCGGAGGGCGTCGAACTCGACCTGGAGATCGGCACCATGATCGAGCTTCCGCGTGCGGCCGTTACCGCCGACGAGATCGCCACGCAGGCCGACTTCTTCAGCTTCGGTACGAACGACCTTACGCAGACCACGTTCGGCTTCAGCCGCGACGATGTCGAGGGCGAGTTCATCCCCCAGTACCTTACCGAGAAGTTGCTTCCCTACAATCCCTTCGCAACCATCGATCCGGGCGTTGCGAAACTGGTTAAGATGGGCGTCGACCTGGGTCGCCAGGGCAACCCCGACCTCAAAGTGGGTGTATGCGGCGAGCACGGTGGAGATCCCGATTCCATCCACACCTTCCATAAGATCGGCCTGGATTACGTGAGCTGCTCGCCGTACCGTGTTCCGGTCGCGCGTCTCGCTGCCGCTCAGGCTGCGCTCAAATAGGAAGAAAACCGGCTGCCTGTTTGCGCGTCTGTAAAGGGAACCCGCGGTGATCGCGGGTTCCCTTGTCGTTTCGGGCCGAGAGCAGATGACGGGGTTTGCGCGACGGGCGAAGGGAGTTGCGGGTTCGATGCTAGGCTAGGATCCGCTCGATGGTCCCCCCGCATACGACGGTATCTCGATCGTATGCTACCGCGAACTGTCCGGGAGCGCAGGCGCGCTGCGGTTCGGAGAAGGTGACGACCAGACTTGATTTCCCGGTTTGCTCGACGGTTGCCGGCCGGGCGCTCTGGCGGTAGTGCGCCTTGACGTTAAGCCGAACGGGATGGTTCAACGAGTCTCGCGCGATGAAGTTCGCATCGCGCACGAGGATTCGGGTGCACAGCGTATTGCGATCGAAATCGACCACCAGCCGATTCCTCTCGCTATCTTTCGCATAGACGTAGAGCGGTTCGGGAGCCGCAACGCCGATTCCCTTGCGCTGCCCGATGGTGTAGCGCACCAGTCCATGGTGGGTTCCAAGAACCTTTCCGCTGCGGTCCACAATCTCTCCCGGCTCGAATTGCGAACCCGTTCTAAGTTCGATGAAGCGCGCGTAATCCCCATCGGGTACAAAGCAGATGTCCTGGCTTTCGCGCTTGTTCGCATTGATGAAGCTGTGCCGGGCCGCCATTTCACGGACTCGGGGTTTGGTGAGCTCCCCCAGAGGGAACAGCATATGCTCGAGCGTGTCCTGGCTGAGATGGAACAGAACGTAGCTCTGGTCCTTGTTGCCGTCCAAGCCGGTTTTCAGTTCGTAGCGCCCGGTTTCGGCGTTGAACGACCGTCGGGCGTAGTGACCGGTGGCAACGTAGTCGAATTCCAGTTCGCGGCGCCTTTGCTGCAAAGCTGCGAACTTCACGTAGCGGTTGCAGTCGATGCAGGGGTTGGGGGTATCGCCGCTCAGGTATCCCGTGCAGAACCGATCGATGACCTCCCGATTAAACGTCTTGGTGAAGTTGAACACGTAGTGGGGCACGCCTATTTCCAGGCATACCTGCCGTGCGTCCTCGGCATCCTTCAGCGAACAGCAGGTTTTCGATTCGGCAAGGCAGGCGTCTTCGTTTTCGAACAGCTTGAGGGTCACCCCCTGGACGTCGAGTCCGGCTTCGGCGAGGACGAGCGCGGCGACCGAGCTATCGACGCCCCCGCTCATGGCGCAGAGCACTCGCTGACCTGCCGAAGGATATGCATGTTCGGGCATCATCAGATCGCGTAGCTGTCCGCGGCGACGGGGGATTCGTCGTCGACGATCTTTTGCAGCGAGATGCCGCTTAGGTACTCTTTGATGAGGTTGTCCAGTCCGCGCCACATGTTCGCTTCAAGGCAGGGAGAAGCCGGGGCCCACTCGAGTTCGCCCTTGTCAAGAGCGCCTGCAGGGGCGAGGCTTCCCTCTGTTGCGTCGAGGATGTCGTAGATGCTGATCTTGTCGGCAGGCCGCGCCAGCTTGTATCCCCCCGATGCCCCGCGCGTCGACTTCAAAAGATCGGCGCTCGTCAAGCTCGGGGTGATCTGTTCGAGGTACTTTTTCGAGATGCGCTGGGTTTCCGAGATCTCCTTCAAAGACACCGGCTCGGCCTGACCCTTCGTCGTCAGGTACAGCATCAGGCGCACGGCGTAGAGGCCTTTGGTCGAAATTCTCATGGCGGGCCTTTCGGGCGGCTATTCAGGTTTCGTCGAATGGCCGGATCATACCATAGAACCGAATCGCATGCGCCTTCCCTAGAAGTCGAACATCGCCGTGGACAGGTAGCGCTCTCCGGTGTCGGGGAGGATGGCCACGATGACCTTGCCCTCGTTTTCGGGGCGCTCGGCCAGCCTGCGCGCGGCCGCGACGGCCGCACCCGAAGAGATGCCCACCAGCAGGCCGTCGTTGGCTGCAAGCTCGCGCCCGGTTTCGAACGCCTCTTCGTCGGTGACGGCGATGATTTCGTCGTAGACCGCGGTGTCAAGCGTTTCGGGGACGAATCCGGCGCCAATCCCCTGGATCTTGTGCGCTCCGGGGCGGCCTTCGGACAGGACGGGGGAGCCGGCCGGTTCGACCGCGACAACTCTGATGTCGGGGTTCTGGGATTTCAGGAACGAGCCTGTGCCCGAGATGGTTCCGCCGGTTCCGATACCCGCTACGAGGATATCTATCTTGCCTTCGGTGGCTTCCCAGATCTCGGGGCCGGTGGTGGCGGCATGAACGGCGGGGTTCGCGGGGTTGACGAACTGGCCGGGGATGAAGGAGTTTTGGACTTCGGCATGCAGTTCGTCGGCCTTGGCGATCGCTCCCTTCATGCCCTTCGATCCGTCGGTCAGCACGAGTTCGGCCCCGTAGGCCTTCATGAGGTTGCGGCGCTCGACCGACATGGTTTCGGGCATGGTGATGATGATGCGGTGCCCGGTTGCGGCGGCGATAGCCGAAAGGCCGATTCCGGTGTTGCCCGAGGTGGGCTCGATGAACACGGTGTCGTCGTCGATAATCCCGTCGGCTTTGGCCCGATCGATCATGGCCTTGGCGATGCGATCCTTCACCGACCCGGCGGGGTTGAACGATTCGACCTTGCCGATGATGGTCGCTTGCAGCGCGTGGTTCGCTTCGAAGCTCGAAAGCTCCACCAAAGGTGTGTTGCCGATGAGTTCGGAAACGTTCTTGTAGACGGTCATGGCTTCCTCTTTCTCTTTCCGCCCGAGCGCCTTGTCGTTCGGGTTTCTTCGTACGGTTAAATCCTATTATACATCTAGGTAAAGTAAAGATAAAAAACGATCATCCACATATTCTTGAAGCGAACGGGATGGGTCGGCGATTGCGGGTGTTTCATTTTTTGTCTATCATCGGGTAAGATGCCGTCAAGCTACCATGCGAAGGAGGGCTTATGCGCATTATCGGGAGGGAAGACCAACAGTTTCGCGAACGCGACATGCTGGGTGGCGATGCGATGCTCTCTTCGGAAAGCGAAGGGCGCGATCGCTCTTCTGCGTCCGACATCCTTCGCAACGATTTCCAGCGCGATCGCGATAAGATCCTCCACTCCAAGGCGTTTCGTCGTCTGTCGCACAAGACCCAGGTCTTTCTGGCAGTCGAGGGAGATCATTACCGAACGCGCCTCACCCATACCCTCGAGGTGTCCCAGATCTCGCGCACGATCGCCCGCGCCCTGTCGTTGAACGAGGATCTGACCGAGGCCATTGCTCTCGGTCACGACCTGGGACATACGCCGTTTGGCCATGCCGGAGAGGCCGCTTTGTCCGACTGCCTTGCGCGCAGGGAGGGGTTCGAGTTGGACGGCCCGTCGTTTGCGGGCAGCGGGGATCGCTCCCATCTGCTGTTTCATCACAACCGTCAGAGCTTGCGCGTGGTCGAGGTCATCGAGAACGGCGGGGCGGGACTGAATCTGACGGCCGAGGTTCGTGATGGGATCGTGTGCCACAGCGGTAATCTGCGCGCCGAAACGCTCGAGGGGCGCGTGGTCGCCATTTCCGATCGAATCGCGTACGTGAATCACGATATCGACGATGCGATCAGGGCGGGGCTGTTGTCTGAGGACGATCTGCCGGAGTCCACGCATGCAGTTATCGGGGGCGATCACTCGGCGCGCATCGAATCGCTCGTGCTCGATCTGGTTGAAACGTCGGCGACGTTCGGCGACATCCGTATGTCGGATCCTATGTGGTCGGCCATGATGGAGCTTCGCTCGTTCCTGTTCGATTCGGTGTATACCAGCTCTGCGGTCAAAACGGAGGCGGATAAGGCGTCTCGTCTGATAGGGCTTTTGTTCCAGCATTACGTCGATCGTCCCGACGAGGTGCCGGGCGAGTACCGCGATATCGCGCGCGGAGACGCGGTGGTTGCGGCGGTCGACTACATCGCGGGGATGACCGATCGGTTCGCGCGCGACAGCTTCCACGACATTTTTTCGCCCCGTTCGCTGCGGGCGAACGAATTGGCTTCCTAGTGCAGCTTCTTCGTCCTATAATAAATCCCTATGCATTCGAGAGATAACATACAGGCGGCCTTCGGGGCGGCTTTTCCGATCGTGCTCGGTTACGTGGCCATCGGGATTCCGTGTGGCATCCTCAGCTCGTCTATCGGGATGAACGCCCTTCAGGTTCTTATGATGTGCCTGCTCCTGTATTCGGGGGCGGGTCAGTTCATGCTTCCGAACATGTGGCTCGCCGCCTCGCCGGTCGCTTCGATCGTAGCGAGCGTATCCCTGGTGAACATGCGCCATATCCTGTACTCGACCTCCATCACGTCGTGGGTGAGAGACGTTCCCCGTCCGCTTTCGTGTTTCTTTGCAGCCACCATCACCGATGAGAGCTTCGGTGTGAACATGAACCGCTTCCTTGCGGGGGGCTGGTCGGTTGAACGAGCCACCTTGGTGAATTGCTTTTCATGGTCGTCCTGGACGCTTTCGTGCGTGGCGGGCACCTTCATCGGCGATGCCCTGAACATTCCTCTTCCCATAGCGGCGTTCGCGATGACGTCCATTTTCATCTGCCTGATGGCCACCCAGAAGATGACGCCGTCCAACGTTGTCGCCATAGTCGCGGCCGTTGCGGGCGTGTTCGCGTGCAAGCTGGTCGGACTGTCGGGTCCGTCGATTCTGCTGGGGGCCACGTTCGGCGTCGCCGCCGCCATCGCATTTGACAGGTTGAGGGAGGTTGTGCGATGAGCGCTCCTATCACCTGGCCCGATTTCTTCATCATCCTGGCTGTTACCGCATCGTGCATGCTTGCGAGCCGCGTGCTTCCCATGATGCTTCTGAAGGGCAGAGAGCTCCCTACGCGCGTGTCCGATGCGTTGGGCTATATTCCCCCTGCGGCGTTTGCCGCCCTGGTTGCAAACGATCTCCTTGCGCCGGGAATGTTCGACGCGGGCCTTTGGCCTGCGGGAGCCCCCCTTGTGGCGGCGTTGGCGGTAGTGGTGGTCGCGCGCCTTACGAAATCGCTGCTCTGGTGCGCGTTGACCGGCATCGCCGCGTACCTGCTGCTTATGATGATCTGAGGTTCGCCCCTCTTTTTCTTCGATCGCTGGTATAATCGGTCGGGCGAGGCTCGCTTATGCGTGAAATGAGCAGGTCTAAAATGCTCTTGCATAGGGGGCGCTATGGCGATATACTACCTAATCGCGTCTTAAGCAGATTGCAAAACGGCTTTCAAGTTTTACCATATAGAAGGAAACAGACATGGATATCATTCGCGCTATCGAACAGCAGCAGTTCAAGCAGGATCTTCCTGTTTTTCACGTGGGCGACAACGTGAAGGTTCACTATCGCATCACCGAGGGTAACCGCGAGCGTATCCAGGTTTTCCAGGGCGACGTCATCCGTCGTCACGGCGAGTCCAGCCGCGAGACGTTCACGGTTCGCAAGATGAGCTTCTCCATCGGCGTCGAGCGCACCTTCCCCGTGCATTCTCCCAAGATCGACAAGATCGAGGTCGTGCGCCAGGGCGATGTTCGCCGCGCCAAACTGTACTATCTCCGCGACAAGGTCGGCAAGGCCGCCAAGATCAAGGAGAAGTCGTTCCGCTAGGAGCCGTTGTTTTCTCAAGCCCATGCTACGGCGTGGGCTTTTTTCTTTTCTCGACGAAATTCAAGGGAGTCGATGTGGGCGAAGCAGACAGTCGGATGACGGTGGGGCAGATCAAGGTGATGCTGGCGAAAGCCGATCGAATGTGTTTCGAACAGCTTGAACGGGAGTTCTTCGACGATGCGCGAAAGGGGGTGGCGATCGCCTTTGCGGCGGCGCGCAAGCGCATCGAGCGGGAGGAGCGCGAGTGCGCGCGCCTGGAAGGGCTCTACCGCTTCGAGCGCGATCTTGCTGCCGATCACGGGGCGTCCATTGTCGTGGGGTTGGACGAGGTGGGGCGCGGGCCTTTGGCGGGTCCTCTCACGGTCGGCGCGGTCGTTCTGGATCCTTCGACGATCATCTGCGGCCTGAACGATTCCAAACAGGTTAAACCCGAGGATCGGCCTGCAATGGCCCAGGCGATCAGAGAAACGGCGCGTGCGTGGAGCATCCAGCATATCCAGCCTGACGAAATCGACGCTGCGGGCATGTCCGCTTCGCTTCGCGTTGCGTTTTCGCGCGCCATCGCCGATATCGAGCGACGGGGAGTCATTCCCGATTTGGTTCTTATCGACGGAAATCCCCTTGGAATCGATAGGCGCGAGGTTAATGTGGTCAAAGGTGACGCCACCTGCGCCTCGATCGCCGCAGCTTCGATCATAGCGAAGGTCCAACGCGATGCCCTGATGGTCGAATACGCGCGCCAGTACCCGCATTACCGGTTCGATGAATGCAAAGGGTACGGATCTGCGGCTCATATCGAAGCGATCGGGCTGCACGGGCTGTCCCCGATACATCGGAAGAGCTTCTGCAGGTCTTTCTGTTCAAACGGCTAGAATCAAGCTCTCTTGTTCGGTCGGACGGTCACGACTTTCGTTCGAAGCCGTGCTTGCTATTCGATTCATGTCCGATCGATGCCGGTTGGAGATTCGTCGGATTGCGCGCCTACTCTCTTTTCGGATGAAAGGAGACGGCATGGCTGCAAACATGGTTGAGGAAACGCCGGACGACCGGTTCGATTCGGACGAGCATAGGCCAGTCTCGGACATGGACCCCCATGAGTTGGGGCTTCGAGGGGAGCGAGCCGCAGAGCGCTATCTGCGTATGCGCGGCTATGAAATCGTCGAGAGGAACTGGACGTGCTTTGCAGGCGAGGCGGACCTCATAGCGCGCGATGGCGATTGCATCGTATTTGTCGAGGTGAAGACCAGATCGAATCTGAGCGTGGGTTTGCCCGAGGAAGCGGTTGACGCTCATAAGAAGGCGCGTTACGAGAAAATCGCGGCATGCTATCTCAGGGAGATGGATTGCGGGATCGATGAGGCTCCCGTTCGATTCGACGTGATCGGCCTTCTGGTGGTATCCCGCGATCGCGCGCTGGTTCGCCATCACATTAACGCGTTTGGGCGGCCATGAGCGCGCGATACGGTCGCTGCACGGTTCTGTCTGCGGGTTTGCGAGGGGTCGAAGCAATGCCCGTCGAGGTCGAGGTGTCGGTTTCGCCGGGACTTCCGGGATTCTACATCGTGGGGTTGGCAGACGCGGCCGTTCAGGAATCCAAGGAGCGCGTTCGCGCGGCCCTGAGGGCGGTTGGTTTTTCCATGCCGGGGGATCGCGTGGTGGTCAATCTCGCCCCGTCCTTTCTTAAAAAGCGGGGAACGGGGTTCGATTTGGCTATCGCTTTGGCGGTGCTGGTTGCTTCGGGGCAGGTCCCCGCACAGTTCGTCGAGGGCAGGATGTTCGTCGGCGAGTTGTCGCTTGAGGGGTCGGTTCGTCCGATCGACGGGATTCTGGCCTGCGCCGTGAAATCTGCCGAGATCGGAATCGAATTCGTCTGCGCGGATGCCCCGGAAAGACTGGTCGAGGTCGAAGGGGCGCGGTTTCGGTACATGAGATCGCTTTCGGCGGCGCGTAGCGGCGATATCGGTTTTCTGACGTGCTGCCCAAGCGAGCGTTTCGGGGCGTTGTCGGATTATGCGGATGTTTCGGGGAACTCGTTTGCAAAGCGCGCTTTGCAAATCGCGGCGGCGGGATCGCACGGTTTGCTCATGATCGGTCCGCCGGGGTCGGGAAAGACCATGCTCGCTTCGCGGCTTCCCTCGATCCTTCCCGAGCTTGATAAGCGATCGGCGTTGGAATCGGCGCTGATCCATTCGGTCGCGGGAAACGACATCTCGTCGATCCTCTCGGGAGCAAGGCCCTTTCGGGCGCCTCATCACAGCGCGAGCGCGGCAGGGCTTGTGGGCGGTGGATCTCCGCTGCGCCCCGGGGAGATCTCCCTTGCGCATAACGGAGTTCTGTTCTTGGACGAGCTTGCGGAGTTCAGATCGTCTGTTCTCCAAGCACTGCGACAGCCTTTGGAGGAAGGGCGCATCACCATCACGCGGGCCGATGGAAACACGACGTTTCCGGCTCGATTCATGCTTGTTGCCGCTTCGAACCCGTGTCCGTGCGGCTATCTGGGTGATCTCGAGCGTACCTGCACCTGCACGCCTTCGCAGATTGCTTCGTACCAAGCCAGAGTGGGCGGTCCTCTGCTCGATCGGTTCGACATGCAGATCGATGTGAGACGGGTGCCGCCGCACGAGATCATGAGCCTCGATCGAACGGAGTCGTCGTCATGCCTCAAGGAGGGGGTATCGAAAGCTCGCCGCTTTGCGGCGTGGAGGAAAGGGCGCTATCCATGCGATCGGTCGACCCGGGGGGTCGTGGAGTCGTGTCGCATGCGGGACGACGATGCCGAGTTCTTTGCCTCTGCCGCGCGGACTCATGCGATGAGCGGGCGCGGGATGGCGCGTGCTTTGTCGGTTGCGCGAACCATCGCGGATATGGCCGAACGGGAATCGGTGAACCGTTCAGATCTCTGTGAAGCCTTGGGGTTCAGGCTGAGGAGGGCCGGAAAGATATGAGCGGTGCATAGGATGGGAGGCGAGCAGTGATAGGGTCGATGCTGGAAGGAGACCGCTTCGTCATCGAGCGGGAAGGCCCCTTGTTCCCGGAAAGCCTCAGAAGCGTACGAAGGCCTCCTCGGCGCCTGTTCGTGGTTGGGAATCCGCATGCGCTTGAAGAAGGGCTGGCGGTGATCGGGGCGCGCCACGCAACTCCGTACGGCAGAGGATGCGCGGCGCGCTTCTCCCGTAAAGCTGCCGAACGGGGAATCGTCATCGTATCGGGGGGAGCCCGAGGGTGCGACGCCGAGGCTCACCGCGCGGCTGTCGGAGCGCGTTCGAAAACCGTGGTGTTTCTGGGCGGCGGATGCGACCGTTTGTATCCAAGCGAGCATCGGGCGCTGTTCCAGAGCGTGATCGATGCGGGCGGCGCGATCGCGTCGGAGCATGAGTGGGGTACCGAGCCGCGCCCGTACATGTTCCGAGAGCGCAACAGGCTGATCGCCGGGTTGGCCAGAGCCGTGCTCATCGTCGAAGCCGGCATGCCGTCGGGAACGTTTTCGACAGCTGACGAAGCTCTTGAAATGGGAAAAACGGTGCTTGTGGTTCCGGGGGCCATCACTTCGGCGTATTCGAGGGGATCCAACCGCCTTTTGTACGACGGCGCCGTGCCCGTTATCGATGACGAGACGTTCGAAGACCAGATGGCGGCCGCGTTCGGTCTGTTGCGAAGCGAGGCGGTTGCAGCCGAAGGCGAAGGAGGCGTCGGCGGATGCGCTTCGGTTCGAGATGGCGGAGAGGTGCTGGACGCTCTGTCGGCCGAACCGCTTTCGTCAGAAGAGTTGTGCGCGCGGTTCGCTTCGCGCGGATCCTTCGACCGGGTGCGCAGTTGGATCATGGAGGAAACCGTGAAGGCCGAGGCATGCGGGCTGATTGCGCGACAGCCTGATGGGAGGTGGGCTGCTGTGGTAAGGGGGTGATCACCGCTGAAAGGACGGGCGTCTGCCGGCTCACGCGGTGGCTTCGGAGCTCATGCGCTACACTGTCGGTATGGATAAAACGATTGCGATAGTCGGTGCGGGCCTTGCAGGTACCGAAGCCGCACTCCAACTCGCTTCGCGCGGGTTCGAGGTCTCCCTCTACGAAATGAGGCCCCATACCGGCACTCCGGTTCACACAACGGGGCGCTGCGCCGAGCTCGTATGCTCCAACTCGTTGAAAAGCACCAAGCCCGAGAGCGCCGCGGGCATGCTGAAGGCCGAATTGCGCCGCCTCGGTTCGTTCGTCTACGCCGCTGCGCTCAAGACGCGCGTGGCGGCGGGCGGGGCGCTTGCGGTCGATCGCGACGCGTTCAGCTCGATGCTCGACGACCAGGTGCGCCTGCATCCGAATATCAAGTTGGTCGAAGGCGAGGTCGAAAGCCTGCGTTCCATCGCCCGAACGGCTGCTGCGATGGTGGTTGCAACCGGACCGCTCACCACCGATGCCCTCGCGGCCGATCTGTCTTCGATAACCGGGTCGGATCGCCTGTCGTTCTTCGATGCCGCGGCTCCCATCGTCATGGCCGACTCCATTGATTACGGCAAGGTCTTTCGTCAGAGCCGCTACGAAGACGCCGGCGAGGGGCCCGACGGGCGGGGGGATTACCTCAACGCGCCGTTCACGCGCGAGGAATACGAGGAGTTCGCGAACTGCCTGCTGGAGGCCGAGCGCGTCATTCAGCGCGATTTCGAGACCAAGGATCTCTTTCAGGCTTGCCAGCCTATCGAAGAGATCATGCGAAAGGGAATCGACGCTCCGCGCTTCGGTCCGCTTAAACCCGTGGGCCTTACCGATCCGCGCACGGGTCGGCGCCCGTACGCAGCGCTTCAGCTCCGCGCCGAGAATGCGCAGATGACCGCCTACAACCTGGTTGGCTTTCAGACCAACCTGCGTTTCGCCGAGCAAAAGCGCGTGTTCAGCATGATTCCGGGTTTGGAAAGCGCCGAGTTCGTCCGATTCGGCGTCATGCATCGCAACACCTTCATCGACGCTCCCCGTCTGCTCAATTCCGATCTTTCCCTGCGCGGTGGGACGATCGAGGGCGCTGCGGTCTATGTCGCCGGACAGCTGGGTGGAACGGAGGGGTACTGCGAGGCCGTCCGCTCGGGCCTTCATTGCGCGCTGTCCATCGCGGCCCGCTTAAAGGGAATCGAGCTGCCCGCCCTTCCCGCCGAGACCGCGTTCGGGGCCCTGGTGCGCTATGCGACCGATCCTCAAACCGAGAACTATCAGCCCATGCACGTCAACTTCGGCATCATGCCCCCTCTGTCCGAGCGGGTAAGAAACAAGGGCCTGCGCTACGCCGCCTATGCGCAGCGGGGCGCGCTCGCGCTCGATGGGTACGTTCACCAGCTTGAAGGGGCGGGTCTCGCGCAGCGGGAGGGTTCTCGATGAGCGAAGGCGATTCGGATGCTTTGCCATCCGCAACGGCGTACGTCGATCGTTTCTGTGCGTCGTTGCGTGCCGAGCGCAACAGCTCCCCGCATACGCTGAGGGCGTATCGCAAAGATATCGCGGCGTATCTTGCGTGGTGTGAAAGAAGCGATCGAGACTTCCTCTCGATCGACCATCGGGGCCTGCGGCTCTACCTCTCCGAGCTTTCCGAGGCGCGCTATGCTCGCTCGACCACGAATCGCATGCTGTCGTCGATTCGGGCCTTCTACCGCTGGCTTTTGATCGAGGGCGTTATCGTGTCGGATCCGGCGTCGGTTCTGCAGGGCCCGCGCCAAGGGGCAAGGCTGCCCCGCGTTCTCAAGCCGCAGGAGATGGCGCAGCTGCTGGGTGTGAACGCAACGGACGTCCAAGCGGGATCTATCGGCAAGGCCGAGGCTGTTCGCATGCGCGATCAGGCTATTCTCGAGTTTCTCTACGCATGCGGCGCGCGCATCTCAGAGACGTCGGAGCTGCGCAACGACCTGGTCGATTTTTCCCAATGCCAGGTGAAGGTGGTGGGGAAGGGGCGAAAGGAGCGCATCGTTCCCCTTCACGCCCTGTGCCTCGATTCCATGATGAAGTACCGTCGCCTCGCCCGCCCGGTGCTTTTGAACGGTGCCGACAGCGAGTTCTTCTTCGTGTCCACACGCGGCAACCAGATGAAGACCGATGCGATGCGCAAAATGTTCAAGCAGGCGCTTGTCCAGGCGGGTCTCCCCTCGGACATCACGCCTCACGATATGCGCCACACCTTCGCAACCGATGTGCTTGCGGGCGGCGCCGATCTGCGCAGCGTGCAGGAGATGCTGGGCCACGCATCGCTTTCGACCACGCAGATATACACCCACCTTACCGTCGAGCGCCTTCGCCAGGCCCATAAGGCGGCGCATCCCCGCTCGTAGGCAAAAGGCGAACAAAAAGCGGTTTTTAAAAGACTGCGTTACAAGACGGCTCCTTCTCTGCGCCCAACGGTAGAATTCGAGTATTGCGCGGGTGTCCCGCCAGAACGCGACGGGCGTTTCGATCCCGCAACGGGGCTCTCGCGTGTCGAGTTGTGAAAGAAGAAGGTCCACATGGGTCAAAGCGAAATCGTCATCAAGGGCGCTCGCGAGCATAATCTGAAGAACGTCGATCTCTCCATTCCGCGCGACAAGCTGGTCGTCATTACGGGTCTGTCCGGTTCGGGGAAATCCAGTCTCGCTTTCGACACGATGTACGCCGAGGGTCAGCGTCGCTACGTCGAGAGCCTGTCGAGCTATGCGCGCATGTTCCTCGGGCAGATGAGCAAGCCCGATCTGGACAGCATCGACGGACTTTCCCCCGCAGTGTCCATCGATCAGAAGACCACCAGCAGAAACCCGCGATCCACGGTGGGCACCACAACCGAGATATACGATTATCTGCGCCTTCTGTACGCGCGTGTCGGCGTGCCCCATTGCCCCGAATGCGGGCGCGTCATCCAGAAGCAGACCACCGATCAGGTAACCGACGAGATCTTGAAGCTCGCCACCGATCAGGCCGACAAGGCCATCGTCATGGCTCCTATGGTCGAGGGCAAGAAAGGGGAGTTCACCCGCCTGTTCGCCGATCTCGGTCGCGAGGGGTTCGCCCGCGTGCGCATCGATGGGCAGATCGTTCGCCTTACCGGCGAGGAAATCGTGCTGAACAAGAAGATCAAGCATTTCATCGAAGTGGTGGTCGATCGCGTGTCCCTTAAAGCGTCGGCCACGACGCGTATCGCCGAAGCGGTGGAGACCGCAACCTCGCTTGCCGATGGTCGCGTGCTGGTTCAGGTGATCGGCAAAAGCGGAGATCAAGACGTTGCTTCGAAGAAAACATCGTCGGGGGCCACGGGGGGTCTCGCCGAAAACGAGCATATGTTCTCGCTGGCTTTGGCCTGCCCCGAGCATGGGCACTCCATAGCCGAGCTTCAGCCGCGCGACTTCTCCTTCAATGCGCCGTACGGTGCCTGTCCGGATTGCCTGGGCTTGGGCAGCAGGGAAGAGGTCGATCCGGCGCTGGTGGTTCCCGACTGGTCGCTGTCGCTGAACGAAGGAGCGGTCGCCCCGTTCAAAACGGGCAACTACTATCCCCAGGTTCTGGTGGCCGTGGCGCAGCATCTGGGAGCCGATGCCGACACCGCATGGGAGGATATGCCCGAAAAGGTTCGCGACGGGTTGATGAACGGCGTGCCCGGACGCGTGCGCGTCGATTATGTGACCGTCGATGGACGTGAAACCTACTGGTACATCGAGTGGGGCGGAATCATCAAGGCGATCGAAGATAAGCTGAAAGAGGCGTCGAGCGATCGCCAGCGCGAGAAGCTGGAGGCTTACTTCGCCACGATTCCGTGCCATACCTGCAAGGGTCGCCGACTGCGTCCCGAGATCCTGGCCGTCACCATCGAGGGCAAGTCGATCATCGATGCCTGCGAGATGAGCGCGCTTGACTCGCTGCGGTTTTTCCAATCCCTCGCGTTTAAGGGCGCTGACGAGAAGATCGCGGGGCCGATCGTCAAGGAAATCGTCGCGCGCTTGAAGTTTCTCGTCGATGTGGGCCTGGACTATCTGACCCTCGAACGCGCAACCGCCACGCTTTCCGGTGGAGAGGCCCAGCGCATTCGCCTGGCAACCCAGATCGGCGCGGGCCTGACGGGTGTGCTCTACATTTTGGACGAGCCGTCCATCGGGCTGCATCAGCGCGACAACGAGCGTCTGATCGAGACCCTTCGCCATCTGCGCGATTTGGGCAACACGGTGGTGGTTGTCGAACACGACGAGGATACGATACGCGCCGCCGACTTCGTGGTCGATATGGGACCGGGTGCGGGCGAGCATGGCGGCGAGGTGATCGCGGCGGGTACGCCCCAACAGGTTATCGATACCGTGGGTTCGGTGACGGGAGACTACCTCAGCGGCAGGAAGCGCATCGAGGTGCCTTCCGAGCGCCGAAGCCCCAATCGCGGCAAACTGCGGCTCACGGGGGCTTCGGAGAACAACCTGAAAGACGTTTCGCTCGATGTCGAGTTCGGCACGCTGACCGTCATCACGGGCGTGTCTGGTTCGGGGAAAAGCTCGCTTATCACCGACACCTTGGCCCCGCTTCTGGCCAACCGCGTGAACAGGGCTCGCCGGCGAACCGGCGCCTACAGAAAGATTGCGGGCGTGGATAAGATCGACAAGGTCATCAATATCGATCAGAGCCCCATCGGTCGCACGCCGCGCTCCAATCCCGCCACCTACGTTGGCTTGTGGGACGATATTCGCGCCCTGTTCGCCTCGACGCAGGAGGCCAAGGCGCGCGGGTATTCGCCCGGGCGCTTCTCGTTCAACGTGAAGGGCGGCCGCTGCGAGGCGTGCAAAGGAGACGGCCAGATCAAGATCGAGATGCACTTCCTTCCCGATATCTACGTGCCGTGCGAGGTGTGCAGCGGCGAGCGCTACAACCGCGAGACGCTGCAGGTTACGTATCGCGGCAAGAACATCTCCCAGGTGCTTGACATGACCGTGGACGATGCGTTGGGGTTCTTCGAGAACATTCCGGGCATCAGGCGCAAGTTGCAGACGCTTCACGACGTAGGTTTGGGCTATATCCGTCTGGGCCAGCCGGCCACCACGCTGTCGGGAGGCGAGGCCCAGCGCGTCAAACTGTCAAGCGAGCTGGACAAGCGCCAAACGGGCAAAACCTTCTATATACTGGACGAACCCACCACGGGGCTGCATTTCGAGGACGTGCGCCAGCTGCTTGCAGTGCTGCAGCGCCTGGTGGATGCGGGTAACACCGTTTTGGTCATCGAGCATAATCTCGATGTGATAAAATCTGCCGACCGAATAGTCGATCTCGGTCCCGAAGGGGGTTTCCGCGGGGGGACCGTGGTGGCGGCGGGCACGCCCGAAGAGGTCGCCCGTGTGGCCGAAAGCCATACCGGCCGGTTCTTGCGGCCCCTGCTCGGTATCGAATCAGAGCGTTAGGGGATCTCGGCATTCAAGCGCGCCGAGTTTTGCAATTCACAGTGCGGGAGGCGTTCATGGAGCTGCGCAAAGTCGAGCTATCCGAGCTCGATCGGGTGATGGATGTATACGAGGACGGTCGTCGGTCCCTTGCAAAGCTGGGTATCGATCAGTGGCAGCATGGGCGCCCCTCGCGTGCGATGTTGGAAGCCGATATCGTCAACGGAGAGCTGTTCGCCTGCGTCGAGGACGGTGCGGTTCTCGGGTACGTTATGTTCAGCTTGCGCGGCGACGCAGACTACGATCGACTCGAGGGCAGCTGGCTGTCAGAGGGCGATTCGGCGAATCCCGACTACGGCGTGGTCCACCGTTTGGTGGCCGATTCCCGTACGGGTCGCCGAGGGGTTGCCTCGTTTTTGATGGGGCAGGTCGAGGAACTGGCCCGTGCTGCTGGCGTGAAGGGCGTGCGGCTTGACACCCATCCCGGCAACATCCCCATGCGTCGTCTTCTGGCCAAACTGAGCTACACGAAGTGCGGCGCCTTCCATCTGGTGGGTTGTCCCGAGCCGGTGACCGAGCGCTACGCCTACGAGAAGCTTGTGTAAGTCCGCCAGGCGCGTCTGCGCGCGGTTACCGTTTCTGGGGCGGCGGCGTGGCCACGGTGGAGGACTACCATGACGCCCTCGTGGCTTCGGCCTGTTGCGGGCGCCACGGCCTCGGCCTCGCCCTCGTGGGTTACAATCTCGATGGGTACGAGGACTGGTGGTCGGCGGTGAGTGCACTGAAGCGCTGCCAGGCTCCCGTCGATCGGGACACGAAGTGCGAGGGCTTCGTCTTCGGCGGCGAAGCTGCCGTATCGCGAGGCGATTTCTTGAACCTGCCTTTTTGGCCGCCGTCTCCTCCTTACTGGGATCTTGTGGATCCTTGTGAGCCTTGATTAGTTCGGAGGATAATCGCGCGATATCCGAAAGCGATGGTCGCGTCCCTGAATCTGGGATTGAATGAGATCAGGGTTTCGGGGCGCGGCTTTTTACCAGCATCCTCTTGCGTCCTTTGATCTTTTTCCGATAGTTGACGGTTTCAGCTAGGGCGCGGATCGCGTGTGCCTCGAGGCGCTTTGCTATACTGCGCCTATGACCGATAAGAACGACTCACTCTCGAACCCTTCCGCTTCCGGCGCATCTGCACAATTATCTGCCCGAAAGATCGAACGCATCAAGCGGGAGCTTGACAGCGTGCCCGCGCTGCCGGGCTGCTATCTGTGGAAGAATGCGGAAGGCGAGGTCATCTACGTCGGCAAGGCGAAGCAGCTGCGCGCCCGCATGCGCCAGTACGTGAACTTCCAGGACGACCGCGCCAAGATTCCCCTGCTGGTCGATCAGATACACTCGTTCGAATACCTGGTGGTCGACAACGAGCACGAGTCGTTGGTTCTGGAGAAGAACCTCATCAAGCAGCATGCGCCCTTCTTCAACGCCGACTTCAAAGACGACAAGTCCTATCCGTTCATCGCGCTTACCAAATCCGACGTGTTTCCCGCGATCAAGTACACGCGCGAGCGTCATCGAGCCGGGACGCGGTACTTCGGGCCCTTTACCGACAGCCGTGCGGCGCGCAATCTCGTTGATATAGCGAGGCGAATCGTTCCTATCTGCGCGTCGTCGTGCGCCGACTGGCGGCGGCTTTCGCGCAGCCTCGAGCGCAGCGATGGGGCGACGACGGCGTCGTCGCGCCCGTGCTTCGACTGTCACGTGGGGCTGGGTCCGGGAGCCTGCTGCGGACGCATCACCCCGGAAGAGTACGCTGAAAACGTCAAGAAGATCGCGCGGTTCCTGGATGGGCAGCATCGCGAGTTCGTAGACGAGCTGTCTCGGGAGATGGCCCAAGCCGCCGAAAACCTCGAGTTCGAGCGCGCCGCGCGGATCAAGGACCGCATCGATACCATCAACTCGCTCACCGACAAGCAGCGCGCCGTTTCCTCGCATGCGCTCGATGCCGATGTGGTGGGCATCGAGCGCGAGGAGACGGTTGCCGGCGTGCACGTTCTGATGGTGCGGGAGGGCCGCATCGTCAACTCGAATGAATTCGTGCTGAACCGCGGACGCGACGTGCCCGACGAAGACCTGCTGCACATGTTCCTGCTGCGCTACTACGATGCGACGACGTCTATTCCTCGCGAGGTTGTCGTGCGCAACATGCCCGAGGATGCCGAGGTCATGGGGGAGTGGCTTACCGGAAAGCTTTCCAGCGCGCACGGGGCGAAGGTGCGCTTCGTCGCGCCGAAGAAAGGCGAGCGCGCCGAGCTGGTGGAGCTGGCCGAGAAAAACGCCAAGCATACCCTCATGCGCTACAAAGTGCGCACCAACTACGACGATAAGCGCATCAACGAAGCGCTTATGCAGCTGGAAAGCGCTTTGGCGATGGACGGTCCGCCCTACCGTATCGAATGCTTCGACATCTCCACCATTCATGGCAGCTACACCGTCGCCTCCATGGTGGTGTTCACCAACGGGCGGCCCGATAAGAACCAGTACCGCCGTTTCAAGATAAAGACCCCGCTTTCCGAAGCCAACGACTTCCTCAGCATGCAGGAGGTGATGAAGAGGCGCTACGCGCCCGAGCGCATGGCAGACCGCCGCTTTGGCTCTAAGCCCGACCTTATCATCTTGGATGGAGGAAAACCTCAGCTCAACGCCGTTCTTCAGATGTTCGGGGAGATGGGGGTCGACGACATCGCCCTTGCCGGTCTGGCCAAGCGCGACGAGGAGCTGTTCGTTCCCTGGCAAAACGCGGGGCCGGTCGTCCTTCCGGGCGGATCGGCCTCTCTGTACCTGGTCAAGCAGGTACGAGACGAAGCCCATCGCTTTGCGATCACGTTCCATCGAGAGCTGCGCGGCAAAGGTATGACCGCCAGCATTCTCGATGACGTCGCGGGGCTGGGGCCCGTGCGCAAAAAAGCGCTTCTGGGGCATTTCAAATCGTTCAAACGGTTGAAGGAGGCCTCGCTCGACGACATCTGCGCCGCGCGCGTTGTTCCCAACGAGGTGGCAGAAGAGCTGTTCGCGGTCTTGCGGCAGTATAATAGGGATGTAGCGGAGCGCGCGACGGATGCGTCGGGCACCGCGGACGGCGAGGAGTAAGGAGTGCTGGGTATGGGCGATCGCGACGTCGCGCTTGAAAACCTCGAGGTGGTCATCGTGAGCGGAATGAGCGGTGCGGGCCGCACCGAGTCGATGCGCGTGTTCGAGGATCTGGGATACTACTGCGTCGATAACCTTCCCCCCGTTCTCATCGGAAACCTCATCGACATGTATCGTGCTCACGGGATCGAGGGGAAGCCCGGCAAGCTCGCGTTCGTGTGCGATGCCCGCACGGGAGATTTCTTCGAGGCGATGCACACCGAGCTGGAGAGTCTGAAAGGCAAAGGGGTGAACTACCGCATCGTGTTCCTCGACGCCGAGGACGAAAAGCTTATCTCCCGCTACAAGTCCAGCCGTCGGCGCCACCCTCTGTGCGGAGACGGAGCCACCATCTCGCGCGGCATCGAGCGCGAACGCGACGTGCTGTTCGAGCTGAAGCAGGCCGCGACGTTCGTGATCGACACCACCAACCTGCTGCCCGCCGAGTTGCGCGCGAAGATTCGCGAGCTGTTCTCCGACGGCTCTCCTGCGCAGGGGCTTTCGGTCACGGTGTACTCGTTCGGGTTCAAACACGGAGCGCCCGCTGACGCCGACGTCGTCATCGATGTGCGTTTTCTCCCCAACCCCTATTACGAGAGCCGGTTGAAGTACCTCACCGGTCTCGATCAGCCGGTGCGGGACTACGTGCTGTACAACGAAGAGACCGAGAAGTTCTTGCGCCGCTGGGAGGCTCTGCTCGACTGCGTCATGCCGGGGTACGTGTCCGAGGGCAAGCAGCAGCTCGCCATTGCGGTGGGCTGTACGGGCGGTCAGCATCGCAGCGTCGCCCTGGCCGAGGTGACGGGCGATTACCTTTCGTCGAAGGGGTACCGCGTAAGCGTTGCCCATCGCGATCTGAAGCTGGCGGTGCGCCGCGACGGCTCGGTTACCGTGGCCGACGTGAGCGCGAGCGCGAACGACTGATGATGAGAAGAGACCGTCAGGCCGAAGAGGCCTTCGTTCACGATCCGTCCGCAACCGCCGTCTTCGCCGTGCTGAAGGATCTGTCGGGTTCGATCCTTCCCAAGCGTCGCTTCAAGGCGGTTGTTATCGGAGGGGGAACTGGGGCTCCGGTTTCCATTCGCACCTTGCTGTCGATGGGGGTGAAGACGTCTGCGGTCGTCGCGATGGCCGACGATGGGGGTTCGACCGGCATCCTGCGTACGGAGGCGGGGGCGACGGCACCGGGCGATATTCGCAAGTGCCTTACCGCCATGGCGTCCGATTCCGCCGATCCGTTCACCGAGGCGTTCAAGATCCGCTTCACCTTCGCCGGGAACCACACGTTGGGCAATCTCGTGCTGTCTGCACTCGAAGCGACGACGGGGAGTTTTCCCGAAGCCATCGCCATTTGCGAGAAGATGCTGGGTGCGCGCGGTCATGTGTATCCCTCCACGCTCGAGCGCATCATTCTCGAAGCCGATACGACCGACGGCCACACCGTGTGCGGTCAGGCTGTGGCGTCGCATTCGCGCGCCCCGCTTTCGCGCGTGCGTCTTTCGTCCGAAGAGCCCATAGCAGCCTACCAGCCTGCCGTGCAGGCGATCGAGCGGGCCGATCTGATCGTGCTCGGTCCGGGGTCTCTGTTCACCTCCATCATCCCGAACCTGCTGGTTCCGGGTATCGTGGAGGCGATCTCCCGTTCGGCGGCCCCGGTCGCATTCGTGTGCTCGCTTGCCGACGTCCAGGGAGAAACGCGCGGGATGTCGGTTACCGACCATGTGCGCGCCTTGGAAGACCACGGCATGATCGGGCTGGTCGATTTCCTTATCGCCAACGCGCCGTCCGATCTGCCCGATCGCGGCGAAGGCGTGCGCCCCGTGCTGCTCTCGCGCGCCGAGGCGGCCTGCGTCGAGGCGCGGGGCATCCAGGTGATCATGCGCGACCTGGCCGATCATAAAGCGGTGACCTGGCATGATCCTCTTCGTCTGCGCGAAGCGTTCGAGGAGGTGCTGCACAGATGTCGTTCGCCTCGGATGTGAAGGAAGAGCTTGCGCGCGTCGCTCCCGAATGCTCGCATTGCGGTCGGGCGGTGCTTGCGGCGCTGGTGCGCGTCGAAGGGACGCTGCTTCTGCGCGGTCCGGGACGCTACGGGCTTGAGATCTCGACCGATATCGCCGCGGTTGCGCGGTGCGTCATCACGCTGTCGCACGAGCTGTACGGTCTCGAGACCAACCTCGTCATTCGGCGCAGCGTTCTCCATAAGACGCCGAACTACCTCATTCGCTTTGCCGATCAGGAAAACCTCGCGGAAGCGCTGCGCGATATGGGGGTGTTCGGCGAAGAGGGCCTTATGCGGGGCCTTGCGCCCCAGCTCGTCTCCAAGCGCTGCTGCGCTTCGGCCTATCTGCGCGGCGCCTTCATGGGAAGCGGCTTCATCGCCAATCCGCGCGGCGATTTCCACTTCGAGATCACGCTCGAATCGCGCGAGCTTGCCGAGGATCTGGTGGCGCTCATGGACGGTGCCGGCATTCATGCGCGCATCATGCAGCGGCGCAGCTCGTACATGGTCTACCTGAAAAGCGGCGAAGCCATCCTCGAGTTTCTGGCTTACGTTCATGCGAACCAGGCGGCGCTCGATATGGAAAACGCGCGCGTCGTGAAAAGCGTGCGCAACGACGTGAACCGCATGACCAATGCCGAGATGGCCAACGCCACGAAAGCGGCGAACGCTTCGGTCGATCAGATCTACGCCATGCGACGCGTGCTCGAAACGCACGGCCCCGAGAAGCTTCCTCCTGCGTTGCGCGAGATCATCCAGCTAAGGGTGAAGTATCCTGACGCCACGCTGAAGGAATTGGGCGAGCGGGCCGATCCCCCGCTGTCCAAATCCGCCGTTTATCATCGCGTCCGCCGAATAGAAGCGCTCGCTCGCAAATCTTGATGTTTCCAACGCGTTACAATGGCTGCGCGCATTCTGTGCGCTGAATACGTGAGAACAGATCTGTCATTCAACGAAAGGGGAGCAATGGCAACCAAGGTAGGCATCAACGGCTTCGGACGAATCGGTCGGCTTGTCTATCGTGCGATGGCAAACGATCCGGAGGTCGAGATCGTTGTGATCAACGACCCTGGTAGCATCGAGGCCATGGCCCATCTGCTGAAATACGACTCCGTGCACGGCCGCATGTTCGATAGGATCGAGATCGACGGGGACAGCCTCGTGGTCGACGGCCATCCCTCCCGGGTGTTCGGTACGCGCAACCCCTCCGAGATTCCCTGGGGCGATCTGGGAGTCGATGTCGTTGTCGAATCCACCGGTCATTTCACCGACGCTCACGCAGCGCGCGCCCATATCGAGTCGGGTGCGAAGAAGGTCGTCATCACCGCTCCCGGGAAAAACGTGGACAAGACTATCGTCGTGGGCGTGAACGAAGGCGACTACGACAAGGACGTCGATAGCATCGTGTCGAACGCGTCGTGCACCACCAACTGCCTTGCCCCGTTTGCCAAGGTCCTGCTGGACGGCTTCGGAATCAAACGCGGATTCATGAACACCATCCACGCCTACACCAACGACCAGAAGATCCTCGATCTGCCGCATAAGGACCTGCGCCGCGCCCGTGCGGCTAACCTGTCGGTGATTCCCACCACCACCGGTGCCGCCCGTGCGGTTTCTCTCGTTCTCCCCGAGCTCAAGGGCAAGTTCGACGGGTTCGCCACGCGCGTGCCCACCCCCGACGGATCGATGGTCGATCTGACGGTCGAGCTCGAACGCGACGTTACCGTTGACGAGGTGAACGCTGCCATGAAGGCCGCCGCCGAAGGTCCGCTGAAGGGTATCCTCCAGTATCTCGACGAGCCTCTGGTCTCGTGCGATATCGTGGGCAATCCCCATTCGTCCATCTTCGACTCCCAGCTCACCATGGTTCTGGGGGGACAGGGCAACCTGGTGAAATGCGTTGCCTGGTACGACAACGAGTGGGGTTACTCCCAGCGCGTAAAGGATCTTGTCAAGATCATGCTCTAGGCACTTCGCTCGGGCGGCCTCGGGGTCGCCCGATTGCTTTTGCAGACCGTTTGCATGAAAAGGAAACCCGTATGACCACCATCAACTCCATCGATCGGCTCGACGCCTCCGGCAAGCGCGTTTTGGTGCGCGTCGATTTCAACGTTCCGGTTAAAGACGGCCGCGTTACCGACGACACGCGTATCAGAGCCGCGCTTCCCACCATCGAGCGGCTAATCGAACAGGGCGGGCGCGTAGTGCTCATGAGCCATCGGGGCCGTCCGTCGGGCGAAGGGTTCGAGGAAGACTTTTCGTTGAAGCCCGCGGCCCAGCGCTTGTCCCAGCTTGTGGACGCCCCTGTGCGCATCGCAGACGACATTGCGGGCCCGGATGCTCTCGCCAAGGCCGAAGCGCTTGCGCCCGGCGAGATCCTCGTGGTGGAGAACCTTCGTTTCGACCAGCGCGAGAAACGCAACGATCCGGGATTCTGCGCCGAGCTGGCCAGGTTGGGCGAGGTGTACGTGAACGACGCGTTCGGTACGGCGCACCGGGCCCATGCTTCGACGGCAGGCGTGGCCGAGCTGCTTCCGGCTTATGCGGGATACCTCATGGAGCGCGAGGTGTCTACGCTCACGGGTATGCTCGCATGCCCCGATCGTCCCTTCACGGCGGTGCTGGGGGGCTCGAAGGTTTCCGACAAAATCCAGGTTATTGATGCGCTGATGGAAAAGTGCGACACGCTTGTCATCGGAGGCGGCATGTGCTTTACGTTCCTGGCGGCCCAAGGTTACGAGGTCGGCTCGTCTCTGTGCGAGCGCGATTTCGTCGAGCGGGCCGCCCAGATGATCGAGGCAGCGCGTGAAAAGGGGGTTCAACTGCTGCTTCCCGTCGATGTGGTTGCGGCCGACCGGTTCGCCGAAGATGCCGACGCGGTGACGGTCGGCGTCGATTCCATCCCCGAAGACCGTATGGGGCTCGATATCGGCCCGAAGACCGCAGAGATCTACGGCGAGGCGTGCCGGAAGGCGGCCACGGTGTTTTGGAACGGACCGATGGGTGTGTTCGAGATGGATTCGTTTGCGGCGGGAACCCGTGCGGTTTCCGAAGCCATCGCCGAGAACCGTGCCGGAGTCACCATCATCGGCGGCGGCGACAGCGTGGCGGCTGTCAACAAGTTCGATCTGGCCGACCGCATGACGTTCATCTCGACCGGCGGCGGCGCCTCGATGGAGCTTGTCGAGGGCAGGGAACTGCCCGGCGTGGCGGCGCTGTATCGTTAGCCTATCAAGCAGTCTTATAGAAAGGGGCATTCGTGCGCATACCTCTGATCGCGGGCAACTGGAAGATGAACAACACCATTCCCGAAGCGGTGGTGCTGGCTCAAGATATCTGCAACAACTTCGAGCGGGGCTGGGCAGACGAGGTCGATGTGCTGGTGTGCCCTCCTGCGCTCGACATCAAACCGGTGAAAACCGTGTTCGAATTCGACCGTGTTAAGGTCGAGGTGGGCGCCCAGAACGTGTACTGGAAGAAAAGCGGTGCGTTCACGGGAGAGCTTTCCTGCGACATGCTGGCTTCGGCGGGATGCTCGGCGGTTATCGTCGGTCATTCCGAGCGCCGCACCCTGTTCGGCGAAACCAACGAGGATGTCAACCTCAAGGCGAAGGCGGTGCTTGCCGCGCGCATGATGCCTATTGTCTGCGTGGGTGAATCGCTGTTCGTGCGAGAGGCGGGTGAGGCGGTGGAGTACGTGTGCTCCCAGGTAGATGCGGCCCTTGCCGGTATCGACGATATCGATGCGCGCAGCTGCGTCATCGCTTATGAGCCCGTATGGGCCATCGGAACGGGTCGCACGGCCACTCCCGAGCAGGCCCAGGAGATCTGCGCGGCCATTCGCGGCGTGCTCGTTCGCCGCTATGGGTCGGATGCGGCCGAGGCCGTGCGCGTTCTGTACGGAGGATCGGTGAACGTGGGCAACATCGAGCTGCTGATGGCCCAGCCCGACATCGACGGGGGCCTGGTGGGCGGTGCCAGTCTCGATGCAAAAGGGTTCCTGTCGCTGGTAAGGGCGTGTGTGCGATGACGTGGGAGCGTAAGAGCGCCGAAGACCGCGCCGCATACGCGCTTCCCGCCGCGCTCATCATCATGGACGGGTTCGGACTTGGCGAGGCGGGTCCGGGAAATGCGATTTCGCTCGCTTCCACCCCCGTGCTCGACAGGGTGTTCTCCACCTGCTCGATGACGAAGCTCGACGCGTCGGGCGAGTCGGTGGGCCTGCCCGACGGGCAGATGGGCAATTCCGAGGTGGGGCATCTCAACATCGGTGCAGGACGCGTGGTTCATCAAGAGCTTTCGCGCATCAATCTGGTCTGTCGCAACGGCGGGCTTGCCGAGAACCCCGTTTTGCAGGCTGCCTTCGACGCGGGGAGCAAGCCGGGTGCGGTGCTTCATTTCATGGGGCTTCTGTCTGACGGCGGGGTCCACTCCTCCAACGAGCATCTGTACGCTTTGATAAGAGCCGCTAAGGATCACGGCGTTCAGCGCGTTGCGGTTCATTGCTTCATGGACGGGCGCGACGTTGCGCCCAAAAGCGGTGCGGGGTTTGCGTCCGATTTGGAATCGGTTCTGTCCGACTTGTCGGACGACGGCTTTTCCGCGCGCATCCACTCGATATCGGGGCGCTATTACGCGATGGATCGCGACAATCGGTGGGAGAGGATCGAGCTTGCCTACGACGCGCTCGTCGGTGCCCGCCCGCTGAGCGATCTTTCGCCCGCCCAGGTGCTGGCGGCATCGTACGAGCGCGGCGTTACCGACGAGTTCGTGGTGCCGGTTGCCTTCGACGAGCGCGGCGTGCGCGACGGGGATGCCGTGGTGTTCTTCAATTTCCGTCCCGATCGGGCCCGTCAGATTACCCGGGCGTTCGTAGACGAACGCTTCCGGGGGTTCGATCGCGTCCGCCTTCGCGATCTGTCGTTCGTCTGCCTTACCGAGTACGATCCGACCATCGACGCGCCCGTCGCCTTCCCGAAGACCTTTCCGGAAAACGTGCTGGCCGACGTGCTGTCCGAAGCGGGTCTCGCCCAATACCATATTGCGGAAACCGAGAAGTACGCGCATGTCACGTTCTTTTTGAATGGCGGCCGCGAACAGCCCAAGGAAGGCGAGGTGCGCAAGCTCATCGCCAGTCCGAAGGTAGCAACCTACGATCTCAAGCCGGAGATGAGCGCTCCTCTGGTGGCCGATGCTCTTGCCGCGGCCATCGACGCCGACGAGGCCGACGTCTATATCGTGAACTTCGCCAACTGCGACATGGTGGGCCATACCGGCGTCATTCCGGCGGCGGTGTCTGCCGTCGAGGCGGTCGATAGGGCGGTAGGACAGGTTCTGGAAGCGCTCGAGCGCAGATCGGGTGTGGCCCTCATCACCGCCGATCATGGGAATGCCGACAAGATGGTGGCCGAGGACGGCACGCCCATGACCGCGCATACCACCGCGCTTGTGCCGTTGGCGCTGGTCGATTATTCGGGAAGGGGCCTTGCGCTGTGCGATCGCGTTGGATCGCTGTGCAATTTGGCGCCTACGTTGCTTGATATGATGGGGGTGAGCAAACCTCCCGAGATGACGTCTGACAGTCTTCTTGCCTGATGGGCGGAGTATCGCATACCGAGCTCATCTGTGGAGGGATGGTCGATCTTCGGTTTGTTTCTCGAAATCGACCCCTCGCGCCGGTTTGTTTCTAATATAATCTCCAAGTTGTTGTACGAGGCAATCTGAAAGTAGAGTCGCTGTGAACCCTCTTCTGGTTATCCTGCTCATACTCCTGATCGTTTCCGGTTTGGGCCTTATCGTGTTCATCCTGCTGCATTCGGGCAAGGGGACGGGCGTGTCCGACATGGTCGCCAGCGCCGTGTATTCGTCCCAGACCGGTACCAGCATTGTGGAGAAGAATCTCGACCGCATCACCATTGCGCTCGCGATTATCTTCATGCTCGCGCTCGTCGCGCTGATGTTCGTGTACCCCCAGGGAACGATTTCCCGTTAGAAATTGTTACTTCACAAGCGGCGTCGTTTCGGTTATAGTTACCAGCGTTGCTTTTGAAGCGGCATTCGTCGGAGTGGTGGAACGGCAGACACGCTAGCTTGAGGTGCTAGTGCCCATATCTCGGGTGTGCGGGTTCAAATCCCGCCTCCGACACCAGAAACAAGAAACGCGGACCCTTTGGGGGTTCGCGTTTTTCTATCTTGACCTTGACGCAGAGGCGTCCCTTTGGGCGCTTTTTTCGTTTCTTCGACGAGGTTTCGGGTTTTTCGATCCTATACTGATCGGTGCGCATGCGCTTTATCGCGGCTGCGTGCGACGCGTTTCGCATCGAGCTTTCCGCGTCGGTACCTGCATTGCAAGGAGACAACGTGGCATCCTTCCTTTCTTCCAGCTCGACTTCGCGCACGAACCAGGTGCAGACGGTGCTCGTCATCGTGCTGCTGTTCAACTTGGCCGTGGCGTTCGCCAAATTCATCTACGGAACGGTCTCGGGTCTATCGTCGGTCCAGGCCGACGGCGTTCATTCGCTGTTCGATTCGGCGGGCAATGTGGTGGGCATTTTCGGCGTGCTGATCGCTTCGAGGCCCCCTGACGAGACGCATCCGTACGGGCATGCCAAGTTCGAGACCTATGCCAGCGTGGTTATCGGGATCATGCTGGTGTTCGCGGCTTGCGAGGTGGGTTCCGAGGCGTTGGACAAGCTTGCGATCGGATCGACGGGCGCGGTCGAGCCGTTTTCGTTCGCCCTGATGATCGCTACGTTGGGAGTCAACGTATTCGTGTCGCAGTACGAGAGGCGCCGCGCGATCGAATTGAAGAGCGAAGTGCTTGCGGCGGATGCCCGCCACACCCTTTCGGACGTGTTCGTCTCCATCGGGGTGTTGGCAAGCTTGGGATTGGTGGCCCTGGGTTATCCGATCGCCGACCCCATCATGACGCTCCTGGTGATGCTGGCTATCTTGAAAGCTGCGTACGAGGTGTTCAGCGTGGCTATCGTGACGCTGTCCGACCACGTCGTCATTCCGGTCGAGGAGATCCGCGCTCTGGCGATGTCGGTCGCGGGGGTTGAGGACACCCACCACGAGCGCTCGCGCGGTTCCGAGAACGAGGTTTATTGCGACCTGCATGTTTTGGTGGACGAGGCAATGACGGTGGGGGAGGCTCACCGCGTAGCCGAGGCGGTCGAGCTTGCCATCAAGGACGCGCGCCCCGAGGTGAAAGAGGTGCTTGTCCACATCGAGCCCAACGACGGCCATGTTGACTGACGATCGAGCGAACGTAAGCCGACGCGTCGTTTTGTTCGACGTGGGCCAGACGCTTGTGCGCGCACGTCCCGACATCGGCGAGATGTTCTGGCGCGTGAGCACCGAACTTGGCTATCGGGTTGACCGAAGGCGGGCAGTAAGGCTTCAGCCGTTGGTGTACGGGTACTACGACGCCGAATACCTCAAAGACGGAGACTTTTGGTGCTGTCAAGATCGGTCGGTTCTGATCTGGCTTGATATGTACGCGCTCATGTGCCGTGAGATGGGCTTGGGAGATGAGGTCGACCGTATTCCCCGCATGATGTACGACCGCTACCTCGACGCGCGGTCGTGGGAGGTCTACGATGACGTCGTTGCGTGTCTTACGCGCCTGAGACGGCAGGGATGTCGCTTGGCCGCAGTGTCGAACTGGTCGAATCATCTCGAGGGCCTTCTGCGAGATCTGGGGCTGCTTCCGTATTTCGACGAAGTGGTCGCGTCTGCGGCCGTAGGGTTGCGCAAACCCGACCCCGCCATTTTCAGGTTGGCGTTGGAACGGCTTGGGGCCAGCCCCGATCGCGCCGTCCATGTGGGCGATTCGTACGAGGCCGATGTGTGCGGGGCTCTGAACGCCGATATCGAGGGGGTGCTTTTGGATCGGGAGGGAAGAAGCCGTCGAGCGGGATGCCGTACGATTGCCAGCCTGCGCGAGCTGTGAGGTTGCGATGCGAGGGAGCACGGGTTCGAAGGGGCCTTGAGATCCCCAGATAAGAAACAAGGTCACGGAAAACCGTGACCTGTGCGAGTTCATGGTGGGCGGTACAAGATTTGAACTTGTGACCCCTTCCGTGTCAGGGAAGTGCTCTCCCACTGAGCTAACCGCCCGATTAGCCGTGGATGCTTTTCCGCATCAGCAAGCAGTTAGTATACAGGAACCATTAGCGCTGTCAAAGGTTTTTTCGACGGGAGAAAAACTTTTTGGGTCTTGCGCGCCCCCGCCCGGTCGCGTATCATGGTCACCCGTGACGCGGACATGGCTCAGCTGGTAGAGCACCACCTTGCCAAGGTGGGGGTCGCGGGTTCGAACCCCGTTGTCCGCTCCACCGTCTTCTCGGGCCGGCCATTCGCGTGGCCGGCCCTTATCGTAGGAAGCGGCGACGTGGCCAAGTGGTAAGGCAGAGGCCTGCAAAGCCTTCACCCCCGGTTCGAATCCGGGCGTCGCCTCCAGAAAAGACCCCGAGAGGGGCCCCTCCCGGGGCCCCTCTCGCGTATCCGGGGGCTTTCCCGGCGGACGAGCCCCTCGGACGCCGTCGCAGAGGCCGTTCTGGGAGGAAACGTGCGGCGGCTTTTGAGGATAGAGGGCCTTCGAGCCAAGCAGCGCGCCCACCTTCCATCCGGCCGGCTATCCGCTGGTTTTCAGCCGCTCCTTGTATCCTTCGCCCCAGGCCCACAGGGCGTCGAGCACGGGCTCGAGCGTCTTGCCCAGCTCGGTGAGCGAATACTCCACACGCGGGGGAACCTCGGCGTACACCTCGCGGTGAACGAGGCCCCGCGCTTCCATAGTACGGAGGTTCGAGGTGAGTACCTTCTGCGACACCTTGCCGATGGAGCGTTGCAGCTCCTTGAAGCGCATGGTGTCGTTGAGCACGAGGTCGCGCAGGATGAGCACCTGCCATTTATTGCCGATCAGCGAAAGCGTCGTTTCCACGGGACAAGGCGGCAGCGATTCGAGAACCGCCTCGTTCTTCGCTATCCCCATAGTCTAACCACATCCTAAACCCCTGTTTAAGTACATTAGTTACAAAAAGGTACCTACAGCACTATATTGTGCCTACTTTCTATCGGTATGCAACGATTCTAGTATTCGCATCGATAGAAATCAACGGAACGCCGATGTCGGACGAAAAGGGAAAGGGCGCATCGCGCCGATCCCAGCCGTCGCAGCCGGGCGATTGTCGAAGGACGGGAGGGCAACCGGTACGGAAACAACCTGGGACGCTTGAAGGAAGCTATCGAGAGCGCCGACGCGATCGTCGTGGGAGCGGGTGCGGGCTTGTCAACCGCGGCCGGCTTCACGTATGCGGGGGAGCGCTTCGAGAGGCTGTTCGGAGACTTCGCCGCGAAGTACGGTATCCGCGACATGTATTCGGGCGGGTTCTTCCCGTTCGCCGCGCCCGAAGAGCGGTGGGCGTGGTGGAGCCGCCATATCTGGTGCAACCGCTACGAGCCGGCGCCCGAAGACGCCTACGGGAAGCTCCTCGAGCTGCTGGACGGCAGGGATTTCTTCGTGCTGACCACCAACGTCGACCATCAGTTCCAACAGGCGGGCTTTCCTCGGGAGCGGCTGTTCTACACCCAGGGCGACTACGGTTTGTGGCAGTGCAGCGAACCATGCCACGACATCACCTACGACAACTACGCTGCGGTGAAGCGCATGGTGGAAGAGCAGCGCGGTATGCGCGTTCCCAGCGAGTTGGTGCCCACGTGCCCCCGCTGCGGCAAGCCCATGACCATGAACCTGCGCGCGGACGGGACCTTCGTGGAGGATGCCGGTTGGCGCGCGGCGGCTGCGCGTTACCGGGCGTTTCTCGAGGCGCACGAAACGGGGAGAGTGCTCTATCTGGAGCTGGGCGTGGGCATGAACACCCCGATCATCATCAAGTACCCTTTCTACCGGCGCGTTTACGAGAACCCCGAGGCTATCTACGCCTGCGTGAACTACGGCGAGGCGTACACGGTCGTCGAGATTCGAGACCGTTCGATCGTGCTGGATGCGGATATCGACGCGGTGCTGGGCGAGCTGCTTTGATCGGGGGATTGAGGAGGATGCGCATGGAATCTGGAAGGAAACGACATCTGCTCGAAGAGCTCGTGAAGGGCCTTAGCGCCGAGCGGGGCATCGCCGCGCCGACGGCCGTCAACGAAGACGGGCTTTGTGATGCGTTCCGGGCGCTGGTGAACACGCGTCCTGTATGGGCGGCCGACACTCGCTGGATCGAGATGCAAGACGAGCTTCTGACGGGCATGATCGCCGAGGCCGGGATATGCGGCATCGATTCCACCGAAGCCGTTTCCGACGATGGGCTCGTCCGGTTGTGGCGCGGCGACATCACGACACTCGACGTCGATGCCATCGTGAACGCGGCCAACAGCCGGATGCTCGGATGCTGGGTGCCCGGGCACCACTGCATCGACAACGCCATCCACACCTTCGCCGGCGTCCAACTGCGAGCCGAATGCGCTTGCATCATGGAGGAGCAGGGCTGCGACGAGCCTACGGGTGCGGCCAAGATCACCGCCGCTTACAACCTGCCTTCCCGGCACGTCATCCACACGGTGGGCCCCATCGCCGACGGCCGGCCGAACGACGCGCATCGCATGCAGCTGGCATCGTGCTACCGCAGCTGCCTCGATCTTGCCGCGAAGTGCGGACTTCGCTCCATCGGCTTTTGCTGCATCAGTACCGGCATATTCGGGTTTCCCCAGAAGGAGGCGGCGCGAGTCGCGGTCGATGCGGAGCGCGGCTGGCTTGAGTCGCACGGCGGCATGACGGTGGTGTTCGACGTGTTCTCCGAGACGGATTACGCTATCTATCGGAGACTGCTGCTCGGTCGATAGGGCGACGTCCCGTCGGGGCGGGGTGGCGGATCGGAGTCCCGTTGCCCGCTTCGGCTTCGTCGAATGCCGCGCACCTTCCGACGAAAACAATGCGGGAGGGGAGGCTGCATGGGAAAGACCTGATCAGCGCGTTTCGGGAATCGCGATATTCGACTGGTATGACTGAATGTGGTTGTAGGCGATTCGGTGCCAGTCGTCCGCGACGCTTCCGTCGCTGTTCGCAAAGAAGCTCGAGTTCATATACCGAACGAGGACGAACTCGCATGTTTTCTGGTCGAACCCGTTGCTCCTGGTGAAATCTATGATATTTCCGGCGTTCCGAACGACTGCGGCTTCCAGGATCGGCAGCGTCAGCTCGTTGACCGGAACTTTCATATTGGGTTTATCGAGAAAGCCGCCCTTTTCCTTGGTGTGCACAGAGAGATCGCTTAAGGTTCCGTTGGTGACGCACTTCACCCTGCGGATATCCGAGAGCCTTATCCGGTGCTTAGCTCCTATTAGGTGGCCGTCCCTTATGTAGATGTCCTTCTCGGCCAGGCTGGATGTGATCTTCAGATCCAGGTTGTCGGTATTCTCGGGGAACTCCCCGGTGAGCTTGCTCTCCGCAAAGGCGATAAGGGTAGACTTCGTCTTTCGAACGTTGTGGTATTCCCCGTCGTCATGCATATCCGTCTGAATCTCGCCGATGTCTTTTCCCTCGAAATCACGGAAAGTCACCGTATAGCTTCGATTCGAGTTGCAGCATCCAAGAAGAAAAATCGAACCGACCTCCGAGAGCCTCACATCAACTGACTTCTTCCCATCGGTCGGTGCATAGGTGACGCTTTTCTCATAAACATGCAGGCGGTATCGTCCCGGAGCATCGTAGTGAACTCCAGCATTTTCAAAAAACCGGCTTCATTTTCCCTCCAGCAAGTTCGCGCTTACGCTGTCGATCAGCTGCGCAGGGTCGATTCCAGAATATGATCGTGCAGGACGGCAACTCTTCGCCAAAGGCTCTGGGAAACCGCAAATCGGAACAGGCGCCGCATCGGAAGGACTCTCTGCGCTGCCTGGGCCATGCGAGGGCCCGCCCGCCGGACACAGCTCCCCGCACGCGGCAGCGACGTCAGGCGAATCCGTGCTGTAGATGAGGCGGCACCGTCGTCGCATGCGCGTCCCGTCCGACCGAGGCCACGGCAAACACGATGGCCGTGGCCGCCTCGGGCACACGAAACGCGAGGATGTGGTCTTTGTTTGACTTTCGAGGTCAGAGAAGCGTGATTGAGACCCTCGGGCAGCGGGACGATGAGCGTTTCATTGATCGATCCAGGTTTCCCCGTGCGGCTCTCTCCTGCAACCAGTCTGGCCAACGCATCATTTGCAAAACATGAAGAAATTAGATTAAACTAACTATCGAGATTCCCGAAGATGAAAATTCGATAGGAGGGATGGGTCATGGCTGAAGCGGGGGAGAAGAGGCGAAGCGACCTTTCTGTACTGCTCGGGTACGCAGGCAACCGCCGCGGCCTCACCTTCTTGGGGCTGGGGCTTTCCGCCGTCGCCATGTTGCTCGGCATGGCGCCCTATGTGTGCATCTGGCTGGTAGTGCGCGATCTCGTTGCCGTTGCGCCGGACTGGGGTACCGCGAGCGACATCTACGCGTACGGTTGGATGGCGTTCGGCTTCGCTGTAGCGAGCATCGCGGTGTATTTCGCCGCGCTCATGTGCACGCACCTGGCAGCATTCCGAACGGCGTCGAATATCAGAAAACAGGGCATGGCGCACCTGATGAACGCGCCGCTTGGGTACTTCGACAACAACGCGAGCGGCCTCATCCGCAACCGCCTGGACGGAGCGTCCGCCGAGACCGAGACGCTGCTCGCGCACAACCTGGCCGACATCGCGGGCACCGTCACCATGCTCGTGGGCATGATCGCGCTCATGCTCGCGTTCGACTGGCGCATGGGTGCCGCGTGCCTGATGGCTGCCGTTATCTCGATCGTCGCGATGTTCTCAATGATGGGTGGCAAGAACGCGGGTCTCATAGCCGAGTACCAGGCGGCGCAGGACCGCATGAGCAAAGCGGGCGTCGAGTACGTGCGCGGCATCCCCGTGGTGAAGGTTTTCCAGCAGACGGTGAACTCGTTCAAGGCGTTCAAGGAGGCGATCGACGATTACAGCGACAAGGCCGGCTATTATCAGGATAGCGTCTGCCGCGTCCCCCAGTCGATAAATCTCACCTTCACCGAGGGCGCATTCGCGTTCCTGGTGCCTGTGGCGTTGCTGCTGGCCCCCGGCGTCCTCGCGTCGGGCGACTTCGCCGGCTTCGTCACCGACTTTGCGTTCTATGCGGTGTTCTCCGCCATCATCTCCACCGCGCTCGCCAAGATCATGTTCGCATCAGCCGGCATAATGCTGGCCGGCACGGCGCTCGGGCGAATTCGCCAGATTACGGACGCGCCCGTGCTCGAAATCTCCGATGTTCCCATCGAGCCGCAGAGCAACCGAGTCGAGTTCAGGGATGTGACATTCATCTATGAAGGAGCGACTAAGCCTGCCTTGAAGAACGTATCGTTCACGGTCGAGCCGGGCCAGACGGTCGCACTCGTGGGGCCCTCCGGTGGCGGCAAGACCACGGCGGCGAGTCTCATCCCGCGCTTCTGGGACGTCTCGGCCGGAGCGGTCGAGGTGGGCGGTGTGGATGTGCGGCGGGTGGACCCGCATGTGCTTATGGGTCAGATGGCCTTCGTGTTCCAGAACAGCCGCCTGTTCAAGACGTCGATCCTCGAAAATGTCCGCGCCGCGCGTCCCGGGGCCTCGCGTGAGGAAGTTGAAGCAGCGCTGGCCGAAGCGCAGTGCGCAGACATCGTCGCCAAGCTACCCGAAGGTATCGACACGAAGATCGGCACGGAGGGCACCTATCTCTCCGGTGGCGAGCAGCAGCGCATCACCCTCGCGCGCGCCATCCTGAAGGACGCGCCTATCGTGGTGCTCGACGAGGCGACCGCCTTCGCCGACCCCGAGAACGAGGCTCTCATCCAGAAGGCGTTCGCCGTGCTCGCCCGAAATCGCACGGTCATCATGATCGCGCACCGTCTGTCTACCGTAGTGGGCGTAGACAAGATCGTTGTGCTCGCCTCGGGAGAGGTGGTCGAAACCGGAACGCATGACGAACTCGTGGGCTCCGGCGGCCTCTACTCCCGCATGTGGGAGGACTATAACAAGGCCGCGAAATGGCGAATAGCAAGCGATGGGGAGGTGGCGTAAATGTTCGGAAGAGACTTCCAAAGAAAGTACGCGCTTTCCGACCAGGGCGTCGCAACCACGAAGAAGGGCACGTTGTGGACTGTCGTCGTGAACTTGGTGGCCATGGCGGGCATGGGCATCCTCTACGCGCTCATGACACAGTTCATGGGAACTCTCTCCGATGGGGCGAAGCTTCCGGGCATCGCGGAGTTCGTCCTGCTCACGCTTGCGTTCGTGATGCTTTCCTTCGTCACTCACCACCAGCAGTACAAGGCCACTTACGGCCTGGTCTACGAGGAGGTGAAAACCATGCGCGTAAGCCTCGCCGAGCGCCTGCGCAAGCTGCCGCTGAGCTTCTTCGGCAAGCGCGACCTGGCTGACCTCACCGAGACCGTCATGGGCGACGTGAACCGCATGGAACACGTGTGGTCGCACGTGCTGGGCTACCTCTACGGCAGCTACATCTCCACGGCCATCATCGCCGTCATGCTCCTGGCCATGGATTGGAGATTGGCCGTAGCGTGCCTGTGGGGCGTGCCGACAGCCTTTTTGCTGCTGTTCGGCAGCCGCAAAATGTCGGAGCGCAACGCCGCCGCGACGAAAGCGGCAGCACTGGAGGTGTCCGACGCCATCCAGGAGACGCTCGAGAACATCCGCGAGATCCACGCGACCAACCAGGAGCAACGCTACCTCGATGACCTGAATGCGAAGATCGACGCGCACGAGCGCACGATGATCAAAGGCGAGTTGGCGACCGGTCTGTTCGTGAACGGCGCGAGCGTCATTATGCGGCTTGGCGTGGCCACCACCATTCTCGCGGGTGCGAACCTCATCCTGTCGGGACAGGTAGGCTTCATGACCCTGTTCCTGTTCCTGCTCGTTATCACACGCATCTACGCGCCGTTCGACCAGAGCCTCGCGCTTATCGCCGAGGTGTTCCTCTCGCAGGTGTCTGCCAATCGCCTTATGGAAATCTACGACACGCCCATCGCTGAAGGCGCCGAGACCTTCGCGCCTGCGGGTCACGACATCGTGTTCAAGAACGTCGGCTTCGCCTACGACAACGAACGGGTTTTGAAGGGCGTCAGTTTCACGGCCAAGGAAGGCGAGGTGACGGCGCTCGTGGGGCCCTCCGGCTCGGGCAAGAGCACGTGTGCCCGTCTGGCAGCGCGCCTGTGGGATGCCACGGAAGGCTCCATCGAAGTGGGCGGCGTGGACATCTCCACGATCGATCCCGAGGTGCTGCTGGGCGACTACTCCATGGTGTTCCAAGACGTCACGCTGTTCGACGACACGGTCATGGCGAACATCCGCCTCGGCAAGCTCGGGGCCACCGACGAGGAGGTGCTTGCGGCGGCGAGCGCGGCTAACTGCGACGAGTTCGTGGATAAGCTGCCAGATGGCTACGGCACGCCCATCGGCGAGAACGGGGCGCGACTCTCCGGCGGTGAGCGCCAGCGCATCTCGATCGCGCGCGCCCTGCTGAAGGATGCGCCCGTCGTGTTGCTCGACGAGGCTACGGCCTCGCTCGACGTGGAGAACGAGACGAAGGTGCAAGGCGCGCTTTCCCGTCTGCTCGCGGGCAAGACCGTGCTCGTCATCGCGCACCGCATGCGCACCGTGGAGGCTGCCGACAAGATCGTAGTGCTCGCGGATGGCAGGGTCGTCGAGGAGGGCGCGCCCGCCGACCTGCTTGCGAAGGAGGACGGCATCTTCGCCCGCATGCGCCAACTGCAGTCGGCAAGTGCGAATTGGAGCCTGTGGGACCCGACGCGACGGGCCGAGTGGTGAAATCCAAGCGTAAGTTGCAACGAGAAAGAGACTGCCATGGACATTCGGTTCGACGACATCTAGGAAACCGCGCTCGTGACGCTGGCCATCCGAGCCAGCGAGACGGCGCGGCTGCCTCGCGGGCGCGACTACGTCGTCGTGATGGAGGGCGTGCCCGAGTACTTCACCAAGGAGCAGACGGCGGCGTGCCTTCATATGCTCTGCGACAGCTTTCCGCACGGCTGGCTTGTATGCGAGATGAATCATCCGTCCATGGCCAAGCTCTCCGACAAACATGACGCCATCAAGAACACGAACGCCACCTTCAAGTGGGGTACGGAGTCGGGCGAGGAGTTCGCCGGGCTCGAGCCGCGCTTACGGCTCGTATCCGAGCAGAGCTACAACGTCGAGATGCGCAAGCACACGCTGCGCGGGAGGCTCTTCGCCGCCACCGTTGGCAAGAACCTGAACAACCGCCTGGCCGTCTTCCGCTGGTAAGCCGCTTCAGAGCGATGTCGGCGGAAGCTCCTCGCATGCGGTTTGCGTCAGCTTTCGGCTCTGATGATAGATGGTCAGCGTGGAACACGCGCTGACCTGCATGGCAAGGTCCTCCTTTATGTTGATCGACCATGCAGAGAAGGGACAACCAAGGAGACAGGTTGCCGATGCGGGGCTCCCGTGCGCCCGCGGCTACCCGACGGGGCTGTGTTTTCATCTCTGACCGGATGACTAAAGGAGCATCGAGTTCTTCTATACTGTGGGGCAGGACGACCGAAGGGACGCGAATGGCAAACCGGCTCACCGGCACATGCACCGATGAGTACCGTCCGGAGACGGGGTAGCCCAAGTTGTTGCCGAGCCGGAGCTTGGCTGCAAAACGCTGAACCGCCGGGCACAAGACCGTAAGGATGGGCTGTCGGACGCCAAGCTCATCGGGGTCGAAGAGGCCGGGATGGTTGGGCGGACATTGCGAGCCGAGCACGGAGAGGTGCGCTACTGGGCGCCCGCGAACCCCGACCCAACGAGGCGCTGGATGGCCTTCCCGCCCGGCCTCTCGGCTGACCACACTCTGTTCGACTCGAAGTTCGCCCACTTCGCGAGGCGGTGGAACCTCGTTGCATGGGGCGCTCCCGGTCACGGGCTATCCCGACCGTGGAGGGGGAGGCTCGACCTCGACGACGTGGCCGGTGCGCTCCATTCGATCCTCGGCGAGTGTGGGGCGACGAGCCCCATCCTCGTCGGCCAGTCGCTTGGCGGTTACGTCGCGCAGGTTTATATCGACCTATTCCCCGGACGCGTCGCCGCCTTCGTCTCCGTCGGCTCGTCCCCCCCTGCAGCGGCGCTACTACAAGGGGTGGCACCTTGCCGTGCTGCGCCACATGGAGGGGCTGTGCCGGCTCTGGGGCACCGAGGGCTTCTTGCGCGCCCAGATTGCGGGGAACTGCTCGACCACCGAACACGGCCGGGCGAGCATGATCCGGCAGATCGAGCGATACTCGAAGCGCGTTTCGAAAGCGGCCTGCGCTCCGATAACCGATGGCCTGCATCGACGTCTGCCCGTCATCCGCGCATCATCCTACTCGCCATGCGGGATGCGGAAATAGTCCATCCACGTCTTGAACCGATCCTGCGCAGCGAGGCACGTCTCGGTCAGATACCCCCGTTCCTGGTTCCACTCCGAGAGACCGCGGTAGTAATAGGCCTTCATGCTATCGGCGATGACGAACGGCACGACGTTGCTCGCCAGGCATTCCTTCAGCATGATGAGCCGGCCGACGCGGCCGTTTCCGTCCTGGAAGGGATGGATGCGCTCGAACTTGACGTGGAGCTCGATGATCTGCTCGAGCGTGTGAGCCGCCTTCGGGTCGTATTCACGCAGGAGCTCGCCGATCTCTCCTGCAACTCCTTCGGGCCGCGTCGTGGTCATGTTCGCCACTTCGTTGGGCAGCGTCTTGTAATCGCCCACGGCGAACCACGGGAGCCTGCTATCGGAGGTGCCGTCCTTCAGCGTTCTGTGAAGCTCCTTGATAAGGCGCTCGGATAGGGGCTTTTGGGCGTTTTCCAGGACGCAGTCGATGCAGTGGAAGTGGTTCGCCGCCTCGATGACGTCGTCGACTTTGATCGATTCCCCCTCGAAGCCGATGGTCGAGGTCTCGAAGATGAATCGGGTTTGATCCATCGAGAGGCGGGAGCCTTCCATGTGGTTGGAGTTGTAGGTGAGTTCGATCTGCAGCTTATGGTAGATGCCCCCGTGGACGCCGGCTCGCTTCTCCTCCAGAAGGCGGGCGAGCAGGGCGTTCGGTTCGATGCTCGCTTTCGCGTTCGCGCGCGCGGGCTTTTCGGCATCGTCGGGGATGTTCCACGTCTTTCCCGTAAGGAAGGCCCCGGGAACGCGCCCCTGGGCGCAGTAGTTCCGAACGCTTCGTTCGGAAACGCCCCATATCGCAGCTATTTCTGATGCGGAAAGAAAGCTCATCGGCGATACCAGCCCTATCGGCAAAAAACGATGGTGCGAGTATACCAGATGCAGTTATTTATTGCCGTTAACGGCAATAAATAACTCGCCAACAAATCAAGATAGTCCGCCAGACTGTCTCAAAATGGGAGCGCGGCCTTTCGGTTCCCGACTCCGATATGCTTGTCTCGATATCGGAAGTGCTCGATGTTTCCGTGGGGGCGCTGCTTGGTGAAACCGTTTCGGAACCTGAAGCGGATAATCTTAGTGCAATTGCCGAAAAGCTCCAGGTCGTCGACCTCCAGTTCGCTCGTGGGAGGAAGTTGTGGCGGAGATTGGTCCGCGGAACCCTGCTCGCCTTGGCCATTGCGACCGCCCTCGTCTTCGCGTGCCTGATTCTGCTGGGAAGCCCTTACTCGCATTGGCACTTCTCCGATCCCGAGCTGGCGGTCGCGGGCACCCTATACCACGGATTTGAGTGGGCTTTCGTCCGAATTGCGCCGATCGTGCTTGTCGCAGCGATCGCCGGGCTCTTCCTCTTACGGAAACGCGAGTAAACCGAGGGCTTCCGGGAACGTCTCGGAAGCCCTCTTCTTCTTCTAGGGTCTTCCTGCCCTCTGCGCGAAGCTCGAGAGGCGATAAACCGCTCGCTATGCGGGTGGTCGCGATTTTCCGGGCGTTATATGGAGCCGGCTTGCATCAGCGGTATATACGCTGCGAATAAGATTCTCGGCAATACCGAGGACTAGATTCGAAGGAGGCGACCGTTTCGCCCTTTACCGATGATGAACTCTGTGTGCTCATCAAATTTCGCTCTTGCGCGCCCCCTCCCGGTCGCGTATCATGGTCACCCGTGACGCGGACATGGCTCAGCTGGTAGAGCACCACCTTGCCAAGGTGGGGGTCGCGGGTTCGAACCCCGTTGTCCGCTCCACCGTCTTCCCGGGGCCGGCCATCAAGCGTGGCCGGCCCCTTGCTTTAGACCCGGCGACGTGGCCAAGCGGTAAGGCAGAGGCCTGCAAAGCCTTCACCCCCGGTTCGAATCCGGGCGTCGCCTCCAGAAAAGACCCCGAGAGGGGCCCCTCCCGGGGCCCCTCTCGCATACCCGGGGGCTTTCCCGGCGGAGGCGGCCCGGCCCCCGGTTCCCCGGCGCGGCTCCGCTACTGGGTCCCTCGGCGCAGCTCCGCGCCTCGCGTTGCGTGGGTGCGGGTCGTATGAGTGCGGGGCCGGCTAAGCCGCCTTCGTCAGACGGATGCCGATGTAGCAGGAGGTTTCCGGCAGCCCCGCTATGTCGTAGGCGCTGGAAAGCTGGATGCCCGACACCTTCCAGACGTAATCGGTCCCCTCGACGGAGACCTCGCCTTCGGTGAAGGTGTTGCCGGCTTCGTCGGTTCCCGTATCGGTGACCGAGTCGGCCTCGAATCCCTGCGCGGTGATCGCGGAGCGCACGGCGGCCTCGACGCTGCCGGATGCGAAGTCGGCATAGCGAACCACCATGCTGTTCGTGGTTCGGTCGGCGGAGAACAGCCATCCGCCGTTCATGAGTTTGGAAGCTTCGCCTGCGTTAAGCGCCGAGAACCCCTTCAAGTACATGAGGGACGCGGCGGCAGACGACGTGTCGGCGGGAAGCTTGTACAGGGTCAGGTCGCTGTCGCTCTCCTCGCTTTGGGCGATATAGGTGTATCCGGCATCGTCGAACGCCTTCTTGATCTCGTCGTTGCTGAGGGTGGCCATTTCGGCGAGCTTGGGAAGGCTTGCGATCGAAGGCTCTTTCGCGAGGTTTCGTGCGACTGCGGACGAGGCGTTCTCGCTGGCGCGCATCGGTTCGAGCACCGTTGCGTTCACGAACAGGCCGCCCACGACGATTCCCGCGGCAACGACGGCCCCGATGAAGGCGAGAGCCGGCCCGGCGGGCTGCACCGGGCGTTTCAGGGCGCTTCCGTCCAGGTAGCGGACGCCCTCGTGTTCGGTGTCGTAAGCGCGCTCGAGATGGGCGCTTTGACCGTGCAGTATCTCTTCGATGTTCACAGGGCTGCTCCTAGCGGTTTTGTGCAGTGCGCATTATACCATTGGCCCGAAACCGCGATCGTGCTAGAATGGTTGCGCCCATGGGGGAGTAGTTAGCGCAAGCGTGCTTGCGGGTTGTGTCAACATCATGGCTTTCCAGCCTGGCACTCCTTAAAAAACGAGACTCGTGGCGCTTCCGTTCGCGGAGGCGCTGCGAGTTTTTTTATGTTCGCCTGGGTTGAAACGATACGAGACAAGACAAGGAGCCTGGATGTTCGACCTTTCGATATTCGCCTCGCCCGATGCGTGGATCGCCTTGATCACGCTTACGTTCCTCGAGATCGTGCTGGGGATCGACAACATCGTGTTCATCACCATCACCACCGATCGCCTTCCCGCGTCCCAACAGCATCTGGGCCGCAAGCTGGGTTTGGCGGGCGCCTTCATCATGCGCGCGCTCTTCCTCAGCGTCGCCGCTTTCCTCACCCATCTAGTCCAGCCGCTGTTCACGATCGATCTCGGGGTTTTCTCCCATGGTTTTTCGGTTCGTGACATCATCTTGCTTCTAGGCGGCGCCTATCTTATCTACAAGGGCGTCGACGAGCTGCGCAGCCTGCTGCGCCTCGACGAGCTGAAAGAGAAGCATGGGGAGGGTGCGAGCGGGCATGCGAAGGGGCTCTCCCTCGGCCGGGCGATCGGCACCATCATGGTGATGGATCTGGTGTTTTCCATCGATTCGGTTATCACTGCCGTGGGTCTGTCCGACTATCTGGTCATCATGATCCTGGCTGTTCTCATCGCCATCGTGCTGATGATGGTGTTCATCGACGGCATTTCGGACTTCATCAACGCGCATATCGAGATGAAGATCCTTGCGCTCGTGTTCATTTCGGTTATCGGCATGCTGCTCGTGCTGGATTCCGTGGGCCTGCACACCGATATCGAACTGCTCGATATGCACGTCGAGAAGCTCATGGTGTATTTCGCCATGGTGTTCGCCGTGGTGCTGGAGTTCATTCAGATGCGCTACAGCTCCAATGCCAAAAAGTGGCTCGAACAGAATTCCGACGTCTCTCGCTAGCGCGCTAGCGAGGTTCGGGATAAGGCGCTCGAAGCCTTCTCCGGCGGTTCTACCGGCTCGACCGGTTGCGGGGTTCCGAGCCTTGGAACCGGTCGAATCCGTTTTCAGACAGGATGAACCGCGCGCCCCCTTCGATCACCCGTGCGGAGAAAGGCGTGGAGAGCCCCGGAGTCTCGCCGTCGTACTGGATGTGCATGGGAGGATCGGCCTGCACGTGCACGGTTTTCGAGCGATGGATCTCCAACGAGTCGGTGCGGTCGGGAAACTCCCCGTCGCGGTCGAGGAATCCCGCCAGCAATGCGGGAAGCAGTCCGAAGGCGTTTTCCGCTTTCAGGATCACCACGTCGAGCGACCCGTCGCGCGGGAGGTTCTCGTGCGTGACCGTGATGTCGAACTGGATCTTGGAGAAGTTCACCAGCAGGATCCCCAGCGCGTCGCGCTCGAGGGTCTTATCGTCCAGCGTGATGGTGAGATGGGATTTCTTCGGTAGCGGGTTGGACACGGCCGCCTGGAAGTAGGCCATCGGTCCCAGAAGCTTCTTCGAGGGACGGGCGTCGTGCATGATGGTGGCATCGTAGCCCGCGCCCGCCATGATACCGAATCCGAATTTCCGGCCGGCCACCTCGATTTCCCCTAGATCGAAGTCGAGCGTGCGCATATCGCGGGTCATGGTGGCAAGAGCGTACGGTTCGATGGGTGCGAGCAGGTTGTTTGCCAGAAGGTTCGCGGTTCCGGCGGGGAAGGGCAGGATGGGGATTTTCGTTTTAGCCAGATGATAGGATATCGCGGCCACCGTTCCGTCGCCGCCCGCCGCCACTACCGCGTCGAAGTTCGAAGCATCGTGGAGCAGGGCCTGAGCGTCGATGGGCCCGTTGGTGGAACGGATGCAGATCTCGTCGGCGTCCTTGTTGACTAAGCGCACGTAGTCGTAAATCGCTCCGTCGGCGTATCCCGCCTTCAAATTGTTGATAACGAGCAGTTTCATCGAGCGGCCCTCGTTTTGGTAGAATGAACCGAGTTGTTCCCATGATATAGCAAGGCGAGGATCTGTCTGCATGTACATAGAAAGCCAAGACGAGCTCGACTCTTTCGTCCAACGGGCTGCAAGCTCCTCGCTTCTGGCAATCGATACCGAGTTCCTTCGCGAGAAAACCTACTATGCGAAGCTCTGCCTGCTGCAGATCGCGACCGACGACGAAGTGGTCATCATCGATCCTCTGGCGGCGATCGATGTCGCCGCGCTCGCGCCCCTTCTGGTCGATGAGCGCATCATCAAGATCTTTCATGCTGGCCACCAAGACCTCGAGCTTCTATACCGCAACGTCGGCGTGCTGCCCTCTCCTGTGTTCGACACGCAGATCGCAGCGGCGCTTCTGGGGCACACCCAGCAGATAGGGTACGGATCGCTGGTGGGCGCTTTATGCGGGGTGCGCATCAAGAAGGCCGATTCCTTCACCGATTGGTCGCATCGGCCGCTGTCCGACTCCCAGATTCAGTACGCAGGGGAAGACGTGGTCTATCTTCCCAAGATCTACGCGACGATGAGGCGGCGTCTGGAGGAGAAGGGTCGCCTCGAATGGCTGCGCAACGATTTCGCGGAACTGTCGGACCCAGCGCGCTACGAGGTTGACGAGCGCGAACGGTTCCGCCGATTGAAGCACGTTTCGTCCCTGTCGCGCTGCCAGATGGCTGCGGCGCGCGAGATGGCCGCCTGGCGCGAGGCTGCGGCGCGCGATCGCAACATCCCCCGCAAATGGGTGCTGTCCGACGAGCAGATCGTCGAGGCCTGCAAGCGCGAGCCGCGTACGATCGATGATCTGTTCATGGTTCGCGGTATGCGCGAGCGCCTCAATGTGCGCGACGCGCGCACGATTGTCTCGCGGATCGTATCGGCTATGAATGCGCCGGCGGATACCTGGCCCGATTCGGGTAACCCGTCGAAGAGCGAGCCCAACGTGGATATGCAGGTGGATCTTATGATGGCCATCGTGCGCATGCGCGCGCGTGAAAACGACATCGCCATTCCGACGCTTGCCAGCCATGACGATCTGACCAAGATCGCGCGGGGGTACTGCGAGGACGTCGAGATCCTGCGCGGATGGCGGCGCGAGCTGATCGGGGCGGAGCTGCTCGATCTGCTGAACGGGCGCATCTCGCTTTCGGTGGAAAACGGCGCCGTGCGCATCGACCGCTTCTAGGATCGGCTCGGCCCGCCTCGAAGGTTTCTTGAGTTTCCGTATCGGAGCGATAACGAAGACCCGTCGTGACGAGCGCGCGCCCGAGGGAGGGTTGCCCGTTTCGCTATAATCGACGGCAGCGACGCGCGCATGCGTCATCGAGAAAGGACCGTTATGTTTTCCACGAGCTACCTGCTGCTCATCGCCGCGACGATCGCCATCGGCGCCGGAGCGACGTTCTATGTGAACAACCGACTGAAGCGCTATTCCAGCGTTCCCGTCACCAATGGCCTGACCGGGGCCGATGCGGCGCGCGGGATGCTTGCTTACTACGGCATCCAGGGCGTCAACGTGTATCGCGGCGGCGAGGGCCAGGACTTTTTCGACCCCCGTTCCAATTCCATCAGCCTGTCTCCCGACGTCTACGACGGGCGGTCGGTAACGGCCACGGCAACCGCCTGCCACGAATGCGGGCACGCTTATCAGTATGCGCAGGACTATACGCCCATGAAGGTGCGTACGGCTATCGTTCCGGCGGTGAATGCCGCTTCGAACGCCTGGGTGTTCCTGCTTATGATCGGCATCGCGCTCAACGTCGCCGGTTTCGTGAACCTCGCTATCGTCATGTACGCGGTTGTGGTTCTGTTCAGCCTGATCACTCTGCCGGTCGAGCTCGACGCCTCGCGTCGGGCCATGGTCTACATGGGATCGGTGAATCTCCCCGAGATCGAACGTAAAGGCTCGTTCGATGTTCTGCGCGCTTGCGCCCTTACCTATGTCGCCGCCGCGCTCACCTCCATCCTTCAGCTGGTGTGGCTGCTGAGCCAGAGAAGCGAGTAGCCGTGAGCGGCTTGCATTCCGCCGACGCCCCCTCTTCCGACGCCCTCGGTGTTTCGGAGGCGATGGGGCTGGCTAAGACTGCGCTTGAATCCTTCACGGTGAAGATCGTGGGCGAGGTGTCGGAGGTTTCGGTCAAACCCGGCTACAAGGCCGCCTATTTCACCATCAAGGATTCCAAGTCTGCGCTTCCCTGCATGATGTGGAACAACCGCTATGCCGCGTCGGGCGTGCGATTGCAGGTGGGTATGCTGGTCGAAGTGGTGGGCCGCTTCACGTTGTACGTGGCGAAGGGGCGCATGAACTTCGACGTGTCCCATATCCAGGCGGCGGGACAGGGGGATTTGAGGATCCGCGTTGCCAACCTTGCGCGCAAGCTGGAGGCCGAGGGTTTGATGGCCCGCGAGCGCAAGCGCCCCATCCCCAAGTACCCCGAACGTATCGGCGTGGTCACCTCGCCGCGCGGGGCGGCCGTTCACGACGTTATGCGGACGCTGCGCCGACGGTTTCCCATTGCCGATGTGCTGGTCGCCGGCGTGCCGGTCGAGGGAGAGCGCGCTGCTTCTTACATCATCCAGGGGATTGGGGCGGTGGCGTCCGCGGGGGCCGAGGTGGTGCTGGTCGTGCGCGGCGGCGGATCGTACGAAGACCTTATGCCGTTCAACGACGAACAGCTCGCCCGCGCCATCGCTTCGTGTCCGGTTCCCATCGTGACGGGCATCGGGCACGAACCGGACAACTCCATCGCCGACATGGTGTCGGATTTCCGCGCTTCCACCCCCACGGCGGCGGCCGAGACGGTCAGTCCGTCGGGGGAATACCTTAAGAATGCGTTCGACATCAGGTCAAAGGCGCTTTCAGACCGTGTTTCCTCGCGCATCGAGTTCGCGGCGGCGCACCTCGCGCGCGTGGAGACGCGTCCGGTGTTCTTGGATTCCATGCAGTTGTTCGCCGGAGATGCGCTTTCCATCGATCACTTCGAGAACCGTCTGCGCATCGGGTTGGGGAAGGTCGCATCCCGCAGCGAGCGCGAGGTCGAGGTTGCAGAAAACGCGATTTTTCGCCAGGGCGGAAACCTGCTCGATCGTCGGGAGCGCGAGGTTGCGCTTGCGGCCGCCCGCTTGAACGATCTGTCCCCGCTGAGCGTTATCGCACGCGGATATTCGATAACCAGGAACGCTGCAGGATCGATCGTTCGATCGATAGCCCAGGTCGAGCCGGGAGAGCGGTTGGAGGTGTCCGTTTCGGACGGTATCGTCGAGTGCGAGACCGTCGGGATTGCGGGCAGCGACGCCCGTAAAGCAGCTGTCGGCTGAGGCGTCGTTTTGCCGGCGCTTCGCATCATCGTTGGAAGGAATCGAAATGTCCCAGGATATGAAGCCCATCGAAGAGCTTTCGTTTCGAGAGGCCATGGCCGAACTCGATTCGATCGTGGGCCTGCTGGAAAGCAACACGCTCGAGCTTGAAGAGAGCCTGGTGAGCTACGAGCGCGGGGTGGCGCTGCTGCGCTCTCTCAAGGGTCGTCTGGGCGAGGCCCAGCAGAAAGTCGAGGTGCTGATGGGCGAGCTGAGCGGAGACAAGGACGACGAGGTTCGCGATACGACGCTCTCGTAGCCGCGTCCCGTTTGCGCTCGTTGTAGAATAACGGGAACGGCCGAGGCGAGACGAAAGGCGAGTCATGCACAGAGACGACTGCTTGTTCTGCAAGATCATCAGGGGGGAGATACCCTCCTCCAAGGTGTACGAGGACGAATACGTGTATGCGTTCGACGATGTGAGCCCTCAGATGCCCGTGCACACCCTCATCGTTCCCAAGAACCACTACGACAGCATCGCCGACGGCGTTCCGGCTGACGAGCTGGGACACCTGTTCGCCGCCGTCGAGAAGGTGGCCGACATCAAGGGCGTGCGCGAAGACGGGTTCCGCACGCTTGTCAACACCGGGGCCCATGCGGGCCAGACGGTGTTCCATCTGCATGTTCACGTGTTGGGTGGGGCTCCGATGAACAGCGGGGACCCGTCTTTGTAACGCCCTTCGCCACCTGCTTGATCTTACCGGGCCGCCTTCGTGCATTGCGCGAGGGCGGCCCTGCCGCTTGCCGAATCGTGTGTGCGGCTTTGGTGAAACGACATGCACCCCTTTAAACTGGTTACCACGGTATTCGCCGAGGAAAACAAGGGGGCATCCTTGAACGTTCTCGTTATCAACGCAGGCTCGTCATCGCTGAAATACCAGTTGATCAACGTTGAGACTCAGCGGGTCTTGGCGAAGGGGCTCTGCGAGCGCGTGGGCACCGACGAGGCTAGCCACAAGCACGGCATCGACGACAACGAGAAGGTTATCTCCGAGCCTATGGCCGATCACGATGCGGCTATGAACATCGTGCTGAACACCCTCGTCGAGGGCGATAACGCTCCCCTCGGTTCGCTTTCCGAGATCAATGCGGTCGGGCATCGCGTGGTTCAGGGCGGCAAGTACTTCGACAGTTCGGTGGTCATCGACGACGACGTCATCCAGAAGATCGACGAGCTGGCCGAGCTCGCTCCGCTTCACAACAAGGCCGCCCTTATGGGCATCCGGGCCTGCCGCCACCATATTCCCGGGGTTCCCATGGTTGCCGTGTTCGATACGTCGTTCTACCAGACGCTTGCCGAGCGCACCTATATGTACCCCATTCCCTACGAGCTGTCGCAGAAGTACTCCATTCGAAAATACGGTGCGCACGGGACGTCGCACCGCTACATTGCCGAACGGGCTGCGGCGGTGCTTGACGAGCCTCTGTCCGATCTGAAGCTCATCACCTGCCATTTGGGGAACGGCTGTTCGGTGACGGCTATCGACCACGGTATCGCGGTCGATACGTCTATGGGTCTGACTCCTCTGGACGGCTTGATGATGGGGACGCGCTCGGGAGCGATCGATCCTGCGATCGTAACCTTCCTCATGTCTCACGAAGGCCTTTCGCCTGCCGATATGGACGATGTCCTGAACAAGAAATCGGGTCTTTTGGGCGTGTCGGGCATCAGCAACGATCTGCGTTCGGTGCGCTCCGCATCGGAGGCGGGCGATCCTCGCGCGATCTTGGCCTACGAGATGTACGCCCAATCGGTGAAGAAGCACATCGGGCAGTACATCGCCGTTATGGGAGGCGTGGATGCCATCGTGCTTGCCGGCGGCGTGGGGGAGAACTGCGACAAGATGCGCCGTCTCATATTCGCCGGTTTGCAGCCGCTCGGCATCGTGCTGGATGAGGCGCGCAACCGTGAGCGCGGCTACGAGCGCGAGATATCCACCGATTCGTCGCCGGTGCGCATCATCATCATTCCCGCCGACGAGGAGTACATGATCGCGCGCGATACCTACAACCTGGTCCACGAGAAGCGCGCCGTCTCCTTCTCGATTCCCCGGTAGTCCGCTTCGCGTCTCCCGAACGTTTTTGCGGAGTTAACGAGAAGGGGGTGGGGATCCCAGGATCCCCACCCCCTTCCTTTTACCTGTCGCCGCTTGCTGTTACGCAGAACGGTTCTGGCACTGAACGCAGGTTATGGCCACGACGCCGTAGATGTCCTCTGCGCTGCATCCGCGTGACAGGTCGTTCACCGGCGAGGCGATACCCTGGGTGATCGGGCCGTAAGCTTCGGCGCGTGCGAGGCGCTGGACCAGTTTGTACCCGATGTTTCCAGCGTCGAGATCGGGGAAGACAAGACAGTTCGCCCGTCCGGCAACGGGCGATCCGGGGGCCTTAGACGATCCTACGGCTTCGATGATGGCGGCATCGAGCTGCAGCTCCCCATCGATCTTCACGTCGGGCGCAAGCCCTTTTGCGATCGCGACGGCTTCTGCCACCTTAGCGGAATCGTCGTTTTTCGCCGAGCCGTACGTGCTGTGGGACAGCAGCGCAACGACGGGCTCGATTCCCATCAGCGCTTCCCACGACTTTGCGGAGCTCACCGCTATGTTCGCAAGGCCCTCTGCGCTGGGCTGCACTTCCAATCCGCAGTCGGAGAACAGAAACGTTCCGTCGGAGCCCAGGTCGCAGTCGGGTACGTTCATGATGAAAAACGAGCTGACCAGCTTCGCTCCGGGCGCGGTTCGAAGGATCTGGAGGCTTGGGCGCAGCACGTCTCCGGTGGAATGGCACGCACCGGCCACCATGCCGTCGGCGATGCCCGCCTTCACCATCATGACGCCGAGGTACAGGGGATCCTTGATTTTCTCGGCGGCCTGTTCGGATGTCATGCCCTTGGCTTTGCGCAACTCGAAGAGCTGCCGGGCAAGCGATTCTGCTTCGGGGTAGGTGGCAGGATCGATCAGATCGGCACCCTCGAGGTTTCTGCCTGATCCGCCAAGCGCAGCGGCGTCTCCCAAAACGATGAGGTTCGCCACGCCGTCGGCGAGGATGCGCTCGGCGGCTTCAAGTGTGCGCGGATCCTCTCCTTCGGGCAGCACGATGGTCTGTTTGGCGGTGCGCGCCTGCGCTACCATGCGGTCGAGGAAGCGGGACATGGAAACCCCTTTCAAGATCGATCGTGCAAGGCGGCGTTTCGACTGCGAATGCTATCCGTGCCGTACGCGCCTGCTCTGTACGCTTTATATGGTAGCCCGTTGTCGGGGCGTTTACCCGTTAGAATAGATAACGAGCGCGCATGCGGCGGTTTGCGGCTGAGCGCCCGTTTCCATCTGACTTCCGAAGGGGCCCGTTCGTGAAAACGATTTCTTTTGCGCTGCCGTGCTACAACTCGGCTGAATACATGGATAAGTGCGTCGAATCGATCCTCGCGTTTTGCGACGATCGCGAGGATATCGAGATCCTTATCGTGAACGATGGTTCGACCAAGGACGACACCAGGCAGAAGGCCGACGAATGGCAAACGCGCCATCCGCAGATCATCCGCGCTATCCATAAGGAGAACGGAGGCCATGGCTCGGCGGTCAACACGGGAATCTCCCACGCCCGGGGCTTCTACTACAAGGTGGTCGATTCCGACGATTGGCTGGACGAGGCGTCCATGCGCACCATCATGCCGTACCTGCGCGAGCAGGTTGCCCGCGCCGAGAACGCCACCGACATGGTGGTTGCGAACTACGTTTACGAGAAGGTCTTCGAGGGCAAGCATACGGTTATGGACTACGCGAACGTGTTTCCCGAGGGACGCGAGTTCGGCTGGGACGAGGTGGGGCGCTTCAAGTCAAGTCAGTACCTGCTCATGCACTCGGTCATCTACCGTACGCAGATGCTGCGCGATATCGAACTCGTCCTTCCCGAGCACTGCTTTTACGTGGACAACATCTTCGTGTACGTGCCGTTGCCCCATGTGCACAGCATTCGCTACTTCAACGTGGACATGTACCGGTACTTCATCGGTCGAGAAGGTCAGAGCGTGAACGAGGATGTGATGAAGAGCCGGATCGATCAGCATCTGCGCGTGACGCGCCTGATGGTCGATCAGGTGGACATCGATCGCGTGGACTCGCCTCGTCTGAGCGCCTATCTTGATAGCTATCTGGCGATGATGATGTGCATCTGCGCCGTGTTCCTGCGCATGATCGACACGCCCGAATCAAACGGCAAGCTTGCCGATACGTGGGGGTATCTGAAGGAGAGGCGTCCCAAGGTATACGGGCGCCTTCGCAGAAACCCGCTGAACATCGGAATGAACCTTCCCGGAAGTCTGGGCAGGGGCATCGGGCTGGGAGGGTACCGACTGGCCCGCAAGGTGTTCAAGTTCAACTAGTCCATGCACCCCGACGGTTCGGCACGCGGAGGATTTCGAATCCCCGCTGCTTGACCTTCATACCCTCTGGGGGTATGTTGTAGCCATTCGAATCCGAATGGAGGGCGTTATGGAAGAATCGATGGGGAGCCGCACCGAAGCGCATGCGGCGGACGTCTGCCCGTGCCGTCTGAAGGCCACCCCGCGGGAAGAAGCGTTCGTGGCCGATCTCAACAAGCGCCTGAACCGCACGATAGGCCAGCTGAACGGCGTGAAGAACATGCTTGACGAGAACCGCTACTGCGGGGATGTGCTGATCCAGCTTGCCGCTGCGGAAAGCGCGGTTCGCAGCGTATCCGAGAAGATTCTCAAGAACCATATGGAAACCTGCGTCGTCGAGCAGATCCAGCAGGGTCGCACCGAGGTGGTCGACGAAGTGCTGGGGCTCATGCGGCGCTTTTCCCGGTCGTAGGCAGGGTGATCAGCATGAAGCAGACCTTCGATGTGATGGGGATGACGTGCGCGGCCTGCTCTGCCCGCGTCGATAAGGCGGTGCGCGGCGTTTCGGGTGTGCGCGACGTTTCGGTCAACCTTTTGAAGAACAGCATGAATGTCGAGTTCGACGGCTCTCCCGAAGTGGCCCGCGCGATTTCGACCGCAGTCGAGAAGGCGGGCTACGGGGCGCGTCTGCGCGGGTCGGAGTCGAAACCCGGCGCGTCGGGAGGGATGCAGGGAGCTTCTCGGCGTTCGGCGGCGGAAGAAGAGCGCGCGGTTCTTCGTCGCCTGATCGTGTCCATCGTCTTCACCGTTCCGTTATTCTACCTCGCCATGGGCCATATGCTGGCTTGGCCGCTGCCTCAGGCGCTCAGTTCCCGCGAAGCGGTTGGAACGCTTGCGCTTTGCCAGTTCATCTTGCTGATCCCCGTGTTTTTCGCGAACCTGAGGTTCTTTCGCGTCGGATTCGGGTCGCTGGTGCGCGGCGCTCCCAACATGGATTCGCTCATCGCGCTCGGGTCGGGCGCTTCGACCGTGTACGGCGTGTATGCGCTGTTCCAGATCCAGTACCATCTAGGTCTCGGTCACCTCGACATGGCGCATGCGGCAGGAATGGATCTGTATTTCGAATCGGCCGCTATGATTCTCACGCTCATTACGCTGGGGAAGTACTTCGAGGCCCGTGCGAAGCTGCGTACCACCGACGCCCTGTCGTCTCTGGTCGATCTTGCGCCCAAGACGGCCGAGCGCGTGGGTCTCGACGGATCGTTCGAGCGCGTTGCGATCGAACGGGTGCGCGTGGGTGATCGGTTGGCGATCAGAGCGGGCGCATCGGTTCCGGTCGATGGATCGATCGTCGAAGGAGCCGTGGCGATCGACGAGTCGGCCATTACGGGGGAGTCCGTTCCGGTCGAGAAGGTTTCGGGCGACGCCGTCATCGGTGCGACGGTGTGCGCAAGCGGATATGCCGTCATGCAGGCCGAGCGCGTGGGAGACGAGACCGCTTTGGCGGAGATCGTCAGGCTGGTTGACGAAGCCACCGGTACCAAGGCTCCCATCGAGCAGTTTGCCGACAGGGTAAGCGGCGTTTTCGTTCCCGTGGTCATCTCGATCTCGCTCATCACGTTTGCCGTCTGGGCGCTCGTTGCGGACGCCGGCTTCCAGACGGCTCTCGTCCACGCGATTACCGTGCTTGTCATCTCGTGCCCGTGCGCGCTGGGCCTTGCGACGCCCACAGCGGTGATGGTGGGCACCGGGCGCGGTGCGCGCAACGGGATCTTGGTCAAGTCGGCCGAAGCGCTGCAAAACGCCCACGATGTGTCGGTGGTGGTGCTTGACAAGACGGGCACGGTCACGTCGGGCGCTCCCTCGGTTGTCGCCCTCGATACGGCAGAAGGGGTCTCCGACACCGACCTCGTTTCCCTTGCGGCGGGGCTCGAGGCGCGCTCCGAACATCCCCTCGGCCGCGCGATTTGCGCGTATGCCGAACGCATCGGCGTCGAGGGGGTCTCTGTCGAGGGGTTCTGCCAGATTCCGGTGCGAGGACTTGTCGGAGACGTTGCGGGAGAGCGCGTGTGCGGCGGCAACCTGCAGCTTATGGAAGAAGAGGGCGTCGATACCGGCGCGCTTGCAATCCCAGCGCATCAGCGAGCCGACGAGGGCGCCACACCGCTGTTCTTCTCTCGGTCGGGCGCGCTTGTCGGTGTCGTCTCGGTTGCGGACACGGTGAAGCCGTCCAGCGCCGATGCCGTTGCCGAACTTGGGTCGATGGGCATAAGGACCATAATGCTGACGGGCGACAACGAGCGCACTGCCGCGGCCGTTCAGAGGATCGCCGGCGTCGACGAGGTGGTGGCCGACGCGAGCCCGGCCGATAAAGAGGCGCTCGTCGCGCGTCTGTCTCAGGCGGGCAAGGTGGCGATGGTGGGAGACGGCATCAACGACGCCCCTGCGCTGACGCGCGCCAATGTGGGCATCGCCATCGGCGCCGGAACCGATATCGCCATCGAGAGCGCCGATATCGTGCTCATGCGCAGCGATCTGCTCGATGTTCCCGCATCGATCGATCTGTCCCGCGCCACGATGCGCAACGTCAAGCAGAATCTGTTCTGGGCGCTTGCCTACAATGCGGTGTGCATACCGGTTGCGGCGGGCGTCCTTTCGGGCATCGGAGTGACGCTCAACCCCATGATCGCGGCGGCGGCCATGAGCCTTTCATCGGTGAGCGTGGTGTCCAACGCGCTACGTCTGCGTCGATGGAAACCTGGTCGGCGCGTCGTAAAAGCCGAGACGGAACGCCCTGCGAATGAGGCGGGGCATCGGGAAAAGGAGTTTGCAATGGAAAAGACGCTTAAGATCGAGGGTATGATGTGCATGCACTGCGTATCTCACGTGAAAAAGGCCCTCGAAGGTGTGCCGGGGGCGGAGTCGGTCGATGTGGATCTTGAGGCCGGCACCGCGACGGTGCGCGCATCCGCTGCAGCGACGGACGATATTCTAACCGCTGCGGTTGTGGATGCCGGATACGAAGTAACCGAGATCCGATAGGTTGTCTTTGCAACGCAGAAGGGGGATCGTGGGGGATCGTCGCAACAACGGTGGTGCGGGTGGGCAGAGCTCTTTTCCCAAGTCCGATCTGTATCCTTGGGGGGATGCCCGTGCCGTGCTCCTTGTCGATCTGGACGCGTTCTTCGCTTCGGTCGAGCAGCTCGATCATCCTGCTTGGAGGGGAAAGCCCGTCATCGTGGGTGGAAGCCCCGACAGGAGGGGGGTGGTTTCCACCTGTTCGTACGAGGCGCGCGCGTTTGGGGTGCGCAGCGCCATGCCCTCGTCGCAGGCGGCGGTTCTGTGCCCTCGGGCTATCTGGACCGAAGGCCGCTTTCATCGCTACCGCGAAGTTTCCAACCAGGTCATGGGCATTCTCTTCGATGAAACTCCCCATGTGCGGCAGGTGAGCATCGACGAGGCGTTTCTCGACGTGACGCCCGGTCGCGGGTTCGAAGAGCATCCGGTCGAGGTGGCTTCGCGCATACAGCGGCGCGTTCGAGACCTGGGGGTAAGCTGTTCGATCGGGGTTGCGGCCTCGAAGTCCATCGCCAAGATTGCCTCCGATTTCGACAAGCCCTGCGGCCTGACCGTGGTCTATCCGGGTTCCGAGCGCGCGTTCGTGGAAGGGATGCCGGTAAGGAAGCTCAGCGGCATCGGTGCATCCGCCGAGCGGAAACTCAAGTCGATTGGCATAGAGACCCTGGGTGATCTCATGGACGCCGACGATGTGCGCATCGAGCGTCTGTTCGGCAAGGTGGGGCGTACGATGCTCGATCGTGCGCGCGGTGTCGAGATGGGAAGGACCGATCCCGACGACGAGGTGAAATCGGTTTCGAGCGAAACGACGTTCGGGATGGATGCGTCCACTCGGGAAGAGGTGCTGGCCGCCGTGAGCTCGATGGCGGCGAAGGTGGGCCGTCGGTTACGCCGCAAGGGGTTGAAAGGGCGCACGCTGACCTTGAAGATGCGCTTTGCAGATCGAGGGGTGCACTCCGTCCAGCGCCGGCTGCCGGAACCGACCGACAGCGAGTTCGCGTTCGATCGCGCGCTCGCATCGATGCTTGCGGAGCTCTGGCGCGAAGGCACGAGCGTGCGGCTGGTCGGGGTGGCCGTTACCGGGTTCGACGAGCGTCCGATTCAGCAGTCCCTCTTCGATGCCGGGTCGTTTTCGGCGTCGAGCGCACGCGGCGGCTCGGCGACACCGGTGGTAGACGACCGGTTCGCAAGCGCGCCCCGCGCTACTGCGGCCCAGCATACGGTTGGGCTGACGGACGCCCAAAAGGCGCGCGACGCGCGCAAGACCGACGAGCTGCTCTGCGCCACCGATCGGGTGCGTGATCGTTTCGGGGAAGACGCTCTGCTTTACGGCAAGGAGATACGAACGCGCGGAAACACCACGGGATCAAGTTCTAAGAATCCTGCAGATTATAAATAGAAAATAGTTTTGTTTAATTAAATCAAAACTATTAATCAATAGATAAAAATTTACTATTTTCGACCCGTTGCCAAGAAGAAGAGCGCCAGCGTTCCAGGACCCGAATGAGCGCCGATCACCGGATCGATGTAGTTGATGACGATGTCGATGCCCTTCCAGCGTTCGCGGATGAGGGCGGCCAGCGCCTCGGCGTCTTCCAGGCAGTCGCCGTGGGTGATGAACACGGTTTGCTCCTCAACGGGCGCAAGCGCGGTTTCCTCCATATGCCTGAAGAGCCCCTGGATGGACTTCTTCCTGCCACGCGTCTTTTCGAGGGGTATCAGACGCCCTTCGTCGTCAACGTGCATGACGGGTTTGATGTTCAGCATGGTGCCCGCCCATGCGCTGGTGCGCGATACGCGCCCGCCGCGGAAGAGGAACATGAGGTCGTCGACGGTGAACCAGTGCGCCAGGTGCAGCTTGCTGTCTTCCACCCAGTCGCGCACCTCTTCGATGGAGGCGCCCTTGCTTGCCATGAGGGCGGCTTTGTACACCAAAAGCCCCTCTCCGCCCGAAGCGGCCAGCGTGTCGACGTAGAGAACCTTGCGTTCGGGGTATTCCCGTGCAAGCTGGTCGAGCAGTAGGGCGGTTGCCTGGAAGGTGCCGGACAGTGCCGAGGAGAACCCGAGGTACAGCAGGTCGCTTCCCCTGTCGAGGATGGCGCGCAGGGTCTCTTCTGACGCGGACAGGATGGGAAGCGAGGTGCTGATGGTCTTTCCCGCGCGCATCATGGTGTAGAAGCGCTTCAGATCTGATTTCTCGCCTTTGAGGTAGCTTTGGTGGGCGACGCCGTCGATGGTGAACTGCAGGGGCAGCACATGGATGCCGAACCGGTCGATCACGTCGTCGACGAGGTTGCTGCTTGTATCGGTGACCAGCTCGAAATTCATAGGCCTCCATCCCTTCGCCTGAGATAACGGACGAGCCGTTGCGGTATGGTTTTCCGAAATTCTACGGGTTGTGCGAAATGCACGTTGCCCATCGCATTATCGCATATACTGGACGGGTTTATTGCATCGCGCGCAGCCGCGCGATGCCGAGGATAACGCAGGAGGGGTCATCAGGTGGCGAATACGTACAAGGCAACGATGAACCTGCCCCAAACCGATTTCTCGATGAAGGCGAACCTGGCTCATAACGAGCCCAAGCGCCTTTTGAAATGGGAGCAGGAGCATATCTACGAGACGGTTCTGGAGAAGAACAAGGATGGCGAGCCGTTCATTCTCCACGACGGCCCTCCGTATGCGAACGGCCCCATTCATATCGGACACGCCTTCAACAAGATCCTCAAAGACTTCGTGCTGAAGAGCCGCGCCCAGCGCGGCTACTACACGCCCTACATCCCCGGTTGGGACTGCCACGGCCAGCCCATCGAGCACATGGTGGAAACCACCCTCGGCCCCGAGAAGATGGCCGCCATCGACCAGCCTACGCTGCGCCGCCTGTGCCGCGAATGGGCCGAGAAGTACGTGTACATCCAGCGCGAGGGTTTCAAGCGCCTCGGCGTCAACGCCGACTGGGAGCACCCCTACCTCACGTTCCAGCCGAACTTCGAGTCGGGCAACGTCGAAATCTTCAAGGAAATGTACCTGAACGGCTCGGTGTATCGCGGTCGCAAGCCCATCCACTGGTGCAAGCGCTGCCACACCGCCTTGGCCGAGGCCGAGATCGAGTACTCAGACGAGACGTCGCCGTCCCTGTTCGTTCGCTTCGAGATGACCTCCATGCCCGAGCGGTTTGCCGAAGTCGGCGCCGAGGGCACGGCCTGGGTTCTCATTTGGACTACGACGGCGTGGACGCTTCCCGCCAACGCCGCGGTGTGCCTTGCTCCCGAGGCCGATTACGTGATGGTCGTGGCCGACGGAAAGAACCATCTGATGGCCGAAGCGCTGGTCGAGCGCATTGCCGAGGTGGTGGGCTGGCAGGAGTGGTCGGTGATATCGGATGCCGCCGGCGATCCGGTTCGCTACAAGGGGACCGAGCTTGCGGGCCTCTCCTACGTGTGCCCCGTGCGCAAGGACCGTACCGGCACGTTTATCTACGGCGACCATGTCACGTTGGAGGACGGAACCGGCGTCGTGCACACCGCTCCCGGCCACGGCCAGGAAGACTATTTGGTGGCGCTGAAGTTTGGCGTGCCTCTGTACATGCCGGTTGACGACGACGGCAGGCTTACCGACGAGGCGGGCGAGCGGTTCGCGGGCATGGACACCGACGAGGTGGCCGACGAGATGATCGCGTATCTCACCGAGGAGGGCGCGCTGGTTGCGGCCAAGGAGATCACGCACAGCTATCCGCATTGCTGGCGCTGCCATCAGCCGGTCATCTTCCGCGCGACCGATCAGTGGTTCGTTTCGATGGATCGAAACGACCTGCGCGCGAACGCGCTCGACGCCATCGACAACCAGGTTCGATGGGTTCCCGACTGGGCCAAGAACCGCATCGGCTCCATGGTGGCCGACCGCCCCGACTGGTGCATTTCGCGCCAGCGCTCATGGGGCGTTCCCATTCCCGTGTTCAAGTGCGCGAAGTGCGGCGAGACCGTGGCCACGGCCGAAACCTTCGATGCGATTATCGATCTGTTTGAGCGAGAGGGCGCCGATGCCTGGTTCACGCGCGATCCTCGAGAGTACCTGCCGGCCGGCACGCATTGCGCGCACTGCGGATGCGACGAGCTTGTGCCCGAGAAAGACATCTTGGATGTGTGGTGGGAGTCCGGCGTGTCCCACGCCAGCGTTTTGAAGCACCGTGCAAGCGAGGGGCTGCGCTGGCCAGCCGACCTGTACCTCGAGGGTTCCGACCAGCATCGCGGCTGGTTCCAGTCGTCGCTGCTCACGTCGGTGGGGGCGTTCGGAACCGCGCCCTACCGCGCGGTCATGCACTGCGGGTTCACGGTCGATGCCAACGGCGAGAAGATGTCGAAGTCGAAGGGAAACGGCATCGATCCCGCCGAAGTCACGAGCAAGTACGGCGCCGATATCCTGCGCCTTTGGGTGTCGAGCGTCGATTACTCCCAGGATGTGCGCATCTCCGACGACATCCTGGCCCAGGTTTCCGGAACGTATCGCCGCTTCCGCAACACCCTGCGCTTTATCTTGGGCAGCCTGTCGGATTTCGACTTCGAAAAGAATGCCGTCGCCTCGTGGGACGATCTCACCCCGGTCGATCAGTGGATGATGGTGCGCACGCGCGAACTGCTCCGTGCGGTCGAGGCGGCCTACGATGAATACCGCTTCCACAACGTGTACCGCCTCATCTACGATTTCGTGGTGGGCGATCTGTCGGCCATCTACATGGAGACCTCGAAGGACCGCCTGTACTCCGAGGCCCCCGATTCCCCCTTGCGTCGAAGCGCCCAGACCGTTCTCATGAACGTTCTGGAAGTTATGGTGCGGATCCTTGCGCCCGTCCTCACGTTCACGACCGACGAGGTGTGGGAGAGCTACCCCGAGGCCGAGCGCGCACGCGAAGGACGTCCGTCCAACGTCCAGTTGGCCGGCTGGCCCGAGGAAAGCGGTTTCGTGCCGGCCGTCCCCGAAGCGCGCGCCGCCGAGGTCGCCGGTCGTTTCGACGTCGTGCTCGACGTGCGCGCCGCTGTGATGAAGCAGCTCGAAGACGCGCGCACGTCCCAGCTGGTGACCAAGAGCCAAGAGGCCGCGGTGTCCATCACGGCGCCTGCCGAGGTGTTCGCGGTGCTGAAGGGCTTCGATCCGGCAGTGTTCGAGGAGCTGTTCGTGGTGTCCTCGGTTTCCCTCTCGCAAGGTGACGATCTGACTGTCGAAGTGAGCCTTGCGGCAGGGGAGAAGTGCCCGCGCTGCTGGAACTACCGTACGTTGGGCGGAAACGAGCGTCACCCGCATGTGTGCGAACGGTGCGCAGAGGTGCTTGACCAGCTCGGGTTTGAAGAGGAAACAGAATAGATCGGACGTTTTCTTGCGCGAATTTCTCGATAGACGCGGTGCGGGAGCGGCGACCCCCGACGGTTCGCCCTCTCGTTGCGGCTTGAAGGCCGTTGCGTTCGTCTGCATGGGTATCATGTGGGTGCTCGTCGACCTGTATACGAAAAGCCTGTTTGCCGACGTTAAGGTGGGACAGCTGGTTGCGGGCCCGTTTGCGGGCATCTTCGATATCCGTCTCGTTCACAACAGGGGTGCTGCCTGGGGAATGCTGGCCGATTCGACGTTCGCTTTGGGAGTGTTCTCCGCGGTGATGTGCGGCGCGGCGTTCGTGTACTTCCTCTTTACGGTGAAGCGCGCGTCATGGCTCGAGACCATCGGGCTTGCGCTGATCGTGGGCGGCGGCGTCGGCAATGCGATCGATCGGTTCATCCAGGGCTACGTGGTCGATTTCATCGAGGCGACGTTCATCGATTTTCCGGTGTTCAATGTTGCCGATATCGGTGTCACCTGCGGCATCGTGTTGTTTATGTTGGGTGTTTTGATGTCGGGCGCGCATATCGAGGACTCAGCGGCCGAGAAAGCCGAGTAAGGGGAAACCATGGCCGCATCACGCGTGTACATCGTCGCTTCGGGCGAGGAGGGAACAAGGCTCGACGTCCTGCTGGCGGACAGGGGGCTGTTCTCGAGCCGTTCCGCGGCTGTTCGGGCCATCGAGGCGGGAAGCGTTTTGGTGAAAGGCCGACCTGCGGCCAAGAAACTTGCGGTCAAAGCGGGGGATCCGATCGTCTACACGGTCGAGGAAGTGCTTGCGCAAGAGTCCGCCCCGATGCGCGGGGAAGACATCGACCTGGATATTCGCTTCGAGGACGACCATCTTATCGTGCTGTCGAAGCAGGTAGGGCTTGTGTGCCATCCCTCGGACGATCACCGCGACGGAACGCTCGTGCATGCGCTCGTGCACCACTGCGGCGATCAGAACCTGTGCAATGTCCAGGGGGACAGCGATCGTCGGGGCATCGTGCATCGGTTGGACATGGATACCAGCGGGCTGATGCTGGCCGCCAAGACCGATGCGGCGGGCGAGGCGCTTATGCGGGCTATTCAGGATCGCGTGGTCGATCGGCACTACCTTGCGCTGGTGCACGGCATCATTGCTCACGATACGGGTATGATCGATGCCCCCATCGCTCGTTCGGCCAAGGATCGGAAGCGCATGGCGGTGCGCGACGTCCCTTCGGCGCGCGACGCCATCACCACCTTCCATGTTCTCGAGCGCTTCGAAGCGGCGCGCTTCGACGACGGATACACGCTCATCGATTGCAAGCTGTTTACCGGGCGCACTCATCAGATCCGCGTGCATATGGAGTACACGCGCCATCCGTTGGTGGGCGAGCCGGCTTACACGTCGGGCATGCCGAAGAAGGGCGATCCGAACCTGGGGCTCAGACGACAGTTCCTCCACTCCTTCAAACTGGCGCTCGACCATCCCGCAACGGGAGAGCGCCTTGAATTTGCCGACAACGTGCCGCGTGATCTGCAGGAGGCCCTTGACGGGTTGGCTGATCGCAGCATGGGCCGTACGGCGGCGGGCACAGAGGCGTTCGAGCTTTTGGCGCGTTCGCCAAGGCCCAGCGTCGAGGGGGTTCCGTTGTCGGAATCCTAGCGGGTGTAATCCCGCGCTCGATCGAGCACGGGGAGAGTATGAGCGATGACGAGGTGATGAATATGGCCGAATCCACAGAGAAAACGGGGGTGCTCCTCGTCAACACGGGGTCGCCCGACGGACCGACGCCGCGCAGCGTGAGGACGTTTCTGAAACAGATGCTTTCCGATCGGCGGCTTGTCCACCATATCAACCGAGTGGCCTGGAGCCTCGTTCTGCGCCTGTTCATTCTTCCCCATCGCGGGGTCACGTCGGCGGAGCGGTACAAGAAGGTGTGGACTGACGAGGGGTCGCCCCTTATGGCGGCCAGCGTGAGGCTCGCCGCGGAAATCGAGCGGTCGCTGCGGCAGGAGGGTCGCGATGTGGTCGTGCGCCTGGGGATGAACTACGGCAATCCCTCCATCGTATCGGGTCTGTCCGAACTGCGAGCCGCCGGCGCGACGAGCCTGGTGGTTCTGCCGATGTATCCGCAGAGCGCATTTTCGACGACGGGTTCCGCAACGGATCGCGTGCAGAGGGCCGTGTCCCGCATGAAATGGGACGTTCCCTACGAGATCATCGAGGATTATCACGACGATAAAACCTACGTCCGCGCGATCGCCGCATCGGTGAAGCATGCGGGGTTTCGTCCCCAGTCAAGCGATCGGCTGATATTCTCGTTCCACTCCATCCCCGTTCCCGATATCGAGGCGGGCGATACCTACGAGCTGCAGACCAGTGCCACCGCACTGGCGGTCGCCACCGAGCTGGGGCTTGACAGGCTGCGTTGGACCATCTGCTACCAAAGCAAGTTCGCTAAGTACTGCGAATGGCTGAAGCCCTCCACCGACGAGGTGGTTGCCCGATACGCCGAGGCGGGCGAGGGCCGGGTGTTCTTCGTGTGCCCCGGCTTCTCTGTGGACTGCCTTGAAACGCGCTACGATGTGTTCTACGAAATCCTTCCCGTTTTCGCTCAGAAAGCCCACATCCTTTCCCGATCGGGGGACGAGGCGACGTTCATCTACGTTCCCTGCCTGGGAAAGACCAATGCCCACGTGCGCGTCCTTACCGACGTCATCCGCCCCCGTCTCTAGGAGAACCGTTGAGTGATTCCAATCGGCCAACCGTGGTTATCGGCGTTACCGGCTGCGTGGCGATATACAAGACCTGCGAGGTCATCCGCCTTCTGCAGAAGAGGGGAGTGCGCGCCAAGGTGATCATGACCCAGCATGCGTGCGGGTTCATCGATCCCACTATGTTTCGGTCGCTGACGCGCGAGCCCGTCGCGGTGGGTTTGTTCGACGATCCGTCGGATCCCATTCATCATATTTCCCTGGCGAAGGAAGCCGACGTGTTCGCCATCGTTCCCTGTACGGTGAACGTGATCGCCAAGATCGCGTGCGGCATTGCCGACGATCTGCTTACCACCACGGCGCTTGCAACGATCGCGCCCATCGTGATCGCCCCTGCGGCGAACGTGAACATGTACGAGGCCCGCGTGTCGAAGGAGAACCGAGATCGGCTTCGTGCCCGCGGCGTGCGCATGGTGGAGGCCGAGAGCGGATACCTGGCCTGTGGAGACGAGGGGCGGGGTCGCATGGCCGAACCCGCCGACATCGTCGAGGCGATTTGCGCCGAGCTGGGGATGTCCCGCGATCTTGAGGGAAAGAAAGTGCTGGTCACAGCGGGACCGACAGTTGAACCTGTCGATCCGGTGCGTTATCTGTCGAACCGTTCCTCGGGGAAGATGGGATTCGAGATCGCCAAGGCCGCTGCACGTCGCGGGGCCGAGGTCTTTTTGGTAACGGGACCGGTGGCCTTAGGAGATCCCGCAGGGGTCGAAACGGTGCGCGTCGAGACGGCTTGCGAGATGCTCGACGCAGTGGAGAGGCGATTCGAAGAGGTCGATATTGCCGTGTTCGCCGCCGCCGTCGCCGATATGCGACCGGCAACGCCCGCCTCCAGGAAGCTGAAAAAGGGCTCGGATGCCGATGCTCTGGCCCGTATCGAACTGGTGGAGAACCCCGATATTCTCGCCACGATGGCCCATCGTAAATCGAGGCAGGTCGTAGTGGGGTTCGCCGCCGAGACCGACGATGTGGTGGAGAATGCGCGCAGGAAGCTTCGCTCGAAGGGGGCCGACTACATCGTCGCTAATTTCGTGGGAGAAGGCGGAGCCTTCGACGCCGACGACAACGAGGTGGTGGTGGTGGGCGCCGACGGGGATCGATCGTACCCGCGGTTGCCGAAGGCGGCGGTGGCCGACGCGCTGTTCGACTGCATTCTGGGCGATCGCTAGACGTGGTGGCATTACCCGCGTATTCGCGTCCCGTTACTAAATTGTATGCAATTAAAAAGTGTTGCAAATGATATAGTCGTTCCAGCGACGTAAGAGAGGTCGCGATCAATTTCTTCGAGAGGAACCATCATGGCTAAGGCTACCTTTTACAAGTGCAACGAATCCGGCGACATTGTCGTGAAGCTTGCGGGCGGTTCTGCCAGCCCTGCTTGCTGCGGCAAGGACATGGTCGAGCTCAAGGCCAACACCACCGACGCCGCCACCGAGAAGCACGTTCCCGTCGTTTCGATTGACGGAGACGTTCTCACGGCTACTGTGGGCGAGGTCGAGCATCCCATGCTCGACGAGCATTTCATTAATTTCGTGTACGTCGAGACCGAGTCCAGCATGCTGGTGAAGCAGCTCAATCCCGGCGAGGCTCCCACCGCCTCGTTCAACCTCAACGGCGAGAAGGCCGTTGCCGTGTACGAGTACTGCAATCTTCACGGTCTGTGGGTCGCCGAGCTGTAGCAAGGATTTCGCGCATATCGCTTCACGTAGAAAAGAGCACCCGTCGGGTGCTCTTTTCTATTGGTTGGGACGAATCGTTTTAAATCGGTCGCTAATCAGGTGCTTTGTCGGATGTTTTTAATCTCCCGCTGCCTATAAGTAGTCATGTAATTCAAAATACTATTAAAAAATGTACCAAATATGCAAAATAAAGTATATAATGTCCCTATCGGACGATCGAAGGAGGAGATCATGACTAACAAAGACTTCTTCATGGCCGTTGCGGAGAGCGCGTTTGCGGCTTCGGCAATCTGCGTCCTGCTTACGGCAGCTATCGCCTTCGCGCTGTAACCCGAAGGCGATAGCAAGGCGCCCGGCCCGTTTTGCATTCTGCGGTCGTTCGGGCTACTCGCTTCCCTTGACCTTGCGCGCGATGCGGTCGGCCACCGAAATGTCGGTGCGTCTGTCTTGTCCCCAGAACGCCAGGGCCACCATGCCGGGACCGACGTGACAGCCTACGACCGGGCCGATGGCTCCCTCGACGAGCAGCGGTTCGCATCCCGCGTTCGCGATGTACTCTTCAAGTTTTTGGACGTCTTCGGGACAGTCCGCCGTTCCGGTTACCGCGTAGCTTTCCGCCGATCGGTCGGCGCGCTCTTCGTACAGGGAAGCCAGCTGCTTGAGTCCCTTCTTTCGTCCGCGTGCGATTCCCTTCACGGAAAGGGATCCGTCGGCGGCAACGTAGAGCAGCGGCTTCACGTCGAGCTTGCTTCCAGCGAAGGCAACCGAAGACGGGATGCGCCCGCCGCGGCGAAGGCTCTCCAGATCCTCCACCATGAAGTAGATGTTTACGAAGTACTGAGCCTCTTCAGCCCATTCGGCCAGCTCGAGCGCGCTCAAGCCCCGCTCTTGCTGTCTGAGGGCCTCGAAGACCAGAAGCCCTTCCCCCGAAGAGGCGAGATGGGTGTCGACTACGTAGAGTTCGGAGGAGGGGTTTTCGGCAAGCAGGCGGTCGCGTACCAGGATCGCGGCGTCGTAGCTTCCCGAGAGGGCCGACGAGAAGCTGAGGTACACGGTGGGTACGCCCGATGCGATCGCGCGGCCGAACACGTCTTCGAAAACCGGGATGGGAACCTGGGCCGTTGTGGGTTGTTCGCCGTTTCGCATGCGGTCGTAGAACGAGGACGGATCTCCCGATTGCCAGAGATCGTCGTGGAATTCTTCCTGATCGAAGAAGTAGGGGAACCGAATCAGCTCGACGCCTTCCCGGGATACGATATGAGAGGGGAGGTCGCAGCACGAATCGATGATAAGGTTGCAGCGATAGCTCATGGCGGTCCTTTCCGGCCGGGTTAACCGTTCGGGAGTATCCTAGCAAACAGCTTCGGTTTTCGGTAGGCGGCCGGCCTCGTCAACGGCGGTATGCTCCCAAGCCGGCTGCGGTCGCGTGCGGGGAGACGGGGGTGCCGGTTCGTTGACGAAATGTTCCGCTCGGTGTACACCGCGCATGGAAAAACGGAAACAGGCCGGAAGCTTGAAGCTTCCGGCCTGCGTTTTCGTGGTCGGGTTGACAGGATTTGAACCTGCGACCCCTTGACCCCCAGTCAAGTGCGCTACCAAACTGCGCCACAACCCGTTGCGCATGCCCGTATCGTTCACAGGCAGCTCAGATATAGTAACCTTGCCCGCTTTTCGTTGCAAGACTTTATTTGCAAATCCGTTGTTTTCATTTTCCCTCGAACTGTCGAAGCCTGAAGGAGGAAACCGTATGCGCCGACGTTGGGGCTTTCGCTGCAGTTTGTCTGGATGCTCTGTGTGCGCACGAGGTGGGGGCGCGTATCATCGTAGAATCGGGTGATGGGAAAAACCGGACATATCGAAGCGCCGCCTGCGCTGCGCCGTCGCAGGAAGGCGGCGTACTGCATCGCTTCTTGGGTGCTGGTTGCAGCATGGGCTTTCCTCATCTGGTACGTGAGCGCCCATACAGGCGCCGAGGTCGATAACGATTTCGGGCTTGTCACGCAGCTGAAGCAGATGCTGTACGATTTCGCCGCTCCGATCCTGGGAAGCGGGATCGACGTTTCGGCGGCGGGTCACTTCTTCGAATACTTCGTTTTGGGTGCGCTTCTGGTCAACGGCCTTGCGTGCCATCTCGATCTGTCGGCGGCTCTGCCCCTGTCGGTCGCGCTTGCTAGCGCTTACGGCGTGTTCGACGAATTCCATCAGTTCTACGTTCCGGGGCGCTCGTGCGATCCCCTCGATTGGGCCGTGGACACGGTTGCGGTCGTGGCCGCGGCGGCTCTCTGCGCTTTCGCCTTCCGTTCACCGAGCGAAAAATCTACCAGCAAGTAACGTTCGACGTCGGTTTTCCCCCGTTAAGTACAATCGATTGCGAGAGGGGTTGTCCGACCGAGTTCCCATACGGGGTATGAAGCGTCCCGCTTCGCTCGAGGCCTCTTCGGTTGTTTCCGTCGATCGCAAAGGAGTCCTCGTGGCATACATCGGTTTGCTTGTCGCCGTGCCGCTCGTTACGGGCATCGCGCTTCTGTTCGCCAAAAGCGACGAAGTCCGCGCGCCGATCGTGTGGGGGGGAGCGATTGCTACCGCGGTCCTCTCTGTCGCATCGGTCCTTTCGTTTCTCGGGACGCCCTGGGTGCTGATCGATTTTCGCTCTGCGTGGTTCGATATGCTGGCGACGCTTGCAGGTCTGGCCGCTTCGGGCACGGTCGTATACTTCGGCATCAAGTGGAAAAAGCCGTTCGCCGTCGCGCTTGCCGCCGTCCAGATCGCATGCACCCTCGCATTCGAATTTTTGTTCGCGCACGGCATCGAAGTGCGCCAGGGGCTCTATGTCGACTCGCTTTCGCTGGTCATGGCGTTGATTATCGGTACCATCGGGAGCGGGATCTGCGTGTACGCCCTGGGTTACATGAAAGACTTCCAGCATCATCACGGTTCGGACGACGATCGGCGCCACCACTTCTTCGCCCTCATGTTCGTCTTTCTCTCCGCGATGTTCGTCATCGTGTTCTCGAACAATCTGGCTTGGGTGTTTGCGGGTTGGGAAATCACCACCGTCTGCTCGTTCCTGCTGATCGGGTATACGCGCACCCCGGAGGCGATCGACAACTCGTTCAGGCAGATCATGATGAACATGGCGGGCGGGATCGCGTTAGCGGTGGGGCTCATGCTGGTGGCGCTTGACTTCCGCACGCTGTCCATGGCCGACTTCATTGCGCTTGGCGTTGAGTATCCGCAGATCGCAGCAGTTCCAGCCTGTGCATTCGCCTTCGCCGGCCTGACCAAGGCCGCCCAGATGCCCTTCCATACCTGGCTTCTGGGCGCGATGGTGGCGCCTACGCCCACCAGTGCGCTCCTGCATTCGTCCACCATGGTGAAGGCGGGCGTATTCTTGCTGGTTAAGCTCGCTCCCATCTTCTTCGTGTGCGCAGCGCCCTCGCTCATGGTCATCGGCGTCGGCGGTCTGACGTTTCTTGTCTGCTCGTTCATGGCTATCTCGCAGTCCAATGCTAAGCGCGTTCTGGCATATTCGACCGTTGCGAACCTCGGTCTCATCGTGGCTTGCGCGGGTGTGGGAACCGCTGAAGCCGTGTGGGCGGCTATTCTGCTCATCGTGTTCCATGCTGCGGCGAAATCGCTTTTGTTCCTGTGCGTGGGAACCGCCGAGCACCATATCGGCAGCCGCGACATCGAAGATATGGATCTGCTGTTCGAACGCATGCCCAATCTGGCGCGTTACATGATGATCGGCATCATGTGCATGTTCATCGCGCCGTTCGGCATGCTTATCGCGAAGTGGGCCGCGCTTGTTTCGTTCGCAGACACGCATCAGTTCGCCCTCATCATGTTCCTAGCTTTCGGGTCGGGCGCAACCTTTCTGTTCTGGGCGAAGTGGCTGGGCAAACTTTCGGGGATCGCGGCTGATCAGGACAATGTCGAGCTGGATGTGCACACCTCCGAGTGGGTCGCCCTCAACGTGATGGCCGCCGCGGCCCTGGTTTCGACCATCTTGCTGCCGGTGTTCTCGTTCGCGTTCGTCGAGCCCTACATCGTCGGCGTGTTCGGAACGCTGGGCCAAAACATCGCGACCGACAACCTGTGGGTGGCATCTATCCTGGCGGCCTTCGCGCTGGCCGTCTTCTTCGCCCGCGTCAAGCGCACGACGCAGCAGAAGGGCGCGGTGTATCTGTCGGGCGTTGCCGTCGATGGGGATGCACGCACCTTCCGCGATTCGCTGACGCGCGAGGCGACCGCTTCGACGCGCAACATGTATCTCGAAGAATACTTCGGCGAAGCGCGCTGGCGCCCGATAGGGGAGGCGGCGTGTACGGCGGTTATCGTGTGCTGCTTCCTGTACGGCTTCGTCCAGTTCGGTCTGTTCGCGTAGGGAAAGGTTGAAACGATGTCACTGATCTCGATTCTCATCAGCACCGTTCTCTTCGCGCTGATAGCGCCGGCGCTGGGGTGTCTTCTGGCGGGGCTTGACCGCATCGTCTCGGCGCGCATGCAGGGTCGTGTGGGGCCGCCCTTGCTCCAGCCGTACTATGACGTCCGCAAGCTTCTGATGAAGTCGGACGTTTCGGTTGGCGGCGCCGACGGGGTGTACGTAACCTGCGCCTGCGTGTTCACCGCGTTTGCGGGAGGCATCTTCTTTTCGGGTGGGAACCTTCTTATGAGCTCGTTTATCGTCACGCTTGCGGGCATCTTCTTCATCGTCGCGGCGTATTCGTCGCGCAGCCCCTTCGCCGAGGTGGGTGCTGCTCGCGAAACGCTGCAGGTCATGGCGTACGAGCCGATGGTGATTCTCATGACCGTCGCATTCTACCTGGCGGTGGGTTCTTTCAACGCGTCGGCGGCGTTCGATCTGGATGCGCCCGCGTTCACTCGGATCTGGCTCGTGTTCCTCGGGTTTCTATTCATCCTCACCATCAAGCTGCGTAAATCTCCGTTCGATCTGTCGTATTCCCACCACGCCCACCAGGAGCTTGTGAAGGGCATCACAACCGAGATGAGCGGTCCTACGCTCGCCAAGGTGGAGCTGATGCACTGGGCCGAGAACATCCTGTTTCTCGGATGGGTGGGCATCTTCTTCGTGTGGGGAGGGCCTGCCACCATCGCCGTCGGCATCGCCGCCGCGCTTCTCGCATGGTTTTTCGAGATCTGGATAGACAATAACTTCGCGCGCGTGAAGTGGCAGCTCATGCTGAAGTCTGCATGGGCGGTTACGCTGGTTGCCGGTGGTTTGAACATCGCCTGGCTGATGTTTCTGTAAGGAGGGGGCATCATGAGCTACCTGTCGAAATCTCCCTGGGTCGTGCACTACGACGCCTCGAGCTGCAACGGTTGCGATATCGAGATCCTTGCGGCCCTCTGCCCGGGATTCGACGCCGAGCGATTCGGCGTGGTGAATACGGGGAACCCCAAGCACGCCGATATCTTTTTGGTTACGGGGTCGGTCAACGAGCGCAATGCGCCCATCGTCAAGCAGATCTACGACCAGATGGTCGAACCCAAGGTGGTTGTGGCATGCGGGGTGTGCGCCTGTTCGGGCGGCATCTTCCACGACTGCTACAACATCTTAGGCGGAGTCGACAAGGTGATCCCCGTCGATGTCTATGCTCCGGGATGCGCCATTCGCCCCGAGTCGATCATCGATGCGGTGGTGGAGGCGACCAAGATCCTCGAAGAGAAGGCCGAAGCGCTTGCGCTTGCCAGGAAGGGGGCGTAATGGACTTCAAGGGCACGTTTTCCGATTTGGCGCCCGATCGCGTTCATGACGAGGCGGTTCTCAGAATGGACGGGGGCTGGCGCTTGGCGAATGTTCACGGGGTGAACGCCGAATCCGGCGTCGATGTGTACTACACCTACGTCAAAGACGGCGTATTCGAGAACCTGGTGGTGCGGGGGATTGGTCCCGATACGCCGGTTCCCAGCGTGACCGATGTGTACTTCTCCGCGTTCGTGTTCGAGAACGAGACGCGCGAGCTGTTCGGGGTCGATGTGCACGACATAGCGCTCGATTTCGGCGGCACGCTGTACGGCACTGCGGAAACCGAACCGATGACGTTTATCTCTCCCGAACAGAAAGAGGCGAAGGAGAAGGCCAAGAAGGCGGCGTTGGCCAAGGCGGCTCGCGAGCGCAAGGCCGCAGCCGAAGCGGCGAAGGCTGCGCGGGAATCGGAATCCGGCGAAGCGGAAGACGCGCGGGCCGACGTATCAGACGAGACGAAAGCAGGGGAGAGGTAAGATGGGCAAGGCAACCGTTATACCGTTCGGGCCGCACCATCCGGTGCTTCCCGAGCCCATCCACGTCGATCTGGTGGTGCAAGACGAGCGCGTCATCGAGGCGCTGCCCCAGATCGGGTTCATCCACCGCGGCCTCGAGCGCTTGGTTCAAACGAAGGACTACAACCAGTTCATCTATGTGGCGGAGCGCATCTGCGGCATCTGCGCCTTCGGGCACTCCCTCGGCTATGCCGAGACGGTCGAGCAGCTCATGGGGGTCGAGGCGCCCAAGCGCGCCCAGTACCTCCGCGTGATCTGGCACGAGCTGTCCCGCGTTCACTCCCATCTGCTGTGGATGGGCCTCGCGGCCGACGCATTTGGTTTCGAGAGCCTGTTCATGCACTGCTGGCGTCTGCGCGAACGCGTGCTCGACATCTTCGAGAAGACCACGGGCGGGCGCGTCATCATGTCGGTGAACCGCGTCGGCGGCGTTGCGCGCGATATCGATCGGGGCCAGTTCGATCGCATCGTGACGGTGCTCGAGGGGATTAAAGGCGAGTACGGCCAGATCCTCAATACCTTCTTGAACAACAACTCGGTTCGCAATCGCCTGGTCGGCATCGGGCATATCGGCACCGAGGATGCCAAGGCGCTGGGGATGCTGGGTCCGTTCGGGCGCGCTTCCAACATCGCCTACGACGTGCGTTCGCTCGGCATCGGGGCGTACGGGGATCTGAGCGACTTCGACATGGTGCTGTCTGAAGATGGCGATTGCTATGCGCGCGCTGCGGTTCGCGGCAGGGAAGTGCTTCAGTCCATCGAAATCATCAAGGAGATGATCGCCCGCATTCCTGATGGCGATATCCTCGTTCCGGTGAAGGGCAATCCCGTCGATGGAGCCGAGGCGTGTTCGGTGGTCGAGCAGCCGCGCGGCGAATGCTACTACTACGCTAAGGGCAACGGCACGAAGTTCCTCGAGCGAATGCGTATGAGAACGCCCACGTCCATGAATCTGGGCGGTATGGCCAAAGCGCTTGCAGGATGCGATCTGGCGGACGTCAACATGATCATCCTGACCATCGATCCGTGTATCAGCTGTTCGGAAAGGTAGGCGGGCATGGGAGTGTTCGAGCTGGGGAAGATGACCCTCGAAGGGCTGTTCAAGAAGCCCGAGACCGTCCTGTATCCTTTCGAGACGGTGACCGAGCCACCGGGTTTTCGGGGGCATATCGAAATCGACGAGACGAAATGCATTTTGTGCAGCATGTGTGCGCGCGCGTGCACAACGGGGTGCATCGAGGTCGATAAAAAGGGAAGCACCTGGTCGATCAAGCCGTTTGCCTGCGTGCAGTGCGGCTTGTGCGTAGAGGTGTGCCCGAAGAGCTGCCTTGCCATGGAGGTATCGCGCACTGCGGTTGGGCGCAAGCCTTCGGAGATCGTGCTGGTCGTTCCCGAGAAGCCCAAACCCGAGCGCAAGCCTCGCCCCGCAGTTGCGGCAAAGGGAGTGGCCGCGCCGGCAGACGACGATCCGAAGGTCGCCGACGAAGGGGCGAAGGCACCCCTTTCGCCCGAGCTGGAGGCCGAGATAGCCAAGCGCATCGAAGGGCTCGACCCCGAGCGCGCCGAGAAGGTGCGCGCCGGTCTTATCGCGCGCGCCCGACGTGCGGAGGCTCAGAAGAAAACCGGTGGTCAGACTGCCGAGGCGGAGACGAAGGCCCCGGTGCCCGAGGGTGTCGAGGCATAGGGCCTCGACACCCTCTCAGAGCATGCAAAAAGACCCGGATCCGCATGGCGGATCCGGGTCTTGTCCTTCAGGGACCGAACGCTACTTGCTCATTTCGGCCTTACGCGCGGCCTCGAGCGTGGATGCGGGCACGGCTGCCTCGCCTCCGAACACGAATGCGCGCTTGATCTTGTCGGCGTTCTTCTTCACGACGTCATCGATGACGAAGGGGTCGTAGGAGAACGTTCCTCCTGCGCAATTCGGGCCGTCATGAGGAACCAGCAGCATGACGCCGCGGTTCTTGCCGACGAGGGCTGCTCCGGTGAGCGCGTCCCAATACCCGTTACCATCGGCCAAAGCGACGCATTTGGCGCGCGATGGATCGGCTTTGATCTGGGTGTTTGCGATCGCAGCCGAGGTCTGCCAGGCGTTGTCGCCCGACAAGCGGGAGATATCGGCCTTCGGAATGCCTGTGGAGACGAGTTTCGCTTCGGTGGAGTCGCTGACCGCGGCGGTTCCGCCCACGATGATGGCTCCGGTGTACCCTGCTTCCTTCATGTCGGCCAGCGCCGCGTCGCCCAGGTTGCCGGAGGCGTCGGTGAGGTACACGGGCATGGTCGATTCGAATGCCCACGGAGCGACCGACAGTGCGTCGTAATAACCGGCAGAGGTGGCAACGATGCAGGTCGTAGGCTTAGCCTGGGCGCGTACGCGCTTGGCGATCTCGATGGCGGTCATCTGGGCGTCTTCTCCCTGGGCGCGCTCGGTGGCTACGCCGAGGTCCTTGACGGCTTTCTCGACGCCCGCCGACACGGCCGCTTCTCCGCCGCAGATCACGACTTTCTCGGCTGCCAATCGGCGAATCTCAGATGCGGTCTGCTCGGGCAGCTCGGTGGGGGAGGTCAGCAGGACGGGGCAGCTCTGGGAGCCGGCGAGGGCCGAGGCGGCCAGCGCATCCCAATATCCCGACGATGTGGCCAAAACGACGGTCTTGCACGATCCTCCGGGCCAACCCTGGGGGCTTGCGGTGATGGCCTTCATGGTGCCGAAGGCGTCATCGCCGGCCAGGCGATCCCACGAAGCCTGCTCGGGCTCCGCCATCAGGCTGTCCCATTGGGCATCGGTGATATCGAGGGGAAGCACCGCACGGTTCAGCTCGGTCGAGGGCCATCCGTGCGCCTTCCACACCAGCAGATCGTAGTGCTTGGAGCGGTCCAGCATAGAGGGGTCGACCGGCTTGGTGACGGCCGTCGCCTTCCCGGAACCCGGAATCTCTCTGACCAGAACGGCGCCCGCGGGGATAACGCCCGGCTTCAGCTCGGTTCCGCGCTCGATCAGGCCGACGTAGAACCCGGCGGGAAGGTCGTAGGGCAAAAGGCCCTCGACATCGGCCTGCGCGACGAGACCTTCGGGACCCGCCTTGACCACGGTTGCCTTGCCCGACACCTTGGGAAGCGGTGCGACGGGATCGTCGCCCTCTTCGGACGGATCGGTCACGCGGATGGTGCAGAAGATGCGGTCCCAGCTACCGTCGGGGTACACCGCCCATACCATCATGTCGTACGAATCGGGACGCTGCAGCTTGTCCGGAGCGATGACCAGAGAGCCGTCGGGATTGACCGTCACGAAGTTGGGATGCTGGATGTCGGTCGATTTGTAGCGCATGTACTCGGGCAGCGGCATCTTTCCGAGAACGTTGACGGGGGCGGGAACCTTCAGGGTCTTTCCCGCCGCCACGGTGAACGTGGTTCCCGCAGGGTCTGCCGAGTAGCTGGGCGTGAAGTAGTTGCACAGATCGTCATCCGGGTATCCGGGATTCTTGCCCTCGCGCAGGGTCACATTGGATACGTGGTAGTCGAAGTAGGGTCCGACCTTGAATTCCTTGAGGCTCTGATGTGCCACGTAGTAGTCTTCGGGAAGCTCGCTGTTTTCGATGCCCATGAATTCGAGGCGGTAGGTTCCGGCGGGCAGCTTCTTTTGGCAATGGATGCCCGTGCTGCCGGCGAGGGGTCCATCGGTGTGGTCGGCCTGCGTGATCTCGATGGGATCCGGAACTTTGACATCTTTGTCGACGTCTTTGTCAACCACGCGGTGCAGGCGCCACTTCGCACCCTTGAGGTTGCGGTTCACGACGTCGTTATCCTTGTTCTCCAGCATGACCGTGAGATCGAACGTGGTATCGAACAGCTCGACTTCGTCTGCGTCAGCGGTGGCGATCGGCGCTGCGCTTGCGGGATCCAGTACCAAGGCGCTTGCAGGCAGGCCCAGAACCAGCCCGCAGGCCAGGGCGGCCGAACAAACCCCCTTGCTTGCATGTGACAACTTCATGAAACTCCTTTCCCTAAAGTTAGTTATATCTAACAGCAATCGATTATAGGAAAAGTTAGTCATGGTTTCAATAGGGTCGGCCAGACAAGGGATGCGGGCTTCCCGCGATCGCCCTCGCCGTCCGACGGCAAGGCGCGTATTTCGGTATAATCGAGCGGACGAGGGCAATCTCTCGTATAGCCCGGGTGCGCAAGGATCCGGTTCGTTGTTTAGCGAAGAAGGTGGATCGAGTGTCGCAAAACCCCGGGACCTTGAAGAAGGTGCGGTCGGAGCAGGCCGACGAAGAAGTGATTGACGCCATCTTCACCATCCCGAACGTCATCTCGTTCGTTCGCCTGTGCATGGTTCCGGTGTTTCTGCTCCTTCTGTTCGGTGGAAACGACGTTGCCGCCGCGATCCTGTTCGGCATCGCCTCGGGTACCGATTTCGTGGATGGGCAGATCGCTCGGCGCACGCGCGCCGTCTCCAAGCTCGGTCAGATTCTCGATCCGGCGGTCGACCGCATTCTCATGATCACGGCGGTGCTGGGCCTGCTCGTGGTCGGACGCATGCCTTTGTGGATCATCGTGCTGGTTATCGTGCGCGATTTGTCTCTTTTGGCGGGGGGCGCGCTGCTGCTCGCGCGATGGCGCGTGCGGGTCCCCGTCATCTTTCCCGGTAAAGTGGCCACCACGTTTCTGTTCGCCGGGTTCGCCGGCCTGCTGCTGAACGCTCCACAGTTTCCCGGCCTGGGTATCGTCGATGTCTCGTGGCTTCCCGGACTGAACGCCGCTACGGTTTCCTGGGGCATCTGGTTTGTCTACATCGGGCTGGTCATGTCGATCGCGACCACCGTTTTCTACGCTTATGCGGGCGCGCGTGCGATCGTATCGGCCCGATGCGCCGGAGCTGGGGACGAGACGGGCGATCGCTGCTCGTCGTAAGCTTGCGGGGTATTTGTGATGGAGCCGCGTACAATGATGCTGCGGGGCTGTGATCGCGCGCGTCGATGTGGTATAAAGATGGCGCGCTCGCTTTGTCGTGAGCACGTTGCGGTGTTAAAACTTTCATCTATTTGAGAAAGTGGGCTTGTCCCGCTTTCTTTTATTGTGGGAGTGAAACCCGATGCGGATATCGAAGGAGAAGGGAGGAAGCGGCATGCTTACCGTGAAAGAGCAGCAGCTGCTCGACGCTTTGGAGCCCCGGGCGGCCGAGGAAGGCGTCGAGATCGTGACGGTGGACGTTATCGGTTCCCGCAAATCTCCCACCATCCGCGTCTACATCGATACCCCCGAGGGAGTGAGCTTCGATCAGCTCTCTTCGTCCCAGGCATGGATCAACGAGATCATGGATCGCCTTGATCCCTTCCCCGGGGCCTATATGCTGGAAGTGTCCTCTCCGGGCATCGATCGGCCCCTGCGCACGCCGAAGCACTTTTCGGATCACGTGGGGAGCAAGGCCAGCATCAAGACCGCGGATCCGGTCGAGGGTCGTTCGAGCTTCATCGGCACGATCGTTTCGGCGGACGGCGACGGAGCAACCGTCGCATGCGGTGAAACGCAGGTATTTATTCCGTACACCCAGATGAAACGCGCCCATCTCAAGGGCGAAATCGATTTCGGTTCGTAGAAAGGACAGGCAACCGTGGCATCTTCTGAATTGATCGAGGCCCTTCAGTCGTTGGCGCACGAACGCAAGATCGACGAGTTCTACCTCGTCGAACGCTTGGAAGAGTCCCTCGCCCGCAGCTATCAGCATATTCTCGATCTTGAATGGGACGCTCGCGTGACCATCGACCGCCATACCGGGCGCATCTACGTCTACGAGTTGGTTCCCACCGGCGAGATGGATGAAGAGGGCAACTGGACCGAATTCGACGAGCGCGACGTCACGCCCGACGATGTGAGCCGCATCGCCGCGCAAAACGCCAAGAGCGTCATCGCCTCCATCGTGCGCGATGCGGGCCGTCAGTCCATCTACGAAGAGTTCTCGCAGCGCGTGGGCGATCTGGTTACGGGCACGGTGCTTCAGGGAACCCCCGACTTCACCATCATCAAGATCCGCGACGGCATCGAGGCCGAGCTTCCCCATTTCGACCTTGAGCGCAATCCCGGCGAATCGAACGAGCGTCCCAAAGGCGAGCACTACCGTCACAACCAGCGCTTGAAGGTGCTCATCGTGGATGTGAGAAACCCCGCCAACCAGGCGCCGCGCACCCGCGGCGATCATGCGCGCCCCTCGATCGTGGTTAGTCGCACGCATCCCGATCTTATCCGCCGCCTGTTCGAGATCGAGGTTCCCGAGATCTACGACGGGCTGGTCGAGATCAAGTCCATCGCGCGCGAGCCGGGGGTGCGCTCCAAGATCGCCGTGTTCTCGCGCGAGAACAACCTCGATCCGGTGGGCGCCTGCGTCGGCCCGAAGGGCAGCCGCGTGCGCATGGTGGTCGAAGAGCTGCACAACGAACGCGTGGACGTCATCCAGTGGAGCGAGGATCCCGCTCGCTACGTCGCGCAAGCGCTTTCCCCTGCGCGCGTGACTTCGGTCGCGATCGATGCGGAAAAGCAGTACGCCACCGTGGTCGTTCCCGACGACCAGCTGTCGCTGGCTATCGGCAAGGAGGGCCAGAACGCCCGTCTCGCCGCGCGCCTTACCGGATGGCATATCGATATCAAATCCTCGTCGTTTTCTACCGAGTCCCTTGGCGGTGACGACCTGCTGATCGACTCCGAGGGCAAGTAGGTTCGATCATGGGAGCCCATCCTCAGGAAAAGCCCAAGCGCCAGCGTACCTGCATCGGATGCGGTGCGACGTCCGACAAGACCGCGCTTCTGCGCATCGTGCGCACGTCGGAGGAAACCGCGCAGGTCGATCCGAAGGGCCGTATGGCGGGGAGGGGCGCGTACGTGTGCTCGCAGGAATGCTTCGAAAAGGCGGCAAGGACCTCCAAACTGCAGCGGGCATTGAAGATGAAGATTGACAACGATCAAGTGCTAAGCATTGCGGCGCAGGTTTCGAGCGCCTTTGCCGACGCCCAAGCGTAAAGGAGTGGTTTATGGCAGGTATGCGCGTACATGAGCTGGCCAAAGAGTTCGGATTGTCGAGCAAAGGCATGCTCGACCGCATCCACGAGATGAAGATTCCGGCGAAAAGCCATGCCTCCATGCTGGAGGAGGCCTACGTGGACAAGATCCGCAAGGCCCTCGAGCCCGAGGTCAAAGAAGTGGTCGAGAACGGCGTCGAGAAGATCGTCGTGGTTTCCGAGAAAGAGGCCGAGGAAAAAGAGCGCCAGGCCGAAGAGGAGCGCGCCCGCCGCGAGGCGGTTGAGAAGGAGCGCGCGCTGCGGGAGCAAGAGCGCGCCCGCCGCCAGCGCCCCGAAGGCGAACCCAAGGTCGTCGCGGCCGCTCCTGCGGCTAAAAAGCCCCCGGTTTCAGCCTCTCCCTTCTCGGGTCTCGAGGCCCAGATAGCCGATGCGAGGGAGCGCGCATACCGCGAAGCCGAGGAAGCGCGCATCCGCGCGCGCGCTGAAGCCGCTGCGCGCGAGGTCGCCAAGAAACAGGCCGTCGAGGCCGCCTTGCGCCAGCGCAACGGAGGGAAGAGATCTGCGGCCCGTCCGGCCGAAGCGGCCGCTCCCAAGCGCCCCGTTCCTCCCGCGGTTGCTCCCAAGCGCGGGTTCGACTCGCTTTTGTCCCAGATCGAAGCGGAAAAGAAGCGCATTGCCGAGCAGGGTCCCGCGCCCAAGCCCGCCGCTTCCCGTCGCGGCGCGGCCGCTTCGGCCGATGCGCGTGCGGGGAAGCGAAAGCGCGGCGAGCAGGTGGTTCCCGAACTCGAGCGAACTTCCGAGGACGATCGTTACGCCCGTATGGCCGTTCAGGTGGAAAAGCTCCAGCGCGACAAGGTGCTTGCCGAGGCGCGTGCGGCCGTCGCGGCTGCCACGCCCGCCGAGAACGAGGGCCGGCGCAAGAAGCGCAAGGAGAAGCGCCAGGCCGAACAGCGCGAGCGTTTGGAGATGGAGGCTTTGGAGAAGGGCCTTGACCCCAGCCTCGTGCTCGACGATTCCGTCGTCGAGGTTCCCCAGGGCGCGTCGGTCTCCAAGCTCGCAGAGCTTATCGGCGTCCAGCCCAACGAGGTCATCAAGCGTCTTTTCATGCTGGGCCAGGTGCTGACCCTCACTCAGTCCATGAGCGACGAGCTTATCGAGCTTGTAGCCGACGATATGGGCCGCAAGGTGCGCGTCGTGTCTCCCGAGGAGGAGTTCGCGGTGGTCTACCACGACTCCGACGAGGATCTGAAACCCCGGCCGCCCGTCGTTACCGTCATGGGTCACGTCGATCACGGCAAGACCTCGCTGCTCGATGCCATTCGCGACACCGGCGTGGCCCAGGGAGAGGCCGGCGGCATCACCCAGCACATCGGCGCATCGGTCGTCTCCATCGACGGACGGCAGATCACCTTCATCGACACCCCGGGCCACGAGGCGTTTACCGCCATGCGCGCTCGCGGTGCCCAGGTCACCGACATCATCGTGCTGGTGGTTGCGGCTGACGACGGCGTGATGCCCCAAACCATCGAGGCCATCAACCACGCTCGCGCGGCCGGAGTGCCCATCGTCGTGGCAGTCAACAAGATCGACAAGCCCGGGGCGAATCCCGATCGCGTGCGCCAGGAGCTGGTGAGCTACGAGGTCGTTCCCGAGGAGTGGGGCGGCACCAACATGTTCGTCGAGGTGTCGGCTAAAAAGCGCCTTCATATCGACGACCTGCTGGAAACCATCTTGCTTCAGGCCGATGTGCTGGAGCTGCGCGCCAACCCCGACGCGCTTGCGTCCGGTTTCGTTATCGAGGCGAACCTCGACAAGGGCCGCGGTCCGGTGGCTACCGTCCTCATCCAGCGCGGCACGCTCAAACCGGGCGACTCGCTGGTGGCCGGAACGTCCTACGGTCGCGTTCGCGCCCTGGTCGATCCGCGCGGCACCCACGTGGATGCGGCCGGACCGGCCGATCCGGTTGAGATCCTGGGCTTGAGCAGCGTTCCGGTTGCCGGCGACGAGTTCCGCGTGTTCGAGGACGAGCGAGACGCCCGAAAGCTGGCCGAGGAGCGCGCGCTGCGCGAGCGCCTTGCCGCCCAGAACGCCAAATCCCACATGTCGCTCGACGACCTGTTCGGTCGCATCGAAGAGGGCAAGCAGACCGACCTCAACCTTATCGTCAAAGCCGACGTGCAGGGCTCCATCGAGGCTTTGCGCGATGCCTTCGAGAAGATGGACCAGTCCGAGGTGCGCATCAACATCGTGCACTCGGCCGTGGGCGGCATCACCGAAACCGACGTTACCCTGGCGGCGGCATCCGATGCCATCATCATCGGCTTCAACGTGCGCCCGACCGGCAAGTCCAAGCAGCAGGCCGAGAAGGAGAAGGTGGACATCCGTCTGTATCGCGTTATCTACCAGGCGCTCGAAGAGATCAACGCCGCGCGCGTGGGCTTGCTGTCGCCCGATATCGTCGAACAGGACACCGGTATCGCCGAGGTGCGCGATCTGTTCAAGGTTCCCAAGGTCGGCACCATCGCCGGTTGCTATATGATCGAGGGCGAGATGAACCGCGACGACAAGGTGCGCATCGTGCGCGACGGCACCATCGTCTTCGAGGGCACGCTCGCGTCCATGCGTCGATTCAAAGACGACGTCAAGTCGGTCCGTTCCGGCTACGAATGCGGTCTGGGCATCAACGGCTTTCAGGATCTCAAGGTGGGCGACACCATCGAGGGATTCGTGGTCAAGGAAGTGGAACGCACCGAATAGGGCCCGCTTCGCTCAATCGATGCATCGTTGCGGGCGCCGGGGTATTTCGGCGCCCGCTTTCAAGTTAGGAGGCGCTATGAAGCAGGGATCGTCAAGCAGGCGCGTGAACCAGCAGGCTCGTCAGGTGATCGCCGAGATCCTCATGTTCGAGGTTGCCGACCCGCGTTTGGCGCTGGTCACCATCACCGACTGCGAAGTGAGCTTCGACCGCTCGGTGTGCAACGTGTACTACTCGGCCGACAAGGACCGCTACGACGAAGTGGACAAGGCGCTGAAGGCGGCGTCGGGGCGCATACGCACGCAGATGGGCAGGAAGCTTACGTGGCGCGTGGCCCCCGAGCTGCGCTTCTTCGTAGATAAAAGCGTCGATCAGGCCGAGCGCATTGCGATCGCCCTGAAAAGCGAACGCGACCGCCGCGCAACCGGCGATGGGGATAACTAGCATGCCGCCTACCACGCCTCAGACGAACGCTTCGCTCGAAGACATCGTCTCTCACCTGCGCGTGCGCGACAACTTCGTGATCACCGGACACGTCAGCCCGGATGGGGACTGCCTGGGCTCCCAGCTTGCGCTGGCTTGCACGCTGCGCCAGATGGGCAAACGAGCCGTGTGCGTTCTGGCGAAAAACGACCCGATCGGCCGACCGCTCTCGGTGCTTCCCGGTGCTTCCGACATGGTTCCCGCGGCGCTTTACGACGGGCCGTGCGACGTGTTCGTGGCTGTGGACGTGCCCACCGTCGAGCGTATCGGTGATGCCGCCCGTCTGCTTGAACGCGCACAGCTATCCATTACGGTCGACCATCATGCCGCCGATGTCGCCATGACCGACCTCGTGCATGTCGAACCTGATGCCCCCGCCACCGCGCTTATGGTGTGGGATATGTGCCTGCAGCTGGTTGAACGTCCGACGAAGGAAGCGGCGCTGTGCGCTTATGCGGGGCTTGCCACCGACACGGGGTGCTTTCAGTTCCAAAACGCCGGCGCATCGGCGTTTTCCGGTGCGCTTTCCCTGGTCGAACACGGAGCGGATCCCGCTTTCATCGCACGCGAGTTCTTCCAGTACCGCACGCTCGCATCGATGCGCCTCGAGGCGCTGGCGATCGACCGCGCGGTTTTCTCCTGCCGAAACCGCTGCGTCGTCAGCTTCGTGTCGTCAGCCGATATGGAGCGCTTGGGCGCCGTGAAGGCCGATACCGAGCCGTTGGTCGATGCCCTGCGCAGGATCGCGGGCGTGGAGGTTGCCGTCATGCTGCGCGAGCAGGACGGTTCGGTGCGGGGGAGCGCTCGCGCGAAAGATGCAGCCGATGTGTCGGTTCTCGCGCGCTCGTTCGGCGGCGGCGGGCACACCGCGGCGGCGGGCTTTACCGTCGAGGATACGCTCGAGCGCGCGCTCGCCCAGGTGCTCGAGCGGATGGATGCGCTGTACGGCGCATCGTCGTAAGGGGGGCGATACGACGTGAAGCGCGCCGCAACCGATCACTCGCTTTTGGTGGCGATCGACAAGCCCCAGGGCATGTCCTCTCACGACGTGGTGAACCGATGCCGACGCATCTTCGGCGAAAAGCGCATCGGGCACACCGGTACGCTCGATCCTTTGGCGACGGGCGTCCTCCCCATATGCATCGGTCCGGCTACGCGGCTCGATCGGTTCATGGTGGGGCACGACAAGACCTACGACGTGCGCATCGCCTTCGGGTACGAGACCGCCACCGACGATCGCGAGGGAACTCCGACGATCGTGTGTCCCGTGTCGGCGCGCCTTTCCTCGGAATCGTTCGCCCGCCGTGTCCTCGAAACGCAACTGGGGCCGCAGATGCAGGTGCCGCCCCAGTACAGCGCCGTGAAGATCGACGGTAAGCCCGCCTATGCCCGAGCGCGCGCCGGTACCGAAGTGGCTCTCGAACCCCGTGCGGTGGAGGTGTACGCAGCCGATCTTTTGGGGATCGTTCGCGACGACGAGGGAGACCTCGTGTTCTGGGATGTGCGCTTCTCGGTGTCGAAGGGCACCTACATCCGTTCGCTGGCGCGATCGGTGGGGCGCGTCGCCCAGTGTCCGGCGCATGTGTTCGAGCTGCGCCGTACTCGGGCGGGTTCGATCCGCATCGAGGATTGCGTGACGCTCGAGCAGTTGGAGGGCATGCGAGATCGCGCGGCGCTCGATCCGGTGCCGGTTCTGGGTTATCGGTTCGCTTTCGTTGACGAGCGGGAGGCTCTCGTGCGCAACGGGGGCCGCATCGCCGCGCGCGACCTCGAGCTGTTCAGCATGGCGCCGCGTTTCCTTTCCCAGGCGGGCGCATTGTGCGCTCCGTCTTTCGAGCCCAGCTGCATGACGCCAGGGCACGGCGAGGTCGTCTCCCTCGTTGCGCGCGGTGCGCTCATCGCTTTGTACGAGTTCGATTCGAATCGCGGTTGTTGGAAGTCGTGCTGCGGCTTTTCGGTGGGGGTTTCGCGTGGCTGAGATCATGTTTGCGGGCGATGACGGGTTTGATCCGCGCGTCCTTTCAGGTGCAACCTGCGCCTTCGGCGTATTCGACGGGGTTCATTCGGCTCATCGGTTTCTTATCGACCAGGCCCGCTCCGACGCGCGCGAGCGGCAGACGCGCGCGGTTGCGCTTACGTTCGATATCGATCCCGACGAGCTGTTCTGCGCCGTACGTCTGAGAAAGCTCATGTCCAACGAGGATCGCCTGCGCGAGCTTTCCGAAACGGGCGTCGATGCGGTGGTGGCGTTTCGGTTCTCGCGCGCGTTCGCGGCGCTGTCTCCCGAGGCGTTTCTGAGCCGCGCCTTCGCGGGGCGCGTTCCGTCGTGCATCCATGTCGGGAAGAACTTTCGCTTCGGATCGAAAGCGTCGGGAGGCGTTGCCGAGCTGGAGGCGTGGGGCGGCGTTCATGGGATGGCGGTGCGCGCCCACGATCTGCTCAGCCTTGCCGACGAACCCGTTTCAGCCACCCGCATCCGCACCCTCCTGCAAGCCGGCTCCATCCAGGAAGCCAACCAGCTGCTGGGGAGGCGCTTCAGGATTCGCGGTCGCGTGCTTCCCGGAAGGAGGGAGGGGCGAGATATGGGGTTTCGTACCGCCAACCTGGCGGTTCCCCGACAGAACCGCGTTTTGGCCGACGGTGTGTACGGGGCTTATGCCCACGTGAGAGGCGCTACCTACAAGGCGGCGGTATCGGTAGGGATTTCGCCGGTGTTTCGGGAGCATGCGACGGCTACATGCGAGGTGCATCTGCTCGATTTCTCGGGCGACATTTACGATGAGGAGATCGCGGTCGATTTCGACACCTGGATTCGCCCCATGATCGAGTTCTCCTCGGTCGAACGGCTGGTCGAAACCGTGAAGTCGAATATAGAGTGGATCCGCGAGAATCTATAGCGGCACGGCGAATCTGCATCGAACGGTATAAAACCGCCGAAATACGCTTCGTTTTGAGGTTACGATTTCACCCCATATCACCTAAAATTACTACGATACGGTCTTTACGCTCTAATGCCTGGCGTAAAGACCGTGCCGTAGTTGTTTCCTATGTATATCAAGGAGGGATTACATGACTACTTCGGTAGCATGGCTTGCTCCCATCTGTGCCCTCGTCGGCATGGCTGTGGCAGCATACCTCGGATCCTGGGTTCTCAAGCAAGATCCCGGTCCGGAAAAGATGAACAGCATCTCGGTCAAGATCCAGCAGGGGGCCAAGGCATTCCTCGTCAGCGAATACAAGATGCTCGCCATCTTCGTAGCCATCGTCGCTGTCGTTATGGCCATCGCGCTCACCCCGTGGACTGCGCTTGCGTTCATCACCGGCGGCGTGCTTTCCGCCTGCGCAGGTTATGCCGGCATGCATGTCGCCACGCGCGCCAACACGCGCACCGCGCATGCGGCCGAGGAGTCCGTCGCCCGCGCCTTGAACGTTTCGTTCAAGTCCGGCCTCACCATGGGTCTGTGCGTTGCGTCGTTCGCTCTGTTCGGTCTCTCTTTGTGGCTGATCCTGCTGGTGTTCGGCAACATCAATGCCGTTGACCTCATGCACGAGCACGTCGGCATGGTCGAGGGCTTCGCCACCGGCGCCTCCGCGGTCGCGCTCTTCGCACGCGTGGGCGGCGGCATCTACACCAAGGCCGCCGACGTCGGGGCCGACCTTGTGGGCAAGGTCGAGGCGGGCATTCCCGAGGACGACCCCCGCAACCCCGCCACCATCGCCGACAACGTGGGCGACAACGTGGGCGACGTCGCGGGCATGGGCGCCGACCTGTTCGAGTCCTACACCGGCTCTATCATCGCCCCCACCATCCTGGCCGTCACCTTCGGTTCGCTGGGCTATTTCGCGGGCATCGATCTGGTGTGGGCCGTCGTCGTTCCCGTCGTGATCGCCGCCTGCGGCATCATCACGTCGATCATCGGCCTGTTCGCCGTTCGCACCAAGGAGGGCGCATCGCTGCACGCGGCGCTCAACCGCGGCACCTACGTTGCCGCCGTGCTGGAGATCTGCGCCATCTTCGCGATCTTCTTCCTGTGGAACAGCCAGTCCCAGGAAGGGCAGCCCCTGTGGCTGTTCGGGTCGGTTATCTGCGGCCTGGTTGCCGGCATGCTGATCGGCAAGACCACCGAGTTCTTCTGCTCGGACGAGTACAAGCCCGTCCATAAGATCGCGGAGGCCTCCGAGACCGGCGCCGCCACCAACATCATCCAAGGCCTGTCCACGGGCATGCTGTCCACCATCGTTCCCATCTTGCTGGTCGCGTTCGCTATCATCGGTGCGTACTCCTTCGGCAACATGGCGTTCCCGATGGTCGATACCAGCCAGGGGGGCATCGCTGTCGGCCTGTTCGGTGTCGCGCTTGCGGCGACGGGCATGCTGTCCAACACTGCCATCACCATCGGCGTCGATGCGTACGGTCCGGTGGCCGACAACGCCGGCGGCATCGCTGAAATGGCGGGGCTTCCCGAAGAGATCCGCGACCGCACCGACTCGCTCGATGCCGTGGGCAACACCACCGCTGCCATCGCCAAGGGCTTTGCGATCGCCTCTGCGGGCCTGGCGGCCATCTCGCTGTTCGTCTCTTACCAGGCGACCATGCACCATGCGTTCCCCGATTTCAGCCTGACGCTCACCAACCCGCTCATCATCGCCGGCATCTTCATCGGAGCCATGGTTCCGTTCATGTTCGCGGCGCTTACCATGGGTGCGGTCTCTCAGGCCGCCCATGCCATGGTTGAAGAAGTGCGCCGCCAGTTCCGCGAGATCAAGGGCATTATGGAGTACGAGGCCGAGCCCGAGTACGACAAGTGCGTTGCGATCTCCACGAACGCCGCGCTCAAAAAGATGATGCTTCCCGGTTTGCTGGCCGTGGTCATTCCCATCATCATCGGCTGCTTCAGCCCTGAAATGCTGGGCGGATTCCTTGCCGGTGCCGTTTCTACCGGCATGCTTCTGGCCATCTTCATGTCCAACGCCGGCGGAGCATGGGACAACTCCAAGAAGTACATCGAGAAGGGTGCGCATGGCGGCAAGGGCTCCGATGCCCATAAGGCCGCCGTGGTCGGCGATACTGTGGGCGATCCGTTCAAGGACACCTCGGGTCCGTCCATGAACATCCTCATCAACCTGATGACGATCATCGCGCTGACGTTCTCGCCGCTCTTCATCGCGCTGCAGGCCCTCGTGTAGGTTTTATACGGGCTCGCATTCAGAGGCATTGAAAAGGCCGCGTCCGAAGGGGCGCGGCCTTCTTCGTCTTTATGCTGGTGAGCTCTATGCGCAGGAAAGTTCGCTCATCGTTGTCCCGTCGATCGCTTTCAGGTACAGCGCACCGCGCTCGAACGTCGCGTAGCTTTGAGAGCCGTCTTTCGGCAGCGCGGCGCTACCCGGGTTCAAAAGAATCAGATCCCCTTTGAGCCGCAGCTCCTTCACATGGGTGTGCCCGTATGCGAACACCGAGCCGCTTCGAAGCGCCGGCGGTTCGTCGGGGGTCATGCGCGCTCGGTGCCCATGCGTGGCGAAGAAGCACACGCCGTCGGTCTCGATCAGCGCATATTCTGCCATGCAGGGGAAATCGAGCATCCATTGGTCGACCTCGGCTTCGCAGTTCCCCTTGACTGCGAGGGTGATCGCGGCGAATTCGTTGAGGATCTGCGCGGTGCGGGCGGGGTCGTATCCGTCTGGAAGAGCGTTTCTGGGGCCGTGGTACAGCAGGTCTCCCAACAGGATCACGCGATCGGGTCGCTCTGCGCGGATGCGCTGGGCGACCGCTTCGGCGGCGGTAGCCGACCCGTGCAGGTCGGATGCGAAAAGCAGCTTCATGGTTACCTCAGATCGTCGGTGTAGGTGCGCGTGACGACGCGCTTGTCGCTGTTCGGGAAAAGATGCGCGTACAGGGCGCTGAAGTAGCTGTCGGTCATCGACGAGATGTAGTCGACCACGATGGTGTCGGGATCTTCCCTCAGGTAGCTCTCTCGCGTGATGCTGTGCGATTTGCGCGCCAGGTAGCCCACGTGGTGCCTGAACACCGGGGAGGACTCGTCTTTTCGCCGCAGATCGCCCAACAGCTTCTCGTACAGCTCCTCGAACATCTCCTGCATCATGTCGGCATGCGCGTCGGACATGCCCTCGCGCCGATAGATGAGGGCGTAGTTCTGCTCTTTGGCGCGCTTGATATCCCTGAAGGCTTCGGGGCTCATGCTGATGCGGTCGCGTCCGAAGCTGTGGTTGACGATATCGACGATCATGTTGTTGAGGATCATGACGTTGGATCTGCCGATGTAGTTGCTCTCGAACGCGTCGAACGAGTCGATGACGCCCATATCGAGCGCATCGATGCGGTCCTTGCCCAGATACGCGATCATATCGGCCATGCGGACTACGCAGCCCTCAAGGGTGGACGGGCGCAGCGAGGCGATGACCGTCTGATCGACGATGCAGGATTCAACCAGCTCGTCAAGCTGGTCGAAGCTGCCCAGATTTCCGACGCTCAGCTCCTGTTTGGCGAATTCCCCGTTGTGGCAGAGCGCCCCGTCGAGGGTCTGCAGACTGATGTTGCGACGGTACAGGCGATCCATCACGCGTACGCTTTGGACGTTGTGGTTGAAGAAGCGCCCTGTGCGCGCATGGTAGCAGGTGCTGAGGAACTTCTCGCCCGCATGGCCGAAGGGGGTGTGCCCAAGATCGTGCCCGAGCGCTATGGCTTCGGTAAGGGAGACGTTCAAGCCCAGAAGCGAGCTGATCGAGCGCGCGACGCGGGCGACCAGCTGCACATGGAGGGCGCGTCGGCAGATGTCGTCGTTTTCCACGAATGAGAACACCTGCGTCTTGTCCGCGTAGCGGTTGTAGGCGGGGATATTGATGATCTTCTCGATATCGCGCTCGAACGCGGGCCGAACGAGGGTCGCGCGGTCGTGGTCGCGCGGCGAGCGCCGCACGACGTCCTCGTCACGAAAGGCGTGGGGGTTGGGCTTGCCTGAGTTGCGTTGCTCTCGGATGGCGCCCTCGATTGCGGGATCGAGCGCAAGGTAGCTGATATCGCTCATAAAACGGCTCCAATCTCGGTGTTTCAGCGTCATTGTATCAGCAGTCTTTCGGTTCGGAGCGCTTCGGGGTGCGCCGTGCGTTTGCGGTATACTTCAAGCGGTAATTGAGCCCGGGCATTTCTCTTGGAGGCGATATATGAGCAGCACCGCCACATACCTTACCTGGTTGGGGATACTGTGCGCCGTCATGGCCACGTTCGGCGTCGGCGTTTTCGTTATCGGGTACAAAGATCCCAGCATGGGCCGCGTCATGACGGTGGTCGTGCTGTACCTCGCGTCGGGTCTTTTGCTGTGGCAGGCCCGCCGTCGCAGGATCTGCCGATCCGACTCCGAATCGGATCAGCGGAATTAAGAGCCCGTATCGCATGGCAGGCGGGATAAGCGAGGACGATCTCCGAAAGGTGCGCGAAGCGAGTGATCTGGTGTCGATCGTGGGCGAGCGCGTGCCCGTGAAGCAGCGCGGCCGCGACTTTTGGTGCTGCTGTCCCTTTCATCAGGAGAAAACTCCGTCGTGCAAGATAGACCCCCACTCCCAGCTGTGGCATTGCTTCGGTTGCGGAGAAGGCGGCGACGTGTTCACCTTCGTCATGAAGCTCGATGGGCTGTCGTTTCCCGATGCGGTGCGTTCTCTGGCGCAGCGCGCGGGCATCGAACTGTCTGATTCGGGCGGCCCGCGCGTACCCGACAGCAAGAAGGCGAGGCTGAAAGAGGTGTGCGCGGCTGCAGCCGAGTTCTACCATCTGCAGCTCATGCGCTCGCCTTCGCCCGAAGCAGCCGCCGCTCGATCGTATCTGGCGAACAGGGGGTTCGGCGGGGACGTGCCCAAGCGCTGGAACCTGGGTTTTGCGCCGGGATCGGGCTCGCTTGTGCGCCATCTTGCGTCGAAGAAGATTTCGGTATCGGATATGATCGAGGCGAACGTTGCCCTCAAAGGCCGCGACGGGCGTCCGCGCGATCGGTTCTACCATCGAATCATGTTTCCCATCTGCGATCAGATCGGCGATTGCATCGCTTTCGGAGGCCGCGTGGTGGGCGCCGGAGAGCCGAAGTACCTGAATTCCCAAGAAACGCCCCTGTTCCATAAGTCGCAGGTGCTCTACGGTCTCGACAAGGCGAAAGCGGATATGGCTGCAACGGGTGCGGCCCTTATCACCGAGGGGTACACCGACGTGATCGCTCTTTACGAGGCCGGTGTCCGCAATGCGGTCGCCACGCTGGGAACGGCGCTCACCATGAGCCATATCCGCACTATCTCGCGCCATGCGAAGAAGCGCATCGTGTATCTGTTCGACGGAGACGCTGCAGGTCAGCGCGCGGCCGACCGCGCGCTCGAGTTCATCGACGAGAGTATGACCCCCGAGGCGGGGCGTGCGCGCATAGAGTTGTGCGCGGTTACGCTTCCCCATAATCAGGATCCTGCCGAATTCGTCGCCGCGCAGGGGGCCGATGCGCTAAACGAGTTGGTCGGCAAAGCGGTTCCGCTTCTGACGTACGGCATCGAGCGCAGGCTGGCCCGCCACGACCTGGCGACGGCCGAGGGGCGAACCCGTGCGCTGGCCGACGCGCTGTCGGTGCTCGCACCCATCAAGAATTCGCTGCTTGCGAAGGATTACGCCCATCAGATCGCCGACCGCTGCCGCGCGCGGGAGGAGGACGCCCTGGTGATGCTCGCCCGTTTGCGGCCCCCGCAGCGGGCTTCCGAGGATGAAGGCGCTTTTTCCCTGCGGCAGCCGGGCGTTTCCCAGGCGTCCGGTTCGGAGGGGTCGCCCTCTGCCTTGCAGCCATCCGTGCGGATCGAGCAGGCAGAAAGCAACCGACGTCGCATCGAGCGCGATTTTCTGTGTCTGTGCGCGCGGGCGCCCCATCTGGCGCTCGCCAAAGCCGATGCGCTTGTGCAGACGCATTGGCATCTGCCGGTTCACGAGGTTTTGGCCCGAAGCATCGCCGACACCCTTGCCGAGCGCCCGTCTGCCTCGGCGGGCGAGATCGTCACGGCTGCTGCCACCGCCGAGCAAAGGGCGCCGCGCATACTGACGGCCGGTTCGGCTCGCGAAGGGGTCGATGACGCGGTGCTCGCCGACTACCTTGCCGACGAGCTGGCGATCGGTGATATGGAAGACGATATCGAGGCCGTGCGCGGCCAGCTGTCCGGCGCGAGCGGGCTTTCTCCCGATGAAAGAGACCTGATGTTCCAAAGCGTGGTTGCCTCCCAAAAGCAATTGCGCGCTTTGAAGGCGGCGCATAAGCTGCCGGTTTCCTAAGGGCGCGGTTCTTTGAGCCGAGACGTGTTGTTAGGTTGTCGTTTGGCTTTCGTTTGGCAGCGTGGCGGGTTGCCCTCTCTTCGAGACGCTATACTGCACGTAAGTTTTGCTTACCGACGCACCTCGTGCGTTCTTTGATAACTGAAGGATGGTTACGATGCTCAAAGTGGTCCAATCGCCGGATCCCCTGCTGAATACGGTGTGCGAACCGTGCGATCTGGGGGATAAAAGTTTGAAGAGGCTGTCTACCCAGATGGCGCACACGATGTATAAGAACAACGGGGTGGGGATCGCCGCCCCCCAGGTGGGTGTGCTCAAGCGCCTCATCGTGGTCGACTGCGACTGGGACGAGCATCAGCGCGATCCTTTGGTTCTCGTCAACCCCGAACTGGTCGATACCTGGGGGGATCCCGTCGTCGATCACGAGGGCTGCCTGTCTGTTCCGGGCATTTCGGCGCCCGTTTCGCGCGCCCCCTGGGCTCGCGTGCGCTACTTCGACTTTTCGGGCGAGCAGTGGGAAATCGAGAGCGACGGTCTTTTGGGTCGCTGCCTTCAACACGAGATCGACCATCTGAACGGGCGCACGCTTTTCGAGAGTTGCGTTCCCGAAGCGCGCATCAACCTGCTTGCCGCCTACGAGCGGGCGCGTCTCGAAGGCGCTCGTCCCGGTGAAACCGCTATCGAAGTGGGTATCGACTGATGCGCGCAGTCTTTATGGGGACGCCTCCCATCGCGGCGACGATCCTCGAGTCGCTTGCGGAAAGCCACGAGGTCGTGTCGGTGTACTCGCGGCCCGATGCGGTGCGCAAGCGCGGCAACGAGCTGTCGGCGTCTCCGGTCAAGCAATTGGCCGAGCGTTTGGGTATCCCGGTTCGCACGCCCGAAACTCTGCGCGATCCCGATGAAATCGCGTATCTTGAAAGCCTTGCCCCCGATGTCATCTGCGTGGCGGCCTACGGAGCGCTGCTTCCGGAAGCGGTGCTTTCGATCCCGCGTCACGGTTGCCTGAACGTTCACGCATCGTCGCTTCCGCGCTGGCGCGGCGCGGCTCCCATAGAACGCGCCATACTTGCGGGCGACGAATTCGCGGGCGTATGCGTCATGCGGATGGAAGCGGGTCTCGATACAGGCGATTTCGCCTGCTTGCGCGAGGTCGAAATCGGCTCGAGCAGCGCAGAGGATCTTACCGAGCGGCTCGCACGCTGCGGCGCCGAAGCGCTTGTCGAGGCCCTTGATTTGGCCGCCCGCTGCGAACTTTCCTGGACGCCCCAAAACGAAGGCTTTGCCACCTATGCCGGCAAGATCGACAAGGGAGAGCTCGACCCGCAGTTGGGCGACGCCGCTTTGGAGATCGAGCGGAAGGTGCGGGCATCGAGCGCGGCGCATCCTTCGCATGCGGTCATAGCCGGGCGCCCGGTTACCCTTGAATCGGTTCGGGTCCTGACCGAACCCGACGACGAGCAGCTGACTGCGGGACTTCAAGCCGGTCAGGTGCGTTTCGTGCGCAAGCGCTTCGTCCTCAAATGCTCTGATGGAGCCGTTGAGGTGCTGGGGTTGAAACCCAAGGGAAAGACATCGATGGACGCCCGGTCGTTTGCAGCGGGCATCCAAAACGTGAAGAACATCGTCATGGAGTGGGGGACCGAATAATGGGCGAAAGCCAACCTGGTAAGCATCGCGACGACAGGGGTCGCAAGGGGCGTCCGACCGGGCAGGGCGGAGCGCATCGTTCCTTCTCCCGTTCGGGTGGGGAGTCGTCGCGCCCTCGATCGAACCGCTTCTCGTCCGGAGCGGAGCGCGGGCGTGTTCCGCGTACGGAGGGCGGCTCGTCCGGGGCAGCGCCGGGCTCTCGCATCAAGGATCATCGCTCGGTTGGTAGCAGCGCATCTTCCGATGGGCGCTCTTCGCGTTTCGGCAAGGGAGGGGAAGGTCGCGATCGCAGCGAAGGTTCTCGCTTCGGGGGCGCGAAGCGACGCTCCGACGACCGCAGGTCGCTTGACGGGTCGCGCGAACGCGGCGACAAACGCGGGTTCTCCCATCGCGATGACAAGCGAGACGGTAAGCGCGGTTTTGCGGGTCGCGATGAGAGGCGCGGCAATCGTCGCGGCTCGGAGGGCAAGGATCGGCGAAGCGCCTCCAAGGGCAAGGCGGCTCGGGAGGGTCGCGCGAAGAAGGTGTTCGTTCCCCGCAATAAAAAGGCGTTCAACGAACGGCAGATCGCCCGCCTGGTCGACGAGACCGCCGGTATCTACCGCGGCGAGCTCGATCCCAAGCTGGGGCAGCGTACGAAGATCGCGCCGGGCCGCAACACGCGCGAAAAGCTTGAAGAGCTGCGCGAGGTCGAAAGGGAGAAACGCGCCGACGAGAAGAAGCGCGGCGGCGGCCCCGATACCAACGAGGATGGGACGGTGCGGTTCTACAAGAACGCCGCCAGTCCCGCTCGTTTGGCGGCGCTCCAGGTCACGCGCATTGTTCGCATGCGCGAAGCGTACGCGCAGGAAATCATCGAGACCGTGGTCGATTCCTCGAGCATGTCCGAGGCCGACCGGGCGTTCGCCACGCTCTTGTCGCTGGGCGTCGTGAGCACGTACGGCGTGCTCGACGAGATCATCAATCGCGCGCTCGACCGTCCGGCCGACGCCTTCAGCGATGTGCGCGATGCGCTGCGCATCTCCACCTACGAGCTCGTATTCCTGGGAAAGCAATCTCATGCGGCCATCGATCAGGGGGTCGAGCTGGTCCGCGCGATCTCGCCGTCGGCGCATGGTCTGGGCAACGCGATTCTGCATCGGATCGAACGCATGAGGGGCGAGTTCCCCTTCGGTGATCCGAACACCGATCTCGATGCGCTCGCTCGCGTGTACGCCTTTCCGAAGTGGATGACCCGCCGTCTGATCGAGGACATGGGCGCCAAGGATGCGGCGACGTTTTTGCGCGTCTCGAACGACCCGGCTCCTCTTTTCATCGCCGTGAATGCCCTGAAGGCGACCGACGAGGAGGTTTTCGAGACTTTCGCCCGCCATGACGTTGTGCTTACGCCCGCTCTGGCGAACGGTGCCGAGGTTGCCGGGTGCTTTCACGTGTCCAATCCGCGTGTGCTGTCCGAAGCGTCCATCGCCCGTTTGTTCGAAGAGGGCAAGATTCTCGTATCCGATGCATCGGCCCAGCTGATCGCTTCGCGCGTACTGGGTGACGAGAAGCCTTCGTCGGTGCTTGAGGTGGGGGCTGGGCGCGGAACCAAGACCATCCTCATCCAAAGCGATGCCCAGCGTCGTTTCGGGTCGCAGGTCGACCTCACTTCGCTCGACCTTCACGAGTTTAAGGTGGGGCTGCTGCGCGACCGTGCGCGCGTTTACGGTGCCGAGCTCGCCGATGCGGTCGTTGGGAATGCGACGCGTCTTGAAACGGTTCTGGGAGATCGCGCGTTCTCTACGGTATTCGTGGACGCGCCCTGCTCGGGCTTGGGGACGCTGCGCCGCCACCCCGAGATTCGCTGGCGCATCAACGAGCAGCATATCGATGCGGTGGCCGAGACCTCGTTTGCTATGCTGTGCAGCGCAGCCGAGCATGTGGAAGAGGGCGGTCGCTTGGTCTTTTCCACCTGCACCGTTACGTATGATGAGAACACCGGCATGGTAAAGCGTTTTCTCGAAAGCCCCGCCGGATCGCGGTTCTCGCTTGCGCCGCTCGACGGTGCTCCGTGCATATCCACCAAGCTGGACGAAGGGTCTTCCGACGCGCATTTTGCCGCGTGCTTCGTTCGGAAGGGCTAAGGGGCTTCGCGCTTTTGCCCGGCGCCGACCCGATGGCGCCGTACCGCCGCTTTTCGGATGATGAGCCCTGCTGCGGGCAAAAACCTTGTCGCTCGCCGTCTTTTCGGGCGGCGAGCGGTCGTTTAGAGGTAGAATCGCGCTGATTGGGTACCGTCGCATCGAGTTTCAACCGAAAGGTGAGGGGAATGCACAACGCACGCATCATGGAGATTCTGAACGTTGCCGAAAAAGCTGCGATCGCAAGTGCGGAATGGAACGGCTTGGGTGACAAGATGGCGGCTGACCAGGCCGCTACGACTGCGATGCGCGAGGCGTTCAACGAAATCGACTTCTCCGGGCGCATCGTTATCGGAGAAGGCGAGCGCGACGAGGCCCCCATGCTGTTCATCGGCGAAGAGCTTGGTCGCGGCGGCGAGGAGATCGACATCGCGGTCGATCCTTTGGAGGGAACGAACCTGTGCGCTGCGATGAAGCCGAACGCCCTGTGCACCATCGCCATCGCCCCGCGTGGCTCGCTTCTGTTCGCCCCCGACACCTACATGCAGAAGATCGCGGTGGGTCCTGCGGCCGCCGATGCGATCCATATCGACAAGAGTCCTGCGGACAACGTGCGCGATGTTGCCCGTGCTTTGGATAAGCCCGTCGAGGAGCTGTGCGTGTGCATCCTCGACCGCTCCCGCCATGCCGACCTTATCGCCGAGGTTCGTTCCACCGGCGCACGCGTGCGCCTCATCGACGATGGCGATGTGTTCGGCGCCATCGCCACGGCGGTTCCGGGAACCGGGATTGACCTGTACATGGGTTCGGGCGGTGCTCCCGAAGGCGTGCTGGCCTGCACGGGCCTCAAGGCCATCGGCGGTTCGTTCATGGGTCGTTTGCGTTTCGACCTGGATAAGGACGGCGTCGAGAAGCGCGCTCGCGCCGAAAGGACCGCCGAGATCGACCTTGACGGCGTTTTGACCATGGACATGCTGGTGCGTTCCGACGATGCTGCCTTCCTCGCCTGCGGCGTTACGGATGGCGAGATGGTGTCGGGTGTCTCGAAAGCGGGCGGGTCCATCACCACCGAAAGCGTTGTGATGAATGCCGCCGACCGTACGGTGCGTTTCGTGAAAACGTGCCATCGCGGCGAAAACGGCGTGGTGCGTTTCCGTTAAGCCCTTAAGAGGGCGAAAAGCAAGGGGCCGTACGTTTTGTCGGCGGTTATAGGCACGACGGCAGTCTATTTCGCTTTATATCACGGAGAAGTTGCCGCATGGCTGTAAGTCGGAAGCGCCGCTTTGCTTTTCATCGGTTGGGCGAAGTTTCGACTTCGCGGGCGCAGTTTGGCCAGACCCATTCGAGCCTGCTTGCAGACTTAGCCGAACGGGTTTTCGAAATAGATCTCCGTCCCGGGGGGGACTGCGGACATTTTTTGTCCCGTTTATGCGGCTAATTCTATCGATTGTCGGTATTGAGCGGGGCTTTGCCAGCCAAGGTTTTGCTGGATGCGTCCTTCGTTGTAGTAACGCAACCAAGCATTCAACCTGGCGATGAGCTCGTTAACGGTTACACCTGCCCAGTTAGTGGAGTAGAAGAACTCGTTCTTGAGTCTGGCAGGAAAAATTTGCTCCCTGTCTCTCTAGAGAATCAGACGCTCTCTTCAGATTCAAATAGCTATATATTTTCTAGAGTTTTTGGGGAAATATTTGTAAATTTATCACTGGAAACCGGGAAATGTTGACCGACACGGCGAGCTAGGTAAAAATACTTCCTCCATTGCAGTATTCCCGCAAAGAGAAAGAGAGAACACCGCATTGAATACTAAAAAAACCAAATGCCTAGCTGCAGCACTATCACTGGGTATCGGTTTCACGATTGCCACTCCGATTGCCACTCCGAATGCTTTCGGAGCCAATAAACCAGCACCGGACTCCACCCCAGTTTCTTCGACCAATACTAAAACTTCCTTAACCCGTGAGCAGCTACAAGCCGCTATTAAAAACGCTACAAATGAAGCTGCTCAGGCTAAGAAAAATCTTGATGAAAAGACTGCCTTATTGAATGAGGCAAAGAAAACATATGATAAGGCCGTTTCAGCAGTAGAAGCCAAACAGGCCGAAGTTAAAGATTTGCAAACGCAAATTGAAGCTTTGTCGCAGAAAAAAGAAGAAGCTGAAAAAGCCGTTCAAGCTGCAAAAGATAAATTGGAAAAAGCTATCAAGGACTCTGGTGCTGCTGACGAGCTTAAGAGGCTAGAAGAGGCTCAAAAAGTAGCTGCAAAAGAGGCTGAGGAAGCGGCTGCAACCGAGCTTTCAGCAAAACAGAAGCTAGAGAAAGCTCAGCAAGAGAAGAATCGAGCCGACGAAAAAGTTGCTGAGCTTGAAAAAGCAGTTGGCTTAGCTACCGAAAAAGTTAATGAGGCTAAAACCCAGATTAACCAGCTTGAACAAAAACAAAAAACGCTCAAAGAAACCATTGAGCAGTTACAGAAAAATCACCCGAATATTGCTGGTGAATTGCAAAAAGCAAAAAGTCAACTAGCAGAAGCTGATACAACCAAAAAAGAGAAGGAAGCATTCCTTACTAAAAAGACCAACGAGTATGAGAAGCTCGCAGAAGAGGCAGAATCCGCTAGGGACGCAGTCACTACCCTGAACAAGAAGTTGGAAGAAAAACGGGCTCACCATGAGGAGCTTAAGGAAGAGAACAAACAGAGCCTTAAGCAAATTAACGAGCTTGAAAATAAGAAAAAGACATTCCAGGCTGATCTAGAGCAGAAACAACAAGAAATTGAGTCTTGTGACCAGGGTATCAAGCGGGCACAAGCGGATTATGAAGCAGCGCTAGCCGAAGACAAGAAGCAATCTACCGCCGAGACACAGAATAAAATTAAGAATGCTGAAAAGAAGAAACAGCTAGAAGAAAAGAATAAGAAGACAGCCGAAAGGGAAGCTGATGCCCTAAAAGCTGAGGTTGATGCTTTGACAGAAAGAATTCCTACCTTAAGGAATGAACTTCTGAAAAAGGAAGTTGAAAGAGGAACTCTAGAAGCTGACATCAAACAACTTGATCAAGAGCTTCAGACGAAAACGCGCACTGCCGAGAATCTCTTCAAAAAAGCAGACGAAGCCGAAGAAACCCAAAAAGAAGCTAAAAAAGCAGCTGATGCTGCCATAAGAGATTACGAGAATAAAAAACGTACTGCGGATGAGCGAGAGGCAGTTGCAAAGAAGCTAGAAAAAGCCATACAAGACGAAAAAGAAGCTACGCAGGAAAAGCAGCAATTCGAAAGCCTACTAGCTGAAGCCCAAAATAATCTGAATTCAGCGATAAGCAACAAGGAACAGGCCGAGAAAAACGTTGAATTGAAAGATAAACAGCTTAAACAAGAACAGGCAACTGAGAAAAAAGCCGAGGAGGAAAAGCGAGCTGCAGAAGAAACGCTTTCCCAAGCGAATTCTGATTTGAAGAAGGCCATGGATAAGGATGCGTCTGTCGCCTCTGCCAACGAAGCGCTTCAGGAAGCGAAGCTGAACTTGGTCAACGCCCAGGAAACTTGGGAAGCTAAGAACGAGGCGTTAGCAAAAGCGCGGCAGAACCTATCTGAGTTGAAAACTACTGAAGAAGCTGCTAAAGCCGCTTTAGAATCTGCCACATCAGAACTTAACAAAGCTAAACAATCTAGCGAAGAACTAGAGAGCAAGTTAGCTGAACTACGAGCTGATCTGCAGACTACGAAAATGCTTTCTAATGCTACAGACCCCTCTACAGACTCATCTAGTGCGCGAAAAAATAATTCAAAGAACAAGCGCGACAGTCAGCAGCCAAAGGCAGAACAGCTTCCGAATACCGGCGAAGACATCGCACTATTACCCGTGGGAGCAGGTATCTCTTTGCTAGGCATTAGCATCCTTGGAGCTAGAAAACGCCGAGCTGAATAGGAAAGGCAGATTAAGTCAATCTGATATGTGATGCATAAATTTGTATTGACCATCGCTGATGGACAATAACCGCCAGATCCAATACAAGCGTTAGACCTGGAGATAATGCAGGAGCACATACAGAATATAATCAGCAACGGATACATCCAAGAGGGGGCGACTCGTACCACACGGTATGAGCCGCCCCCCTCTTATTTATGGCAAGTCCGTATTATTCGGGCATTGGCCCTTCGGATCCCTACACATCCGCAAAGGCTGGACAGGACGATAGCGAAAGACATGGCGCATGCCTTCGGTATGATTCGAGTTGTCTAGATTCGATCATGCTAAGGCGGCACAGCCATGTTCGCACCCATCGTAACAGTCGATTACGAGGCGATAAAGGCCGACTTGTCCGAGCTCGTGAGAAAAACCGTCGAGGACGCCCTGAACGCACTGCTCGCGCAGGAAGCCGACGACCTCATAGGCGCCGAGCGCGAGGCGTACCGCGCCGGCCACTACGACCGCGGGCTCACCACCACGTCCGACGAGGTGACGATCCACATGCCCAAGTTCAAGGGCATGAGGTTCGCGACGGCCATCATAGAGCGCTACAAGCGCCGGGAGACCAGCGTCGAAGAGGCGATGATCGAGATGTACCTGGCGGGCGTCTCCACCAGGCGCATCGAGGACGCCTTTGGCCGCCGTCCGGTTGGCCTTCATCTCGGCCGCAACCGAAGAGGGCGGCCTTCCGAGGTCGGAGGCGATCCGCCTAGCGCTGAGCCGCGCGTCCGGGCCCCTCTCGATCGCGGCCCTCTCGGCCTCGTCCAGTCTGAGGCACTTCCTTCGTCCCGACATGGATGCTCCCTCCTCTCGGGCGGGTCCCCTTTGGGCCCGCGCCCCAGGAAGGGAACGTTGCATGCTTAACCGAACGCGTACAGCTAAGTTTGCGAGCAAGTCTATGCGTTCGGTTCAACTTGCGAATCAAGCTCCAAATATGTAGGAATTATCGAGACGGCGTTTTCGATCCTGCGGCTGCGGTCGAGGCCTTATCATCGATACAGTCCTTTAAAGACGGTACAGAGAGACCGGCAAGGCACCGCGGCGGCGCACCACGCACTTCACATACCTGCGCCATTGACGAGCCTTTGCCTGATGCAGAGGCATTTTTTGTTTCTGGATCGGGCGATGCGTCTGTCTGTCCGTGCAACTTCGAGCAAGGAGCGCACATGACGGATCCAGGTAAGCTGAAGACGGTCTGCATGGATGCAGACGAGATCGAGCGATCGCTTACGCGCATGGCTCATCAGATCCTCGAGAAGAATAAGGGCGCCGAGGGCGTCTCTCTCGTGGGCATCGTGACGCGGGGCGATTTGCTTGCCAAGCGCCTTGCCGACAAGATCGAGCAGATCGAGGGTACGCGCCCTCCGCTGGGTCGGCTTGACATCAGCTTCTACCGCGACGACTTCGCAACCCATCTCGCACCCGAGGTGCACTCCACCGATATCCCCTTCGAATTGGATCGCGCCCATGTGGTGCTGGTCGACGACGTTCTGTACACGGGCCGCACCATCCGCGCCGCTCTCGACGCCCTGATGGACATCGGGCGCCCCTCCTGCATCCAGCTTGCGGTTCTGGTTGATCGCGGGCATCGCGAGCTTCCGATCCGCGCCGATTTCGTCGGCAAGAACGTTCCCTCGGCGCGCGACGAGAACGTCAGGCTGTACCTGGAAGAGGCCGACGGCGAATCCTGCGTCGAGATCTTCGCCGCCGCTCCGGGCGAGCGGATCGGCTCGGCACCGTTGGGCAGCGCCGGAAAGATCGGAGCATAGCATGGGCTTTCATCATCGCCACCTCATCGACATCCGCGAGTATTCCGCCGACGACATCATGCTGATGCTCCAGACCGCCGAACGGTTCCGCTCGGTGAACGAACGCCGCGTGAAGAAGGTTCCCATGCTCAAAGGGTTCACGGTCGTCAACATGTTCAACGAACCTTCTACCCGCACGCGCTCGTCGTTCGAGATCGCCGAGAAACGCCTGTCGTGCGACAGCCTGAACTTCGGAGGATCCAGCACCTCCTCGGTGAAGGGGGAGAGCCTGAAGGACACGGTCGAGACGCTGTGCGCCTACAAGATCGACATGATCATCGTGCGCGATAAGCATGCCGGAGTGCCCCACCAGATCGCCGAAACGTCCGGCGTCAGCGTAATCGACGCGGGCGACGGCAAGCACCAGCATCCCACTCAGGCGCTGCTCGACCTGTACTCCATCTGGCAGGCGAAGGGAACGCTCGACGGGTTGAAGGTGGGCGTCGTCGGCGACGTGGCCCACTCGCGCGTGTGCGGCTCTCTGGTTCCGGCTCTCAACACTATGGGCTGCGAAGTGACGCTCATCGCTCCTCCGACGCTGCTTCCCGCCGCCCCCGAGGCTCTCGGCGCCCATCATGTCACATCCGATCTCGATGCCGCGCTCGGTGAGCTCGACGTCGTCTACATGCTGCGCATCCAGCAGGAACGTCTCGAGAATTCGCCGTTTCCCAACCTGCGCGAGTACAGCATGCTGTACGGTCTGAACGAGAGGCGCGACAAGCTTTTGCGCCCCGATGCGATCGTGTGCCATCCCGGCCCCATCAATCGCGGTGTCGAGCTGGACGACTTCATGGCGGACCATCCGCAGCGCTCGGTTATTCTCGACCAGGTGTACGCAGGTATCCTCGTCCGCATGGCTGCAATGTACCTACTGCTCGGAGGGAGCGAAGATGGCCTTACTGCTTAAGAACGCCCGCTTTATCGATCCTCAGACCGGTCTGGACGAGGTCTGCGAGATGCTCGTCCGAGACGGCAGGATCGTGCAGATCGGTCACGGTCTGAAGATGGACAAGGGCATCGAGCGCGACCTGGGGGGCAAGATCGTCGTTCCCGGCCTGGTCGATATCCATGTCCACTTCCGCGATCCTGGTCAGGAATACAAAGAAGACCTCGAGTCCGGTACGCGAGCGGCGGTTCACGGCGGCTTCACCGATGTGTGCTGCATGCCCAACACCGCACCTACGATCGACAATGCCGTTGTGGTGGACTACGTGCGCGGCAAGGCCGACCGAGTGGGCAAATGCCGCGTGCACGTGTCGGGGGCCTGCACGAAGGGGCTTGGCGGGGATGTGCTGTCCGATATGGGCGACATGGTCGCGCATGGTGCGGTGGCCTTTACCGACGACGGACGCGGGGTGCAGAGCGCCGGCGCGATGCGCCGCGTGATGGAGTACGCCTCCCAATTCGGCAAAACGGTGATGAGCCACTGCCAGGACGAAGGTCTGGTCGATAAGGGCCAGATCAACGAAGGGGCGGTTTCCACGCGCCTTGGCCTTTTGGGTTGGCCTTCCGCTGGTGAGGAAATCCAGATCGCACGCGATCTAGAGATCAGCCGCCTTGCGGGCTGCCCTTTGCACATCCAGCACCTCACCACCAAGCGCGCGCTCGACATGGTGCGCCGCGGCAAGGAAGAGGGTATCGCGGTGTCGTGCGAAGTCACGCCCCATCACCTGTTCCTCACCGACGAATGCATCGACGAAACGTACGATACGAACCTCAAGGTGAATCCGCCTCTGCGCACGTCCGAGGATGCGCAGGCGCTCATCCAGGGGGTTGTCGACGGAACGGTCGACTGCATCGTCACCGACCATGCTCCGCATGCGATCTACGAGAAAGATCGTGAGTTCGAGCTGGCGCCCTTCGGTATGACGGGGCTCGAAACCTCGCTTTCTGCGGTTATCACCGGATTGGTGAAGCCGGGCCGTATCGATTGGAACCGCCTGGTCGAGCTCATGAGCATTCGCCCGCGCAAGATCATCGGAATCGAACGGGTTGCCTTCGAGCCCGGGTGTCGCGCCGATCTGACCGTGATCGATCCCGACCTCGAGTGGGAAGTGACGAAAGACGGCTTCGAATCGAAGTCGGTCAACAGCGGCTTCATGGGGAAGAAGTTCGTCGGGCGCGCCACCGACGTCTATGTTGCCGGTTACGCCATGCTCGAAGACGGGGTGGTTACCGACGAGGTGCTTCATACGGCGTAGAAGAAGTTGCGGTGCGCTCGAAGCCGTCTTCGGATGGTCCGCATCGCGGTCGAGCGACCTTGAGTTTCCTATCGAATGCGCTGTGCTCTTCGGTGCGCAGCGCATCGTCGCAGAGAGAGGGTGACCCGTGTCCGTACTTGCCAACGAGCCGGCAAGGCTGCTTTCGAACGAACCGGTGGGACCGAGACTCCATATCATGGAGCTCGAGTCCCCCCATGTCGCAAAGACCATACTTCCCGGCCAGTTCGTCCATATGCGTGTGAACCAGATGGCCGACCATATCTTGAGGAGGCCCTTTTCGGTCTATCGCTGCGATCCGGAAGCGGGAAGGATCGCCATCCTCTATCAGGTGGTCGGGTACGGAACCGACTACATGGCCGAACTTTCGCCCGATGCGAACCCCGCTATCGAGTTGGTGGGCCCCGTCGGGCGGCCCTGGGGGGCCCGCATGGGCGGGGAGCTTGCCGATGCGGGTCGCGTCTTGCTGGTGGCGGGAGGCGTGGGCGCTGCGCCTTTGTACCTGCTTGCCGAACAGTTGGCGGCACGCGGCGCGAACGTCGACGTGGTTATGGGGGCCCAAACCGAAAGCGCGCTGGTGACGCTGTCGGATTACCGCGATCGTTTGGGGATCGGGGTCGAATGCGCCACCGACGACGGAACGTACGGGGAGCGGGGGTTCTGCACGGGCCTTGCGAAAAACCGCATGGTCGCGGGCTGCGTTGCGGACGGTTCGCCTTACGACCTGGTTTGCTGCTGCGGCCCCGAGCCGCTTATGCGCATCGTGTCGGATATGGCTGCCCAGGCGGGTATTCCGTGTCAGGTGTCGATGGAGCGGCGCATGGCGTGCGGTGTGGGCGCGTGCCTTTCGTGCGTAGTGGATACGGTTGGGGGCAAGCGCCGCGCATGCGTTGACGGACCGGTTTTCGATGCTGACGAGGTGGTGTGGTAATGGTACGGGTAGAGCGGCTATCTCCGCGGCCTACCGAGGTGGCCCTCGCGGTCGATTTGGGCGGACTTCGCATGAAGAACCCGGTCACGGTTGCGTCGGGGACGTTTGCGGCGGGGCGTGAGTTTCACGATTTCGTCGATGTGGCTTCGTTGGGGGCGGTTACTACGAAGGGCGTATCTCTCAACGGATGGGAGGGCAACGCCTCTCCGCGCATCGCCGAAACCCCGTGCGGAATGCTGAATTCCATCGGTTTGCAGAATCCCGGCGTGCGTCATCTGCTCGAGCACGACGTACCTTGGCTCCAGTCCGTTGGGGCGACGACGATGGTGAACGTGTCGGGCCACAGCTTCCAAGAGTACGTGGACGTCATCGAGGCTCTCGAGCAATCCGACGCGGTCCATGCGTACGAGGTGAACATTTCGTGCCCGAACGTGGACGCTGGCGGTATGGCCATGGGATGCAGCACCGATAGCGTCGAGAAGGTTGTGTCGAAGTGCCGGCAGGCGACCGAGCGTCCCCTGATCGTGAAGCTCACCCCCAACGTCACGGATATCGGCGAGATCGCGCGCGCCGCCGAAAGCGCGGGTGCCGACGGGATTTCGCTCATCAACACGCTTCTGGGTATGGCGGTCGATGCCGAGCGACGCCGCCCCCAGCTCGCACGCGTGGTGGGGGGTCTTTCGGGTCCCGCGGTCAAACCCGTCGCCCTGCGCATGGTGTGGGAGGTATCCCGCGCAGTGCAGGTTCCCGTGCTGGGTATGGGAGGTATCTCGAGCGGCATCGACGCGGTCGAGTTCATGCTGGCGGGCGCTACCGCCGTGGCCGTTGGGACGGCGAATTTCGTTGACCCCCGGGCAACCGTGCAGGTGATCGACGGCATCATCGATTACTGCGAACGACAGGGCGTATCCGATGTGAACGAATTGATAGGAGCTTTGGAATGCTGAGCATCTTCGACGAGATCCCCGCGCGCGAGCGCATCATCGTGGCTTTGGACTGCCCGCGCGACGAAGCCCTGTCTTTGGCCGACGATCTTCGCGGGCACGCGATATGGCTGAAGGTGGGTATGACGCTGTATTACGCCTGCGGCCCTTCGATCGTTTCCGAGCTGCGCGAAAAGGGATTCAAGGTGTTTCTCGACTTGAAGCTTCACGACATCCCGCATCAGGTGCGCGGCGCAGCCGAGGCGGCGGCGCGTTCGGGTGCCGATATGCTCACCATGCACGTGTCGGGCGGGTCGGCGATGCTGGAGGCGGGCCGCCAAGGCGCCTTGGCCGGATCGGAAGGCCGTAGCGAAGGTGACATCGTCACGCTGGGGATCACGGTGCTCACCAGCATGGATGAACCCGCGCTTGCGTCGGTGGGGGTGCCGCGCACACCCGAAGAGCAGGTTGCCCTTCTCGGAGACGTGGCGAAACGGGCTGGCATATCGGGCGTAGTGGCTTCTCCGCGCGAAGCGGCCGCCTTGCGCTCGATCATGGGCGACCGTGCATATATCGTAACCCCCGGAGTACGTCCCAAGGGAAGCGAAAAAGGAGATCAAAGCAGGATTTCAACCCCTTCGGACGCATTTTGCGCCGGTGCATCGCACATCGTCGTGGGCCGTCCGATCACGCAAGCGAAAGACCCAGTTCAGGCTTTTGAGCGTATTTGCGGCGAGATTGCGTAGACGCGGAGTTTTCAATCGGCTACAATCACCGTCGATGGAGCCGTTGGGTGTCCTGTTCAGGTTTTTTGCTACTTGAAATGGGGTTTGTTGTGTTTGCCTGTTGAATTTTTCGACGGCAACGCTAAACTACTCATCGGAATCCGAAATGTGAGGTACGATTTCACCACCGATAGCCAATCTTATAAAGGAGATTACGATGGCCATTCCTCAACTCAGCGCAGAAGAGCGCAAGGCTGCCCTTGAGAAGGCAAAGGCGGCTCGTATCAAGCGCGCCGAGATCCGCGAGCAGCTGAAGAGCGGCAAGCTCTCCGTCAAGGATATCCTGGGTATGAAGGACGACCCCGTGGTCGGACGCATGAAGGTTTCCACGCTGATCGAGACCCTTCCTGGCTATGGCAAGGCTAAGTCCGAGAAGATCATGGCCGAGCTCCAGATCGCCGAAAGCCGTCGCCTGCGCGGTTTGGGCGAGCGTCAGCAGACCGCTCTGCTGGAGCGCCTCTCCTAATTCATGCGGCGCGGAAATCTCTTCGTCATATCTGGGCCATCAGGTGCCGGCAAAGGCACGCTGGTGGCTCGTCTTTTAGACGAACTTCCCGATGCGTGGGTGTCCGTCTCCGCTACGACGAGGAAGCCTCGTCCGGGCGAAGTTCACGGAACCCATTATTTCTTCTTGAGCAACGATGAGTTCGACGATCTGGTGGCCCATGACGGGCTGTTGGAGTGGGCGTCGTATTCGGGAAACCGATACGGTACTCCGCGTGCGTCGGTCGAGGAGCGCGTGGCCGCAGGCGACCAGGTGATACTCGAGATCGAAGTGCAGGGGGCCTTCCAGGTCAAAGAAAGGATGCCCTTCGCGCATCTGGTCTTCGTCGAGCCCCCTTCGCTTGACGAACTGAAGCGGCGCCTCGAGGGGCGGGGCACCGAAGATGCGGCTGCCATCGAGCTGCGCATGCGTACGGCCGAAATCGAGCTCGCACGCAAACATGAGTATGATCACTGCCTGGTCAACGATGATCTCGAGCGGGCGCTCGGGGAGCTCGTCGACTATGTGAACGAACAAGCCGAACGATAACGGGGATGACTGTATGAGCATTATCGAACCCAAAGTGGATGTACTTCTGAATCACGCCGACAACGACCGGTTCCTGTTGTGCGCGATGGCCTCCAAGCGCGCCCATGACATCAACGATATGATGCATGGCCAGCGGGAGCGCGCCATTCAGCTGCAGACCGCGGTGGAGATCGCCCGCGCTGCCGATGCCAAGCCGCTCAGCATCGCGTTTGGCGAGATCGCGCAGGGGGACGTATCCTACGACCCCTCTTCCATCGATGCGATGAACCACTAGATCCGCGCATCCTATGAAACAGGATCATCAGCGCATCTGCCTGATCCACTATCACGAGATCGGGCTCAAGGGTCACAACAGAGCGCGATTCGAGATGAGGCTCCTCAAAAACGTGGAGTCTCTTCTTGTCGGGTACCCGGTGGTCACCATCCACCGCATCTCGGGGCGTTTGTGCGTGTTCCTGAAAGAGGGAACCGATCTCAAGACGGCCGTGCGCGCCTCCGAGGTTGTCTTGCGCGTTCCCGGAGTTGCCCGCGTTTCGTGCGGTTTCAAATGCATACGCGACCTGGATGTTATGGGACAAGCCGCCGTCGATGCCCTTTCCGAGGCAGGGGACTTTGCGAGCTTCAAGGTGCAGGCGCGGCGCAATCATACCGACTTCGAAACCACGTCGATGGATATGAACCGGATCATCGGATCCGTTCTGTGCGCGCGCTTCCCCGAAAAGCGGGTCAAGATGAAGAACCCCGATATCCAGGTGGGAGTCGAGGTCGTGCAGAACGCCGTGTACGTGTACGCGCGCAGCGTGCGCGGAGTGGGAGGACTTCCCGTGGGCAGCTCGGGCAAGGTGGTCACCCTGCTTTCCAGCGGTATCGACTCGCCCGTTGCCACCTGGCGCATGGCGCGACGCGGAGCCATATGCATCGCGGTTCACTTTTCCGGTCGTCCCCAGGCATCCGATGCGAGCGAATACCTGGTTGACGATATCGCGCGGGTTCTCGAGCGTTCGGGGTGCATCGCGCGTACCTACGTCGTTCCATTCGGCGATTACCAGCGCGAGATCTCCCTCAAGGTTCCCCCGCAGCTGCGCATCATCATGTACCGTCGCCTGATGTTCAGGGTCGCCCAGGAGATCGCCTTTCGCGAAGGAGCGGGTGCGCTCGTTACCGGCGAGAGCCTGGGGCAGGTGGCTTCCCAGACGCTTGCCAACATCCGCTGCACCGATGCCGTTGTGCGGCTTCCGGTTTTCAGACCGCTGATCGGTTCTGATAAACAGGAGATCATAGCCGATGCCGAGTCTCTGGGTACGTTTGACATATCCGCCCAGGACGTGTCGGACTGCTGCACGCTGTTCATGCCGCGCAATCCCGAAACGCAGGGCGACCTTGCGGTTGTGGAGGAGGCGGAGCGGGTGCTCCCCGTTTCGGAGTGGGTTTCGGCCCTTGCAGATTCCGCGGAGATTCATGACTACGCGTGTCCTTCGTATAAGCGTCCTCGTGCGAACCCCGCGTCCGCTCATCAAGAGGAATAGCCGATTTCGATTCCACGGAGTTTTTCAGGCGGTAAAAGGAAGATTAGCTGGAAAACCGGCCCCTTGGGCCGGTTTTTCGTTTGATCGGGTTGGTTTTGCCCAGACTTTGCACTGCCTATCGGGTTGGATTCCGATGGATGATGGATGGATGCGCGTAAGGTTCGAGGCCCATTCTTTCCCCGAGGGAAGGAGCCGTTATGCATATCGATACGCGCTTCGAGGCGCTGAAGGATCGAGCGTCGTCGCATGAGTCAACTAAGTCCCTGATCGGATTGGGGTTGCTTGCAGTTGCGATACTTGTCGTTGCGCTTGTCAAAACGTTTGCGTTCCAGCCCGCCTCATTCGATATCGAGGCCAAGGCCGACCAGGCAGCGCCAAGGGAGATCGAGCGGGATTCGGCTTCAACGGTGAATTCAGTTAATGAAGAGCCTCGCAGTATCACGGTTCAGGTTTCGGGGTGCGTGCAAAAGCCGGGAGTGTACGCGCTTGCGGAAGGCTCCAGAGTAAACGATGCCGTGGATCTTGCCGGGGGCCTTGCCTCCGACGCTGCCGATGCGGGGCTGGGCCTCGCTCGAGTTCTAGCCGATGGGGAAGAAGTGCACATACCCTCGAAAGACGATGCGGACCGTGTCGCGCCAAGCGCAGAGGGTTCGGCGCCAAGCGCTCGCTCGAACCCCGGATCTCAAGGTGGGCGCGTGAACGTCAACACCGCGACTGTCGATGAGCTTCAGTCGCTTAACGGGATAGGTCCCTCCCTTGCGAAGAGGATCGTCGCATACAGGACGGAACACGGGAGGTTCTCGGCGGTTGACCAGCTTACCGAGGTGCCGGGCATCGGCCAGAAAACGCTTGCAAAGCTTAAAGACAAGCTTGCGGTATGAGTACTCGGAAAACCGGCGACGCCCAGCGGGTGCGCATCCCGTTTCTCCTCGGGGCGGCGCTGTGCTTCTGGGGAATAGGGGCGGCGCTTCTGGAATCGGGAAGAACCAGCCCTCGATCGGCGTTTGCCATGGCATTCGTACTTTCCTCGACAGCAGTCCTTCTTGGCGTCGCAACGCTGGTCATCTATCGGTTCGTTCGATGCCGCAAGACCGATGAGGCAAATAATCTTGTATTATTTAAAATCAATCAATGGTTATCCTTATATTATCTAAAAGTAATATTTACGCTCATTCTCGCCTTATGCGCAATCGCCTCGTCGTGCGCTGCCTTGGAGCGACTGCATAGGGACGCCGGTTCGACCGAGTGCCTTTCCGAAGAGACCGCGATCGTTCTTACCAGCGATGCCCGGCCGTCTTCATGGAGCGATACGGCATGGGGGTACGTGCCTTCGCGCAGATCGAGGGCCAAGGTCGTGCTCCCGAAAAGAAGCGGTTTGCTGTACGGAGACCGCCTAACGGGGATCGGATCGTTTTCCCCGATCGATTTTACCGACGATGCATCGGCCTGGAGCGCGGGAGCCTCCTGCGTTGTGAGGATGCGCGAAACCAAGCTGGAGCCGGATTGCTACCCCTGGGCTGCAATCGGCAGGATGAGACGGGGTTCGATCGAGCGCCTGAAAGAGCAGGGAGAAGCCTCGGCGGTCGTCCAGTCGATCATATGCGGGTATCGCGGCGATCTTCTGGAAACCGAGGCGGGGGAGGACTTCAAAACGTGCGGCTTGGCGCATATGGTGGCCGTGTCGGGCGCTCATCTCGCGATGGTCGCGGGCATGATCACGGTGGCGATGAGACGATTGCGACTTCCGCGCGCTCTGGGTACCGTGCTGCTCATAGGGGTTTTGCTGGCTTATCTTGTGTTTTCAGCGGCGCCCGTGTCGGCTGTGCGGGCGACGGTCATGTGCGTACTCGCAACGGCGTCGTTCTTCGCACGCAGGAGGCCCGCGTGTCTGCAAGCACTGGCACTGGTTATCATCGGCTGTCTCGCGCTCGATCCGTTGAGCTCCCTCTCTGCGTCGTTCGCCCTTTCGGTTCTCTCCACGTTGGGCATCGTTTTGTTTCAGGGGAGCCTTGCGGCGGAGATTCGGCGGTTCGCACCGTTTTTGCCGGGCGCGGCTGCGGAGGCTATCGCCCTGTCGCTTTCGGCGAATCTTCTATCGCTGCCTTTGTCGATTCATCTGTTTTCCAGGATTTCGCTGGTTTTTCTGCTGTCCAACGTGGTGGCGGCTCCGTTTTTCCCCGCGATATGCGCCTGCGGGCTTCTCGCGTGTATCGTCTCGGAGGCGCTGCCCGCGCTCTCGGGGTGGGCGTTCGCCCCGTCTCTGTTTTTCTGTGGTCTGCTCATCCGGGTCCTTTCCCTGTTGTCGCAGATTCCGTATGCATCCCTCCCGTTTTGGCTATCTTCGCTCGAAGCGCTGGCTGCAACGCTTGTTCCCGCTACTGCGTTCTACCTCTTTCGTCCGCGTTTGACGAAGAGGCACGTCATCGTCGTTCTTGCGGCGCTTCTGGCGTTTTCGGTCTTCACGGTTACGTGGCCTCCGCATTGGTTCTGTTCGCGCATCATCATGCTCGATGTGGGCCAAGGGGATTCTTTTCTTCTGATAGGAAGGGGAAAGACGATGCTCATCGACACGGGGCGCTCGGATGCGAGTCTCGTGAGGGGCTTGGCGCGAAACCATGTGGGTCACCTCGATGCGGTCGTCATCACACACGCGGACGACGACCATTGCGGTTCGCTCGATGCTCTGGGGCGCGTTGCTGAAATCGATCGCGTCGTGCTTGCGCGCGGAGCCGATGAGTGCTCGGAGAAAAAGGTCGAGGACCTTGTTGAGACCGCGCGGCACGTTTCCGACGAGGTGAGCTACGTGGCGGCGGGCGATTCGATGTCGCTGGGTACGTTTTCGATGAAGGTGGTGTGGCCGCACCGTCTCGAGCACGACTGCGGCAACGCCGATAGCGTCTGCCTCGATGTCCGATGCGATGCCGACTCGGACGGGTGTTCGGACTGCAGGGTCTTGTTCACAGGAGATCTGGAATCCGATCAGCTTTCTGCGATCGTGGAGGAAGGGGTGCGCGGCATCGACGTACTGAAGGTGTGTCACCATGGATCGGACTTCGGTCTCGACGAGGCTTCGGCGAGGGCCTTGAGCCCCCGTCTTTCCCTGGTAAGCGTGGGGAAGGACAATCGCTATGGCCATCCCGGCAAACGGGTGCTCTCGCTGCTGGAGGATACAGGCTCGGTCATTATGAGAACCGATTTAAGCGGCGAGGTTTCGTGCGAAATAACGGCTTCGGGTCTGAAGGTTGCCGCGCAACGGTAGAATAGGCGCATGGATACCTCATCGAAACAACCAACGCTTCTGCCCGCCTACCTGATCGTCGGCGAAGACCTGCTGAAGCAGCGCCGTGTAGTCGAGCGTCTGCGGAGCAGCGCGGCAAAGCTCGGGGACCTCGAGTTCAATCACGATCGGTTCGACGGCCAGTCGGTAACGGGTGCCGATGTGGTGGCAGCATGCAACACCTTGCCGTTTATGAGCGACGTTCGCCTTGTCGAAGTGGTTCAGACCGACAAGATGCGAAAAGAGGATTCCGAAGCCCTGGTCGAGTACCTGGCTTGTCCGTCGCCTTCAACCGTGCTGGCTCTGATAGCCGAAAAACTGGCCAAGAACACGCGTCTGTACAAGGCCGTCGCAGCTGTGGGAAAAACGGCGGTTATCGATTGCGCCCCCATGAAATCCTACGAATTGGCCCGGGCAGTGCGGTCCATGGCTCCCGCCCATGGCTTCACCATGACCGCTGCTGCGGCCGACAAGCTTGTCGAGTTCGTCGGGGCCGATACCGTCCGTATCGATTCCGAGCTGAAGAAGATCGCGCTCTCCTGCGCTGGGGCGGCTGCTCCGGTTACCGATCGCGACATCGAGTCCATGGTAGCGCGCACATCCGAGCTCGCTCCGTGGAGCTTCGTCGATGCGCTGGCGCGCCGTGACCTTGCAGCCTGCGTGAATATGTATCCTCGTCTGGGAAGGAATCCCGGCTATGGGTTGCTTGCGCTGTGCGCGACGAGGGTTCGCGAGCTTATTCTGGCCAAGACGATCGAGCAGCGAGGGGATTTTGTGCCGCTCGAGCGCGTTTTGGGCGGCCCCTCGTGGCGTTACAAGAACCATGTATCCGACGCGCGGCGTTTCTCACTGGCCGAACTCGAGGGAGCTCTCGTGTTGCTCAGAGACACCGAGCGGCTTATGAAGAGCGGAGCGGATCCCGATCGGGCCTTCATGGACTGGGTGGTTGCGGTAGCGGGCGGTAGGCGCCCGTAAAACGGGGAAGGGCCCCGTTGGGGGCCCTTCGACCTTGATATGCGGACAGATCCGAGGATCGTGCGCTTTCGCTATTTCGCTATTCGGCGGCGGCTTCGTCGGAAGCGGTTTCCTCAGCTTCGGCAGCGGCCTTCTCGGCCTCGGCCTTAGCCTTAGCCTTAGCCTTAGCGGCCTGGGCTTCAGCTTTCTTCTGAGCCTCGACGCGCTTGGCCTTCTCAGCGTTCCGGGCTTCCTGCGCGACCTTGCGGGCAGCCTTGGCCTCGGCCTTTTTGGACCCGGTCTTCTGGGCCTTGGGCTGGGGCTTCACATAGGCGGCGCGATCGGCGTCGGTCACGATCTCGCGGATGGAGGCCATGATGCCGGACTTGCGGTTGGCGGCCTGGTTCTTGTGGATCACGCCCTTGCCAGCTGCCTTGTCCAACAGGCGGCAAGCGGCGAGAGCTGCGGCGTAAGCCTCGGCGCCGTTGCCGGCCTCGACGGCTTCCCTCACGCGACGAGCTGCGGTTTTCAGCTCGGACTTTGCAGCGCGATTACGCTGACGAGACTTCTCGTTCGTGATGATGCGCTTCTTCTGACTCTTGATGTTTGCCACTCTAATCCTCCGTAGTTATAAACCTTGCGTTTCCAGACGAAACTCGATGATTCTAGCATACAACCCCGCTTTTTGCACAAGGTCAGGCTAAAAAAGGGGATCGAAAAGCCGCACGTATAGGCACTCTACCCGACCTTGCATCGGTCCGGGTTGCCGATTCGCAAGGTTCCACATGGTTTCCGCAGATGAGGTTTTACTATTATGGTCGATTGCCGCAGTCGGGTCGCAGAATGCCCGTCGGGTATAATAGCGACCTTATCGTCTTGCATTGGAAAGTCCGCTTCGTCCCCCGAAAGAGACCCTATGGCCCCTCAACGTTCTCGAAAGTCCACCCACGATCAGAGCAAGATCAGGAACTTCTCCATCATAGCCCATATCGATCACGGCAAATCCACGCTGTCCGACCGCATCCTCGAACTTACGGGGGCGGTTTCTGCGCGCGATATGCAGCAGCAGATCCTCGACACCATGGATATCGAGCGCGAGCGCGGCATCACGATCAAAAGCCAGGCCGTGCGCGTCGAGTACCGGGCCGACGACGGGGAAACCTACGAGTTCAATCTGATCGACACGCCGGGCCACGTCGATTTCACCTACGAGGTTTCGCGTTCGCTCGCGGCTTGCGAAGGGGCGGTTCTCGTGGTCGATGCGACGCAGGGAGTCGAGGCCCAAACCGTCGCCAACGCCATGATGGCCATGAATGCCGATCTGGAGATCGTTCCGCTCATCAACAAGATCGATCTTCCGGCGGCCGAGCCCGAGCGCGCGCGCGAGCAGATCGAGGACGGACTGGCCATCCCCGCCGACGATGCCGTCTTATGTTCGGCGAAGACGGGCGCGGGCGTGCACGACCTGCTGGAGGCCGTCGTCTACAACGTTCCGGCTCCCAGCGGCGACGTCAACGCTTCCCTGCGCGCGCTGATCTTCGATTCGTTCTTCGACCCGTATCGAGGCGTTGTGGCGTTGATCAGGGTCGTTGACGGTTCGATTGCGAAGGGCGATCGTCTGCGCATGATGGCGACCGAAACCGAGACGCTGGTCGAGGAAGTGGGCGCGCGCTGTCCCAAGGAGGTTCCGCTCGATGCGCTGTGCGCGGGCGATGTGGGCTACCTCGTCACCGGGTTGAAAGACGTCTCCCAGGTGAAGGTGGGCGACACGATCACCACCGCATCGGGCGGCGCGCACGAGGCGCTTCCGGGTTACCGCGACGTGAAGCCCATGGTGTTCACGGGCCTGTTTCCCATCGAGGGCGACCAGTTCGAGCCCTTGAAAGAGGCGCTGGAAAAGCTTTCCCTCAACGATCCCGCGCTCATCTGGGAGGCGGAGAAGTCGCATGCGCTGGGTTTCGGCTTTCGCGTCGGCTTCCTGGGGCTTTTGCATATGGAGGTGATCGAGGAGCGCCTCGAGCGCGAGTTCGGGCTGAACCTGCTGGCCACGGCCCCTTCCGTCGAGTACCACGTCTACCGCTCGAACAAGGAGATGGTCTCGCTCCACTCCCCCCAAGAGCTTCCCGATCCTTCCGAGATCGAGCGCATCGAGGAGCCGTTCTTGAAAGTGAAGATTCTGGTTCCGCCCGATTACGTGGGCGCGGTCATGGATCTGACGGTTTCGCGGCGCGGCAACTTCATCACGATGAACTATTTGTCCCCGACCACCGTCGAGCTTCTGTGGGAAATGCCGCTGGGCGAGATGATCATGGATTACTTCGACCGGCTGAAGTCAAGCACTAAAGGCTACGCTTCGCTTGACTACGAGTTCGCGGGGTATCGGGAAAGCAAGCTGGTGAAGCTGGATATCCTGCTGTCGGGCAAGCCCATCGATGCCCTGTCCTTCATCATCCATAAGGACAAGGCCTACGACCGCGGGCGCATCCTGACCGAGAAGCTTAAAGGCATCATTCCGCGCCAGATGTTCGAAGTGCCCATCCAGGCCGCCGTCGGGGGTCGCGTTTTGGCGCGCGAAACCATCAAGGCTAAGCGAAAAGACGTTTTGGCCAAGTGCTACGGCGGCGATATCTCGCGTAAGCGCAAACTCCTCGAAAAGCAGAAGGAGGGCAAGAAACGTATGAAGAACATCGGAAACGTCGAGGTGCCCCAGGAGGCGTTCATGGCTATCCTGAAGGTCGATGAATAGGCTGCGGTTCGAAAGGTGTCCCGATGGGGAGAAACGACGAGGAGACAAGCTGGATTGACGATGCGTTCGACGATAAGAAGGCCGCTCGCGAAGAGGCGTCGTCGGGCATGGGCGGAGGCATGAAGGTCGCTTTGGGGGCGGGATGCCTTGCGGCGTTCGTTCTCATCGCGGTGCTCGTTGTTTTGGCCGTGGCGTCGCTTTCGGCCCTCGCATCGGCGTAGGCGCGCCGCTCATGGGAGGTTTTTTCGAAAGTCCGCGCCTGTTGCTGGCGCCGATGGCGGGCGTTTCCGACGAGGTGTTTCGCTTTTTGGCCAAAGAACAGGGCGCCGACCTCGCGTATACCGAGATGGTGTCGGCCAAGGGCCTGTCTTATGCGAGCAAGAAGACGCGCAAGCTTCTAGAGCTGGGAGACGGCGAGGATCGCATCGCGGTTCAGATCTTCGGCCACGAACCCGACACCATGGCCGCCCAGGCTGCATGGGTGGAAGACGTGTTGGGAGAGGCGCTTGTCTACCTCGATATCAACATGGGATGTCCGGCCCGCAAGATCACGGGCAAGGGCGACGGCGCCGCCTTGATGAACGACCCCGACCTGGCCGCGCGCATCGTCGCGTCGGTATGCGCCGCCATCGAGCACCCGGTGGCCGTGAAGTTCCGACGCGGGTACGACGAAGGCGTTGAGACCTGCGTGGATTTCGCACGCCGCATGGAAGACGCCGGCGCGGCCTCGATGGTTGTCCACGGCCGGTACGCCCGTCAGATGTACCGGGGCCGTTCCGATCGCGGCGCCATCGCGCGCGTCCGCCAAGCCGTCTGCGTTCCCGTGATCGCCAACGGCGATGCGGTCGATGCGGGCTCGGCGCTCGATCTCGTGCGGGAAACAGGGTGCCCCTCGATCATGATCGCGCGCGGAGCGCAGGGGAATCCCTGGGTTTTCTCCCAGGTGAAAGCGGCGCTTGAAGGGCGAGTCGTTCCCGGTTTTCCCACGGTGCGCGAGCGTATCGACATGGCGCGCCGCCACGCGCGGCTGTTAGCCGAGCGCACGGAAGGGGAGATCGTTCGCATGCGCAAGCACGCCATGTGGTATGTTGCGGGCATTCCGGGGGCCTCGGCGGCCCGCGCGCGGTTCACCCGCTGTTCGACGCTTTCCGATTTCGATGCGGTGCTCGACGACATGATCGAGCAGGCCGCGCTTCACGACGCGCTCGATGCGCGCTGCGGCCATGTCTAGGGAGACGACGGCCCTGCTTGTTCCGCACGAGCCGTTCAGGGCACTCTACATCCACATTCCGTTTTGCAAGAAACGGTGCTCGTACTGCGATTTTTCCACCGAAGCGATCGCGCGGGACGACGATGCGGTGCAGTCTTACGTTGAACGGCTGGTGGTGGAGCTGTTCCGCGTTTCGCGCGCAGGCGAGCTGTCGCAGGTCGAGAGCGTCTACATCGGCGGCGGCACCCCGACTCACCTGGGGCTGTCGAAGCTGTCCGGATTGCTGTACGCCCTGTCGCTGTCCATGAGCCTTTCGCCGGAGCGCTGCGAGGTCACGATGGAGGCGAATCCCGAGAGCCTGACCGATCGCATCGTGTGCGATGCCTGGGCGATGGGCGTGAACCGGCTTTCGATTGGGGTGCAGAGCTTCGACGACGGGGTGCTGCAAACGCTGGGCCGCGCGCATGACGCCGAAGGCGCTCTGCGGGCCATCGAGACCGCCAAGCTGAGGTTTCAGAACGTCAGCTGTGATCTGATGTGCGGCATTCCCGGCCAAAGCGAGGCGTCGCTCAGGCGCAGCGTCGAGGCGGCCGTCGAAGCGGGGGTTTCCCATGTGAGCGTCTACCCGCTGTCCGTCGAACGGGGCACGCCCCTTGCGCGCTCGATCGAGGCGGGGATGATGGTCGAATCCGACGACGACGAGCAAGCCGATCATATGCGCGCCGCCGAAGAGCTGCTGGTATCGGCGGGATTCCATCGCTACGAGGTGGCAAGTTACGCCAAGCCGGGCTTCGAATGCCGGCACAACCGCGCGTATTGGACGGGCGCGCCGTATCTGGGCTTGGGCTCCTCGGCGGTCTCGATGCTGCAGAACGGAAGCGAGCGCATCCGCGTGCGCGACGGCGTGGTAGAGGATCGCATGCCGGCTTGCGAGGCCCTTATAGAAGACGTCATGCTGGGCATGAGAATGAGCGAGGGCCCCGCCTCCCAGCTTACGGCTCGGGCGATGGAGGCATTTCCGTGTTTGCAGGCGGCTTTGGAAGACCTCGAAGCGCGCGGCTACGTCGAGCGGGCGCTGGGTTGCTGGCGGCCGACCGATGCGGGGTGGCTGTGCGGCAACGATCTGTACGGGCGAATCATCGACTGCGCGGAATCCCCCGACCAACCGAGAGGCCCCGCGCCGGCGAAGTAACGCTTTGGTTGTGGGGCCTTACCTGGAGGGCGTTTTTTAGCACACGGGATGGCTAACTGCTAGAATACAGCGGACGGTATCGGGTGGGCGCGGGATGCGCGCACGGTTGTATCAGGGAGGTGGCATCGATGCTTTCGGATAGACGCCAACGCGTTTTGGCCGTTCTCATCGAAGAATACGTCGCCCAGGCGCTTCCCGTTGGCTCGCGTACGCTCACCGAGCGCTACAACCTGGGGGTCAGCTCCGCCACGGTGCGCAACGAGCTTTCCTACCTCGAGGATGCGGGCTATATCTCGCAGCCCCACACGTCGGCCGGACGCATACCTACCGATCTGGGGTATCGCACCTTCGTCGACAACTTGCTGGCGAACGGGGCCATCAAGGACGGCGAAGGCGATCGCGAGCTGGTGGAGCGCTTGAAAAGCAGCGCGAGCGAGCTCGACGAGCTTTTGGACTCGGCGTCCAACGCCCTTGCCCGGCTTACCGACTGCCTTTCCATCGTGGTGGCGCCCTTGGCACGGACGGCTACGGTGAAGCAGATCACCCTCATCTCGCTTTCGGATCGCCAGGCGGTGGTCGTGGTCGTCACCAAAGACGGTCAGGTGTACAACCGTCAGATGGAATTCGCCGAGGCGGTCGAGTCCGAACGGCTTTCGGAGGTGCAGCGCATCCTGAACGACTTCTTTGCGGGGCGCTCTGCGCGCGATGTGAAGATGAGCGCCGAGGGTTTGAGCAACCACTATTTCGGAAACCCGCTGGTGCGCCTCGTCATCGACGAGATCATAGCCTGCCTGCACGAGCACGATACCGCGCACGCGTACCGCATCGGGATGAGTTCGCTGGCGCGCAAGCCCGAGTTCAGCGAATCGAGCGCGCTCATACCCATCATGCAGGTGCTCGAGGACGACGCGGTGCTTCTCCAGATACTCGATCCCACCTCTGACGCGGATCGGGGCGCCCCGATGGTGCGCATCGGCAGCGAGAATCCCACTGAGCAGCTCTCCGGCGTCTCGGTTGTGGCGAACCGCTACGGTCGCGGCGATTCGGCGGGCGTGGTGGCGGTTATCGGTCCGACCCGCATGGATTACTCGCGCGTGCTGAAAGCGGTGCGCATCGCCAGCGCGGCTTTGGACGAAGACTAGAATCAAGAGGGAAGCGGGCTTGCTTTGCCCGATAGCGAAAGAAGGTATGCCGAAGCATGGCCAAAGATCTGTACGAGGTTCTGGGTGTCGAGCGCGGGGCGTCTGACAGCGAGATCAAGAAGGCGTTTCGAAGCAAGGCGCGCAAGCTCCATCCCGACGTGAACGGGTCGGAGGATGCGGAAGACCAGTTCAAAGAATTGAACGAAGCGTACGACGTCCTATCCGATCCAGCCAAGCGCTCCGCATACGACCGTTTCGGCACCATTCCCGGCGCCGCAGGTGGATCCAATGCGGGCGGGTACGTCAATCTCGACGACCTGTTCGGCGGTGTGGGCGATATCTTCAGCTCGTTTTTCAACGGCGGGGCGCAGAGTGCCGCCGCCCGCCGCGAAGGCCGCGATATGGGCGTGGGCCTGCGCCTCACGCTCGAAGAAGTGGCCACCGGCGTGAAGAAGGAGATCGTGTACGATCGTCTGTCCCCCTGTCCCGAGTGCTCCGGTTCGGGTTTGGGCGAGGACGGTAAAGAGGTCACCTGCCCCGATTGTCAGGGGCGCGGTCGCGTAGTCACCGTTCAGCGGACGTTTCTGGGCGATATGCAGACCGCAACTACGTGCCCGCGCTGCGGCGGCACGGGTCGCATCATCGAGAACCCCTGTTCGGAGTGCGATGGCCAAGGGCGCGTTCCCGATCGCCAACGGGTGACGGTCGAGGTGCCCGCCGGCATCCGCGACGCCCAGCAGCTGCGCGTGAGCGGTTTCGGCGAGGCGGGCCTGCGCGGGGCGAAGCCGGGCGATCTCATCGTCACCTGTCGCATCCAGCCGCACGAGTTCTTCGAACGAGACGGCGACAACCTGCATGTGCGCGCGAACGTCAGCATGGTTCAGGCGGCGCTGGGCGCCGATATATCGCTGGGCGGGATCATGCCCGACGAACGGGTTTCGGTTCGCGTTCCCGAGGGATGCCAGAACGATCAGGTGGTCCGCGTTAAGGGCTTCGGCCTTCCGCGGTTCCGCAGCGATGCGCGCGGTGATCTGTTCGTCCACATGAACGTGGTTATCCCCAAGAAAGTCACCAAAAAGCAGCGCGATCTTCTCGAGCGGCTTGCCCAGGAGCTGGGCGACGAGGTGGCCGATGCGCGCAGCCCGCTCGAGCGCCTGCGCGACGTGTTCAACTAAGGGCAGCCTTGAAGTTCTCGGTTATCAATCTCGGATGCAAGGTCAACCGCGTCGAATCCGACGACGTAGCGGCCGCCCTCATTGCGCAGGGCGGCCGTTCGGTTCCTTTGGACGAAGCCGATCTCGTGGTGGTGAATACGTGCACGGTTACCGGCGAGGCCGATAAGAAGGCCCGCAAAGCCGTTCGGCAGGCTTTGCGGGCCAACGGGTTTTCCCAGGTTCTGGTGACCGGCTGCGCCTCGGCGATCGATCCTGGCGAGTTCAGGCGCATGGATGCGCGCGTCGAGGTGGTTCCCAAAGGGCGCCTGTCCGATCGCATCCCGTCGAATCCCGAAGCGGGCGCCCTGCGCATGGGGGAGGGCTTTCGCACGCGGGTCAGCATCAAGGTTCAAGATGGGTGCGACCATGCCTGCACGTTCTGCATCGTGCACGTCGCACGCGGTCGCGCGACCAGCGTGCCCGCAGGCCGGGTTATCGCCGAGGCGGTTGCCTATGCGCGCGCCGGGGCCAAAGAGATCGTGCTTACCGGCATCAATCTCGGTTCGTACGCTTCGGAGGGTTTGGATCTGGCCGGTCTTCTGGCGCGGCTGCTCGATCGAACCGCCGGGTTTCGCGATCGCGGTGCTGCCCCCCGCATCCGCGTGTCGAGCATCGAGCCGCAGGACGTGGACGAGGCGCTTATCGACATCATGGCTCGCTCCGAGGGCCGTATCTGCCGCCATCTCCATCTTCCGCTGCAATCGGGAAGCTCGCGGGTCTTATCCGAAATGGCGCGCGACTACTCGGCCGATTGGTTCGAAGCACTGGTTTCCCGTATGTACGACCGCATGCCGATGCTGTCGCTGTCAACCGATGTGATCGTGGGCTTTCCGGGGGAGACCGAGGAGGATTTCCTGATGACCAGGGATCTTGTCGAGCGGTTGCGTTTCTCGCGCCTGCACGTGTTTCCCTACTCGCTGCGCGAGGGAACGCCCGCAGCGCTTAGAACCGACCAGGTAGACGATCGGGTGAAGCGTCTGCGCGCGGCCGAACTGCGGCGGCTGTCGGCAGAGCTCGGGCGTCGGGACTACGAACGGCGCGTGGGAACGGTCGAAGCCGTGGTGGTCGAGGAGGACTGCGCTCTTACCGAAAGCTACCACGAGGTTCCCGTTCCGCTGATGACCGTGCCCGGCGATCTCGTTTCGGTGGTCATCCAGCCGCCTGCGAAGGGGTGCTAGAATGGGTCGCATGGAACAACAGCGGCAGAAGCGGTGCGCGTCGTCGCTCACGGCGCCCCCCGGTACGGATATGGATCTGGTCGTAGGTCCCCATGATGCGAACCTTCGCCTCATCGAAGGTTTGTTCTCCACATGCGTCACGGTGCGCGGGAACCGCGTGTCCCTCGAAGGTCCAAGCGCCGAGGTCGAGGTGCTTCAATCCCTGTTCAGCGAGATGTTTCGCCAAGTCGGGGACGGGGAGGCGCCCAACGGTGCTTCCATTAGGCGCTTCGCCCGCCTGATCGAGGCCTCCGACCTCTCGCCCGCGCAGCTGCGCGAGGACGTGCTCTACGCTCGAGGTGCGGTGGTCGTGCGCCCCAAGACAGCGGGCCAGAAACGTTATGCCGACGCGATACGCAGCCATACCGTTTCGTTCGGACTCGGTCCGGCGGGCACGGGCAAGACCTACCTTGCGATGGCCCTTGCTGTCGCCGCCCTCGAGCGCAAAGAGGTCGGTCGCATCGTGCTTGCCCGACCGATCGTCGAGGCGGGAGAGAACCTGGGGTTTCTTCCGGGGACGCTCACCGAGAAGGTCGATCCCTACATCAGGCCCCTCTACGATGCGCTGTTCTCGCTTGTCGGCCCCGACCGGGCGCGGCACCTCATCGACAGCGGCGCCGTCGAGATCGTCCCCTTGGCATTCATGCGCGGTCGCACGTTCAACGACAGCTTCATCATCCTCGATGAGGCTCAAAACGCCACGTCCGAGCAGCTGAAGATGTTTCTCACGCGGTTGGGCTTCGGTTCGACCGTGGTCGTCACCGGCGACGATACCCAATTCGACATACCGCGCGCGACCTCGGGGCTGAAGGGGGCGCGAGCGATTCTCGAGGGGATCGACGACATCGCGTTTTGCGATCTTTCGGCACGCGATGTGGTACGTCATTCCCTGGTCGCCCGTATCGTGGCGGCCTACGAGCGCACAGGCGAGAGAGGATAGCGATGGACGTTTCGATCAACTGCCCGCACCGTCCCGATGCGGCCCACCTCATCGACATCGAGGGCATAACCCGCCTCGTTGTCGAAAGCGAGGGGAAGCCGGCGTGCACGGAGGTTTCCGTGAACTTCGTGACCGACGAGGAAATCCATCGATTGAACCTCGAGTACCGCGGCATCGATCGTCCCACCGACGTTTTGTCTTTCGAATGCGACGGCGTTTCCGATGCCGGGTTCGACGTCGCCGAGGCGGATGTGTACGAGCTGGGCGACATCGTCATCGCTCCGGACGTGTGCGAGCGCCAGGCGGCGGAATTCGGCACGACGCTTTCCGACGAGCTGAGCCTCATGCTGGTTCACGGATTGCTCCACCTGTGCGGGTACGATCATTGCGAGGACGGCGAAGCCGAGCAGATGGAGCGCCGCGAACGCGAGCTGCTTTCGTCTTTCTACGGCCGACCGTTCGCCCGATGACGCATCAGCATCGTCGGACGGGTGCAAAGGGCGGTCCGTACCGGCCATCCCGCTTCACGCTTGCCGATGCGTTGAGATGCGCGGGCAAGGGCGTTCTCTACGCGTTTTCCACCCAGCGCAACATGAGGATCCACGCCGCTGCCGCCGTCGCGGTCGTCGCGGGCGGGGTCTTAGCGCGCGTCGGGGCGGTCGAATGGGTGCTGCTGGCGCTGTGCATCGGGTTGGTCTTCGCCGCAGAGTGCGCCAACACCGCCATCGAATCGCTGATCGACCTTGTGTCGCCCGACTATTCGGAACTGGCCGGACGAGCCAAGGACTGTGCGGCCGGCGCGGTTCTGGTGTGCTCGATCGCCGCGGGGTTCGTCGGCCTCATCGTGTTCGTCCCGCGTATCCTGGGCATGCTCGGGTTTTAAGAAGGAAGGTTTCATATGGCCTCGAATTTCGACTTCAGCAGCCCGGAGGGGTTCCGCTCTGGATTCGTGACGCTTGTCGGGCGTCCGAATTCAGGTAAATCGACGCTGCTCAACGCTATCATGGGGAAGAAGATCGCTATCACGTCGAACACCGCCCAAACCACGCGCCACAGGTTTCGCGCCGTGCTGACCCGGCCCGATTTCCAGATGATCATGGTCGATACCCCGGGCTTGCATAAGCCCCACGACGCTTTGGGGGAGGAGCTGAACACCTCGGCGCTCAAGGCCCTCGAAGACGTCGATGTGGTGGCCATGCTGATCGATTCGTCAAAGCCCGTGGGTACGGGTGACGAGTGGGTGGCCCAGCAGGTTGCCCGTGCCCGCTCGAAGAAGGTGCTGGTTCTGTCGAAGACCGACCTTGCGACCCCCGAACAGTTAGAGGCCCAGATCGAAGCGGCTCGAAAGCTGGCTGATTGGGATTCGGTGGTGCCGTGTTCGTCCAAGACGCTCGAGCGCGTCGACGAATTCGTCGATGCCGTGGTGGCGCGCCTTCCCGAAGGCCCCAAATGGTTTCCCGACGATATGGAGACCGATCAGCCCATCGAGGTGGTGGTGGCCGAGTTTATCCGCGAGAAGATCCTCCGTACGTTCAAAGACGAGGTTCCGCATGCGATCGGCGTGCGCGTGGAAGAGATGAAGTACACGCGCAAGACGAATCTCGACAGCATCCGCGCCATCATCTACGTCGAGCGCGACAGTCAGAAAGGGATCATCATCGGCAAGCGCGGAGCGGCGATCAAGCAGATCGGGATCGAAGCGCGCGAGGATCTTCAGCAGCTTTTGGGAACGCGGGTGTACCTCGATCTGAACGTCAAGGTGAAGAAGAACTGGCGTCGCGACGCAACCCAGATCCGGCGTTTCGGCTACGGGGAGGGATTGTAGCCCCGCCGCCTTCGACGGTCGGTTTGAAATTTGCACCTTATCGGGTCTTCGGGTCGTATGTGCAGGCAGATTTCGTATAGAATTGTCTGGATCGTACCCAGAGGAGCATTGAACGAATGATTTGTCCCAACTGCCAGAGCCATAACCGCGAAAACGCCAAGTTCTGCGACGAGTGCGGGGCGCTTCTGCGTCCGGCGCTCGGCGAAGACGATTCCGGGACCCTCGATTTCGATTTCAGCGAGATAGCCGATGCGAGCGAAGCGCGCGACGAACGGGATGGAGCCGCTTCGGGTTGCGCTCCTGCCGATAGCGGGTCCGAATCGGTGGTCGAACAGCCCGCCGATCCGCACGTTTCTGATGCGGAGGAGGACGGAGCCGCTCGATCCGGTCGGGTCGGTTCGGCGTCCGACGCGCCCAGTCCGGCACCGGATGCACCCGCAAGCGTGAGGTTCCTTTCGAGTTCGGCGGATGCCACTGCGCGCATCGACCTTTCCGGGCTCGACGCCTCCGGCTACGGGCTTTCCGAGTTCGGCGAGGCGGTCGTCTCCGCCGCCGCCGCGCCTCGTCCGGTATGGAACGATGGGCGCACTATGGAGTTTCCGCGCGTGGCCGATGAGGAGAAGCCCCGATCGAAGGACTTTCTGGCATCCGACGCCAAGAAGAAGCGACTCGGACGCGGCAAGATCGCCATCGCGGCTATCGTGGTTCTTCTTGCTTTGGCGGCCATTGCCGGCGCGGTGACGTATCAGATGGAGCTTTGGGGGGGCAGGACCGTTCCCGATGTGACGGGGCTCACTCAGTCCGAAGCCCAGACGGTTCTGGGAGAGGCGGGCTTCAACGCGAGGGCGCTTCAGGTGAAGTCGGACGAACCCGAAGGGCTCGTGTTGGTGATGGATCCGGAGGCGGGTGAGCGCCAGAGCACGGGAACCGAGGTCATCATCCATGTTTCCACGGCCCGCATCGTCCCCGACATCGTGGGCGAAACCAGGGAGGATGCCGAGCGGCTGTTGAAGGACGAAGGGTTCGCGTCGGTCTCCTTCTCCGAGGAGAAGTCCGACGAAACCGAGGGAGTCGTGTTGGGGGTTTCTCCCGCTGCGGGCGAGCGGGCGGCCAGCACGACCGAGATCAAGGTGGCCGTTGCGATTCCCTATACGGTTCCCGATGTGTCCGGCAAGTCGGCCGAAGCGGCTCAGAAGGCGCTCGAGGATGCGGGATACCGCTGCGAGATCCAGTACTCGTACTCCGACCAGGTGGATAACGGCACGATTCTGGGATGCTCGCCTTCGGCGGGATCCAAGCTGGAGTCGGGCTCCACGGTTGTGGTGAACGTATCGAAGTCGCGCGGGGCCGAGCTGGTGGCCGCTGTTCAGGCGTATGTGTACAAAGGCCAGCATCTTGCGGTGGGCGGCGTCAGCTACGAGGTGCAGAGTCTTACCGGCGTGAAGTACATCGGGAACAACCAGACGTCGGTTCAGTTCGTCGGCAAGCCCTTCGTGAGCTTTTTGGGCGAGACGCTTTCGCTGTCGGCTCGTGATGTCGAGGCGGTTATAACCTGGACCGAGTCGAACACGGTCTCGTCGATTTCATAGCGCGTCTGTGGCCGACCATACTTATCGGGCGCGCGGCGTCGTTCTGAAGAAGACCAAGCTGGGGGAAAGCGACCTCATCGTGACGTTGCTGGCCGAGGACGGTTCGGCGCTCAAGCTGGTGGCGAAGGGCGCCCGCAAGCCCCAGAGCCCGTTTTCGTCGCGCCTCGAGCTGTGCGCGGTCGTCGACGTCCTCGTTGCAAAGGGCCGTGCGTCGCTCGGCATCGCCCGAGAGGTGCGGCTGGTGGCGGGCAACGCCGGGCTGCGGGGCGATGTCGATCGCACCGCTGCGGCCAGCCTTGCAGCCGAGCTTGCCGAGCGGATCGCCCAAGAAGAGCTGGCGGTTCCGCGGTTGTTCGACATGACCTGCGCCGCTTTCTCACGCATGGAAACCGCGGATCCACGGGCGGCTCGGGCCCTTGCAGCCGCTTATCTGCTGAAAGCGCTTTGCGTCTCGGGGTTCTCCCCGTCGCTGCGCGTGTGCGTGAGCTGCGGCGCTCCCGTGCCCGAAACAGCTGATACGGTGCGCTTTTCCCCTGTTGACGGCGGGTATGTGTGCGATGCGTGCGCGCGCTCGGCCGAGGCGGTTCGGGTTGCGGCGCGCACGCTTGCGCTTGCGGAGTCCCTGATCTATTCGACGTTCGAGGATATTTCGGGCTCTTGTTTCGACGTTGCGGCGGTTTCGGAAGTGCTGCAGCTGTGTCGGCGCTGGATCGAGGTCCATATCGGAGCGAATCTGCGATCGTTTCCGTTCGTGCTCTCATCCGCCTCGATGCACTCGTAGCGATTCCGAGCGCATCGTCGTTTCCGTTTTCCTTTCGAGCGTGCCTGCGGGAAGCCCCGGCGTGCAGGGGGGCCGTCTTGCCTGCGCAGGGCGGGCGCGGCCATGCGTTGCTGTTCGATTGATGTAGGTTGCGAAATCCGTTGTGGCGGCAGAGCCGTTCCCGTACAATGGGGCGTGCTGCAAAAGGCAGCGGCTCCCCACCTGGTACGCATGCACCACCGCTTGCGCACTCGGTTCGGAGGCAATCTCCCCGAGATGGGGAACAGACTCGCACGTACGTGCGGAAAGGTGGATATCGTGGCAGAGAAGCTGAGCATCACCAAGGAGCGCACCGCCGAGCTCGTCGCAGAATTCGGCAAGGGCGCCAACGATTCGGGCAGCGCCGAGGTTCAGATCGCGATCCTGACCGAGCGCATCCGCAACCTTACCGAGCATCTGAAGACGCACAAGAAGGACAACCATTCTCGTCGCGGCCTCATGAAGCTCATCGGTCGTCGCCGCGGCCTTCTGAAGTACATCAAGGCCCGCAACATCGAAGAGTACCGCGCGCTCATCAAGAAACTTGGCATTCGCGACAACATCTAAGTCACCGCAGGGGCCCGCTTCGGCGGGCCTTTGTGCGATTCCAGCCTTTCGCTTTGGGTTCACGAAGCACGATGCTTCTTACCGGATGCGGTCGGAGTCATAAGGATGGCTTCGCTCGCGGGAGGGCGCAGAGGGCGGCTTCCCGAAGACGTTTCCCTGCAATAGGGCAGGGGAAGAAGAGAAGGATCTTCATACATGAACAAAATCGTCGAATCATTCGAGCTGTACGGCAAACAGTACCGCTTCGAGACGGGCGAGCTTGCCAAGCAGGCTTCCGGCGCCGTTCTGGTCACCCAGGGCGACACCACCGTCCTCGTGACGGCCGTCGTCTCTAAAGAGGAGAAGGACTACGACTTCTTCCCCCTGACCGTCGACTATATCGAGAAGATGTATGCCGTGGGACGCATTCCCGGCGGGTACCTGAAACGCGAGGCGCGCCCCTCCGAGCGCGGTACGCTTAACGCGCGCATGATCGATCGTCCCATCCGCCCCGGTTTCGCCGACGGATTCAAAAACGAGGTCCACGTCGTCGCAACTACGCTGGTGGCCGATCACGTGAATCCCATCGACACCATCTGCGTTCAGGGCGCGTCCGCCGCGCTCATGGTGGGCTCGGCCCCCTTCGACGGGCCGGCTGCCTGCGTGCGCGTTGCGCGCGATCCTGAAACCGGCGACTTCATCTGCAACCCCACCTACGAGGAAGAGGCCGCTTCCGACCTCGACCTGGTGATCGCCGGCACCCGCGACTACATCTCGATGATCGAGGCAGGCGGGAAGGAGATCTCCGAAGAGGATATGCTGGCCGCCATGTCGTTCGGTCAGACCGCCATCGCCGCGTTCTGCGACGCTCAGCAGCGTTTCTTGGACAGGTGCGAGATCGAGCACGTCGAATGGGCCATCCGCAAGCCCGATGCGTCCATCGCCGAGCGCGTCGAGGCGTTCTACGACGATATGTCCGCCGCATTGAAGGATGCGGACAAGCAGGCGCGCATGGATAAGGTCGCCGCGCTCAAGTCCCGCATCCTCGAAGAGCGCTTCACCCAGGAAGAGCGCGCCGCATGGAAGTCCGACCTGGCCGCCGCTCTCAAGAAACTTGAAAAGCACGCGATGCGCCGCATGATCATCGAGACCGGCGAGCGCGCCGACGGCCGCGCGGCCGATGAGATCCGTCCGCTGCACATCGTCGCGGGATACCTCCCGCGCGTCCACGGCTCGGGTTTGTTCCAGCGCGGTCAGACCCAGGTGCTCTCCATCGCCACGCTGGGCATGCTCAACGAGTGGCAGCGTCTCGATACCATCGAGCCTGTCGAGGGCAAGCGCTACATGCACAACTACAACTTCCCCCCGTACTGCACGGGCGAAGTGGGCCGCATGGGTTCGCCCAAGCGCCGCGAGATCGGCCACGGCGCGCTGGCCGAGCGCGCGCTGATTCCCGTGCTTCCCTCCGAGGAGGAGTTCCCGTATTCGATCCGCGTGGTTTCCGAGGTGCTCGAGTCCAACGGTTCGTCCTCGATGGCTTCGACGTGCGGTTCGACTCTCGCGTTGATGGATGCCGGCGTGCCGATCAAGGCTCCCGTCTCGGGCATCGCCATGGGTCTCATCAAAGAGGACGACGGCGTGGTCATTCTGTCCGATATCCAGGGCCTCGAGGACTTCCTGGGCGATATGGACTTCAAGGTCACCGGAACCGACAAGGGTATCACGGCTTTGCAGATGGACAACAAGGCCCGTGGTCTTTCGGTCGAGATCCTGGCCCGTGCGCTCGAGCAGGCCAAGCGCGGACGCGCTTTCATTCTCGAGGGGATGCTGGCCACCATCGCCGCCCCGCGCGAGCAGCTTTCCGACTTCGCCCCGCGCATCGAAACCATCCATATTCCGGTCGATAAGATCCGCGAGGTCATCGGCACGGGCGGCAAGGTCGTTCGCGGTATCCAGGAAGAGACCGGCGCTCAGATCGACATCCAGGAAGACGGCACCATCCACATCGCCGCGATCGAGGGCAAGGCCGGCGAGGCCGCCAAGGCCATGATCCTCGGCATTGTGAAGGAACCCGAGGTGGGCGAGGTGTTCGAGGGCGAGGTCGTCGGCATCAAGGACTTCGGCGCCTTTATCAAGCTGACGCCGGCCAAAGACGGCCTGCTGCATATCTCGCGCGTGGCCAACGGCCGTGTGAACTCGGTCGAGGATGCGCTCAGCATGGGCGATGTCATCAAGGTTCAGGTGCTCGAGATCGACCCGAAGACGGGCAAGATCTCGCTCGACCGCCTCGAGAAGCCCGATGCTCCCGAAAGTTCGGGGTCCGCATCGCGCGATCGCTTCGATCGCGACGGGCGCGATAACCGTCCCGGTCGCACCAACCGCGCGGGCAACCGAACCCCGCGCCGCCATCACGAGGGCTAGGTTTGTCCCATCGGGCTCTTCGCATATGCGAGAGCCCGTTATAACAGGCGTTTCGGCGGGCGGCGACCATCGGTTTGCCGCCTGCTTTCATTGGTCTGCGATAGGGCGTAGAGGTCAACGCAAAAAAAGGAGCGGCTATGCCTTCCATTCCCAGCGAGAAGCTCGATCCGCGCATCAAGAACATCTGGCGCATCAACGATCTGATTGCCTCTCTTGTCTCCATCAACCTTTTCCTGCTGATTACCGCGGGCGTGCTGCGGCTGGCTGCTTCCGAGGGTGCCGTGGGTTTTCTGAACCAGATCGCAGATGCGCTGATCCCAGCGGACGTCGCTCTTTCCGTCGCGGCGGTTGTCCTGTTCGCCTTCGTTATTCCGCCGGTTCGCTATGCGCGGTGGCGCTATCAGATAAGCGACGATTTCCTCGAGATCATGACGGGTATCGTCTGGAAGAAGCGCACGGTGATCCCCTTCATTCGCGTTCAGAACACCGACACGAAGCAGGGTCCCTTGATGCGGCTGTTCGGGTTGTCGAGCGTGACCGTTTCGACGGCGGCGGGAGAGCATGAGATTCCCGGCCTGGATGTTCGGGTGGCGGACGAACTGCGAAATCGAGCCGCCGAACTCGCCCGCGTGGCGCGAGAGGACGTGTAGGGCGTGTCTGCAGCTTCCAACATCACCCATTTCACGACCGGCGAAATGCGCAAGGTTCATCATTCCTACCTGTGGCTGCGCTTTCTGTCGATCGCGTTCAGTCTGGCCGTTGTGGCCTTCACATCGCTTCCGGGTATCGTTTCGGCGGTGGTTTCCGACGGTTGGAGCGTATCGGGACCTTTCGCTTCGGGCTTCGAGATCGCAGCGGCGCTCGTTTTGTTCGCATTCGTGCTGGCGGCGGCATTCGCTGTTAACGTGATGGAGTATAACCGATTGCGCTACGCGTTCGACCAGGGGGAATTCTCTCTGCATTCGGGGATCTTGACGAAAAAGCGCGTGCATGTGCCCTACGCCAAGGTTCAGTCCGTCAATCACACCGCCACCGTTTTGCAGCGCGTCGCCGGTGTGTGCACGCTGCAGATCGAGACGGCGGGCGGAGCGGGCAACAAGGGCGTGAAGGTTCCTTATGTCAGCTTGGCCGATGCGGAGCGCATTCGCGAGGAGCTGTTCTTGCGCAAGGCGCTTGCCCTGGGTGCGGTTCCACCCTCTGCTGCGGGCGCTTTCGATCCCGCTGCTTCGGCCTCCGGCACTCCGGGCGCACCGGTGCGCGCCGACGCGGTCTCCGACGCGGCGCGTGCTCGGAATATCCTCGATCAGGCTACAAGCGATGTGAGCGATTGGCGCGGCGCTTGGGGAGGGGGAGCGGTCGGGTTGGAGCCGATCGTTGCGGAAGGCTCGCTTACGAACAGGCAGCTGGCTCTCTCCGTCCTCGCAAGTTCCGAATCCCAAGCGCTTGTTGTGCTTCTAGTCATCGTCGTGGGTGCGTGCGCGGTCGCGTCGTGGCTGGTTCATCCCGCCTTCATGCTGCTCGCCGTCGGATCGTCCCTATTGATGCTGTTCATCTGGGCCTGTATTCTCGTTGGGATTGCGGCGCGCTTCGCCGGGTTCAAGATGCGTCGCCGCGGATCGCGCATCGAGGTCGAGCACGGTCTGCTGCGGCGGGTGTTCAGCAGCATCGAGGTCGAACGCATTCAGTCGGTGAATGTCAGGCAGTCCTTCGTGCGCAAGTGCTTCGGATACTGCGAGCTGTCTTTGGGCCGCATCGACTCGGTGGATCTCGAGGAGGGGTCGAAGGGCTCTTCGTCGATGTCTCCAGGGGTGCTGGTCGTCCATCCGTTCCTGAAGCTTTCCGAGGCCTCGGTTCTTCTGGGAAAACTGCTTCCCGAATTCGAAGCCCGCGTTGATCGCCCGGTTTCCCATCGGGTTGCGCCGGTTGCTTTGCGTCGTGCGCTTATCCGGGACTGTATCTGGAGAAACGTCGGGTTCTATGTTGCCGCGGGCGCGCTTGCCCTGGAGTCGATCTTGCGGGAGGCTCCCAACCATCTTTCCGTCGATTATTACGGGGTCCTGGTCATTCAGGGGCTTGCGGTTGCCTGCTGGCTTGCGGTTGCGCTTGGTTTGGTCAAGACGGCGGTGGCGGCGGTAAACGCCGTCATATGGACGAAAGAGTCGGGCATCGACTTCGGTTCGGGCCGTATCGCCATCCTGTCGGGCGGACTGCGCAGCTCGCTTACGATCTGCCCGAAGTCCAAGGTGCAGGATCTGAGGCTCGAGTCCAATCCGTTCCAACGGGCGGCGGGGGTGACCAGCGTGGTCGCCACAACGGCGGCGGGGGTGAGGCGTACCCGCGTGCGTTTGCGCGACCTGTCCGATGAAGATGGATTTGCCATGCTAAGCTGGTTCGCTGGCCGAGTGAAACCGAACTGAAACCTCCTATCCTGTAGAATCGTGCGTAAGGGCAACGTTGAAGCGAGGAAAGAGGCTCCGATGATCAAAGTCGCTGTCGCCGGATATGCGGGACGAATGGGAACGGCCGTGGTCGATGCGGTGGGGGCTGCCGACGATATGACGGTGGTCTGCGGCATCGATCCCAGTGCGCCCGCTCGGGACTTTCCCGTCTTCCCTGCGATTGACGAGGCGTTGTCGGCAAGCGAATTCGATGTTCTCGTTGATTTCACCCAGCCCGCTTCGGTCTACGCGAATCTCAAGGCCGCGCTCGCGCAGGGCAGAGACTGCGTGGTGGGAACCACCGGCCTCACCGACGATCAGCTCGAAGAGCTTGCGGCGGGCGCTGCGGCGGGAGCGTGTCTGTTCTACGCGCCCAATTTCACGACGGGCGCAGTGCTCATGATGCAGTTCGCCCAGGCCGCTGCACCGTTTTTCCCCGAGGCCGAGGTCATTGAGTTCCATCACTGCAACAAAAAGGACGCTCCGTCCGGTACTGCCGTGCGCACGGCGCAGATGATCGCCGATGCCCGAGGCGGACGCGCGTCTGCGGCGCCGGGTCGCGAGACCGAGATGGAGGGCATGGAGGGCGCGCGCGGCGCCCTTGTCGCCGGCGTACCCGTTCACGCGGTGCGCTCGATGGGCTACGTCGCTTCGCAGGAAGTCGTTTTCGGTTCGATGGGGCAAACGCTCACGATTCGCCACGACTCGTGGGACCGTACCTCGTACATGCCCGGCGTCTTGCTGGGTATCCGCAGCGTTGCCGATCGAGAGGGCCTTATCGTCGGTCTTGAGAACTTTATGAGCTGATCTGCTTTCGGCAACCAGCTTTCCACTATCGCGTCATCAGCCATCGCCCATGATTGGAGAAGCCATGTCAGACTCACCGTTCGGTCGCCTGATTACCGCCATGATCACCCCGATGAGGGCCGATCTCGATCTCGATCTCGATCGTATGGGGGATTTTGCCGACCGGCTCATACGCGGGGGCAACGATTCCCTGTTGGTGTGCGGAACCACGGGCGAGAGCCCGACGGTGTTTTACCCGCAGAAGATCGAGGTTGTCAAGGCGGTGGTAAGCGCAACCGCCGGACGCGTTCCCGTCATCGCCAACGTCGGCGACAACTGCACGGTCGATACGGTCGATTTCGCCCGAGAAGTGGAGAAGCTCGGTGTGGACGGCCTTATGTGTGTGGTTCCCTACTACAACAAACCTCCGCAAGAGGGTCTTTACCGCCACTTCCGCACCATCGCCGAGTCGGTGGATCTGCCCGTCATCCTGTACAACATCCCCGGCCGCTGCGTTACGAACATGACCGCCCAGACCACTTTGCGTCTGGCGCACGACGTTGACAACATCGTTGCGATCAAGGAGGCGTCGGGCGATATGGCCCAGGTCGAAGCGATCTGCGCGGACGCGCCCTCTGGTTTCTGGGTGTATTCCGGAGACGATTCGGCAACTTATGACATCATGAGGCGCGGAGGCTACGGGGTTATCTCTACAATAGGCAACATCGCTCCCGATCGCATGAGCCGCATCGTCGGTCTGTGCGCTGCGGGGGAGTGGGAGCGCGCGAAAGAGGAAAACGACGCGTTGCTTCCCCTTATGGAGGGCCTGTTCGAGACCACTAATCCCATTTTGGTGAAAGAGGCGCTCAAGCTTTCAGGCTACCCTGTGGGCGGGGTGCGCCTGCCTCTGGTGGACGCGACGCCCGAGCAAAGCCAACGTCTTGCGCATCTCATGCGAGAGGTCGGTGTTTTGTAGAGAGTTTGTTTGACCGGGTTTGAAGCACCGTAACGGTGCAATGAGATAGAAAGGCCGCGTAAGGCGGCGAAGATCCCTCCCGTGAGGAGGGAACGGCGAGAAGAGAGGCCCGAAGCGGGGCTTCTCTTTTCGTGCGTTGACCAACGGAGTGACTATGGAGCAAAACGAAAAGAAGCCGCGCCGCGCGAAGGCGGTTGCGCCGCGTGACGACGAGCGCAAATCCGCCTCTCCCGCCGCGCTGCGCGAAGGTGCTGCGAGGACCGCGCGCAAACCGCGCGCGTCGCGCAATTCCAATAACAAAGCGGCCAAGGCCGCCGTGGCGAAACGCGCGACGGCGCGTGCCAGGGGTGCCGATCAGCTGAAGAGCCGCACCCCTAAGCGGACGGGTTCGACCGACAAGAACCCCCGCTCGACGATGAAGATCATTCCTCTGGGCGGTTTGGACGCCATCGGAAAGAACATGACCGTGTTCGAGTGCGACGGCGACATGATCCTCGACGATGCCGGACTGATGTTTCCCGACGACGATCATCCGGGCATCGACCTCATCCTTCCCGACTACACCTACGTGTTGGAGAATGCGCATCGTTTGAAGGGCATCTTCATCACGCACGGCCACGAAGACCACACCGGGTCTTTGCCCTACCTGTACAAAGACCTCGACCGTCCCGTTCCCATCTACGGAACCAAGCTCACACTGGGACTCATCGAGGGCAAGTTCGCCGAGCACCGCATCAAGAATGCCAAGCTGGTGGAAATCAAACCGGGCGATTGCGTGAAGCTTGGCTGCATAGAAGCCGAGTTCTTCGCCGTGAACCACTCCATTCCCGGTTCGGTGGGCATTTTCTACCAGACTCCTGCGGGCAACGTCTTGCACACGGGCGACTTCAAGCTCGACCAGTCGCCCGTTGACGGGGTCCATACCGATTTCGCTGCGCTGTCGCGCTACAACGAGATCGGTGTCGATCTCATGCTGTCGGATTCCACCAACTCGATGAACAACACGTTCACCCCTTCCGAATCGGAGGTGGGAAAAGCGCTTACGCCCATCATCGCCCAGGCGAAGGGCCGCGTCATCGTCGCGTCGTTTGCAAGTCATATCCATCGTCTCCAGCAGATTTGCGATGCGGCAGTCGCCAACGGGCGCAAGGTGGTCGTCACGGGTCGCTCTATGATCCAGAACACCGAGATCGCGCGTCGTTTGGGTTACCTCAAGATCAACGACGAGGACCTGGTGGACGCATACGATCTGAAGGGCATTCCGCCCGAGAAGATCGTGGTCATGTGCACCGGTTCGCAGGGAGAGCCCCTTTCGGCGCTTTCACGTATTGCGGGAGGCAGTCACAAAACGGTCAGCATCGAAGAGGGAGACACGGTCATCATTTCGGCCACTCCGGTTCCCGGCAACGAGAAGGCCGTCACGCGCATTGTGAACATGCTGGCCAAGATTGGCGCCGATGTGTACGACAAGCGCCGCGCACTCGTGCATGTTTCGGGCCATGCGAGTGCCGAAGAGCTCAAGATCGTCTTGAGTATCGTGCGCCCCGTCCACTTTATGCCCGTGCATGGAGAAGCGACCCATCTGCGCGCCCATGCCAAGCTGGCCGAAGCGACGGGGGTCGATCCCAAAAACGTCTTCATCCTGGAAAACGGGGAGAGCCTCGAGCTCACCGCGCGCGGGGTGAAGTTCGGCGAGACCGTTCAGAGCGGCGTTGTGTTCGTGGACGGCCTGTCGGTGGGCGATACGTCGCAGGTTGTCTTGGATGACCGTTCTCAGCTGGCTTCCCAAGGCTTTGCTGCGGTCGCGGCCGCCGTTTCGTACAAAAGCAAGAAGATCTGCGGCGAGGTTCTGGTGGAAATGCGCGGCATCACCGGCGGGGACGATCCGTACCTGGTCGAGGAAGCAGTGCGCTGCGTTACCGGTTCGCTGAAAAAGCAACTTGAAAAGGGCGGGAAGGATGCCGAGCTCAAGCGGGCGGCGTGCGATTCCCTCCTGTCGGTTCTGTGGGAGCGAACCAAGCAGCGTCCCATGGTCGTTACGAGCATTTTAGATATTTAAGCTGCTGAAACGGAGTTTTTGCCGTAGCATTGCCCTCGCGAACGCAGCGTAAACGATCACACTGAAGGAGATGGGCGTGGCGAAACCGTCGTCGCTTAAGAACACCGGCAAACCGGCGGCGCGTCCGAAAGCGCGCGCCGCGGCACCCCAGGAGAAGGCGGCCCGCAAAGCGGCCGCCTCTTCGCGCGCCCGCGTACCGGAGCCCGAATTAGCTCCGGTTTTGGAAGAGCGCGCCCGCCGCGACATCGCCGGCATCTCCTTCATCGTGCTGGGCGTCGCTTTTCTGCTGGTGGCGCTTATCCCTGGATCGGCGGTCGTCACCACGGCGCTGTCGACGGTCGTCAAGCTGCTCATCGGCGTAGGATCCTATCTGCTTCCCCTGCTTCTGTTCGTGGTGGGCACGTGCTTTCTCGTGCGCATCGACAACGGACGGGTTCCGGCGCGCCTTGCGATCGGTCTGGGGATCATCTTTTTCGCGCTGCTCGTGATCCTCTCTTTGTTCACGCCCTACCTGGCAACCGACGGAGCCGTTCCCAGTCTGATGTTCGATGAGAGCCAGCTGAAGGCTCGGGGCGGCTATCTGGGTGCCGGGATAGCCTGGGCGGGTCTGAATTTCTTGGGCTTTCCCGTCTCGCTTGTCATCATGGTGGGCGTGGTGCTTATCGGCTTGGCCGTGATCGGCCTGTCCGCCTCGCGCCTTATCGAGCGCGTCTGCGAGAAGGGCCGTTCGCTGCGCAGGGGCGACGACGACGATGCAGTGGTGCCTGCGGCTCCCTTCGCGACCGCGCGGATGGCGGCGCCTTCGGTGGAAGGAGAGCCCACGCGCGCGCTGGATCGGCCTTCGGCCGATGCGGTTCGCGAGCAGATGGTTCCCGCTCCCGATTCTCGCGCCCTGCTCGAACAGGCTTTGGGAAGCAGGCGGTCGAGCGCTTCGGGCAGGGCGTCTACCGGCGCCCTCACGCGTCGTCTGGGGCAGGCCGAATCCCAACCCGCTGCCACCAAGCCGCTGGCGAAAAGACCGTCCGCACCGGGGTCCGCGTCGGGTCCGAAGCCTCAGGATGGATTCGAGCTTCCCGCGATGGATCTGCTCAAGGTCAGCAAGAAAACCAAGAAGTCCCAGGCGTTTGCCGCAGAGTTGGCCGATACCGCCGCTCGTTTGCAACGGACGCTCGAGGACTTCGGCATTATGGCTACGGTGGTCGATTGGATTGCCGGCCCGACGGTCACCCTGTTCGAAGTCGATCTTCCCGCAGGCGTTCGCGTCAACCGAATCACGAACCTCGGCGACGACATCGCGCTTGCCCTGGCGGCACCCGGCGTGCGCATCTTCGCGCCCATCCCCGGCACGCACTACGTGGGCATCGAGGTTCCCAACATCACCCGCGAAAACGTCTTGCTGGGCGATATCTTGAAGGAGGCCAAGGGAGGCCCGCTCGAGGTGGCGATAGGAAAAGACGTCGAGGGCCGCCCCATCGTGTCGGATCTGGCCAAGATGCCCCATCTGCTTATCGGCGGCACTACCGGCTCGGGCAAGTCGGTGGGCATCAACTCCATGATCATGTCCATGCTCATGCGCGCCACCCCCTCCGAAGTCCGCTTCATCATGATCGATCCCAAACGCGTCGAGTTCACGCCCTACAACGGCATTCCGCACCTCTACGTGCCCGTGGTTACCGAGCCCAAGGAAGCGGCCAGCGCGCTTTCCTGGGGCGTTGCCGAGATGGAGCGGCGCCTCAAGGTGTTTTCGAAGGTGGGCGCCCGCAATATCGGGCAGTACAACGACAAGGTTCAGTCGGGCCAGGTCGATGCCGAAGAGTTCGAAGAGCTTCCCTATATCGTCATCATCATCGACGAGCTGGCCGACCTCATGATGAACGTCGGCAAAGAGGTGGAGTTCTCCATCAGCCGCATCGCCCAGCTCGCCCGCGCTGCCGGCATCCATCTTATCGTGGCGACGCAGCGGCCCTCGGCAAACGTGGTGACGGGCCTCATCAAGGCGAACATCACGAACCGCATGTCGTTCAACGTCGCTTCGGGACTTGACAGCCGTGTCATCCTCGATACGGCCGGCGCCGAGAGCCTTATCGGCAACGGCGATCTGCTGCTGTCCAAACCCGAGTTCGCCAAGCCCGTCCGCATCCAGGGCTGCTATGTGGGCGAGGACGAGATCGCATCGGTGGTCGAGGCGATCAAGGCTCAAGGCGAGCCCGAGTACCACAACGACATCCTCAAAACCAACCTCATCACGCTTGGGGCGTCCCAGCCCGATGGATCGGGCGGATCGGCCGAAGATGACGATCCTTTGATCTGGGATGCCGCCGAAATCGTGGTGGCAACCGGTATGGGTTCGACCTCGAACATCCAGCGCAAGCTGAAAGTTGGCTATTCGCGTGCCGGACGTATAATGGACATGCTCGAGGAAAAGGGCGTCGTCGGCCCCGCGAATGGCAGCAAGCCGCGCGACGTGCTGGTCGATGCGATGGAGCTTGAAACACTCAAGGCGTTCGAGCAGAACGACTAGGCGAAAAAGGAGCGTTGAACCGTGTCGAAGAAATCTTCCGGAGCCGTGCTGCGCGAAGCGCGCGAGCGCCAGGGGCTCGACCTCGCCACAGTGGCCCGTCGTTTGCGCATCCGCGCCGATATCCTGCGTTCTATCGAGGGCGGTGACTTCTCGGTGATGCCCCCGCGCGGCTATACGCGCAACATGGTCAACGCCTATGCGCGGCTTTTGGGGCTGAACCCCACCGATATCGTGAACCAGTACCTCGAGGAAGCCTACGCCAACCAGGTCGAGCGGGCGCGCACTTCGTCGACGGGCCGCAGGTTCGATATGAGCTCTCCCGAGAACCGCAGGTCATCTCGGCGTGCGCGGAGGGATGACGACGGGTTTTCGTCCGAGCCCGAACGCCGGCGCAGCGCTCTGGGACGCGACCTGTACGACGATCGCACCGAGTTCGCCCGCGCGGATTACGGCTTGAACGGCGCGGTTCGCCGGACCCGCCGCAGTGCGCCGGAATACGACGACGATTACGGGTTCCCGGCTTCGCGTTCGCGCACCCCGCGCGCGACGAACCATAAGGCGGTGCCCAATTCGTATACCAACCTGGTATCGAGCCCCGCCGTTCAGGGCGCGCTCCATTCGCGTCTGCCCTTCGTCATTGGCGGCGTCGTGGCGCTTGCGGTGATCATAGTCATCCTGGTCATGCTGTTCGGACACAAGTCCGCATCGAATGCTGCGGTGGATACCTTGCCCATCACGGGCATCAGCGATACGACCGGCGAGGACGAGAGCTCGTCTGATACCGCCGCACCGGCGCCAGCCCCCGTCGAGACGGCTCCTACCAGCGTGTCGGTCTCCTATGCGGTCGAAGGGGCCGGGCAGGCCTGCTACATCGAGACCTATGTTGACGGGAAGCTGGAAAACGCGCAGACGCTCATAGGGCCCACCTCCCAGAACGTGTCGGTGACGGGCACGTGGGTGATCACCACGTGGGCGGCCGACGCCCTCAAGCTCACGGTTGATGGCAAGGAGGTTAGCCTCGCTTCCGATCCGAACTACAACGGCATGTACTCCTATACCGTGAATTTCCCCCAGATCCTCGAAGAGTGGAACAAGGCGCACGGCATCGCGACCCCGTCGTCTTCCACCGCAGCATCGACGAACGGTTCGGCCGGCTCGACCGGATCGAAGGGCGCTGCGGCAGGCGGATCGACCGCTCAGTCTTCGGGCAACGGGGCCGCGTCGGCCACATCGGCTCCGACCAGCGGATCGGTGGCGGCGGTGGTTCAGCAGAATTCGTCGGGTGCGCAGGCGCCCGCTTCCCACTAGCTTTTAGAGAGAGGTTTGTTCACATGGCAAAGGAATCCAGTTTCGATATCGTGTCCACGGTCGATATCCAGGAGGTCGATAACGCTTTCCAGCAGACGAAAAAGGAGCTTGCGCAGCGCTACGACCTCAAGGATTCGGGTGCGACGGTCGCTTTCGACAAGAGCGGCAAGACCATGACGGTTCACGCTCCCAGCGATTTCGTGGCCGGTCAGGTGATCGACGTCGTTTCCTCTAAGCTGGTCAAGCGGGGGATCGATCTGGCTGCGGTCAAGTGGGGAGCGCCCCAGGCCGCTGCGGGCTCCACCGTGGTGAGGGCCGCTTCCATCGTCGAGGGCATCGACAAAGAGACGGCGAGCCGCATCAACAAGGACATCAAGGTCCAGAAGTTCAAGGCCAAGGTGACCATCGATGGCGACAAGCTGCGCGTCAGCTCGGCGTCGCGCGATGTGCTGCAAGACGTGATCGCCTTCGTCAAGTCGAAGGATTACGGCCAGCCCCTCCAGTTCAACAACTACCGCTAGGCCCGTTCGCACATGCAGCAATCACAACGCATGGAAACGGCTAGATCCGTCTCGTTCATCACCATGGGATGCGCGAAAAACGAGGTGGATACCTCTCGTATGCGATCTCACCTGATCAAGGCGGGCTATTCCATCTCCGAAGACCCCGAAGCGGCCGATGCCGTCATCGTGAACACCTGCTCGTTCATACAGGCGGCCACCGAGGAGAGCATCGAGGCGATTCTCGACGTCGCGGATTTCGACAGCGTGAGAAGCGGCCGCGCGCACCTTGTGGTGTCGGGTTGCATGCCGGCGCGATACGGGGACGACCTTGCTTCCGAGATCACGGAGGCCGGCGCTTTCGTTCCGTGCTCGAAGGAAGACGACATCGTGGCGATCGTGGACGACCTGTTCGATCTGGATCGCTCGGAGCTTGGCTGCTCCGGTGTCGAGTTGGGGCGGGAGGCGGATCCTGCACCCGTGTCTTCGTATGTCAAGATATCGGATGGCTGCAATCGTTTCTGCTCGTTTTGCTCCATTCCCTATATCCGCGGTCGCTATCGCAGCTTCGGATACGACGAGATCGAATCTCGAATCGACGATCTGGTTCGGCGCGGCTCGCGCGAGATCGTGCTGATCGCCCAGGATACCGGCCGGTGGGGAGACGACTTCGAGGAGCCTCGGACGCTCGCGCAGCTCGTGGGAGATCTTGCCGAGCGCTTCCCCGATACCTGGCTTCGGTTGATGTACATTCAGCCCGAGGGCGTTACCGACGAGCTGATCGAGGCCATCGCATCTCACGACAACGTATGCGATTACTTCGACATACCGTTTCAGCACGTTAACCCTCGTTTGCTGAAGCTTATGCGGCGCAAGGGATCGATCGGGGAGTTCGATCGCCTTACTCGGCGTATTCGCGCGCGCATTCCGGATGCCGCCTTGCGCACGACGTTCATCGCGGGTTTTCCCGGTGAAACCGAAGAGGAGTTCGAAGAGCTTTTGGACTACGTGTCCGAGTGCGATTTCGACTACATCGGAGTTTTCCCCTATTCGCGCGAAGAGGGCACGCATGCGTTCGAGCTGCCCGGCCAAATCGACGAGGACGAGAAGCTCGACCGCGCCCAGCGCTTGCGCGAGCTGGCCGACGCGGTATGCGCCGCCCGCATCTCCGAGCGCGTCGGAAGCGTGCGCAAGGTGCTTGTGTGCGGGGAAGAGGATGATGGCCAGGTGTTCGGTCGCGCGATGTGCCAAGCCCCCGATGTCGACGGCGTAACCTATCTCGATGCGGGAAGCGTGGGAGAGATCGTCGAGGCGCTTATCGATGAAACGCTGCTCTACGAGATGGAAGGAAGCGTGTCGCCGTGCAACGACGTTCTGTAGCGAAGGCACCCCAGGTAAGCCCCGAGGCCGTTCTCACGCCTGCCAACGTTGTGACCGTGGTGAGGATCGCGCTGGTTCCGGTGTTCGTTCTGGTTCTGCTCAGCCCCTGGCCCGAGTGGCTCAACGTGGCCGCGGTCACCGTTGACGCCCAGCGCCTGCTTGCGGCCGGCGTGTTCATCGCCATCTCGGCCACCGACTGGCTTGACGGCTATCTTGCGCGCAGCCGAAACGAAGTGACGAACTTCGGCAAGTTCATGGACCCGCTTGCCGACAAGATCCTCGTGGCTGCGGCGCTGCTGGCCCTGATCGAGCTCGATGCCTTGCCGACCTGGGTGGTTCTGATTATCCTAACGCGCGAGTTCATCGTTTCGGGTGTGAGGATGATGGCTGCAAGCGAGGGAGTCGTTATCGCCGCTAGCTACATCGGGAAGTTCAAAACCGTGTTTCAGATGGCTGCGATCGTTCTGTTCACCGTCGAGGATTCCGACCTGATTCGATTCGTGTCCAGCGCGCTTTCCGACAGCATGTGGTGCATCAGCTGGGTTGTCATGATCATCGCCCTGGTTCTGACCGTCGGATCGATGATCGATTACGTTGCCAAGGCCCGCGATATCATCGGATTGTCGTCGTTTCATCGAAAGAAGAACTGCAGAGGGGACGACGAGGCGGTGCCGGCAAGCATCGAGGAGCTGGCCTCGTCCATCGTCGAGCATGCGCGCGTGCAGGGAAGGACCGTCGGTACGGCGGAAAGCCTCACGGGCGGTTTGATCGCCGGCGCGCTCACTTCGGTTCCCGGCTCGTCGTCGGTGGTCAAAGGATCGGTGGTCAGCTACGTTGACGAGGTGAAGCACGCGGTGCTCGGGGTCGAAGAGCACGTGTTGGAAACCGACGGAGCCGTTTCGCGCCGCTGCGCCGAGCAGATGGCGCAGGGCGCTCGGGAACAGCTGGGAGTGAACCTCGCCGTGGCCGTTACCGGCATCGCGGGTCCTACGGGGGCCGAGCCCGGAAAGCCCGTGGGCACCGTTTGGATGGGCCTCGCTTCCGATCGGGGCGTCAAAAGCTTTGAATTCCATTTCCAGGGCGATCGCGATGAGGTGCGCGAACAGACCGTTGCCGCAGCGCTTTCGGCTCTTCTGGCGAAACTGAAGGAGACCGCGTAGGGGTTTCGTTGGGATGACGCGTACTTTGCTTGGCGTTTTGCCGAACGTGCGCGACTTACCATGTTTCCTAGTCGGGAAAAGCGGGATTTTCGGGTTTGGTTCCGACGGCTTCTCGTTTGCGTTTCGTCGGCTTTTGGTTGGCTGTCCGCTTGATCTTTCCATCAAACTTCCAGCGCAGATCCGATTGCGGGATTGACGCAAACAAATGTTCGAGTAATAATGATCGCCGTGTCGCGAAGAGAAGGTGTGCGTATGAGCGAAGAAAAAGAGAAGATGGTCAAGCTGACCACGGATCAGATCGAGTCGAAGTTCGGCAAACATGCCATCATGAAGCTGGGTGAAAGCGAAAAAGATCTTACGCTTGGGGCGATTCCCACAGGTGCGCTTTCCTTGGATGCCGCGCTGGGTATCGGCGGCGTGCCGCGCGGGCGCATCGTGGAGGTGTACGGTCCCGAATCCAGCGGCAAGACCACGCTTGCCCTGCAGATACTCGCCGAGGCCCAGGCGCTGGGCGGCATCGTGGCCTTCATCGACGCCGAACATGCGCTCGATCCCGTTTATGCGGCGCGTTTGGGAGTCGATGTGGACGAGCTGCTCATCGCGCAGCCCGATACCGGCGAGCAGGCGCTTGAGATCTGCGATATGCTGGTCCGGTCGGGCGCCATCGACTGCGTGGTGGTCGACTCGGTCGCGGCGCTCGTTCCGCGCGCCGAGATCGAAGGGGAGATCGGCGATTCCACGGTCGGCCTTCAGGCCCGGCTGATGTCCCAGGCGCTGAGGAAGCTCGCGGGGTCGCTTTCCAAGTCGAACACTACGTGCATCTTCATCAACCAGCTGCGCGAGAAGATCGGCGTCATGTTCGGAAGCCCCGAAACCACTCCGGGCGGGCGCGCCCTCAAGTTCTTCTCCAGCGTCCGCATCGACATACGACGCATTGAGACCATCAAGAAGGGCAGCGACGTGGTGGGCAACCACGTCAGGGCGAAGGTCGTCAAGAACAAGGTGGCTCCTCCCTTCAGGCAAGCCGAGTTCGACATTATGTACGGGGAGGGCATTTCAAAAGAAGGATGCGTTCTCGACATGGCGGTTGAAGCCGGCGTGGCCAAGAAAAGCGGGGCTTGGTACACCTATGGCGAAGAGCGATTGGGTCAAGGCCGCGAGGCTGCGAAGGAAACGCTGCGTGCGAACCCCGATCTGCGCGACGAGATCGAAACCAAGGTGCGCGTATCGTTCGACATTCCCGTCATCGTGGTGAGCGAAGATTCCACGAATGAAATGAAGCCTCAGCCGAAACCCACCAAGAAGCGCTAACCATGGCGAGGCGCGAGGTCATCGAGTCCATGCAAAGCCGCATGGACTCGATCATTGCCGACAGGCGCGGGTCGATGGAAGAGGGCGATCCATCGCCTGCGACATCATCGGTCGCCGATGCGTTTGCGCGGCTGCTTCGCACGGTGTCCAGTCGAGATCGGTCGGAAGCCGATGTGCGCAAACGTCTTTCCGAGGCAGGTTTTTCAGAGGCCGCCATTGATCAGGCGGTTGACAGGGCCCGAAGCGCCGGCATCCTCGACGATGCGCGATTCGCCGATGTGCTTATTCGCAGCCGCGTGTCCCAGGGAAGGGGAAAGGCGGGTATCGAGCGCGAGCTTGCAGACCAGGGCATCGATGTCGATTCGGTTTCCGGCTGGCCCGACGATTATTTCACCGATGGGCGAAGCGAACTCGATCGCGCTTTATGCTTGCTCGAAAGAAAGCCTCCCGCGGCCAAGAACAAGCGAGAGGCCGCATATCGAAAGCTTGTGGGTAAAGGGTTTTCCAGCGGCGTTGCATCGGAGGCCGCTCGTGTGTTCGCTTTTTCCCAATTGCGGGATAATTAGCTGAAACGCCGTCTTTCAGCTTCCGAAAACGTGCGTTTGCCAGTATTATGTAACTGCATGAGATTATTTGCCCTTAACGGGTTTTTGAATAGTTAATCGAATAGATCTATCGCCTTAAGAGCATCTAACTCTCTTGGCGGCCTTTGGCCGCACCCTAAACGACAATGAATTCAAACGAACAGCGGGAGGGTTGAGATGCTTGTTACCATTCTTGTAGCGATAGTCTGCATCGCAGCGGGTCTCGCTCTTGGTTTCTTGGTTGCGCGCCAGTTGGCTGCGGCTGCCCTGAAGCGGCAAGAGCGGGAGGCCGAAGATATCGTCGCAGGTGCGAAGCGTCAGGCAGAAAACATCAAACTGCAGGCGGAAACGTTTAAGCGCCAAGTCGAGGTGGAAGCGAAAGACGAAGCGCTGAAACTTCGAGCTGAAATCGAGCAGGAGCGCAAGGAACGCCAGAGCGAGGTGCGCGCCGCGGAGAGCCGCGTTGCGCAGCGTGAAGAATCGCTTGATCGCCGCACCGAATCCCTTGACAGCCGAGAGCATCAGCTGTCGTCGATGCAGGGCCAGGTCGAGAAGCGCCAGCGCGATCTGGAAGCTGCCGAAACCGAAGTCGGACGGCGTCTCGTGGCCGTTGCCGGCATGACGCCGGATGAAGCCAAAGAGGAGCTGCTCGATTCGCTTCGCGACGAGGTTGCCCACGAAAGCGCAACCATCATCCGCGATTCGGAGGCCCGTACTAAGGCGGAAGCCGACAAGCGGGCCCGCAATATCCTCAGCCTCGCGATCCAGCGCCTAGCGGCCGATCATACGGTTGAGAACACGGTTTCCACCATTCATATCCCCTCTGACGAGCTCAAAGGACGCATCATCGGTCGAGAAGGTCGTAACATCCGTGCGTTCGAGCAGCTTACGGGAACGAATCTCATCATTGACGATACCCCCGAGTGCGTTACCATTTCGTGCTTCGAACCGGTTCGCCGTGAAATCGGCAAGGTTACGATGGAAAACCTTATCGCCGACGGGCGCATTCATCCTGCGCGCATCGAGGAGATGCACAACAAGGCCGAGGCTCTGGTGAGCCAGCGCGTACGCGAGGCCGGCGAGCAGGCGGTGTTCGATGTGGGCATCCACGATCTGCATCCTGAGCTTGTCAAAACCCTGGGCAAGCTGCGTTACCGCACGTCGTACGGCCAAAACGTGCTGAACCACTCGCTCGAGGTGTCTTATCTGTGCGGAATGATGGCTTCCGAGCTGGGGCTTGATCCCATTCCAGCCCGCCGCGCCGGTCTTTTGCACGATGTCGGAAAAGCTATCGACCGCGAACTTGAGGGCAGCCACGCCGTTCTGGGGGCCGATCTCGCCCGTCGTTTCGGCGAGAAAGAGCATATCGTCCATGCGATCGAGGCGCATCACAACGACATCGAGCCCAACAGCGTTCTCGATGTGCTGGTGCAGGCTGCCGATGCGGTATCCGCCGCCCGTCCGGGTGCGCGTAAGGAGACGCTCGACGCCTACGTCAAGCGTCTGGAAAAACTCGAAGAGATCGCCAGCTCTTACGAAGGTGTGGAGCGTACCTATGCTATCCAGGCAGGTCGCGAAGTGCGCGTCATGGTAGAGCCGGATAAGGTGGACGAGGCGAAGACGGTCGTTCTCGCACACGATATCGCGAACCGCATCGAAAACGAGTTGCAGTACCCCGGCCAGGTCAAGGTGGTCGTGATCAGAGAGTCGCGCGCGATCGGCCTTGCCAAGTAATATGGACGGCGATTCCCTCATCGGTTTCGTAGAGCGCGTTTCGGGCGATGCCCACCTCCGAGTCGAGGAAGATCTCGGGGGTGGGTTCGTTCGTTTGAGAACCTCTGAAGCGGAGCGTCGTCAGGCGATCCAGGATATTCGATCCTCCGAAGACATCGTCATCGAGCTTATGCGCAATGCGCGCGATGCACGTGCTTCCCAGATCTTCGTCGCTTCGTCCCGAGAGGGAAGCACCCGTTCGTTCACGGTGGTCGATGACGGGGACGGCATTCCGCCCTCGATGCACCAACGCGTGTTCGATTCGCGTGTGACCTCGAAGCTCGATAGCTCGCGTCTCGATAAGTGGGGGATACACGGGCGGGGTATGGCTCTGTTCTCCATTTCCGAAAACGCCGAGCAAGCCTTCGTCAAAGATTCGCTTCCCGGTTTGGGGACGTCTGTCAAGGTCGTCACGGATCTGGGGAAGATCGGCGAGAGAAAGGATCAGTCAACGTTTCCCCGGTTCGTCAAAGGGGAGGGCAACGAGGTTTCGGTCAGGGGGCCCCGCAACATCGTGCGCTGCTGTTTCGAGTTCGCGATCGAAGCGCGCGCTTCCTGTCGCGTGAAGGTGGGTTCCCCAACCGAGGTTGCCGCGGCCCTGTATGAATACGGGTGCGCTTCGCTATCCGATATCGATCGCATGTTTTGCTCCGATACCGCCCGGCTTCCGCTTGCGAAGCGCCTTGCGACGGCTCAGGATCCCGCCGACTTCGTTTCACTGGCATCGGGTCTGGGGTTGGACATATCGCAGCGTTCTGCACGGCGTATTTTGGACGGGGAAATAGACTCGGCCCCCGATCTGCTCGACGCAATCGTGATCGAATCCGAGGGGCAGCCGGCAAAGCCTAAAAGGGAGGCTTGCCGATCAAGCTCTGTTCACGGGCCGTCTCTGTCGCTCGATCAGGTTGATATCGACTCCCTGAAGCAATCCACCCGACGGGCGTTCGCCGGTTTTGCGGACAAATACTACCTTTCGGGCGATATCGAGCCCTCTGTTCGCATCGAGCGGGGTCGCGTGGTGGTCTCCATTCCGCTTGTGGGGCGAGACGACGTCCGGTAACGTTTTCCGATCGAGTTGAGAAACGCGCTCCACCAGTGCGTATGCTGCGAATCTCATGTGCGCCATGAGCTGTTTTAACCGAGATGCGCAGCAAGTTAAGGTAAAATGCAAAGGCTATACACGGCGAAGTCAATTCAAAGCAAACGCACGAGCAAATCTAAGGTAATCGTACTATGCCATTTGAAGAAATGCAGGTTGGAAGCTGTCTGAAGGTTTCCTCGAAGTCGTCTCCGGCTTCGGTGGCCGGAGCCATAGCCGGAATGGTGAAAGACGGCGTTCCCGTCGAGATGCAAGCCGTCGGCGCGGGAGCCGTGAACCAGGCGGTCAAGGCCATTGCCATTGCGCGTGGCTTTCTTTCGCCTATCGGCATCGAGGTTGCCTGCATTCCCTCGTTCGCCGATATCGTCATCGACAACGAGTACCGGACCGCTATCCATTTTTCGATTGTCGCGCATGCGGTGCACGGCGTCACCGACATTTCCGCGGAATAGCACCGACACCGCTTTTCCTCCGATCGTTACGCGAGGTTTCTCTTTATGATTTCCACCCAAGCTCCCTTTATGGATCTGAAGTTCCACGTCCAAACCTATGGTTGCCAGATGAACAAGCACGATTCCGAGCGCGTGTACGGCATGCTGGAGAGCATGGGTGCCGAGTCGGTCGACTCTATCGAGGAGGCCGACGTGGTGGTCTTCATGACGTGCTGCGTGCGCGAGGCGGCCGATACGCGCCTGTTCGGTCAGGTGGCTTCGATGAAGAATCTTCCTGTGCGATCGAATTCTCCGCTCGATCAGCGTTTGGTGGCGGTGGGCGGCTGCATCGGGCAACGCGATGGCGAGAAACTGTTCGAGAACCTTCCGAACCTCAACGTTGTGTTCGGAACGCAGAATCTCTCGTCGCTGCCCGCGCTGCTTATGGATGCATATGGGAAAGGGGGCCGTTACGCAGAGGTGATGGAGGCGTCCTCCGAGTTCTCCTCCGAGCTTCCCACCGACCGCGAGCATTCCTGGGCGGCCTGGCTTCCCATCACGGTGGGCTGCGACAACTTCTGCACGTACTGCATCGTGCCCCATGTTCGCGGGCGGGAGCGCTCGCGTGCCATCGAAGACATCGTCAAAGAGGCCGAAGGCTACGTGGCTTCGGGCGTGCGCGAGATCACCTTGCTTGGACAGAACGTCAACTCATACGGTCGCGACCTGTACGGCGAGCCGCGGTTCGCGGAGGCTATCGAAGCGGTGGCCGCGACGGGCATCGAGCGATTGCGATTCGCGACAAGTCACCCGAAAGACCTCACCGATGAGGTTATTGCGCTTTTCGGCAAGCTTCCTTGCCTGATGCCGTATCTGCACCTTCCGGCCCAGTCGGGCTCGAATGACGTTTTGAAGCGCATGAACCGAAAGTACACGGTCGAGCATTATCGGTCGCTTATCGACAAGGTGCGCGCGGTCCGTCCCGATATCGCGCTTTCGACCGATATCATCGTCGGTTTTCCCGGAGAGACGGCCGAGGATTTCGAGGCGACGTTCGACCTTGTTTCCAGCGTGGGATACAGTCAGGTGTTCACCTTCATCTACTCGAAGCGCGAGGGAACGCCCGCTGCGAAATGGAACGATGAAACGCCCCGTTCGGTTATTCAGGAGCGCTTCGACCGTTTGGTGGGAGCCGTCCAGGAAAGCGCCTTCAAGGCCAATCAGGTAGATCTCGGCGCCGAAGTCGAGGTTCTGGTCGAAGGAACCTCCAAGCGCGACGATTCCGTCCTGGTGGGTAAAAGCCCCAAAAACCAAACGGTGCACGCGCCTATTCCGGAAGGTGTTCGCGCGGCGGACCTTATCGGGAACATGGTGACGGTGCGCATCGAGGAGGCGCGAACGTGGTATTTGCGCGGCGCCGTTGTCAAAGGCTGCCAAGCGGCCCGTTAAGCACGCGGGAGGGTGCCCATGAATGACAAGCATGTCGTGTGCATCGTCGGACCGACGGGGTCGGGTAAGTCATCGCTTGCGCAGGCGCTGTGCGTCTCCAAAGGGGGAGAGGTGGTCAGCGCCGATTCCATGCAGGTGTATCGGGGCATGGATATCGGAACCGGCAAGGTTCGCCCGCACGAGCGCATGGTCGCCCATCACTGCCTCGATTTGGTCGATCCGGGAGAACCTTATTCGGCGGCTTTGTTCCAGCGCGATTCTCGCGCGGCTATTGGGCAGATTCAGTCGCGCGGGCTCATTCCCGTTCTGTGCGGGGGAACCGGTTTCTACGTGCGTGCGGCCATTGACGATTACGAGTTTCCCGAGGGCGAGCAGATCGGCAATCCCATCCGCGATCGTTACCTTGCGATGTTTCGCGACGTCGGCGCCCACGGGTTGTGGGAAGAACTTTACCGGGTCGATCCGGCAAGCGCATCGATCATCCCCGAAAACGATGTCAAACGCGTTGTGCGGGCCTTCGAGCTCATCGGGGACGGCACCTCGTACGCGCATCAGAAAAAGAAGCTGGCTTCGATACCGCAGAAGTTTCCTGCGGTGATGTTCGGGTTGCGGGTGACTCCCGACATCTTGCGGAAGCGCATCGATGCTCGGGTTGACCAGATGGCCGAACAGGGTTTGGTAAGCGAGGTGAAATACCTTCTTGACCAGGGATTTCGCGAAGGCATTACCGCGCCTCAAGCGATCGGCTACAAAGAGATCGTCGAGCATCTGGAGGGGCGTGCGTCGTTGGACGAGGCGCTTGACCAGATCAAGACGGCAACCCGCCGGTACGCCAAGCGTCAGCGCACGTGGTTCAATAGGGACGTTCGGATCTTATGGATCGATTACGATTCCATGAATAGCGATGCTGCCTGCGAGTTCATATCGAACAGGCTTGATACACTTGCATGAACGGGTAGACCGAGAAAGGGCCGTCATGAAACTGCATTTCGCCAAGCTTCACGGAGCCGGAAACGACTTCGTCATGATCGATGATCTCGACGAGGCTCTCAACCTTACGCCTGAGCAGGTCGCTTTCTTGTGCGATCGTCATTTCGGCATCGGTGCGGACGGCGTTATCTTGGTTCGTCCCGCAACGACCGAGGGCGCTTCGGGTTTCATGCACTACATTAACGCCGACGGCACGCTTGCCCAGATGTGCGGGAACGGCGTTCGCTGTACGGCGAAATGGATTGTCGATCGGGGTCTGGTCGATCGATCTGCCGCGACAACCGTCATCGACACGCTTTCAGGCCCTAAACCCATCGAGTTCGCCTGCGACGAAGATGCAACGATGCGGGTTGCCACCGTCGATATGGGCGCACCCGTTCTCGAGCCGGCTTGCGTGCCCACGGTGCTTGCGGCTACGGATACCGCCGAGAACGGTTGCGCGTTCGCCGGCGACGTCACGCTTAAATCTCCTTTCGGTGACTTCAGGTTCACATGCGTGTCCATGGGCAATCCCCATGCGGTCGCGTTCATCGAGGACTGGGATGCCCTTCGAGACGGGGCGTTCACCGATCCGGCCAGCAAATCCCTCGCTACGCTCGACGTTGACAAAGTGGGGTCGTTCTTCGAATCCCATGCCGCGTTTCCCGAGAAGGCCAACATCGAGTTCGTCAGCGTCGAAGCAGATCATCTGGCCATGCGCGTGTACGAGCGCGGGGTAGCCGAAACGCTCGCTTGCGGAACGGGCGCTTGCGCGGTGGGCGTTGCGGCGTTCATCACGGGGCGGTCAGGCCGCGTGAACGAGGTGAAGCTTCTGGGCGGTACGCTCCATATCGAGTACGCCGAAGATGGGCGGGTGCGTATGACCGGTCCCGCCGCTCAGGTTTTCGAAGGGGATATCGAGCTCTAGGCTCTCAAGCCAGGGTGCGAACGCGGAGGTGCGCTTGGATCGATTCGAGGGAGTGACCGTCAAGGGGGCGACGATCGTCGAGGCGCCGCGTGAGCGCGCGGTTGTCGTCGGCGTGGACCGTCCCGGTCTTGACTGGCCGATCGATTCGTCGCTTCAAGAGCTGACGCGTTTGGTGGATACGGCGGGAGCGGACGTGGTCGCCTCGTTCACCCAGCGTCTGGCCAAGCCTAATCCGCGCACGCTTATCGGTTCGGGAAAGGTAGCGGAGATAGCTGAGGCCGTTCGTGCGCTGGATGCCGATATCGTGGTGTTCGACGATGAACTTTCCCCATCTCAACAGGCTAACCTCGAGAAGGGTTTCGACAAATCGATCAAGGTGCTCGACCGCACGGCGCTGATCCTCGACATCTTCGCGTTGCATGCAACGACGAAGGAAGGCCGTCTGCAGGTGAAGTTGGCTCAGAACCAGTACCTTCTTCCCCGTTTGCGGGGTATGTGGGCGCATCTCGCATCCAACCGCATGGGCGGCGGTGTGGGGTCGCGTTTCGGGGAGGGGGAGAGCCAGCTCGAGGTGGACCGCCGTATGGTGCGCAAACGCATCACATCGATCAAGCGCGAGCTCGAGCATGTGAAAAGCGTTCGCTGCGTGCAGAGGGAGGAGCGCTATAGCGCCGGCGTGTTCAAGGTGGCTATCGCGGGTTATACGAACGCGGGAAAGTCCACGCTCATCAATCGCTTGACCGGTGCGGGCGTGTACAGCGACGACAAGCTGTTCGCCACCCTCGACTCTACTACGAGACGCTTCGCGCTGCCCGAAGGGCGCGTTATTACCCTCACGGATACCGTCGGGTTCATCAAGAAGCTTCCAACCACTCTTGTAGAGTCGTTTAAATCTACGCTTGACGAGATCAACGGAGCGGATCTGATCTTGCATGTGGTGGATGCTTCAAGCGAGGAGCTGGCATTTCATATCGAAGCGGTGAACGAGGTGCTTGGCCAAATAGGGGCCGAGCGGATCCCTCGTCTTCTCGTGTTCAACAAAACGGATGCGTTGAGCGAGACAACGCTCGGAGCTTTCAACAAACGCTATTCGGAAGGTGTGTTTATCTCGGCTGCAACCGGCGAGGGGATAGACGATCTGCTGGCGGTGGTGTCGCATGCAGCATCTTCCAACGAGGTTCTGCTCGAGGTCGAGATTCCGTATTCATGCGGAGAGTTGGTTTCTCTCGCTCACGAGCGCTGCCGTGTCGTATCCGAAGATTACACCGAGCAGGGTACGCAGCTCTCGCTGTTTGTGCCCCCTGCGTACGAGCGGTTCTTTTACCCTCATAGTATTCGTGAAAGCTAATTGGACCTCTTTCGTACTACCTGCGGTTTAAACTATATATTCTTTTGGTTAATACCTTACGTTGATGATGGTTGATATTAATCAAACCTTAGATTCTTCTGAAAACCGCAACCACTTTTCCTACGATCGTGCAGTCGCGGGTGATGATAGGTTCCATGGAGGAGTTTTCCGGTTGGAGGCGGATGTGATCGCGCTCTTTGTAGAAGCGCTTCACGGTTGCGCCATCTTCGATGAGGGCTACGATGATCTCTCCGTTGTTGGCGACCTTCTGCTCTTTCACCACGACGTAATCCCCGTCGTTTATTCCGGCTTCGATCATGGATTCTCCGCGCACTGAAAGCATGAACGACGGTGAGTCTCCGACTATCTCGGTGGGAAGCGTCATGGTATCCGTTATGTTCTCTTCCGCAAAGATAGGCTCACCGGCGGCGACGTTGCCGACCAAGGGAATCTCAACCGCATTGCCGAACCGCGGAGCGATGATGTTCGTCGGTTCGACGAGCTGCTCTTCACACGGATGCGTGAGTGTTATCGAACGCGACTTCAGGGGATCGCGCTCGATATAGCCCTTCTGCTCAAGCGCTCCGAGGTGGACATGGACGGTGGAGGGGGAGGAGAGGTCGAGTGCGGCGCAGATCTCCCGCACCGTGGGGCCGTATCCCTTTTCACGTATGCATGCTTCGATGCAATCGAGCACCGCACGCTGTTTCTTGGTAAGTTTCTCGGACATGCTTCCTCCAAACACGAACATTTGTTTGAAAAATCTTTGACAAGAACCTTTGTTCGATTTATTATAAACACGAACAAAGGTTCTATGCAAGCGAAAGGCACCGTATGAACGTCAAAGATTCCAAGCGCTGTCCGGTGGTGGGAACTTCGGCTTTGCAGCTTCAGGGGGTTCGTCCCGGAAAGATCATTTCGTTTGACGACATAAGGCATCAAGCCGAACATGGTGAAGCCGATTCCCGATACAGCCGCAGGTACCGGGTTTCTTTCGAGCGGTCGTCGCACCTTGTGGAACCCACGGTTTCTCATGGGTCGATGTCGGTTGTTGACGACCTGCTGAATACGACTGCGCTCGGTTGCAGCGATGCCGTGTGCAGCATCGCTTACGAGGATGCTCGCGGAATATCGTTCGGCCTGCTAACCAAGTATCAGTCTCTGCTGTTCGGTGCCGGGTTGGTCGCACTCATGTCGATCGGTATGTTTTTCGGCATCTAAAGCTCATGTTCGACCTCCTGCGCTCTGTATGGGCTTGACGGTCCCTCGAGCACGAAGCGCTCGTTGCGTGGTACTCTAGTCCAACCGAAGCAAAGGAGCGATATGCGCTGTTCAGCATGTGGAAATCTTGAATCGAAGGTTGTGGATTCGCGTCCTTCCGACGATGGGACTTCGATTCGTCGCCGACGCGAATGCCTTAAGTGCGGCAATCGGTTCACCACCTACGAACGCCTGATAGATACGTCGTTTATGGTGATTAAATCCGACGGCTCGTCTGAAGCGTACGATCGAGATAAGCTGATGAGGGGTCTTTTGATCGCCTGTGCCAAACGCCCCATCTCTCCCGAGCAGATCGAGAGCTTGGTCGATAACATGGAATCGACGTTGAGATCCGAATCAAAAACGGATGTGTATTCGAAGGACCTTGGTTCGATGATCATGGACCGTCTCGCTAAGCTCGACGATGTTGCCTATGTCCGTTTTGCGAGTGTATACAAGCATTTCAACAGCGTTGAGGAATTCGCCGAAGCGCTTGAGGAGTTGAACAAATGACCGGTGTCGAACTGAAAATCATGAAGTTGGATCCTTCGATCGAGCTTCCTTCGTATGCTTATCCGGGTGATGCAGGATTGGATCTGCGCGCAGCGGAAAACGCGGTTTTGAAGCCGTTCGAACGCAAGCTTGTGAGAACCGGCTTGGCTGTTGCCATCCCCGAGGGATATGCGGGTTTCGTTCTGCCCCGAAGCGGGTTGGCTGCAAAGCACGGTATTTCCATCGTGAATGCCCCCGGGCTCGTTGACAGCGGGTATCGAGGAGAGCTGAAGGTTGCACTGCTCAATACCGATGCCGAAAACGAGTTCAAGGTCGAGCGCGGCGATCGTATTGCCCAACTCACTATTTTGGCCACGCCGATCGTTACGTTGGCTCCTTGCGACGAGCTGCCTTCTTCAGAGCGCGGTGTCGGCGGGTTCGGCAGCAGCGGAGTTTAAGGTGCTCGATCCGATGTCAAATCGGTAGGGGTTCTTCGATTTCTCAAATATAGGCCCTCAGAATCGATCTGAGAGCTTTACATAGCATTTCACCAGTTCAAACTATAGGAAACGTATGACTGAAAAGAAGAACGAAGATACTGAAGATCACCTGCATGACGAAGCGGGGGGCGATCAGCGCGAGCAGGGTGCTCCGGAGCCTCCCAAAGGATACGACGAGAGTGATCGCGACAAGGCTCAGAGGATGTTCGATCGGCGCGTGCAGGATGGTTTGGAAAACCTGCTTATGAACGGGCTGTCGTTTCGCGCCACCGACGAAGAGCGCGCTCAGGTAAAGAGCGGACGGACGCTGCTTGCGATTGCGAATATCGCCGGACCGATATCCTTGTTCATCGGCGGTATTTTGCTGAGCGGGGTCGGTATGGTGTGCGGAATCATATCGTTTGTGAAGTTCAAACGCGTCGGTGATAGTCATCCTGAAAAGCCGCTCGTGGGAAAGCTGCTGAAGCGCCAGGCGGCAGTCGGTATAGGGATTTCAGGAATAGCGCTTGTTATCAACTTGGTTGCGGCTATCGTGCTGTTTCCGGTAATCATGGATGCGGTTGAAAGCGGAGACCTGTCGGCTGCGTTCAATCCCCAGGATCGAGCGCTCAACTCATCGGCCGACCACGGTGCGGGAACCGGTACGGACAGCAACTCCACATGGGGCTAAAGCCTTCTTCTCTTGGGCACCATATAAGATTGATAATATATGTTATGTAAACTAAGAGGTTTGACAAAGGGCGGGTCGGCTTGAAGAGAGCCGACCCGCCCTGCTGTCTGTCACAAGTTGCTCCGCTTCGGCGTCAGAGCGAGTGAGCCCGCCTAATCGCTTTCAAGCTCGCATTCGACGGCTTCCTTGTATTTCGCATACAGTTCCGGACAGGATTTCCTCATGTTAAGCGGTTCGAAGGTTTCGGCGTCAACCATGCATAACGTAGTGAATCCCGTTACGCATGGTTTCTCGAATCGAAGATCCATCCCTTTACGGAAGATCTCGTAAGAATACGTGATTCGCACGGCCGTCAGCTTGGATACCCAGATTCTGATGAGGGCGGTATCGCCGTATCTCAACGATGACGAATAGGACAGATGCATTTCCGTTACCGGGGCCATGATGTTCTGACGCTCCAGATCAGCATAAGGGAATCCCAGATCAGAAATAAATTTTTCGCGAGCGTCTTCGAAGTACAGCGGATAGTTCGCATGATACACGACGCCCATGCAGTCCGTTTCCCCGTAGCGTATCGGGACTTCGACCACCTTGACCATAACCTCTCCTTTTGATGAGTTCCGCCGATATTATATTCCCGAGGCAAAACGGCAGACCGAGTGGCGCGCCGGGTTGCCATCATTCCACAATTTAACGTGCTCATGGCAGGTATTGTTGGTCCGCTTATGGCATGATGGTTCAGTATGCGAGAAGAAAGGCGAACCATTGAGTTCAAACGATCGTATGACCAGCGAAAACACAGGACGGCTTACGGCGAAGATGGCGCTTGAGCTTGCGGCGCCCCATACGTGGCCCGCTGCGATCCTCCCCACCTTCGCAGCGGTATGCATGGCATCGGTACTGGTCGGATCGGTTTCGTTGTCGCTGTCGTTGGCCGTATTGGCCATCGTCGTGTTGTTCCAATCAGCCGCGAACACGTTCAACGATTATTACGATTGCATCAAGGGAACGGATGGCGAAGAGGACTTCGTCGACCCGAGCGATTCGGTGCTCGTCTATAACGACCTTGATCCCCGTTCTGCGTTGAGGCTTGCGGTGTGCTTCGTGATCGCTGCGTTTGTACTCGGCATCTACGTGATCGCGCGCGCGGGATGGTTTCCCTTGGCAATCGGCTCGATCGGAGCGGTTTTCGTTATCGTGTACTCGGCGGGAAAGACTCCCCTGTCCTATTTGCCCCTTGGAGAAGCGGTAAGCGGTGTTGTCATGGGGGCGCTCGTGCCCCTCGCCGTTGTTTACGTGCTTACCGGATCGATCGAACCGTTGGTGCTTGTATGGAGCGTTCCCTTCATATTTCTAATCGGACTGATCATGTTTACCAACAACATCAGCGATATCGAACGCGATATTCCCGCGCATCGCAAAACCTTGGCGATCGTGCTGGGACGCGAGCGCGCACGGCGCCTGTATCGGGCGCTCACGGTGGCCGGCATCATCTCGATGCTTGCCGTTTTGACTGTTTGGTTCCCCAGGGGGCTGATTGCGGCGCCGTTCATGGTGCTGGCGGCGCTCCCGCTTTTACAGGCGCTGTTCCGCAATCCGCTTACTCCCGAGAGGCGCCTTCAGTCTATGCCTCAGATCCTCACGGTGAATATCGTGCTGGGGGTGTTTTACGCGGCGGCTATCCTTCTGTCGGCTTCGACCGGCCTGTCGCTGTAGCTGCTTTCCAGACGGGATCCTCGCACCACTCCAATTGTGCCAGGCCGTGTCGCTTCCCAAGCTGCTGACGCCATCGATCGAGGTCGAACAGCGCAAGAACCTCGTCGGGAGAAGCGGGTTCGTCTGTCTTCAGGATACCGGCGATGTGGGCGATATGTCCGATTATGCCTTCGGGAGTTCGGTATCGGCCGATCAGCTCATCGAACGACGCATCTCGGTTGCGCTTGGAAAGCCGCCGTCCACTGGAATCTGCCAGCAAGGGGATGTGGGCGTACGAGGGGCGCTCGAAGCCCAGCAAATCCTGCAGGTATCTTTGCTGAGGGGTTGATGAGAGCAGGTCGCAACCGCGAACGACGCAGGTGACGCCTTGCTCGAAATCGTCTGCAACGACGGCCAGCTGATAGGCGAACGATCCGTCGGCACGCCGCAAAACGAAGTCTCCGCACTCCGTTGCGAGGTTCTGCCCGAACGTCCCCTGTATCATATCGTTCACGCGATACGTTTTGTCGGGGACGCAGATTCTCCAAGACGGTGAGTGCAGCTTGGATCGGCGCTCTGCCTCGTCGGGAGAGATGTTTCTGCAGGTTCCCGCGTAAACGAAGCGTTCTCCGACATGGGGCGCCGATGCGGCCCGCAGATCGGCGCGCGTGCAGAAGCAAGGGTAGACGCGCGCTTGGGAGGAAAGGCGTTCGAGCGCGGCTCGGTACACCTCGTCGCGGTTGTGTTGGAAGAAGGGCCCTCGGTCCCAGGTAAGGCCCAGGGATTCGAAATCGCGCATGATCTGGTTGGCATACGCAGGGCGGGATCGCTCGCGATCGAGGTCTTCGATGCGCAAAACGATGCTCCCCTTCTGGGATCTGACGATCAGCCACGAAAGGAGCGCGGCGTAGATGTTTCCCGCATGCATGCGTCCTGTCGGGCTGGGCGCGAAGCGCCCGACAACCGCCATGACGCGCTAGCCTAGGTTTTCCTGCGCGAATTCCAGCGCAAGATCGAAGGCCCGCGTGTTCGCCTCGACGGTTTTGGGGGGAACCTTTCCCTCGATCGCCTTGATCCAGGCCTCGCGCCCGAACCCAAGACGCGCTTCGAGCGCCCCGAGAAGGACGACGTTCACGGTTTTCGGGTTGCCGGCCTCGCGCGCGATCTTCGTTGCGGGAACGATCACGGCGCCGAGCCGTTCAAGCTTCATACGCGCCTGCGCGGGCATGGACGCACGTCCGCAGGCAACGGGCAGCGGCTTGATGGTTTCGTCCGCGACGAGGAGGTATCCCCCCTCTTTCAGATACGGTGCGTTGCGCAGGGCCTCGGTGGTTTCGAACGACACCACGCAGTCGGTCATGCCGGCGTCTGCAACCATGGTGGAGACGCTTTCGCCGAAGCGAACGACCGTGGTGACGGCTCCGCCGCGCTGGGCCATGCCGTGGATCTCGGAAACCTTCACTTCGAGGCCCGCCGCCAAAGCGGCACGGGCAAGCAGGTCAGCGGCGAGGATGGTTCCCTGCCCCCCGACTCCGCAAAGAAGGACGGTGCGCGCGTTCATAAGACTTCCCCCTTAGGCCGAAAGGCCGGTCAGCTGTTCGATGGCGTTCGAGTGGCAATACTGCTCGCACTGCCCGCATCCGACGCAGAGGGTCTGGTCGATGGAAGCCAGACCGCTTTCGAGATCTTTGGACAGCGCGGGGCACCCGATGGAGGTGCAGGCTCCGCAAGACGTGCAGTTGCCGTTAACGAAGTAGTTGGGTTTGCGGTCTTTGCTGAGAAGCACGCAGGGCGCTTTGAACACGATGACGGTCAGCTTGTCAGCCTGATCCTTTGTCGCAGTGCGCAGGGCGCCGCGAACGGATTTGGCGTTATGGGGATCGACTTCCAGGACATGGTCGACGTCGATCGCGTGCAGCAGTCCGACCAGGTCGAGCTCTCTGCTGGGCCGTCCCTGGAGGGTTTCGCCGTTGAAGGGATTGCCCTGGCGACCGGTCATGGCCGTCGTGCGGTTGTCCAGGATGCAGACGGTGCCCTTCCCTCGATTGTATACGGTTGAGATAAGCGACGAGAGGCCCGAATGCGCAAACGTCGAATCGCCGATGATGCCGACGACGGGCCGGTGCTCGGTTCCCTCGAGGGCCAGTTCGAATCCGTGGGACATCGACACCGAGGCTCCCATGTCGAGGCAGGTGTCGATCGAGGACAGCGGCGCGAGAGCCCCCAGGGTGTAGCAGCCGATATCGCCGGTGACGATGGCTCTCATGCGCGAAAGCTCCTTGAACACCAGACGGTGCGGGCACCCCGGGCACAGCGCGGGCGGACGCGCGGGAACATCGCCCATCGCGTCGGCGTGCGCGGGCTCGCTGAAACCGAAGGCGGTGCGGATGAGCCCGGGCGAAAGCTCTCCGTCGCGCGGAAGAGGGCGCTCGAAGGCATCGAGTTCGATGCCGAGCGCGCGCACCTGGTCGGCGAAGTATTCGGACGCCTCTTCGACCACGTACACCTTGTCAACCGATTCGGCAAACGCGCGCAGCGCATTTGGAGGCAGCGGCCAGCTGACGCCGAGTTTGAACACCGAAGCGTCGGGCAGTGCTTCGACGACGTGCTGGTAGGCGGCCCCGGCGCATATTACTCCGATGTCGGCGCCTTTTCGGATCACGTGGTTGTAAGGGCAGGTTTCCACCCACGCGCGAAGCTCGTCGATGCGCTCGAGCTGGATTTTGCGGCGCGGTTTGGCGAACGCGGGCATCATGACCCACTTGGCCGCATCCTTTTCGTACGGCTTGATCGGACAGGCGCGACGGGGCCCAACCTCGACGGCGGTTTTGGTGTGGGACACGCGCACGGTCGAGCGGATGAACACGGGCACGTCGAATCGCTCGGAGATATCGAAGGCATCGCGGGTGAAGGCCAGCGCTTCGGCCGAGTCGGCGGGATCGAGCATGGGGATATGCGCTGCGCGCGCGTACCAGTGGGAGTCTTGCTCGTCTTGGGACGAGTACATACCCGGATCGTCGGCAGCAAGGATGACGAAGCCGCCGTTGACGCCGGTGTAGGCAGCGGTGAACAGCGGATCAGCGGCGACGTTCACCCCGACGTGCTTCATGGTGGAAAGCACGCGGGCTCCGGCCGCGGAGGCTCCCATGCCCACCTCGACGGCTACTTTCTCGTTTGTGCACCATTCGGCGTACACATCGTCGAAGGTGCAGAAGGTCTCGAGCGTCTCGGTGGACGGCGTTCCGGGATAAGCGACGCCGATGTGGGCGCCTGCTTCCCATGCGCCGCGCGCTATGGCTTCGTTTCCTGATAAAAGTTCCATGTGATGCCTCTCGTCAATTCGACGGCTCTGGGCGTCTGCGGGCCCTCTCGTCGGTAACCCCCTCGGATGGCTGCAAGAACCGGAGCTGTCGGAACAGGATAAACGCTTCGGGTTTCGATGGCGCTGCAAACAGAGCCATCGTTGCGATTTCGCAGTTGTTCGGACGTCGTTCCATACGCCGTTCGGGGATCGTATGGCCGGTCGGTCCGTTTCGGCGCAGCGGGTTGGCCTTCAAAAAGACGCTTCCCTACTGCGCCTCGCAATAGTGCAGGCAGAACTCGCCGATCTGAATCTTATCGCCTACCGTAAGTGTGGCGACATCGACGCTGCTGTTGTTCACCCATACGCCGTTGAAGGAGTTGTTGTCGCGAATCGTCGCGCTTGCACCCTGCACGGTAAGCGTCGCATGATTGCGCGACACCGTCATATCGTTGAGGAATACGTCGCAGCGCGGGTCGCGTCCGATGGAAAGCTCGCCATCGTACAGGTCGATGACGGCTCCCGTGCGCGGGCCGCGCACGACTTTGAGGCATCCGGGTTTGCGCGGCGCGGCGCTTTGAACGGGACGGTTTGCGCCGGTAAGCTGCAGCGGTGCGAACGATTCGGTCGAGCCGTTGAATTTAAAGCCGCATGCAGGGCAGGATGGGGCCGCGTCGTTGGCGATGCTGTTGCAGATGGGGCAGGTTCGGCTCATGGTGCACCTCCGGGCGCGGTTACGCTTGGTTTTTCTGGTTGTTCTTGATTATAGGCATATTGTTGTGCACGGTAACGACGTTCTGGCGGTCATCGCTGCTTCCGAACAGACCCCAGAACCAGTTCGAAACGCGGTCGAATATCCCAGGGGCGTCAACGGTTTCAGCGGCCAGCAGGTCGTATCGGGCTATGGTCTGGTTGTGTTGCTTGAACGATATGGAACCCACCTTCTGACCGGCTTTGACGACCCCCGAAAGCGCCCCGTCGTCTATCTCGACGTCCTGGCTTACGTTTCCGTCGAGATCGAACACGCGCTGCGAGGCGTTCGGATCGGAGATCGTGACGTCGAGGACGGCATCGTGGCGGTCGGCTAACTTAACCTGGGCCACCAACGGAACCTCGGTGACCGTGGAATTCGCCGCCATGCTTATCGTTTGATCGGCGTTTATAAAACGATAGTCGATGTAGTGGCGGTATCCCCACTCGAACAGCGCCTTCGCATCGTCGAAGCGGGTTTGGGCGGTGTCGGAGTGCAGCACGACGGCGTAGAGCTTCATGCTTCCGTCGCTGGCCGCTCCCATAAACGAAGGTCCGGCCAAAAGGGTCTCCCCCGTTTTGACGCCGATCGCACGGTCGTACATTTCAAGGAGCGCATCGGTGGTCTGAAGATCGATCTGGGTGTTAGAGCCGCCCCGCTTGACGACGATCGACGTGCTGCCGCCCTTCACGATGGCAGCGATGACGTCGCTGTCCATGGCCTTCGCTGCAATAAGCGCCTGATCGGATGCGGTGCTGTGGAGGCTTCCGGCAAAAGACCCGTCGTCGAGGCCGTGCGGGTTCTCGTAGACGGTGTCGGTGCATCCCAGCTCTTTCGCCTTTTCGTTCATCTTCGCGACGAAAGCTGCGGCGGGGGTGTCGCCCAAGCCGGGTTCCCGTTCGAGGATGGCCTGGCCTGCAGCTTCGGAAATGGCGACGGCGGCGTCGTTTCCCGAAGGGACCAGCAGCGCTTTCAGCGCGGTTTCGAACGACATGGCATCGCCCGCCCTGAGGTTGGCCGACGATTCGCCGATGGCGGCGGCTGCCTCGCTTACGACGATCTGATCGTCGAGCTTCAGGTACTCCATGCTGACCAGCGCAGTCATCACCTTGGTGATGGAAGCGATCTGTGCGGGTGCGGTTGCCTGGCGCTGGAACAGGGGCCTGCCCGCAGAATCGACCAGCACGGCGTAATCGGAGGCCACATCGGGGCAGTCCCCCACCGAAAGCCCCAGCGCTTCGACGGTGGAGTCGCCGATCTGATCTGATTTTCGCACGTCCGCGAAGGCCGGCAGCGCGGGCAGCGCGAGCGCACCTGCAAGAGCCAGCGCGAAGAGGGTGCGTGCGCATCCTCCCTTTCCGAACGCACAGGTTCGCATGTTAGGCATGTTAGTCCAGTTCATAGATATCAGAGGGGTCGGCGATACGGAATCCGGCGTTCTTCAGCGCTTCCTCGACGGACTGCGGGTTTTCGACTTTCAGGATATCGAGGGCATCGTCGGTGCTGGAGGAAATGCAGTAGAGGTACTCGATGTTCACGCCGGTGCCGTCGAGGGCATCGAGCGCCTCTACCAGCCCGCCGGCGCGATCGGCTACATAGACGCCCAGGACATCGACGGTGCGGGCGCGGTATCCACGCCGCTCCAGCTCGAGTGCCGCCGCTTCGGGTCGATCGCATAGGAAGCGCGCGACTCCGTATTCGGCCGTGTCGGCCAGCACGAGCGCGTGCACGTTGATGCGCGCGTCGGCCAGCGCCCTGCATACAGACGAGAGCCGTCCCTGCTCGTTTGCTAGAAAAACGGTAAGCTGCTTGATCATCGCGCCACCTTCTCCCTCAGATCGAATACGCGCTTCGCTTTCCCCTCGGAGCGCTCGATGCTCATCGGTTCGACCAGCTTTACGTCCACGCCTATCTGCAGGTTGCTCTTGAGCTCGGCTTTGAGGCGGGCTTTGACTTCCTCGAGCTTCCTGATCTCGTCGAAGGGGAACTCGGGAACGGTTTCCACCTGCAGCTCCATGCGGTCGAGGTGCCCGTCTGTGCGCAGGATGATCTTGTACTGGGCCGCGATTTCGGGAATGGCGGTGATCACCTGCTCGATCTGAGACGGGAACACGTTCACGCCGCGGATGATCATCATGTCGTCGGAGCGTCCGACGATGTTGTCGATCATGCGGTGCGTGCGTCCGCAGGCGCACGTGCGATCGACGATGCGGGTGATGTCGCGCGTGCGGTAGCGCACCATGGGGCAGCACTCGCGCGTGAGCGTGGTGAACACCAGTTCGCCGTATTGGCCGTCGGGAACGGGAAGAAGCGTGTCGGGATCGATGATCTCGGCGTAGAAGTGGTCTTCTGCAAGATGGAGCCCGTTGTCGTGCTCGCAGGAAAACGCGACGCCCGGCCCCATGATCTCGGAAAGGCCGTAGACGTTCACGTAGCGGATGCCCAGCTTCCGCGCAAGTTCGGTTTTGAGGCCGTCGGAGGCCGCTTCGGCTCCGAAGATGCCGGCCGTCAGCTTCAGGTCGGTGCGCGGATCCATGCCCATCTCTATCATGGTGTCGGCCAAAAGCAGCGCGTAGGAAGGCGTGCAGGCGATGATGGTGGTGCCCAGATCCTTCATCATCTGGATCTGGCGCTGCGTGTTGCCCGACGAGGTGGGGATAACCGTGGCTCCGGCCCGCTCGCTTCCGGTGTGGGCTCCCAAACCTCCTGTGAACAGGCCGTATCCGTAGGAAACCTGAACGGTCGACTTGGGTCCTCCCCCGGCCATGTAGATGCCGCGCGCGAAGCAGTCGGCCCAGTTGGCCAGGTCGGACGCGGTGCTGCCCACAACGGTGGCCTGCCCGGTGGTGCCCGATGACGCGTGGATGCGCGCAACGCGGTGCTGATCGACCGCGAATAGGCCGAACGGGTAGTTATCGCGCATATCCTGCTTCTTGATGAAGGGGAATTCGGAAAGGTCTTCAAGCGACCTGAGGTCGCCCGGCTCCACCCCCGCCTCCTTCCAGGATTCGCGGTAGAAGGGGATGTTGTCGAAGGCGTGCTGAACCGTCCATCGAGCGCGCTTGAACTGCAGCTTCCTCAGCTGCTCTCGAGACATGGTCTCGATGTCCGGCTGGTAGTACGCCATCATCCTCGCCTTTCTTTCCAAACAGGGTCGCGAAAAAAACATCCCCTGCTGGGGACAACGCAATCATACCAGGTGATTAGCTATTTTCTGGATGTGTTGGATTCGTTAACACACAAGTAATACGTTTGGGGAAAGCCCCTACGACACCAAAACGGCCAGCAGCGGGATGGTGGCAAGAGCGAGGATCGTGGTGATGAACGTTCCTTGCGACATGGCCTTCACGTCGCCGTCGTACATGAGGGCCATCATGATGCCCATCGACGCCACCGGCATGCCGGCACCCACGACGATAACGCCGAGGATCAGCGGATCGTCGATGAAGGGGCGCAGCGCGAAGAACAGTGCGACGGGGATCGCCAGCAGGCGCACGAGAGAGGTGAGGTAGGGTTTGACGTGCGACAGCGTTTCCTTCGGCGACAGGGTGGCAAGAGTCGAGCCGATGATCAGCATCGAGGCGGGAACCGTCATCTGGCCTATGTAGTTGAGGGTGCTGCCCACCAGGCCCCCGTTGTCGGTGATTCCCAGCGATGCCAGCACGAGCGCGACGATGCAGGCGATCATGGCGGGGTTCATGAGGTTGCGCAGGACCTTTTTCGCCCGTCGCTTGAACGACGCCCCCTTTGCGGCGCCCCCCTGCCTGATCATTGATTCTCCGCAGGTGAATGCGAAGATGTTGAACGGAATGTTGTTGATGACGCCGTAGAACACCGCGGCTGGCCCGAATATGGCGTTGAGGATGGGAAGCCCGACGAAGCTGGTGTTTCCGAATCCCATCATGAACGAGTGGGCGCCGCGCGTTGCGGGTTCGATGTTGGGGTACAGGCGCGGCACAAGATAGGAAATGACCATCATCAGCGCGTAGGCGAGCATCGAAAATCCCAGGATGCGCATGATGGTGGCGAAGTCGGGCAGGCCGGTGTTGTTCAGCACCGACGACACCATGAGGGCGGGCAGCGAGAAGTTCATCACGAGACGCGACAGCGCGGTGTCGAACGCGCTGTTCATGAAGTCGAGTTTACGGGCGATAACGCCGGCGGCGGCAAGAAGGGTGAGCTCGATCATCTGAAAGGCTGCGTGCGAAAATATATCCATGCTGAACTTCTTAGTCTCTTTAGTCTCTTCAGGTTCCAACGAACAGGGAGACACCTCGCGCGAAGGTGTCTCCCTGAATTCAATCTATACCAACGGACCGCGGTTTTCCCCTCTTACAACCGAAACCCACAGGTACGTAACAAACGCTTAATTCTTCCGATCGGACAGCAGGCGGTTGAGGGCGTTCACGTAGGCCTTCGCAGACGACACGATGATGTCGCCGTCGGCTCCCCTGCCGGCGAAGACGCGTCCGTCGGATGCGGCCACGCGCACCGTGACCTCGCCGAGGGCGGCCAGGCCGCGGGTGACGGACTGGACGGAGAATTCCGACAGCTCGTTATCGACGCGGATGATCTGATTCACGGCCTTGAACACCGCATCGATGGGCCCCACGCCGTAGGTGCACACCGTGGCATCGGCGCCGTCGGGGTCTTTCAGGGTGACCGTGGCCGTGGGGATAAGGGGATATCCGCTGGACACCTGGACGCTCACGATGGAGTACAGGGCCGCAGCCTCGCGCTCGCGTTCGTTCACCAGGCTTTCCAGGTCTTCGTCGAACACTTCCTTTTTCTTGTCGGCCAGGTCGAGGAAGGCTTCGTAGATCTTGTCGAGCTCGTCTTTTTCGAACTCGTACCCCAGTTCGATCAGGCGGTGCTTGAGCGCTGCGTGGCCCGAGCGCGCTGTGAGAATGATCTTGGACTGTCCCGCGCCAACCTCTTCGGGGTCGATGATCTCGTAGGTCGAGCGCTGCTTCAGCACGCCGTCTTGGTGGATGCCCGAGGAATGGGCGAATGCGTTGGCGCCCACGATGGCCTTGTTGGCCTGGACGTTCATGCCGGTGATGGACGACACGAGGCGGCTTGCCCTCACGAATTCGCGGGTGTTCACATCGGTGTGGGCGTCGAGCTCTTCGCCGTGCATGCGGATGGCCATGACGACCTCTTCCATGGCGGTGTTGCCCGCGCGCTCGCCCAGGCCGTTGATGGTGCACTCGATCTGGGTCGCGCCGTTTCGCACGCCGGCCATGGCAAGTGCGGTGGCCATGCCTAGATCGTTATGGCAGTGCACCGAGATATCGACGTTTTCGATGCCGCGCACGTTGTCGTGCAGGTACTTGATGCGCCGTCCGTATTCTTCGGGCAGCGAGAACCCGGTGGTGTCGGGAATGTTGACGACGGTGGCTCCCGCGTCAACGACGGCTTGGATCACGCGCACCAAGAAGTCGTAGTCGGAGCGGCCCGCATCTTCGGCGTAGAACTCGACGTCATCGACGAAGCGCTTGGCGTACGAAACGCATTCGACAGCGCGCTCGACAACCTGGTCTTCGGTCATCTTCAGCTTGTCGCGCATATGGGAGGGCGAAACGCCGATGCCGGTGTGGATGCGGGGGCGCTTGGCGTATTTCAGGGCGTCGGCGGCGCTGTCGATGTCTTTTTTGACGGCGCGGGTGAGGGCGCAGACCGTGGCGTTGTCACCCGCCAGCTCGGCGATGCGCCGCACGCTCTCGAAGTCGCCCGGGCTCGAAATCGGAAAACCCGCCTCGATCACGTCGACGTTCAAGCGCAGAAGCTCGCGCGCCACCACCAGTTTCTCCTCGGTGTTCATCGATGCGCCGGGCGACTGCTCGCCGTCGCGCAAGGTGGTGTCGAAGATCTTGATCTTCCGAGTCATGCGAGTCTCCTTTCCGGGAAGCAAGGGTTTGCCGAGGCCGGAGGCGCGCCCGCTTCCGGCCTCGAGGGTTTGCTATTTCTTGATCCAGGTGAACATCGAGCGGATCTTCTCGCCGGTCTTTTCGATCTCGTGGTTGTTGATGGCTTCGCGCTGCTCGAGCAGCCACTTGTGGTTGTCGTTGCAGTCGGCCACGAACTCGCGGGCGAAGTCCCCGTTCTGGATGCGTTCGAGGATTTCCCTCATAGCCGCGCGCGACTCGTCGTTGATGACCTTGGGGCCGGCGTAGTACTCGCCGTACTCGGCGGTGTTGGAGATCGAGTAGTTCATGAAGTGGATGCCGCTTTCGTACATGAGGTCCACGATCATCTTCATCTCGTGATAGCACTCGAAGTAGGCAAGTTCGGCCGGATAGCCTGCGTCAACCAGCGTCTCGAAGCCGGCTTTCACCAGCTCGACCAAGCCGCCGCACAGAACCGCTTGCTCGCCGAAAAGGTCCTCTTCGGTTTCCTGGGCGAACGTGGCCTTGATGATGCCCGTGCGGGCGCCGCCCACGCCCCAGCAGTACGACAGCGCGATGTCCCAGGCGTCGCCCGTGGCGTCCTGGTGCACGCAGGCCAGATCGGGAACGCCCGAACCTTCGGTGTATTGGCGGCGGACGATGTGCCCGGGGCCCTTGGGAGCGCACATGATAACGTTCACGTCTTCCGGAGCGGTGATGTATCCGTAGTGCACGTTGAAGCCGTGCGCGAACGCGAGGGTGTCGCCGGCGTGCAGGTGCGGGGCGATTTGCTGTTCGTAGACCTTGGCCTGGATCTCGTCGGGAACGAGGATCATGATGACGTCGGCCTCTTCGGCGGCCTGCTCGATGGAAACGACGTTGAGGCCCGCTTCGCGGGCGGACTCGGCCGAAGAGGAGCCTTCGCGCAGGCCGACGCGGACGTCGCATCCCGAATCCTTGAGGTTGAGCGCATGGGCGTGACCCTGCGATCCGTATCCGATGACGGCGATCTTTTTACCCTTGATGACCTCGGGGTTGCAGTCCTGTTCGTAGTAGATGGTGACAGCCATGTCGTTTCCTTTCGTCTGGTTGGCTGCTGTTACTGGTATCGCGAGCGCGGGCGCGCAGGTGATCGGTTAGCTTTCCTTCGAGCTTCGGCCCATGGCGATCTTGCCGGTGCGCGTGGCCTCCTTCAGGCCGTAGGCGCGGAACAGATCCTCCATGCCCTTGAGCTTCGCCTCGTCGCCCGTGGCTTCGACGGTAAGCGAGGTGCGGCCCACGTCCACGATGTTGGCGCGGAACACGTTGGCGATCTCGATGATCTCGCCGCGCCGTTCGGCCGGGGCGTTCACCTTGAACAAAACCAGCTCGCGCTCGATGGCGCTGTCGTTGGTGAGGTCGCTGATCTTGTGCACGCTGGTAAGCTTGTGAAGCTGCTTGGTGAGCTGCTCGTAGGCCACTTCGTTGGCGTTCACGATGACGGTGACGCGCGACTTGGTGGGGTCTTCGGTGGGTCCGACGGACAGCGACTCGATGTTGAACCCGCGTCGCGAGATGAGGCCGGTGACGCGCGAGAGCACGCCGGGGCTGTTCTCGACCAAAATGGAAAGCACGTGTTTCATCAGTTCGCTCCTTCCGGCGTTGCCACTTCCGGCGAATCCTCGGGTCCTACACGCACGGCGCCTGCCGAGCTGTCGATGGCCCCGGTGACTTCCGAGAGGCCCTTGCCCGGCGCCACCATGGGAAACACGCTCTGGTCGCGCGGGATGCACACGTCTAGCAGGTAGGGGCCCTGCGCATCGAGCATGCGCTTGTAGGCCGCTGCGAGCTCGCTTGCGCTGGTCACCTGTTCTCCTTGCCATCCGTAGGCGTCGGCCAGCTTCACGAAATCGGGGTTGTCGGCCAGTTCGGTGAAGGAGTAGCGGCGCTTGTAGAACAGCTTTTGCCATTGGCGCACCATGCCGAGCGCCCGGTTGTCCAGCACCACCACCTTCACCGGTACGTTGCCGATGGCGGCCGTGGCCATTTCCTGGCTGTTCATCTGGAACGATCCGTCTCCGGCGATGCAGACGACGGTCTTGTCGGGACACCCTATGGCCGCTCCGATGGCGGCGGGGAACCCGAACCCCATGGTGCCGGCGCCCCCCGAACTGAGGAAGGTGCGCGGGCGTTCGGTGTCGATGAACTGCGCGGCCCACATCTGATGCTGGCCCACCTCGGTAACGACGATGGTGTTCTCAGCGTCGATGAGGCGTGAGAGCAGCTGGATGGACACCTCGGGCACGATCACGTCGTTGTCGGGATCGAGGCGCTTGTCGTAGAGCGGGTAGCGGTTGCGCCAGGCGGCCACCTCGGCCAGCCAGTCGGCAGTGTCGGGTGCCTTCTTAGACTTGGCGAAGATTTCGATAAGGCTGGCGAACACGGACTTCAGGTCTCCCACGACGGGGATCTGCGGGTCGATGATCTTGCCGATCTCGGCCGGATCGATGTCGATGTGGATGAGATCGGCGTTGGGCGCGAAGCTTTTCACGTTGCCCGTCACGCGATCGGAGAAGCGCGCTCCCGAGGCGATGATGAGGTCGGCGTGGTTCAGGGTGAGATTGGCGTACTTGGAGCCGTGCATGCCCACCATGCCGAGGTTCAGCGAGTCGTCCGTCGCCATGATGCCCTTGCTCATAAGCGTGGTTACCACGGGGATTTTCAACATGTTGGCGAGCTGGGACACCTCGGCCGCCGCGTTCGACGCGATGGCTCCCCCGCCGACGTAGAACACCGGGCGGCGCGCCTGCGCGATGCGCTCGGCTGCAGCACGGATCTGCTTGGCGTTGCCGCGGTAGGTGGGTCGGTACGACGGGATGTTCACGTCGTCGGGATACTGAAACACCACGTCCTCGACGGTGATGTCGGACGGAATGTCGATCAGTACGGGGCCGGGACGCCCTGTTTTCGCGATATGGAAGGCTTCGCGGAAGGTCGACGCCAGCTGGTCCACCGACTGCAGCAGGTAGCTGTGCTTGACGATGGGCATGGTGATGCCCACGATGTCGGATTCCTGGAAGGCGTCGGTGCCGATGACGGCACGCGGCACCTGTCCGGTGATGATCACCAGGGGAACCGAGTCCATGTAGGCCGTTGCGATGCCGGTGACCGTGTTGGTGGCCCCCGGACCGCTTGTCACCAGCACAACGCCCACGTTGCCCGTGGCGCGCGCATAGCCGTCGGCGGCATGCACCGCTCCCTGCTCGTGGCGCACCAGCACGTGCTTGATGATCTCGGAATCGTACAGGGCGTCGTAGATGCGGATGACCTGTCCTCCCGGGTATCCGAAAAGGGTGTCGACCCCTTCGGCCTCAAGCGAGGCGATGACGGCCTGCGCGCCGGTCATCCGCATCCCCTGCTTGGCGTTGCGGCTTCCCAAACCCTTCGGCGCGCCGGCGCGGGCGACTGTTATGGCCGCGCGCTCGCCGGTGGCGGTGTTCTTGGTGGATTCGCTCACGATACAAACGCTCCTTCATCTGCGGAACTGACAAGTTTTGCGTATTTAGCCAGCACGCCGTGGTTGTGCTTGGGGGCTGGCGGGACGAACGCGGTGCGTCGGCGTTCGAACTCTTCGTCGCTGATGTTGAGGTTGAGCGCTCCCCCTTCGATATCGACGGTGATGGAGTCGCCCTCTTCGACAAGCGCGATGGGCCCGCCCGCCGCGGCTTCCGGGCTGATGTGCCCGATGGCCGGGCCCTTCGTCGCGCCCGAGAAGCGCCCGTCGGTGAGAAGCGCCACGCTGGTGGACAGCCCCATGCCGACGATGGACGAGGTGGGCGTTAGCATCTCGCGCATGCCGGGCCCGCCCTTGGGGCCTTCGTAGCGGATAACCACGACGTCTCCCGGGTTGATGCCGCCTGCGTTGATGCAGGCGCAAGCCTCTTCCTCGCTATCGAACACGCGGGCGGGGCCCGTGTGGGTCATCATGGAGGGATCGACTGCCGATTTCTTCACGATGCCGCCTTTGGGAGCGAGGTTTCCATGCAGGACGCGCAGCGCTCCAACCGGGGAGAACGGGTTTTCGGCAGTGCGGCACACTTCGCCGTCTGCGGGCGCGGTGCAGGTTCTCAGGTATTCGTCGAGCGGACCCATGCAGGTGAGCGCGGTGCGATCGAGCTTCCCGGCGCGGTCGAGCTCGTGCATGACCACGGGAACGCCGCCCACTTCGTAGAGGTCAGACAGGGGGCGCGGGCCCGAGGGCTGGAGCTTCACCAGATGGGGCGTGGTCGCCGAGACGCGGTCCCAGTCGTCCATCGTGACGGGATGCCCTGCCTGCCGCGCGATGGCGGTGAGGTGCAGCACCGTGTTGGTGGAGCCGCCGAACGCCATGTCGCACGACATGGCGTTGTGGATCGCGGGCGCGCTTACGATGTCGCCGATGCGCACGTTTTTCTCGACCAGCTCCATCACTTTCATGCCCGCACGCTTGGCCAGGCGGATGCGTTCGGAGTACACGGCCGGGACGGTGCCGTTTCCGGGAAGCGCGATGCCCAAAGCCTCGCACAGGCAGTTCATCGAGTTGGCGGTGAACATGCCCGAGCAGCTTCCGCAGGTGGGGCACGCCGTATTCTCGAAGTACTTCAGCTCGTCTTCGGGCATGCGGCCCGCCTGAACGGCCGCTGCACCGTCGAACAGCGTGTTCAGGTCGGTAGAGGGGCCGCATCCGCCTCGCTGCTTGCCGGCAAGCATGGGGCCGCCCGATACGAACACCGTGGGGATGTTCACGCGCAGAGCGCCCAAGATCATGCCGGGAACCACCTTGTCGCAGTTGGGGATGCAGACGATGCCGTCGAACGCGTGACCCTCGACGGCGCACTCCAGCGAGTCGGCGATAACGTCGCGGCTCACCAGCGAGTAGTGCATGCCGCGGTGGTTCATGGCGATGCCGTCGCACACGCCGATGGTCGAGATCTCGAAGGGAACGCCTCCGGCCATGTAGATGCCCGCCTTGACGGCGTCGGCGATTTTATCCAGGTTGTTGTGGCCGGGGATGATGTCGTTGCGGGAGTTGACGACGGCGATGAGGGGGCGGCCCATCTCCTCGTCGGTGACGCCGTCGGCCTTCAGCAGGCTGCGATGCGGCGCGCGCATGACTCCCTGCGTGATCTGCGAGCTTCTCAAATCCATCGTGCTACCTCTCTCTTTTTTTTGCCCGGCTGCCGGTAAACCGGCGGCTGCAATAAAAAAATCCCACAGCAGCAAGCCTGCTGGGGACCTCAGAGAGAACTGACGGATACAGGGTACACCGCACCTGCAACGGTGCGGATCCGCTCGTTCAGACCTGTAACGGGGCCGCCGGCTCAGCTTACTGACCATGCAAGCAGAGCGGATGTTGGCCGATACTCGCACAGCGTTCAGAAGAACTGCTCGGAGGGGGCATTCGGAGCATTCACCATCGGCTTGCAGCAACCGCCGACTCTCTTGAAGATGAACTAGCTCGTACTGTCCTCGTCATCGCATTTCATGTAATGAACTGCTGCGCAGTATACGCCGCCCGTCCGGGGCGCGATGGTGAAAATCGGACCCACACAAGGGCAACACATCAGGCGCGTTACGCTTCCTTCATTACGCGCAGGATGGCGGCGTAGACGGCGTGAACGTGCTCGTCGTCGAGGGGACCCTCGTTTGCTTCGGCGGTTTTCTCCAGAATCTCCTCTTCGCGCCGCGCGTCGAAGATTCCCAGGTGCTCGGTGGATTTCAGATCGCGGATCGCCAGGGAGCGTGCGCAGCGTTCGTTCAAGAGACGCACGATCTGACGGTCGATGCGGTCGATCTCGATTCGATTGCGTCCGATCGCATCGAGGTTCTCCTGATTGGTCATGATGCTCCCCTTCCCTTTTCCTGCCTGCGGTTGCTTCCTGTGTCGCTGTTTGCCTCGGCCGGTGCGGCTTTCGGCGCGCGGTGTTTGCCGGCGAATCCTACACGATGGTCTTTCCCAGTGCGGCGGCGATGGCGCGCAGGTCGTTCACCAGCGATTCGAACTGAGGAAGCGATAGCTGCTGGGCGCTGTCGGATTTCGCGGCGCGGGGGTTGGGGTGCACCTCGATCATGATGCTGTCGGCACCCGCTGCGATGGCCGCCTTGGCCAGTGCGGGAACGAGGTCGCGCTGGCCGGCCGCGTGCGACACGTCCACGCACACCGGCATGGTGGACAGCTTGTGGATCACCGGGACGGCCGAGATATCCAGCGTGAAGCGGGTGGCGGTCTCGAAGGTGCGCAGGCCTCGTTCGCACAAAACGATGTTGCGGTTGCCCTCCATCGCAAGGTAGTCGCTTGCGGCCAGCCACTCTTCAATGGTTCCGGCAAACCCGCGCTTGAACAGCACCATCTTCTGGGATGCGGCAGTGGCCTTCCCCACTTTGCGCAGAAGACTGAAGTTCTGAAAGTTGCGCGCGCCGATCTGGATGCCATCGACGTGGGAGTCGACCAGGTCCACCAATTCGGTGTCCATTACCTCGGTGAGCGCTTTGAGGCCATGCGCATGCGCCGAGTCGCGCATGATGCGAAGGCCCTCCTCTCCCAGGCCCTGGAACGAGTACGGGTTCGTGCGCGGCTTGTAGGCGCCTCCCCGGATCCAGGTCAACTCCAGGTTTTTCAAGCAGGCGGCCACTTCGTCGAACTGCTCGAAGGACTCTACCGAGCAAGGGCCGCAGAACAGCGTGACGGTATCGTCTCGCTGCCCCAGGTCGGGAAGTTTTTCGGCAAGGTCTGCGCCCATGGTCACCTCCTTTCTCTCGCTCGCCGTGCTGCGCACGTTCTTATTGCGCGAAGCCGCCCATGAGGACGCCGAAGTAGCCCAGGACGGCCAGGCCGACAAGGATGCGGTAGATGCCGAATGCGGTGAAGTCGTGGCGCTTCACGAAGTTGACCAGGAATTTGATGGCGACAAGCGACACGATGAAAGCGGTGACGATGCCGATGCCGAAGACGGTCCATTCGGCCTGCGTGTAGTCGAAGCCGTGCTTGACGAACTTCAGCAGGCTCCATCCGGCCATGATGGGGATGGCCAGGAAGAATGCGAACTCGGTGGCTATGGTGCGCGAGGTGCCCAGAAGCATGGATCCGATGATGATCGAGCCCGAGCGCGAGGTGCCGGGCACGATGGCGAGGCTCTGGAATACGCCGATGGCGAACGCTTTTCCCAGCGACAGGTCGTCGAACGTGCGGACTTTCGAGATGATCTCGGAGGTGTCCTCAACCTCTTTCTCGTCGGTCCACTTGAAGGAGCGGATGCGCTGGCATTCGGTATCACCGGGCTTGCAGGCGGCGTGGCGGCCCCGCGGAGCCTGGGCGTCGGCGATGCGGCGGCGGTTGACGGCCTCCATGACGATGAAGACGACGCCGTAGGCGATGAGCGCCGCGGCGACCACGATGTAGCCGACTTTAGCATTGTTCATCACATGCTCTTCGAACCAATGGTCCAGCAAGATGCCCACGATGGCGGCCGGGATGGACCCGACGACGATCTTCGCCCAGATGCCCCAGGTGCTCTTGCGCTCGGCGGGAGTCTTGCGGATGGCGAAGGGGTTGAGTTTGCGGAAGTAGGTGGTGATGACCGCAAGGATGGCGCCAAGCTGGATGACCACGAGGAACACGTCGTAGAACGCAGGCGACACGTTCAGACTGACGAACTGGTTCAGCAGCATCATGTGGCCGGTTGACGAGACGGGCAGCCATTCGGTGATGCCCTCGACGATGCCGAACAACAGGGCTTTCAAAAGCTCGATAAGGTCCATGCAGGTAACTCTCCTACTTTTCGCGTCGGTGGCGTGCGGATTGCGGACAGTGAACCATCCTAGCGCAACGGGGTTTCCGGGTGCGCTTTGGCGCGGATGGAGCACCAAAGTACCACGGGGTGCGGGTTTTGCATGGGTTTCGCCGTGACGAGGGCGGTCGGCCTTCCCTGCTGCTGCCGCTGTTTGGCTGTGCCGCGTCGATGAAGCGTTCGGGCGAGGTGCCCGCAGTCCGCTCGCGCAGCTATAATGCACGTAGGTATGTTGTGCGTGCCCGCAGCCCGAAGCGGTGGCGGCGCGTTGCTTTCGCCGGGCGGAAAGCTTGGCAGCGATCGAGAAGGAGCCGTTTTGTCTAACGAAGCCCAGAGCATGCAGAAGGTCGTCGTCCTCGATTTCGGCGCGCAGTACGGTCAGCTGATCGCGCGCCGGGTGCGCGATCTGTCGGTGTATTCCGAGATCGTCCCCTGCGATATTTCCGCCGGCGAGTTAAGCGCGCTCGATCCTGCCGCCATCATCTTGTCTGGCGGCCCGGCCAGCGTGTACGCCGAAGACGCTCCCAAAATCGATCCCGACGTGCTGAACCTGGGCGTTCCCGTGCTGGGCTTCTGCTACGGGCAGCAGATCATGGCGGTCACCCTGGGCGGCGTCGTGGGCCACACCGAGAAGGGCGAATACGGCGCGGCCCAGATTGTGCGCGAGGGCGACAGCTGGCTTCTGGGCGACACTCCCGCACAGCAGACTGTGTGGATGAGCCATCGCGACGCGGTGAGCGAGGTTCCCGAGGGGTTTGCGATCACATCGCGCACCGAGACCTGCCCCGTCGCTTCCATGGAGTGCGCCGAGCGCAACCTGTATGCCACGCAGTTCCATCCCGAGGTGCGTCATACTCCCCACGGCACCGACATGCTGAAGAACTTCCTGTTCAAGATCTGCGGTCTTGAGGCCAACTGGAATATGGACAGCATCATCGAAGAGAGCGTGGCGGCCATTCGCCAGAAGGTGGGCGACAACCGCGTGATCTTGGGGCTGTCGGGCGGCGTTGACTCCAGCGTGGTGGCCGCGCTGTGCGCGCGTGCGATCGGCAAGCAGCTGACGTGCGTGTTCGTGAACCACGGGCTGCTGCGCAAGAACGAGCCCGAAGAGGTTGAAGAGGTGTTCACCAAGCAGTTCGACGTGGACTTCGTGCACGTTCACGCCGAGGATCGCTATGCCGATTTGCTGGCCGGTGTGACCGATCCCGAGCAGAAGCGGCGCATCATCGGCTCGCAGTTCTGGAACGAGTTCTTCAGCGTGGCACAGGATCTGGATGGCGTGAAGTTCTTGGCTCAGGGCACCATCTATCCCGACATCATCGAGAGCGGCGCGCGCAAGACCGGAGGCAAGGCGTCCACCATCAAGAGCCACCACAACCTCATCCCCTTCCCCGAGGGGGTGCATTTCGATCTGATCGAGCCTTTGGACCATTTCTTCAAAGACGAGGTGCGCGCGTTGGGAGAGGCCCTGGGCCTGCCCGACCACATTGTGCACCGTCAGCCCTTCCCCGGCCCCGGCCTGGCCATCCGTATCATCGGTGCGGTTGACAGGGAGAAGCTCGAGACCCTGAAGAATGCGGATGCGATCGTGCGCGAGGAGCTGGACGCGTACAACGCGCGCCTGTTCGAGGAGACCGGCGAGCGCAACGGCGAGCACAGCGTGTGGCAGTACTTTGCCGTGCTGCCCGACGTGAAGAGCGTGGGCGTGATGGGCGACGAGCGCACGTATGCGCGCCCCGTCATCCTGCGCGCGGTGGAGTCGAGCGACGCCATGACGGCGGACTGGGCGAAGCTGCCCTACGAGGTTTTGGCGCGCGTGAGCAGCCGTATTGTGGCCGAGGTGCCGGGCGTGAACCGCGTGGCCTACGACATCACCAGCAAGCCGCCCGCGACGATTGAGTGGGAATAAGCCTGGGTCAGGTTTATAAAACCACCTGCAACCATTCACTGCAATGCATGGCGACGCACTGCGTTTCAACGGTTGCCACGCCACTTGCAACAAACGGGAATAACAATTCCGAATCAGCCTCCGAAACCGCTTGGAATCGGGGGCTGTTTGTGCTGGTGTATGAACGATTTTGATTCGTGGTTACTCTATGGAGTGACGGGCGTTGGCGCGATTTGGCGCTGCCTGAAGATTGCTGGTCGCCATGGCGACTGACCAAGCCACCCGTAACAATTCCCAAGCGCGAAAACGCCGATTTTCGCCTGATTCGAATCAAACCCGAATCACGGTGCTTTCTAAAGATCAAATATCGCAAAACCGCAGGTAAAGCTAAGGGAATAACAAACCACGATTTCACTCGAAAATCCATCTGAATAACGCCCTCGCAGGCGCGAAAAAGTGGCCCGAAAGCCGCCTGTCTGATTCGCAATTATTCCCCGAGTGGCTTGCTCAGGCGCCGAATTCGGCCTTCCACGACTCGAGTTCCGCCTTGGTGATATCCCCGGCCTTCGCCGAATCAAGTACGCCCTTCCACGCTTTGATCGCAGCGGCGAGCTTCGGCGACTTCTCGGAGCGAGAATCGAAGCCGAGCACCATCATCCCGTCGACCTTCATCGGGACGAGCCCGAGCTCCTCGTTGAGTCTGAACAACAGCTCCAGAGCCTGTCTGCTCGATTCTAAGGGCACTTCCCTCAGCGCCTCGGGGGCGATTGCCAGAGCGGAGGCGATCGCCTGAATCTGGGACTCTCCCGGAGTCCTATTGCACAGCTCGTAGTTGCGGATGGCGGAGTCTGTCTGCCCACAGGCGGCGGCGAGCTGCTTCTGCGTCATCTTGCGCATCTTCCTGTACTTCTTTATGAGCTTCCCGGTCTTCAACTTCCCCTCCATGGCGATCTCAGTGCGGACCATTTTAATTCGTGTGGAAACTATAGCACGATATTGAACGGTATGTATTGACCGTTCGAAAATGAACGACTACCATGCAATTGCAAAACAGTTCAGAAACGAACGCTATGAGGTAGCATGGAAAAGCAGGAACCGCGCCTTCTCGGTGCGGCGGAAGTCGCCGACAGGCTCGGCGTCTGCCGCACGAAGGCCTACGGGATCATCCGGGAGCTCAACGAAGAGATGGAGACGCGCGGATGCAAGGTGATAGCCGGCCGCGTGAGCAACGAGATCTTCGAGGAGACGTTCTTCAACCCGAGGGGAGGGACAAAGCATGACCGTTAAGCAGTCCAAGAACGGCACCTGGTTCACGCAGTTCCGGTGCAAGAACAAGTTCGGCGAGGAAGTGCACAAGTGCAAGCGCGGATTCGGCACTGCGGAAGAAGCCCAAGCATGGGAGGACGACTTCATCGCCTCCGCCGGGTGCACGATGGCAATGACGTTCGAGGAGTTCTACGAGGTGTACGAGGCCGACGTGAGGCCACGCCTGCGCGAGCACACGTGGCGCAACAAGGACTACCTGGTCAGGTCGAAGATCATGCCCTACTTCAAGAACCGCCGCATGAGCGAGATCCAGGGCATCGACATCATCCGCTGGCAGAACGGCCTCATGGACGGCGGAAACAACCACGGGCAGGGCTACGCGCCCACGTATCTGCGCACCGTGAACAACCAGCTCTCCGCAATCCTGAACCACGCCGCCCGCTACTACGGGCTCCATCCCAACCCCGCGGTGCGCACCGTGAAGATGGGCGGCAAGGAGACGTCCGAGATGCGGTTCTGGACCAAAGAGGAGTACCTCAGGTTCGCCGACGAGATGATGGAGAGGCCGCGTGAGTTCCTGATGTTCGAGATCCTCTATTGGACCGGGATTCGCGAGGGGGAGATGCTCGCGCTCATGCCGTCGGCCTTCGACCTGCAACGTGGAACCATGCGCATCGACAAGTCGTACCAGCGCTTCGACGGCAGGGACGTCATAACGGATCCGAAGACCCCCAAGTCGATCCGAACCATCAAGCTCTCGAAGTTCCTTGTCGAGGAGATCGCCGACTACCTCAAGCGCCATCCGGAAATCGGCGCAGGAGACCGCATGTTCCCGGTCACCAAGTACCAGATCTCGCGCGCGATGAAGAACGGCTGCCAGAAGAGCGGGGTCAAGAAGATACGCGTGCACGACCTGCGCCACAGCCACGTGAGCCTGCTCATCGACAAGGGCTTCACAGCCCTCGCGATCGCCGAACGCATGGGCCACGAAGCAACCGACATCACGTTCCGCTACGCCCACCTGTTCCCCACGGTACAGGAGGACATGGCGAACGCGCTCGACGACGAGAGAGGAGGGTTCTAGATGCCCTGCCCCAACTACCGCAGGAAGCGGACCATCTCCAAGGCATTCCGCGTGAGCCGCGAGGAAGGCGAACGCATAGAGCTGCTGGCGAAGGCAGCCGGCGTCACGCAGCAGGAGTACATCATGGCAAAGCTCGAGGACAGGGAGTTCACCGTTGTGCCCGACATCCGCACCTACAAGATGCTCCGCGACTCGATGCGCCAGATCTACCAGGAGCTCTGCCGCCTGCGCGACTGCTCGACCATGGACGAGCGCCTGATCGCGAAGATCGAGCTGCTGAGCGACCTTTTCGTCGGCATCGCCGGAGATGCGGAACACGGCGAGCTCGAGAAGGAAGACAGTCTGATCGCGGATATGGAACGAGAGTAAAACAGCCTACATTCCAATCTGAGCCATCAGCATCGATCCTGCGATTTTCACTGCAACAGACTTCACGATTTCGAAGGTAGCGGAACCGACCGTTTCCGAAATCGTCGACTTCGTCTTCATCCAGACCGTATCGTTTCTGACGGCATCAAGGAAGTCGTTACCCTCCCATGTCAGAGACGAAATGAAGCACTGATAATAAGGGTCGTTATCGGCACTCATGATGGAGGCCTTTATTAAGCCGGCATCTTTCATGATGCTTATATGGTAGCCAACGAGTTGCCTATCGTGGTCGCCATCAACGAGAGCGTCGATAGACACAGAGTCGTCCGAGTCGGCTACCTTCATCAGGATAGACCTGACGAGGTCCATGTCGCGTTTCATGTTTCCTCCTCTATCGTTATGAGCACAATCCTTCGTCGATTAAACGTTGGCGTGCCTGTTTAAGCTCCTGGTTCAGCACGTCTACGTATTCCCTGCAAACGTCTTCGTACATGGCCACCTTATAGTCGGCGGTTTTGTTGAAAACGACTTCGACATCATCTTTTGAAAGCTCCTCGAGCAGAGAAGAGAACATCTTTTTCAGCTGCTCTGTGCCGTTGGAGTCCTTGATGTCTACATCGACCGAAGGACTGGTCCCCAAGCGAAACACATCTCTATCGTTTTCGTCTTTTGTGACGGTCATGGTTACTTGCATGATTCACCTGCTTCGTAAATTGTCTGGCGATCTCGAAATGCGTCTGGGCCGCCCTCCAGCGTTGCCATGCTGATCTCGGCCCAATTCAGCTTGTTCGTAGAATCATTGATGTCGACAAGTTCATTGGAGTATGGGTTGCCGATATACGTTCGGTACGTATCCCCTTTGACATGCTCTCGATAAATCGAGCAATATGGAAGCGTCCGCACGGCCAAATTGGCGTTATGAGTGGAAACGATGATAGTCTTCCCCTCGGCCGCACGATTCTGCAGAATCGGCCGCACTACGGAATCGATGTAGAGGTTGCTCATTCCCAGCTCAGGCTCATCGAGAAGATAAGCCGTCGCTTCCTCTCGCAGCTTTTTCTCTATAACGAGAATGCCCTTTTCGCCGTCAGAGGGGACATAGGGATCTTCCGAGCCTCCGATGACAACATACTTCGTCAAGCCAATGAAATCCGAGAGATCCGTAACGCCAGAATCCCGGTGCGTTTCAACGAACGCAGCCACTTTTGCTGGAAGGTCAAAAGAGAGAACGCTGGCCCTAATCGCTTCGAGGTCTCTCTTCCATTTCTTCAACTTGTTGATGCCGATATCAAATTCTTCCGTTTTCGAATCTGAGGTGAGGTACCTGCGCTTGACTACCGTAAAGAGCTCTCCCTTGTCTTCCAGAGTGCCCAAATACGACCGTCGTACCTTTTCGCTCTTGCTTATGGCTCCAAGGATTCTTGAGGAGGCCTTCCACAGACGAATCCGGCCTTCTACAAAGTCCGTGAAGGAAGCGGTGCTCGGTTTTGACTTCGTGTCTGACTTCCTGTCAATAATCGATTTGATTGCATCGAGGGCGGTGTTCGTCATGGTGATAGAGTTGATGGCAAAGTATTCGGCACGCGCTTTGCCTTCGATCTCCTTATTGAGCGATTTAAGAAGCAATGAAAGCTCATTCGCGTGTTCGTTTGAGAGGTATCCGGAAAGGTTCTTCTCGATGTAGTTGTTCGAGAAGCTCTCGACGATTGACTTGTTCGATTTGTGTCTGTGATACTCGTCGTTCGGCCGCTCCGGCAGCTTCTGGCTCTCCGAAAGCTTGAAGCCGTCTTTCTTCTCGCTATTCCCTCTGGTGGCATGCCATCTAACATATTCGCGGAGCGGCGTTGGCGGATTCTCGGCCCAGTTGAGGACAATATCTATGTCATCGGTCCCGTCCTCACGCCCAAAGTCCTTCGAATCCCGAATTTCATCAGCAATCGAAAGCAGCTTCTCGTACTCATCGTATTTTCGACCGCCGATATAGCTGCTGTACTTGATGCCGAGCTTGTCATATTCAGCGCACAGGGACTTTACAATCTCTGTCTTCCCCGTACCCTTCTGGCCAAATACGATGTTCACGTCATTGAATATCGGCAATGAAAGCGTTACGGAGCTATGCGGTTTCGCAGGGAGAATCGATTTCTCTTTCCTCCCAAGCAGGGTTTCAATAACCTGACTGTCCCTGCGCGCAAGCAGGCAAAACTGCTCAAAGCTGTCTACGTGAAGACGAAGGTTGGAAAACGTACACTCCCCATATAGATCCCAGTTCTTCACATCGCTTCCGATGAGCATGCTTCGCCCATGATTTGACCAAATGCCCAAAGTGATTAGAGATCGGGGCTCGAAAAAGAGTCTCCAGCTCTCTTCTCCCGCATCTGCCATGATTGATTCAATGTTGCTTTCAGAGATCGCCGGGCTTTTCTGGTGGCAATGCGAAACGAAAAGCGCATTCAGCCCATGCAACCGCTGCCAAGCTTCCGAGAAAGCACACTGGAAATCATTCGCACTTGCGTTTCCCACGAGTTCGCGGACTGCAGCGTCGAACGATTGCGCCTCCCTTGGAGAGCAAATCGCCAGAGTGTGCCACCTCTGACCATCCTTGCCCGTTACGTCGAGTTCGACGCCGGGCCAGACCAATGCCTTGCCTTTCACGGATTCGGAAAGCTCGAGAAACTGCTCATAGTCGAAATGGTTGTGGTTGGTGATAGCAACGACCTGCACGCCGGCTTGCTCGATTCTTTGAGCAAAAACATTCGGAGGCACGGTCCGGCCTTCTTCACCATGCTTCGTCGTCTTTGTATGGCAATGGAAATCCGCCTTCACTACGTTCTGCCTCCCTAGATGCCCAGCGCTTTGCGTGCGGCGGCTACGACGTCGCCGCCCTGGTTGAAATCGGGGCTCACGCTGCTTGCCAGCTCCATCGACACGTCCTGCAGGTCGCGGATCGAGCTGAACGGGAGCAGGATGCGCTTCGCCCCGGCATCCTTGGCGGCCCTGAGAATATCCTCCAGGCCCTTCAGCTCGTCCATGGGGTCAGAAAGCCTGACTATGCCGGGAATGATCCTGCCTGCAAGCTCTTTATTTCTCGCCATCGAATAGCTCCTTGTTCGCGATGACCTCGTCAACGGCAAGTGAGGTGATGAGAGCGGAGAGGCTCACGCATTTCTCCCGCGCAATCGTCTCCAGCGCCTCCTTGAGTTCCGACGTCGCCGCGAAGATGATCCGCTCGGTCTTCTTCGCGCCGAGGACATGTTTCCTCAGCTCCCGTTCGCCCATCAGAGTCCGCCTCTTCCGGTCGTGTTCCTTTCATAAAAGTTATGAAAGATTCTACCACGGCGGAGTGAGCGCTGAATAGAGCCCCGCGCATATGGTGACAATCCCCGTCGACGTGCGGCTCAGCTTATTTCAACATGGCGCACCATAGGACAAGACAGAAACCTAGGTGTACGCCAATCGTCCCAGCTGAGAATTTCCATCTGAGGTCGGGGAGGTCCAGCATGACGTACACGGTGCCCGATACTGCCTCAGCATTCGGAATTCAGCATCGCTTCGCGCGCTGTGAGAATCGGACCAAGCAGTTGATGCGGCAGCAGCACGTGTCAAGAGCGCGATGCCGTTGCGATTTCTGAAGATGCGAGCGATGACGCTGCTTTAGCCCTACCGAACTCACCAATCTGCCTTCCGCGTCCACCTCCATGCACGGCTTCCCGGATCAACCACGTCGGGCGTTCCCTTCTCGAAGCCGAGCGCCCCATCCTGCTGAGTTTCCGAGTCCCAGACTCAACCACCACTGCGCATTCGCCATCCGACGCCCACTCAGGCAACGACATCCGACCCGCGAAGCGGAAACATGCCACCTTGGAGCCTCCGCCCGTCCGACTGGCAGCCTCCTGGGAGCCAGCGGGAACCCCTTCGGCTCCTGCCTTGGACACGCATCGACGCACGGAACCCACCGGACGCACAAGGGCACGCGATGTTTTCGAAAAACTTTAGCCGGGAGACCGGTTTTCCAGGGCCGGCTAAACTTTTTAGAAAACACCGGAGGACGACTTGTCTTTCAAATCCTCCTTCGCTTTCCACCCTTGCACGCCCGCTGGAGCCCGAGCGTCAGCCGCGCCACAAGGCGGAAGGCCAAAGGGGCGAACTGCCGGAAACCAAGGAGGTCAACCATGTCCGAACTCAAGCAGAAGGCCATCAAGGCAGCGGCAACCTTCCTCGACCGTCGCGGTTACGAGGTCATCGACACCGAGTGGGAGTCCGAGGACGGCGGCTACATCGACGTGGTGGCGCGCGACGAGGACGCGATCGTGTTCTGCGACGTGCAGGCCCGCAGGGGCGTCGAGAAGGGAATGCCCGAGGAGAGCCTGGGAGCCCGCGAGCGCATGGAGGTCAACGCGGCCAAGTGGCTCGGCCAGCACGGGGACGATCCGGAAAACGTGGACGTCGCCATCCGCTTCGACAGCATCGTGATGCTGGTCATCGGCGAGGACCGGGCGCTCCTGAGGCACCACATCAACTGCCTGGGATCCGGAACGATCGCCGCCGCGACCGAATAGCGATCCGCCGGCAACGTTGAGGCCGCCTCGGGCACCGCGCCCGGGGCGGCTTCCCGAACAACCAAGAGAGGAGCGATTCGCATGACGCTAGCGACGATGGAGACTGGGACTCGAGCCGCTGCTCACGATCAAGGACCTGGCCGCCTACCTGCAAGTGAGCACCACGACGGTCTACCGGCTCATCAAGGACGGAGCCCTTACCGGCACGCGCATCGGGCAGAGCCTGCGCTTCACGCGCAAGAACGTCGAGGGCCTGCTGGAACGCCGTGCCGTCGATAGGATTCAACAACAGCGCAACATCGGCCCCGAACTCGCGCAGGTTCGGGGCCAACCATCAGAACGAGATGTCCCCGCAGTACACCGGAACCTGCCCTGACGATTCCGCTTCCCGCCCGGTGTGCCGTTCGTAGAGCCTCCATAGGAATATTCCGAGTGTCGCCGACACGTTGACGACCGTTTCGGCCCAGAGGGAATCGTCCACAACGTACTCACCAGGTGCCTTCCCGTGTGCTGTCGACTTGTCGCTTCGCAAATTGTCAATCGAGCTCCCCAGGCTCCGAAGCTGCGCGGCGAGGGTCTTCACCTCCTGCGGAGTAGACGGATCACAGGCGTCCACCAGCTCTTTCACCACCTTGGAGGTTAGTTTTGAAAGAGATAAGTTTCCCACGGAGGCGTTCGGGTCCATATCTTGGATAATTGCCTTGAAGACCCCTTCCAGCGTCGAGGCCGCAAGAGCAACGGACTGATCGGGGCAATCGTAGACGTCGCGCACTGCGCGCTCAAAGTTTGCATACGCACTTGCGTTGGCCTTGCCCAGGATGTTCTTCATCACCGGGATGCATGGGAGTAGCCCGGGGGTCTCGATGCCGATGTCGGCTGCCATTTTTATCAGAATATCATTGGGCATTTCTGCAAGTGTGCACCCAAGGTCTATGTGGCCGTCCTTTTCGTAGACGGAAAAGTTTTCCCAGAAATTGCCGTCATCTTCATGCCAGCGTCGGACATACTCTTCGACCTGTCTGTATTTCGATTCGTTGAACAGGTCCCAAAGTGCGCTTTCCACCCGGGTTTTCAGCCTCTGCATGTACAGAGGGGATATCTTTCCGTAGTCGTCTTCCATCATGTTCATCTGCTCCATACGGTCGTATCCTAATCGACGAGTATTGGTTCGGGCAACCGAGGAGCTGCTCGAACTGTTTTCCGAATCGCTTAGCGCTGCTGTGGAAATCCGTGTTCTTCTCAGATTGAAGCAAAACTTCCGAATTGCAGAAGAAGAACTATGTTCGGTCGGTGTTGCAACCGTTTTTGTTTTCCTAGCTCATTTATTCTACCGGCGAACACAAGCCCTGACGGTCCCTTCAGCCCGAAAGGCCACAGTAGGAAATGACGATGCATCGCATCAGAAGACTTTCACCGGCATTTAAAACCGTTCGATAATGAACTGTTTGTGGTATAATGCTCCTATCGTAGCAAGTAGCCCATCTTGTATCACGTTCTCCCGAACACTCACAAGATGGCACTTGGCCCGGGGAGTCGGGGAGGGTTGGTCGAGTATGGCACCGACCTCCGCCGTCGACCGCCCCACCCCGCCCCGGGCATACGTCATCCGCCCGCGCCGCTGGCTGCGCAGCGCCTGCAGATGACTGCGGGGGCTGCCCCCGCTCCCCGTTGCTAGCAGACAAGGAAATGCCGGCAGCCTCCACGTAAAGTCGGCGATGCAAAGGAGAACACCATGACGAAACGAAAGTACAGGTTCGTCCACTGCCGGCTCTCAGAAGCCGACTTCGAACGCTTCCACGAGCACGCCGAGGAGCTCGAACTCGCCCCATCGGAGTACCTGCGCTATATAATCCGCATCCCCGTGAAGACGGGCGAAGGCAGCGGCAAGGTCGTCGCGCTGGACACGAAGACCATGTCGCAGATATACGGCGAGCTCGTACGCTGGGGCCATCACTACAACCAAGCCGTGCACGCGCTGAACACCATCGCGCTCTTCGCCAGCCGCGGTGGCAACAACATCGACTACTTCGTCGAGCAGCTCGAGCGCGCCAACCGCAACCTGGAGGATGTGAGGGCCGGCGAGCACGACGTCGAGAACAGGATCCGGAAACTTGAGGGCACTACTCTGGTGGGTGGTCAGTGATGCCGATAGTGAAGGCGATATCGGGGCATACCAACTGCCAGAAGGTGAAGACGTACCTGGAGAAACGCAACCGCGCCCTGGCGCGCGACTTCTTCAATCTGTCGTGGGACGAGCGCGATATGGAAGGCTACGACGAGACGATGAAGGATGCCGTGGAGTGGGCCGACGAGATGGACGCCACGCGGGCCCGATGCGGCAACGACGAGCCATACGAGGGCAGGCGCGCCCGCACCTACAAGCACTTCATCATCTCGCCCGACCCCGACGACCACATAGACCTTCCCGCCCTGCGCGAACTTGCGGGAGCGTGGGCCATGAAGTTCTTCGGCGACTACCAAGTGGCCATCGTGTACCACGACGACAACCAGAACCGGATCCCGCATGCGCACCTGATCGTGAGCTGCACCAACCTGGTCACCGGAAACCGGCTGCACACCGACAACCCTTTCGAGCTGAACCGCGCCCTTCAGGACATGGCGCGTGATAGGGACTTGAGCGGGCTTTCCAACGTGATGGAACACGACGAGGGGCTGTCGCGCCTAGCGGCAAAGGATGAGCCGGAGAAGACCGCCAGGACGATACAGCCGACGTACATGAGCCGCCCAGAACGCGAGCTCGTGGACAGTGGCGCATACTCCTGGGTCGCGGACATCCGAAGCCGCGTATCCGTGGCTAAGGGCCTTGCGCGCAACGAGAGCGAGTTCCGCAGCATCCTGGACATGCTGGGCGTGACGGTGGCGGACAACTCGCCGAAGGCAACCAACCGGGACTGGATCTACTCGCTTGCAGACGACCCCAAGTGCAAGGTGACCGGCGGGCACCTGGGATACCTCTACAGCCGACGCTCGCTCGAAAACGGGTTCGAGAACAAGGCTGCCTACCACCCCGACGCCGCGTCGTCGCGGACGATCCTGAAGGCCGCGAAGGACGCCGTGGTTCTGAACGACCTCGTCGAGCTCGACCGCATGGCGAAGGCGCTGGAAACGTGCTCGCGCTTCGGGATACGCAGCATCGCCGACTGCGACGCCAGGATCGGGATGGTCGAGAAGCGCATCGCGGCAGGCAACGGCAGCGAGGCCGAGCGCAAGTCGCTCGAGGCTCTGCGCGAGGCACGCGACTTCACGGCCGCGAACGGCCTGCTCCCCAGGGCCTCCTCGAAGCCGAAGGGCGTGAAGCCCAAAGCGGACGGCTCGCACGGCAACGGCAAGAAGAGGCCAGCAGAAAAGCGAAAGCACAACCGTCGCGACCCGCAGCGCGGCAACCGCGAGAAGGGAGAGCGCTGATGGAGATCCGCATCAGGTACAGGAGCAACCGCGTCGACGTCTTCGACACCGACACCTTCACCAAGTCGGAGCCCTTCGGCAACGCGAACATGCTCACCGACTTCGAGATCCTGTTCGACCAGCTGGGCAAGACCGGCATCTGGCTTGCCGCCCACAGCTACGACGCGAGCCGGTCGTACCGCGGCGAAGCTGCAGACGACGAGATCCCCGTTGCGCGCCGCAAGAAGGGCTGGCGCTTCCTGCTCGCAGAGAGCGAGGAAGTTGCCGGCATCGAGACCTTGAGCATCGGAAGCGACATCGCCCTGCAGCGGATCTGCGGCGAGCTCGTGGACATGCTGCGGCTCGACGAGACGGCATCGGCGTGGATCGGCAACATCAACGGCCTCTCCGCCGTCGACAAGACAGTGGCGCTGTTTGAGGTGCTCACGAGGGCAGCTCCCGCAGGATCCGCACCCGAAGACATCGCCCGCATGTGCGGCTGCAGCCTTGCGCTGGTGAACACGTTGCAGGCGATGGGGGTCGCACCAGAAGAGGACGAGGAAAACGAAGAGGAAGATGAGTACGACGGCTGGATGGAGGGACTGGGCCATGAGGCCGTTGATCAAGCTGACCGGCGCATTCGCGCGCTTTCTGGTTCGCGCGGTGTTCAGGTTCATGTAGGGGCGGCCATGACGGCGCGATCGGATGCGCTTTCGGGACTCACCGTGTCAATATGATTACGAATACGTATGCTTATGGGTATGTATCATACCCATTTCTGATAGAATCTCTAATCATGAAGTTCACCAGGTACATAGAGACCCACCACGTGTTCACCACCGAGGGCCTGCTCGCGGAGTCCGATTCCGAGGATTCCGCCCGCAAGCAGCTCAAGCTCGCGCTCGCCTCGGGGAAGGTCGAGCGCGTGCGGCGCGGGCTCTACGCATCGCACGCGGGCAGGTTCGAGGGCGTGGGCGTCGACCCCTACGAGGTCGTCACGGCCCTCGACCCAGGCGCCGTCCTCTCGTACCACACCGCCCTCGAAGCCCTCGGCGTGGCGCACAACGTCGCCTTCGAGTGCAGGTTCCGAACCGACCGCGCCAGAGCCCCGTTCTCCTTCGGCGGCATCGACTATGTCCCGCACCCGGCCGACGGCGCCGTGCCCAGCCGAAGGGTGCGTGGCAGCGCATTCGGCAGCGCGCTCGCGACCACGCGGGAGCAGACCATCGTGGACTGCCTGAAGCACCCGGAATGGTCGGGCGGCATCGAGGAGGCGGTCAGGTCCCTTTCCGCCATGCCGTACGTGGACTCGGCGGTCGTCGCCGAGCTCGCATGCGCCGACAGCGCGTCGCTCGCCGCGAGGGCGGGCTGGCTGCTCGAGGCGAGGGCGGAGCATTGGCGCGTGCCCGAAGATGTAATCGAACAACTGCAGGAGAGGTGCGTTGGCGTGACCTCCAAACTCGACAAGCGGTCGTCCGAATCGCGCGGCTGGTCAAATAGGTGGCGCATGACGCTGCCGGAGACGGAGGAGGAGGTGCGCTCGTGGGTATCGTGAGCATGGACGAGTTCCAGCCAAGGACGGCAGACAAGGTGAACAGGCTCCTCGACATCCTCGAGGAGATGGGACAGCATCCCGATCTGCGGGGCAAGCTCGCCATGCACGGAGGCACCGCCATCAACCTCTTCATGCTCGGGATGCCTCGGCTCTCGGTCGACATCGACGTGTCGTACGTGGGCGCCGTCGACCGCGCCGCGATGCTAGCGGAACGCCCCCTCGTCGAGACCGCCATCGGGGAGGTGGCGACCGCGCTCGGTTACGCCGTGAGCCCCGGGGAGGGCGGCCACGCGGGAAGGACCTTCGTGCTGCGCTACGGCGGCGCGTGGGGTTCCGACCACGTCAAGATCGACTGCATCTACATGAACCGCTCGCCGCTCGCCGCGCCCACGCTGCGGTCGTGCCCGCTCCGCCCGGACGCCGGCGTGCTCATGTTCGGCGACGCCGAGCTCGCCGCCGGCAAGGTCAAGGCCTTCTTCGACAGGATCAAGGTTCGAGACCTCTACGACATCTCCAACCTGGGCAAGTACGCCGATGGGCTGGACGGAGACGCCGAGGCCTTCTTCCACAAGGCCGTGCTCTTCTACGCCTCGCTGTCGGCCAGGTTCCCGCTGCCGTTCGAGGGCCGCGCCGGGCGTTTCGGGGACAGGCAGGGCGAGCTGGAGGACCAGCTGCTGCCCATGCTCCGCCTGCGCGACGAGAAGCCCACGCTCGCGGGGCTCGTGGAGGGTGCCGAGGAGTTCGTGAGGCGCCGCGTGCTCCCGAGAGACGATGCCGAGAGGGAGTATCTGGACAGGCTCGCGGATGCGGACTACCGCCCAGACCTCCTCTTCGCGGACGCCGAAACGGCCGGCGCCGCGTCAAGGAGCCCCGAAGCGCTCTGGAAGCTGCGGAACCTCCAGAAGATGGCGCGCGGATAGCGAATCGAACATCTGTCCGACCTCGCGAGGGCCCGGTTTGAGCCCACGACGTTAATGGGCGTATTCCCAAGAGCTCTATCACCGGCCGCACATTCGAGCACGGCAAGGCCAACATGCTTGCCGGTGACCGTGCGAGTTCTTTAGGCTTAACCCCTAGCTGAAAACGGAAGCTGTCCGACCATGACCATGTTCTATGCCTTTCTCTTCTTCGCCTTTCTTTCCGGCAGCTCCGGATACATCGCTTCCACCATATTTTGCAGCGCTATCTTGTTGTCCAAGATGGTTACCGGCAGCATGGGCTTTGCGCCTTCGTATGGGGACTCCGGCTCGCTGTCCGGCATGGACTTCCTGCTGGCCTCTGTGATCTTCACCATGAAGCCGCCCTCGTAAACCCCACCGAATATCCGCTCCCTGTAGTAGAACACATACCCGCCCATCATGGGGATATTGCGTATACCCCCCCAGATCGGACAGCTGGTCCATGATGTAGTCGGCAAGCTCCCTGTTCTTTGGCATGACCCCTCTGCTCCTTCATGCTGTGATTTGCTCACCGTTTAATCTTAACTCCAATAATTTGTTCATAATAGAATCCCTTGCTGAAAACCGGGCCATCCATCCTCCGATTTTCGCCCGGGTATTAGCCGGCGCCCATGGCAGCTGGTTTGGCATACACAACCGTGCGGGAGTTCCAGGTCTCGTAAGAACAGGTTGCGAAGGCGTACAGGTGGTCGACGTCGGTTTGTCGCTCGAGAACAACATCGCTTTGAGCCAAACATGCTGAGACGTGGTCGGCAAGCTCCCCCTCGTCTTCGAACTCCGTCTGCAGGGTTTCGTAGCTCGCGTTGACCACGTCGATCGCAGCGACCCTCAGCTCATGGCGCTGATTGTCTGCGCGGGTGTAGAGGTTGATCATCTGGTGCTCCCGCGCGTAGCTCTCGTCGCTGAAGCTCGCGAAGTCGGCGAAGACGCTGCCGTCGTCCATGTGGTGGCCGTAGACGATGGTGAAGGGCCCCTCCAGGCTGCAGTCGCAGTCGATGTAGGGCGTGCCGTACCCGCCCTCGCCGAACACGTCGGCGTAGAGCCAGCGGTTCGGGTATGCGGGATCGGCCTGCACGATCGGCTCGTCGATCTCGGTGCCGGGGACCTCCACCCATGCGATTATCTCGGGGGGCAGCGAGGCCCAGTCTATCTGCCGGGCGTCCTCGGGCTCCCCGCCGCCGATGTGCTCCGAGACCCAGTAGGACATGTCGTCCCTCTCGTGCGGCGTTGCCGTGACCCAGGTGAGGACGAGGGCTACCGCCACCATCAGGACTAGGCCCCCGAGCGGGAAGATGAGCAGCTTCGCGTTGTGCATCGTTTTCTCCTTAAAAGTCGGAGGGGCGGGCGCGAACGCCCGCCCCGTCCTTGCGGTCGGTCTGGTCCGGGCGCTATTCCCCGGGTTCAGCTCCCGGCTCCTCGCCGGAATCGGCCGCGAGGCCCTTGCGGCGCTTGCCCAGCGCGTACGCCGCGCCTGCGGCCGCGCAGCCGGAGAGGACCACGATGCTCGCGGCTATGGGCGCCACGGGCACAGGCCCGCCGGTCTTGGGATAGCCCTTGCCGGACGCGCCCTCCTCGGGCGTGTAAAGCTCGACCGTCTGGTCGGCGTCGTCGACGTCGGCGTGGACCGCGACCTCGATGCCGTCGCGCGTGAGCGTCTCGAAGGCGACAAGGGTCTTGCCCTCCAGCCCGGTGGCGTCGAACTCGAACGCCACATCGACCGTGCCGTCTGCCTTCTCGGGCGTGAACGCTGCCGTGGAGGTCACGGCGTTGCCCTTGGCGTCCTTAAGCGGCTCGCCGGTGGCCTTGTCCATCAGCGTGCCGGTCAGGATGTATTCCTTGCCAGGAACGAGGTTCTCGTAGGTCACGGTGTCGGTCACCTGCGCGGTGCCGTCCGCCACGACGTTCTTGTCGCCGTCGTCGGCGTCGACCGCATTGGTTTGGATGTCGGCGAAATGGACCGACTGGCCCTCGTCGTCGGCATCCGCGTGGGTCGCCACGGTGTTGCCCTCGGAGTCCAGCAGGCGCTCGAAGAACACGAGCGTGTGGCCCGCGACGCCCTCGGTTTTCACCGTCATGGGCACGTCGACGGTGCCGTTCTTCGCCTCGGGGGCGAACTCGGTCTCGGCGGAGACGACGTTGCCGTCGGCGTCGAGTATCTCCTCGCCCTCCACGGAGTCGTAGAGCGTGGTGATGAGCCTGTACGTGTTGCCGGGCGTGAGGTTCTCGTAGGCCACGGCATCGGTGAGCTCGAGCTCTTCGGCCGTGCTGCCGAGGTCGTCGCCGGTCTCGGGATTGGTGGCCGTGGTGCGGATGTCGATGACCTTCACCGTCTGGCCCTCGTCGGAGATGTCGGCGTGGACCATGTACTCCTCGTCCTCGTAGGTCATCGTCTCGAAGGCGACCACGTCGTGGCCCGCCAGGGCGGTCCCGTCGAACGCGAACTCGATCTCGACGGTGCCGGCGAAATCCTTGGCCTTGAACGTGGCGGAAGCGGTGATCTCCTTGCCGTCCGCATCGAGCGCCTTCTCGCTGGTCGCCTTGTCCATCAGCGTGCCTGTGACGGTGTACTCCTGGCCGGGGATGCAGCCCGAGTACTCCACGGTGTCGATGATGCTCATCTGCTCGCGCGCCTGGCCCTCGTGGATCCCGCTGCTCTTGTCGATGGCGGTGGTGCGCATGTCCTTGGGCATGTTCTCGACGGTCCACTCGAACACGTCGGTCATGTCCTCGTCGCCGTCGAAGGAGATCATGCCCTGGTCGTTGACCGTGAAGTCGTGGACCTTCGCGACGCCTTCGTCGTCCACGTCGTGGATGACGTAGCCCTCGGGCGCTGCGGTCTCCTGCACGTGGTAGGACCCGTGGAGGATGTACTTGATGGAGATGTCGCCCGCCTCGTCGGTGACGAATTCCTCGTCGAAGGTGTCCTCGTCGTTCCAGACGCGGAAGGTCGCGCCGGTCACGGGGACTTGCGCGTCGGTGGCGCTCACCTTGTGCAGCTTGACCTCGGTCGGCGTGTCGGTGACGGGCAGGTCGCAGTCGAAGACCTCGACCTCCTGGCCCTGGTACGAGAGCTCCACGGTCTCATCGTCCACGTTGAGCGCGAAGCCGTCCTTGGCCTTCGCCTCGTAGACGGTGTAGCTGCCCAGGTAGAGCTCGGGCGTGGTAGCGGTGCCGTCCTCGCCCGTTACGAGCGTCGCCACGATGTCGCCGGAGCTCGCGCGCACGGTGCCCTCAGGTGTTGTGATATCGGCTGCCGCCTTGACGATGTAGGTGCTGTCGGGCACGGCCTTGTCGGTGGTGGAGTCGTGCTTGGCTACCTTGATGACGCCCTTCTGGGGCATGTCCTCGAACTCGACGGCGATGGGGTTGTCCCAGCCGTTGTAGACGGTCCCGACCTCGAACTGCTCGCCCTCGAGGTTGAGGACGTAGCCGTAGGGAGCCTGCACCTCCGTGATGGTGTACGTGCCCTCCTCGAGCAGCATCGGCAGCGTCACCTCGCCGTTCGCATTGGTCGTCCAGGTGTCCATCGCCTGCGTCTCCGGGTAATGGCTCTCGTACGTCACGAGGTTACCTTCGGAGTCCTGGAGCTGGAAGCTGCACTGTAGCGGCACCTGCTTTCCGGTCTCGGCGTCGGTCTTGACGACCTTGAGCGGCGTCTGCGGGATGTGGTTGTTCACGAGCGGGGGCAGGCTGTACTGCCCCTCCTCGTTGACGGAGGCCTTCCAGTCGGGGACCGCGATGAGGTCCTTGCCGCGCTCCGCCTTGAAGTCGGCGGCCACGTCGTCGGGTATCACTTCGTGCACGGTGTAGGTGCCGTACGCGAGCGCCGCGGTCCAGTCGCCGGGCTTGCTCCACCCGTTGACTTCCGCGTTGTCGTCCTTCGTGGTCGCGAGCCCGTTCTCGTCGGTGACGATGGTGCACACGACGTCCCCGGGCGCGACCTCCTCGCCGGTCTCGGGGGACACGATCGCGTTCTCGCTGGAGTTGATCAGCTGGAACCGGACGCCCTCGACGAGCGCGCGGGTGGTCTCCTGGGGGTTGCCGTTCTCGTCGTAGATCTCGACCTGCGCCTCCTTCACGAGGCGGTAGTCGCCGCGCTTCACGGTGTCGGGGCTCGTCGGGGAGTTGTACGTGTAGACGCTCTCGCCCTCGACGCCGTCGGATGTGATCTGGATGCTGAAGACCTGCGGGGCGCCGCCCTGGCCGTCGTCGAGGTTGTAACCCGTGGGCGCCTTCGTCTCCTCGACGGCCACGGTGCCGAGCGGGATGGAGGCGTCGCCGTTGGTCTGGCGGTAGAGCGCGGGACCCGAGACCTTGTACTCGTCGGCGTAGCATGCGAAGCCGTCGGAGTCGGTCTTGAAGACCCACGTGTCGGTGGGCTCGCCGGATGCCGCGGCCTCGTCGGCGCTTCCGTAGTAGTCGTCGTAGTACCTCACGGTGAACTGGGCATCGGCGAGCGTCGCGGACCCCTCGGGCCTGTTGGCGTTCGTGGTCGCGTCGACCTTGCCGAGCAGCATCCCGACCGGGTCGGACTGCGGGATCTCGACGGAGCCCTTGTCGCCGTTGACGTGGACGGTCTTGCCGGCCTCGACCTCGACCTCGTAGGACTGCGGGTCGAGCGAGTAGCCCTCGGAGCGCTGGGTCTCCTTCACCCAGTAGGTGCCGGACGTCACGCGCTCGAGCTTGCCCTTGCCGTCGGCGCCCGTGGTGATGGTGCCGACCTCGTTGGTCAGCCCCTCGTCGGAGTAGACAGTGTAGACGGCGCCCCCGAGCGTGTAGCAGCCGTTCCCGTCGGTGATCTGCTGGATGCCGGACGTCTTCGTGACGGCGATGGTCCCCTTGGGCGTGAGCCTGGGGGCGACACACATGTTCTGCGAGTCGAAGCTCGTCCACTCGGTGCCGGAGGCCTCGTACTCGCCCTTGTGCTGGTCGTAGTAGGCATTGGCGTCGTCGTACACGCCGTAGAAGTCGCCGTTGTCGGGCGTGACGTTGTCGCTCATGTAGCCCGGCGCGTACTCGCACCAGATCATGTACTGGAGGTAGCCGCCGCGCTTGAGGTAGGACCATCCTGAGTGCTCCTCGTCGAGGTACTGTTTGTAGAGCCCGATGCGCAGGGCCATGCCCACGTCCATGCTGCGCGGCGAGTACGACGAACCGGCTACCGCCGTGGTCGTGACGTCGATGCAGTACGCGTCCTCGCCGTCGATGATGAACCGCGAGTCGGACCAGTGGCTGCCGGTGTTGCTGTCTGTCTGGTAGAAGTCGAAGCGCTCCCCGGAGTCTACGAGCGTTGCCTCCGCTGCGAACGCCTTCGTCGTCGACGCGGATAGCGTGGCAAGCATTCCCGAGAGCACAAGCGCGAGGGCGAGCCTGAGAAGCTTTTCCTGGATGCTCGCCTGGTCTGTTGTTGTTTCATGCATTCCCGCGACCTCCTTATCGGGACTGCGCGTCAAAAGGGATGTCGTGGTCCACCATTGCGGCGGAGGCTCCACGAGCATGCTGGGCACGCGAGTCGAGAGGCTGTTGCTCTCGATTGCCTAGGTATTCCTTGCGCGCAAGGTCGAGCGCCTCCTTGATCTGGGTTGGCATCACCTTGACGGTGTCCTTTGCGGTGCGGTCTGTGGCCTCGTCCACGACGGGGTTGCCTTCGGCGTCGAGGATCGATTTCTGCAGCCACACCTCCCGTTCGGTAAGCAAGGGCACGTCAACGTAGTTTTCGCCGCGGTACTTCGAGGGATTCGCGAACAACGGGCTGAACTGGTAGTAGCTGACGCCGACGCCGTCGATGACGGTGCCCTTGGGGAGGGTCACGGAATTGAAGGTCTTCTGCTCGCCAGTCCTGGCATCCGTGTACTCGATGTCGGTGCGGACGAAGTTCTTGTGGAGCGTGATGTAGGTGTTCTTCTTTTCTGTTGGCATGAGGATTACTCCTTTGCATCTATGGGGTCGGGGAGTGTTTGTGGAAGCGCCCCACCCCGCCGTATGGATGGTTGGCGGCATTTATATGCGGGCCCCGCCGCCTAGGCCGGCTATCAGCGCATCGGAACCACCTCCTCTCGGTGTAGCTGCTTCTAGAATCCGCTGACGATGTCGCGCGCCCATGTGCCGCTCTTCACGAGCGACAGGATGAGCAGGATGCACATGGCCAGGTACTGCAGCGCGTATGTGAGCCCGCTCGCAATCCCGTCTATGGGCGTGCCGATCCCTGGGCTCGCGCCGGTTAGCCCGCCCAAGATGATTGGGAACGAGACGAGCAGGATCAGGATGATCAGACCCGCGATGCAGACTGCTGTGAAGTTCTTCAGGTACCCGATCCCGATCTGGCGTGTCTCGTCGAGCGCCATCAGCGATAGGGGTATGGGGCTGAAAGCTGCCATGATGTATAGCTGGAGCGCCCTTGCCCAGCAGACGACCAGCGATACGATGTACGCGATGAGGACCACGAGCCAGCTGATGAGGCTCACGACGAGCATGGCGACCAGTGCGGGGATGTCGTCGTCGGTGGTGACTATGGAGACGGTTGCCAGGTCGAGCTGCCCGCCTGTCCCGAATGCGCTCACGGTTCGTTGGATGGCGAGGCCTACGACCTCGTATATCGCCTGCATGAGCTCGAAGCTGTTCTGGATGAGGAAAAGGAACACCGCGAAGAAGACCAGGAGGAACACGACCTCCTTGACTCCTGGCAGGCTCTGGTTTCCGTCCATGCGCTGCGAAATCTGGATTAGCTTGATCATGAAGACGAGCGAGAGCACCCCGCAGCCGATGGGGAGGATGGCGACCTGCCACACCGTGTGAGATATGTCGTACATCGACACTGTCCCCGACGTCGTGAGCATGTTCTGGAAGTCGGCGCCGAGGATTCCCTCGTAGCCGATGGACTTAAGCACGTTCACCTGGGCACCGAAAATCCAGTTGCAGACGTCCCGTAAGATGCCGCACAGCCATTTGTTGATGTCTCCCGCTATGTCGGCGTATGCCGGCTGAGCGGGCACGAGCATGACCGCCAGGAGGGCGAACGTCGCTATGCCCGCAACAGCAAACCGCCTGTCACGAATTGCGGCGATCATGAGCCCACCAGCTCACCGTTTGCGGAAAGGGTCACGCTGACGACGGAGCGGGCGCCATCGTCGAGAACGAACGTCGTCACCTTGCTGCCGCTGCCGTAGTCGATCCAGACCTCTTTGGTCCAGGTCGCCTTCGTCGCATAAGGCGATTTGGCAGAAGCCCATTTCGATATCGCCGCTGCGAAGTCGCCCGATTCCCTGCCGTAAAGGCCTGTTAGGTTCTCGTCCACCCCGGCTAGGGCTATGGACGACTCGCCCGTTTTCATCGAATAGTCCGTCGCCAGCGCGTCGCATGCGAGGGTCATCTGGCCGTTGCCCTTGGTGACGGCGAGTGCCGCCTGGGTTTCCTTGCCACCCTTCTCCTTGGAGACCGAAAGGTTCGCCGTGATGCCCGAGTCCGTTTCGATGATGTCGGAGGCTTCGTAGTAGAGGAGGGACTCCCCAGTCTCGCTCTTCTCGATGAGCACGCCGGGCATCACGGTGAGCGTCGATTTGCCGTCGCCAGACTGCCATTCGGTGTTTTCTATCAGCGAGAGATCCGGGTCTGCGGCGGGGCTGTCGCCAGCGGTTTGCGCTTCCTGCTGCTGGGCTTCCGCAGCCGCGTCCGATGATTGGGGCGCGCTCTCGCTCGGTTGCGTCATTGAGCAGCGTGCCGCGCCCGATGCGATGGCGAGGACCACCGCGCCGATCGCCAGCCCCGCGATGATCTTGTTCTTCTTTTCCATGTATAGTGCCTTTCTATCCCGTGTACCTGAGGGCGCAGCTGAAGTAGCCGATGCCCGTCGAGATCTTGCAGACGTCGCCCGTCTGCGGTTCGTGTATGTACTGGTCGTCGCCGATGAAGATCGCGACGTGGCCCGGCTTGTAGAGGATGTCGCCCGGCTGCGCCTGCGAGAGGGGCACGACCGTGAGCTGCTCGTACTGGGTCTCCGTGTAGTGCGCGATGCTCACCCCCGCCTGCGCGTAGCAGTACTGGGTGAGTCCCGAGCAGTCGAGGCCGACCCCGGGGATGGAGCCGCCCCACACGTAGGGCACGCCGAGTTGGCTGTACGCGGCGGCGATGATCTTGTTGCTGCCCGAATAGGACGCAGCTGGCGACGTCAGCTTGTCGAGGTACTCCTTGGCGTATTCGATGCGCCTGTCCAGATGCGCGTACTGCCCGTTGGCGGGCCGTTCGTAGCACGCCATCCACGAGTAGGTGGCCTTGACCACGTCGTCGGCCTCTTTGAACCCGCCGGCCACGTAATACGCCCCGTCGGTGTAGCCCGGGCAGTTGGAGTAGTAGCCGCTCCTCGCCAGGGCCGTGCCCCAGCGCGACGACCACGTGCCCTCGCAGTTCCCGGAGAAGGTCCATTCCATCTGGGCCTCCACCGTCGACCACGTCTTGCCGTTGGCTGAGCACCACCGTTTGAACGCCCAGTACTCGCCGGTTCCGGGTGACGTCGACGTGTACTGGAAGATTCCGCATGCGCGCTCGTACGCGTAGTTGAATTGCCCGTCCATGTTGGAATCGCTGGCGGGATCCATCCCGCTTTCCGCCTTGAGGTTTCCGAGTATCGCGGCGGTCGCCTCGTTGGAGAATCCGTACCCCTTGAGCGCCGCTGCGATCTCGGCCTCGATTCCGGTGAGCTGCCCCGTGTCCTTCATGGCTTCGTTCTCCCAGAATCCGAAGAGGGCGCTTACCATCTGCGAGACCAGCAGGACGCCGATCACGAAGGCGAGAACGCCCGCGATAACGCCGGCGACGGGCGCCGCCGCGCTTGCGGTCGCCGTTCCGACGGTCGCGGTCGAAGCGGCCTTGCCGGCGGCGCTGGCTGCACGGCCCGCCGGAGCGGCCGCAGCCTCCGCCGCGCCTGCACCGGCATCCACCGCGCCGATCTTGAAGATGCCGGCGGTAGTCGGGGAGGGTTTGCCGGACTTTGCGGAAGGGCGCCCTACCCCGCTCTCGTCAGTAATGGTTTCGTTGGAAGCTTTGCCGTTGGAGTAAGCGACAGAGCCGGGAGCAGGCGCGATCCCGTCCCGCCTTGCCACCTTGGCGCTGCCGCGCAAGCCAGCAGGGTCGTTCCCGAGGGAATGCCTCGTCTTGCCGTCGCCGAGCGCGCTTGCACGGCCCGTAACCGCTGTGGACGAAGATCTCAGCGTTGACTTCGACTGGCTCTCTGCGTCCTTCACCACGCCCTCGTTGACGACGTTGGCGCGCTCGGCGGAGACGACGTCTGCCATGCTGCCGCCTTCGTATGTCGGCCTCGCCGCGCTCACTGGCGGTCCCCCTCGCTTTGCTGCGCGCGCTTGCGCCGCCTGCTACGGCGGTGCGCGCCGCCTTCTGAGCCCTTATTGTTCTCCTCGAACTTGGCGAGCCGCTTCAGCTCCGCGACTTCGGTTGGCTTGGTGTTGAACAGGTCGTAGAGCTTGCCTTTGGGGAAGTTGTCCCTTATGGGGACCCGCACGCCCCCGGCAACGAGGAGGCCTTCGCCGGCTTTGATCGAATCGTCGATGTAGCCTGCCTCGGTGCCCGAGAGCGTGAGCAGGTCGACCCAGCTTTTCCTATCGAGTGGCGACTGCTTGTGGAGCAGGCAGAAATCCGAGTTCAGCACCATGTTGCGGGCGACCTCGTGCGTGAGCATGTAGGTGGAGTTCTGGGTGATGCCCGTGCAGATCAGGTTGAATTTGCGGCCCTCCGCCCAGAATTTGCTGAAGTAGTCGATGATCGCGGGGTGCCCGAAGAGGCTCTGGACCTCGTCTATGTAGAGCCATGTCGTGACGCCCCGTTCGAAGTTGTAGTACATGCGGTTGCGGACCGCCTCGAGCGCGGTGAGCATGCCGAATACGCGCATGTTGCTCGAAAGGTCGTGAAGGTCGATGTTCGTGATGCGGTTGTCGAACGTCACGTTGCTCTGCCGGTTGAAGAACGAGAGCGCGCCCTTCACGAATCGCTCGTAGCGAAGCGCGATGTCGCGCGCCTCGCGTTCGGGCTGCTCTGAGAGTATCGCGTAGAAGTCCTCGAGGATCGGCACCCCGGCGTCGGAGCGGGCGTACGCGGCCTCGACGCAGCGCGTGACGATCGACTTGTCCGCCTCGGGCAGACCCTCGGAGCCTTCGGCCATCATCGCCGACGACAGCGCCAGGAAGGCGTCGATCTTAAACGCCATCTGGACCGCGCTGTTGCGGCTCTCAACGTCGGAGAGGTCGAAGAGGTTCATGTGCTTGTCGGAGTCGGGGGCGAACCTGATGTTCTCGCCCTCCACGGCGTCAACGAGCGCCCCGTACTCGCCGGCCGGGTCGAAGATGATGACCTCGTCGTCGGGGTACGCGAGCACCGTGTTGGTGATCTCGCGCTTCACGGAGAACGACTTGCCCGACCCCGGCATGCCGCAGACGAACCCCATGGGGCTCGCCAGCAGCTTCCGGTTGCAGATGACCAGGTTGCCGGACTGCTTCGACTGGCCGTAGTAGCCGCCGCCCGCCTGGTTGAGCTCCTGGCTCGCGAAGGGCATCTGCATGGCGACCTGGCCCGTGGTGAGGAAGCGCCCGACGTCGAGGTGGTTTATGCCCAGAGGGAGCACCGAGTTGAGGGCCTGCTTCTGGCGGTAGTCGAGCCCGACTATGCCGAGCGAGTTGCCCTGCGCCACGCTCGCCACCTGGTTCACCTGCCGGTCGAGCTCCTCCAGCGCGTAGGCGTACGTGTAGACGGTTCCGGTGTAGCGGAACAGGCGCTCGTTCTTGTTGCGCAGGAAATCGAGCAGCTCCTCGGCCTCCTCCTTGGAGTACCGCAGCTCCGGCGGGAGTATCGAGTAGTCGTACCCCTTCTTCACGGCGGTCATCTGCTCGTCGATGATCTCCTTGTCCATCCAGTCGAGCTGGCGCTTCACCATGGCGAGCGCGTCAGACTGGTTCATGGGAGCCAGGTGGATGGTGACGACCAGCGGTATGGGCAGGTCGATGATCGACGCGACGTAGCTGTCCTCGAGCACGGCGCCGAAATCCCTGATGGAGAGCACGCTGCCGTACACGCCGTCCGATTCGAAGACGTCGGCGCGGCCGGCGGGCGCGAAGTCCAGCAGGTTCGGGGCGATGAGGTCCTTGGTGCGCATTCCGCGGAACTGGGACAGCTTGTCCCAGTCGAACTCGAAGCGCTTGTGCGGTCGGATCACGGAGTCCACCGCTCGCAGGCGATCGGTGCCGTCGAGGCGGGAGACGTCGCAGCGGATGCGGTTCAGGCTGGCCGTGACGTCGCCCCTTATGTGCGCCAGCTTCGGCACGGCGGCGTCGACGTCGTCCGCTTCAACGACGTAGGTGAGGTAACGGTGGCGCTCCAGGTTGGACACGCCCTCGCGCATCTTGTCGTTGAGGATGCGGTTGTACTCCGCGACCAGCGAGTCGGTCTTGCCGCCGGTCTCCTCGAAGAAGCGCTTGTTGCCGATGAGGTGCCGCGGGATGGGCGTGTTGGCGATGGTGAGCTGCACGGACGCGTCCGCACCGAAATAGTTGTAGACGCTCGAGAGTACCGTGAAGATGTTCTCCTGGGTCTCCTTTCGCGCGATCTGGTAGCTGATGTCCGAGAATTCCAGGGTCTCGCTGAAGAGCCCCGGGCACACCTGGGCGATGCCGTCTTTGAACATGGCATCGTAGCCGATGTAGTCGACGATGTCCTTCGCCTTGGAGCGCTTGCGCGATTCGCGTTTGCGATGCTCCTCGCGTGCCTTTCCCTCGTCTGACTTCTTGCGTGACGCGCCGAACAGGAGCGCCATGGTCGACGCCCTCTTGGCTGGTGCGCCGCCCTTGCTATTTCGTTTGTTCTTTGCTCGGCTCATAGAGCTCGCCTCCCTTCTTCTTGAAGCTCCTGCGCTGCCTGCGCGTCTGCTTGGGCCTCTTCGCCGCCGGCGCCGGCCAGATGACGGCGGCGCAGGGGCGGTACTGCATGTGCTGGGCGTTGAGCCGGTGGTCGGCGAGCAGGGGTAGGAACTCCTCGAGCTTCATGTCGAAGGGCCGCCAGAAGCCCGCGAGCCAGAACGGCAGGGCGGCGGCCATCACGGGCAGCGTCGCGTTGGCGACGGGCACCCCGAAGCCGATGTAGACGATGCATGCGGCGGATATCGCGGAGGCGAAGCCGCCTGCGACGCACACCAGGGTCCGGAAGCTCATCTTCCCGACGATCTTCTCCTGGTACTCGCCGATGTCCTTCTGCACTGGTATCTGCAATGACATGGCGCACCGCCTACGCCGGGAGCCAGGACGTGTCGAGCATCCCGAAGTAGACGGCCGCGGCGATGATGATCGCGCCGCCTGCGATGGTCGAGATGGCGCTCGCGATCTGCGACCCGCCCTGCTGCTCGCGGATGGCGAGGCCGAGGGAGACGGCGCCCCAGACGACGAGGAAGCCGCCCAGGAACGTCACGCAGCCGGATACGAGGCTGATGATCTGTTGAAGCATGTTTGCGCTCCTTTGCATCGATCGCGGGATGGGGGGTTTGAAGTGGAAGTGCCCCACCCCGCTGGGTGTTAGAATTCTCACGTGGAGCGTTCGCGCTCCTTTGCATCGGGCGGCCGCCCGGGCCCGAGGAGGGTGGAAGCTCCGCGGGCCCTTCGCGCATCTGCGTGGGCGGTCGCCTCTAGGCTCTTCTAGCCGGCATCTTCGATTCCCTTCCTCGCGGTCCAGTAATCGCCGAAATCGAACCGCTGCCCATACTCTGCCCCGGGATGGCCGGGGTCGACGAGCTTGTAGCGGGGATGGCTTTCGAGCCTGTACTTCTTGTCGCGCACGGGGTTCGCGCCCGCGATGAGCACGATCGCCTCGTCGCGCGGGAGCCTGCCCACCTCGCTGGCCTGCATCAGGTCGCGCTCGGCCGTGTTGTAGTTGCGGGTGGAAGACGAGTGCGACCCGCGCGTGTCGTTGACTGTCAGGGTCGAGAGCGTCTGCTTGCCGATGGCCTTCGAAATCTCCTCGTTGGTCTCGGTCGACTTGCCGCCCAGGAACAGCGTGATGTCGCAGTTGTCGCGGATGACCTGAGCCTTCTCCTTGTCGTAGTTGGCGGCTAGCTGGCCGGACGACTGCAGGATCACCTCGCACGAGATGTTGCGGCTGCGCACGACGGCGATGGCCTTGTCGAAGTCGGGGATGTGGCCGGCGTTGGCGAACTCGTCGAATATGAAGGTGACGTGCGTGGGCAGCTGGCCGCCATAGCGCTTGAGCGCGGTGTCGCACAGCACGTCGAGCGTCTGCCACATGAGGATCGCGAACAGGAAGTCGAAGGTCGAGTTGGTGTCGGACATGCTCGCGAACACGGCGTAGCGCTTGCCGGGGTCGCCGAGGCGGTCGATGTCCATCTCGTCGCGCGAGAGGAGATTCTTGACCTCCTTAATCGAAAGCGGCTTCAGGCGCACGTTGCAGCTGATGATGATGGACTTGAGGGTCTTCCCGGCGGCGGTCTTGAACGCCTTGTAGTTGGACAGGCCGAAGTCGTCCTCCGGCGCTATGGGATCGCCGGTGGTAATCCAGCGGAAGGACCCGCTACCGTCGTCGAAGCGGCGGTGCTCGCTGTCGAAGGGCTCGGCTGCCGAGACGTTCATGTAGCGCCTTCCCGTCTCGAGCTCGTCGAACAGCGTGTCCAGCGGACTGCGGAACGACTCATCCTCCTCGCGCGCCTCGGCGAGCGCCAACAGCGTGAGCAGGCCTGGGATGTTGCGGTTCTGCGCCGGGCAGTGGTCGATGAGGTAGGCGATGAGCGCGGTGTAGAGCAGACGCTCCGCGTTCTCCCAGAACGGGTCGCCGGAATGGTCCTTGTCGCCCGTGGTGTTCTTGATGAGGCACTCGACGAACGTGAGTATGTCAGCCTGGGTGCGCACGTACTTGATGGGGTTGTATTTGTTGGACTGGCCGAAGTCGATGGTGCTGAACTGCCTGATCTCGTACCCGGCGGCGGCGAACATGTGGCCCATGTCGTCGATGAGCGTGCCCTTCGGGTCCGTGACGAAGTAGCTGGCGTTGAGCTGCATGAGCTCGGGCTTCACGTGGTATCGGGTCTTGCCCGATCCGCTGCCGCCGATGATTTCGACGTTCTTGTTGCGGTTCGTCTTCTGCGAGAACTCCTTGGGCACGAGCGCTATCTTGCAGTTCTGTGTGAGGATGATGTTGTTGTCGGGGTCCGAAGCATCCTCGAACATGCGAGACTCCTTCTTCGTCGCCCAACGGGCGCTTCCATGCTCCTCCCCGGCACGGCGCTCCCCAGAGTTGACCAGGTATCGGGCATACGCGAGCCATACCGCGCAGACCAGGAGGAGCCCCACGGCCATAGCCATTGGCTGAACCGTGGGCAGGCCGCCCGACATCACGTATGCAGGCATGGTTGCCGCCGCCGACGTGAGGTTCTCGATGGGGTTCCCGGGCATCGAGAGCAGGTTGGATGCGTAGATGTCGCCCGCCAGGAACGATACGGGGGTTGCCGCGCATGCGGTTGCCAGTGCTGCCTTCATGCGCGCCTACTTGCTTCGGTTCTGGGAGAGGTAGATCTCATGGTCGATCGTGCGGTCGGCTTGCAGCGCCTTCGATGCTTCGCGCGCCGCGGCGACGCGCTGTTCGAGGGGTTCGCTGTCGCGGTCCAGCTTCAGGAAGCGTCCGTACTTGTTGAGGATGTCGTTTGCGGCGCCTATGGTAAGCGCCGCTCCCGCCACGCGTTCAAGTTCTTCTTCGAGGATGACGTTGCGTGCCTGGAGCGACCCTATGTACTCGCGCTGCTTGCTCGTGGCGGGGGCGCTAAGGTCGGGGCCCTTGGTCTGTGATTTCCGACGGTTGCCTTCGGGCTCTACATGTTCTTCCCGGGCTTTATCCCGCTCCGGTATTCCGACCTCCCCGGCGCGCTCTTTCTCCGTGATGACCTGCTCCTCGAGCTTGTGGAAAACATCGGAGATCTCGTGGACGTCCTTCGTCTTGAAGACCAGGAAGTCTTTGTCGGCCTCTCGCGCAAAAACGTGCTCCGCGCCGCGCGGCTCCAGCTCTTTGCCGATTATCTCCTTGAGGGAGTCGTACTGGGACAGCTCGGCGAAGTCCTTCATATCGAGCTTCGCCCATTCCTTGGAGTCCGTATCGGCCGCTTTTATTCCTCCGCCGATGCCCTCGCGGGCCGTGCGGAACGCGTTCGCGAGTTTGTCGGCGCTCTGGAGCATCGCCTTCTCGCCGGCATCCTGCCCAATGCGCAGGAGCCAGTCGAACAGCTTCTCGCCGCTCTCGTCTCCGAAGTCGCTTGCCATTGGCTGTCCTTTCTTCTCGACCGTTAGGGTGTCTGGATCTATATCGCCTGCGCGCCTTGGTGCTTTTCGCGCTCTGGCGCCGGAATCGCCTTCGATGCCAGGCGCGCTTGCAGCGCACGCGATTCGAGTGATTGCAGGTCACGGAGCCTTCCGGGATCGTGCACGTCGTTGTCGATGCAGAGCCTCGCAGTCTCCTGGAGCGACTTTGCCGCGTCCAGTGCGCTGGACGCGCCGTCCGAGCTCACGATGATCCTTTTGGAATCGCGGTCGAACAGCTCTGCGACGAAGCCGTCGGAACTAGGTCGCTCGTAGACCTTGAGCGTGTAATCGCCCATCTGCGTGCTGAAGCTGCGGCACGTGCGCGGAATATGGTCGAAGTCGATTTCGGTCACCTTGCTGAAATCCCAGCGGGGGCTGCCCTTGGGCAGCGAGTACGTGAGGCGCTTGCACTGGTCCGGACTTGCCATCTGCATTGCCCGGATCGAATTGGTGAAGGTGTCGCCTTGCGTTCCAAGGCGGTAGTTTGCGGAAGGCTCGAACGACCAGCTCTCGAAGTCGATCCAGTCGGCCGCGTCGCCGTTGCGGGCCACGCGCTTGAGGGTCCACCATTCGTCGCCACCGTCCACTTGCTGCACGAACGCCAGGTCGTCGTAGAGGAACCCTTGGCGGATCGCCCAGTTGCCGTGAGTGAATGTGCTGCGGAGCTCCTCGAGGTCGGAGCACTCGCTGAACTCGTACGGATATTCCTCCAGGAACGGGTCGTCCTGCCAGGGGTAACCGCCCTTCATGATCCAGCCGTTGTCCTGGCACTTCTCAACGAGGGACTCGTATGTGCACTTGTCGATTTCCATGACCGTGACCTCTTCCGCTTCTCGTCTTTTCCTCCGGGTTGCCCTGCGCGGTTAGAAGCCGCGCAGGGTCCGCAGAGGGGGTTGGCGCGGATGAGTCCGGTTCGATCCGATGTGTGTTTAGCTCTCCTCGCCGCGCCTTGCGACCAAGTCAAGCAGGAACCCTCCCGGCAGGGGGCGGGGAGGGCCGCTTCAGGTGCCTATAGGGTGCCTCTGAGTTCGGATTGCCTTCTCTATCCCCGCCGGCGGCGGTCGGGGTGGCTCAGCAGGACCGTCTCGCACATCTCGCCGATGCGCGAGACGATCGCCCTGGCGCTCTCCGTCTCGCCGCCGCGCGATATCCGGCGCTCGAGGTCGGGGAGGCCGTACTGCGACGTGAAGACGGTGGGCAGCATGTTCTCGTAGCGGCTGTTGACCACCTGGAACAGCGTCGTGACCGCCCACTGGTTGGCGTTCTCCTTGCCCAGGTCGTCGATAATGAGCAGGTCCGCGTTGCAGAAGTCGGCGGTGCCGCGCGTGGGCTGCCCGTGCTGGTTTCCGTAGATCGAGTCGAGCATCGTGAGGGAGGTCGCGATGAGCACGGAGTAGCCCGACCAGATGAACGATCTGGCGATCGCGCTCGCCTCGTGGGTCTTGCCCGTGCCCACGCCCCCGACGAGGTAGAGGCCCTTTCCGCCCGCGTCGGCGAACCCGTTGACGTAGTCGACGCACGGCCTCTGGCTCACCTTGGCCTCGAGGTACCTGCGCCCGATGCCCGCGCGCCTGCACTTCGCCGCCATGGCGCGGCGGGCCGCCTCCTCGCGCGCCCGCCTCTCCTCGGCCTCGACGCGCTCGTTTTCCGCCATCTGGCCCTCGCAGTCACACTGGGTGGTGGCGAACCAGCGGACGACGCCGTCGGTTCCGGGCCGCCCGAGCTGCTCCAGGGGCTTTCCGCAGAACGGGCAGGGCTTCTCCTCCTGCGACTCGAACGCGAGGCCCTCCTTCTCGGCGTCCTCCATCGTGTAGAGCTTGAAATCGGCTTTCATGTGGCTGGTCCTCTTCTATCCGAAGAATCTGTTATCGGTCTTTGATATTGGGTGAACGTCCCTCAGAGGGGGCTCTGCAGGTTCTTCAGAGCAGGCGGCCTCAGGGTCTGCAGCTTCTTCAGATGCGCCCCGCCATGCCCCTGAAGATTCCCCATGGGGTGAAGATGCTGCATCTGCAGTTCCTTCAGACCCTGTGGGCAGGACTCTCGCCTCAGCGAGCGGCCCGTACGCCGGCCGGTAGCACTTGCTGCCGATCCTCACTGCCTCGGCGCACGGATCCGTCTCCTCGATGAGCCCCTTCGCCTTCAGCCGGGCGACCGCGTCGAAGACCGCGCGGTCGCTCACCCCGAAGAACGCGGCGGCGCTGTGCTTGCTCTCGTAGTAGTCGCGGTCCGCCTGGTGGAAGCCGAAGATGCGGGCGTAGACCACGAGGTCGACGCCCTTCAGCCCCAGCTCCTGGCCCATGAAGTCCCAGACCGTGACGAACGAGCGGCCCGAGAGGTCGAACGCGGGCCTGCCGGGTCTTACCATCTCCGGGCCTAGTCGTTCGCGTCTACGACGCAGAGCTCCAGCAGGTCCTCGACGTTCTTGCTCGTGAAGCGCAGGGACTGCCCGATGCGCACTCCGCAGAGCGCGCCGTCCTTGATGAGGCGGTAGACCGTCGTGTTGCTGACCTGAAGGTACTTCGCCACCTCGGTGATGGTGAAGAGCGGCGGCATGCACTCGATCCCGCCGCGCCCTCGCCCCTCGACGGCCTGGGCCATTACTTCCTCGATTTCCTTGTTGTCGCGCATTCGCACACCTTGCTTTCTGTTGATGCCCGCTGCACGGCCGTGGCGGCGGGCTGGTCGATTCGCCGTGCGCACGACGCCATTCAATCGAATTGGGTCCCCGCGAAAACCCAGGGGCACCCGTTCGGGTGCCCCTGGGGTGCCTGTAAGTTCAGGTTTTCTTATTCCGGGTCCGGGTAGCTGGTTTTGGGAAGGTCCGTCACTTCGCGCAGCCAGTCGATGAGCTCCTCCCGGATAACGAAAGACCCTCGGGAGCCGTTGCGCCACTTCCTCAGGGGAAGGGGGTTCACCGCGTCTTTCGCGTAGTGGTAGATCTTGATCGGCTTAACCCCCAGCAGCCTCGCAACCTCTGCCACGGAATAGACGTCCTGTGGCAGGACGGGCTGCTGCACGAGCCTCATCACGAACAGGGCGTTGCCCTCGTCCTCGCCTTCGACCTTGATGTTCGGGACCTTGATTCCCGGCCGCTTTCTCTCAGTCATGACGAAGCGCTCCCGGTTCTCGGGAGGACGGCGGACCGCTTGGAGTGAAGATGCGGCAGGCTGGGGATTTTGCGATGGAAGCCGGCGCCATGTCCTAGACGTCCTCGAACCTGAACACAACGAGTATCGTGTTTCTCTTCACCCAGGCCGCGAGCTCGGACCTGCTGATGAACATGCCGCGCCTGGAGTTCTCGAAGCATCTGAAAGGGAGCGGGTCCGCCTTCCTGCGGGAGAGCTCTCGCACCTTGCCCTCGCTTGTCATGAGCAGCGTCACCACGTCCTGCACTGTGTAGAAGTCCTTCTGAGGTATATGCGGTCTGTCGTATTCTGCCCTTGTCATCGCCATGTCGCCTCCTCGGCTATCGCGGTTTCCCTTCTTTGCGACATGCATCGGGGGCGCAGGTCTACGGAAAACGGAATAGGCCCTATGGGAGCTTTCAGTCTCAGCAGGCACGCCGATATGGGGGTTTACCGTCTCGGCCATACCTCTGTTGTCCCAACAGCCAACGATGCATTCATACAGCAGGAAGCGGGACAGAGGGGCTGGCAGGAGCGCCTTGGCTTTGCTAAGACACCCTAGGGGCTGAAATCCACAACGACGTGGTCTTGTGTGTCGTGGCGCACAGGCCAATCAAACGTAATACTTCAAGCTAAATGGTCGAAAATGAGCCATGCTTAGTCCGCCGGTACCGTCTCCCCACTCTTTGACATTCGTTCGGCGTCGCCTAGAATGAGCAATACTGAATCGATATTCAACATTGAGAGGATTTGAGGAGGAAATCATGCAGGTCCTCAAAGAAGAGGTGCGCGAGCGCATACTTGCCGCTGCCGTCCAGGTGTTCTACGAGAAGGACTTTCGCAGTGCGAAGGTGCAGGACATCGCGAGGATTGCGGACGTGTCGGCAAGCCTGCTGTACTCATATTTCGAAAACAAGGAGAAGCTCTTCGAGGGAGTCGTTTCGTCCGTTCCCCTCGACTTCGACCGTATCGCGCGCGAGGAAGAATCTATCATTGCGGACACGCCCTCTGAGAGGTACCAGATTGCCGCCGAGGGACCGCTGCTCGACATGTTGGCTCACCACAAGTTGCTGGTTATCCTGATTGACAAGAGCCAGGGTACCGCCTACGAGCATGCGAAGGACGATTTCGTCGAGAGCATCGAGCGTCATATCCGATACATGATGAACGAGCGTTCGACTCTGCACTATCCAGACCTACTTGCCCATGTGCTCGCAAGCAACTTCGTGGAGAGCCTGATGGAAGTAGCACGCCACTATAGCAGCGAGAATGAAGCTCGCGAGATGCTCGCGCTCATCGCCCAGTGCTATTACGAAGGGGTGAACTCCCTGTGACAGAACTTTCTGCCACCCTTTCGGATGCCCTGATATTCAATATTGAATTCTGATTCTATAATGATATAGTTAGCCATGTCGATCTTGGATAGGTCTTAATCTACTCTCAATATCGAATCTATATTTAATATTGAAGGAGAAATTCTATGAAAGACAAAAAGGAGTTGGTCAGGGAGATGACGGCGAAAAGTCGGCTCTCTAATGCCATGCTTCTGACCAGGGCGGTCCTTGGGCTCGTTCCCACAGTTCTCGTGATCTTCCTTGTCCACCTGTTTTTGGAAGGGGCCCTCTCGCCCGCTGCGATTGCCTATGCCGCAGCGGGAATGACAGCATGTGTGGCGGGGAAGGCGGTGTGCATGTACGCAGCAACATGGAAGTCTCATCAGGCGGCGTACTCGTGCCTGACGGACATCCGCCTGCGCATCGTGCGCCATCTTAAGAGGCTCCCCCTGGGTTTCTTTCAGGTAAGAAGGCCGGGAGATCTCGCGAACATCATGCGCAACGACGTGGAACAAGTTGAGGTTTACCTTGCCCACGGACTTCCCGAATCGGCCTCGGCCACCCTGTTTCCCGCTGCCGCGTTCGTCCTCATGCTCGCAGTGGACTGGCGGCTCGCCCTGTGCATGATCGCGTCCCCGCCCCTCATCTGGCTCGTGAAGAACGCGGCCGCGTCCGCTTGGGCGAGGGGCTTCGAGATAGTGGCCCAGTACGCCTCCCGTATGCAGAACGGCCTTATGGAATACGTTGCCAACGTAGCGGTCGTCAAGGCATTCGGAAAGGAAGAGCGCAAGACGGAAGAGACAGTCGGGGCGGCGCGCGATTACGTGAGTTGGGCGACGAGCTCGATGAACGACGTCTCGGTCCCCATGGCGCTCATCGCCCTGTTCATGGAGTCCGGGACGGTGCTCGTGCTGATCGTGGGAACATGGCTCCTCTCCACAGGCGGCATATCCATCGAACGTCTCATCTTGTCCATGGTGCTCTCCGCGGCCTTCACTTCCTCGGCGGCCAAGACGGCGACTCTGCAGCACTACCGTTTCATGTTCGACCAGGCGATGACGGGCATCGAATCGGTGCTGGGCGTTGAGGCCGCAGACCCCATCAAGGACTCTGAGGAACCTCGCATGGGAGATATCGAGCTGAACGGGGTCTCGTTCTCCTACCCGCAGAGCGAGGAGGACGGCAGCGAGAGGAAGCNGGGCATCGAATCGGTGCTGGGCGTTGAGGCCGCAGACCCCATCAAGGACTCTGAGGAACCTCGCATGGGAGATATCGAGCTGAACGGGGTCTCGTTCTCCTACCCGCAGAGCGAGGAGGACGGCAGCGAGAGGAAGCGTACCCTCGATTCGATCGACCTCGTGTTCCGCAAGGGAAGCACCAACGCGCTCGTGGGCTCCTCGGGGTGCGGGAAGAGCACGCTCGCGAGTCTGATCATGGGATTCTGGCATCCTGACAGCGGACACATCACTGTGGGTGGACGAGACCTGTCCCGCCTCTCCGAAAGGCAGGTGTCGGGCCTCTTCTCCATAGTCCAGCAGGACGTGTTCCTCTTCAACCAGAGCATCGAGGAGAACATCCTCATCGGCCGGCCGAGCGCGGACCATGTACTCCTTGCCGATCCACGTGCTCTCGCGCAGGCGGGGCTTCATGTCCTTCTTGTACACCTCGAAGAACACGGCGAAGGTGGAGCTGACCGACCCCTCGGCCTCGAGCCTGCCCTTCTCCTCCCACTCGAGGGCAGCCTCCTCGGTGGCAAAGCCGCGCTTCGTCTTGTGGCGCCTGTTCCCGTCGTAGTCGCGGAACCAGAACTGCGAGGTCCACGTCCCGTTGCCCTCCCGCCTCACCGACATGCCGTCCTCCTCCCATAGAGCACGATACTGTGCTGTTTCATCCTTGAAATATATCAGCACGATATCGTGCTGTCAATAATTGCGCACGGAACCGTGCTGCTGTAGAATTCGGGATGATGAACGGCAGGCACGGGACGGAGGCGGGATGGGTGTTGGCGAGCGCATTAGGCGCTATAGGAAGGCGGGAGGCTACACCCAGAGGGGCCTCGCGGAGGAGGTCGGCGTCACCGAGTCGGCCATCCGCAACTACGAGCTCGGTCTGCGCACGCCGAGCGAATCCCAGCTCGAGGCCATTGCCAAGGCGCTGGACATCGCTCCGGAGTCCCTTGCGGACACCGGCCTCGTTGGCGCGCGCGGCGCACTTGAGATGATTTTCAGGCTGGAAAGCGAAATCGGTTTCAGGCCCGTCGAGACGGGAGATGGCATCGGCATAGCAGCAGACCTAAAGGCGGAGGGCTCTCAGAAGCTTTCTCAGGCGTTGAAAGCATGGGCGCGGATGCGAGCCGACTTTGACTCCGGCAAGGTCTCAGAGGCGGAGTACGAGGCTTGGAAGGCGTCCTTCAAGGGCTAGGCGACAGCGCTCTCAAGCCAATCACGAGGTCCTGCGGGACCTCGTTTCTTGTTTCCTCATTTACTCCCCAGTGGAGAATTCGGTCCCGAAATCCATCCATAAGGGTTTCTGGAACGGGAGCGGTGAGTAAATTCAGAGCCATGATTCGGGTTTTGGGACGGGTTTTGAAACTCCCCGCGGCGTTTTTCCCAAAAATTTACTCCCCATCTACGACCTGCGCCTTTGCGAAAATCAGAACCGAAAAAGGGCACTGAGTTCAAACTGAGTTCCAGTTTTGGGAATCGGGGCGCCTTGGACGCGAAGCGCTATAAAAACGCCCGTCGGCATCGTCCATCTATTGGCGCCTTTTAGCACCTCGTGCAAACCAGTCGCATCCTGTGCACGAAATTGAGTTACCTGGGGAGTAAACGAGCAGGTCAATACGCAAAATGAAAGCCCCTGAAATCGATGATTTCAGGGGCTTCGTGGAAATTTTACTCACCAAAACTGGCCGGCGGCTTGCACCTTACCTGCTACTAGATGAGACCAGATGCCACTAGATGGGACAGATGATAAACTCCCAGCTCAGAGGCTTATCTATTCCCACTCAACTGTTGCAGTTGTCCATTTGGCATTAGTTGATTCCACCTCGTGCCACCTCGTCCGTCTCGTGCTGCCTCGTTCGAATCATTCCCGAATCAACCGTTGATTCGGACGGAAAGGAATAATTGCACCTTTGCTGGAAAAACACGCTTTGCGGACTTGATTATTCCCCGAAATCCCAGCGGGAGTAATAGCGGGTGGCTTAAAATCGGTCTCTTCTCCCGAATCAGCATCGAACGGACGCCACTATGGACGGGCTTACTACGATGCAGTCGATAAGCTATGCATGCATTGATGAGGCGGTTACCTGTCTTTGCGGCAAACGGCTTTTCCGGCATGCTCTCCTGCTTCTTCATCCTTATTGCGCCTTCATTACATGAGATAATGCATAATCATCGACGATGGAAAGGGTGCGTGTATGAAGCCTGAATGTTTATCAGAGCAGCTGTTATTCAATACGGTTCGACTTACAGCTAGTAACGGTAGCTGTGGCACTGGATCGTACTTCAACTTCCAAGCAAACGGAAAGACCTTCCCAACCATCATCACTAACAAGCACGTCATTAACAACAACCCAGACGAGGAAATGACATTCTTCGTTCATCTGGTTGAAGAGGGCGGCTCAACCGAAGAGAGTTACCGAGTTACGTACAAGGCACAATGGATTTTCCATCCCACACACGACTTGGCATTTTGCTTCGCAGCTCCCGTCTTCAATGCTGTCAAGCAAATTACGGGTAAAGATGTCTTCTATATCGGGAACGACATGAGCATTATTGCAACGGAAGAAAAGTTGAGAGACGTTCGCGCGGTCGAGGAATTGACCATGGTCGGTTACCCCGTCGGATTGTGGGACGAGGTTAACAACCTTCCGATTTTCCGGCACGGCTACACTGCATCACATCCAGCCTATGACTTCAACAGCCCTGGAATTGGGCTTGTTGACATGGCGTGCTTCCCGGGGTCTTCGGGTTCGCCCGTCTATATCCTCAATGAAGGAAGCTTTCAAGACAAACACGGCAATATGAATATTGGCATTTCGAGATTGATCTTCCTAGGCATACTCTATGCAGGTCCTGAATATACGGCAGCTGGAAAGCTGCAGATACGAGATGTTCCGACGAAAATGATGGTTGAGCCCCAGACCAATATAATGACCAACCTTGGCTACTACATCCGAGCCCACGAATTGAACGCCTTTCAGGAAATTATCGACGGCATAGACTAACGCCGCCCGCATATAAGGCCGTGGCGCGCCAACGCCTTCGATTAGCCTGAGCAGACTCCACCATGATTGTATTGCCCGTGAAAGAAAGAGGGTAGGGCGGCCAGAAAGAAATTAGGCCAGCGAAACACGCGCGATCTCAATTTATCGTATGGCGATGAGAGCCCCCGATGCTCTTTGGGCCATCAGTAGCCATGGGGCCATCCTGTCCCATCTCTCGACTTTCTTGTTGCGAGACGCCCCTTAGACAATCCCCGCCTTCTCAAAATGCTTCCTCATGACCCTCAGCGAGACGAGGGCCCCCACCAGGCTCGTCGCCACCGTAAGGACGACCATCCCTGCGTACATGGGACCCGAGAACATCGCGACGAACTGCGCCATGGTCTCATCGGTGAGTCGCAGTATTTCTTGGCGCTCGGAAAGATACTGAGCAGCTGAAAGGTATATGGGAAGGGTGTAGAGCGCCGACTGCAGCGTGCAACCGACGACGTAAGCCGCAACGAGACCTTTCCTGTTCGAGTACCCGATCCGCGTGGCAACCACCTCCGCAAGGGCCCAGCCCGCGATACTGCCGATGACACCGAATACGTTTGCCGCCATCAGGCCGGGCAGCACGTTTATGGTCCCCATGATGAGGAAGGTCCCAGTCTTCCTGACTTTTGCGGCAAGGAGCAGATAGGCTATCGATGTGAAGAAGCAGACGATGGGTATGTTGGCGACTGTCCCCACGACGGTAAGACCAGCGACGCCTCCCACTACGAGGAAGATTAGGAGGGACAGCGCTCCGAAGACACCAATGGATACGAGATCTCGAGCCCCTATGGTCGAGGTTCCGTCTTTTTTCATAATGAGTCCTTTCTTCCGTTCTGGTTTAAGACGTACAAGTTTGACGAGGCAAGTCTCGTCCTGAGCCCCTCTATCGCGGTCCGAATTGAAGCCACGCAAGTGCTCCGGTTGCCAGGAGGGTCAAGGCGGCCGCCACGGCGTCCCTTCCTCCGAAAGACAGGGGCTGCAGCACCGTCGCTTGGGTCTCGCCGTCTAAGCTGCGGGCAAGCGCGGATGCCGCCAGCTCATCGGATATCCTCACGCTCCTCATAAGGAGCGGAACTATCAGAAGCTCGCATGTGAGAGCTGGGTGTCGGAATGCGAACCCTCCTCCTGCGAGCACGCGCCGCGTCTTTAGGCTTTCCATGAGATGCGAGGCGTCCCTGCGTATAGTTGGGAAGAACCGCAGAATGACCATGCATGGAATGAGAACCGCCTGCGGAGTTCCCATAGACTGCAGCGCAGCGAGAAGATCCTGCATCGAGGCCAGTTTAGAAAGGGAGACGCCCAGGAGAGCCAGAACTACGAACTTCTGGGCCATGTAGCTCAGCATGACCACAGCGGTCATAAGCGTTGTGCTTCCGGCTCCCTCGGCAAGAGCCATCACGGCGGCTATGAGGCCATAGGCGGCAGATAGGGCGATGCACGGCCGCCATGCCCCGGAGACGAGCGCGCATGCCGCACTGATGGCACATGCCGCATGGGCTGCTTCCGGTCGGTTGGAAAGCACTGCAGCAGTGCCCAGAAGGCAGATTGAGAGCAGGGCCGTTCGCGGGTCTATGCGCCTGTATGAGCGTTCCATTGCGCGTCTCCTTTCCAAAGCGACCTCAGGAGTCTCTCCCTCGTCGGGCCACCAAGGGCGAAGTCGTCAACGATGAGCCCACCGCTCAGATGGAGAATGCGATCACAGGCAGAGAGGAGGAACTCAGGATCGTGCGAGACGGCGAATACGACGCTTCCCGATTGTGCGAGCGATCGGATCGCGGAAGAGACTCTCTCCATGTTCTCCCTGTCCAAGCCGCTCGTCGGCTCGTCGAAGAAATAGGTGGCAGTCTCATCGACGAGGGCACATGCTATTGTGAGGCGCTGCTTCTGCCCTCGCGAAAGCGTTGCGGGATGAGCTTCCCTCATATCCCATAGCCCCAGCTTTCTGAGTGCTCGCTCACAGGCATCGGCGTCTCTCCGCCCGCCCAACGAGAGCTCTCCCAGCACGCTATCGGAGAAAAGCTGATAGTCGGGATCCTGCATGACTAGTCGGATGCGCCCCAACCGCTCCTTTGGCGAAAGGGGCCTGCCGTCTACGGACACGGTGCCCCTATCCTCTTTCTCAAGTCCGCAGCACAGGCGCGACAGAGTTGTCTTCCCCGCACCGTTTTCCCCTATGATTCCGATTACCTCGCCGAATCGGGCGGAGAAACTCAGCGGGCCGATGGTGCGGGGTTCGCCCGGTGTCGACCCGGCGCTCCTCGTCGAATGCTGCGAGCCGTATGAGACCGTAAGATTATTTATCTCGAAGACCGCATTCTCACGCTTTGACAAGGTCGGCTCGTGGTTGGGCATGGCGTTTAACGCCGACTTCAGCTGCAAGCTCCTTAGACCCATATGGGCGAGCGTGGCGTCGTCGAGGGACAACGCACTGGCTGCGTCGTATACGTGGGATACAGCACCGTCTTCGATGACGACCATCCGGTCGATGAGGTCAGACAGATAGAAGAGTCGGTGCTCCAGAACGATGACAGTCTTTCCCTCGCGTTTCAGCTCGGATAGTGTCTTCCTGAGGGTCTCCATGGCCCCCATATCGAGGTTTGCGGACGGCTCGTCGAAGACGTACACGGAAGGCCCCATCGCATAGCAGGAGGCTATGGCCACCAGCTGCATCTCTCCGCTCGAGAGCTCGAACACGCTCCTATCCCGCAGGCGCTGGATGCTCATGCGCCGGAATGCGCTTTCGACCCGCTGCGCGACATCGTTGCGTGGCAGTCCCGCGTTCACGCAGCCGAATGCCACCTCGCTCGTCGTGTCGGTCATGAAGAACTGGCTGCGAGGGTCCTGGAAAACCGAGCCGACCATCCTTCCGATGTCTCCGATTCCCATCTCGCGCGTTTCCGTTCCGCCGACTCTCGCCGTTCCTTCCAGCTCGCCCTCGTAGAAATGAGGGATAAGACCATTTATGAGCCGTGCGACCGTGGTTTTCCCGCAGCCGCTTCTTCCTGTCAGGAGCACGAACTCGCCTTCATGGATATTCAAGTCGACGCTGTGGATAGCATTGCTGCTCTTTCCCGAGTACCGGAACGTCGCCTTGCCGAGGGCTACATGCGCAGGGGCGCTCATGCCCGGCCCTCTGCCTTGATTCCCTGCTCCCAGAGAGCCCGATAATAGCCAGACCTCTTCTCGAGGAGCTGTTCGTGGGTACCCCTCTGCACGATTTCCCCCTGTCGCATCACGATTATCTGGTCTGCAGAGCGGATGGTGCTCAGATGGTGCGCCACCACGAGCACTGTTCTGTTCTGCGCGAGCGCAGAAACGGCTTTCTGTATGAGCACCTCGTTAACCGGATCCACGCTGCTCGTCATCTCGTCGAGTACGAGGATGGGGGCGTCCTTTAGGAACGCCCGAGCGACGGACAACCTCTGCTTCTGCCCGCCTGAGAGACCCACGCCGTTCTCCCCGATGGGCGTCTCGTAGCCCTGTGGGAGCGACATCACGAACTCGTGGATGCACGCCTTCTTGGCCGCCTCCACCACTTCCTCGTGCGTCGCATCAGCCCTGCCGATGCGGATATTCCCCTCAATGGTGTCAGCGAAAAGGCGCACGTCCTGCATGACGATGCTGATAGAGGCCAGAAGGTCGTCGTAGGGGATGTCCCTCACGTCCACGCCGCCGACGCTCACGCTTCCTGCATCTACGTCCCAGAATCTCAGCAGGAGGTTGGTCAGTGTGCTCTTGCCCGACCCGGACTCGCCTACGAGTGCTGTCATGGTATGTTCGGGGACCGTGAACGTTGCCTCGGGCAACTCGAAAGAGTCCCTTCCATAGGAGAAGCGCACCTGATCGAACCTGATCGAGTGCGACGAAGGCACACGCGGCTCATCGGGCTCGGGGACAGAGGACGCTCGGATGATCTTCTCTATCCTACGGAAGCTGTCCCTCACCTTGAGGTAGTTCATCCAATGCGACTCCATTGCAAAGAAGGGCTTGTAGAACTCCACGCTCGCGATGATGAAGCCGATGTAGACGAACAGGGACAGGGAACCGTTCTGCACGAGCAGGGCGCCGCCCGCCGCCATGACTACGAAGGCAAGGTCCGCTACAAGGCTGTAGGCGGACAGGACCAGCGCCCTGTTCCGCGACGCCGCCTTGCTGCTCTCGCCGAAGCTCGCCACCGTCGCCTCGAGCCTGCGGTCGAGAGTCTCGCTTTCGGCAAAGGCCTTCAGAAGCGGGATGCCCTTCACGTACTCGACGAACAGGCTCGTCATGTCCGCCGCGTCATCCCCGCATCTTCCTTCGAGGGCCTGGGCCTTCCTCAGCCCTGCTGCAAGGAGTGCAAGCGCAGCGGGCAGGGTCGATACCGTGAGCAGCGCCATGCGCCAATCGACGAGGATCGCAGCCACGAGCAGAATCGCCGCGACGATGAAATCAGCTGCCATCCTCGTCCATAGGTGCCCCACCACCATCTCCATGTTGTCGATGTCCTTGTGAACAATATCGCCGATCTCGCCTAGTCGCTCTCCCGTGTAGAAACCGAGGGAAAGCGACTTCAGCCGCCTGACGACGGCGATCCTGATCTCAAGCACAAGGTCGAAACCCGCGCAATGCTTCTGCTTGTCTGCCACGATGCTGCTTGCTCCTTTGACGAGGAGAAGGCAGATGAGCGCCACCCAGTAGGGAGCGAGGTCGACCGGTCCAGCCAGGATCGAATGGATGGATGCGAGGACGACAAAGGCCATCGCCACGCTGGCTAGTGCATAAATCGTGAAAGCGGCGATGCTTATGGACATCATGCACCGGCCAGTGGGGGTCATCCGTTCTAGGATCTCTCTTACCATGATGCGACCTCCCTGATATCCCAGTTGTCCACCTGCTTTTGCTTGGCGACCATCTCCTGATAGAGAGGACAGGTAGACATGAGCTCTTCGTGGGTTCCAGCCCCAGCGATGCGGCCTTCCCTCATCACGACGATCTGTTCCGCTCCACGAATGGCGTTCAGGTGGTGGGCTATGGTCACGACAGTCTTGTCGCGAGACAGGTCGTCTATCGCCTCCTGTATGAGGGCCTCGTTCTCGGCGTCGACCGCGGCCGTCGCTTCGTCGAGGATGATGATGGGGGCATCTTTCAGCATTACCCGGGCAATCGAGATGCGCTGACGCTCACCGCCCGAGAGCTGAACGCCGCCCTCGCCAGGGACCGTAGCGTAGCCGTGCGGGAGTCTGGAGATGAAGTCGTGGATACGCGCCCTTTTGGCCGCCTCGACCACCTCCTCACGCGTTGCTCCTGGTCGGCCGATGAGGATGTTCTCCTCGATGCTCTGGTTGAAGAGGAACACGTCCTGCTGGACTATGGAGAAGAGGCTCGACACCTGCCTTTCGGAGAGTTGGGAAAGGTCCCGCCCACCTACCGTGACGCGTCCGCTGCCAGGTTGCCAGAATCCCATGATCAGGCTCGCGAGGGTGCTCTTCCCGCATCCCGAGGAACCTACGAGCGCGTTGGTGCTTCCCCTGCGGAACACGAGGTCTATCGAGTCGAGAGCCTGCTTCCTCTCGCTGCCGTCCTCCTCGCTCTGCGGGTAGGAGAACGAGACCCCGTTCAGCTCGATATCTCCCATGCGAGGTTCCTCAGAGTCCTTGATGGGGTCTGCGGCCTCAACGCCCAGCACCGATTCGATGCCCGTCATCGCCTGGTCGAACATGAAACGGTAGTGCTGCAGAGTCGCCGTCTTGGCCGCCGAGGAAGTGAAGGCCGCGGAGAGCACCATGGACAAGATGAGACGTTCGATGGATATGCCGCCTGTGGAGAGGAGCCATGTTCCCACGATCAGCACGAGCACCGTCCCGGACTCCATGAACAGGGCGATGAGCGCCATGGGGACCGAGACGTCGTTCATCGAGCTCGTCGCCCAACTCACGTAATCGCGCGCCGCCCCGACTGTCTCTTCCGTCTTGCGCTCTTCCTTTCCGAATGCCTTGACGACCGCTACGTTGGCAACGTATTCCATAAGGCCGTTCTGCATACGGGAGGCGTACTGGGCCACTATCTCGAAGCCCCTCGCCCAAGCGGGCGCCGCCGCCTTCTTCACGAGCCACATGAGGGGCAGGCCCGCCATCATGCACAGGGCGAGCCGCCAGTCCACTGCGAGCATGAGGACGAACGCGGCAGCGGGAAACAGGGTGGCCGAGGCCGATTCGGGAAGTCCGTGGGCAAGGTAAACCTCAACTTGTTCCACGTCGTTGCGCATGATGTTCGCGAGATCTCCCGGCCTTCTTACCTGAAAGAAACCCAGGGGGAGCCTCTTAAGATGGCGCACGATGCGCAGGCGGATGTCCGTCAGGCACGAGTACGCCGCCTGATGAGACTTCCATGTTGCTGCGTACATGCACACCGCCTTCCCCGCCACACATGCTGTCATTCCCGCTGCGGCATAGGCAATCGCAGCGGGCGAGAGGGCCCCTTCCAAAAACAGGTGGACAAGGAAGATCACGAGAACTGTGGGAACGAGCCCAAGGACCGCCCTGGTCAGAAGCATGGCATTAGAGAGCCGACTTTTCGCCGTCATCTCCCTGACCAACTCCTTTTTGTCTTTCATAGAATTTCTCCTTCAATATTAAATATAGATTCGATATTGAGAGTAGATTAAGACCTATCCAAGATCGACATGGCTAACTATATCATTATAGAATCAGAATTCAATATTGAATGTCAGAGCACCCGAATAGGATGGCAGAAAGTTCTGTCACAGGGAGTTCACCCCTTCGTAATAGCACTGGGCGATGAGCGCGAGCATCTCGCGAGCTTCATTCTCGCTGCTGTAGTGGCGTGCTACTTCCATCAGGCTCTCCACGAAGTTGCTTGCGAGCACATGGGCAAGTAGGTCTGGATAGTGCAGAGTCGAACGCTCGTTCATCATGTATCGGATATGACGCTCGATGCTCTCGACGAAATCGTCCTTCGCATGCTCGTAGGCGGTACCCTGGCTCTTGTCAATCAGGATAACCAGCAACTTGTGGTGAGCCAACATGTCGAGCAGCGGTCCCTCGGCGGCAATCTGGTACCTCTCAGAGGGCGTATCCGCAATGNAATCGTCCTTCGCATGCTCGTAGGCGGTACCCTGGCTCTTGTCAATCAGGATAACCAGCAACTTGTGGTGAGCCAACATGTCGAGCAGCGGTCCCTCGGCGGCAATCTGGTACCTCTCAGAGGGCGTATCCGCAATGATAGATTCTTCTTCACGTGCAATCCGGTCGAAGTCGAAGGGAGCGGACGAAACGACGCCCTCGAATAGCTTCTCCTTGTTTTCGAAATATGAGTACAGCAGGCTCGCCGATACGTCCGCAATCCTCGCGATGTCCTGCATTTTCGCGCTGCGGAAGTCCTTCTCGTAGAACACCTGGACGGCGGCGGCAAGTATGCGCTCGCGCACCTCTTCCTTGAGAACCTGCATGCCCTACCCCTCAATTCCTCTTGCTGTTGAATTATAATTCGGTATTGAATCATTCTAAACGATGCCCAGAGAACGGCGAAGGGCAGAAACCGGGGGCGTTTCCGTTCGATTATCTGGCTTGGCGAAAAGCATTCGTCATACTTTGACTTGCGCCGTAAGCCAGCAAAACAGATTCGAGATGAAGTATTGATGACAAGAGAAAACTACGAAAACTCGGGCAAGCGCGAATCAGTCAACGACCTCTCCTCCATCAAGGAACTAAAACGCAGCGCGTCGGGACTCGAATGGCTCGGAAGGCTGCTCAGGAACGACGAGGCGAGGAAGAGCGCACGGGGAGTCCGAGAAGAGCTCGACGGCCTCGTCTCGCTCGTCGATGGCTTCTACCGTCTGCTGGGCGATAGAAACTGGGCCTTCTCAGATGCGCTGAACCTCGAAAGGATGCGCGCGGTCGTCAGCAAGCCCACGCCCGGGGAAGCCGAGCGAGAGCTCATCGAATACCTCAAGGAGGAAGAGGTTCTGCATCGAATGATCACCAGGCTGAACCGCTTTCCCGACATGCGCCCGCGCATACCGCTCCTGGAGAAGGCCGAACAAGACTACCTCCGGGGGCGTTACTACAGCTCGGTCCTCGTGACGGTCACCGTGATGGACGGATTCGTGAACGACGCCTTCCGGTCCGAAGGGAGGAAGGGCCTCCATGCGAGGGAGTCGGAAGAGCTCCATGCGGGAGACTGCGTCGCGACCGTGTGGGATGGGCTCCCGTCCATCCAGAAGGCCTTCACGAAATCAATCCACGCGAGGATAGATGAACCGGTTTGCGAAGTCTACCGTCACGGAATCATGCACGGGATGGTCACCGACTATGACAACGACGTGGTTGCCTCGAAAGCGTGGTGCATGCTCTTCGCCGTCGGAGACTGGGTCGATGCCGAGGTTAGGAAACGAGAGACTGAAGACGAGGACCCTCGTAATATCGTTCAAGTGCTCAAGGGCCTCTCGGATATGCAGAGGCGCAACGCCGAAAATGACAGGAGACTCGAGAACTGGGAGAAGCACCGTGTGAATCTCGAGCATCCCGCAGGCCCAGACGAAGAGCTCGTCAGAGTCTGCGCGGGATTCCTCGAGGCCTGGAAGGCGAAGAACTACGGGGTGCTGGGGTCGTTCTTCCCCAATTTCGCGAACAAGACGCCAGGCGCGCAGGCCGGTGAAGCGAGAGAGATCTATTCTCCCCATCCGATCGAGGGGTACAAGATAGAGGAAATTATCAGGCCCGCCGCCGCGGTCGCCAGCGCAAAGATAAGGCTCCGCACTTCGGACAGATCGTGGACCGCGGCGATCCGCCTCTCTCGGCTGGAGGGAACCGCTCCGGCTGCTGATTGGGAACCGGGCGCATGGAAGGTGATGGGATACGGGGTCGACCCCTTCGTTGATGCAGAGAAGAATAGACTAGCAGGTGATGTTTCTCCGGCTTGATGGAAGACGCTATGCAGCCTACCCGCGCTGATGCCACAAAGCTGAAGAGACGCCGTGCAACCTGGCTTGAAACCTCGAATCGCGAAACGAGCGCAAATCATGCCATCAAATTGCACTTTCCAACGTCAGTAGTAAATCGACGCGGAACGCACGGTTTTCGACGATTTGGATGTATGAGATTGGGCCAAGCTTGCCGATTTTCACCTTCGCGGACCTGATCGTTTGTTCTCTGGGAAATTACGGAACCCTTGCAGAAGCCAATTCAAAAGAGAAATCGGCCACGTGCAACATGACCACGCTTTCGCAGTCGGTAGCGTGCCGAATGTTGGTGTAGCCACTCGATTTGCGAGGCGCGGGCTTCAGCCCGCCCGAGCGAATCGAGCTATCACCTAGAACCGAGAGCCCGGTTACTGTCGTGCCATGTTATGCCGCCTTCCCGATAGAGTCAACGTTGCCCGACAGGACCAGCGCGATTATCCTGGCCGCATGCTCGGCCGCCGTGCCCTTGTAGGTGGGCTTGGGCGCCGGTTTCCTGCGTTCCGGTTCCTCGCACGCCTCAGATATGGACGTTGCCGTGAACCGCCTGCGCGTCGACCAGTCCTCGTCCTTCTCGGAGAGCACGGCGCCGAGCATCCTGATGAGCGATTTCCTCGACGGGAAGACCTGGACGACGCGGCTGCGGCGCTTGACCTCGCGGTTCACGCGCTCCTGCACGTTGTTGGCGCGAAGGCGGCGGTGGTGCCCGTGGGGGAAGTCGAGGTACGCGAGCGCGTCGGCCTCCGCCTCTTCCAGGAGCTCGGCGGCCTTCGCGTTGAAACCGGCGATCTTCTCGCAGGCCAGGTGGTACAGCTCGCGCACGAGCGCGGGGTCCTTCTCGGCGAAGACGGCGTGCAGTATGGAGCCTATGGCGGCCTTGTGGCGCTGGCTCTTCGCGCATGGCGTCGCGTTTCTCTCCAAGTGAACGATGCAGCGCTGCCAGGCGGCGCCGGGGAAGACCTCCTCTATCGCCTTCCTGAGCCCTTCGTGGGCGTCGCTCGTGACGCACACGACGCCGTCGACGCCGCGGGAGCGAAGCGATTGCAGGAAGCCCCTCCACCCTAGGTACGACTCGGTGTCGATGGCGTCCAGGCCGACGAGGCGGCGGTAGCCGTCGTCGCCGCAGGCGGTCGCGGTGACGAGCGCGGTCGGGCTCGCATGCCCGGCGTCGCGGCACTTGAGGTAGGTCGCGTCGAGCCATAGGTACGGGAACCGCAGCTCCCCGAAAACGCGGGTCTGCAGGTCCTCCACGACGGCGTCGAGCGACTCGCAGATCCTCGAGACCTGGCTGGCGCTCATGCGGCCGATGCCCATCGCGTGCGCCGCCTTCTCGACCTTGCGCGTGCTCACGCCGTTCGTGACCATCTCGGAGACGGCCGCGATCACGGCCCGGTCGACGCGGGAGTAGCGCACGAGCAGGTCCTCGGGGAAGTAGCTGCCCACGCGGAGCTTCGGTATCCGCAGGGTTATCGGCCCGACGCTCGTCACGAGCGTCCGCTCGCGGTAGCCGTTGCGCTGGTTGCCCTCCGCGCACGCTTCGTCGGCCTGCGCGTCCATGATCTCGTTGACGAGCGCCTCGGCCATCAACCTTATTAGCTCCCGCAGGTTGACCATCCCGTCGTCGAATCTCGAAATCCCGGGCGCGACGGCGCCCATCTGCTCTAAACTTTCCATTGCGGTCATCGCCTTTCTTGTGAATCCATCAATCTCGACAATTGACGATTCTAGGCGATGGCCGTTTCCTTCACGAAATCATCCCGCTAGCGAAACGGCCGTTACACCAACTTTTGGGACGCGATCCGTGCTCAGGCGGAGAAGCACTCGCATAACGTTGTCGTTTGCTGCGAGAGAGAGAAGCGACGATGGCGCACAGGTGGGACGCCACGTGTCGACAGGGCGCCCCACGGCGGCAGGGCTCCGCGCGCGGATGGGACGCTTTTGTCATTGACAGAATTTCCCTGGCTGAATGCGGGAGTTTCAAGGCCCGTATAATAAAAAAGTGTGCTGCTGCAAATGCGACGATGGGAGGCGATCATGAACGATGGTCGAGCCGGGCCTGATGTGCGTTTCCAGCGCGGCGTTGACCCTCCCGGTGGACGGCTTGCCGTTCTCGCTGACGACCGCCAGCACGTTCTTGAATGCGTCTATGGCGACGACCACGCAAATCAGGTCCTTCGAGAGCCCGCGCCTGGGCTTTCTCCCGAGATCGTGGAGCAGGTCGGTGTCGTTGAAGTACATCGCGTCGATCCACACTCGCCCGGAGAACACGACCTTCTCCTGCCAGGAGTCTACCGTCGAGAACACCTTGTGGCGCCATAGGAACGCCGTTCCGTGGCTCACCTCCGCGACGAGCTCCATGAGCCTGAGGGAGGCGCTGTGGCACATCACCTCGGCTATTCGCATGATCTTGTGCAACGGCAGCTTCGCGTCGGCGAAAATCGTGCCGGTCAGCGCGCTGAACCTGCATCCGCATTCGCGGCACCGGTACCTCCTGGCCCCGTTGGAGGCCTTCCCGTCGAGCCTCGGCCGGACCGATCCGCAGTCCGGGCAAGCAGGCGCATGCCTCCACTTGTCGAGCAGCCCCTCGATGGTTCTGGCCCCGTACTTCTCGAAGCGCTTCCGCGATTGCGCTACGTCTCATAGCTCAGCGAACTGCCGCTCATCGAGACCGTTGACGAGCGAAGCGAGATCAAGGCGGGCTTCCACCATATCCGCTCCTGACATCCTGCATCGCCCGAACGACCATCTCCCAGGATGTCGCCAAACAAAGAAGGAGATGGCCGATTGGGCGACTTTGTTTGGCTGGAACGATTATATGGCGGCCGTAAGAGTGCCGCTATAGGGAACACCACAACGTAGACCTTCAGAAAACGCGTTTTACGGTCATCCTTGCGATCTGCGCCTGCATGATTGCGGCAATCGGGCTGGCAGCATGCTCGGGAAGCGGACAGGTGCTTCCCAGTCCTCCGAAAAGCAGGAGACCGTCGTAGCCGCGCCCTCGGACGAAGACCTCATCAGGGCGGATATTGAGAGCATCGTCGGAACCAGCGTTTCCAAGGAAGCGCTCGCCGCCAGTTTCAGAACCGATTCCCAGATGGTCGAATTCGAGAAGATAGGCATGGATATCGACGCCTACGCTGAAGCCTTCTCGAAGAAGTGCAAGCTCGAAATCGATTTCATCGAGGTGAAAAGCGATACGGCCGTCGCAAAAGTCACGTTCACCACACCCCGACTCGATGATGAAGCCGAGAAACTGCTCGATGAGACTCTTGATACCGAACTGGAGAATGTAAACATCGAGAACGCTTCCGAAGAGAAGCTGTTCACGCTACTCTTCGGGGTCATGCAGAAAACGATCGAGAGCCCCGACTTCCCCCTGGGAAGCGAGAGTTTCGACATCGAGTACACGAAGACGAACGGGACATGGAGCATGGTCGATCAGAGCTTCGTCGAAAGCAGCTTCGTCGCGGCGGCAGCCAGCGCCGCAAACGTGTAGCCCTCGTCGGCAGCGAGCAGCTTTACATCCCGAAGAAGCGCTTGAGCTTGGCAACGCCCGCCTCGTCCATATCGTAGCGTTCCCGTATCGCACCGTCCTTCAGGTGCACCACCTCATCGCAAACTTCGGCGATGAGCTCGTAGTCGTGCGTGATAACGAAAATGAAGGCGCCTGCATCGCGCAGGCGCCGCAAAATCCGCGCCGTTTGCAGCATATGGGCGTAGTCCAGACCGCTCGTCGGCTCGTCGAACAGCAGGACCCTTTTGCCGCTGAAGCAGGCCGAGGCTATAATGACCCGCTGCTTCTGACCGCCTGAAAGCGTCATGGGGTGGCGCTGCTCCAATCCTGAAAGATCGAGGTCGTCGAGCACATGCTCCAGCTTTCGGGCCCGTGCCGCCTCGTCGGCTTCGCGCGAGCCGAGCGTCACCTCCGTCTCGACGCTATCGGAAAAGATCTGGTGCCCTACCTCCTGCATGACCAGGTAGCTCAGCTTCAGGCGCCTGCGGGCGGACAGGCGCTCGCCGTCAAGCGAACAATCCGCAGACGCCTTCTTAAGCGTCGCGCACAGCGCGGCTGCAAACGTCGATTTCCCGGCCCCGTTAGGCCCTACGACGGCATGGATCCGCCCGGCCTCAAACGTTTCATCCTCCACGCAGAGCACCCGCTGCTTGCCGCGGAACCCCTCAAGGCGCGAGAGCACCAGGCGCTCGCCTGGCACCGCACCCGCACGCATCGCCGCAGTGACATCGCTGTTGGACGCACGAACGGGCACCTCGGCAAGCGAGAGGAATCGCAAGCCCATGCGTTCGCGCTCGGCGGCATCGAACGCTGCGAGCTCGCTTTGCGTGTACTCGGCGCGCACCCGCCCGTCCTCCATGCAAACCGCCCTATCGAACAGGTCGCGCAGGTAGAACAGCCTGTGCTCCGCAATCACGATCGTCGCCCCCTGGCGCTTGAGCAGAGCCAGGATGCGCCTCAACCGCTCGACAGCGGACATGTCGAGGTTCGCGGAGGGCTCGTCGAGCACGTACACGCTCGGCCTCATCGCGTACACGCTGGCAAAGGCGACGATCTGCTTCTCCCCGCCCGAAAGCTCGAAGATGCTCCGATCCATCAGGTCCTCGATTTCCAGGTCCTCGACCGTCCTTTGCACCCGTTCAACGATTCTCTCGCGCGGCATGCCCAGGTTCTCGCACCCGAACGCTATCTCGCTCGTTGTGTTCACGGTGTAGAACTGTGTGCGCGGGTTCTGGAACACCGTGCCGGTCTTCTCGGCTATCGCATACAGGGGAAGCTCGGACACGAGCCGACCGTCGTGGAGCACCGATCCTGTGAGCTCGCCTTCGTAGAAATTAGGGATCATGCCGTTGATCAGCCTGATTACGCTCGACTTACCGCACCCGCTCTTTCCGCAGAGCAGCACGCACTCGCCGTCCGCAACGGACAGCGACACCTCCTTCAAGGCGGGTGCGACCGCCTCCGGGTAGGTATACGTGACGTTCTCGATCTTGATCATAGCACCCCGCATCCTTTGAGGACGGCGACCGCGACGCCGTACGACGCGAGCACGCCGATTGCCAGGTAATCCGCAAGCCCGAACGCCACCTCCACGTACGAGGTATGCTCGCCCGGCGCATCGAGCCCACGGCACAGGGCCGCTGCGGAAAGTTCTTCGGCGACGTTCACCGCCGAGAATATGAGCGGGACCATGATATGCTCGAGCGAGACGCGGATACCGCGCATTTTCATGGCCGCGCGAATAGAATCCCACTCCTCGCGAATCGTCGGGAAGTAGCGAAATGTCACGGATAGCGGAATCACCACCGACTGCGGGAGCCGCAGCTTGCGCATGGCGGCCACGAACTCGCTCACCTCCGTGGTGTCGAGAATCCACTTCCCCAGAATCCAGCAGGGCATGAACTTGCGCAAGGTGAGTGCCAAAAACGACACGAGAGCGAAAGCCATCCCCGAAAGCTGCGGGGCCATCAACCTGTCGACAAGAAGCATGACCAGAAAGACGACCAGGTACCGCACCGCGTTCTTAGCCCGCCTCGACACGAGGCTTACGACCTCGCAGTACAAGAACAGCATGACCTCGAGCACAAGGGAATGGCTCGCAAGGAGCAGGAAGTTCACACCGAGCAGCAGCGCGAACTTCGTTCTCGGGTCGAATCTGGCGATCGGCAGGCTCACGAGACGATGCCGGCTTTCTGGAAGTGCTTCTTGAACATTCTCTCGCTGATAAGCACGCCGACAAATCCGCAGGCCACGGTTGCAACGATCATGACGAGCAGAACCCAGATCGGCGTGATGGAAGCGAGCGCGTCAACGAACTCCTGGCTCATGCCGCGGCTCAGCGTGTCGGCGAAGAAATAGTCCCGCATGACCCAGATCGGCAGAAAGCCGCCGATGAGGTTCAGGTCGAAGAACAAATAGCTTATCGCATTGCGCCCCTTGCTCTTGAACCCGCCGCTCCCGGCGATGACCTCGGCGATGATACCGAACAGGGCCCCGAACGGGACCACGATCCAGATATTGCCCATGAGCAGCAAGAATAGACTCGGCAGCACAGCCGCGATGAAAATCGGCCCGTGCAAGGGAGCCTTCGTCACGAGCATGAGGTACACCGGCGCCCCCACGAGCGCGATGATGCTCGTCATGGCAAGGTAGAGCGGCGGCACGGGCATGCACACGGTCCCGATGACCGCGAACACCACGAAATACAGCGCGATGAACACGCCTGCCGAAACGAGCTGCTTCGATTTCTTAACGTTCGTTTTCCCCATTTGATCGGACATGTTCTTCTCCTTACAATCGATTCATCATGCGACCCACGCGCGGCTTTTCTCCTGAATGGTGAAAAGCCGCGCGTACAGGCCGTTTCTGCCCATAAGCTCGTCGTGCGTCCCAATGTCGTCCACCCGCCCCCGATCGAGCACGATAATCTGGTCGGCATCGGTTACCGTGCTCAGCTTGTGCGCGACAACGAGCACCGTCCTTCCCGCGACCAACCGCGACAGCGCCCGATGGACTTCGTACTCGCTGGCGGGATCGAGCGCAGCCGTGGCCTCATCGAGCAGGATGACCGGGGAGTCCTTGAGCATGGCGCGCGCGATGGATATGCGCTGCCGCTCGCCGCCGGAAAGCGTGCTGCCGTTCTCACCGAGCAGCGTGTCGTAACCGTCGGGCAGCGCGCGCACGAACCCGTCGCAGCACGCCGCGCGAGCAGCGACCATGACCTGCTCGTCCGTCGCTTGGGAGTTCCCGATGCGAATGTTGTTCATCACGGTGTCGTCGAAAAGGACGACGTCTTGGAACACGAAGGACAGGTAGTTCATAAGGTGCTCGGAATCGACCGAGCGCACGTCGATTCCGCCGATGCGCACCGCGCCTGCATCGACGTCCCAGAACCGGGCGATCAGGCGCAGAAGCGTGCTCTTTCCGCTTCCGGAAGGGCCGACGATCGCCGTCACCTTCCGCTCGGGAATCTCGAGGTCGATCCCGCTGAGGACCTCGTCGTTTCCATAGGAGAACGACGCGTTGTCGAAATGGATGTCGAAGCGCTCGATTTCGATCGCCTCGCCTTCCATGCGCGGGATGGCGAACAGCTCCCTGATGCGCTTCGTCGAGGCGATGGTATGGAACAGCATGGGCAGCAGCGTGAGAATGGAGAGGATGGGGCCGTACACCCGACACACGACCGCGCACGACAGCAAGAACGGGAGCAGTTCCATATCGCCGCCGATGAACAGGCGCGCGCCTACGAACACCGTGATGCCGATGCCCGCCTGCAGCACGAACTGAGCGACCGATATGACCACGCCGGTCTTCAGCTCCATCTTCACCGAAGCATCGCGCAGCTCGGCGAGCGCGCTCTTAAGCTCGGACGCCTTTTCGCCCCCGAGGCGGCATTCCTTGATGACCCTGATGCCCTCAAGGTACTCCTGCGTCTTCTCGGAAGCGGCCGCTTTCGCCGCCACCTGCCGCACACTCGCCCGCTGCTGCGCCCTGCGGCTTACGATCACGATGAGCAGTGCCAACGGCAACGTGCAGAATATGGCGAGCGCCATCCTCCAATCGAAGAACGCGATGCCGACGCACACGATCGCCATGGAGATGCAGTCGGCGACGAGCGGCGGAACGATATGGCTCAACGCATGCTCTATGTTGGCACAATCGCCCATGAGGCTCCCCGTCAACTCGGCGAGGCTCTTCTCGTTGAACACGCTCATCGGGAAGTGGCGGACGGTCTCGGCGATGCGCAGGCGGCTGTCCTCGGCCGCCGTATAGCAGCTGACGTAGGTTTTCCGGTAGTCGTTGCGCGAGCAGAAATAGGAAAGGACCATGATGACCAGCCCCGCTCCGAAGAGCATCCACAGACGCTCCCAGGAAACCTCTCCGCCGTCGAGGGGCGCGAGAATCTCCTGGAATACGAGCACGACCACGAGCACGGACAGAAGCGTCACCACGTTCGTGAGCGTGCAGGCGAGAATGCCCCGTCCGAGATCGGCCGTCGCAGCGTCGGATATTTGGAACAGGTCCTGAAGCTTCTTCATGATCATGCTCCCTCCCCTCCTTTCAGCTTCCAGGTCATCGAGGCGCTATAGTGATTCCATAGATCGTAGAAGCGTCCCTTCGAATCCATGAGCTGGTCGAACGTTCCCTGTTCCACAATCGAGCCCTTATCCATGACCAGAATGTTGTCCGCATTGCGAACGGTCGAGAGGCGATGGGCGATCATGATGACCGTCTTGTCCTTCATAAGCTCGCCGAGCGCAGCCTGGATTAGGTGCTCGTTCTCCGCATCGGCGAACGCGGTCGCCTCGTCGAGCACGAGGACGGGCGAGTTCTTGGCAAGGGCGCGGGCTATGGCGAGCCGCTGGACCTGTCCGCCGGAAAGCTTCGCGCCGCCCGAACCGTACACCGTGTCGTAGCCCTGCGGCAAAGCCCGGACGAACTCGTCGCACTGGGCGGCCTTCGCGGCAGCAACCACCTCCTCGCGCGTCGCATCCTTGCGCCCCATGCGGATGTTCTCGAGAATGCTCTGCCCGAACAGGAACGTGTCCTGGAACACGAACCCGACCGTCTTCATGAGGTCGTCGCCTTTCAGGTCGCGCACATCGACGCCGCCGATGCGCACCGAACCCTCGTCCACATCGTAGAAACGGGGAATGAGGCTCGCGATAGTGCTCTTGCCGCCGCCGGAAGCGCCGACGATGGCAGTCACCTGCTTCTCGGGAGCCGTGAACGTGATGTCCGAAAGCGCACGGGAACCCTCGGGGCCTTCGTAAGAGAAACTCACATGGTCGAACGTCACATCGAAACTTTGCGGAGCATTCTGCACGCCTTCGGGAAGGGATTTCTCGGCGAGAATGGCGTCCATGCGCTCCGCAGCGCTTACGAACTGCTGCGCGTTCGCCATGGCGTAGATCAAGCGCATGAGCACGCTTCCGATAACGGGAACGAATATCAAATAGAAGATGAACGAGGCCGCGAAAACCCGGTAGTCCTCCGCATGGGCCCCGATGAGGATGCCCGCCGGAATCAACAGCAGATAAATCGACGAGAACGCCGTGGTCAACGAAGCCGTCATGTTCTCCTGGCTCAACGAATACGGGATGACCGCGCTCGTGTAGCGGTTAATGGATCCTTTCAGGCGCCCGAACGATTCCGCCGTCTGCTGGAACGCCTTGATGACGCCGATGCCGCGCACATACTCGGTCGACGCGTTCCCCATGTCCTCGAGGGCAGAGCGGTACTCCTCTATCATCTGCTTCTTCTGGGCGCCGGCCGACGTCGCTCCGTACAGCACGAACGCGATGACGATGCCGAGTAGCGACACCAGGCCGAAGCGCCAATCGAAGGCGAGGACCACCGCGATCATGAGCAGCGGGGCCACGCAGGCCGACACCATGTTGGCCAGATCATGGGCGATGAACCCTTCCAGGCTCTCGATCTGGTCGTCCATGACCTCGCGCAGACGCCCCGTGCCGGTGCAGAAGAAGAACCCGAGGGGCAGCGTCGCCAAGTGCTCGAGGAAGTTGACCTTGAGCTGGTACAACGTGCCGTACGCAGCAATGTGCGACAGCGCGACCGACACCATGTACAGCACGATGTTCGCGAACACCCCCGCAAGCGCCAGAGCGGCGTAGAGCAGCACCGCCTGCGCATCGAGTGCCGAAACATCCGGGTATACGGAAAGCACCTCCCTGATGACCAGGTAGATGGCCGCGTAAGGGACGAACGAGGCCGCAGCCGAGGCGACCGAGAACACGATGGCCACCACCATCGGCCCCTTCTTCATCATCGCGATTTCGAGCAGACGGGAAAGCCCTGCGTTCCCGCCGTCCCCCTCGCTTTTCTCGCGCATCAGTTGCCCCGCTTTCCCTCGACCATCGAAACGATCCTGCCAGGGGTCTCGAAGTCCTCAAGGCTCAGATCGTCCAGATCGATCGAGATTGAGAAGGCCTGCTCGAGTTTCATAAGCAAGGTCACTACCTCGTAGGAATCCATGTAGCCAGAAGCGATAAGCGAGGTGTCCGCATCAAGGGTCACGTCTTCGAGTTCGTCCACATTCTCGCGCAACAGGCCAATAATCTCATCAAGCATCGTTTCGTTCTCCTTCTAGGTCTTGTATGGTCAACCCGAGCTTTTCGAGCGACTCGCCGATGGCGTCCTGCAGAATGGGGCTGCTGCAGATCTGCAGAGCCCGCTGTCGGGTCATTTCCCCGTCGCGCACGAGCTCGGAAAGCTCCACCTCGTGTTGCGCGTAGCCGAAATCCTTCTCGACCAGGTACTGGGCAACATGGTTGAACAGGCAGTTCGACGAGTTGACTGGCCAACTGCGAGCAGAGCGCTTGAATCCTAGCTCGCGCGTCAGCAGATCCACGATCTCGTCCTCGTCCCACCTCACGTACTTGAACGGGGAGATCTGCGCGATTTCGGGGTAGCGACGATGAAAGAAAGCCGTCTGGTTCTTCACGAGGTCGGACAACTCGCGGTACTGCGGATAGTCGGCAAGGACCTCGACGACGTTCCGGTCCGAGACCTCGTAAATCCAGAACAGCTCGTTGCTCTTGATGTACTGCTGTCCTTTCGTGTAACCGCCGAGAATCAGCTTCACGCCGAAACGCTGGGCTATCTCGTGAATATTCCAGTCGAGAATCGCGTGACACAAACGGCAGTAGTACACGCGCTTCTTGGATTTCAAGAACAATCTGAACAGGTCCTGGATGTCCGAGGTCTTGAAAATCATGCTGTCGACGCCGAGCACGTCGGTCGCATGGGCCAGGTTCTCGGGCATCTCGGGAAGCGCGAACCCGCTGTCGATCATTACGGCAAGCGGCCGTAGCCCGAGCACGTTTTTGGCAAGGTAGAGCGTCATGATACTGTCCTTGCCCCCTGAAACGCTGCACACGCAGTCGTAGGGCCCCTCGGTTCTGAATCGGTTCACCTTCTTCTTCAAAAGGTTCAGGCGCTTCTCCTCGTCGAAACTTGCGAAGTCGGTGCGCTGCGACACCAGCTCGCGGCGACGCTTGCAGATATTGCACACGCACTCGTCGTCGAGCACGACATGGCCGGGCGTCTCGGGCATGATGCAGCAACTGCAATGGTGCCTGGTTGCGCGCGCTATCGTTTCGGTGCTTGCGATCACGGTTGCCATCCTTTCCGGTTACAGTTCAACGTAGCGTGCGAGCTCGGCGCGCGTAGGGTCGTCCCAGGCATCCACATCGAGCCCTTTCTGGGAGAGCAGGGCGAACGCGAGCCGTTCGACGCCGAACGCGAAGCACGACGTGTAGCAGTAGTCGCGCGCCTCGTTGCGAATGGAGAAGGGCTTCGAGAAATGGGTGCGATGGAAGTTCATCGATCCGCACGATATATACGAAGAATGCGCCGGGATATTCCATTTGAACTCGCGTTTCGAGTCGCCGAGCACCTGGAAGAACTTGAGCTTCTTGTAGTTCGACGCGAAAAACGAGTCGTTCGCGGTATCGAGCTTCGTGTTCGCGGAGAACGTCTCGCGCCAGAAATCCCACAGCAGCTTCGCCTTCACCATGCGCTCGCTGCACTGCTCGGGGGACCCGACGAACACGTACTCCTTCATATGGAACTCGTTGATGCGCGCAAGCTCGAACACGTTCGCGCCTTCGTTGCGAAAGCACGTGCCCGACACGAGGAATTCAAGCGGGGCGTCGCTTGGAACCGTGGCGCCTTCGAGCATCTCGTAGACCGGGACGCAGGCGGCATGGCGCAGGACGTTTTCGGGGGTACGGGTCTGTTCGAACACCGATCCGTCGCCGACGCCTTCGCGGGCGAAGCGATCGAGCACCTGGATGTCGTTCTTCAGGGAGGTTTGGAACATCATGTAGTGGGGGAAGTTCTCGAAGTACCCACCCTGCTCGTACCGGGAAATCGGATGGAGCACCGGGAAATCGTGCTCGCAGATGCTCGGGAAAGTCGCACGCCCGTAGTCCTCGATCTTGGCATCGAAGTACTGGAGCGCCTTCAGGAAGAGGCCGCTGTACGCATAGGAGCCGTGCGCCATCTCGCGGACATCGCCGCGCGCGAGCAGCTGCTCGAAGATCGATTCCTCATTCGCCACGGGCACTCCAGAGTAATCCTCGAGCGTCTTCACGGGCACCTCCCTGCCCTTGAGCCCTCCCCCTTCGACCATGCCGTAGAGGATTTCGATCTGAGCCCGCACCTCGCCCTCATCGCACGCGCGGCACGCTACCGCAATGCCACGGTCGTCCTTATCGACGCTAACGATCTTCGGGGAAACGTACGGGAGCATCTCGTAGAAGAACTGCCGGTCTGAGGAGATGCGCTCCTCGTCGCACAAAAACGTCACCATCTGAACAACGACTCCCTGATCGTTCGTGTAATCCTTTTCCATCATCGTCGTGCCTCATGGGCGTCCCGCGCACGACGCCAGCAATCGGGCCAGGGAAGCGCAAGCACCTCGAACCACGTCAAGCCGAACGCGGAGGCAAGGGCGAGGGCGTCCTGCTCGTTTCCGCCCATCTCGACAAGGCTCGTGGCATCGCCGATATCCTTGTCGGGAAGGTGCGCGCGGCAGGTCGCGAGGACGAAATCATCGCCCGAATCCTCGTTTCGGGCGGCGAGCCGTTCCTCAACAAGCGGAATCCAGTCCGCTACGATCGGATTGTTCAGCACGTCGTACACTTCGAGTTCCACGCCCATGCTCCGATAGAGCTTTGAGATGAACTGCATGGCGGCAACCGAATCTCCGCCGATGAAGTAGTAGTTGTCGTCGGGCGCGACGCGATCGAGATGCAGGGTCTCCGCCAACAGAGAGCACACCTGCTCCTCCACGAGGGCCCCTTCGGTCGCAGCGCGGCAACAAGCTTCTTCAGATTGCCCGCGCCCGACGCCGACCTTCCACTCCGCGAGCGCCTTTCGATCGGGTTTGCCGTTATACGTAAGCGGCAGCGCTTCGAGGGCGACGATGTACGCGGGAACCATGTAGTCGATAAGCCTGCTCTCGAGCACAGAGCGCACCTCGGCCGGCGCGGGGAATCCGACGTAGAACAGCGCGATGCGCCCCGTCTCGCGATGGAGCACGCAACAGCTTGCCTCGATACTGGAAAGCTCGGTGACCCGCCGCTCGATCCCTCCGAGCTCGATCCGCTTCCCGTGCACTTTCACCTGATTGTCGGCGCGCCCCATAAAGCGGATGTTTCCGTCGGGCAGGCGCACCCCCCGATCCCCGCTTTCGAACATCCTGGCACGGCGCACCGTGCGGAAGCGAAGCGCAGTCTGCTCGGGATCGCCCGCGTAGCCCGTCGCGACCCCGACGCCCTCGATGAACATCGTTCCCGCAACGCCAAGGGGGCATTCGCGCAGGCGACCGTCGAGCAGGTGGTACTTCGCATTGGGAAACGGACGGCCGTACGGAACGAACCCTCGCTCGATATCCTCCCGCTCGATAGGATGCGAGATGTTCCAGATAGTGGTCTCGGTCGGACCGCCGACGCTGAACGCCCGCACCTCGTCCGAAAGCGAGAGCGCAGCTTCGGCGGTTGCGAGCCGGATCCAATCCCCGCCGAGCACAACGCGCTTGAGATGCCCCAACGCGCGCTTGGCCTCGGACGATTCGGAAGCGAGGGCCATCTCGAACAGCGCGGGCACCGAATTCCAGAAATTCACGCCGTAATCGCAGATGAGCGACGCAAGGTATCTCTGGTCGCGCACGCGCTGGGAGTCCGGCACCACAATACTACCGCCGAGGGCGAGCATCCCAAGGTAGTCGAACAGCGACATATCGTGGCAAAAACTCGTAACCGCAAGCGCCCGCCACGAAACACCCGAATCGAGCGCAAAGCGCTCACGTGAATGTACAAGGCAGTTGACGATACCGGCCTCTCCCAGAAGAACGCTTTTCGGATATCCCGTCGTGCCCGAAGTATTGATGATCACAGCCGCACCATCGGGGTCGTTCAGCACTGCGGGACTCCAAGTCGAAGCCTTGGCTGCCCACGCCTCGGCGATCGAGGACCCGAGCGATCCGTCCCATCTGTTCCCGTCGATCACCGGCACGCCTATCGATGCGGCTTTCTCCTGCAGGGACCTGTCCGCAACGATAAGGTTCACCTGCGCGTGCTCGATGCACCACGCGATTCCGTCCGCAGGCAGCGTGGCTTCGATGGGCATGTAGGCGATTCCCGCGAATACGACGCCTAAAGCGACCTCGATCTGTCGAAGCCCCTTCTCCATGAGGATGCCGATACGCAGACCGCAGGCATCGCGCTTCCAGGCGAGCAGGTCCTCAGCGATTTGAGCGGCACAGGCCCACACCTCGCCGTACGAATGCGCGCGTCCTTCGGCGATAATCGCGGGTTCGTCCCAGTGCGCGCGCACCGATTCCAGCAGAAGGTCGGCAAGCGCAGGCCCCGCATCCGACTCGTCCCCGTTCGCAGAATCCACGACGGCCTGCTCGTCAGAACCCAAGCCGAGCTCTTCGACGTCAAGGACACCCGCATCGCCGCATACCGAGCGCACCAGGTCGAAAAAACGACGAATCACGCGCTCAAGCAAATCGCCGTCAACGCGGTCGGGGCGATAGGTCGTAAGAATGTCGAAGCCGTCCTCGCCGCCGAGAACCAGGGTCTCGACGTCCAACGACGCCGTTTCGACACGGACCGATTTCAGCGAGAAGGGCGCAAACGATGCACTCTCCCCTCCTGGCAGAACGGCCGTGAAGGACCACGGTAACGCAATCGGAGCTCCTTTGCGCTCCTGCAAAAGCCGCACGGTATCGGGCCCGGACAGCGCCGCATGGTCCTGCAGGTCCCAAAGCGTCCCCTGCACCCGATCGGCCGTTTCGCCGAGCGTCTCAGGGCCGTTTGCAGCCTGCCACGGGTACACGAAGAAGTCGGCACACATGCCCACGGTGTTCTCGATGCCCTCGAGCTCGTAGGAGCGCAGCGAACGCGGCATCAAGAGCAAAAACGACGGAGCCTCGCTGTATCGGTCGAGCACGCGCAAATACAGGGAGAGCAGGAGCGCGAAGGACGTGAGGCCGCGCCCGCGCGCGACCTCTTCGAAGCGCGCTCGCTCATCCCACCCGATCGCATGTGCGATATGCACCGTTTCCGCAGATTGAATCGGAGGCGCACAGCGAGTCAGCGCGAACCCCTCCGCCTCCACAGGAACGGCACCTTTCCAGAACCCCCGCGCGCGTTCGGTCTCGGCAGCATCGTGCGCCGTATTCAGGTAGTCGACGAATCGCCCAAACGGGCATTCCTCCTCGACTTGGTCGCCCTGGTATAACATTCCCAGGTCGCGCACCATGATGTGCTGGCTTTCACCGTCCATGCCGATACCATCGGTCAACGTGAGAATCGACGCGCTGCCGTCGGGAAAACGCACGACATGTACCGCCTGCAGCGCCGTCTCCTGCGGGGCGCGCTCCGAGAACACCTTCTGTTTCAGGTTCTCCACCTGCTCCGATGACTTATCGTGGCTCCCTTCGACATCGTGGTAGACAATAGGAACGGCGCCCTTTGTCCCCACCTGCTGGAAGCCCTCATCGACCGAGAAGACGGCCGTGAGCATAGGATGCGTCCGGCAAAGCTCTTCCAAAGCGCACTCGAAACGCCCGGCATCGAAGCTTGAGCAGAACAGCTCGTAAAGCTCCCGATCCGGAGCAGGACCCTGATCCGTGCGGCTCTGCCGCTGCAGAGCGTAGCTTTCCTGCAAGGGCGTGAACGCGATACGCTCGATCGATTCACCCAGCATTACTCCACACCCTGCTCAGTTAGGTATGCGGCAAGCGCGGCTGCGCTCCCCCGCTCGTAGAGGGTGCGGAAATCCACTTTCACGCCGAACCGTTTGCGCATCTCGATCTGAAGCTTCATGGCATCGATCGATTTTCCGCCCAATTCGGAGAACGTTGCGTTCACATCGGGATCCTCCACGCGGAAGACCTCCTCGAACACAGCCTTAACCCGTTCCTCCAAAGCGTTCATCGCCTCTCCTCTCCAGATTCGCGCCCCTCGCATACCGCCGCCGCGGCACCTGCACCCGCCCCTGCTGCCGGGCGCGCCAACAGCTCGTGCACGAGCTTCGAAAAACGTTCGAACCAGGCCTCGATTTCGCCGGCGCCCTCCATTTCCTGCGGAAACACCCAGCTTGTCAGAAGCCCGTCGTTCAAAAGGAAGAACTGCGCGTCAAGGCAGACGTTCGGGGTCTGCGAGATCATGTAGGTCAAATCCCCGAAGGCAGCGCGAAACGTATCGCCGATAAACGTACCGTTCTGATTGAACGAGTACACGAGCGGCACCAGGGAATCCGAGCATGCGTACCGAGTCGGCCGAGCCGATGCGCGCTGCTCGAGAAAGCCGGCGCGTATCTCGCGTGCGAGTGCGATCGCATCCCTCTCGGCCGTACGTTCGACCGAAAGCCAGACAAGCTCGGTCAGATCGCGCACGGGATCCTCTCCGTCAGGAGCCGGCGCGAACCAGGGGATGTTCGCAACGAATCCGTCGCGATTGCCGGACGCAGCGGTTTTCGCCAAGCAAGCGAGCATACCGCAGAACAGATCGCTGCCCGCACCTTCGAAGAGCGCCTGCAAACGTTCGCGACTCGCCTCATCGAAACGCTCGTCAAGGGAGCGGTAGCGGCATCCGCTCAGTCCTGCGGCATTCTTTCCAAAAGCGAACGAGGGGACCAGAGAATCGACTTCCACAACGTTGAAATCTCGCACGGAGGGAGCGCCTCCCCAGATGAGAGGCGGGAGCGCGCAATCAGGATCCTCGTAGATCCGCGCGAGTTCGCCCAACAGCTCCTGGAAGCCGTTAACGTCGCAAAGCACGAGGTCGACATCGAAGCACATCCTCGAACGTCCAGCGGGTAGCAGCACGAGCACGAGCCCGCAACCCTGACCGCGCGAAAGGTCCATGATGCGGTGCGAGAAGTTCTTCCTGCAATCGTCGAGCAACCCGCGCACGTTCTCGTCATCGTGCTCCCGCGCATCGATCAGCCAGAACGTATTGTTCCCTGCATCCGAACCGATGCGAAGATCTCCGTCTTTGTCCACTCGAGCACGCGTCATCGCATGGCGCGCCGTAAGGCGCTTCCACGCCCGTCGCAAACGCGCGCCGTCAACGTCCGCGCCGTCGAACTCCAGGTACGTATGGCACGCGACCCCGCCGAGCGAGCGCTTCAGCTCCCGCCCCACCAGGTAGGACTTCTGCAAGTCGGTCAGCTGCGGACGAACCTCACTTCCCACCATGGACCGCCGCCTCCTTCAGCCCCTCGCGATCAATCTTCCCCACTGCAGTGAGCGGCCAGCTGTCGAGCCGCTGCAGCTGGTCGGGAATGCAGCAGTCCTCCATATGACGGCTGCGCATATACGCGGCAGCCTCGACAAGCTCGATATCCCGCTCGCCGATATAGAACGCGCATATCGCCGTTCCGAGCACCTCGTCCGCAACGCCGACGACAGCGCACTCGGAAACGGCATCCATTCCCATCAGCACGTCCTCCACCTCCGAGGGCATGATCTTCTCTCCCGCGCGATTGATCTGCTCGTGCACGCGCCCGGTAATGCGGATGTCGCCCGAAGGAAGGCGCAGGCCCTTGTCGCCGGGCCGGTAGAACCCGTCCCTGAAGCTCGACTCGTTCGCCGGCACGTCGCCGAAGTAGCGCTTGATGGTATAGGGACCCTTCACGATCACCTCGCCCTCGACTCCGTCCTCGACATCGGCGAAATCCTCGTCGACGATGCGGAAGACGTCCTCAGGCGAACGAGGCCGTCCCTGGGACCCATAACGGACGTCGTCGGGAGCGTCGAGGTCCGTAAGAAACGTCATGCCCTCCGCCATGCCGTATACCTGAACCAAGCGCGCTTCGAATGCGGCTTCGGCCTCGCGGGCCTGAACGGGCGAGAACACCGACCCGCCTACAAGGAAGTATTGCAACGAGCCGATATCGTCGCTCGCATCGATGCTGCGGTAGCGGACGCACAAACTCGACACCGTGGGCACGAAGCTCGCGATGGTCACCTGCTCCCGTCCGATCCAGTCGAGAATCTCGAGGGGACTGGGGTACTCGCACATGACGTTCTTGCCGCCAACCAGCACCGTTCCGATCATGCCGGGAGTGCCCAACGCGAAATTGTGAGCAGCGGGAATCGCCGTGAGCATCACGCTGTCCGCATCCATGCGGCAATGGCGCGCGGTGATGAGCGCATTGTAGCTGTACGCCCCGTTCGTGCGCCCGATAAGCTTCGGTATGCCGGTCGTTCCCCCCGAAAGCGAGAGGAAGGCGACATCACCTGGCTTCGGAGACTCGATATCGCACTCCACGACACGACCGCTCGAAAGCTCATTGCGCAGCTGCACATCGGTGAACAGCCGCTCGAGGCTTCCGCAGCGCTCGAGCATGCGAACGCCGATGGCATAGCATTCCCGGTCGAGCGAGTCTTGCGACGTGACGTAGGCCTTCGGTTGCGACGCTTCGCAGAGCGCCTCGATGACGTGCTCGCGATGCATCGGCAAAATGAACACGGGAAGCGCCCCGAGCGAGAACAGCGCGAAGCACACCACCTCGAACATCACCGAATTCGGCATCTGCACGATGACCCGGTCGCCCTTCTCGATGCTGTGCGCGAAGAAAAAGCCCGCTATCCGCTTCGATGCATCGAGCAGCTCGGCGTAGGTCATGCGCTCGAACCGATCGACGACCGCCGTCCTTTCGCCGAACGAGGCCGCCGTGCGCTCGAGCAATCCCACAAGCGTCTCCGTTTCCCATTCCCGTTCCATGGGAATCCCCTTACGCCCGCTCATCGAGCTTGCGCTCGATGAGCGCGGTCAGAGAGTTCACGGATATGGGCTCCATTAGGTTCAACTCGTCGGCCAGCGTAACGTCGAACGTCTCCTGGCACGTGAGGAACACCTGGACGATGGCGATACTGTCGGCTCCCACGTCCTCGTAGAACAGTGCGTCGTCGTCGAATTCAGCGCCCCCGTCCGAGAGCATCTGCTCGAGCGTCGTCCGGATCGTCTCCTTGATCTGCGTCTCGTTTACCGTGCTCATGCGCGCGCACCTCCCTTCCTCAGCCCGTACCGCTCGAATGCCGTATCCGCACCCTCCGCAGCAGCGAGCAGCGCGGCGACGGCTTTACGGTCGACTTCCTTCTTCGAGGTGAGCGGCAAAGGGGAGGCCGATACGAACGCCGCTTCGACGCGCTTGTAGTGAGGCAGGGCCCCGTTGACCGCGCACAACTCCTCGATTAGCTCGTCCACTTCGCTCAGAGCGCCTGCTAAAACGAGAGCGGGTCTCCCTTCGAAACCGACGGCGCAGTACTGTTCGGCGCGGTCGCGCAGAATCGCGAAATCCTCCTCAAGCTCCTCGACGTAGATGTTCTCGCCCGCGTCCGTAAGAATCATGTTGTCGACGCGACCCAGGTAGTAAAAGTCCTCGCCTTCTATCTGGAAAATATCGCCCGTGTGGTACAGCTCGCCAGCCGTCTCCTGCCGCGAGACGAACTCCCCGGCATCCACGAACCCGTCGGCGATGTTCTTGCCCGTGACCGCCAACTCCCCGATTCCCTGCGGCTGCCATGAGCCGTCTTCCGCGATAACGCCGGGCCTATGGGCGTTGAACAGCTGCCCGGAATAGCTGGCGGGTCCTTCGATAGAGCGGACGTCGTTGAGGAATCCGAGCGTAATGCAGCCGCCGGTCTCCGTCGAACCGTAGGCATTGCCCATATTGAAATCGATCGAGGCGATGAAAGCGCGCAGCTCCTCGTCGACCTTCGCACCGCCGATGAGCCCGTGGCGGAACTGCTCGCCGAAGAACTCCCGGAAGCTCTCCTTGCTCACCTCGCCTGCCTGGTTTCGATACACGTTGAAGATGACCTTCCAGAGCGCCGGGACGCCGTACGTGCTCCAAATGCGCTCCTCGCGAATGGTGCGTACCATTTCGAGGATTCCGGGGTTCTTCGGGAACACGAGCGTGCAGCCGTACCCACCGAAGATATGCGGGACCTCGAAACCGAACACATGGCGCATCGGCAACGTCATCATGACGCGCATCTGCTCGAGCGAAAGGCTCTCGGCGCTTCTCGTAGTGAAGGGGCTTCCGAACACCGTGGAGCGCACCGTGCGCTGAAGGCGCGTGAACGTGCCCGCCTTGAAGACGACCGCCTTGGCGCTTCCCGTGGTTCCCGACGTGCACAGGCACATCGTGTCCTCCCACGCAACCGACGAGGGCTCTCCGTCCTGCACAGCCGTCGCCTCCTCGAAGGGGATGTTCAAAACCGGGTACTCCTCTCCCTGGACCCCGACGATGGCGGCGAGTTTACCCAATTCGACCACGTTCTTCACATAGAGCGGCGTGGCCCCTTCGTCAAGGAGCATCACCTTGTAGCCGATCATCTCAAGACCGTAGAATACGGTCATCCACAAAGGATGGGTCGCGTACTTCAGACCGACCCAGCGGCCCCGCTCCACACCGGCAAGCCGCTCTTCCAGAAACGCGGCGACGGCCTTCGTCTTTACCCGGTAATCCCGCGCGTACATGAGCCGCTTCTCATCGTCGACATAGTATTCGACTAGAGGATAGTCAGGGGAGAACCCTCCGTAGGCGTCCTCGTACATCGTTTCCAGCGTTATCATCGCATCCTCCTGTCGAAATCCACTACATTACCGCTGACAGAACGCCCATGTTCGCCCCTACGGCGCCGCCGAGCATCAAGGTTCTACTTCCCCGCTTCAAAATGCCGAGCCTACGGGCTTCGCAAGCCATAATCGGTATGTTCGCCGCGCCGACGTTGCCGACGCTCTCGACGATTTCCGGCATCACCTCCTTCTCCACGCCTACGATCGCCCGGATGTTCTTCGTGATCCACTTGGCAACCTGGCTCACCACGATGCAGTCGATATCGTCGACGCCCCACCCGCTTTCCTCGAGCACCGGCGGGATGTAAGCTCGTGAAACATCCTGATGCATATCGATCAGGGCCTTCGTGGTCCCCGGGATGTAGAGCTTGTCGCCCGCCTTCGGGTAGACGACCCCGCCGCCCCAGATAACATTGTTGTTCCAAACCTCCGGCACGGTGCGGAACAGCGAGGCCACGATGCCGCGCCCATCCTTGGCATCGTTGCGGCTCACCACGAACGCCCCGCCCCCGTCGCCGACGCTCAGGGCAGCCGGCGCACGTTGCAAGAGCTCGTCTTTGTCCTCGTAATCGAACTTCGTCCAGCGCGAAAGCGCCTCGCCCGAAACCACGAGGACATGCTCGGCCTTGTCGGATTTTATGAGGCTGTCGGCCACGTCGAGGCCGCTCAGAAACGCATTGCAGGCGTTCTTGATGTCGAACGAGTAGGCGTTTCTGATATCGAGCTTGTCCATGACGACGTTCACGGTCGCCGGCTCGGCAAAATCCTGCGTGATGGAGCAGAAGAGCACGGCATCGATGTCCGCAGGAACGATGCCGGCATCCGCAAGCGCCTCTCGCCCCGCTCGAGCGGCTATGTCGGAGCAATGCTCCCCCTCCGTCGCGTAATGGCGGCTCGCACAGCCCGTAAGCATCTTCACCAGCCCGGTTTTGAGGCCGAAGCGCTCGTATCCCGCGCGCCGCTCGACTTCTTCGCTTGAAAGCACCTGTTCGGGAAGGTACATCCCCATACCCGCAATAACGCTTCGTGCCATCGAACCCTCTTTCCGTTTGAAAAACGCCGTTCGAATACCCCTACGCTCCCCTGCGAAGCCCTGCCGCAGCGCTCGCGCGCAAACGCTCGTTCATGAAAGCGACGAGTTCTTCCTCCCGTTCGCGCAGGTAGAAATGGTTTCCATGCATCACTTTTACCTGCGGCGGTACCGCGAAGTAGCCCCGCCAGTCCTCCAATTCATCGAGCGACACCTCAAGATCGTCATCCCCGCAGATAACGCTGCCGACAAGCGGGCGATTCGCGGGATCGGGCGGACGGGGACTGTACGTCTGCAGTATCCGCAGATCCTTCGCGCACAGCCCGATGAAGTAGCGCGCGATGCCCTCGTCTTCTAGGATGAGCTCGGGAACGCCTCCAAGGCGCTTAAGGAAGTCGATCCCGTCCGACTCGCACTGGGCGTAGTGTTCGGGCACCACGCGGCACGGAGGCTTCTGACCGGAGACGAACACATGGAGCGGCCGCAGCCCGTAACGCTCCTGCAAAAGGCAAGCGACCTCGTAGGCCACGAATGCTCCCATGCTGTGGCCGAACAGGACATAGCATCCGTCCTCGAGCCCCTCATCGGCCAAACGAGCGCTCACGCGCTCGACGCAGTCCTGGAAGTCCCGATAGCCCTCCTGCGCCGCGCGCGACCCCCTTCCGGGGTACTCGACGAGGTCGACAAAATCGATTCCCGCAAGGGGGGCGCGTTTGAGGAAGGCATAGTACCCCGACATCCCGCCCGCATGGGGGAAGCAGATCAGCTTCATGCCCGGCTCGCTTCCCGAGCGCGGGCAAGGTCGTTGATGATCGGAATGCAGTTCTGATATCCGTCGATCAGGATAAGGTGCCCTCCGTCGATCACGCGCAGATCGAATTCCCCGCCCGCCATTCGACTCCAGCCGCTCACTGCCTCGAGCGTGGTCATGGTATCGCGGTCTCCCGCGAACACGGTCACGGGCGCCTCGATGCGGAAGTAGTCCTGCGGAGAATTCTGGTATTCCTGCACGATCTTCTGATCGATATCGAGCAGGTCCATCGTATGGTTGGCGAACTCGAGCGCCTTCGACTTTTCGAAGTAGCGCTCCTCGTTGCCTGCATAGTCCGCGAATATCTCTTCGGGACGAACCGCGACTACCTGCCCAGCGCGTTCGTAGCTTTCGTAGCACAGCTGCGTGTACTTCCCGGCGAAAGCCGCAAGGTCTTCGGGGCCTTCGAACAGGGAGGGATGGAAGTAGCGCGTAAGCGTCTCCTTCAGCTCGTCCTCGCGGGCTCGGTCGGTGAAGATAGAGGTCTTGTACGTGTTGCCGTCAGGCGGGTCGCTCGCACAGAAGAACATGTGCGATGGCAGCTTCGTGCCCGACTCCGCAATGCGACGGTACAGCTCGTAACCGGCCACCGCACCGAAGCAGTACCCGAGGACCATGTAGTCCTCTCCATCCTTAAGCTGCGATTGTAGGTTCGAGAACAGATCGTCGGCGACCTCGGCCATATGCGCGCGCGACTCCTCTTTGCGCCGAAGGCCCCTGCCCGGAATTTCAAGCAAGCACAGCTTGACGTCCTTGTCGAGCAGTTTCACCCAAGGCAAATAGGCCGTAGCAGACGCCGCCCCTCCGGGGATGCAGAACAGTTTGATCATGAAAGGCTCCTAAATAAAGCTTCCCGTTGCCATTCCACCGTCCACGGCGATGCACTGGCCCGTTACGTACGACGCCGACTCGCTTGCAAGGAACAGAATAGGACCGACTATCTCATCGGGGCGCCCCGGCCTGCCCGCTGGAATCTGCCGATTGAATGTGGACAGGGCGAAGGAGTTGGAGAAGAAGCCCTGCGTCATCTCGGTCTCGAAAAGACCTGGGCACAGCGCGTTCACCGTGATGCCTGCCGAGGCGTACGTCGAGGATATCCCCCTGGTCAAGCCGCATACTCCCGCCTTCGAAGCGTTGTAGGGATGCCGCGGGACGGTCTTGGACGCCAAAAACGCGTTCACCGAGGCGATGTTGACGATACGCCCCCACCCTCGCTCGAGCATGGAGGGGATTGCAGCGCCGCACACGTAGGCGCACCCGTTGAGGTTCACGTCCACCTCGCGGCGCCATTCGTCGAAACCCGCTTCGGCATTGCCGACGGCGAACTGCCCGCTCGTCCCCGCTGAGTTGACCACGATGTCGACCCGACCGAAGCGATCGAGCACCTCGGCCATCATGCGCGAAACCTCGCCTTCGTCCGAAACGTCGCAAACCGCGTACATGCCGGCGCCACCCTCAAAACGCAAAGCGCCGAGCGTCTCGGCAAGCCGATCCTCCCTCCTGCCCGCGATGCAGACCCGCGCGCCGCGTTCGGCGAAGGCCGCAGCGGCAAAGCTCCCGATTCCGCTGGCACCGCCGGTCACGAGCACCGTCTTTCCGTCGAACTCCCCCATGCATACCCCTTCCTTGCGCATCGCTACCGAACACCGCTACTACCGGACAACCCGTTTGACCATGAGCACCTCCGTAGCCTTGCGCCTGAACAGCCCGTCAAGCTCGGTCACCTCGCGGTAACCGCGCTTCTCGTACATGGACCGGGCGAAGTCGTTGTCCTTGTTCACCAAAAGGAAGGCGTTGGTGCAGACGAGCCGCCTGCCGTCGTCTTCCAGGATCTCGTTCTCGAAAAAGTCCATGAGCGCGCGACCGAAACCCCTGCCCTGACAGTCCTCCCTGACCACGATCAGATGCAGATAGGGAAACGAACGGAAAGCGCCCCGACGCTGAAACCACACGACCCCTACCGCCTCGCCGTCATCGGTGGCGAGAAAGCAATCGTCCTCGCTGATTCCCCGTTCGAGCTCGCGACGAAGGAACTCCTCGGTCGGATAGTAGCCCCTTCCCAGGGCGGTACCGAAGATCAAGCGCGCACACGGGGCCGCTTCTTCCCGTGTCAGCCTTTTCGTTACCACAGCGACCTCCTTCTCCCTGTTTCCAAAAGCTCCTTGGAAGATGTGAACTCCCAGGAAATCGACTCGTCTTCCGCCGTGCAGACGGAAAGCAGGTAGTCCCTTCCCACTGCAAAGGTTCGAAACGACGGCCCTTTGCAGCCGTCCGAAAGAACCGGAACACGACCTTCCAGATCGAAGGAGACCGCCTTCAGGTCGTAGCCCAACCCGCAACCCCGATATTTCCCGAGCGCCTCCTTCAACGTCCAGATAGCGCACGCGAAGCGGTTCCTATGCGCAGGGGCGAGGCGACCGCGCACCGCACGCTCGCCCGCCGAAAGCACGTGGGAGGCGATGCCCGAAAAGTCACGCGACGCATTCTCGATATCGATTCCGACAGGCCCCTCGCCGAGTGCGCAGACCGCATAATCGCCGGAGTGGGCGATGCTGAACTGGATGTTCGGCTCGCTCGCGAACGCGGGCTTCCCCTGCGGCCCGCGCACTATATCGAGCTTGCGGGAAGAGGCCCGCTCGGCCAAAACAAGAGCCAGCAAGTACCCAGTGCTCGAAGCGCTCCGAAAACGTGCACTGGAGGCCTTCTTGTACTGGTTCACCTTCCACTCGGGAAGCGCGCCCCAACACTCCTCAAGGGAAGCTTCTTCGTCGACTTCCGCGATCGAGATGAAGGCCACGCGCTTCTCCTTTCGAAGTTAGCTTTAACTAATCAAGTTAGGCGTTACTAACTGTATACAAAAAAGCGAGTGTGTCAAAGGAAAAATTGCCGCAAATATCTTCTAAGTTGAATAAAACGCGCGAAAGGCAGCGGAACTAAGCTGCCCCGTCCGAAAACGAAGGACGCGCCGCCTGCGACTTCACCCTATAGGGCGCATACAGGAGCAACGCGGCAGCCCCCAGCATATCGGCGCAGGCGAGCATCGCCAGAACGTAAGCGGGATCAAGACCGAGCTGCAAAATAAGCCCGCCTGCAGCTGGCGACGCAACGGCCCCCAAACGACCGAACCCGAGCGTGAATCCGAGCGCCGCAGAACGGGACTCCTCGGGGAAGGCATTCGAAACGAGCGCATTCGTCAAGTTCTGGGCGCTGATGGCGCCCACGCCGGCAAAGAACACCAGAACCACCAGCGCAACGCTCCCCTCGGGACGCGCAGCAACCCCCAGAAGACAGAGAGTCGCAAGGGCGGCGCTCGTCATGGCCACGCCCTTCGCAGAAACCTTCGTTGCAAGCCAGGCCGTCACGAGCGAACCGAGCACGCATCCGAAGTTCAGGACGACCATCATTTGCAGCGAGTTCTCCAAAGGCAGATTGAATTCGCGCATGAGCTGGGCGAGCCAGGTGCTGATACCGTAGTAGGCCATAAGGAACAGAAACGTGGTCAACGCCAGCAGGCACAGGCGGAAGAGCGCGCGACCCTCGAAACGCACCGGGGCCGTCGGATGTCCGTTCGATCGCGCGGTTCGAGACAGGCGCGGCGATTGCTCCACCTGCTTCGCCACGAACGGCATGATGAACGCGAGCAGAACGAGTCCGATCAAGCCGGCGACGAACATGAGGGGCCGCCATCCGAAGACCGAGAGGAGCGCGGCGCACAGAAACGCCGCCATAAGACCCCCGAACGGTATCCCCGTCATAACGATGCTGATGACCAGGGCGGACATACGACGCGTCGAATAGGCGCGCGCAAGCGACATCGCAACGGGAAGCACGACCCCCAGCCCCAACCCCGCCAGCGCGCGCAGAGCACCGAGCACCGCACCCGAGGGAGCGAACGCCGCCGCTGCGACAGCCAGGCTGAACCAGATGACGCCGAAGGCAATCGTGCGAACGTAGCCGAGCCTGCGTTTCACGGCACCTGCCGAAATACCGCCGAAGAACATACCCAAAAAGGTCATGCTTCCGATGAAACCGGCAGCGGCCTTATCGACGCCCATATCGGCATCGCCGATCAGAGGCGGAATCAGACTGCTGTAGATAATCAAATCGAAGCCCTCGCAGAGCATAACGCATGCCATGCCGAAGACGATAGGCCAGTTCACCAGTCGAGAAAACGGTGATGAGATTCCCACGTCGCGCCTCCTTCGCATCTGATGGCATTGCCGCCTTTTTATTAGATGTTCCTAACTTATCACAGGAAGGACCCTATTCCAGAAAAAAGCGACCCCGGCGGGATCGCTTTTCTCGATCGCTTTTCTCGGCGGGATCGCAGGGCATTGCGGCGTCGGGATGCTCAAGGCCTGCGGAACAACGTGCTAGAAAACGGGCTTCTTTCCGTTCTCCAGACGGGCGGGCTTTTTGGGCAGCCTGGCGTAGACGACGACGTCGTACGCTGCGAAGGCGAGCACGCCCGCTCCCATGACGTAATACCACGGGTTGTTCTCGAACGCGAAGTACGGGCTGATGAGGCTCCACATATTGCCCAGCGGGTTGAACGACATGACGCACACGAGCACGAGCGTGACGACGAGCTGCCAGCAGCTCCCCAAAAGCGTATTGCGCTCGCGCCAGAACAGACCCGGGCGCATACGATGATGACCTGCGTGAAGATCCAGAACTTGAACATGCTCGCATCACCGAGCTCCACGCGCAGGAAATTGAGCGCAACGAAGAAAATCAGGATCTGCGCGCAGATCACGAACACGGCATGCCCGACCGTGGCATCCTTGCCCCACATCTCCCAACGCTCGACGGTCACGGTCTTGTACAGGCAGTAGATTTCGACGCCAACCCACACGGCCTCGCCAACCGCCCCGAGCATGAAGAACCAGAAGCCTCCGACCGCATCGTAAGCCGAAAGGAAGGCCCAGACGCCCATGAAGTCGGCCGCACAGTAGAACGTATGCATCCAGACAGGGTACGGACCTGCACCCTCGCGGTTGACCAAGATAACCGAGTACACGTACACCATGAACCCGAGGAAGAACGTGAAGAGCGTAGCGAACAGCGCCATGCCGAAGGCGGGGTTCTCGGGGCTGAGGCTGTACGTGAAGTCGCTCAGCTGAAGCTCGACCCCCTGCGGATAACTCGCGAAAACGCTTTTGATAAGGTCCATTATGCACTCCTCGCTATCGTCGGGCTTCGACAGCTGCCGGGCAGCCACTAACGAACGCCATGATCACCACGGCATTCGGGTCGGCGAAAACATTGGCCATGCCCTCGGCAGTTCTCCTCCGACGCGGAGGGCTCCGTGGACTCCACCTTCGCCGCCTTCTACGAGGTCTACGAGGCGGACATGCGCCCCCGCCTGCGCGAGCACACCTGGTACACCAAGAGCTACATGATTGAGGGCAAGATCCTGCCGTACTTTGGCAACATGCGTGTGGACGAGATAGAGCCCATCGACGTGGTGCGCTGGCAGAACCGCCTCATGGCCTACCGCAACGAGAAGGGCGAGCCCTACGCGCCCACCTACCTGCGCTCGGTGAACAACCAGCTCTCCGCCATCTTCAACCACGCCGTGCGCTACTACGGTCTCAAGAGCAACCCCTGCGCGAAGACCACGCGCAGGGGCTCGTCCAAGGGCGGCGAGATGCTTTTCTGGACGCGCGAGGAGTACCTGCGCTTCGCCGACGCGGTGTCCGACAAGCCGGAGAGCTACTACGCCTTCGAGATCCTCTACTGGTGCGGCCTGCGCCTGGGCAGCTGTTGGCCCTCACGCCGGGAGACTTCGACTTCTCCCGTTCCGAGCTCAAGGTGACGAAGTCCTACCAGCGCCTTCACGGGCGCGACGTGGTGACGCCGCCCAAGACGCCGAAGTTCGTGCGCACCATCGTGATGCCCAAGTTCCTCACCGACGAGCTCGAGCAGTGGGTTGGCTCGCTTCCGACCGGAGAGGACGAGCGCATCTTCACCTTCACCAAGGCCAAGCTCCACCACGAGCTCGACTGCGGCTGCAAGATCTCGCATGTCAAGCGCATCCGCATCCACGACCTGCGCCACAGCCACGTCTCGCTGCTCATAGAGATGGGCTTCTCCGCCGTGGCCATAGCCGAGCGCCTGGGCCACGAGAGCTCGGACGTGACCTTCCGCTACGCGCACCTCTTCCCCGACAAGCAGGGCGAGATGGCGCGCGCCCTCGACGCGACCAGGGCGGGCATCTGATGCCGTGCCCGAACGACCGCAGGAGAAGGAGCGTCACGGTGGCCTTCAGGATGACGCCGGAGCAGAAGCGCTGGCTCGACCGCGTGGCGGCGGAGAGCGGCATGAACAAGCAGGACTTCATCATGGCGAGGCTGCACGACGAGGCCATCACCGTGTTGCCGAACATCCGGGTGTACCGAGCCCTGCGCGAGAACATGCTGGAGCTGCTTCGGGAGCTGTCGCGGATACGGGCCGGCGGCGCCGTCGACGAGCGGCTTCACGACGAGGTTGAGCGCCTGACCAAGGAATTCATCGACCTGCGCGGAGAGATGAACGCCACCACCGTGAACACCGAGCGGCACGACATCCTCGAGATGAGCCGCCGATAGCCCCACGTGCCTGGCAGAGGGCAGAAGCACCGCCCCTCGTGGCGGTGAGAGCAACGTTGCCAGCGCGCGCACCCTCCAGAGCCCGAGACGCCCCTGCGACGCACCCTGACGCTTCCCCTTGGTCCTGTGAGGACATCCAATGCCTCCTTGCACCTTGCCCGCCTCCAGGGGCTCTCCTTGGACTCTTGCAGGCTCGCCGGGAACCGCTTACGGCCGCAAGGGCCGCAAAAACTTTTCGCCGGGCACAGAGCGCCCTTGCGAAAACTCAGGCCCTCTGGGTTTTGCTTTCCCCCTTGCGCCCGCGCGAACCCCGCCGGCATGCGAGCCACAAGGCGCGCCGCCGGGGCGGGCCGGGAGCTAAGGAGGACATTATGGAAGCCATCGACACCAGGGCCAAGAAGGGCATCAGGGTCTACCTCGAGCGCAGGGGCTTCGAGATCTTGGAGGAAGGCTGGGCGCACGGCGGCGACTTCATCGCCCGCGATGAGGACGAGCTGGTCTTCGTCCACTGCCAGGTCACGCAGAACGGCGGCGAGGGATTCCCCGAGGAGGATGCGGATCGCACGGCGCTCGAACGGCTGGCGGCTGCCTACCTCGCCGAGCACCTGGACTCCGAGGACATTCGGATCAGGTTCGACGTCGTGAGCATGCTCATCGTCGGCGAGAGCCGGGCGCTTCTCCGCCACCACCTCAACGCGCTCGGCACGCTCTAAGCGCAGGGCGCCCCCAGGAGCTCCGGCTCCCGGGGGCGTCTGGTCTATAGGCTGCTTGCTCTGTCTACCGGGCGATGATGACAGTAACGAACCCAGGATCTATCTTCTCCAGATCGCGCTTGAGGCCGGTTGGATTGCGGACACGTCTGTCCGGGTCGTAGATGAAGCAGAAAAGCCGCTCGCATCCCGGATGCCCCTTGTAATGGGGAATGTCGATGCTCAACTCATCGCCAAGATTCTTGTCGCGCAAGCCATTACGTGTCATCTTCACCTCAATGAAGCGCGCCTCATCTTTTAGAAAGAGATCAATGCGCGAGTTCTTTCCGGCGAAACTTGGCACGGCTTCTTCATCGCGTACATCGTCGAAGTAGGCTAGGCAAATAGATCTGAGAAGATCTTGGACGTCGTATTCATCATTGATTGCATACCTGTCTCTCCCGTTATGCCTACGATTAATTGAGGCGACAACATCAGGAAATCTGTTGAGCATGCTCTCAATGACCGCATCAACATCATCCTCGTTAGTTTCGTCAAGATTGATAATGCCGTTCTCGATTGCTTCACGCACACCTTGCAGTTGTCCCTGCCATTCCTCGGCAGTAGAGGTGTGATTAGTCTCTTCCTCCTCTAGCTTCTTAAGCAGCGTCTGTTGGTGCTCAGGCAAGACCTCATGCAGCATCATTGCTGCCGTAGCCTGCCAAGGGGAATAAAGCTCCGACTTTACCCAAGGTCCTCCAAAGACGCCGTTGACGAAATAGGAAGTATCGAGTACCGCTTTACCTTCTTCGATTAATGATTCAAGCTTTGCAACGGCATCGTCTTTATTCATGTCATCCTTCATCCCCATCTTGCTCGTCAATCTCGCGCAGCCGCACAAGCCAGCGCCTTATGCTTCCATCCTCAAAGAAGCCGAGCAGAGCTCCATCGCAGAAGCGTTCTGCTCTCACAGCTCCCAGTAAAAGTGCCATTACTGCCTGGCCGCTGAGTTTCGATACATCTGCCTCGGACATTGCCTGGCTATCCCACTCGAGTCCGTTGTGCTCGAGTATGTCGCGGTAATGTGTGAGCTTATATTCCGGGTGCTCGTCCACAAAGCCATAGATTGCCTGGTCAACTTCCGTGACTGTCGTTACATAGTCCACGTAGGGCATCTGGATTGGGTCGTCCATGGTGCCCTTGCTCTCTCGGTCTACGACCCAGCTGCCAAATCTCTCGGCTTTCTCAATGGCAGGTAGGTGCTTCGTTAGTCCTTCAAACATAGGCCGCCTCCCTTGAGAAATGAGCGTATGCAATCTCATCGAGCTGCGAGCGTATCGCCTCAAAGGGCTGGTTCAGATCGAGCGTTTTCACGCTAATCTGGTTGCCGCTCATCTGGTACACGCCGTCCGGCTGGATTTCTTCATCCGTCTTGGCATAGAGCAGCATTCCTAACACGCCATGCGGCTCAGTCGTGTCAGCTAGCTCCGCTTCCTTGTTCTTCACGTAGGTGAAGATCTGGTACAGGTTGCCCGAGTGGACGCTTCGCTTGTCGAACTGCTGTTGCATTGTGCGGCTGTAGTACTTTGCGTCGATGATGAGAACAGTTCTGCCTTGTGCGAGCGTTATGTCGGTATGCATGGCGGGGAGCATGTCATCGAAGCCGTCGTCGAGAGCCCAACTGATGTACGGCGCCCCTGCGGAGAGCTCTGGGTGCTCGCGCCTGTAGTACTCGAGAATGAACTTCTCGTACAGGTGGCTCATGCGCGGCTCGTCTAGGAAGCTCATCATGCGGAGGCTCCCGTCCTCCTGCGTCTGGAGGAGGCCCTTCACGACCAGCCAGCACACGTTCATGAACATGCGGTAGGCCTGGTTGTTCCGGTCGAAGCGCATGTGCCAGTCCTCATGCACAAGGTCTACGTCGTCCACGTCCGCGAAGTACGGGAGCAGCCGCCTTAGCGCCTTCTTACGCGCCTTGTCGATGTCCGAACGGACCAGGAGCACAATCGTCGCCTTGAGAATGCGGTTCATGCGGGTGTCCGTGCTGAACTCGTCGTAGCTGCAGACCAGCTGCCTGCGAAGAATCGAGCGCGCCTTCAGAGACCCGGAAAGTTCGATCTTTCCCCTCGGAGAGGAGAGCGCCTCCTCTCGGTCGACGTATTCCCGGCCAAGGCCGCGCTTGAGCTGCAGGCTCACGCCCCGCGCCAGTATCTCGGCGAGAAGGTCGGCGGTGTTTCCGAACTCCTCGGCGGCGATGTCGCGGTAGCCCTGCCCCTGCAGCGTCTGGAACGCGTAGGCGAGCATGTGGTAGATGTTCTGAATCCGAATCACTGGATGGACCTGCGCAACTTGCCCGCCCACTCATCGACCTTGGAAGGCTCGTCGAACCAATACTCGCGCAGCATCGGCACGAGCTCGTAGTCAACAATTTCCGTGAGCTTCTCGTCCGTCACGTCGTCCGGGGACATGCGGCAGAAGTAGCTGTGGCCGATGCAGAAGCCGTTGCCCAGCAACTCGTCGGACGCGATCGCTTCGTTCAGTTTCACGACACAAGAGATGAGCCTGTCGAATTTCTCGCTGTTCAGTCCCTCCTGATAGGCGATGAAGCTCTCCGTGTCGAAGGCGGGGCGGAGGTCGAAGAACGCGAAGCGGCGGCGCAGGGCGTAGTCGAGCATAGCGAGCGAGCGGTCCGCCGTGTTCATCATGCCGATGAGATAGACGTTGCTCGGGACGTAGAACAGCTCGTGCGAATAGAGGAGCTGCAGCGTGTTTCTGGGCCCGCGCTTATCGTTCTCGATGAGCATGAACAGCTCGCCGAAGATCTTCGAGAGGTTGCCGCGGTTGATCTCGTCGATGATGAAAAAGTAATCGTTGTCGGAATCGTCCTGCGCCTTCTTGCAGAAGCTGTAAAATGCGCCCTTCTCGAGGTCGAAGCCCTGTGCGTTCGGGCGGAACCCCTCTATGAAGTCCTCGTAGCTGTAGCTCTGGTGGAACTGCACCATCATCACGCGCTCGGCGTCCTTCACGCCCATCATGGAGTAGGCCAGGCGCTTGGCGGCGAAGGTCTTGCCCACGCCCGGAGCGCCCTGCAGGATGATGTTCTTCTTCGCGCGTAGGACGTTGACGAGGGTCCTGTAGCGCTCGGCGTCCATGAAGACCTCCGAGAGGAAGTCATCGGGCGTGTACGCCGGGTATTCGGCTTCCCCTGCATCTTCCTCGGCCTCGCCGTCCTCTTCCTCGAAGAATGAGTTCAGCTTCTCGACGAGGTCAGGGTAGGCGGTGATGTCCGTCAGGGTCTTCATGGCGAGGAGGTCTTCCGTGTGCCACTCTCCGCTGTGCGTCCAGCGCACCCTGCGGATGTTCGGATAGGAGTCGCCGTTCTCGTCGAATTGGTAGTCTCCCTCGACGACGCCGCGGCCTATGACCACGCTGCGGCCCCGCTTTGCGAAGACGACGTCGCCCGGCTTGAGCTCGCGCGAGAACTGCCAGAGCGCGAGCGCGGAGTTCTTCTGCGAGTACTTGCTGCTGTACAGGGTGCGCAGGCTCTTGCGGATGTCTTCCTTGCTGGCGTATTGCTCGACGTTGCCGAGCTTGCTCCAGCCGATGCCCATCACGCCGCGTGCGTAGAAGTCATCCCATCTCGCGGCGCCGTCTCCCGGGGAGTAGGTCCAGTAGTGCGTGGTCCTGACCCCCTCGTCTCCGAGGGAATTTTCCTCCGCCTTCTCGGCTGCCGCCTTCTCGGCGGCTTTCTTCTCCCTGTTGACGCGCTCGGACTCCACGAACGCGGCCGCCGTCAACGAGGGGAAGTCCGCATACGGGCATTCGTCGCTTCCGAGCTTCGACTTGACGGCGTCGCAAATGGCGAGGTAGCGCCCTCCATTGTGAATCGGCGAGTCCTTCTCCTTCGGCATGATGCCGGCGATGGTGGCGCCAGTCTTTGCGACGTCAGCCATGAACCAGCGGTTGCGCGAGTCCAGGCTGATGAAGCTGTAGGGTCTCGCCCAGTAGAGACCCATGGTGAGCTTCCAGCCAAGCCCGAACTGGGTAACAGTAGTGTCGAATGCCTCGACGAATGCCTTCCGGTTCTCTTCGTTATCGTCGGCGGCTAGTACAAGTTCGGCCTCGAAAACGAGCCAAAGGTTGTCGATGTCGTGCTTGCCGCGCCGGTCGTCGTTGGCGAAGGCGTAGAAGGTCGCGTTGAGGTTGTTAAGCACGGGAATGCCCTCGAAATCCGTGGGCTGGTCCGCTTCGATGTCGAATACCTCGGCAATGCCTGCGATGATCTTCCGCCTGTTTGCATCTGTGATGCCCTTGTTGAAGAGGCCGAAGACTGTGAACGGATCGATGTCTTGGAGCTCATCTGCCTCAAGCTTTGGCAGCGGCATCCCAATGCGTGAATACACGTCGTCCAGCATGGAGATGAGCGTCTGCCGGTCGTTCAAATATGCGAGCAGCTTGTCTGCGAGTTCCTGATAAAAGCTCGTCCATGTGTGTTGGGTATTCATCCTTAAAGCCTCTGAGCCGAATTTTATTGATACACGATGATTTTAAGGCTTTGACAATTCGAAAAGTTACAGACGATAGCGAACGGAGAGGTGACCGTGCGAACAGAGTGCAGTTGTCACGCTCAAATACTAGATGGAGTTACTGTAGATGGTCGAAAGCAGCAACCTTGTTCAGGCCCAAATCGCAGTTTTGTGCTCTCACCGCTCTGCAGCGATCCGATTGCGAAAAACAGACAGACGGGTATTCCTTTCTCCTCTGCTCCCCTTCGTTTCAGAACTATTCAACGTGAACTCGGTCGCTAGGACTCAAATACTGTTTTCCCAGTTCAGAGCCTTTACTCCCCGGTAGCGAAAATTTACTCCCCAGTAAAACTTTGGGAAGTGCTCGGAGCATCAATTCCGACGTGAACTCAGTTGCGCGCTATCGTTTTATGTTTCCGCTGGTCAGGGATTTACTCCCCGGCAACCTGTTACCATTCCAGCACTTGCGCGTGCTAAAGCGGAACTCGGTACTGAGTTCCAGGTGAGTCCCGGTTTTGAGACGATTTCGCGATGTCGAGAATAAATAAATCAAGTGATCAGACGACTCGTTGAGTTCATGCGTGCTTGAATATCAACGATCGAGTGGGAGTAGTAAAAATACGTGCAATGCACGTGCATGACAGGCTAGATAGCACCCATGGCGCACTGCATCATGGGTGCTATCTTTGCGTATGGGAGCGGGTCACGGCGCATTCCAGTCGCCACGTGACGGATATCCGTCACGCCATGACGGATTCCAGGAACATACCGCCTGCCGCGCGTACAATGGCCGCATGACGCACCCATAACGCAAGGAGGCATCGTTGGAAACGGTCAACGTGACGGTACGCATGGAGAGGCAGACGAGGGACGGCGCGGCGAAGCTGTTCTCGGAGCTTGGCATCAGCACCACCCAGGCGATCAACATGTTCCTCAAGCAGGCCGTGAGGGAACAGGGAATCCCCTTCAAGGTCGCCGCCAGGCCGGCCGAGAGCCTGGAAGAGCAGAACCGGCTTACCGCATCGGCCGCCGCGCCCTCGGAGCCCTTTCACCCCTAAGTGGTTACGACCGACGTGTTATGAACTTGAAATTTGTAACACGTTTCTATACCATATATGCTTGCCAGCAATTAGACGAGAGGAGAAGATAATGGCATGCTTTATCGTTCCTGGAACAGAGGCCATCGTGGCTTCGATAGTAGAGAAAGCTGTTGCGTCCAAGGAAGATGAAAACGGCTCGGCCAAGAAAGCCGTTGCTGAGGGAAAGATTACTTGGAAGCAAAAGCTCTCTTGGCTGACGGCGATGTTGTGGGGAGGTGCCGCCCTTCTGGCGCTTGAGCACATCTGGCATGGTGAAGTCGTGCTCTACCCGCCGTTCCTCACGGCGATGTCAAACGCTGCGGATACATCTGCGATGCTGCATGAAATGAGTACCGTTGGCGTTGCCATGGCTGTAACGGTAACGGTCATTTGGATCGCGATGGTCCTCATTTCGGATCATGTCCCTGCTATCAAGAAGAAGCTAGCGGGAGGAGTGGCATAAGATGACTCTAGTAATCTGCGCAATAGCGGCGATCATCTGCATCGCGCTTCGTTTCGCAAAGCCCGAATGGGCAAAGACGTACTCCATCGGACTTCTGGCTCTCATGTTCGCAGGAGCCAGTCTCATGTGGAGCATGGACATGGTCTTCACGCTCATGGAAGGTGAGGCGTTCATTGATCTGGCCGATGCCGAAAGCACGATGGACGACGCGTTCCTAGGTGCTTTGGTCGTTGTATTGGGGCTTGCTATATGGGGCGTTGTCAACGTCATCAAGGGCACTCGTGCCAGCAAGCGAGCGGCTGCATAACTCGGATTGCATGATGTGTTGTACCACCAGAGCCTTGTCCGAAGAGAGGGCTCTTTTTTTGTAATGGTCGAGGCATGACGCAGTTACATGATCAATGCTTCTTTTCTAGTTCGTTCGTCGGATCATCTGGATGGGCTGATGGCTATCGCGATGAACCTCCAATATCCCACTGTCGTTAAATCGTATAGCATGGCAAGCCCCCCGAATGATGCGACCACATGAATCCTAGCTCGTCGCTTTGCCTTTCTTTGACGGCAAGTCAAGCTTTTGGATCGCGCGGGCGATAACCGCCAGCGAGGGAAGCTCTATCAGGGATCCGACGACCAGGGCGAGTGAGATCAACGGCCTGTTCGGAAATGCGGCTATGCCGATAGCGAGCGCTAGAGGCGAGTTCCTCGCCAGCGTGGTGAAGCTGAGCGGGATAAGGTCGTATCCGCTCAGGCAGAGCCTCCTTCCCACCCATCTTACCAGCATGAAGTTGACCACGTAGAACAAAACGAGCGGAATGAGCATCTTCAACAGCATGTCGGGGCGCTCGAACAGGGATTCGCTCTCTGAGGCGAACATGCAAGCAACTGCAAGGCAAAGGACGATCAATTGCGCGTTGTCGCCCCAAGCGCGCAGCTTCGCCACGATGCTCCTGCCCACGCCCCTCCTCTCGAACAACTTGCAGACGAAAGCCAGCGCGAACGGGACCAGCAAGACGATTGCGATGCTGGGCAGCGCCGACCCCCCAGCGATGCTCGCGCTGCCGCCGAAGAACACCATGAGGTAGACCGGCAGCAATACAATCTGGAGCAGCAGGTTCAGGGGCAGGATGGAAGCACCAAGCGCGACATTGCCCTTCGCCAGGGACGTGAACACGAGGTACCAGTCGGTACAGGGCGTGACCAGCAGCATCAGCAGGCCGATGCGCATATCCACACTCTCGCCGAAGAACAGCAGGCCGAGCAAGAACGCGAACACAGGAGTCCAGACGAAGTTGACGAGAGTGGCGGTCAGGGTGAACCGGACGTTCTTAAAGGCCTCCCTGAGCTTCTGCCCCTCGACGGACAGGAACACGAAAAACAGCAGCGCCATTAGGAAAGGCTCGACGAGGCCGGCGGACACGCCTCCTAAGCCCGTCGACTGCCCTAGCAGGAGTCCGACCAGCGCCGCTCCTATGATGAATAGCGATTGCAACTTCGTTATCAGATCCAAGTGCTCACCTAACTATTCCACAACGTCCGTAATGCCGTACGCGCCTTGCAGCTTCAGTCGATGTAATAATACAAACGGCTGTCTTGGCGTTGCCCGTGACCCGCCGTGACCCACGAAAGCGCCCTGCCCCGCCCCGAAAAACCGTGACCCAGATTTGACCCCATGGATTCGCGGCAATTTTTGAGACTGGGCGTAAATAGGACGAACTGGAGCGAACTGCGACAAACTGGAACAAACTGGAGAGAGATTTTAACGATTGAGTGGGAGTAACGGAAAGGCGATATCGCAAAGCCACCTGCTACCAGTCACTGCAACGCAGAGCGAAGCACAGCGTTTCAATGCATGCCACGCCACCTGCAACAACTCCCGAGCGCAGAAACGCGGATTTCCGGCTGATTCGCAATTATTCCCCAAGTGGCTTGCTCAGGCGCCGAATTCAGCCTTCCAGGCGTCGAGCTCCTCTGGGGTGACTTCCCCCGCCTTCACCGAATCAAGCATTTCCTTCCACGCCCTGATTGCGATGTCGAGCTTGGGTGACTTCTTCGCAGAAGCATCGAAGCCGAGCACCATCGTCCCGTCGAACTCCATCGGCGTAAGCCCGAGCTCCTCGTTCAGCCTGAAAAGCAGTTCCAGAGTCTGCCTGCTGGATTCTAGGGGCACTTCCCTTAGCGCCTCGGAGGAGATGAACAGGGCGGCGGAGGTGGCCGACAGGTTCGGCGTCTGCCGCTCGAAGGCCTACGGAATCATCCGGGAGCTCAACGAGGTGATGGAGACGCGCGGCTGCAAGGTGATTGCCGGCCGTGTGAGCAACGAGATCTTCGAGGAGATCTACTTCAACCCGAAGGGAGGTGCGCGCCATGATTGCTGACATGGAGCGGGGGTAATCGACTCAGCTCGATGCGCTAATGAAGTCAGCCGAGAAGAGCGGCTATCTTGTCCAGTTGTATTTCGGTTTCATGGAACTCACGTCCTAAGTCGAGCGTGTAACAGTAGAGGTCCATGCCGATTTCCTGCCAATGCTCGCTTCTCTCTTCATCGCGATCGGTCAACGCGTACAGGAGCATGCCCTCGACCTCCTTCGAGTTGCCGAACTGCTCATGCGCCACGTACGACTCGATTTGGTTGAGGTGCGCCGAGGACAGGATCTCGTTTCCGAAGGCGTTGGTCTTCAGGATGCGGCCGTAGCATTTCGTGTCGATGATCAGCGTCCTCGTTGACGATGAGAGCGTGATGTCCGTTTGCAGCCTCGGGAGGTACCCGGGGGCGCCGTCGGAAGCTTGTCTCGGGATTTCCTTGGCGGACGCGTGCAGGTTTCGGTGGTGTCACCGGAAGTACTCGAGCACGAACTTTTCATAGAGGGCGCGCAGCTCCTGATTGTCCGCAAAGCTGGCGAAGTGGACGTCGCCCGAATCCTGCGTGGCGAGCTGGCGGCTGATAATCATGCAGCACACGCCCATCAGCAGCTCGTATGACCTGTTGTTCCGATGAAAGCGTAGGGACTCCACTCGATGCAAACTGGCTCGCCATTACCGCGCTTCTCATGGTGCGAGTCATCAGAAACACCTGAAGGCGATCTTGGACTGATAGGTGCCGTGTCGAATGATGGTCGAAGCGATTCCCACATCAGATAGGTATAATGGCCTGAGATTACCCTCTTGGGAAGGATGGATATGCGCCGCTCCGACGACCTCATCGCGAATCTGGAATATGCTCAGTCTCTGATGAGGGACTACTCGCAGTGCATCCGGAAGATTAAAGAGTGCAAGTACGTCCCTATTTGGGAAAAACTGCCGGAGCTTCCAACGCGTCCCCGTCTCCTGAGCGCTGCGGAAGCACCGTTCGATTCGGGTATCGTGTTCGACTTTGCACCCATGTTAGCATTCTCCTCCCAAACAGAACGCACGATTGAAAGCATGGCTCGAGAGGAGCTCGAGTATTGTATTGCGGGCCTCGTCTATAAGGAGCTCGAGCAAAAGCGGTCCGGTGCATTATCCAAATCGAACCACTCCGGCTACTTCAAAATGAGATTCCACGAACGAGAAGCCGAGCGATTCAAGGCTCAATTGGATGCGTTGAACAGATCGTTCGATCGGAGATCCGGAATTTTTGGATTGAACCGCTTCAACCTTCCCCTTGAGGGACGGTACTCTTGGACGATCGCCACACCATCTACGGGCCAAAGCGGTGCCGCCGAACCCCGATTCGTCCTTTCGATCGACGACGACTTGCTGCAAGAGCAATGCGATAGATACGTTGCCCTTAAAACTAAAAAGGCGAAGGAGCGCAACGAAAAAAACTTGGCTGAGTATCGGAAAAGATACGCCGATACCGAGAAACGCAGAAAGGATTATAGGGATCACAACGAAAAAGCCGAACGGAGCAACCAAGAGACCCGCCGAATAGTGAGCGAGCAGGTCGGCGAGATGCACAGGATATACGAAACGTATCTGAGCAGCGTAGACCCCTGGTATCCGCGCGATTATTGCAGCCTCGAAGCAGTAGGGGCGTTCATTAGAATAGCCTGCGATCGATCCTCTATCGACCTGGACGGTTGTATCGACCGTTATGAAGAAGAGTTGCGCCACAGGGAGACCATGCAGGCATTCGACGCCATGGGAAACAAGATCGACCGGTTGACTAACGAAGTCGCTGCAACTCGCCAAGCCGTCATGTCCATGGAAATGAAGCTCGATTGTATTCGCAGTAGCATCATGAACATCGAATCGAGTGCGCGGGAGTCCGTCAAGCTTTCGAGCATGCAGCTTCATCGGGCAGAGGAAGCTCTCCAGCTGCAGCAAGCGGGTAATGTTTTGCTGTGCGACATCGCCGATGTGCAGTGGATCAACACGTTCTTGATGAATAGATAAACCGGTTTGATAGAGATTCCAAGCGAGTCGATAACGGCATCGGATTCGCTTGCGTCATGGATGATCATCCTATCCGCCCAAGCGCCCACCCGACAGAATCGTCGCCAAACAAAGAATCAGGTGGGCGCCCGGGTACATTCTTTGTTGGCTGAAACCATCACTGAATGGTCGCGCGTTTTTTGTCCCCGAGGGCGAAACAGGGCCGTTTCGGGGTCCGTGAAACTCAAATCAAACTCAATAGGCTTTTCGACGGTCTTTGCACGGCGTTTCCCCAGGTGGTTAATGGGGGGGGGTAAAGAATCTCGCTATCTCAAGGAAGACGGGAGTAATCAAGGGAAATGCCGCGGCATACCGCCGTAAGAGGGCATGATCTTGTCGACGATGAACTCCCCAACCTCGGTAGGCGGAAGACCCTGATTTCCGTGCCTTCTGCCTCCCGGGTCTTTGCGCTACATGTTCTCGATGGCGTCATTGAACCTGTCGAGGAGATAGGAATCAAAGTCCTCGTAAACCTCGACGACCCCGCCGCCGTCGTAGGGCGACCAACTGACCACCTTGCCGTTGGAGCAGTCGATGCAATACAACCACTCGTCGCAGTTCTCCACGGCAACCAGGCCGTCGGGGAGGCCGTCGGGACGGTACTCCTCGGTCTCCTCCGCAAAGACCATCGACCCGTCGAGCCCGACGCCGAGTACCGTCACGCCGCCTATGCCGCCGTGGCCGTACCTGCGGAGGAAGTCGACGTACTGCGCGGGGAGCTTCACCCCGAGTTCCGATTCCGCGTTCCTCAACGCGCCGTCGTCGAGCGGGGCGCGGAGGAAGTCACCCTCGCGCTCATACTCCAAGATCAGCGCTTCTACTTGCTGGTTCATCGTTTCCCGCCCTTCCTCTTGTATTCGTCCGCGCGCCATTTCCAGTACGCGCTTCGAAAATTGTTGAACTGCTTGCTGAGAATCGGGTCGTTGCGGAAGCTTCCTCCGTTTCCGACCAATCCGTGCAACGTTTTCTTGTACTCTCGATGAGTCACCTCACGAATCTCAACCACGGGTCCCGATTCCTTCTGGATCACGTGGTGCAACTGGACAGGACGTCCGTCGTTGCCGATGGGAGGCCTGCCCTCTTCCATTAGTTGGAGATTCGTCTTTCGATGCTTTGGATTATACTGCGCGAAATCGATGTCGTTCCTCTGATAGACCCTTCGACTCACGTCGCGCTCTTCTCCCATCACTTTGACGGACCCAGTGTATTCAGTTCGAGTGAAACTATTCGAGCGCCTTGCCCCGACGGTATGGCCGAATCCTCCGTTCGCCCCGGTGCCCATTATTTACCGCCCTTGTGGGCGATGGATGCATCGCTTCCGAAGGCGACGATGCGAATCCCGGCTTTGGAATACCTGCCGAAGATATCCTCTGGGGCGCTGCCGTAGACGACGATCGTCGTTGGGGCGAGCTCTCCGACAATCCAATCGATGTCGTCTCGCATGAAGCTCCGGTCAGCTTCGTCGTCGATGGCTCCGTTAGTCCCGACCGCGATGACGCATCCGTGCGGTGCGCCATCGCAGCAGAGGGGAAATGTCCTCTCGTCTCCGAAACGCATGTTGACGATCACATCAACCCCGTTGTCCTGTAACCACGTCCCGATGGCGCGGCTCCTGTAGATGTTCCAGGTCTGCATGCAAAGGGGCATGTCGCGGTAGAGGCTGAAGTCGGGGAGTATGACGCCTTGAAACCGCTTGAGGATTGGAAGGTACCGTCTCGGGCTGCGCCAGACGCGTTCGAACTGGTAATCGTATTCAAAGAAGTGGACCCACTGGTCGTGGTCCTTTGACGAAATGGCCTTCGAAAACGCGACTAGCCTGCCTGGAACGGAATCGGTCGGTTGAATGACGGGGAATTCCAGGCCGCCATCGTAATAGGCGCGCGATACAAGGTATGAGTTGAACACGTCCTTGTATCCCCTGTTGTCGCAGTTGAGTTTTCCGGCGCGACGCCCGTTTTGTTTCCCGTTGCCATGCAGGTCGGAGGTGTTGGTGTTTTGCCTATTGTTCGACTGGGTCAGGAATCCCGGCCCCAAGCCTAAGCCCGAAAGCCCCGGCAAGCCGGCGAAAAGGTACGGTTGGGAGCTCAAGAAGCTCGCCGTCGAGGAAGTCGCAAACGGGCAAGATATAAGGAGTGTTGCCGACCAGCTCGGCGTGGTCAACTACGCTACCGTTCACGAGTGGATCCGCAAATGGAGGACGGAAGGCGACGTGGGGCTCATGGGCAAGAGGGAGCAGATCGAGGCGGGCGCCTACAAGACCCGCGCGCAGCTCGAGGCCGCCCTGCCTGATGGCGTGGACGAGCTCAAGCGGCTGGCCGCCAGGCTGACGACGGAGAAGGCCGTGCTCGAACGCGAGCTGGAGCTGGCAAAAAAATCCCCGGGCGGCATCCCGGGAAAACTGCCGAACAAGTCGAAAGCCAAGATAGCTGACGAGCTCAAGGGCAAGCTGCCGCTGGCGCTGCTGCTCGAGGTCCTGGAGTTGCCGCCGAGCAGCCACTGCTACGCCGCTGCGGCCGCGAAACGCCCCGATGCCTACGCCGAGGTGCGCCCGCCCATCCACGAGATAGCCGCGGGAAGCGGCAACGCATACGGGTCACCGCGCATATGGCTGGCCCTGCGCGGACGAGGCGTGTTCATATCCGAAAAAGTCGTGCGCCGGCTCATGAAGGAGGAGCGCGTCGAGGTTCGCTACGCCAAGCGGAAAAGGAAGTACCCGAGCTACGCCGGCGAGATCACTCCGGCGGTCGACAACCTGGCCAAAGGCGACTTCCACGCCGAGAGGCCCGACGAGCTCTGGCTCACCGACATCACCGGGTTCGCCGCGATCGACGGGAAGGTCTACCTGAGCCCCATGATTGACTGCCACGACGGCATGGTGGCGTCGTGGTCGACCTCCCGGCACCCGGATTCGGATCTGGCGTCGAAAACGCTCGAGGGATCGGTCGGGACGCTCGACGCCGCCAAACGCGCCTCCTTGAAGCAGGGGGACGGCCGCGATTCCCTCGTGATGCACACGGACCGCGGAGGGCATTATCGGGGCGGAGCCTGGATCGAGCGGCTGGAAGGGCTCGGCATCGCCCGCTCGATGTCGAGGAAGGGCAACAGCGGCGATAATGCGGCGTGCGAAGGCTTCTTCGGGAGGATGAAGACAGAGATGCATTACGGCATCAAGTGGAGGAAGGCCAGCGACCTGGAATCTGCAATCGACGCGTACATCGACTTCTACAACAACGGGAGAATCACGTCAAAACTGGGAGGGATGACCATCGCCGAGCACCGTGATACTCTAACGAAAGTCTCCAAGAAAGCGTCCTAACCCCCTTCCAAACTCGGCTTGCATTCTGGACATTCTTCGATTTCCAGGAATGCGGTGTTTGATGGTATCTACGAGGGCGAGTTTCGATGGGTGCTCTCATTGGGATTGGAGTTGCAGTTCTTCTAAAGAGATTCGCCCTGGAAAGGCGGGGTTTCCAGGGCGAATGAGGATGATTGACGAGGGCTTGGTTTATTGTCGCTGTAGGCGAACCCAGCTTGCAAGGCAGAGCGCAAGCCCCAAGATGGCGGCTAGTCCAAACATTCCCATTGGCGATTCGTCTCCAGTCTGGGGTTGTTTCTTCGGGTTTGGAACATCCGGTTTGGGGGGTTCGGGTATTAACCTGTTGACGAAGATTGCTCGGGAAGTGGTATTCGCTTCGATGGTTCCCAGATTTCCCTCGGAAGTCATTTCGAACTTCGAAGGGTCTACATCGATTTCGTTTACAGTGAAGGTAACGCCTTCGGGAAGAAGGTCGGCTTGAATTGATTCGCCATCGGCCAGTTGGAACGTGGCTTTTCCGTCGACGAAATCCATGTCGCCGTATTTTCCGGTTAGGGGTTGAGAAAGCTCCACCGTAAAGGTGAATTTGCCGTTTGCGGAATTTGGCTTGGCAGGTTCTTCTGATTTTACGATTTTTGATACGTTCAGACTGCCGACGATTTCGTTCTTAAGTTCGATTGCATAGATCTTGGTTTCGGGGTCGGTGGTCTTGCTTACTTCGATGAGGGTGTATTTTCCAGAATCGACTTCTTCGAAATGGACGGGCAGCAGTTGGCCCGTTTTCACATCGATTAGGGTTTCGGGGTTGGGGAAGTTATCTACAATAGCTTCCCATCCATTTTCTTCGGTAAGCACCACGTCTTCGATGTAATGGTTGCCCACATATAGCTTGAGCTTGATTTCGGATGGATGGGATGTTTTTTCATCGACCTTCCAGCTTTTATGAATCTTGAGCTGGTAAGTATCGTCTTCGCCGAAGACGAGCGTTCCATTGTTGGCAATGCCTCCGCCAGAAATGCCCGCATGGGTGGCTTTGTTATTGCGGATGACGACCGTCGCCAACTGTTCGGCTAGGTTCTTCGAATCCTGCGTGGGGACCGACTTGAAGTTTAGCTGGGTGTCCAGTTCAACGTCATAGGCGATTCGGCTGCCTGGGTTGTCGGGGTCGTACCGCGGCAGGAACTTTGCATCGCTTGGCTTGAAGTTCACGTGTATTCCTTGGTTTGAACCGTCTTGATACCATAGTCGGTAGCCACCGCCGAGCATGCGTTCGTCAATCACGACGGGTTTGCCACCGTCCTTCTCTTTTTCCCCGAACGAATACTTCCACATTCCCACAAAGTCATCGCCGGCACCGTAATAGTCTTTGTTGGTTCCGGCATCATTGGCCTTGTTGTCGTAGAGGGCAAGGCCCTTGGTGATGTGCATGGTCGTCTTGCCTGTGGGGCAGTTCCAGATGCCCCCGCCTTGTTCGCTTGGCGGCTTGTTTCCTGCACCCACCAGGAAGGGTTCGTCTATTTGATTGTTGGTTATCAAAGCGTTGTGAAGGGTGAGCTTCGAGTTCGTGTCGTTGTAGATGGCTCCTCCACCCCAAAAGCCGGTTGCTTCGTTTTCGGCGAACAGTCCGGCGGTGATCAGGGCGTTGGCTTTTCCCAAAAAGGAAATGCCACCTCCTGATTTTGAAGCCTTGTTCTGGGTTATCGACCCACCGCTCATTTTGAAGTTCGTGTTTGCGGCTTTGCTTGTGGTGTAGTAAATTCCGCCGCCAAACCCATTGGCTGCATTCTGGGTTATCAATCCACCCGTGAGAGTGAAGTCGGAATCTGCAATGTAAGCACCACCGCCTTTGCCGTTGTATTCGCCGCTGGTATTGCCGGAAATCACGCCTCCGGACATACTCGTGCGCGTGTTCGTGGCGAACAATCCCGAACCTATTTCCGCCGTATTGTCAGAAATAATTCCTCCGGTGATCGTCACGCTTCCACCGTCGGCATGAACCCCGCCACCGAATGCGTTTTTCTCGGGATGGGTTCCTATGTTTTCGGAAATGGAACCTCCGGATAAGATGAGATCGGAATTTTTAAGGTAGATTCCCCCACCCTTGGTCGCTTGATTTCGAGTGATTGATCCATCCTGCATGATTACGGTTGCGTTTACGGCATGAACCGCACCGCCTTCGGGCATGTCATCGCCCGCTCCTTCAATCTTGTTGTTTTGCAGCAGGGCGCCAGATGCTATTTTCAGCGTTCCGCCTTCTACGTACATCAGCGCCTGTTCGGCGATGACGTCATCACCGTTTCCGTCGATGGTGATGTTTGCGAGCGTTGCTTCGGCTCCCTTGATGACTTTCAGCAAGGCGCTTTTGAAAGTGCGCTCGCGCATGAGGATGGCATTGGTCCCCGACAGGGAAATCTCGCCCGACACGTTGGTGGTGCCTACTACCAAAATTTTCGTAATGCCTTGGTTCGCCTTCGCCAGTTCTTTCGCCCTGTCGAAGCTCTTGACCGCGCTTTCGGTGCTGGCACCGTCTTTCGCATCGTCTCCGCTTTCGCCGTTAAGATAAATCACCTGCGAATCGCTTGCTTCCAATTTGAGGGGGAGTGACATGACGGAGCTCCCCACCGATCTTTCTATTTCCTTGGGTTGAATCGAATCGCTGTTCGAATCGGTTGCGGAATAATCTGCGCCAATCGGCGTGCTCGAAGATGGAGCGATGTCATCGACATCAGTTTCTTCTTCAGATGCTTCAGGTTCGGAAGGGGCTGACGGGGGCATGGTTTCCGCCTGGTCCGTTTCGGTGAAGGGCAGGGCAGGATCGCTTTCGACTACAACGCTTTCGATACCGGCATCTTCGGTCGGGGACGTCGCCTGGTTGGCATACGCGCTTGTCGCACCACCAAAGGAAATCGATGAAACGAGTGCCGCAACGAGAAGCGTGGTTAATGTGCGGTGGGCAATTCTCATGGAAAAATCCTTCACTTTAATCGGGATTTGGTTGAGAGCGGGTTTTCTATCACTGCTCGTATATCCAGCTGTTCTGCAAGGATGGTGGAGCTTCATTTTCGACGGTTGCCAATATATCACATTCAGGCATACAAACGGTTTTCTGACGAGGCCATTTTTTTTTGGTTCTATTTGGGGAATTTAGGCCTTGAAGGAGTCCTTCCAGGCAACATACTCGTCTCTCGTTAGCTCATCGCCCTTCAAGTCCCTGTTAGTCGCAGAAGATACACTTTGTCAAGAAGAAGGGAAAGTGATGGACGTGGAGCATACAAGCAAGAGATTCAACCGCACGGAGGAGTCACTGCTGAAACAGATGAAGGGTTCTCGGCTGCTCACCATTGATGCGGTCTTGGCCGCCCCTCCCGACAACAGTTGGAACACAGTGAGGCTGCACTTCGCTGGCTTCGACGTCGACGTCAACAACCGACTTCACGAAATCGTCGTCGACGAGCTCGGCTCGCTGGAGGAGTTCGGACTGCTGTCCATCGCCAAGGCAACGAAGGACACCCTCGATATCCCCGAGGTGGGAACCGACACCACCGTTTTCAAAATCAACGAGGTGGTCAACGGAGTCTCCGTCATCAACGATATCGCGGAGGTCTACGGCGATGGGACGCTCGTCGCGAAATTGGAATACCCACAGGCGATCGCCCTTCGCGCGGAATCCGGCTTCATAATGCTCGACAAGGAGGTCTGGTTCTCCGAGATGATCGTCATCAAGCGGGGAAAAAGCATCGATGAACTCCTCTACGACGAATCGGTCAATTGGGAGGACGACCTCGAAGAGGATCCGACGACCCATTTCAAGTTCCGTACAGAAATCCAACCGCTGTAGTCCCCGAACGCCTCCGCTGGTTCACGCTGCCCCAGTGGAGGCGTCTCCAACTCATGTCCAAGCACTTTAACGCTTTCGCGATACCGCAATACAACAGGGAGAAGAATGTGGCTGAAGAATATAACTCGGTCCACGCATTTGTACCGGTGACTCTTGCGATGTGGTCAGCTTCGTCTCCGACGAATCGCATTTTCTCAGCTCAGAAGCATTATTCTCCTATGGGAAATCTATACTCTCGTATTGGAGCGCCCCGGGCTCCATTTCCGCTGGCATCGGGCATGTAGTCAGTTGCACGCAACCAAATGCCGTTTCCGCAGCTCAAAGGCTCTATTCTCGTATCGCTCGAAAATACTCTCCCGAAGTGACTACATTCCGTGTAGTCACCCCTGACTACACGGTGACTACACGGTTTTCGCGATGGAAGAATAAATATAAATGCAGGTCAGATGCCATGCATGACTACATGCAAACGGCCTATGCAACGATTGAGTGGGAATAAAAGTTGATACACTAGCGTATCGATATATGACCTAAACACTCCTCGATAATAACCTGTTCAAGGGGTGGTTTTGTATTCAAACACGAAGTGAGTCATACGAAGAAATAAAAGGATGACCAACGTAAACTTAGTCATTTTGAAGTTAGCTTGCAGGTGGCTAACAAGTCGAAATACTCGATTTCACCTGTAATTTTTGCCGAATCGAGCAAGCACAGCAAAGAGTAACATTGATACGGATATGTATCATTACCTGCAAATGCACCGTTGCCTGAATAGTTGCAACCCGATAGCCACCTGCAACTCTGAAACTAATACGATTTCGTATCAAATATTGAGGGCATTTATTTTGAAGTTTGGGTCACGAACGGGCCATGGCATAAAAACAGCCTCTGACAAGGCTATTTTCGGTTCTATTTAGGGAGTCTAGGCCTTGAAGGAGTCCTTCCAGGCAACGTACTCGTCACGCGTGAGCTCGTCATCCTTCGGATCTCTATTGTTCCTGTACCAATGATGGAGCGCCCCTGCCAGTGCTTCCCGGTCCTCGTTATCCATGTCTTCCGGAAGAGCCAAGACAACAGTGTCCCCAACCTTGATAGGCTCTAGGCAAAACGCTTCCTCCTGATCGAGCAGCATATGTATCGCATCGTTCGCGTCGTTTCCCCAATCAGACTTGAGAGATGAAAGGTTTACCTCGAGGCATCGCGCAATCTCGGTAACCATAGGCTCCTTCGGCAAACCAGGGCGTTTCGGCCGGAATGTGAAAACGAATAATGTTGCGAGAATATTGACACGCATAATATTGCGAACTATCATAATCGCAAAATGATGCGAAAGAATTATTCACCTGGGATGGGAGATATCCATGGTCGACGCGCTGGAGATAGGCTACGCCATAAAGGACAGGCGCGCTGAATTGGGGATGACCCAGGCCCAGCTGGCAGAGGCCGCGGGCGTGTCGAAGCGCTGCCTTTGGTCGCTGGAGCTGGGACAAAACCCCGGCGTGCAACTGGACAAGCTCACCGCCGTGCTCGGGGCCCTGGGGCTGGGGTTGGAGCTGACCGTCGGGAACCCCTCAGATGAGCCGCAAGCTGAGCAGTTGGGCATCGGAGAGCTGGCGGCTCGCGATAACGCCTCCGCAGGCGCTCTCTCCATCCTGACGGGAGGTGCGCGATGACGGCCGGCGTCCTCGACGTGCTCATCGCCGGCAAGCTCGCAGGAACCCTTTCCCAGGACGGGGCCGGCTCGCTTTCCTTCGCCTACGAGAGAGGCTACCGCGGCGTTCCGCTGTCGTCGTCCATGCCGCTTTCCACCAGGCCCTACCGGGACAAGGTCGTGCTGCCCTACCTCTGGGGGCTTTTGCCAGAGGACCCGGCTGTGAGAAGGCATGTCGCCGCCGACGCCGGCATCTCTCCCAACAACCCCTTCGCGCTCCTCGGCGTCATCGGCCTGGACTGCCCCGGCGCGGTGCAGTTCGTCCCCCAAGGTTCCGACGCCTACCGCGATGAGCGCCTTGTTGCCGTGAGCGACGCCGAAATTGCCCGGAGGCTGGCCATAGGTCGCCAGGATGGCACCGGCTGGATTGCCGACAACGAGCATTGGAGCCTCGGCGGCCAGCAGAGCAAGTTCGCCTTACGGCGCATGGATGGCAGGTGGTACTCCTGCGAGGGCTCTGCGGCAACCACCCACATCCTGAAGAGCGGCGTGCGCGGACTGGCCCATCAGGCGCTCAACGAGTACGTCTGCATGCGGCTCGCGACAAGCCTAGACGTGCCTGCGGCAAGCGTCGAGTACCTGGAATTCGAGGGCGAGAGCGGCGTGGAGCCCGCCATCGTCATCGAGCGCTACGACCGTTTGGTCGAGGGGAACAACGTGACGAGGCTCCATCAGGAGGATCTCTGCCAGGCCCTGGGATGCCTTCCCGACAACAAGTACACCATGTACGGTGGGCCGAACTGCGCCGAACTGCTGGGGCTTCTCACCTCGACCGGGCCCACTGCCCAGGCAAACGCCGCGGGTTTCCTGCAGATGCTCTTCCTCAACTACCTGCTCGCGGCGACGGACGCGCACGCCAAGAACTACTCCATCATGCTCGCCGCCGACGGGTCACACAGGCTGGCGCCCATGTACGACGCGGCATCCATCGCCCCCTACGTCGAGGTGGCGAAGATGAAGGTCAAGCCGCCCAAGCTCGCCATGTCCATCGGCGGCGAGAACCGCGCAGGCCACGTTTCGGCAAACGACCTCGCCAAGCTGGTCGAGCAGTGCAGCCTCGAACGATTCGGCATAACCGTCGAGGGCTGCCGCGACTTGCTGGCACTCTACGCTAGAGAGATCCCCGGCAAGCTGGCCCAGGAGTTCGACGCTTTGGAAAAAACGGGGTCGGCCGACGCAGCCAGGGAGCTCAGGGGGCGCATGGAGAAACCAATCGCGCAGCTGTGCGCAAGGTCGCTGAAAGGACTGGGGAGCTAAGCCCCATGCCGCTCGCGGCCAACTAGCGAATCATGGGGAACGGCCAGTAAGCACGGAAAGAGCCCCTCGGGATGACCCCGAGGGGCTCCCGGCCCTCCAGCGGGGGCCGGGGATGGAGGTCGGTTACTCGATTTCTCCGCCTCAGCGCAAATGGTCGAGTGCCCAAAATGATTGCGACTACCGTAAATCTCAGGTAGGGCTTTATAGATAACGTCAGAGTTTGCCGTTGACCTTCCTTTGAGAAAAAGAAACTTATGGGTCTCCCCCGTCTTACGAAGAGCCAGGAGCTTGTCAGCAATAACTCCACACGCCTAATCCCAGTTCATAGAAACAAAGCCCGGGTCTTCGTTGCGCCCTTTTCTCGGATTAGATTGCGAGGTTTCGGCGAATGCATGGAGCATGGGAGTGCCCAGCGTTGCTGCAGCCACCGATGTTGTCGCGGTCTCGACAAAGCCGCGACGAGTGATATTAATATTCACGCTCATGATTGGCAGGCTCCTTTCGCAAAACACTAGCTAATGACTATCTGAGCAGATGAAGCCGGAATTGCTTTAACGGCTACACTTCCAGCGAGTGAACAAAGGAGAATGGATAATGTGCGAAAGGACGCAATAGGGCCCTGCAAGATCGACTTGCATGCACTCACTTCTATTTGGAAAAGCAATTGCGACACTGCCTGGTTGGCAAATGAAACCTCGTACGGATAGCACGCTTTCCACGGCTTTTCTATGTCCATTTCTGTTTGGAGCTCGATCGACAGCCAAGTTGAAGAGGTGATGCTCGTTCTCAGGCAAGTTTACTGTCTCCCGGCGTACAAACGGTGTCAAGGTCGTCCTTGCCGCAGATGATGCTTGTAAACGTAGATTTCTGCATCTCGACGAGCCGAACAGGCTCGTGCAATCTTCCGTCGCTATCGAGAGGGTGCAACCATCCGGCACTATCGTAGCTCTGAGGAAGAAAAAATGGATAGCAATCGATATCAAAAGGTATGGATGCGCCTCGTCCTGCCGCCACGAACGTCATGCAAGAGAATTCTGCGAGGTCCGCTGGCTGGCCCATCCGGAGAACACCATGACAATTCGCGTCACGCGGGAAGGTGATTTATAGCTCTTGCGTAGACTGACTGGCAGGTTTTGATGCCAAGCTCAACCCCAGCCTACAGAATGAAGCACCGCTGGGACAATTTGTCCCAGCGGTGCTTTTACCATTAGTGTTTCTTTGAGCACCAGGGGCACGGCTTGCCGCCCTTGATCCTCGTCGCAGTGGTCGCCGTCCAGACGTGCTCCGGGTTGTTGCGGCAGACCCACTTGGGAATGAAGTCTAGCTGCCCGTGGGGCTTGGTGTTCCAGGGGCTCACCGGGTTCTCGGGACTCCACTCCTCGGCGAGCTCGGGGTACTGCCAGGCGAACGACCCCATGACCTTCCCGCACGAGGGGCAACGGTTGTTCATCCTCAATTCCCTGTTCCGGACGGTGTCCACCCATTCGTGCCCGCACGCTATGCAGCGCCACCGGACTTTCCGCTTGCTGCCGCTCTTCACCGTCTCGGGCGTGTACTTCGGGCCGTCGACTGCTTCGAGCCACTCCTCGGCGAGCTCGGGGTTGGTCTCCCGCAAACAGGATTGCGTCGACAAGCTCTTCGTGTGCTGTGCGCGGCAGACCATGCAGCCGTCGATGAGGTAGCTCCCCGGGGTCTGGTAGGGAAGGTGTCCGTTCGGGCAGTGAAGGTGCATCCTCATGTAGCTGTCAGCCGGGACTTCTTCGGGTTTGGATTCGTCCTCCCAGGCCTCCACTAGCTCGGGGAAGTCCGCAGCCGACTTCCCTCTGAGGTCCGAGAACCCGTATTTCGATGGATTCTCGACGTGACGCTCCACCCACGCGTTGACGCTTGCCGCGCCCGGCGTCCTAGGCGCCGTCTTCCTGTCCTCGCGTGCGGTCGTGGGCGTCACTGCTTCCTTTCCATACACGACCCCGCCGGTTTTCTTGCCGCCGCACGTGCAGCCGAACTTGACGTCGCAGGGGCGCTCCGCGGTCTGTCGCCCGCACGCCTGGCACTTCACGACCATGACGTCGTCTCCCGCCCTCGCGCCGTGGATGAGGTCCACGAGGTCGCAGCCGTTCTCCTGAGCGAGGGATTCGGCCTGCGCCCACGTCGCGTCGTGCTTTTGGGTGATCACGCCCTGCCGGATAAGCTCAGACCTGGGGACGCCTTCCGCCAGGATCTTCCTGACCGACTGGTCGTACAGGGCATGCGACTGCCCGTACCACGAGAGCCAGTAGCAGGCCCTGCAGATCGGCTCTCCTACGGCGTTTTTGTCGAGGATGTACTTCAGCCTGTAATGCGCTTGCGTGCCGCAGGTCCGGCACGTCGTGAACAGATAAGCGTCCTTGCGGTACTTCCCCTTCGGGTCGTGCGGCTGGGACAGTTTCAGGCCTCCCTGCAGGAGGATTTCGTCGAGCTTGTCATCGCTGAGTTTCATATGTGCGCCTTTCTTGCCTACAGGATCCCCTCTTCGGAGAACGCGTCGACCGCTCTCTCGGCCCAGGCGCGGCCGACGACGAGGGGCCGGTCGCCTGCCATGGACGACCTCGCGAGCGCGTCTGCGTAGAGGTCGTACGCCCCGCGCGGGAGCACTGCGGTGAGGCCCGCGCCGTCAGCTTCCACCTCGAACAGCAGGTCGCCGTCCTCCGTTCCGACGAGGTCGGCCTCGCATTCCCCGTCGGGAGCCACGCTGCCCTGCTGCCTGGCCGAGCCCGCGACCGCCATCTTCAGGATCTCGACCACGCGGTCGTCGAGGCCGTTGGCGAGCGCGACGGCGACGCCCCGCAAATCCCGCCGGTCGAAGACTATGCGCTTCTCGCTGCGCCCGATGGCGCTGTCCTCGCCGTCGAGCCCTTCGAACATCTCCGCGGCCCTCCGCGCCATGCCCTCGTCCACGACGAGGTAGACGCAGGCGTCGTGCTCCGGGTCCAGGTAGAGGCAGGGCGACGTCAGGCTCGCGGAGTACCCGCACTCTGGGCAGCTGAACTCGAAGAGCGTCCCCGCGAGCAGCCGATCGGCGAGCTCGGGGCTCCTCCGCGCGTTCACGAGCGTCCAGGCGTCGTGTTCCACGGTTGCGCCGCACCCGGGGCACGGGAACTTCACCGGGTCCGACTCCGAGCCGCTCCACCCCTCGTCGAGGTCCGCCTCGAAGGCGAGGGTCTCCCTCATGCGCTTCGCCGGAACTCCGATCTCCATCATCGCGTTGTCGAACGTCCCGGGCTGCTGGGCCATCTGCGGGTACCATCGGTCGATCGTGTCCGCGTCGCCGGCGAGCGCCCGGGCGGCCATCCCAGTGGGGTCGCAGACGACCTCCCAGCTTCCGGGGTCGCACGGGTAGAGGTAAGAAGTGAACTCCTCGTCGTCGATGACGCCCTCGTACACCGGCTTCTCTCTCGAGCACGGCCAGTAGTAGCACCTGCCCTTCGTGAGCCCCAGCCCCGGCGCGCCGTCCCCGTCGTACTCGTCGCCGATGTAGCGGACGACCGACCAGTCCTCCTTCACGTTCATGCGCTTTACGGCCCTGGCGAGCCAGGCGATGGACTCGGACAGGTCTGGGTCCTCCTCCCGGTACTTCTCCTCGTATTCGGCGAGCAGCGAGAAGTACTCCGCATAGCTTTGCATGTTGTAGGGGATGAGGCGGCTTCTCCGCCTCTCCGCGTCGGAGCCGTCCTCGCGCTCGGAGATTATCTCGTCGATCGCGTCGAGCTCGGCGGGGTACGAGAACACCTCACCGCCGCTCTCCCTGAGGCCGGGCAGCAGGCAGTACTTCTCGTGCTCGGGAGGGATGTAGGGCCCGGTCTCCATCGCGAAGGTCTCGGACGTCGTCATGCTGCGCTCCTCTCCTGGTGCATCTACGTGCAATTATAGTCTGCCGATCGCCCCCGGCTTCCGGGCTCTGGAGCCTCGTCGCTCCCGCTCGCCCGTACCGGCGTAAAATGTCTACCAAGTCATCTCTATCATGCTCGAGGGAAGGGGCACGGCATGGCCGACAACGGAGAATTCGCGAACGCCCCGACGTTCTACCTGCAGAGGCTCGCAATCGACACCTTCGCCGGCGGCGAGGTCCTCTTCGCGGACGCCGACCTCACGCCGGAGCAGGCGTCGCGCTACGCGCTGGGCATGCTGGTCAGGGAGCCGGAGTCGCTGCGCGTCACCCGGTCGAACGACGCGCCCGCAGGGCGGTTCCGGTTCGCAGTCGCCACGAACTCGGCGGCCGAGGAGGACGGCTCGCGCGTGATACCAGGCGGGGCGCGCTTCAAGGTGCTCGACATCTGCGAGCACGATGGGAGAACGCAGATCGCTCTCCTGCACCTGCCCGGCGACGAGCAATGGCGGCTGTTCGGCGAGGTCGAGTTCAGCTCCGAGCGCGACGCAGTAGACGCATGCCGGAGCGCTTTCGAGGACGCCCTTTCGGGTGAGCCTGCCCAGGGAGCTGAGTGCCCTACCCTGCAGGCGGTCGGGTTCGACGAGGGTGGGGAGCCCCACCCCGTCGAGACGCCGCTCCAGGAGAGGCTGAAGCCCCTCTCCGAGATGGGGTTCCGCGAGGTCGACGGCAGCGTGCTCTACGTGGAGGGCGCCCTGAGCCTGTTCGAAGAGGACTCCGGGATGGGGTCCGCCGACTTCCCTGATGTGCTCGCGTACGGCTACATCGACCAGCAGGCGGGTCTCAGCATGCAGGTCCTCTGCTCCGCCCGCAGGGTCGGCTCGAAGATCGAGCGGAGACGCGACCTGGACGAGCACAGGCTCATCATCCGCTCCGGGGGCACCGGGGAAAGGCTCGCGGCACAGGTCGTCGACTCGTCGCTCTCCGAGTTCTCGGACCTCATTGGGCAGATCGAAGAGATCTACGGGCCGGACGACGAGTCCCTGCGCGACGTCAGGCGCTCGGCGGACATCGATCCGCTGCGCAGTCTCGAGTACCCCGACGACATCCAGGCCTACCTGCTGAAGCAGGGCATCGAGGGCATGGAGCTCGTCTGGATGAGAACGCTCGGCATAAGTGAGGAGGGATCGGTGGTGGGCAGGCTCCTCAACGAGCCCTACGGCGACTATGGCGTCCACGAGGGCGACTGCATCGAGCTCGGCTTCGGCACGGGCAAGGATGGCGGCATCGTCTGCGTCGCGGATGCGGGCAGGGTCGCCGGCGAGCCGGCGGCGGGTTCGAGGGACGTTGCCGTGAACGATAGGCCTCATGAGGAGCCCTACGTGACCTGCAAGCCCAAGGCGGTTAGCGTCTCCGCCGAGGAGTACGCAAGCGGGCGTTGCGACGAGAAAATCGCCGACAGGATGCGAGCGATTGTCGATTCGGAGGCGCCCATCGAAAAGACCTGGCTCTTCAACCTCGTGAGGGCGAGCTTCGGCATAGGCAGGAGCGGAAGGAACGTGCTCGCGAAGAACGAGGAGGTCCTCTCCCGCCTGCCCCACGGGACCACGGAATGGGACGGGCACGAGTTCGTCTGGCAGGCCGGCCAGGACCCCGAATCGTACACTTCATTCAGGGCGAACCCCGAGCGCCAGGTCGGCTGCATCGCCTTCGAGGAGCTAAGAAACGCCATCCTCCACGACCTCCCGTACGGCTTCGCGCTCCAACCAGGTGACGCCGTCTCGCAGGTGGCTGGCACGTTCGGCTACACGCGGGTTGCCTCCCGCATAAAAGACGTAATCTCCAAGGCGATCGAGCGCTGCGTCGCAGACGGGCTGCTCGCGCAGGGCGATGACGGTTCCGTCTCCGCAGCCCCGGGCGAGGGTTTCCGGTTCGCCGCGGGGGTCGAGTCGGGCGACCCCGCACGCGTGACCGAGGGCTACTACCGCGACGGCAAGGCGTTCATCGGCAGCGTCTCCTACGAGAAGCTGCTCATCGTGCTCGTCTCCTTCATCGTCGCCCTCGAAGGGCGGCCGTGCGGCTTCTTCCTTGAAGTCCCCTGCACCGCCGACGAGGAGGACGGGCTCCGCAAGGCCGAGGGCGACCCTCTGCATCTTAAGGTCTACCATACGGGCAGGCTTACCTGCGAGGAGGCGTTCGCGCTGCTGTTCCGCAACCGCGACCTCCTGCTCAACACGGGCCTCGTATCCTTCGGGTTCTTCTCCACCGAGGCCCAGGCCGAGGTCTTCCTCGACCAGTACAAAGTGGTCGCCCTCACGGGGCTCGGAGAGGAAGGCGCCGCGCACGTGTTCGGTATGGCCGGAATCCCCGACGCCAGACCCGTGACCGTGTGGGACACCATCGGCCCGGAGACTCCCGCGAGGAACTTCGCCGTCTCGTGCGGAGGGGCCACGCTCGACTCGGTCCTCAAGGACCTGGAGGAGGACTTCGGGCTCGCGCTCGACCACTACGAGGCAGAGGACGAGGAGGGGTCTGCCGTTCCGGTCGATGTGGACCCGGGCATCGCGGACTACGTAGAGCCGGATGCCACCGGCTACGAGCTCGCGAACGGCGCCGTCGTGACGATGCCCGCCACGTATCGGGAGGTCGAAGCGATGCCGGACGACCCCGAAGGCACCCGCGCGTTCGCCATGAGGAACGCGTCTTCGCAGGCCGTCGTACTCGCATATCCCATCGATGGCGGCCCTCAGATGCCCTGCGACGATACGGACGAGGTGGTGTCCGGCATACGATGCTCGCTCGGCGACGACCAGGGCATCGTGGAGGTCAGGTCCGGCGGCAGCAGCGGCAGTCGGTTCGTGTACAGCATCGTCAAGACCGCGAAGGAACCGTCCGTAATGCCGTACGCGCTCGTGCTCGATATGAGGAGCTCGAAGCGTCCGGTCCGAATACGGGGCTTCTTCGACGAGTCGGGCACGACCGGCGTCCGGGACTCAACGGTCTACTCGATGCTCGCGCAGGCCGGCGGCAACGCGCCCGACGGGTGGGTGCGAGACCCCTACGATGCCGGCTGGGGCAAGGGCCTCCTCGCAAACAAGTCGGAGCAGCCGGAGTTCGACGCGCTCTTCCCGGAGCACCCGCTCACGGAGGCGCGGCGCCTTATCAGGTACGCGACGACCCGCACGGTCGGATAGGCACCTGCCTGTCGACGGGTCGGGGATGGCCCTCATATGGCCAGCGCCGACGACAGCCCGCCAGACGTGAAACGGGAAAAGAACCACAGGAGGACAATTTTGAAGCCTTATGAAGAAGAACTTTTGAGCTCGATGGCCACCAGAATCGAGGAGATGGGCATCGGCACTCAGACGACCACCGCCAGGGTCGCCAAGCAATGCGGATGCGACGACGAGAGCGTTGACATGTTCGGGCTGGACGACGCCCTGCGAAAGGAATGCGCCAGACGGGGCTACCGCCTCGACATGTCCTCTCATGAGAATATGTTCGAAGGCCTGCCCTACAACCTGGAGTTCACCGTGAAGGCGATCCGCGACACCAGCAGCTCGGTGGTCCCGCCGCACGTCCGCGGGAGCATACGGCGCCTGGAGCTCGGCTGGGTGTGCATGGTTGGCAGCATGGTGCGCGACTACGCGTTCCAGAGGCGCGAGGACGGCGGCTACGATGTGAGGGTGGAGCTCGTAGGCGAGCCCTCGCCCGTCTCCGGCACCATGGACAGAGACGAGGCCGAGTCTTTCGACACAGCGCTCCAGCGGATCGGGGTACTCGGTTGGCGCAGGCCGCAATACCAGATGGACCGCGGCTACCTCATCACCGACCAGGAGAAGTGGCACCTCGCTATCGAGCGCGAGGGGTACAAGAGGCGCTTCCTCCTCGATGGAGACGGCCAGTACCCCGCGGGCTTCGAGGACCTCCGATACCTCGTCGAGGGCGTCGGCGCAAAGCTGGGCGTGCCGAGGGCATTCGACGACGATTCCGAATAGATGTTGTGAGCCGCTCGTAGCATGAAGACATTTGCTGATTCGGAGCAAGTCAGCTTCTCTGAATCACTCGAGTTTCCAGCACGCATAGACCATCCCGGACGTGTAAAAACCCGGGGATGACTGCCGCTATTTGAAGGCATTGACCCGCGGTGGCGTGATTCGACAATCGGGGTGACCAGCAAAGCCACCTGCAACTATTCCCGCAGGCAAAACGGGGAATGATTGCGCGTTTTTCGTTGCAGTTCCAACGAAACGTGATTCAAATGTCAACTATTCCCCGCGCTCCGAATCATGGCGTGATTCGGGATTGATTCGCCACTTGGCGCAACTGGGTGGACTGTGGAGCACCATGTGCAACCAGGCGGACGCACGGCGGTGCAGCTGGTCATTGAGTGGGAATAAAATCCTAGTTCAGACGGCAAGCCACCAGATTCTATTCATGGTGACGCAGAGTGTTGCAAAACGTTGCACGAAGCGCCAAGCCACCTGACAAATTAAAGAATAGATAATGAGACGAAGCTCCGAAAATCGCCGTTTTCGGAGCTTCTTTTATGTCATTTCACCTACGATTTTGATTCGGATTTATTCCTTGAGTGTCCGCTTCGACATCATCTCGATGCTGGTGCTGAGCGAGGATCGCGCCCTCCTGAGGCACCACATCAACTGTCTCGGCGCCGACTTCACCGACTCGACCGACTAGCGACCCCACCGGTCGTGGCCGGCTGGCCGCCCAGGGCATCCGCCCTGGGCGGCTTTGCTGTGGGGTGATTGATGTATCTTCGGATGCCCAGCCGCGCACTGACGCGTGCCGGCTTTCCCGCATCTTCGGGTGATGCGAGGGATCGTCGGACTACTGAGACAATTTGTCCCAGTTGGTATGACCTGCGATTTTGTTCGGAAGCTGCTGCTTCGCGCAATCTTCCTTGAGCAGTTTCAGCATGTCTGCGCCGTGCCGTTGACTGATGGCAAGCCACTCGGAATTCCCCGTTGTCAGCTTGCTCATCTCCCTTAGCTTGAGGCTGCCTTTCGCAATCATAGCCTCGAAGGTCGTCCGCTTCGCCATCGGAGCCATGTTGGAGAACCTCGAGTTAACGTTTCGCGTGACGATGCAGAGGTTGCCGAACGAATCGAGGTCGTCCTGCTTCCATTTCTCGAATGTGTTCTCGGAGGGGTTTTGCGGGTACCAATGCTCGACAGAGTTGCGGAACTCGAAGGTGAAAGGAACTCTGTCATTGCGCTCCCACAGGAGGTAATCAAGATAGTTGAATACGACACGTGGAGTGTTCACGCCCATGTGGTCGCGATCCTCAACGTTGAGGTAGCCGCGGCTAATCGCACTTCTGACGAAGCCCTTGGTCACTTCGCAGTACTTGTCGAGCCGCTGCTGATTCTCACCTTCATACAGCCAGGCAAGCAGATAGGTGATCCAGTGCATGTCCTTCGGGGATGTGTAAGAGACCCTGAGCGCTGATTGGAGCATCAAGTTTTTCTTGTTCCTGGCATCCGACGTCGTATCCCGTTCGCGCTTGACTGCGATTCTGGTATTTCGGTAGTAAGCCTTCTTGTCCCCTCCCCGCCCGCTGACCCTCAGCTCCTTCAGGCTCCACTCGCCATCGCTGGCCTCGTTCGCATACTCGCGCTTAACGATGTACTTGTCGAACAGATATCGGCATTTAAGCAGGCACGATGCGAAATCCTCCGAGAAGCGTTCGGGGTTTTCTCCGATGACTGCGCCGTCGATGCGGCCGCGCTCCATGACCTTCTTGAACTCGTCGGTCAGATGTTTGTCGTCAATCGAACTGCGGAGCTCGAAGCCCTCGTCGAACTGCACCTTTTCGACCTGAACGAACACTTTCAGGACATGGAGGAGGAAATACGGGAATTCGATGATGCTCTTGAAGCGCACCCTGTCGTATTTATCGGTCTGACCGTCTGAGATGTCGCATGTAAAGACAGGTGCAAGAATCTGTTCGAGGGACGGGGCGTCTTTTGATGTCGCCTTTCCCTTTTCCAGATTGACGACGGATGGCATTGATCGCCATTCGCCGCCGAAGAGCCTCTTCCTGGTTTCGACATCGAAGTGCATCTGGACGTAGCCGCTCATGTCGCTGCATGCTTCCCATATTCTTGCGAACGCGGCTTTTCTCTCGTTTCCGCTGATGGAGCTCATGAGAGAGGCTTTAAGTACGTCATGCTGCTCAAGCTGCTCGCCGCGAGTGTTCATGATCTCGAAGTAACGGTTCAAGTCTGTTTCTGCAGTGTCGGGGATCGAACATCCGTGCCCTAATTCTTGCATACGCTCCACGACCAATCCTATGCCACAGCCATCAAATATCTTATACTGGTGACGGCCGATGAGCAGAGACGCATCTGCAGGGAGAAAGGTAAATAGCCATGAGCAGGAAGATTCAGTGCCCCGAGTGCCGAAGCACGAATTTCGAAGCGGTTTCTTCCAGCAAGAAACCGTTGTCTCTTGGAAAGGGCATCGCTGGAGGAATTCTGCTGGGCCCAGTCGGCGCCGTCGGAGGAGCAATCATCGGGAATAAGGGGAAGACCACATTCGTTTGTCACGATTGCGGCAATACGTGGAAAATCAAGCTCTAGCCATCGGGCATGAAGGCCCATGGGACAAATCTATCTTTTGAGCATTGATGATTGACGCTCTGATTGGATGACCCCGCCAGCAGCCTCCAAACATTTTGTTGCAACAGGCCCTTCGAATCTGTCGGGCAGATGGATCAGCGCCTCATCGACAACGTCAACGCCGTCGTCGGCCAGCGCGACGCGCTCTACATCCTGGGTGATTTCACCGCTCCAAAAACGAAGCTCGAAAAGGCCATAGCATATCCTCTCCAGGCACGTTCATTTGATCCGAGGAAATTGCGACAAGAACTTCAGGGGAACGGAATGCTTCGAGAGCGACCGTGCTATCAAAAATTAATACTGGCCCGGCACCCCGCACCACGGAAAGGTCGTAGAGGACATCCTGCGCCGTTTCCCGGTGCTCTCCCACGGCAACAAGTTCCATGTAATCTTGGCGACGAGCTCCATCCCAGAGGCGATCGACTACTACCGAGCCTTCAAGGAACGCGCCCCGCAGATGAAGGTGACCGCCCTTTTCGACCCGAGCATCGATAACAACGCTGGCTCCACGGTGAAAGAAGATGTTCTGGTCGAGCCCGTAGAAGACTACAACAAGGCATACGGCCAGGAGTTCACTATCCCCACGTGGCCCGCCATGAAGAAGAACATCTCAGCGCGCCTGTCCCACAAAAAGCCCTACATCAACGTCGACTCCAACCGCGACTCCCGCATCGACTTGCCCATTGTGGTGGACCAGATGCTCACGGGCTTCGACTCCAAATGGCTCAACGCTCTCTACCTCGACAAGATCATCGACTACGAGAGCATCATCCAGGCGTTCAGCCGCACGAACCGCTTGTTCGGCCCCGACAAGCCCTTCGGCACGATCCGCTATTACCGTCGTCCCTACACCATGAAGGGCTATATCGAAGCGGCAGTGAAGCTGTATTAGGGAGATCGCCCGCTCGACATGTTCGTCCAGAAGCTCCCGGACAATATAGCTCTTATGGATGCACGGCTGCAGAAGATACTCATGGCGTTCGAGGCCGCTGGCGTTGGCGACCTCTCGAAACTTCCCGCATCGCAAGAGGCCAGGCGCAAGTTCGCCAAGGAGTTCGTCGAGCTCAACGAGTTCCTCGAAGCCGCGAAGGTGCAGGGCTTCACATGGGAGCAGGACATTTATGAGTTTGAGGAGGAGCCGGAAGAAGGCGAGCTGAGCGGCAAGTCCTTCTTCGTTCAGCCCATCATCGACGAGCGAACCTATCTCGTCCTCGTGCAGCGCTATAAGGAGCTGTTCGCAGGAGGGGGCGACTCTGGCGATGCGCCCGAAGCGCCCTACGAGCTCGATGGTCATATAACCGAGAGTTTGTCTATCCGAGGGGGCGCATGTGACCATGCGTCCCCTCGTTTCATCTTGGGAACAGCGTAAGGCTTCCTATATCTTTAGAACCAAAGGATCGCGTCGAAAAGTTGTTACACCACGATTTTCGATGCGATCTGATTGGGTAAACCCAGCAGGAGCTGATATAGCTAAAATATGCGCCAAGGACTATCCTTTTGAAAGGCGGTTTTTATGGAAACAGTTAGGCGTTCTGGCATTTGGTGCGGTCTTTTGGCTCTTGTAACCGCATTGTGCCTCTTGGTAGGGGGAGCGAACACGGCTGTGGCCGAGCCGGCTGAAGCGGGCCCCGTTCCAACGAGCATCCACGCATATTGTCCCGGAGGGTTCCTGCCGGGGGCGAATGGCAAGGCACCGATCTACGGTTCGGTGAGCGCAACTTGGTCTGGCGGCACCGAGGCCCGCTTGCCTGGGGCCACGGTTAGCCTGTATCCCCATCCCACGTCAAAAGAGGCCAGAGAGTCTGGCACTGCCACCCCCCTCTATCAAGCAACCACCGATAAGAACGGCGTGTACCAGTTCACCGTGGATGCCTCTCCGAGTGGGGACTTGGATTTTGACATAATGATCGAGTATAAAGGCGTCAAAAGGGTGTATGGCAATGATGCAGATTCTGAAAGTGCCACATACGTCAAACGTCGAATAGTCGTTCGCCCCATTCTCACCACTGAGGCCAATTTTGACGAGTCGGGAACTATACAGGGGAAACTGGCTGAGCCCAAGGAGCTCGAGCTCAAGCGCGGCCAGCTAGTTGACTGGGACACGTACCTGTTGGGACGCGGCACAAACCTCGGGGGTAAGAAGGCACCCGGATTCGACGTAATGCCGATCGAGCGGTTGAAGGCTTATGACAAGCTATCGAGTGCCTTTACCGCCCACGGAACCAAGATAACTGCCGTCGATGAGAAGGGGAATTCGGTCGACCCGAGCCAAATCACCGCAAACCCTGGAACCTACACGGTCACCTACGAGATCGGCTTTGAGCTTCCCAAGACGGGCGATGAACCCATAAAGGACTACCTCACGCCCCGTAGTGGTAAAGAGTACCCCGGAGAGTTTCCTGCAGAGGGTAACCGCATGGTGCTGGGCAGTGCCTCCCTCACGGCAAAGGTGCCCTATAAGCTTTCCTACGACGCCAACGGAGGGGAAGGCGCAACCCCCGACGAGGCATCGTTCATGAAGGGCGCTCCGGTTACTGTTGCGGGCCATGGCGAGCTGAACAAGGGCAAAGCAGAGTTTATCGGCTGGAACACGCAGGCCGACGGGAACGGCACGTCGTATGCCGCAGGCCAAGAAGTGACCTTCGACGCCGACACCACGCTATACGCCCAGTGGAAAGAGGCGCCGGCAAGCGATTCTGCCGAGCCCGCCAAGACGATGACGGTCTACAAGCTGCCTCCTGCTGGCAAGCTGCCTGCTACTGGCAGCAATATCCCCTATCTGTTCGAGGCAGCTGCGTTCGCATTGCTCGTAGGCTCTGGCATTGCAGCCTTCAGCATGCTGGCTTGGCGTCGCCGGAATCGGCAATTATAGGCCGACAATCGTAGGCGTCAAAGAAACTGCCGACTGAGTGCTGGAGTGGGCACAGGATTTCTTTCGACTGGCTCTCACCGTATCTGAGCGGCGGCGGCTCCCACAGCGGGACCGCCGCCGCTTTTGCTTACTGGTGCGCGACTGCATGGCTGATTTAAAGGCACGGCGCCGAAGAGCCTCATGGATAACGCTCATGAAAATGCTTGAATTCCCAGCTGTCGTGCTCTCGACACTGGGGATGCAGGTATCCCCCCGCCGCTCTATCGGAGACCTTTCTTCTGCTCGATAAGGTCAAGCAGCTGCTGGCGAGTGTGCACGCCCAATTTCCCATACACCTGACGTATATGGGTCTTTGCCGTGTTGAAGGAAATATTGAGCTTATCAGCCGTAATTTCTATCGTACGACCCTTGCCCAACAGTACCAGCACTTCGCTCTCGCGTTGCGAAAGGTCGAACACCGCTTGATAGGGTGCTCAGGATATACTGGATAACAGGGAATCGAGCGAGACAGAAAGGGAGCCTGGATGGGCCGTGCAAGCGGAGCAGACCCACTCAAGGGGCGGATAGTGGCAGCTTGGGCTGTCTTCGCCCTCGTCCTTGGGGCCGCGCTCGCCATCGCGCAGCTGGTTTCGGAGACGGAAATCCGCTTTTTCGGTCTCCCAGGAAGCGGCCCGTCGAGCACGGCGGGACTTATGATCTTAGCGGTCTCGGGCTGCGTCGCCTGGGGGTTCTCCGTGCATCTGCGCTGCTCGGACATTGTCATTCGAGGCAATTTAAAGATCGTTGCCGCGCTTCTCGCCGCCTGGCTTTTGGATGTGCTGCTGAGATACCCCGTGAGAAGCGACCTTATTGCCTCGGTCATGTGGTACCTTTATTACGCGCCGATGATGTTCATCCCCACGTTTTTCCTGGCAAGTGCCTTTCGCGCCGCCGCCCTTGATCGGCATGCCGCATGGCGAAGGGTCGTCAATATTGCTTGGGTGGTTGACGCAGCGCTCTGCGTGCTCGTGTTGACGAACAACTATCACAACCTCGTGTTTGCGTTCGATTTGTCCGATCCGCATTGGAGCAGGGATTACACCTATCAGGCGGGTTACTGGTGCGTGACCGCGTGGTCGCTTGTTCAGTATGCGGGCTTTTTCGCGGCGGCCTTCCCCGCTGCTCGGACCCAGCTGAAAAGCGTCTTTCTGCCGATGGCCATCATCCTTGGCGTGGGCGTGGCGTACTTCGCGATGTTTATCGCTCGCAAAGCAGGGCTTTTCTCGACGAACATTTCTCTTGTCTATAGTATTTTGGTCATTGTTGCGCTCGAATTATCGCTTGACCTGGGTATTCTTCCCTCATATGCCCGACATGACCAATTCTTCGCAAAACTCCCCTTCGATTTGAAAATCCTCTCGCGCGATCGAGACGTCGTGTACCAAACCGATGTCGCAACCGAGATTCCCGATGCCGTGCGAATGACGCTCGGAGAAATCGAGACCCCGCGCGACGGCATCGTGTCGTTTCGCACGTCTGCCGTTCCCTCGACGCTGTTCAAGGTGTACTCGGTGGCGGGCGGCGATGCGCTTTTGTCCGAGGACATGACGGCGCTCGACGAACGCAGGCGCCTGCTTTCCGAGCGTCAGGCGAAGCTGCGTCGCGCGAACGCCATGCTCAAGTGCGACCGGGAGCTCGCGGTGACCCTCCATCGTCAGGAGGACGCCCGCGCGCTGTTCGCCGAGATCGAACGCGCGCTTGAAAGCAAGACGCAGCGCATAAGCGAGCTGCTCGACGATCTGCCGCAGGGAAGCGACCCCGCCTCCGCGGCCGCTCGTCGGGAGCGCCTCATGGAGGTGAAGCTGCTCGTCGCGTACTGCAAGCGCAAGGGCGGGCTTATCTTGGCGGAGAAAAGCGACCCCGACTTCAACCGCGAGCGGCTTGAGCTCGTCTTCAACGAGACGGCTGCCAACCTGCGCCCACTCGACATCGAGTGCGCGGCCCTTGTGGAGACGTCGAAGGTGCTCCCTGCGGCTACGGTGAACGTGCTCTACGACTGCCTTTACGACTTCGCGGCCGCGGCGTTTTCGGCGAGAAATCCCGTTCTCATGCTGTTCGTGAGCGACGGGAAGTCGGGCGAGGTGGAGATGCGCGCCGCGCTTGAATCGGACGGCACCGCGGGGCCAAGGTTTCAGGAATCGCTCGATGATCTGCGAAAATCGTTGATTGCACAACATGCGGCCTTCACGTTGGAAACGTCGAGGGACAGCGCGAGCCTCTCGGTCTCGCTCGGGGGGGAGAGGTGATCGCATGGGATTTCTCTTTGAGCTGGATACCCCCGTGATCGTTGTGCTCGTGGTCTCGTTCTGCATCGCCGCGGGAGGGCAGCTGCTCCATGTGCTCTTCCTCTCGACGCATCGAGATGCGCGTCCCTTCTCGCTTGTCAAGCTCTACGAGGTGCTGCTTTTCGTGCATCTGCTGCTTGCGGCGGGCACGGCGAACAGCGTCCACAGCGGCTACGGTGTTGCGCTTTTCCGTCTGAAGGCGTTTTCGTTTCCCGTCGAGTCGCTTCTGTGGATAGACGCCGCGGCGGCGCTTTTGGGGCTTGCGCTGGCGATTGCGTACCGACGCCCCATCATGACGAGCGAGATTGCCCTCATGGCGCTTATCACCCCGCCGTCCATCGATATGCTGGGTCATCTGGTGCCGTATCTCTTCATTGGCGATGCGGCGTTCTTCGTTTTTCGCGTGGGAGCTGCGCTTACCCTCGATATGCGCGCCGGGCGGCGCTCCGTTTCGCGTTTATCGATTATCGATTCCATTCGGGCGCTGCCCGAGGGCGTCATCTGCGCCGATGACGAGGGGCGCATCCTCTTCATGAACGAGTCGATGCGCTCGTGCCTGACGGCGCTCGGTCTTGCGAGCGACCTTGCCGAGACGCGCGGGGTGTGGGAGGATCTCGAGGAAGTGGCGAACAAGGCGGAGGGGGGCGCGGACGCGGTCCTGCCCGAGGGCATTCGCCTCGAGATATCGTCCGACGAGACGAGGCTTTTCATGCGCGACCGGGTGCGGCTCGGCCACAAGGAGTACCGCCGAATGGTGGCCTTCGACGTGACCGAGGAGGAGTCCATCAACTCCGACATCGAGCGCATGAACCATTTTCTCGACGTGGCGAACACCGAGCTGGTCGCGGCCGTCGAGAACGCGCGAGAGATCTCGCGCAACGAGGCGATCTTGCGCATGCGCTCGCGCGTGCACGACACCGTGGGCCAGCGCCTGTCGATCCTCCACCGCTATCTGGAAGACGACGATCCCGACCCTGAGAAGCTCGCTCGCGTGGTCGAGCTCGCTCGCACGGTCGTTGAGGACCTCGCTGAGCCCGACGATATCGATGCCGAGGGCTCTCTTCGCGCGATAGAAAGCTCGTTTTCCCTCGTGGGCATTGCGATTTCAGTGGAAGGCGCGCTTCCCGAGCGACCTGAGGTCGCCATCGCCTTCGTTGACGTCGTGCGCGAGGCCGCGACTAATGCCGCCAAACATGGGCAAGCGCACCGAGTCGATGTCTGTCTCGGCAAATCATCAGGTACCTATACGCTTTCTGTCCAAAACGACGGTGCCGCCGCGCGCGGCGAGGTGCACGAGGGCACGGGGCTCCTTTCGATGCGCCAGGCGCTCTCGCGCGTGGGAGGCACGCTTTCCATCGTATCGACTTCTCCGTTCACTATCGAGGCCCAGGCGCCGTGCGTGCCGCTGCATGAAGGAGAGGACCAATGATCAAGATCGTCATCGTGGAAGACCAGACCATGCTACGCGACTCGCTCGCCCAGACCATCGACGCGCAACCCGACATGGAGGTGGTGGCCTCCCTCGGCGACGCCGCATTCGCGCTTGGCAAAGTGGAGAAGACGGGCGCCACCTGCGCTCTTCTGGATGTGTGTACCGAAAACGACTCAAGCGGAATCGTCGCCGCGCGCCGCATAAAGGAATCCCACCCCGAGGTGCGCGTCGTCGTCATGACGGGCATGCCCGAAATCACCTTCATCGAGCAGGCCCGTGCCGCGCACGTCGACAGCTTCGTGTACAAAAACGTTGGCACGAACGACCTTCTGGGCATCATCCGCTCCACGATGGAGGGCTATTCCACCTTCCCGCGTGCCCAGCAGAGCATCTTCTCGGACGCGGCTGCGCTGACCGATGTGGAGATCGATATCCTGCGCCTCGTGTGCGAGACCAAGATGCGCAAGGAAATCGCCCAGGAGCTCTTCCTGTCCGAGCGCACGGTTAAGCGCCACATCTCCGAGATTCTCGCGAAGACCGGCTACGACAACATCCTTCGCCTTGCGGTCCATGCGGTCTCAAGCGGGCTCATCGTCTCAAAATTGCGCGATGAGCAGGAGCCACGCTAAATCGTACCCTTCCCTTCCCGCACGAAATGGCCACGCGGTCGCACGTTGCGTCGCGCTGCGGGCCATAGGGTCGTTGCCGCAACGCCCCCTTTCCCTCACCATGAAGGCAACGAAAACTTCGTTGGATGCGCGGGAAGGAGTGCGGGTATGGGATTGTTTGGAAAGATCTTCGAGAAGAAGAGCTGCGATATCTGCGGAGGGGAAATCGGCTTGCTCGGCAACAGGAAGCTCGAAGACGGCAACCTGTGCAAAGAGTGCTCCAAGAAGCTCTCCCCCTTCTTCAGCGAGCGCAGGCGCTCGACGGTCGAGCAGATTAGCGAGCAGCTCGCCTACCGCGAGGCGAACAAGGACCGCGTCGCGGGGTTCAACACGACGCGCACGCTCGGCGGCGATACTAAGGTGCTCCTCGACGAGGACGCGCAGTGCTTCATCGTCACCTCCTCGTCGCGTTGGCGCGCTGCGAACCCGGACGTGATGGAATTCTCCCAAGTCACCGGGTGCGATTCGGAGGTTCGCGAGGCCCGCACCGAAATCTATCGCGAGAACTCCGAAGGCTGCCGGGAAAGCTACGATCCGCCGCGCTACGACATTGACTACGACGTGTACCTCACCATTCACGTGAACTCGCCTTATTTCGATGAGATCACCTTCAAGGTCAACGATGGCCGCATCGAGGAGCGCTACTCGGTGGAGTTCCGCGAGGCGGAGCGCCAGGCCAACGAGATCCGCGAGGCGCTCACGAGCCTGCGCGAGACGGTGCGCGAGAACGTTGCGGCGGCGAAGGCTCCGAAGGCAGCGGTGACCTGCCCGTTCTGCGGGGCCACCACAATACCGGACGCAAACGGGCGCTGCGAGTTCTGCGGCGGCGCGATTGGGCTTTAACGCTGCGGGCATCATCGTCGGGGTGGCAAGCTCCGGCGTGCACGATAGAGCGGCTGGAATGGGAAAGCTATTCGGAAAGGAAGTGCTACCATGAAATCGAAGTTGAAGGCATTGGGAGTTGTCGCATTCGCTCTCGCGCTGTGCTTTGCGCTCGTCGGCTGCGGCGGAGGCGACAAGGCAGACCCCAAGAAGGCGGTCATCGGAACGTGGGAGCTCTCCGAGTTCACGGACGCCTCTGAAGACGACTTGGCCATGATGAAGGCGTTCGACCTCACCGTCGAGGCGACCTTTGCCGAGGACGGCACGTTCAAGCTCGGTATGTTCGGCGAGACGATGGACGGCACCTGGGATGCCAAGTCTGCCGACAAGGTGTCCCTGACGATCGAGGGCGACAGCGTCGATGCGACGATCAAGGACGGCGTGCTCTCCATCGAGGTTGACGGCGAGGGCATGAAGTTCAAGAAGACGAGTGACGAGGTCAAGGACCTTCGCTCGAGCTCGACCAGCTCGAGCGGAACCGCTGGCGACTCGAGCGCGACGGACGATCAGGCAATCAAGGCCATCGACAAGGAGATTTACAGCGACGACAACATCTCCGTGATGGTTGTCGACAAGAAGCAGGACTGGCTTGACTCTTGCGGTTACACCCTGGTCATCACGAATAAGAGCACCGACGCGGCGATTGACGTCAGCGGCTCTTACGGCACCTGGATGGTAAACGGTAAGATGGTCAGCCCCTCCATCTACGAGACGATCCAGCCGAACGCATACGCCGAGACGTTCATGACCTTCATGGACGACAGCATCAAGAGCATCGACGACCTTGTGAACGTGCAGGGCTCCTTCGAGGTCATGAACTCCAAGACCTACGACGAGATCGTGACGTTCCAGGTTACGATGCCGTAGCGGAATAGCTCGATAGCGGCTCGCCTGCATCTGGTGCAGATGGGCTGACGCAAAAGGCGCCGCGTCCCGGTGAGGGACGCGGCGCCTTTGGGGCTTCGCGGGGATGGGCCCGGAGAGCCCGCGGCCGCATCTCGATCGGCTCGCCTGCTTGCCTAGGGCGAGCTAGGCAAAGGACAAACGGCCCGAAACGGAAGGGGCGGTCCGCCATCCGCTGCAAGTTGAAGCCCATTATCGCAGTTGAGACGGCTTCGAAGAGCACCTGTTTTCTTAACTGTTAAAAAGAATATTTATTGATTGCTTTATAGTCAAATAACTATAATTTCACGGTGAGTTTCAACCCATACGCAGGTAAAAACAAAACCGAAAGCTGGAGGGTAACGATGAGCGAGAACATGCGATCAGCCAACATCGATCGAAGGAGTTTTCTGAGGATATCCGCAGTCGGAGCGGGGTCGCTCGCCGCATACTCCCTCTTCGGATGCTCGACAGGCAAGCAAGAAACCAATGGAAATGAATCCGCAGCTCCCTCCGAAAAGGAGGAGTGGTCTTTCGTCGACCAGAACGGAAACGACGTCGCCGTGAAGGTGCCCTGCGAAAGGATGGTCGTTCTGCAGCATCACTCGCTCGACATTCTGTGTCAGCTGGGTGCCCAAGATCGCATCGTCGGTGTCGTTGACGGCTGGAAGAAGAATCTCGGAAGCTACATGACAGACGTCTTTCCCGGCATCGAGGGCATGCCCACCCCTGGCGGCCTGAAGGAATGGAACGTTGAGAACATCGCCGCGCTCACCCCTAACGTGGTCATCGCCGCCTCCCAAGCGCCTGAAGATGCCATCAAGCAGATTCGCGATCTCGGCATTCCCGTCGTGGTCGTCTCGTTGCGCGGAGAAGGAAAGCAGGAGGAGGCTCAGAATCCCCGACTCGCCAATGCGGATGCAGCATATACCGAGGGCTGCGAATGGGCCGTCTCAACGCTCGGAAAGCTTTCTGGCACGTCGGACAAGGCTGAGCTCCTTTGGAGATTCTGCACCGAGAGCCGCGACATCATCGAGAAGGCGGTCGGCGACCTGGCCGGCAACGAACGGCCTTCCGCAGCGGTTCTCGCCGATGGAATCGCATACGGAAACGACAAGTTCGTCGGATGCATGCTCGTTCGCGCAGGCGCTTCGAACGCAGTTGCTGCTGCAGGGGTCCAAGGCAACACCAAATACAACGCGGAACTGGTCGCATCATGGTCGCCCGACATCATCATCACCCAGGACCGCTACGACGACTTCGCTTCGATCACTTCCGATCCGCAGTACGCCGCGCTTCCCGCCGTGAAGAACGGCAAGGTCTTCAACGCCCCGTATTGGACGAAGCCGTGGGGCAATCCCGACGCCGACTCCATCGCGTTGGGCGAGCTGTGGATGGCTCACGTCCTGTACCCGAATCTCGTTTCCGCCGACCAGGTGAAGGAGCGCGCAGAGGACTTCTACGAGACCTTCTACGGGATTCCCTTCACCGGAACCGTCGAGTAGAGCGCTCGACGGTCCATAGAACCATGAAGGTAGGAAGCGAAACCATGCTGTGGCGGACTGCGACGAGAATCGTCCTCGTCGCTCTCCCCATCGCAGCCTTCTTCGTCTCCCTCTCCATCGGAGCCTACCAAGTCCCGCTTAGCGACGTGTGGTCAATCATGCTGAGAGCCGCATCGGGCACGCTGGCAGACAAGAGCAACCTTGCCGCGAACGTGATCCTGCAGACGCGGCTCCCGCGCGTGATCGCGGCTTCGCTTGTCGGGGCGGGGCTCGCCGTAGCCGGAGCGGTGTTCCAGGGCATCTTCAAGAACCCGCTCGCATCCCCTTATACGCTCGGAGTGTCCAACGGGGCGGGATTCGGAGCGGGACTTGCGATCATTCTGTCACTGGGGGCTGCGTCCATCCAGCTTTTCGCCGTCTGTTTCGGACTCGCAGCCGTCGGACTCACGTTCCTCATCGCAGCGCGAGGACGGAAGGATACCGTCACGCTTGTCCTTGCCGGCATGCTGATCGGCTCGCTCTTCGCCTCGCTCGTCTCGCTTCTCAAGTTCGTCGCCGATCCGACCGAAAAACTGCCGCAGATCGTGTACTGGATTATGGGAACGCTTTCAGGTGTGAGCATCGAGGAGATCGCGCGAATTCTCCCTCTCTTCATCGTCTGCATGACGCTCATCTTCCTGTTTCGATGGCGCATCAACGTGATGTCGATGGGCGACCAGGAAGCACGCTCTTTCGGCGTCGACGTGCAGTTCGATCGCACGATCGTCATCGGAGCGAGTTCCATGCTCACCGCACTCGTCGTCTCCGTTTCGGGGATAATCGGCTGGGTGGGCATCGTCATCCCCCATCTTTCCCGCATGCTCGTCGGGCCCGATTTCCGACGGCTCATCCCCGCCTCGGCATCGCTTGGAATATGCTACCTGCTCGTCATCGACGATATCTGCCGCACATTGACCTCAACCGAGATACCCATCGGAGTGATCACGGGAATCATCGGAGTCCCCATGTTCCTCTACTTCATCTACAAGAAGAAGGTGAACTGGTGATGCTCCTCGAAGTCGAAAGCGCCGAGTTCTCCTATTCCGCAGGCGAACGGAAGATTCTCGACGGAGTGTCGTTCTCCTACGAGTCGCCTGATACGCTCTGCATCCTCGGAAGCAACGGGCAGGGAAAATCGACGCTCCTGCAGTGCCTTATCGGCGGTTTCAAGCTGTCTGCGGGAACCGTGCTGATCGACGGGATCCCTGTGGAGAACTGGAAGCCTCGAGAGCTCGCCCGGAAGATCGCCTACATCCCCCAAACCCATGCGCCCAGCTTCGGGTACCCGGTTGTCGACGTGGTCACTATGGGATGCACGTCGCGCATGAAACGGCTGGCCAACCCCGGCAGAAGCGAACGCAGCCGAGCGATTGACCAGCTCGAATACCTGGGCATAGCCCATCTCTCCGATAAGCCCTACACCGACATATCGGGAGGCGAGCGCCAGCTTGTCATGATCGCATCGGCGCTCGCTCAGGCTCCTGAACTGCTCATCTTGGACGAACCGACCGCCCATCTGGACTTCGGAAACCAGTACAAGTTCCTTGAACTGGTAGAGCGCCTCCGCAGGCGCGGAATGGGGGTGCTCATGACGACCCACTTCCCCGACCACGCCCTTCTCCTGCAGGGAACGTGCGCGATTCTCTCTGACGGAAAGATACAATCGCTCGATGCAGCGGAATCCATCATCACCGACGAGTCGATGGCCCGGCTCTACGGCATCGAGGTACATGTTGAAAGCATCGGAGAACGCAAAGTCTGCGTTCCGGGGTCGCTTAACGGTCTATAATCCGGTTCTGCCTCGTTCTGACTGAACGACCAATTCCCCGATACCTTCCCATTGCCGGGCGATCGATGCGCGCTATCGATTTTCGCCATTGAGAGCCCCAAGGAAAATAATTGTCATTTCACCTGGGCGAACAAAGAAGAAAAACTATTTGATTCCGCCAGCTTCCAGCAATTATCCGAAGAAGATACCTTTCTTATCAGAAAAGGCGGTCTTATTGATGGGGATCGACCGCCGAAAGCGAAAAAAGGAGGGATCATGGCGGAGAAGACCGAAATTCTCAACTCGATGGATGAGGGGAAGACGAAAAGCGCCCATTCCGGAGTATCTCGTCGCGAGGCGATCAAACTCGGCGGCGCGCTTGGCTTCGGAACGCTCGGCATCGGACTGTTCGGCTGCGGAACCGGCGGCTCGAAAAGCGAGTCCTGGGATGAAACCGTCGACGTCGTTGTAGTCGGGTCGGGCTCGGGCGCCTACACCGCTTTGCGCACCCAGCATGCAGGGCTTTCCACCATCGTCTTAGAGAAACGGGACACCTCTGGCGGAGCGACATCGATGTCGTCGTCTGTTGTCTGGGCACCCTGCAACGACCTCATGCTCGCCGAAGGGAAGAAAGACTCGAAGGAAGAGGCGCTTACGTACATCGAAGCGGGCACGGGCGACACTTTCATGCCCGATCTTGCGGCCGCCTACGTCGATCATGTGAACGCTGCCGTCAAAAACTGCGCCGAACTCGCGGGCATCAAATGGAAGATTTGGCCTTCAAGCATCGATTACCTCAGCTTCCTCCCTGGAGGAAAGACCTACGGGCGCTCGCTGCTGCCCGACGCAGGAGAGGGAAAATCGAGCATCGGCGTGCTATCTGCCGGCATTCTTGCAGCCGCTGAAAGCGAAGGCGTCAAATTCATGAAGGGAACCCCTTGCACCGCCCTCGTTTCGCGTACTGCCGACGACGGCACCGTCGAGATCCTCGGCTGCGTAGCGAAAAAAGGCAGCAAGACCATCCGTATTCGCGCCAAGAAGGCCGTGGTGATGGCCACGGGTGGATTCGACTGGAATCAGCAGATGATGAAATCCTATCTGCGAACCCCTGCTCAGCACAGCTGGGGATGTTCGACCGATACCGGCGACGGCCACAAGATGGCAATGCGCGTCGGAGCCGACATGAACATGATGTCGGAAGGCTGGCTCTCCCCAGGCTATAAGAAGGAATTCGACGAATCGCGCGCAGCTGAAGCGAGCAACCTCTCGTCTCTGATCATGGACGACGCGAAACGAGGAATCATCTTCGTGAACAAACACGGAAAGCGCTTCACGAACGAATGCGCCAATTACGACAGCGTCGGACGTTCGTTCTGCGCCATCGAAAATGACGGGGAGGAACGCGGATGGAAGAACCTTCCCGCATTCGCGATCATCGACCAGGCTGCGGCGGATAGCCATACGTTCAACAAGGGAGAACTCGGCAAGCCCGGAGAAAGCTTCACCCGCTTCGAAACGCTTGAAGAGCTCGCCGATGCATGCGGAATCGACAAGCAGTCCCTTCTCGCTGAAGTTTCCCGTTACAACGAAAACGCCGAGATGGGATTGGATCCGGATTTCCAACGAGGTCAGGACTACTACGCTCAACAATCGACCTACTCGAGCAAGGGATTCGAAGGAGCTGCGCGAACGCTCGCTCCCCTGACGACGCCTCCGTTCTATGCGGCAGAAATCGTTCCCGTTCTGCTTGGCACCATGGGCGGAATAAAGGTCGATTCGTCTGCTCGCGCTCTCGACACCGACGGCAAGATCATCTCGCGCCTTTATGCCCAAGGAAACTGCGCTGGAGTCGGAGCGGGCGGGTCGATGTACGTCGGTGGCGGGGGAACGATAGGCCCCGCAATCGCGTTTGGAGAGATTGCCGCTTCCGATATCGAAACCCTCAGCGATTGGAAGTAGCTCCGTAACCGAAAGGAGAGATTGCCGCCGAGCCGTCCTCGTTCCGCCCAGCCCTCTACAGTGGCGGGGCAAGGGCGGCTCGGATAGATATCGGAACTCGTTGGAATTTCATAGCACGAACTTCTGGAAAGAAACACCGATGCGCCTCGGTTGGGTACAATCGCCTTGAAACATCGTTGCGGACATGACGAGTTGCATTTCGCGGTTCTTCGAACCGACTCGCCCCCTTCTTCTAAAGGATCGGATTCTATGCATGTTGACGACGACGCCTCCATCAATCGATCGGCTCACGGCAAAACCTCGGGCAACACCGAAAGGCTCTCGCATTGTCGGAACTGCGACGCCGTCGACGCGCTCATGCGCATGGCATGGAAGCATCCTGTTTGCCGAGATCACCTGGAAGATATGGTCGACCTCGGGGGACTTGATCCCCAATCCGTCTGGGAGGAGCTGATCGCTCGGCGAAGATCCATCGCATACTTCAATCCGTTTGCGAACGCCGTTTTCAAAGAAGAAAGCAGAAGCTGGCACACCGTTCCGGAAAGCCTTCAACTCACCTTGCGGAACATCGCCGAGTTGACCCGAAGCGGCTCCGCGTTGGACGTTCTGGCCAGCGAGAGAGAAGGAAAAAGGTTCATCACTCAGCAATATCTCGAGGAAATGATCGCCAACCTGCGATTCGATGGATATCACGCCGAATACGAGAACATCCGCGCAGTGCTGTTAGAAGAACGTCCCCCTATCTCGACATCGGAAACGCTTGCGCTGAATTTCCATCGGATAATGATGGGCTTCTCGCGATTGGAGGATAGAAGCTTCGACGAAGATCTGCTGAGAGATTTCTATGAGAGGCTCACCAGGGTCGATCCCCTCAACGATCCGATCGATACCACCCCGGAATTCAAACCTTCGTCACCGCTCGGCCTCGATTTTGAGAAGCAGGGCATTGAGGAGATCAGGAAACGCGCTTTGGGCAGCGCGATTAAAACCGCAAACTGGCAGGAGATCGAGGAAACCCGCCACCCCATCATGGTTTCGATGCTCGTCAACTGCCAATTTTGGCATGTTCCGATCTTCGAAGGTTGCAACAACCTCATGGGTTGTTTGGCCAGCCGGTTTTTCTTATACCGAGAGGGCTATCCCGTTTTCAGGTTTATCCCCAAAATCAGGATTCTTGAAAAATGGAAGCTTGGCCTGTACTCGGAGGAAGCAGAAACCACCTTCATCGACGCATTGGAAACCGCATATAGGGATCTGGATTGGACGGTGTACTACGACACCTTTATGAAACTGATGCTCGAAGAAGCGAGGACGCTTGATCATGCGCTCTCGATCAGAAGCAATATCGACGAGCAGGCGATCGAAGGCATCAGGAGGGTTCCGTACCTCAACTACCGTCAAACCGAAGTAGTGAAGGAAGCGGTGCTGGTTCCCGAGCGTGAGTTCCTTATTGCCGAGCATCAAAGAAGGTACGAAGTGGTTTACTCGACCGCTCGCGCCGATCTGGAACATTTGGCGAACATCGGGCTTTTCACTCGAAGAATTAAAGGGGCGGCTTATTCGTATCGGGCAGAAGCCGACCTCAAGAGCATCTTGATCGCTCAGCCTTAATCGAAACGGAGAGAACCTCGCGCGATCAACGAGAACAAAGCACGGCAACGCGTCTCGAAAGCGTCGGCCTCAGATGGCTTTCGGCCTTATCTCGATCGTCACGATGTCCCCGACCTCGGGTTCCGGCATCAGATTGCTCATGAGGAAGTACCCGTCCATGGAGTCGGCTTCCGCTGGATTCAGATGCGAGCTCGGTGCCGGATACGCTTCAAGCACGCCGTCGTCGCCCACTCCGAGTCGCACCTGGCGGACGCCGAAGAATTCCGATCCGGGCGCAACGACGCTCGGACGGTCCTCCCCCGACGCCTTCTCCCGCTTATGCGCGCGCTTTGCGCTGCCCCTTCTCGCCGGGAACGGCTCGGCAAGCCGGGCTGCCTGGAATCTCGGCTGCGTCGGCAGGCCCAGATACTTCCTGATAAGCGGGTAGATGTAGAAGTCAGCGGTAAAGGCCGCGCCGCCCGGAGGTCCCGAGATCCCCACTATCGGCGTCGATCCGACGAGCGCTCCCCAGCTGTGATGGCCAGGCCCATGGCTGGTCTGATGGTAGAGCACGCGGCCGACCTCTTCGAGCATTTCGACGTTCCAATCGTCAGAGCCTTTCGAGGATCCGGCGTTCAGCACGACGAAGTCGCAACGGCTTGCGGCATCCACCACCGCGCGCTTGATGGACTCCTTATCGTCCCGGACGATATCCCATACCACGGACTCGCCGCCCCAGCCTTCGATCTTCCCCGCAATCAGATAGCTGTTCGACTCGATGTTCTTTCCGATCGGAAGCTGACCGCCTGCAGGAAACAGTTCGTTCCCCGTGGGGATCACCGCGACGCGCGGTCGGCAGACCACGTCGACCTCGTCATGGTTGCCCATGGCAAGATAGGAGCAGAGAAGCGGGGAAAGCAGTTGGCCCTTCGAAACCAGCAGCTCCCCTTCCTTCAGCTTGCTGCCGATCTCGGACGTTCCCGCATATTGCTCAGAAGGCAAGGAAACGAACTCGATTTTCGAGAGATCGTCCGACAGCCTCACGTTCTCGATCACGATCGCGGTGTCGAATCCGTCGGGCATGGCGATGCCCGTGTTCGCGAACTCCCATTGAGTGCCGCGCCTCCATGTCGAGGTGTCCGGAGACCCGTCGGCAAAATCGGCCCAGCGGACTGCAACGGAATCCATCTTGCACGACCGGCTGTTTGGAAGATTCACCAGTGAGCGAACGTCGCATGAGGCGACCCTTCCCATCGCCTCCCGAAGAGGGATCCGCTCGGATCTCCGTGTGAAGCTCTCTGAGTCGAGCAGCAACCGGACCGCCTGGTCTCGGCTCACCTCAACATGATTGGAATGGTCTCTCATCGGTGATCCTTCCCGAATTTTCGAATATCGCCGCTCTAAATCAGACAAAACACGGTGCTTTAAGCATTCTTGAATAGGTATAACCTTTCGATACCATGCAGCGGCTTTCAGGTGACGTCTTCCCCCAAGGGAGAACAATTCTCGTCACTCGTAATATCAATAAGATGTTTTAATGCAAATGATCCGTCTTCCAAGACGAAAGAAAGCAGCCCCATGACACGCTACCGAATCCCCATTTCCATCTGGCTTGCCTTCAAAGCGGTCGCCATCGGACACATCTATGCAGATATCTTAGTTACCTTTATGGTTTTGCAGTTATTTCACTTATGAAAATTCTAACAGTTAAGGAGACGGGTGCTTTCTAGCACGCTCCCTCGATGACACCTTCCGCTAGCCGCCATGATGGTTCCAGCCAGCAAGGAACGTGCCCGGGCGCCCGGGCGGATGGGACGATCGTCCATGACGCGGGCGAGCCCCGTCGCGAAGGCCTGCGGCCACGGCCCTGCACGTCGAGGCGATGGCCATGGCGAGCAACCTGCGCCCGCGGCCGAAGCGGCGCCTTTGGCGCTTCGCGGGGATGGGCCCGGAGAGCCTGCGGCCGCACCTCGATCGGCTCGCCTGCTTGCCTAGGGCGAGCCGGGCAGAGGGCAAACGGCCCGAAACTGAAGAGGCGGTCCGCCATCTGCTGCAAGTTGAAGCCCATTATCGCAGTTGAGACGGCTTCGAAGAGCACCTGTTTTCTTAACTGTTAGAGAATAAATTTAGTATGCGATGTTGTCGACCTGTAAATTGCCGAGATTATTCCTGGAAGGCATGTCGTCTGCCGAATACTTCCTCGCAAGCTGGGCGCTGATACAGCGTGCATCCCCGCGATATCTCGTTTCCGTAGCGCACGGTGAACGAATCATCGGATAATTGATAGCTTAGATGCGTTCCGATTTCCGTATCATCGAGCTCCAGAAGCAATTGCCCTGTTCCATGCCAGAGGATCTCTTCGATTGCGTCCAATCCCACTTCGAACGTTCTTTTGATGATCTGCCTCGTCTCATTCGGCATCACCTTATGGGACGCATCTTATGGGAACGCTTTGCAACGGTTATTGAGGACTTCCGAGCCAACGTATGACTCAAGCAGCTCGAAAGGGAGCTCATCGTTAATGGACGAGCACCAGCTGATGCCCTCTAGCATCAGCGGAGGCCAGCCAGCATCCCCTTCGGCGTAGAAGCTCGATGACCAACCATCTCTGTAGCAGCAGTATTGCGATCTCTTGCCCATTTCCTCATTGGTGAGCCCGCGCATCGACTCAATGTTCTTTGCAGAGAGCAGCCCTTCGATCCTTTCTATTTGTGCTTCGTTAAGCTCGTAGCCCCTGCAGGACTCATTCTCTTCTGCGCGTTTGAATATCTCGTAGGCCGCTGTACGCTCGTCTTTATTGTTACTGAAAAGCAGCTTGATGTAGTCGGTCTTGCCGAGTGTCTCCCAATAGCGCAGTATGCCTTCGTCAAGATCGCAGGCGATGTAATAGTTCACGACTCCTGAGGCACTGAATGTGAATCGGCGGGCGCAGTTCTTCATCTCTTGGACACCTCCAAACCTCTCGTGATCCACTGTAAAACAAGAGACCGGTGGTGGTTGACCTTTTATGGGACAGGCGAGATGAAAGCTGGGGCGTCAATGGCGCTTGATCGATAGATTCTCTCCGATATCCGGAAAAACACAGTCTGTTCGATTGATGGATCGCCCTCCAGGGTCCATTATTAAGAGTCCTATTAACGAACATATGTTCCCATTGAATAAGGAGGTGCTCCGTGCGCGAGCGCGTGATCATGCACATAGACATGAACGCATTCTACGCGTCCGTCGCGCAGCACCTCGACCCGCGCCATCCAAGTGCGGGCCACGAACCTCTCCTCGATGGACGACCCGCTGCAGTGCGATTTGTTCGGGGACGCCGAGGATACGCTCAAGGCCGAGAGGTTCAACCTTGCCATAGACGGCAAGATCTACGCCATCGACGACGTGCGGAGCATCCGCCGCTCATCTTCGCGCAAGGTCGGTGGAGACGGCATCTGCTACACCATCCGCATCGGCGAGCGCATCATCCAGCTCTACTACGAGGATCCGCGCTGGTTCGTCGAGGAGTTACTAAGCGACGAGCTCGTCTCCTAGAAGCTCAGTTCCGTCCCACAGCGAGAGCGCCCCACCCTCCTCAGATTCCTGTAGGCGATCTTGTCTACGACGTCGGTGAAGCCCTGTCTCCGAATGCCTCCCTGTTCGTCAGCTGCACCCTTCGCACGCCTCTATCCAGACAACGCTCGCACCGAACCCGCGTTGCGCCGCAAGGCGTACATCTCCCCACGAAACCCGCACAAGCGACCATACATCTACCTGCGTCGTGATGCAGGTTTCGCGAAGACACGCGCTTGACTCCTTGCGGCTCGCGCAGAACCCGTGCAGGTCGTCTGGTCACAAGGCGGTGAGCAAAGGCCCATCGCAAAAGACCAAGGAGGCAAAATCATGGGAAACAGGGCAGTCATCACAACGCCGGACAAGAATCTGGCGCTCTACCTTCACTGGAACGACGGGCGCGACACGGTGGAACCGCTGTTTAGGTACTGCGAGCTGCAAGGGTATCGTCTCCCGAGCTCCGACAGCTACGGCGGGGCGCGGATCGCTCAGGTGATGTGCAACTTCTTCGGCGGCTCGACGAGCGTGGGGATAGACCATTTCAAGAACCTCGGCGACCAGGGCGACAATGGCGTCTACGTCATCGACGGATGGAAGATCGTAGGCCGCAAGGAGGTCTCATACGACGAGGACTGGAACGTCAACGGATGGCACAAAGATGCGGGCAGAGACGGTATCAGTGGCGGACATGAAAAGAGCGCTTTCGAGGAGAAGCTTCGAGAGATAGGCGGGCGCGTTATAGAGGAAACCAATATCCTCGGCATCGATGGAATGAAAAGCGTCCGGTACGAAGTGCCCAAAAAGGATAAGGCGGGGAATCCAACATCCGAAATGAGCACCATCTCCACACCCAAATCAGTCTATGACAAAAACGTCATTAGTGCTGAAGAGTACATGCGCCGTGGCCTCGAAGCCGCGAACAATGCGGCAACGGCCAATAATGGAAGTCTAAGCCGCAGCTGGAATGGCACAGACAACAACGGGATAAAATGGAAGGGGTACCTCGACGACAATGGAAATGTCAGCACTCTATACCCAACGATTTGAGGTGATTATCATGGATATCTGCGTATTGAAAGAAACAGACATCAGCGACCGTAAAGCCCAGTGGCCAGTTCTGTTTGCATTCGACAACGACAGCCCTGCCTTTGTTGAGCGAGCGCAGTCGTATGCGCGCGGTGAGGGCGTCTATAACGAGGACACCTCCACCAGCTTTTGGAACGAGCTAGACGATTAACGAGCATTTCGATGTCTCGTGCAGGTTCTGCGACAATCACTATGATATGACTCATCAAGAGTTTTACGGCTTTTTCGAGCTCGCGTGCGGGCGCTATCTCGAAATGGATCCTAGCGCAGCCGATGATCTCAAAAAGGCCCTGGGCGATTACCGAGAGAAGTTCCTCTTGTAAAGCGACTGGGCTTTAATCTAACGCCTCCGCAGGCAATTCCTGTGGGGCTTTGTGTTTCTATGCTCTCAAAACAGGGGCGCGGGGGATCCCCCGCTGGGCGAACGCGGCAAGATGCTGGCTGAATCTGCTTTGTGGGCGAATGCAACACAAAGCAGGCTACTCGCTAAGTTCGCCGTATGCACAACAGGGCCGAAGGCAAGGAGCCTGGCAGTGAGATGCGCGAAAGCGCGTCTGACGCCACGGGCTACTTACTGGATTCGGCACCTAAGTTCCTTGCCGTAAGCCAGGAAGACTCCCCGCCTGCGGTTCGAGCCTGGGCAGTCTTCCTGGCGGTTGCCCCAGGGCGCAAGCGCCCCAGGGCATCCGTAGGTGACCGCCTTCATGCCGCAAACACCCACCAGCTCCATGAGCTCTCCCGTTCGCCCTTCCCAGGGCGCTTTTCCTCAGGTGACATTATTCGCTCACCATCCCATGTTTCTTGAGATATGCGTCATATTCGCTGCCTTCAAGAACCTTGTCATAGGAGCCACTGACCACGTGAATCTTTGCGGTGTTGCTAACACCTGTTAGGAAATCCCGGAAATCCGGATTGATGTTTGCAAGCCTGTCGACTGTAGACCAGTCGAGCGTTTCTCTTTGCTGCGCCTGGAACAGAATCTCACTCTGCGCGGCATACTCGATATCGAGACGGATGACGCCGATACCGAACGCATTGGAAAGGCGCTGGAGATCCTCCAGGAAGTCCGAGTCGTTGGAAATGGATGAGGCCACGAGATAGCCCTCGTTTGCCCAACTGGAATTCGAGACGGCCTGGAAGAAGTATTCACGCAGCTTTCCGGTACTCAAGGACTTCTTAAGCTCGAACGAGAAGATTCTGTAGGGATTCACGCGCAAGGTGTCCTGCAGTTGAATCGTGCTTTCCTCGTAGTCGTTGAATGGGAAATACGCCCCGACCATATCGGGATGAGTCCATTTGTCGGAATTTTTGGATTTCTTGCTCGACACCTCGTGGTAGATGGTCTTTGCATAGCACCTGAAATGAGGATCGCTGCGCACGTATGTGGCGAGCAGAGGATGGAGGTCTCGCTCGCTCCAGCTTGATTTCGAGGCGCTGCGCGAAGGCTTGGCGTCGTCGACGTCGGTCTTCACATCGTCGCTTGCACCTTCAACCTCGCTCGCAGCGTACTGGAGCGCCTTAAGGCCGAAAAGCACTGGGTGCTTGCTCAGTTGAACGAATTCAGAGTCGGAGCTTTCCTTGATGTCCATGTAAAGCTGCGCCTGGATTGAGCGAGCCGGAGTTTTGCCTTTGGATCCAACCTTCTCGGCAAGACCAAGCTCGCTGGCTTGTTGCCAAATTTGATCGGCGCTCATGGGTTTTTTCTTGACGTCGAGAACCTCACGAGCCATATCCTTGAATGTATACCCGATCATTTTGCGCTCCTCTCGCTCGAGAGCTTCTCAACCAAGCACATACGGATATATGCGGAAAAGCTGACGCCGCTCAGCTTTGCCTCTTCGGCTGCAGCGTCTCGGAGGTTATCGGGGATGCGAATCGTCGTCGAGTGCATATCACCCTGTGAAAGATAGGTTTGAATCGCCGTTTTGTCGGCACCGTTTCCAATGAGTTCCCGATAGCTCATCTTTTCGCCTTTCGCGATATGTCTCACAAATGAATACATTTTATATCGTATCCAATGCACGCTATTCAGTGAATTGGCCGAAGGCTGTGCATCTCACCCAATGCGCAATAAGCATTCACGCCCCTATATTTCTAAGAATCCACCGCCCACCCTTGAGGGTTCTTCCCAATTTTTGAGGCTTCGCCAGTTTGTGTGGGTAGTTTTAGGTAGATTCCCAGATGACGCGGGGAATCTCGGCTAAGGTCTTTTCGCCGAAAAAAAAACCGCCGAGAGAAAGGCCCCGTCTACGACGTGCCGCCGCAGGCGCGCAGGTGGCGCGCGCTCGACTTCGGCGCCACGGAGGTCTTCCTTGAGTACAAGCTGCCCCGCGTCGAGGCCGTCAACAACAAGATCAAGCTCACGGTGCGCATGGGCTACGGCTTCCGCAACATCGACAACCTCATCGAGCTCGTCATGCTGCGCTGCTCGAATCTGCCGATAAAGCTGCCTGAAAGGGCTTAGGCCACTTGAAATCTACCCACACAAACTGGCGAAGCCTCACACTAAATTATAATTCGTAACACTTCCCAGTTGAAAATGAACTATTATAGAGGATAGGAAGTGCAAGTCCTTAAGAGGAAGGAAGTAGACATGGCTTGTTTTCTCGTACCCACAGGAGAGGCGATCGTTGCCAGCATAGTGAAGAACCGCGTCTCCGCAAGCGAGGAGCGCACCGAGCCGGAGGCTGCCGAGACCGGCCTTACAGCAGACGGCAAGTTCACCTGGAAGAAGAAGCTCTCCTGGCTCACCACGATGCTCTGGGGCGGCGCCATCCTGCTCTGCCTTGAGCACATCTGGCACGGCGAGGTCGTCTTCTACCCGCCGTTCCTCACCGCTATGGCAGATCCGGCTGACACCGCCGTCATGCTCTCGGAAATGGGCACCGTCGGCGTCGGCATGGCTGTCATGGTCACGCTCATATGGGTCGCCATGATCCTCATCGCAGACCATGCACCTGCCATCAAGCGCGCGCTCGTATCTGCAAAGGAGGCATAGCATGACGCTCGTTATCACAGGCATCGCCGCCATCATCGCGACAATAGTCCTATACGCAAAGCCCGTGCTCGCGCAAAGGTTCCATATCGGCGTGCTCGCCCTCATGTATTGGGGCGCTTCCCTCATGTGGTGCGTGGACGGCTTCGCAACCCTTGCCGAGGGCGAGGGCTTCATCGAACTCTCCGACGCGGCAGCCATGTCAGACGACGTGCTTCTCGGCGTGTGCGTAGTCGTTCTAGGTCTTGTTGTATGGGGCATCGTCTGCGCCGTCAAGAACCGCAAATCCAATACGGCTGCCGCAGCATAGTGTTCGCGATCAAAAGGAGAAAACCATGAAGTCAAGAGAATAGTCGTAGCCGCGCTTGCGCTCTGCCTCGCAGCCTGCGCACTTGCTGGCTGCTCGTCAAACGTCGAGCTCGCCATCTGCTATGCGTATTTCGACGGTGCAACCGTCTACCCAGATGCCTTCAAGGCCGTCGATCTCACGAAGAAATACGACGAGATCTTCTCCATGATGCTGGGTGCGGACTACTACGAGAAGATGAAGTCGCTCGGCATGGACTTCATGAAGCTCTCCTTCAACTAAGCAGTTCTTAGGGATGCGAAGGGATGGAGACGAGGGACGGCCGCACGGCCCGAATGAACTCGGATGCGCAAAGCACCAGGGGCGCATATAAGGGATACGTGCGCCATAAGCTGCTTGTGATAGCGGTCCTCGTCTTCATAGTCTTCGCGCTGGCAGGCGCTTCGATAATGACGGGGCCTGCAGGCCTCGGGCTTGCAACGTCATTGCTGCAATCTTCGGATAGGGCGACCAGTACAACGTGATCGTCGTATGGAACCTCCGCATGCCGCGCATCCTCACGACCATCATTGGCAGATGTCCCTGTCTCTGGCCGGATGTGCTTTCCAGTCCGTCTTACGGAACTCCCTCGCTTCGGCAAGCACGCTCGGCATATCGCAGGGTGCTGCCCTGGGCGCCTCCATCGCAATCATCGTCTTCGGGGTCGGCTGATCGTCTGCCGCCTACGAAGGCATACCCTCGAGGCAGTCACGCCACATCTATGACTTAAAGAAGCTCAGCGGTGCGGTGGGCATGGATGACGATTTGCTCAACCTGATGACTGTCGTCAGAGATCAGCGCGTCGGTGGCTTTCGCTGTCCTTCAGCTGACGCAAGCGTGAACATCCCAGCCGCGCTGCGCGAAATCGTTTCCACTGCCGCATACAAAGCAGACTATGAGCGCCTCACGATGCCGTTACTCTATGAGGAAATATCCTACGGTGACGCCATCGGCATGCTTGAGCTGATAGCTCGGTCGCTCGAAAAGGACGAACGCTTCGCCTGATGGCGGCTTAGCGGTTGCATCCAATTGTCCTTTAGCGAGATTGCCAGTAAACTTGCCAAAGGACACCCAGCAACCCAGCAAGTTCCTAGTCGCTTAGCATCTTCTTTACTGTCTTTCTTCGCTCGGCTTCTTCGAGGGCTTCGGCAGCCCTTAGCTGAACAATTTACCTGTTGGTTGTATTAAGTGTTGGCGTTGCCTCAGAGAAGGGTCCACATCTGCAAGAACGATATTATCTGCCTTGAAGCGCTGATGCGAACTAGCGAAGCAGGCCGACATGTCCGAATCCGCAAGCATGCCGCCTGCACTCAGCAAGCGCACGCCAGTTATCATCAGCGCGCCTTCCCTCTTGGACAAAAATTGAAACTCAATCCGGCTGAGTTTCGTTTGAGTTTCGGTTTTTGTCCCAGTAACGTGTCGCCATGTCCAAGCAGCAATACAATTTAGAGCAGTCTATACAGCAGGTGAAAAATGCGTTTTACTGAGTGGAAATAAGCTGATAGGGCTTTGACCTGCATTTTTGAATGCCGCATAGTGCCGCTGAGCTTCGTTTCGTACGAGGGTCACGGCAAAGCCACCAGCGACGGCGGTGAGTAAATACGGTAACTGAGCCTACGTTCCCGCGTTGGAACGGAGGCTTTTTCTTTGCCTTTTTACTCCCTTTCACCTGCGATTTTTATGCCCCCACAGAAAAAGAAAGACGAAAAAACGGTATAGCCGTATTTCACGACTATACCGTTTTTTTCGGGATTACAAACTCCCTAAGTTGTACTGTCTAGCCTATTGGTCGCTATTTTTCCTAAGCCTCAGTGCTAGTGCTGAAAGCGCAGATCCTATTAGCGCCATAACACATACATAGAATGAGGTACTCATTGCATCGCCAGTTTCTGGTACAACAATTGCAGGAGAATTTATCCTCTTATTTCCTGTATTTTCATTTACAGAACCTGGCGTTACTGTTCCTGGGTTCTTTGGATCTTTCGGGTTGTCCGCTTCCGCGAAGGTCCAGGAGCCCGTGATGGTCGCGTTCCCGTCGCCCATGGTGCCGTTGTTCGGGTCGGTCCAGCCGCTGAAGGTCCACGTGCCCTTCTTGCCGTCCTTCTCGCCTTCTACGGTGTCGCCCGCCTTGTAGGTGGCGTCCACGTCGTAGTGGTCGCCCTTGTAGTAGCTGCCTGTATCCTTCGGCGCGTCCTTCCCGGCCGGCGCGTCAGCGCCCCAGTCGTAGCTCACTCCGTACTTCGGAGCTTCCGCGAAGGTCCAGGAGCCCGTGATGGTCGCGTTCCCGTCGCCCATGGTGCCGTTGTTCGGGTCGGTCCAGCCGCTGAAGGTCCACGTGCCCTTCTTGCCGTCCTTCTCGCCTTCTACGGTGTCGCCCGCCTTGTAGGTGGCGTCCACGTCGTAGTGGTCGCCCTTGTAGTAGCTGCCTGTATCCTTCGGCGCGTCCTTCCCGGCCGGCGCGTCAGCGCCCCAGTCGTAGGTTACACTATACGACGGGCTATCTTTCCAAATGGCTTTGACTTGCGTATCTTTGTCAACCGTAATTTCAGTGCCTGGCGCTAATTTTTCGCCATTCACTTCCCAGGTGTCAAATTCCTGATTTTCCGGAGCGATGAAAGCATTGTCAGAAAGCTTATATTTCACTCCCTTGTTCAGTTCCTTGCCGTTCGTAACTCCGGTACCGCCATTAGCATCATAGGTTACCTTGGCCGTTTCCAATTTCTTACTTGCTTGATTGGATGTGAGAGGATCGCTGTCTCCCTCAAGACCGCCTTTGTCTTTAGCGGTGGCGGTGATAGTGTCGCCGACGGCTAAATCTTTAATCTGCAGGGTTACTACCCCAGTATCCGCATCAACGGTCGCACCATCCGATGTCCACGCGGTCTTACCTGTGGTAGCGTCTACGGTTCGCGTTGCGGTGACAGTTTTCTCCGCGCCCGATTCGTCCTTATACGTAATCGTGTAGGACGCCAAATCGGTATCATCACCGGGATCTTTGTAAGCTGGCGGGGTAATAGTTACTTCACCCTTATCCGTATCTACCGCAATCGCCGGAGATTTAGGTGCAATATTCTTCACCAGATCTTTGGCAGGGAATTTAGTGACTTGGGATTCATCTATCACTTGATAGGTTCCATCCTGATTTTTGCCGGGGACGAACACTCCACCATTGTTCCAATCCCAGGTACCCTCTACGTTAGATGGATTTATAATCCTTGCATTTCCCTCTTTGTCAAATTCGATAAGGGCAAGTGTACCTTCCCAATCCCCAGTTCCATCGGGGAGTTTAGATACGCCATGTACCGTATTGGCATCTCGAATAGCTTTATCAATGGCTTGTTTATCCGCATCCGTTAATTTGTGAGGATCTCTCACGGCGACTTTGTCGGGGGTTGTTACTACCGGCTCAGACTTCGCGCAAGAACGGAATTTATGTGGCTCTTTGACAATGATACCGAACTTTTTTCCGAGTTTTAAATCATCATCATTGATTGGGAAAGTAACTTTTGTTCCGTCAACGGATACTGCTTGAGACATCTCTCGCGATGTCGATTTGTCCACTATACATTTTCCACCTTCACAGAAACTATTGTCCTCGTTATCCGTAAAATTGTTGACAAAATAAAACTTCGTACCTGCGGCAATCTCTTTATCAAACGTAACGATAATCTGTCCATCTGTTACCTGGACTTTTTGTATTGTCGGAGCAGCAGATGTTTCCGTTACCGTTTTGATTTTTAGGTCCGGAGCTTCAATTTTCCCGGAGGTTGATCCATCGGTATAGGTCACTTCATAGTAGGCATGATCCGTGCCATCGATAGAGAATTTAACACTCTTAAAGTCGCTCGCAATGCTCGGATTGGCGTTCTTCAGCATTTCAATAGCTTCTGCTTGCTCATCGTTATTTATCTGGTTGGAGCTCGTTTGTTCAATCCAGATTTCGTCGGCGGGCATCTTCAATTTGTCTTTATTCTCGGAGGCTTTTGATGGCTGAGCATTTGCGGTCACCACATCAGAGGTAGCGCCATCCAAAGTTTGATAGGCAGTGACGGTATCGCCTGCCGCAACAGTAACGCCGCCAGGTAGATTTACCGTCCAACTAGTTCCACTTTTAGGGGTAACGGAAGCAGTGGCTTTTACGTTACCGTTCTTATCTTTTAGGGTCACATATACAGTCGATCTTACAGTATCTTTGCCAACTCTTTTTCGTTGTACATTAGCGCCAGAAATAGTTGTGGCATCGTAAAAGACTTTGCCAATGGTCGGTGCCGGTAAAGTTGATTGACGCACGGGTTGATCAATAATCTCCGGCCCGATCTCTAGCCCATCACCCTGTTCCTCGTTGGATTTGATACTTGATGGTTCTTCCTTTACAGGAGTGACAATTTGATTTTCAGACTGAGATTTGTCTTGCGAGTTTTCGGCATACGCAATTGGTGTCCATGACATAAACGAAATCATCAGGGACATTAATACAAGCGAAAAACCTCTGATAACATTTTTATGCTTTTTTGTTTTCATAATTACTTTACCCAACTACGGTATAGCGTTGGATTTTCCTTTCTCTGACGTTTCCTCTCAGTTTGATTAGCTCCAAATAATTTTTTACAAAGTATTGTAGATTTGTTTTCACCTTTGAGTATTATTTACGCCTTTCATTACAAATGAATACGTCATACAACTCTAATGAAGGATAACTATACGCTCGCTACATCTCAATCGTGGACTCATTTTTATTTTTTATCAAAAGAGGACACTTGATCCTTTGCCATTTTGGCTCTTATTGCCATTTGGGACTGCGGCGGTTTTTCTGGATTATCCAACATTGCCTTTAAACCTTGGATGCTTTTGGTAGCAAACCAAGGCTTCGTCGATGCTGGCGTGGACTCAGATAACCCAAATCGCTCTTAAGACGAACATCACGATACCGTCTCAGGTACTCATCAAGCATACAGACGAACTTATCAAGACCAATACCACCCCAGTTTTCCCAGAAGAGAAACTCTCCCTTGAGCCCGCCAAAGAAACCTTCAGCGCGAAAGAGATTCCCGCCGACAAGAAGCGCGAGCTTATCAACGCGTTGCTTGATTTCGCCCGCTAGAGAAGGGACTGCATGCGATGGCATTTGACGTCGGCCCGCTACGAGGAGATCCGCTCCACCGTGGCTGACCTCATCGAGGATTGGGGGCATCGACGTCTATCCCTTTTCTGTCTGGGAGCTCGTACGCCGCATGGGCATCCGCACCATTCGCTACTCTGAGCCACCTTAATGGCTGCGTGTCGAGGTTGAGCTTTACTGGCCCGACGCCATCACCATCTACCCGCCCGGCTTCAACCCCGCCGGGACCGCCATTTTCTACAACGACCGCCAGGACCGGGAACACATCCGCTTCACCGTCGCGCACGAGCTCGCGCACCTTGTCCTTATACGCCCGGACACCGGCGAGGACATATACAAGCACGAGACGGACATCTTCGCCAACTACCCTCTCGCCCCTCAGCCCCACTTGTGCTGCGAGACTCGAGGCTCGATGTCGAAGCCATCCACGACGACTTCCAGGTGAACTACAGCTGCGCGCGCTCCATCAAGGACAGGACGGTGAAATGCCGCGACTACGGCTCAAGGACCCTTACCGAATACGAGACGCGCATTCTTGCCTCTTGTTCCGTGAGGGGGAGGTGGTTGCGTTGTCTGTGCTTAGAGCAAGATAGCCACCGGGATTGCCGTCCCCCACGGCTCCTTCTTTCTGAGATGAAGGACTAGGCTCCACAGTGATCGCGGAGCGCATTATCGCTGGCCAGAATGGATAGCAATCTGTGAGAAGAACCACATCATAAGGTTTTACCCTGCTGCTGACAGCCTCCGAGAAAGGGACGATCTCCTCTGGGACCTCGCGGGAAGGGAGGATCTTAGGGATTCGGTAGTATCCGGCTAAATCGGCGCCATCAAGCATGAACTCGTTGAAGACGTCGACGCCGCCCTTTCTAGGCGTTTTCCGCGCCTCAACATTCACAGTCATAGGATTCTCCCGACCGTTCGATCAAGGAATATACATCGAGGGTCTGGCTGGCATAATGGCTGTGTTCCTAGGGCGGCATTATGCCTGTCCAGGCCATGCGCGCGATTGGCTGCTCCAACAGCTGCTACGCGCGCACGCCGCTTTTAGGGAAAAGCCTTGGAAACGACCTCGAGCTGGGATTCGCTTGGCATGCATGGGTGATATGCGCTCGTCAGGGCGCACAGGCGGCGGACATGCCGGCCGGCGGGTGAGAGAAAAAAGGGAGGGCCCTTGGGGCCCTCCCGGTCCTGCTTCTCTGTGGCGCTCGAGCCGTGTGGCGCTTGGGTGCCTTGAGCCTATCTGATGCGGTTTGAGCTGAGGCGACGCCCCAGGAAGAGCGCACCCAGCGCGGCGGTGAGCGCCAATCCTGCCAGACCATAGGTGCTGGTGGTATCGCCCGCCTTGGGGATGAGCGACCTCCCAGGCTTCTTGGGCTGCTCGGGCGTGCCGGGCTCAGAAGGCTTACCCGGCTTGGTATTGGTGATGGTAAAGCCCGCCTCCTGGTTGCCGGTGATAGTGGATTCGTACCCTTCGACGGCGATTTCGTCCACCGTATAGACCACGGGGTTTCCGTTCTCATCGAGCACCGGGAGCTGCTCGAAGCTTCCCGTCCATCCGTGCCCGGCATCCAAAACCAACGTCTTATCCGTGGGTTGACCATTGCGGATTAGGGTGACGGTGATAGAGGAGGGGCGCTCTGCAGGAATGTCGTTTTGCCACTGCTTGGTGACGGCGATGGTGGTCGTCTCGACCTTCTTGTTCTTCACCAGCAGCGGACTTTCGAAGCTCCCCGTGCCCTCGGCGTCGTCGGGCGCCCTCGTCACCTTGACGTCGCTGCCGGTCACCTCAAGCTGCAGCGGGTCCTTGAGCTTGAGGTACCCATCGGGAGCCGTCGTTTCAGTTACGGTGGTGGTGCCCTTGGCAAGTTTGATTACATAGAGCACGCCGTCGGCATTGCTCAACGAGGTGACGGTTTGGTTGGCGTCGTCGGTGTACTGGAAGACGGCCCCTGCGAGCGGGTTGCCCTGCTCATCGACCTTCTTGATGACGGCGTAGGGATAATCCTGAATGGTGGCGAAAGCGGTGTATTCCTGTGTCTTCAGTTCCGCATGACCGCTGGCGCCGGGCTTCTCCTGCTGGGCACTGAGCTCGACGTGGTTGTTAATTACATCGGCGGTCAAATCGACCGGTTTGAGGATGGTCGCATACTCGAATCGGTAGGCATAGGGCAGCGTACCCTCGGGCGTCTCGGGCAGCGTGAAGGTGATGGCGTGCTCGCGCACGTCATAGCGAAGCCCAACCTCGCCGTCTTGCGGGGTACCGGTCACCACGGTAACCGGGGCATAGTTTTCATACTCGCCACTTGCGGCCAGCTGGTTGGATCGCTGAATGGTGAAATTCTCCAAGACGGCGTTTCCCTTTTCGTCAATGGGAATGCCGATGTTCTTGTCCAGCGTGTCCTTAAGCACCACATCGTGAAGTGCGATGTCGAACGGCTTGTAATCGAAGCTCCACGCAAGGCGGTCTCCCACCACCTTTGGCGTTTGCTTAGAAAGCATGGTGGAGGTGACCGAGGCAGAGCCTGTTGCCGAGGCGAGCTTTTGGTCGCCTGCGGTAAGGGTTACGTTGTTTTTGAAGGTAACCTCCTCGCCCTGAGGCGTGCTCTTCATGAGCTTCTCAAAGACGTCTTCCGACACTTTGGCGCGCATGACAATGAAGTAGGGCGTTCCGTCGTACTGATTGAACGTCCAGGTCATGTTCGCTTTGTCGAACGTAAGTTTGGCCTGGTCAGGCGTCAGCTTCTTGACAGCTTTTCCTGGAGGCATGAACGAGGCAAACGGCGCGCTGCCCGGGATAACGACACCGCCGTAGTCGATGAAGCCAGGCGTGCCCGGATCGGCCTGATAGAGGTAGTAGTCAGGCCCGCCATCCACGACAGGCAGCAGTGTGAGGCCGTCTTGCAGGGAGTCTTGAATCGTGAGCTTGGTGAAGTCGCCCGCAGGCTTGGTTCCCCCAAGCTGGGTGAGGTAATCGCTCAGGTTGAGCCCCTGTGGGTTCACGTCGATGCGAAAGAGGATGGTGCGATCCTTGTGGTTGAAGGTCTTGGTGGGGTCCACCTCAGGTATCCCGGTGATGAAATCCCGCCACGAGCTCTTCCAGCCGTTCTTGCTGACATCGTCCATCTTGTCAAGGTTGGCGTCATATTCCATGGCGAACTTGTCGAGGAGATTGCCCGGCAGTTCGTATCTATCGACAGCGGAGAGAATCTTGAGGGTCGCGCCGCTGCCCACGGCGAGTACGGCGGTGTTCTTATACCTGAGTTCAAAGGACCCATTCAGCGTCTTTTGCAGATGCTCGATGATGTTTTGTGCCCGCGTGTTGAGGGTAAAGGTGTACTTCTTGATGTGAGAGAATCCGCTGATTTTGACGATTTCACCCACCTTGGTGCCGCTGGCATTCACGATGGGAAGCACCGATTCGGCAAGCTGTGCGCCCGGCTGGCCTTCTGTGGTGTCCTCGTCCTTGTAGCTCAGCGAGCCTGGCACATACGCCTGATTGAAGTTGAAGAAGGTCTCGTTTCGCTCGCCTGCAATCAGCTTTTGCAGCAGGTCCTGATCAAATGAGCCCTGCACCTGGAGGGCGTTCTTCTCTGCATTGAAGGCGTCTTCGCTTCCATAATAGAAGCATTCATAGACAAAGCGCTCGTCAGACGGAAAGACGTTGGTGAAGTCCACCGTCACCGACCACGGCAGCAACCCTTGGTTTAGCACCGTGGATTTATAGCTTTTCATGGCGTGCTTTTCGATGGTTGCCAGACCGCTGTAAACGGGCGGGTTCTTGGGATACACCACATCGGCGCAGGTGTGTATCTCGGCATCATTCTTGAGCGGTCCGATTTCAGTGTTTGCATCATATATTTGCTTGACGGTGATGCGGTACTGGCCACTGAGACTCTTGATGAAAAACCAACGGTTCTCGATGGGCTTGTACTCATCGTTTGCTTGCATTGGCTTGGTGGGCTCATGCCACCCGGCGCCGAGCTCGTACAGTTCTGCGTTGTAGGCAGATAAGTCCGGACACGTCTTGTCTTTCCCCTGCGGGAAGGTGGGAAATGACGTGGTTTCAGCGGGCGCCTGTACATCGGTGACCTGCGTCCAGCTGCCGTCTTCCCCGGTCATGCTGTGCTCATAGGTGACGTCCACGCGCTTGGGCGCAGCCTGGCTGTCAAGCGACCCACTGAGGATGTCCCCGACCCAAGCCGGCCCGTAGCTCTCATATGGGGTACCGGCAACGATGGTCCAGATGACCTCGCGCTCACCGGTGTTCTTGTTGACGTCAATCTTCTGAAGGTTTTTCTTGAGTTCGAGCGGGTGGTGTACGACAACCGTGGTCTTGTGCCGCTTTTCTTCGGCATTTGGAATCTTGAGCATGGCCTCGTTGGTCACCGAGGCAGTGGTTGCAGGGTCGGGCACCTTGGTTTGAAAGCTGATCTTGGCGGTTGAACCTTGGAAGTCATTGGGGAAGACATATGTCACGGTCTTGGTCGCTGCGTCATAGACCAAGGCATCATCAATGGCCTGGCCATTCACGGTAAAGCTTCCCGCAACGTATTCACCAACAGCCGAGAGGTCGTCGGTAAACGTCTCTCCGCCAAGGTTGGCGGCTCCGGCGCTGGACGTCTTTTTCACAGTGCTTGTCCAGGTGATGGACTCTTTGGTGGATGCATCGTCCAAGGCGCCCATTTTAGTGAGGGTGTACTGAATCTTCTCTTCTACAGCGGGGAAATGGTAGGTCTTATCGAGCACTTTGACGAACCGGTTGTTGCCGCCGGGCGTTTGCGAGGATTGTTCGGAAGCTTGGTAATGGCCGGTAAAGTGGACCGTGAGGTCCCTTCTGCCATCGCTTTCGAACTCAAACTGCCTGTTGGGGTCATGGAAGGTCATGCGAGCTGTGACAGGGCCGTTTCCATCCTGCCTGAGTGTGATGGTGCCAACCTGCTTGCCATCATCGGGGCTGCCTGGCGCCTGCAGATAGACAGGAACGGAGTTGCCGGACGCATCGGTCGCTTTAAAGTTCTCGCCCAAGCTGAATTCTGCGTAATCGCCATCGTTGACCTGCTGGGATGCATCGGTGATGCCTCCTGCCGCAGGCGTCCCAATCATAGTATCTTTGATAATGGGAAAGCTGAAAGTGACGTTTACATCAAAGGGCTGTTTGGGGTCCACGGTGTCAGTAACCGGCTGACCGTTTTGCGAGACCACACCCTTCAGCGTGGGGCTGATAAGTGCCGTTCTATCTTCGGAGTCGGCAGCGCGTGCGTAGTTTGGTAGCACGATGGTCGCTGCGCTCACGAGCATTGCCATCATCACCACCATGGCAAGTATTGAGATGCGACGTTTGAGTTCCATGACAGCTCCTTTGCAGGCAAATGATAGGCACACTGAAAAATATTGTAACAAAAATCGTATCTCTCGGCTCTTAAATGGGGGATGAGTCCCTGGCGCTTCAGCTTCTCGGGCTTCCGAGACCAGGGTTGGATGTGCAACGTCCCGCTTTACGCCATCGGCAGCCTCGACACATGACGCAGGAGGCGTTTTGCGACAACGGACTCAAGCTTCCATGCAACCTGAAGGCGATCTTGGACTGATGGGTGCCGTGTCGAATGATGGTCGAAGCGATTCCCACATCAGATAGGTATAATGGTCTGAGATTACCCTCTTGGGAAGGATGGATATGCGCCGCTCCGACGGTCTCATCGCGAATCTGGAATATGCTGAGTCCCTGATGATGGGCTACTCGCAGTGCATCCGGAAGATTAAAGAGCGCAAGTACGTCCCTATTTGGGAAAAACTGCCGGAGCTTCCAACGCGTCCCGATCCCGTGAGCGCTGCGGAAGCATCGCTCGATTCGGATTTCCTGTCCGATGTTGAACATGCGTTCGCACTCTTCTCCCAAACAGAATGCACGATTGAAAGCATGGCTCGATCGGAGCTCGAGTATGGCATTGCGGGCCTCGTCTATAAGGAGCTCGAGCAAAAGTGCTCCGATGCAATAGACAAAGCGAACCACTCCGGCTACTTCAAAATGATATTCCACGAACGAGAAGCCGAGCGATTCAAGGCTCAATTGGATGCGTTGAACAGATCGTTCAATCGGAGATCCGGAATTTTTGGATTGAACCGCTTCAACCTTCCCCTTGAGGGACGGTACTCTTGGACGATCGCCACACCATCTACGGACCAAAGCGGTGCCGCCGAACCCCGATTCGTCCTTTCGATCGACGACGACTTGCTGCAAGAGCAATGCGATAGATACGTTGCCCTTAAAACTAAAAAGGCGAAGGAGCACAACGAAAAAAACTTGGCTGAGTATCGGAAAAGATACGCCGATACCGAGAAACGCAGAAAGGATTATAGGGATCACAACGAAAAAGCCGAACGGAACAACCAAGAGACCCGCCGAATAGTGAGCGAGCAGGTCGGCGAGATGCACAGGATATACGAAACGTATCTGAGCAGCGTAGACCCCTGGTATCCGCGCAATTATTGCAGCCTCGAAGCAGTAGGGGCGTTCATTAGAATAGCCTGCGATCGATCCTCTATCGACCTGGACGGTTGTATCGACCGTTATGAAGAAGAGTTGCGCCACAGGGAGACCATGCAGGCACTCAACGCCATGGGAAACAAGATCGACCGGTTGACTAACGAAGTCGCTGCAACTCGCCAAGCCGTCATGTCCATGGAAATGAAGCTCGATTGTATTCGCAGTAGCATCATGAACATCGAATCGAGTGCGCGGGAGTCCGTCAAGCTTTCGAGCATGCAGCTTCATCGGGCAGAGGAAGCTCTCCAGCTGCAGCAAGCGGGTAATGTTTTGCTGTGCGACATCGCCGATGTGCAGTGGATCAACACGTTCTTGATGAATAGAGGACCGGTTTGGTAGAGATTCCAAATAGGCATCCCGTTCGGCCTCCAAAGCTTCAAGATGGCCAAGCTTGCGTTCCTCCCCTTTGGTGCTACAGTCGCATAGCAAGAACCGCGTTTGCGGCATAAAATCATAGAACATGATGAAGGCTCCGGCGTTACCCGCCGACCTTCATTGTCGCATGGTCTCGCAGCGGGTATCGGCAATCCGGTCTGCCAACAGTTCTCCACGCAAGGGGCAACATGGGATCCAAAATAAAAAAGCAGCCTCAAGGACGACGCAGAAGACGAAACGTGCCCGATGTCATCATTCCGGAGCGCTGTGACGATGAGTGCCTTTCGCAAACTGCTCTGTGCCCCTGTTGCAGAGAGAGGGTGCCCGTGCGCGACATTGCCGGCACCTACCTGGATAGAAAATGCCCGAGCTGCGGCGGTGCGCTCACTGAGGATGTATACGATTCCGCCGCACAAGACGCCCTCGTCAACCTGCATGCCGCCGAAGAAGCTCTGAGGGACTGCGAAGGCAGGGTCAAGGATTTCGAGGAAAAGATCTCTCGGTATCGACATTTCTGGCAGTTCGCTTTTCGGTTAATCGCAAGGAAAAGGCTCAGACAGGCTGAACATGAGATCGCCACGAAAAGACTGCACGTATCAGAGGCGGCAAAGGTTACTTCGGCGCTCGCCTATGGACGCTATTACTGCGGCGAGTGGTTTCTTCGAACGCACATTTCATTATGCAGCGAGGACGATCGCCATACCGAGCCGTACAGAATCCAACCGAGGTACAGCCTTGATGGGGACGGTGTGCGTTTCTACCTCAAACAGATTAAACGCAGTAGCGACAGCAGGGGCATTCTGGGCGAGTTCGAGGCGTTCGAATTCTTCCGCAAGCAGGTTGTCGATCCTGCGTCCCCTCTTTTCGGAGCACAGTTACTGCCGAACCTTTACGTTCCCAACACGGGCCATGATTCCAACCATTCCAATAGCCCATGGACACAGATAGATCTGGCTATCGCTACGAAGTCGTGCGTATTTGTGGTGGAAGTGAAAAGACGATATGCCGACATCTATGCAGCAGAGCCCTATGAAGAGCTGTTGATTGGCGGACGGGATGCTGATGGAAATGAATCGCTGAACCGTTCGGTCGATGAACTTTCACAAAACTCCAGACATGCGGTGGAATTCTCCAAAGCATGCCCAACATACGATTTCGATCGAGTGTACGAGCTGCTCCTTCTCGTGGGAACTCGAAGCTTCACCTCGGAAGGGTCGAGTTTCGTGGACAACGTTTATATTGGCGGGCTTGCAGGCGGAGGGGCCCAGCTGCTTGATGCAATGCTGGAGGCTTGCTCCTCCGAGCACGAGACGCTATCCGACGATGAGCTGAAAACTCTTGGAGATAACCTTGTCAATCGGTATGGCGATCTGCGTCAAAAGTTGCGCGCCATGCATGTCAGATGGATTGAATCCCAACAATGCCGCCATTGACGGCATTGGATGAAAGCCTAATGGGCTGCGCGTCGCTGCGTATGCAAATGCGTGGTTTAGGTGAATGGCGGTATCGCGTTGGCGACTATCGAATGCTCTGCACCATATTCGACGAACGACTGGTTATCGAAGTCTTTGCCATTGGGCACAGAAGAAGCGTTTGCGGTTAATAATCCACTACCTTACCTTAAGGTAAATCAAGCACGTACACGGGGCAAGGAGAAGGAAAGGTACGGGATCGCCGAGGTGCTTCACGTTATCGTCGAAGGCGAAGTTAAAACTAGATAGTATATAGTGTTGGTAGTATATTGTTAGGAGAGGAAAGGCGGGAACGAAGTGGAAGATAAGAATCGAGCTAACGTTTCGGACGGTAGTGACGTACCTGGTTATCCGGAAACGCTAGCTCGTTGAGAGATGGAAGTCCGTTCTGACGGGCGGACTCCCCTTCCGCGAAGTCTACCGCCTCGAACGCGTACCGTCCAGCGACAGGAGAGAGCCATGACATTGAGCGATGCGCAGAAAAGAGCGAACAACAAGTACCGGCGCGAGAAGGTAAAGCAGGTCGGCATCAGCTTCTTCCCGACTGAGGCGGAGCTGTACGACCACCTGAAGGCCCAGCCCAACATGTCGGGGTACGTGAAGGGCCTTATCCGGGCCGACATGGAGTCAAAGCACATGTGACCTCCTTCCGATCCAGGATGGATCTGCTTCGCCCCGAATTTTCTAGCCGTTATTGCGGCGTGAATGTGTTGGAACCCAGACGCCCCGCTCAGGGGTTATCTAGCAGATCTCATCTCCTGCAGGGATGCAGTCGTCTACCATAACCAGGTTCAAGCGCTCTCCCCCATCGTCGAGCTCCTTGACGGCGGAAAGAATCATGCCGTGAGACTCCAGCCCCATCATCTTTCGGGGAGGCAGGTTGAGAATGGCCAGGACGGTCTTGCCGACCAGGTCCTCGGGCTCGTAGTAGGCATGGATGCCGGACAGGATCTGTCGGGGCTTGCCGCTTCCATCATCCAAATCGAAGCGCAGCAGTTTCTTCGATTTCGGCACCGCCGCCCGAGCCTGCGCAGGAGGCAAGCCCTGGCCAAAGCGCAACCGCGCACAGAGCGGATGCCATCAGCTTGAACTTCTTCATTCCGACCACCTTCTTCTCATAGGGCTTTAAAGCAACCGACAAAACGCCCCGCAGGCCATCCCCGCAAAGACTGCCTTCCTACGAACTAATGGAATTCTCCGAAGGAGGGGTGAAAGAAGAAAGAGTAAAACGACTCCTATTTACTCGGTTATTTTGGATTCATCCAAACGGATGCGCGCTACGGCCTGCATACGGTGTAGCAGATCGCAACGCGCGCCGAGTACACGCGGGATTCCTCGACCGTCCAACCGCGCTCCTCGAGGAACCGCCGGTACTCTTCAGCCGTCCAGTGATGCGTCGGCCTCACGCCCAGCAAACCGAGCACCCTGATCCACGCGCTTCTACCCGAAGCGCTTTCGCGGCTTACGAAATTAGGGGCGATCAGCAGGCCCCCTTTTCTCACCACGCGCCTGATCTCCGAAAGCGCCTCGTCCGGCTCAGGCATGATATGGAGCGCGTTCGCGATGATCACCGCATCGAAGGAACCGTCTTCGTACGGAAGGTCGGTCGCATCAGCCACCGCAAACGAAAGGTTTTCGGGAATATCTCCTTGGTTCGCAACGCGCACCATGCCATCGGAATAATCGGTTGCGACGACCGAGTGAGCGCAGGGAGCGATCGCCTTGGCCAGCTGTCCGGGTCCGCAGGCCAATTCAAGCACGTCCTTCCCCGTTACGCGCTGCGCGATACGCTGAGCGATATCCAGGTTCGCCTCCCGATCGGCCCTCATCGAGCGCGCGTAGAATGGGGCGAAACGATCCCAGGTGCTTTTATTCATGCAGGTTCCTTCCAATCGACCCGATCGAAAGCGCGAACGGGGCGGTATCATGAGTACCCGAGGGCAAAAACAGCCGCATCTTTCATGCCAGCGGAGGCGAAGCGCGTTCACAGCAGGCGCTCGAAGGCATGAAACCATTCCATGAAAGTAAGCATAAACTAATTTCTTTCGATATTACCGCAAGAAAACTTTTCACGCCGCATCAAGCGCAAGGCACGGCCACGCTGGCGCCATCGATATCGACTATCCTGAACCGCATGCCGTACGTTTCGGACACGGCCTCGTCGGTCATGGCATCCCGCCCACCTTGAGTTACCACGCGCCCGTCGCGAATCAGCATGAACCGATCGCAGAACCTCAAAGCGAGGTTGATGTCGTGCAGAACCAGCACGGTTGCAAACCGCTCGCTGCGCGTCACCGAGCGAATCGCGGTCATCACTTCGATCTGGTTCTTCGGATCCAGCGCACTGGTGGGCTCGTCCAGTATCAGAACCTGCGGTTCTTGCGCAAGGGCACGCGCGACCAGCACCTTCTGCCGTTCTCCGCCCGAAAGCTCGTCGCAGAACCGATCTGCGAAATCCTCGAGGCGAAGCATCGAGAGGCATCGGGCCACCGCTTTTCTGTCGCGCTCGGCAACGTTCCAGGTTATGTGGGGTCTTCGACCCAAAAGCACCTGATCGTACACTTTCAAATACGGTACGGTCTGCTGCTGCGTTACGTAGGCAACCCTGCGCGCCGCTTTACGGCGCGTCATGGCAAGCAGGTTCTCCCCCGAAACCGACACCCGCCCCGTCTTCGGCTTGGAGATGCCCGCCAGCAGATCGAGCAGCGTCGACTTCCCCGCCCCGTTGTTCCCCAGCACCGCCAGCATCGATCCGGCGCAGACATCCAGGTTGAAGGAATCGAACACGTTATGGGAAACGCCGCGGTAGGCATACGACAACCCCGTCGCCTGCAAGGTAGCGTCGCTCATCGGCGGTACCCCCGATACAGAAGGTAGAGGAACAGAGGCGCGCCCAGAAACGAGGTGATAGCGCCGATCGGAAGGATGACGGGGGAAATGGCCATCCGAGCCGCCAAATCGGACAAAAGCATGATCAGCGCACCGAGAACCAACGAGGCCGGAAGCAGATACCGGTAGTCGTTTCCCACCACCCGTCGCGCGATATGCGGGGCGATGAGGCCGATGAAGTTGATGAGCCCGACGAACGCCACCATAGCCGCAGCCATCAGCGAGGCGACTGCGACTCCCGCTATGCGCGTGCGCTTCACATCGACGCCGAGGCTCCCGGCGGCCCGCCCTCCGCTTTGCAGCGCATTGTAGTTCCAGCGATTCGCAAAGAAATACACGCTGCAACCGGCGCCGATAAGCGCCATGAACCCGATTTGGGACCAGGTTGCCCTTCCCAGATCGCCGAATTGCCAGAACAGAACCCTGGTAAGCTCGACATCGTTCGCGAAGTACTGGATGATGGTGGAGGCCCCGGCCCACAGGGCCGACAGCGCGACGCCAACCAAGACGATGCTTTCCGGGCGCATCGAACCCAGCTTCGAGAACAGCAGCACCACCGCGCTCGACGTCATCGCGCCCACAAACGCGAACAGGGCGGTCGTGCCCGCTCCAACGTTCGCGCTCGACCCGGCAAGCGCCGGTACGACCACCAATAGAGCAAGCGTGGCCCCGAAGGCCGCCCCCTGGGAGATCCCCACCGTGGAAGACGAGGCCAGCGGGTTTTCCAAAACGCTTTGCAGCGCAGCGCCCGCCAAAGCCAGGCCGGCTCCGGCGACCACGGCGCACACCACGCGCGGCAGGCGGATTGACTGAACCGCTGCGACATCTTGAGGGGCACCGAGACCGAACAGGGCCGAAACGCTTGCGGGCACGTCGATGCACGACGCACCGCATGAGAGGCTGAAAGCCGCAATGCACATCATGGCAAGCGTCAACGCACCGACCACGGCGATGCTTTTTCGCTCCGAACGCCTTGCGGCCCCATCGACGCTCCGTTCGCGCTCGGACAACGCGATGGTCCGATCGGCCGAAGAGCCCACCTAAAAGCCCTCGCGTTCGTAGGCGTCGTAGCAGTCTGCGCATACCGGCTTGCCGTTCTGGATGCGCAAGGCGTATTCCGCCGTAACCTCGCCGCACACGGCGCAGCGTTCCGATTTGAAGAGACGCGCGCGCTCGGGAAGCCCGTACGGCGGGACTTTGACGTCGAACAGCTGATCGTAAGGGGTTGAGATCAGGTATTCCTGGAAAGCCGCGCGATCGAGGTTCGATCCGCAGCCGGGTTTCAGGCACAACCTTACTCCCCGTCCGTTCTCGCGCGTGAAAAACGAGAACGCCATCTTCCCACGCAAGCGCGGGATGAGGTTGCCCTTTCCGTAGGTACAGCTGAGAAGCGCCTGCACCGCGTCGACCCCGCACGCGTCGTTCTCTACGATGCATACCAGCTCCTCGTCGACCGACGATGCGCCGTCAGCCGAAAGCCCCAGCTCTTCGATAGCCCCCTCGCACGCTTTGAACCCCATCGCAAGACCGGGGCACTTGTGTCCGTGAAACTGCGCGGCCTTCTCCCAAAGATCCAATGAAAGCATCGTTCGTCCTTCCGCCCGATTATTGCGAATTCACGCCTTCCCACGTGCGATTCGAGTCTTACTATAACGCTAGAAGTATTACGATTCTAGTATTCGTAATACCAACGGTAAGAAACCCGAAAGGAAAGGAGAACGCATGGTATCGCGTGCAGCGGCACCGCATCGTGCAAACAAAACCAGAGTGGCCGCAACGGCCATCGTAACGGCAATCGTTGCGCTGGCAATAACACTGGGCGGCCTCGTCGGATGTTCGGCGCCCCAAACGCAGGAGGCGGCGGAAACCGCATCGGCCACGACCGTCGTCATCGACCGGCTGGGACGCGCCGTCGAGGTGCCCGGCGATGTCGAACGGGTGGTGGCCGTGGGATGCTCCCTTCGGCCCATCTGCTATCTGCAGGCGGTCGATAAGGTGGTAGGTGTCGAGAAAGCCGAGCATGAGGATATCGTCAGCTGCGCATACCGCCACGTGAACCATGAAGCGTTCTCGCGGCTCCCCATCATCGGCGAGGGCGGATCGAAGGGCGTGACCCCCAATGCAGAGGCCATTATCTCCGTATCGCCCCAGGTTGTCGTTGCGGCTAATCTGAAAGCCGACGAAGCGGACGCGCTCCAGGAGAAAACCGGCGTCCCCGTTGTGTGCATCGACGTACCCGAAACCGTGTTCGGGAAAGAATTTGCCGACAACCTGGCTTTTCTGGGCAAAGTTCTTGGAAAGCAAGAACGCGCGGCCGAAGTGACGACCTACCTCGAGGGTATCGAGCAAGACCTCTCCGATCGCGCGGGACGGTCGTCTGCATATGGAAATGTCACTGGCTATGCTGCGGGCATCTCGTACCGAGGCGGGCACGGCTTCGACGGTACCGAGGCAAACTTCGCGCCGTTCAACGCCTGCGGCGTGACCAACATCGCCGACGGCAAGAAGGCATCGGGGGCCTTCACCATCGATTTGGAGGCGGTATCGGCGGCTCAGCCGAACTTCGTGTTCGTCGAGTGCGGAAACCTTGATCTGGTGAAAAGCGACTACGAGGCGAACCCGCATTACTTCGCCGCACTCGATGCCGTTCGGGACGGTCGCGTCGCCACGCTCATCTCCTACCGGTTCTACGCAACCAACATCGAAATGGCGCTGGCGAACTGCTACCAGGTAGGGTCAACCGTGTATCCCGACACGTTCTCCGACGTCGATCCCACCGAAAAGCTCGATGAGATAAGCGGTTTCTTCCTCGGCGCTCCGCTCTCGGGCGATCTGGCCGAACAGGGGTACACGTTCAAGAGGGTCGATCTTTCCAACCTCTAGAAAAGAAAGCCCATCGCATGCGCGGGCGCTCCTTCCAAGCCCCCCTCGCAGCAGGAGAGCCCGCCTCAACCCCATTCTCAAGTTGTTAAGAATATGTGAGGGCCATTGAACCGCATCGTCTCTCGATGCAAGATTGCCATCGAAAGTTAGCCATATATAATTTTGGCGTTAACGACGGTGTAAGGAGCACAGAATGAAGATGAAGGCATTGAACAAGGCCTGCTGCGCGACGGCGGCCCTGGGCATCGCACTTGCGCTGACCGGATGCGCGGGCCAGGCCGAGAAGGGACAGGCTGAGAACACGTCGCAGGGTACGACGGCTTCGCAGCCCGCCGCCAAAGAAGAGTCCTCCTCCAAGATCACCCTTGCCGGGTGGGAGGGCACCTGGAACGACTTCAGCTCCTATCTCAACAAAGACGAAGTCGCCGACGCCTACGACGAGGCCGCCAAGAACAGCAAGACCACGGCCGCCGAAGTGAAGGCAGAGCTCGAGGAAAGGCGCTTCTGCGACTTCCACGGCTTGAAGATCGAGGGCGACACCGTGACCTTCCTTAACGGGTTCGAGTCCGAGGGCGGCACCGAGGTCACCAAGGCGACGTACGAGTGCGTCGATTCCAAGAAGGTCATGCATGGCGGACACGAGCTCGAGTGGGACGTCTTCAAAGCCAAGGAGCCGAACGCGAAGTACCCCGTCCTCCTTATGATGCCCGTTCACGGCGAGGAAGAGCTCACCCACTTCCACATGCGCTACGGTAACAGCGTCGATGAGCTGATGAGCAAGGAAACCTGGTTCCCGACCTTCGTAGCCCCCAGCTCCACGATCGATCAGATCAAGGACGAGATCAAGGAATAAAACGCAGCGATCGAGGGGCGCCGAGAGGCGCCCCTCCCCTTCTAGGAGAGCGCAACATACCATGAATCATACGCGCAGAGAATTCTTGCAGGTCTGCGGTTGTCTGGGAGCGGGTCTGGCCGGCGCCGCCCTGCTTCCCTCCTGCACGGGCGCCAAAGGCGGCGCCCGAACCAAGCCCGTGGTCTACGCCTCGTTCTACCCCGTGTTCGATCTGGTGCGCGAGGTGGCGGGAGATGCGGTGGAGCTGCATTCCTTCATGCCCACGAACAAAGACCCTCATGTCTGGGAGCCCACCCCCAAAAACCTCAAGGATCTTTCCCAAGCCGACTTGCTGGTGGTAAACGGCGCCAACATGGAGCACTGGATCGATCAGGTGCGCGACAACCTTCCCAACCTTCCCGTGCTCACGCTTTCAGACAGCGTCGATCTCATCACCTACCGAGGCGCGGCCGCTATGGGAGAGTTCCAGTACATCGCGAGCCTCGAAGTGGGACCGGGCACCTACGGCTTCGAATTCGGACATACGCACCAAGACATCATGCGCGTGGCCTTCTTCAGGGGCGACTCGAGTGCGTCTGCAGCCGAGCTGGCAAGACGCGGGCGGGCCATTATGAGCGAGAAGGGCCGAACGATCGCGCAGCACGACACCATCCAGGTGGAGGATGGCAAGGTCTACGCTTTGGAGATGGGTCATGAAAGCGGATACATTGGGTTCACGCTGCCCGAAGGCGACGACTGGATCCTTCTTTCGGATCGCGCAAGCGCAAACCTGCTTTCCTATCGGCTGGTAACACGCGAGAACGGCGACGAGATCCCCGCAAGACAGCTTATGGAGGGGTCGTCGTCAGGCACCGACAAGGTAACCTACGACCCGCATTCCTGGCTGTCGCTTGCGAATGCGAAACGCTACTGCAACGCCATCCACGACCGTCTCTGCGAATCCTGGCCTGATCGGAAATCCGATTTTTATCAGCGCAAGGTGAACGTGGTAGCGCGCATCACCGAACTGGACGCATCGTTTCAAGAGAAATTCAAGGATCTCGACCGCCGCGAGTTCGTGGTCACCCACAACGCCTACGCTTATCTCTGCCGCGATCTGAACATCAAGCACTTCCCCCTGCAGGGCCTTACCTCAACCGAATCGCCCGCACTGAAGACCGTGCGCAAAGCCGTCGATTTCTGCAAAGAGCACCGGACCACCACGGTGTTCTACGAGCTGGGCTCCAATCCCAAGGATGCGGAGACCGTAGCAAACGAGATAGGCGGGAAGGCCGTGCCGCTCGCGTCGATGGAATACGTCGGCGAAGAGCAGGGCGCCCAGATGAACGGCTATGTCGAGATAATGCGCACCAACATAGAAGCCATATACCAGTCCCTGCTCTAGTGCCGAATCCGGCGCATGGCGGGGCGATGAACCACCGCGAAAGGAACCGCATGGATGCCATCAAGGTGTCCGGGCTCTGCTTCGGCTACACGACGCAGCCCGTTCTCAAAGACCTGAGCTTTACCGTTGGCGAGGGCACGTTTTGCTGCCTTACCGGAGAAAACGGCTCGGGTAAATCGACGCTCATGAAACTTGTTCTGGGAGAGCTCAAGCCCGATTCGGGCACGGTGGAGCTTTTCGGGAAGAGTCCCAAAACCTACAGCGACCTTACCTGGATCGGGTACGTCCCCCAAGCAAACGTCCTGGGAGCCGTCGCCTTCCCCACCACCTGCAGAGAAATCGTAGTGCAGGGACTGTACCGTCAGTTCGGGTTCGTGCGCATACCGCGGGCGCGCCATTACGCCGCCGCGGACGCGGCGCTTGAGAGCATGGGGTTGTCCGCCTATGCGCGCACGCCCTTCAACCAGCTCTCGGGCGGATTGCAACAGCGCGTCATGATCTGCCGCGCCCTGGTGAACGATCCGAAGCTTTTAGTGCTCGACGAGCCCACCGCAGGTGTGGACAGCGAAAGCAAGCTGAAGTTCTTCGAGCTTCTGGCGAACATCAAAGAGCAGCGCGCCATCACCTGCCTCATCATCTCCCATGAGTTCCAGCTTGTGCGCGACCACGTTTCGCTGGACGCAAGCTATCAAATCGTAGACGGAAGGATGGTCGAGCATGCTTGAGTTCGAGTTCATGCGACGGACCCTTATGGCGGGAATCATGTTCGCCGTCGCCCTGCCCCTTATCGGCATCGTGATGATCAACCGCAAAACGTCTATGGTGAGCGACGCTCTTTCCCATGTTTCGCTTACCGGTGTCGGGTTGGGTCTCATCTTCGGTTTCAACCCCGTATGGGGAGCCGTAGCCAGCTGCATCGTCGCGGGCTTTTCCATCGAGGCGATTCGTTCCCGCCTGCCCCAGTTCGGCGACATGGCCGTCGCCATCATCATGAGCGCGGGTTTGGGCCTTGCGGTTATCCTGGCCGATCTGGCGCCCGGCGGAAACACTTTCGAGTCGTACCTGTTCGGGTCGATCTCATCGGTGACCGCGGAAGATCTTATCGGAACCACGGTGGCGACGCTGTTCACGATCGCCCTGAGCGTCGTTTTGTACGCCGGGCTTTCCGATATCGCCATCGATCGCACGCTCGCCCGCATCGCGGGCGTCGATGAACGCATAGTGGACGGCCTGTTCACCGCCCTTTCCGCCATCATGATCGGCCTTGCCTGCAAGGTGGTCGGCGCTTTGCTGGTGGTCTCTTTGGTTACGCTGCCGGTGGCCACGGCGCTTATCCTGTGCCGCAGCTACCGACAGACCTGCATCGCGTCGGTGGTGCTGGGGATCGTCTATACTATGTCGGGACTTGTGTTCTCGTACCAGTACGACGTTCGTCCCGGAGGATCGATCGTCATGGCCGCCATTGTCGGCATCCTGATCTTCCTGGCTGTCAAGCAGGTAAGAAAACGAGTGAAGCCATCTCGGAAAAACGAGATGCGAATGTGAGAAATACAGCCGCCGGAAAGGCCGTCGAGCACCCCGTCGATGGAGGTCCCATGATCGAAAGCGAACCGTACCTCGAAGTATCTTGCCTGAAGAAGCACTACGGCGAGGAGGGATCCCGCGTAGATGTGCTGAAGGGAATCGACTTAACCGTCGATCGCGGTGAGATATGCGTTTTACTGGGACCTTCGGGGTCGGGCAAGTCGACGTTTCTGAACATCATCGGGGGCCTTGAGCACGCCGACAGCGGTACCGTTCGGGTTGACGGCTGCGAGCTCACCGAAAGGAGCGATGCGCAACTGGGAGAGTACCGCCGCTCCCAGCTTGGTTTCGTCTTCCAGTTCTACAACCTTCTCGGCGATCTGACGGTTCGCGAGAACATCGAGGTCGGAGCGCATATCTCTGAAAACCCCCTGGATGTCGATGAGCTCATGGAGTCTCTGGGGTTATGGGAGCACCGTTTCAAGTTTCCCTCGCAGATATCGGGAGGCCAGCAACAGCGCTGCGCCATCGGCCGCGCTTTGGTGAAGAATCCGGGGTTGCTGCTATGCGATGAACCCACGGGGGCCCTTGACTATAAAACTTCAAAAGAGATCCTCTGCCTTATGGAGCGCGTCAACCGGCAATACGGATGCACCGTTGTCATCGTGACCCACAACGCCTCCATCAAGCATATGGCCCATCGCATCCTGCGCCTGCGGGACGGCAGGCTCGTATCTAACGAGAAAAACGCCTCCCCGATTGCCGCAAGCGAACTAAGCTGGTAAGAAGATGAGAACCCTATCTCCGCTGAACAGGCGGCTCCCCCGCGAATTCAGAAGGAATCCGGGAAAGTGGCTCGGAATCACGCTGCTGCTGACGCTGAGCATTTCGATGGTCTCTGGATTCCTTATGGCCAGTTCATCCATGTCCCGTATAGTGAGCGCCGTAGACAGCGACTATAACCTGGAAGACGGTCGCTTTACCTCGAATTTCGAACTGAACGACAACGTTATAGGAAGAATCGAGTCCCTCGGTGTCGCAGTGCATGACAATTTCAGCTATGACATCCCTCTGACCGTAGCCGATGGCGGAGCCGTCATGACGGCACGCGTGTACCTCAATCGGCAAGGATTCGATCTCCCGGCGTACTTCGAGGGCAAAGCTCCCGATGCTCCCAACGAGATTGCTTTTGATCGAGTATTCTGCCGAAACAACGGTCTGGCGGTAGGCGATGTCGTCACGGTGGGTGGAAACAGGTTCGTACTGTCGGGCATCATGTCGCTTTCCGACTACCAGGCTCTGTTCGAGAAGAACACCGACTTCGTATTCAATGCGCAAACCTTCACTGTGGCCCAGGTATCGGAATCCGGCTTCTCCACGTTTAAGCCCGATACCTGTACGTACACCTACTCGTTTACGGCCGACGACCGAACGTTGGACGATGGCGCTCGGGCGTCTCTCGAACGGGATATTCTCGATACGCTGCAAGACGAGAACGTCTCCCTTGCCGACTTTGTGGACAAAGACGCCAACAACGGCATCGGGTATGCCGAAGACGACCTGGAAGGCGACCGGGTCATGTGGGTGGTTATGCAGTACATACTCATAGCCATTCTCGCCTTCGTGTTTGCGGTTCTGACCTCATCCATCGTAGAAGAGGAGAGCGCCGTTATCGGGACGCTTATGGCCCTGGGATACCGAAAAAGCGAAATCATCAGACACTACCTGGCTCTTCCGCTTATCTCGGGAGCTGTCGGCGCGGTGGTGGGCAACACCTTGGGCTATGTCTTCCTCATCGAGAAGATGTCCGATCTGTATTACAACAGCTACAGCCTGCCCCCCTATCAAACAATCTGGGATTGGGGCGTGTTCGCGCAGTCCACCCTACTGCCCCTGTGCCTTTTGGCCGCGATCAACTTCGCCGGCCTTGCGCTCAAGCTGCGCTGCACGCCCCTGCAGTTCCTGCATCGGGAAACCAGCAGGCGCAATCGCGGCGGAGGACGCAAGCTGCCCGAAGCCCTTTCGTTTTCCATTCGCTTCAGACTTCGCATACTGGGTCGCAACGCATCTCATTTCGTCACGCTTTTTGCGGGGATCCTATTCGCATCACTGCTTCTTCTGTTCGGATTCTGCATGCTGCCCACCATCGACCGCTATGCCGACTCGCTGGCTGAAAACCTGGTATCGGAACACACGTACACGCTGAAAGCCCCTGTAGAACTGAGGGGAACCGCAGAGCAGCGCGAAGCACACGCGGCCGCTTTGAAGCTGGCCGATACCGTGGATATGTCGTCGTTCAAATTCGATGACACCGATCCGAACGATGCCGACCTGGGAGGACTCTCTTTGCAAGAGTTCTTCGATTTGACGCAGAAGGCATCCCATATCGACAAGGATGCCTATGCGGTGAACACCCGAGAAAACAGCGAGGAGGCCATAGCCCAGGCTGAAAAGTTCTCATCGGCGCGCCTCGAATTCAATCGAGGCGGCGGTGCAGGATGGGAAAGCGTCGTTCTCTACGGCATTCAAAGAGATTCGCACTATTACAACGGCCTGGAGTTTTCAAACGATACGGCAACCATAGGCTACGGGCTCGCTTCGAAGTTCAACCTTGACGTCGGGGATGTCGTCTCGCTGTACGATAAATACACGGATACAACCTACGATCTTGCTATCGGATCGGTTTGGGGAAGCGATGGAGACACGAACGTCTACCTTCCCCTCGAGACGATGAATAAGCTTTTGGGGAATGACGATCGTTACTTCACGGGATACTTCTCAGATACGGAGCTCGATATCGACAATCACTACATGGGCAGCGACATCACGCCCAGCCAGATGGATAAGATCGGCGCGCAGATGCGGGATTCCATGGGAGATATGGTGTACGTGATGGTGGGCGCGTCTCTAGCCATCTACATCGTGCTTATGTACCTGTTGACTAAAACCGTCATAGAACGTAACGCGCGCTCCATTTCCCATATGAAGGTATTCGGCTACACCGATCGCGAAATCAACGGGCTCTACGTGCGCACCATCACCGAGGCGGTAGCGATATCGCTGGTAGCGGCTGTGCCCATTGTGACAGAGCTTATAGTGCTGTTGATCAAGCTGGTGTTCATGCACTACAACGGCAACTTCGTGATCAGCCTACCCCTCGATCGGGTGGCCATCGAGTTGGCGTTGGGGGGCGCATGCTACGGTGCGGTTGCCTACCTGCATGTTCGCCGCATCAGGAAGGTTCCGCTTGCCTTGGCGATGAAAACCCAGGAGTAAGGCGGCTTTTCTAGCGAACGAAGCGCACGACCTCGTCAAGCGGACGGCGGCGCTGCTGTGGTTCGAAATGGCTTGCATCATGCCGCCCGAACTGCACGATGAGCGTCGGCGCGTACTCGCTTGGGTCCATAAGACCGCGACGTGCCAGCAGATCGGCAAGGGCGGCTACGTCGAAGCCCTCCACAGGCGTGGAATCGATACCCAGAAGCGCCGCGCTGGTCAGCAGGTTTCCCAGCACGATATAGGCTTGGCGAGACGTCCATTCCAGCAGCTTTCCTTCGTCGCCCTCCATGGAAAGGTCGTTGCGCTGAAAGGCGGCAAGGAAACTGCGACGCTGATCGAAAGCCTCTCCTTCTGCACCCTGGACGTCGCGCAGGGTGCGTTCGACGAATTCGGAATCGGCCGACGCCCCTTTGCGCGACAGGATCACCATCGTCCTATCGGCGTTTTTCTTCGCACCCCACGCAAGGTCGAGAAGTTCGCTTTTAACCGTCTCGTCCTCGATAACGAGGAACTTCCACGGTTCGAGCCCAAACGAGCTGGGAGAGCGACGTGCAACCTCCAACAATGTTGCGAAATCCTCGTCGGAGACGCGCCCGTTGGGGTCGTAGCGCTTGCAGGTGTAACGTGTGGCATACGTTTGGAATACAAGATCCCGAAGCTCTTCGTGGGTTAACTCGGCCATAGGACAACACCTTTCTGTATTGGGGGCGCAAACGGAGTTTTCCTCCGTTCCTGCGCCGTGCCCCGAACTTAGTCGTTTTCCGAGGGCGAGGCAAGCGCATTCAAAAAAATCCCCGTCTCGAAACGAGACGGGGATTTTCACGTTGCAAAACCGCGCCGAAGCTCTTTAGGCGGATTCGCGCAGGCGAAACGCGAGTGCGGCGCCCGAGATGGACAGCACAGCCAGTATCGCCATTACGGCAACGGAGCAATCATCCCCCGTAACGGGCATCGCAGTCTTAATGGGCATCGAAGGCATCACATGGATCGCCGCGTTTTCGGACTGGGAGGGAGCCGGAGCGGGTTTATCGGGCTCCACCTTCTGGAACTGGGCATACAGCTTCAAATCGGAGACGATATCTTTCACCTCGGCACCGGGTTCGTACGAAGTGCCGTTTCCATCGGGACTGGTGTTCCAGCCCGTCAGCTTCAGGTTCTCGGGCACCTTGCCCTTGATTGCCTCGGCATCCCACAACGTTGCGCTCTGCCCGGGCTTAAGGTAGCTTCCCTCCATCATCGAGTTCTTGTCGTCATCGAGGTTCAGGTTGTACCCGACGGTCAAAAGCTGCCGCAGATAACGGAACGCTACTCCCGGCTTCGCGGAAGACTCCAAGGTATCGGAAGAGCTGCTCATGAAATACTCTTCCTGACCGGCTTTCGGGTGGGAATACCGAGGGAAGGTGACGAGGGAATCGTCGTTGAAAATGGCGCCGCCTTCGGCAACGTAGTAACGTCCCGTACCCTGGGAGGGGTGGCTAGCCGTCAAGCCCGGCTCGATCGCAAGCGGCAAAACGAGTTCGATGCAGTTGCTCCCTTCGGAATAAAACACACCGGATTCGATGCTGTCGAGGTTTCCCTTTTTCGAAGTGGAGCTGCAGGATACAGCGGCCGTTTTTCCCACAAACACGCCATCGGCGATCTTGTCGATGCTGCCCGAATTGTAAAGACCGCGCTTGGCACCCTCGAACGTACCGCCGGTTATATCGCCCATCTTGCCAATCCACGCAGGAAGACTGGATTCATCGTTCTCGTTATACAAACCGTCGCTAGAAACGCCCTTGAATGTTCCGGACTTGATGTGGTTGATGGTTCCCAAATTGTATATACCGCACGACGCTCCCTCGACCGAAGCATTCGAGATGCTTCCGATTTCGGCGTTTCCGCAATTGCGGATACCGGTGTCGGTAATGCCCTTGAACGAGCCGCCGGTAATTTCGTTAACCTTCGCGACTCCCGAAGCGCCCACTAACAGCATGGCGTTGTAACCGGAAAACGTGCCGCCCGTTATCTTTTCCACCACCACGGGATCCGAGCTGTTGCGTGCGTACAAAACAAGTCCCGAAAAGTACGGAGCGCCGTTCGAACTCGCAGACACCTCCTTGGGTTCTGAATTCCCTTCGAACATACCTCCGGATATAAGCCCGACCGAGGCCCCGGATTCCATCTGAAGCCCTCCGAAGCGGGCCGCTTTGAACTGACCGCCCGAAACCTCGTCTATGCGGGCGTTGTACTCCAGCAAGAAAGCCGGTTGGGATTGGCGCGACTCAACGTTGTTCGCGAACGTGCCACCTCGCACCTGTTTGACGACGGTCCCCTTGCCACCAACAGAAAACCCGCCGTACAAAGCGCGGTACTGCCCGCCCGATATCTCGTCTACCGAAGCGCCCATGGTAACCTTGACGGCCCAATCGGGGGCACCGCTTATGACATCGGGGCAATCGATAGTCCCTCCGTAAAACGACGCCTTGGACTGGTTGCCCGCCACCTCCACCATTGCGGATATCGAGCTGTTCTCGAAAAAGATATGCGCTCCGTCCTTGAACGCGAACGACCCCTGAGTGACCTTGACGCCGACGTTTTTGATGTCGAGGGTATGGCTCGAATCCCCCGAACCCAAGGTAAGAGAGCCTCCATCCGTCACGTTAAGATAAGCGTGCTTCGGATGAAGGTTCTTCAGGGTTCCTCCCCCTTGCGCAGCCACCAGCGTCACGCTTTTTCTGAACGAAGCATCCGAAGCGCAACCCACTTCTCCGTTGACAACCAAGGTGTCCCCATCCTGTGCGGCATCCGCAGCGGCACCAAGGGTGGGATAGGCAACCCCCGTTCTCTGGATGGATACCGTTCCCTGCTGGGCATCGCCCGCCGTGCCCGGATCCGCCATCGCATTTGGAAGCCCGATGCCGAGCGCCAGCACGACGCCCATGAAAGCGGCCAGCTTTCCCTTCATAACACCCCTTTTTTCCGACTGTTACCCGGGTTGCGCTCGGTAGGTTGAATCCGTAGTTCATACCAACTTCACCTGGTAAAATTGATATTCGCGCATTGATTATACCCCCCCCCCGAAAAAGATCAAGGAGTTTTCAAGGAGCCGTGGGCTACCGAAGCCAGCACAGGCCGCATCGCTGGAAAGACCGGGGATTCTTTACCGTTCCTTGACGAACTCATGACGTCGCTTTTACCCGCGCTTTGCGCTTCCTTTTCATGCAGGCGGTTCAATTCTTCGCAGGGCGAAAACAGCCAAAAAGGGAACCGAGCGGAAAGGAATCGAATGAAACGAGTAGGAATAGCGAAGACGCTGATCGGCCTTGCGGCCGCATCCGCATTGGCGTTCGGTCTGGCAAGCTGCGGCACGTCGGATTCGGCTTCGGGGGTGTCCGGAACCGTCTCGACCAATGGATCCACCTCGATGGAGAAGGTGATCGGCTCTTTATCGGAAGCCTTCATGGCCGATAACCCCTCCGTGAAGATCACCTACGATGCAACCGGATCGGGTACGGGCATCGAATCCGTCTCGCAGGGAAGTTGTGACATCGGCCTGTCTTCGCGCGCGCTTAAAGACAAGGAGACGGGGCTTCGGCCCATCACGATCGCGCTCGACGGAATCGCCATCGTGGTGAACCAAAGCTGCGGCGTGAGAAGCCTCACCCTTCAGCAGGTAACCGACATATTCACCGGAAAGATCCGGAATTGGTCGGAAGTAGGTGGTAAAGATCTCGAGATAGCCTGCATCGGACGCGAGAGCGGATCGGGAACGCGCGATGGGTTCGAGTCCGTCACCAAAACCTCCGATCAGTGCGTTTTGACCCAAGAGCTCACCTCTACCGGCGCGGTGATGACCGCGGTTGCCAGCTCCCCCAACGCGATCGGATACGCCTCGCTCTCGTCGGTCGAAGGCCAGAAGGGCATCTATTCCCTGGACGTGGATGGCGTAGCCTGCAGCGAGAAGACCGTCCTCGACGGCACCTATCCCATCCAGCGGCCCTTGAACCTCATCGTACCCGAAGACTCGAAGCTCTCCGACGAGGCCCAGGCCTTCGTGGACTTCGCCATCAGCCCCGCAGCTGCCGACCTCATCAGAACAGCGGGAGCCGTCCCCCTTGCATAGGCGCGATGCTCATCGCCCCGATGCGGAAATGCCATCCGGGGGCGCGACCTTCGCGCCCCTATCCATCGATCGAAAGAACCTCGCGATGAAAAAGAAAAGCTCGTCTATCGAAGCGCTGTTTCACGGAGTATTCCTGCTCTCGGGCTTGCTGTCGGTATTTTTCGTACTGGGAATCACCGTCTACCTCGTTGTTTCGGGGACGCCCGCGATTGCGCGCATCGGTCTGTCCGAATTCCTTCTGGGGCAGACGTGGAATCCCGGCAGGGAGCAGTTCGGCATCCTGCCGTTCATCCTCACAAGTGTCTACGGAACCTTGGGGGCGCTTGCGTTGGGGTTTCCCTTGGGTATCATGACCGCGCTCTATTTGTCGAAATTCGCCCATAGAAAGGCAAGCCGCGTCATTCGATCGGCCGTCGAGCTTCTTGCGGGCATTCCGTCGGTGGTCTACGGATTGGTGGGAATGATCGCGCTGGTTCCCGCGATCCAGAATGCCTTTGGCCTCTCGTCGGGTGCAACCCTTCTTGCGGCCATCGTGGTGCTTGCCGTCATGATCCTTCCCTACATCGTCAGCGTTTCGACCACTGCGCTTGACGCGGTGCCCAAAGAATACGAAGAGGGCTCGTTCGCCCTGGGCGCAACCGATGCCGAAACCTACTTCGGGATTTCGGTCCATGCCGCGAGAAGCGGCATCGCGACATCGGTGGTTCAAGGCGTGGGACGCGCGTTGGGAGAGGCCATGGCCATCATCATGGTCGCGGGGAACGTGGCCAACATGCCCGCCCTCTTCGACCCGGTGAGGTTTCTCACCACCGCGATCGTAAGCGAGATGTCCTACGCCTCCTACGGAAGCCTCCACCGCGACGCGTTGTTCTCCATAGGGCTGGTGCTGTTTATCTTCATCGTCGCGGTCAACGTTGCGTTGAACCTCGTCGTTCGCAGGAAGTCCGCATGATGGAGGCGAGGGTACGCAGATTCAGGAGGATAAGATCCTCTTTGCTCAAACTGCTGGTCCGCCTGAGCGGTGCGACGGTATGCCTCGCCTTAGCGGCTCTCATCGGATACATCCTGGCAAACGGAGCGGCCGGCATCACCGCGGAGTTTCTCACCACGCAGACCAGCTACGTCCATGACACGATCGGAATCCTTCCCAACATACTCAACACGCTCTACATCGTGCTCGTCGCCATGGTGATCGCGATTCCCTTCGGAACCTGCGCGGCGGTCTACCTTAACGAGTACGCCTCCAACAAGCGGGTCGTGCGCGCCATCGGTTTTGCCGTCGAAACCCTTACCGGAATCCCCTCGGTCATCTTCGGTTTGGTTGGCATGCTGTTCTTTATCCAGATCATGGGGCTTCAAGCGGGCATCCTTGCCGGCGGTCTCACCTTGGTGGTCATGGTTTTGCCCACCATCATCAGCAACACGCTTGAGAGCCTGAAAACGGTGCCCGACGCCTACCGCGAGGGATCGCTTGCCTTGGGTGGCGGAAAATGGCACATGATTCGCACCGTGGTGCTGCCCAACGCCATCGACGGCATCGCAACCGGATGCATTCTGGCCATCGGCAGGATCGTGGGAGAATCGGCCGCTTTGCTCTACACCGCAGGGTTCGGGCTGATACTGAACAGCTTCATGACCGCGCTGTCGTCGTCAAGCGCGACGCTCACGGTGGCGCTCTACGTCTATGCAACCGAGCGAGGCGAGCTGTCCGTCGCCTTCTCGCTTGCAACGATTCTCTTGATTCTCACGCTGCTCCTGAATATCGCCGCAACGCTTTGCGCGCGAAAACTCGGTACGAAAGAAGGCTGATATGGATGCGTTCCAGATAAACGGATTGAACCTGTGGTACGGCGGAAACCAGCATGCGCTCAAAGACGTGTGCATCGACGTGCCCGCACACGAGGTGACCGCCCTCATCGGGCCGAGCGGATGCGGCAAGTCCACCTTCTTAAGGACGCTCAACCGCATGCAGGATCTGATCGAGGGTGTGCGCATCGAAGGAGAGATCCTGTTCAGAGGTGAAAACATATACGCGCCCAAAACCGATGTGAACGAACTGCGCAAGCGCGTGGGCATGGTGTTCCAGAAAGCGAACCCCTTCCCCATGAGCATCTACGACAACATCGCATACGGACCGCGCATCCACGGGGTGCGCGCGCGGCGGGATCTTGACGACATCGTGGAGAGATCGCTGAGGGCCGCCGCGCTGTGGGACGAGGTGAAGGATCGGCTGAGCAAAAACGCACTCGGGCTTTCCGGAGGGCAGCAGCAGCGCCTGTGCATCGCCCGCGCCTTGGCGGTCGAACCCGAGGTGCTGCTGCTTGACGAATCGACCAGCGCGCTGGACCCCATTTCCACCGAGCAGATAGAAAACCTGGTCGGAACCCTGAAAGCCCGCTATACCGTGGTTATGGTAACCCACAACATGCAGCAGGCCGTCAGGGTGTCCGACAACGCCGCCTTCTTCCTTCTGGGCGAGCTGGTCGAATTCGATCGGACTGACGCGCTGTTCAACCACCCGAAAGACCAGCGCACCCTCGACTACGTTTCGGGACGCTTCGGTTGATCTAACGTGCGGACCCCGCGGCGGGATCCGGATTTTCGGCAGGCGCCGAGGGAGAGCCCTCTACAGCCTTGCCGGAATCGGAGGCTTCGGGTACCTCGGGTGCCGCAGGGTTCCCGACGCGGTCGGCCGCCTCGGGAACCGATGCCTCCTTCTCGATGATCTGATCGTCGGTCATGCCGGCAGAGCCGCCCGCGTTAGCGGAGTCCTCCACCTTCACGCCCGGATAGCGACTGCTGGGATCTTTGAAGACGATCTCGGTTTTTCCGTTGCTGTAGTACAGAACCCAGCACTTGGCCTCTTTCACGATGCGCACGACGGTCTTGACCTCGTCATCGGCTCGGTCATCGCCCGAGTTTCCGTGTTCCCCCTGATTCCCGTTGTCCGATCCGCTCGCGTTTCCCACTTCGGCATCGCTGCCCCATCCGTTCTTGCCCTTGGGCCGGGACTCGGGATGCAGCACGAGGTACTTCAGCGTGGCCACCACCTGACGGGCCGTATAGCCGTGGAAGTAACCGGGATCCTCGGAAAGCCAGATGATGGTGTCGATCGAAACGTAATGGTAATGGTCGTGATGGGGGATGATGAAGCGCTGGCGCTCGTGGTCGAACCCGGTGGTGTGGGTGACGTTTCCGTAGGTGATGTACTCAAGCGGGACGATCAGCTTTGCCTCCACCTCGTCATAGGTGAAGCGCTCGTCCTCTTTGATCGAGCCGGAGCCCCTGTTCTCATCGTACTCGACGATCTTGATATCGGGGTACAGCTCGCTCGGATCGGTATGCGTTACCTCTTCGGTGCCATCCGCGCGGTGGATGTGCCAATGGTCATCGTGATGCTCGATCTTCACCACGCGCTTGGGATCGTTGGGATCCTGCTTGATAGGCTTTACCGGCTTGGCCGGTTTGGTTCCGGCGTTGCCGCCCGCATGATTGCCCTTGTACTCCCCTATCTTGATGTGCGGAAATGCCGAGGAGGGGTTGTCGTACGTGATGAATTCGCGGTTGTCTGCGGTGTAGGCATGGTAGTGGTCGCCGTGCTTCAGGATCTTCACGATGGGCTGCTTTGCCAAATCGGCAAGGGAAACCACCTGGACGAAGGGAAGCTGGGGGCCGCCCGGCACGGGCGCCGGCTCCACATGCGGGATTCCGGGAACCGCGCTTGATCCCCCGCTGCCTGCACTGCCGCCCGGGCCGTAACCCGCTCGGTGCCACGAGCCGCCCGACGCGCCTCCGTGGCCGCCGTGACTGCCGGTATACGTGCCGATCGAGATGCCGGGGTACAGCGCGCTGGGATCTTCGTACGTGATGAACTCGCGCCCGTCCGCGGTGTAGATGTGGTAGTGGTCGCCGTGCTTCAGGATGCGCACGACCCCGTTGCTGGCGATGGACTTCAGCTGGCTGACGGATACGACGTTTGCGGTCGATCCCAGGTTAGCGGCACTGCCCGCCTTGCTGGGATCGGTGTAGGTGATGATCTCCCGGCCGTCTTTGGTGAACACGTGCCAATGATCTCCGTGCTTGACGATCTTGACGATTTCGTCAGAAGACACCTCAGCATCGAGCAGAACCTCGGTGGTCTCGTCCGTCTTGTACGTCGGGGCAGAATGCGCACCGGGCGCCTCGTCCCCGGCTGAGGCCGCCAGCACCTGCTGGGCGCTGCGGGATGCCTCGTCGCCCGTAAGCGCGCCGGTAGCCGCGAGAGCGCCCGTGGTCACCGAGACCGTCAGAATTGCAACGGCTCCGAGGGCCGCCTTCGTTCTCTTCATAGAAAGCTCCTTACTTTCGTTTTGCGAACAAAGCCACAAGAAGACTGATTACCGATATGAGGACGATCACAGAGCCGGGTCGAAGATTTCCGTAATACGAGACGATGAGCCCCGCGTACACGAATGCGACCGACAATGCGACCGACAGGGCCAACGTGCCCCGATAGGTACGGGCGAACTGCATCGCGCAGATCGCCGGGATAACGAGAATGGACGAAACGATGAGCGAGCCGATGGTTTTGGCCGCAATCGACACCGAAAGGGCAACGATCAGCGCGAACGCGAAGTTTAAAGCGCGCTGATCGATACCGAGAAGGCGCGCGGAGCCCGCATCGAACACGCTGAGGTACAGCCTGCGGTACAGCACCCGGTAAACAGCCAGCACAACCGCCGCCACAACCAAAACCAGGCAGAACTCCAGGTCGCTGATGGTAACGATGGAGCCGAATAGGTAGCCGGCGATGGCGTTTCCCCCTCCGGCGAAGCTGCTGAAGATACCGGCAAGCCCGATAGAGGCCGCCAGCACGACGACCGTCGATATCTCCTGATACGACCGCAGCCGAGACCTGACGGCTTCCACGCACAGAGCCGCCGCAACGCACGCAGCCACCGAGCCGAGAAGCGGGTTGAATCCAAAGCACAAACCCGCCGCCACGCCCGCAAGCGACGAATGCGACAGCGTGTCGCCCATCATCGAAAGGCGCTTGAGCACGATGGGAAGCCCGATGAGCGGCAAGACCACCGCCAGCACGGTTCCGACGACGAAGGCGCGCTGCATGAAGTCGTAATCGAAGGGGTTCATAGATCCGCTCCCACCTTCGAAAGATCCAGCTCGCTTGCGCGTCCATCCGACAGATGCAGCGCGCGATCGATGAACGGGACGGCTTCGGACAGATGGTGCGTGATCATCACCACGGTCCGCCCTTCGTCGCACAGCCTGCGCAGGATGCCGTACAGTTCGGCTGAAAACGACCGGTCGATCCCCGTTGTGGGTTCGTCCAAAAGAATCAGGCGGGCGTTCTTGATCAGCGCAGCAAGGATGCCCACGCGCTGCAGCTGCCCGCCCGACAGCTCCCTCAAAGCGCGCCCGCGCTGGCCCTCGAGGCCGACGAGCGCCAGCAGATCGCCGATGCTCGCCTTCGACTTCAGATGAGCGCAATGGACAGACACAAGCTCTTCGATGGTGGTCGGAAAGCCACGGTATCCGCGCACCGCGTCCTGAGAGACGTAGGCGATGTCGGCGTGATGGTCGTCCCGTTCGATGGAATCGCCGAACAACCTGATGGTTCCCGCGTTAGGGGTAAGGTTCCCTAAAACCAGGTTCATCAGCGTGGATTTTCCGACTCCGTTGTCTCCGACGATGGCTGCGAACTCCCCTTCGGCGATCGAGAGGGAAACCGATTCGAGCATCGGCTCGTCGTCGTAGGAAAACCTCAGGCCGACCGTTTCCAGCGCGCTACTCACCGAACGATTCCATCAGGTTGGTGAGATTGCGCTCCATTAGGCCCAGGTAACCCAGTGCCGCCTCTTCGTCGGTCAGGCGCTCCATGGTGTAGAGCGTCGAAGTCCGAGTCCCGGTGCTGCGAGCTAGCGTCTCGGCCACTTTGGGCGTGGCCGTTCCCTCGAAGAAGATGGTGCTGATACCGTGCTGCTTAACGAAGTCGGAAATAGTGGCCAGCTGACTGGCGGACGGCTCGTCTTCGGGTGAGATGCCAGTCACCGCAACCTGCTTCAAGCCGTAGTCGTCGGCCAGATAGTTGAAGGCCGCGTGCGAGGCGACGAAATAGCGCTTTTCGGCGGAAACGGACGAAAGCTCGGATTCGAACCGCTCGTCAAGCACCTTGAACTCGGCCTGGGCGGCCTCGAGATTACCCCGGTAGTATGCGGCGTTGGCAGGGTCCATCGCGCTTACCTTCTCGCAGATGGACTTCAGCTCCACCTGAGCGTTCTTAACGCTGAGCCAGGTATGGGGATTCACGGCAGCGTGGTCGGCGCCCGCGGCCTCTTTGCTCTGGAGCAGCGTGAGGCCCTGCGACAGATCGAGGAACTTGCCCTGGTCGCCCACGGCATCGCGCAGATCGTCGATGAAGCCCTCCATGCCGGCCCCGTTGAACACGATAAGATCGGCCTTCGAGATCTCGGCGCGATCGCTTGTCTGCAGCTCGAAATCGTGGGGCTCCTGATTGCCCTTGATAATGGTTCTGACTTCCATCTTGTCGCCGACGATGCGCGACGTGAGGTCGGTCACCGGGAAAAACGTCGTGTACACGACGGGCTTTGCGGCGCTACCCTGGCCGCTCCCCATATCTCCCGATGTCCCCGCCTTGGCGCACCCCGCAAGCGAGAACGCGAACACGAAGGCCGCCAGAGCGGCGACCGTCGGCTTGAACAGCTTGTTTCGCACGGTTTTCTCCTAACAGATACGTGGCTCAAAATGAATTTGAACGCTCTTTTCATATTTGTCAGAAGACACTAACACCAATCGGCGGGTTCGTCACCCCTCGATTGAAGCTAAATTATGCGAAAAACCCAAGAACCTCTTCGACCGACACCACGCGCGTGTCGAAGCAGCGCGTGAAGTACGCAAGGCCCGCCTGCTGATCGCCCACCAGAAACGTCGCCGTGGCCTCGGCGGCAACGATGGTGCGGTACCCCCGGAAGTACGCGCCCGCAAGCGTGTGCATCACGCAGATATTGGTGTCGCACCCCGCAACAACCAGCGTATCGACGCCCAGCTCGCGCAATGTCAGATCGAGATCCGTCTGGAAGAAGGCGTCGTAGCGCCGCTTAGGCACGATGTAGTCGCCATCCCGCACCCCGAATGCATCAAGGGGCTTCGCTGCCTCCGAACCGGCAACTCCGTGGTCGCCCCACAGCTCCAACTCGCGATCGATTCCCGGAAGATGGGCATCGCAGGCGAACACGACCGGGACGCCTTTCGAACGCGCCGCCTCGACGATGCCGACGCAGCACGCGGCCATATCCTCCAAAACCGGCAGGGTGCCCTCCGAGCCGCCCAGCACATCGACCACGATGACCGCCGTTTTACCTAGATCGACCCCCGACTCTTGCTGCCATGCCGTATCCATGGGCTTGGGTACGTACGCCATGTGTCCTCAACTCCCCTTCCTACAAAAACCCTCGGTTCTCGAACTCTATCGGTGTGTCCTCCTGCGTGCGAATCGAAGCGCCGATCCCTCACAGCGCGACGGGCAACAGCGCGGCAAGCGGAGCCAGTATCAGCGCCGGAAGCATGTTCAGCACCTTGATCTTATCGCCCCACACCAGGTTCACGCCCACGCAGAATATGAGGATGGAGCCGACGAGGCCGAGATTCGCCAGTGCGGCTTGCGTCGCGAACGGACCCGCCGCCAAGGCCGCAATGGTAACTCCTCCCTGCACGACGCCCACCGAAACCGCCGAGAACACGCATCCCCGACCCAGCGAGCAAGCCATCGCCATGACGATGACGAAGTCGAGCACCGCCTTGGTAGCGAGAATGGACAGATCGCCGAACAGCGCATCGCTCACCGCTCCGATGACCGCCATCGCCCCGACCGCCACCGTCATGGACGCGGTCGCGAACCCCTCGACGAAGCGCTGTTCCTTTGCATTGCCGCTCTTGTCCTTCAGCCATTCTCCGAAGCGCGCGACCAACCCGTCGAGATTCGCCAGCTCTCCCAGAAACGCCCCGGCCACCACGCATCCCACCACCAGCATAGCACGACCCGAAACCAGAAAGCCGCCTTGAATCGACAGCATGCCCGCCAGCGCCCCTGAGCATCCGATGAACATGACCGCCACTCCGTTTGCCGACAAAAGCGAAGCTCTCATCTGCGCAGACATGCGATCCCCCACAGCTACGCCCAGCGCGCCGCCGAGGATGATCGCAACCACGTTGACAACCGTTCCCAATCCGGGCATGGGATCTCCTTTCGAATATGCAGCCAGGCCAGTATAAACGTGAAAAAGAGGACGATCCCGGGAAAAGGGGCCAGCTGCCTTCAGGCGCTTTGCGGTTGCGGCCCAAGTGCGCTATCACGGGAAGCGACTACAAGCGCGCCGTATCCGACCTCAAGCACTACATCGAACGCGGATATACCTACGTCGGAAACCTCACCCAGAGGATAAGGGTGAGAACAGGTTGGGATCCCCGCGCAGCCTATCGCATTCTGCGCGAAAGCTCTCCCGCGCCCTACAGCGCCTACCTCGACGGGGGTTCTTGGAAGGTTCTGTGCTCGTCGATGGAGCGCTTCGTGAAATCGGATGGTTCGACCATGGAAACCAGGCCCATCAAAGGCACCCGAAAACGGGGGGCTACACCTGAAGAGGATGTCGCCGATGTCCTGAGTGCGCTCTACCACCCGTTTAAGTTTATCGACGCGATCTGATTACCCGTCAGGGACCCTTAAGCCATGCGCCACGTCGAAACGAGTTCGGCGGCGGCGCGGGCGGGATCGTCCGCAGCGCACACGGCGGACACCACGAAAAACCCTGCCGCGCCCGTATCTCTGAGAGCCGCGAGGTCGTCTCGTTTCACGCCCCCACCGACCACGATGGGAACCGGACTGGCCAAAACCAGCGCTTCTATCTCCGACAGCGTCTTAACGATGACGCTTCCGCCTTCATCCAATCCGCAATCGGGCTTGGTGGCGGTTTCGTGCAAGGGACCGACGCCGAAATAGTCTACGCACGAAACATCGGCGGTCCGCACGTACTCGAGCATCTCGTCGGGACGCGCAGACAGGCCGACGATTCCGTCGGCACCCAGAAACGCGCGGCAAACCTCGACAGGGACGTCGCTTTGCCCAACGTGCACGCCGTCCACCTTCACACCCGCCTCGCGTGCGGCAAGCGCCACATCGAGCCTATCGTCAACCAACAGCGCAACCGATTCCTCCGCCCCGCAACGTGCGATGGAGGCGGCCGCCTCGGCCGTGCATGCCATCAGCTCGCGTGCAGAACAGACTTTCGAGCGAACCTGGATACAGGTAAATCCCTCCGAAACCGCAGCGCACACGACGTCGCCGACCGATCGACCGACAACGTTTTCGGGCCCCAGCACCAGATAGGCCGATATATCGAGCTTCTCGCGCATGTCTTATCGCCCCTTCAGGATATCGTCCACCCGCTCGACTTTGGCACCCATCATCTTCGAGAAACCCGGACGGATATCGGCCTTGAAAACCACTTCGGTGCGAATGCCCTTTTCCGCCAACACGAACGTAGCGCGCTTCACCACATCCATAACCTCGTCCCATTCGCCTTCGATCTCGGTGAACATGGAATACGTTCGATTCGGAAGGCCCGAAGCGCGAATCACCCGCACCACCTCGGCCACCTCCGAAGACAGCTCGTCACCCACACCGAAGGGGGCGATTGCCACGGCAACCAGCGTGTTCACGGTTTAAACCTCCTCAAGCTCGAAAGGCTGCGCGGCAACGTCTTTCCCGGTTGCGCGATACAGCTCGTCGATGAACGCCGCCTGAAACGACGAGGGGGCATCCGCGATGGCTTCAGCCCGCCTACCCGCACGGTTGTACGCCAGCACACCGGTAAGCGCAGCTGTGAACGGATCGGCCTGCGCCGCGTACACGGCCACCACCCCGCCCAGCGAGCACCCCATTCCCGTCACCTTCGTCATGAGGGGGCTCCCGCCGCCGCAACGCACGATCCGAGACCCGTCGGTCACAAGGTCGATCGCCCCCGAAACCGCCACGGCGCCACCGGTAAAGCGGGCCAGGGCAAGCGCTGCGGGTAAAGCGTCTTCAACCTCGTCTGAGGCATCTACTCCGCGCGGACCGGCACCGCCTGCGGAAAGCTCGAGCTCCCATAGGCGAGAAAGCGCGATGATCTCCGAGGCGTTTCCCCTCACGACAAGCGGACGCGTAGATTTCAAATCGAGAAGGATACGGGTGCGAACCTCTCCCAAGCCGATGCCAACCGGGTCCAGCACCAGGGTCTTTCCCCGATCGCAGGCAGCGCGAGCGGCCTTCGGGATGCTTTCGGCATGCACGGGGAAAAGGGCGCCCATATTCACATAAAAGGCGCCGCCGACTTCGATCAGGCCCTCCGCCTCGTCGGCGAAGTTCACCATCGCCGCCGATCCTCCGACAGCGAGCTGGGCGTTGGCGACCAGGTTCACCGTGACGGCGTTGGTGATGGATCCCGCCAGCGGGCACGACGCCTTCGTCTTCTCCACCGTCTCGGCCACGCGAAGCGCCAATTCTGAACGTGTCATGCGGAAAACCTCCCTCGGTCAGGCTGATATCGGTACCGACTTTACCATGATCCCGAAAGACGGCGGGCGCCTAAACGGAGGGCGGTTCGATCGGGGCGCTTCCGGCGAAGTGCACCGAAACGAACCTGCGATGTCAGCACAGCTCTTCCACGGCAAGCAGGCGGATCTCGAAGTTCAACGCCTTGCATATGGCTTCGTGGTTCATGTCGAAAACGGCGCTGTCCTCGGTCAGCTCGATCAAGCGAGCGGGATAGGTTTGCCCCGAAGGGGTCACCAGATTCACCATCTCCCCCACAACCAGGCGCACGCCTTTCGGAATACCCGAGCGGGGCACGGTTTTAACGCGCTCGTCGGTATGCTGTTCGTACGCCTCGTCCGCCCCGACGTGCACGGTTTCAACTTGGCCCGGAACCATCGTGCGCACGGTGTCGATGAACGCCGGGGGCATCCATCCGTCGAGGCAGGGAAAGCTGATGGGGGCGCTTTCCCCCACCTCCATGAACACGGAACCGTCGTCGAAAAAACCTCTGTAGGCCACCGTGACCATCATGCCCGAATTATCGGTCGACAAGCCGTCTGTCTCCATGCGCGCCCCTTTCCGCCGCTACGCTTCATCGATCACCATACCACGCCGCCGGCCGTATGGAGTATGCTGCCAGGCGATAGAAAGGAGTGCCCGATGAATGAAACTCTCGATGTGGTCTGTGCCCTCATCCTCAGAGACGGAACCGTCCTTGCCGCCCAGCGCGGGCACGGCGCGTTCGCGGGGAAATGGGAGTTTCCCGGCGGAAAGATCGAGCCCGGGGAAACACCCGAAGCCGCCCTTGCGCGCGAAATACGCGAAGAGCTGGACGCCGATATCGAGATCGACGGCCTGTACTGCGTCGTCGAGCACGACTACGCAGACTTTCACCTGCGCATGCGCTGCTACCGCACCCGGCTCGCAAGTCCGACCTTCAGCCTGGTCGAACACCGCAGTGCGCTTTGGGCCGATGCCGACGCCCTGGGAGATCTCGACTGGGTCGAAGCCGACGTAGACCTTATCGAGCAGATAAAGCAAGACGGGCTCGTCCGTTGAAGCGGACGAGCCCGGATGCGCGCGAAACGCCTTGCCGCGCGCATCCGAGGATGGCTACTCTGCGTCCAGATCGATGCGACCGATGCGCTGGGCGAGATCGTTTCCGCGCTCGTAGAATCTCAGAGCCTTGTTGTGCTCGAAATACGCATCGCATCCGTGCTCGTTGATGAACTCCATGCCGTAGCGGCTGACCGATAGGTCGGTAACCAGCATGAGCATCTCTTGATCGTCGCCGAACGCGGCATCGACGAATCCGAAGGCGCCCTCGAGGGAACGGGAAGCATCGTCGATGCGAGCCTCGAGGTTATCGACTATCTGCGAGAACAACCCTTTCACGCGTTCAAACGAAAGGGGCTGCCCTTGTGCGGCATCGGACATCAGCCGATCGATCAGCTGCACCGCCCGCTCGTAAATGAAATACCGCTCGCCCGACAAAACACCCGCCGCGCGCTCGCTGCGCGAGGTATCGGACAGCTCCGCCGCGATCCGCGAAAGCTCCCGTGACATATCCGCATCGGCATCCGCGCCGTCGCGCAGCTCGGCGAGCTTCCCGTGCAGAAAGGCGATGGCCTTCTCTTCCAGCGTCGCTGTGCGCACGGACTGATCGAGCGCGTCGGTGATGAGCCCGATCAGCGAAACGCGCTCGTCGAACGACGCTTCCCGAGCGCGCTCCACCAAATCTTCGCCCGCCTGGCCCGACAGGATGCGATCGACCTGATAGTCGGAGCGGTACTTGGTGAAAAGCGCATAGTAGGCAGCGAACCGCCGCGCAACCGTCTCGTCTTGAAGGTACTGCGACACCAAAAGGTCGTCCACGGCGATGCTCTGCTCTTCAGCCAGCTTCAACATGGAAGATAGGTCGTCCCAGCCGCGCGCGGTGACGAACGACACGCCATCGACCGTGGTTTCCATCCGGTAAAAATGGTCGCGCTCGATATCGAGGTAGGTGAGCACGGCCGGATGCACGCCCGCGGAGACCGCGTAAGCATGCCACGCGTCGAAATCGGGTTCGACGTCGATGCGCTTGAGTCGGTCCCAAGTAGCGATGTCGAAATCCCGCGCGGTGCGATTGTATTCCGCGGGGTTTCCAGCCGTAACCACGATCCATCCGTCGGGAACGCGATGGCGGCCGAATTCCTTGTACTGGAGGAACTGAAGCATCGCCGGATTCAGCGTTTCGGAAACGCAGTTGATCTCGTCGAGGAACAGGATGCCCTCGCTTTTGCCCGAGCGCTCGATCTCGTCGTACACCGCGGCGATGATCTCGCTCATGGTGTATTCGGATACGTCGTACTCGACGCCGCCGTACGTGCGCTTCGTGATGAAGGGCAGGCCCAGCGCGCTTTGGCGCGTATGGTGGGTCATCGAATACGACACGAAGCCCACCTCGAGCTCTTGCGCGATCTGCTTGATGATGGCGGTCTTGCCGATGCCGGGCGCGCCCATGAGAAACACCGGGCGCTGCTGCTCGATCGGGAGACGGTAGTTGCCGAATCCGTCCTTCGAGAAGTACGCCGTCATGGCGTTTTTGATTTGGTCTTTCGCCTGCCTGATATCCATAGGAGAACTCCTTGTCCCGTTGTTTATCGAGATGATGCGCCCGCACCGCGGGCCCGAACCGCGTAATCCGCCGAAGCGTCCTACTTCGGGGGCCTTCGCCTGAACCCGAAGGGCTGCTCGTCTTCGAGAACGGCCTTCATGGCCCACCCCGGCACCGTTGCGGCGGCCGCCGATTCCTCGTCGACGAACACGAAGGCCGTCTGGTAGTCGGGCGCCTTCGACGGATACGTGCCGAACCCGTCGGTTAAATACAGCAAGCCGGCCAGATCGGGAGCCTCCCCCGTCGCCACCAAGCCGTCCACGTAAGAAAAAACCGGTCGGAAATCGGTGCCGCCCAATCCCTTGATCTCCAGCCTATCGAGATAGTCATCCAGATCGCGCCCATTGCGTATGCGGGCAACGTCGGTGATGGCGGCATCGCACTGGATGATGAAGACGTTGAAGTCCGCAAAGAAGCTGTCCTCGTTTCCCAAAACGCTGGCCGTCGTTTCAAGGAAGCGGCGCACCAGGCCGTCTTTGGTCGAAGCCGAGGTGTCGATCGCGATCGCGAAGTCGCGAATGCGGCGCTCCTCCACGTATTCCAACGGCTCGATAAGCGGAAGGTTCCCGTAGCGGTTAAGCCCGTAGCAGTAGAACACGTAGTCGAATTCGTCGTCGTTCACGCGAATATGCTCGCCCTGAGTGGTGAATTTGCGCAGGAACTCCCGATAGCTGCGACGCTTGCGCGTGACCATATCGAGGTTCATGGACAGGTTCGAGCCTTCGGTTCCCCACAGCTTCAGATAGGAATCCATCTGCACGCCCATCTCGAGCGCGGCATTTTCCCACTGCTCGCGAGACCGGTCGAGGTTGATCGTGTCGGCAAGGCGCTCCCCTTCGGCAACGGCCGCGTTCTCGGGGGTTTCTTTCTGCTGAATGTCTTCAGGCGCCATGCCCCGATGAGAAGCGTGCGATTTCTCCTTGTCGGCGGCCTCCTCCGGTATGTCGATGTCGGTTCCGCTCTCACCCGACCCGACAGCCGCCTCGCCCGAGCGGGCGTCGCCTTCCGATACGCTGCCATCCTCAGAAGCGCCTCGCTCGCCCTCCTCGACGACCACGCGATGCCAGGGGCTGTGATCGTCCACCAGGAACGGGGCGCGAATCTCGTCGAGCTCGTCGGTCGTAAGCGCGGCATCTTTCAGCGCGCGGTAGAGCGCTTCGGCGGTGGTCGCAGACAGAAGCTCGGAACGCGAAGCGAGGATATGGGCCTGATCGGCATCCTGGGTTACCGATCCCCCCAGGTTAAGCTGAGCTATCGCCTTCTCGACCGCGATATCGCAGGCTGCGTCCCAGCACCGCTGATCGACCCCTTCCCCCGCATAAGGGTGGAGAAAGACGTTGTGGAGCAAGACGTGGAGGTAGGCGTGCGCCACCGATCCGGGGTCTTGGGCATACGACCGCGCCAAATCGACGGGGTCGAACCGGATATGCGTCCCGTCGGTTGCCAGCGAGCCGCCGCGCACCGCCAAAGGCCGTAAAAGATTGGATGCGCCGTTCAGGAACCGAAGGTGCACCAGAACCTCGCGCCTCGAAAGCTCGAACGCCTGCAGCGCAAGCGCCTCGACCGTCTCAGTCGCCATGCGTCACCTGTCGCTTTCACCGTAAAGTCGGCATCCGTCACGCAAGGTGAGGGCCGAGCGGAAACAAACGTACATCATGTATGATGAAAATGTAACACATGCACGTAACGCATGTAAGCTGCATGGCGCTCCCTTTCAGTAAGGCGGTACGGAAATGGCCGAGAACAACCTGCTGTTTGCCGATGACGACACGAAGCTGTCCGATCTCGTCGCGCGAGCCCGCACAACCCGGGCGACCCTTGCCCCGGCGCTTCTGGTCGACCAAACCCGCGCCGACGGGTCGGAGCGCGTATGGGAAGAGGAAACCCCCGCCGCGCGCGCAACCTGGGAATCACCCGAAACAAGCAGCGACGACTTCACCAAGGGCGATCTGATGTCCAGCGGATCTTTGAACATGGGCCTGGACGAGGAGGTTCTCCACGAGCTTATGAGCGATATCGAGCTCGAGCGCGAAGCGACCGAACCCCGTCCGCATCGCCCCGCCGATCGCCCCTCGGCGCTTGAAAACGTGTTCAGCGCCGTCGGATGCGAGGGAGGTTGCAAGCTAACCGGCATCAACCTGCATCGATTCGCCGACAATACGGGAACTCGCCGCGACATCGTGGTGAACGTTCCCGCGAGGATCGGCGATGCGCCCGTCGTGCGCCTCGGCTCCGGCTGTTTCGGACGCCTGAAGACAAGGGGCATCGCCGTGCGCGCCATCATCGTGCCCGAAAGCGTCTGCTACATCGAGGACGGGGTGTTCTCGCACGTATCGGTCGAGTTCATACACATCGGGAAGGGAGTTGCGCACCTTGGCTCGCATCCTTTCGACATGTCGTCGGCCTCACCTCGCTCGAAACGACGCACCTGGTCTGTCGATCCGGAAAACGAAACGTACCTGCGCTTGGAGAAAACCGGGCAAGACGGGTGCGCGGGCATAATCACGCGAGACGGGCGGCGGCTCGTCTGCGGGGATGCCCCGTGCGAGGCGAACCTCGTCCTGCCCGACGGACTGGAGGAGATCGATGTCGGCGCCTGGCCACAGGGATGCCCCGCGCCCGGCTGCGTACACTACCCTTCGTCGCTTTGCCAGGTAGAGTCCACCACGTTCGACCGATCCCTCTGGGTGGGCGCCGGCGCGGCATCCGTAAGGCAGCTTGCGCGCCGGGGAGCACGCATCGCAAGCCCCCATGCGATCCACCTCGACGAGGCGTGGTACGATTTCGACGGCGACGAGGCCGTCTTGGTATGCGGCCCGGCCGTGGGGTTGTCGGTGTCCCAGAAGTTCGCAACGAACGCCATCCGAAAACTCGAGGGAGCGCACGCCATCGTTCCGTCCGCCGCAACCGCTTCGGGCGTATCGCGCCACGACGGGCACGCCAAAGTGTTCGCGCCTCCCCGTGCGGTCGAGGGCCGCACCTTGCGCCGCATAGCCCGCAACGCCGTGCAGCACGCGGCTGAAACCGTAACGCTTCCCTCCACCGTGCGCCGCATAGAGGACGGTAACGCATTCAAGCGCACACGCAACCTCAGTCTGCCCGAAGGCCTCGAGACCATCGGCGCGCACTGCTTCTGCTCGCGCGAGCTGGAAGGAATCGTCCAGATACCCGCCTCGGTTCGCTCGATCGGCACCGGAAGCTTCGAGTACGCCGTATGCCGTTTCGTCCGCAGCGGGGCGATCGTCCACATCCCCGCGGATCAATTGCTCAACTGCTTCATCGGACCGGGAAGCGGGCACGACGAGGAAGCTTTGGATGCGGATAAGGACCCCTTCGACTTCGCGCGCTACGATGCGGTGCTCGAAGGCGGAAAGAACATACCCGACCGTCTTGGGGCGCTCATCCACCGAATCGAAACGCCCGTCGAACTTTCGGAGGCGACGCTTCGAACCCTGCTCGAAAAGCTCGAAGGGTTCGGAAACGAAGCCCTTGTGCGCATCGCCCGGGAAGGAAGCCTTTCCCAGGTGGCCAAACTGTACGAAACCGGGTTCTTGGCAAACGGACGGTTCGACGCCCAGATCGAGCTGCTTCGGCGACACAACCGCATCGATTGCGTCATGTACCTCATGGATCAGCATGCAAAAACCCAGCCGAAACAGGTATCATCGAAAAGCAGGTTCTCGCTCTAGGTGGAGTCGTGCGCCCGTCTTGTCGTCTTGTTGCAAAGGCGCATGACCCCACCCTGGCGAAAAAGCGCGATGGTATGGACGGGGCGAGGTTGATCGGCTCGCCCCTCGCGCGCTTTACCGAAAATGCGGGGAGAAAGCGAAGCGCTTCGACACTTCGCAGAACACGGCTCCTCCGACAACGAGCAGGGCGCCGGCCCATTGGATAACGACCATGCTCTCTCCCAAAACCATGGCCGCCATCACCACGGCGGTTACCGGCTCGACGTAGCTGCACACCGCCACGCTCTGAGCCGAAAGATTGGTGACCGCGCTGAAATACAGGTAGGATCCGATACCGGTGTTCACCAGCCCCAAAATGAGCGCCGGGACGATATCGGAGCTGTCGGGCACCTGAATGCCCGTGCCGGACAGCGCCATACCCGCCGCTGCGGTGGCGAATGCGGCCACCAGCTGAACGGTGGAGCTTTCCAGACCGTCGGCGTCTCCCGCCTTCTTGCTGAGAAGGATCATGGAAGCGTAGGCAAGTGCCGAGCAGATACCGTGCACCATGCCGGCCGCCGCGCCGCCTTCCAGCTTCCCGCCGTTGGCAAGGACCACGCCCGCCAAAACCGCAAGGAAGCCGATGATCGTCCGCTTGCGCAGCCCATCGCCGAACAGGAGCGGCGAGAGGGCCATGACCACTACCGGACCGAGAGCGATCAGAATCGACGTCAGGCCGATGCCCGCCTCGGAATACCCCATATAGGCGAACAGCCAGCACGCGCCCATCGACACGCCCGACAGCGCGATGAGGCCGAGCTTGCGGGGATTGTTCAGCAGCTGGGGCGTGCGCAGGATGCAAAACGCCGAAACAAGGAACAGAGCGCCCAGGCCCGCTCGGAACAAAACGATCTCGTAGCTGGGCAAACCGATTCCGCTGGCAACGATTCCGTTGGTTCCGAACAGCAGCAGCGCCGCGATGTATTTCAGGTAGTCTTTCTTCATAGCGCGGAGTATGCCCTTTGATTTAACTACTGAAAAGTGAGAATATCGATATGTTGTTTTGCATAAACTGCAAAGATAGGGGAAATCGTGATGGATACCGAGACAAAAAAACTTCGTGCTTTCGTTTGCGCAGTTGAGAGCGGTAGCATTGCCGCAGCCGCCGATAAGCTCGGCTATTCGGTTTCAAGCATCAGCCGCATGATTCACGATCTTGAAACATCCTGTACACTTCGTCTCCTCGAAAGATCCAAAATCGGCGTGCGGCCTACGTCGGACGGACGAGCGCTCCTCCCCCGTGCCCGCCGCATCCTGTCCGAATGCGACGGCTTCGGCGAAGAAGCCGCCAACATCGCGGGGCTTCAATCGGGAACCGTCCGCATCGGCACCGTCTCGAGCGTGGCCACCCACGTTCTTCCCACCGCCATCAGCACGCTGCGAAAAACCCATCCCGCGCTGGGTTTCGAACTGCTGCTGGGAAGCTATTCCGAAATAGAGCTGTGGCTGGCCGAGGGGCGCGTCGATTTGGGGACGCTATGGCTTCCCGTGAACGAAAGCCTGAGCGCAGACGCACTGGTCACCGACTGTTACATCGCCGTCGTGAACCCCTCCCATCCGCTGGCAAAGGTAAGCGCGGTTCCCATATCCTCGCTCGAAAACGAACCGTTCATCGAGCTTGACTACGGAGACGAGTCGGAAGTGGCCCAGCTGTTCGAAGATCGAGGCCTTCACATCGATCCCATCCTGTCAACCTGCGATAACCACGCCGTCTTGGCGCTGGTCGAAGCGGGGCTGGGCGTGGCTATCATGCCGTCGCTGTCGATACGGCGCACCACCTACAACGTGAAGTGTCTGCCCCTCGACATCCCGGCGCTGCGAAACATCGGCATCGCCTGGCGCGGAGACGGTATACCGACTGCCGCCGCGCGCGCCTTTATCGAGATCCTTCGGGAAAACGAGGGCAAAACCCGCTGGACCGACGCCTTCACCGTAAGCTAGCGGCGACGAGGGCACATGATGTTCGGCCGCGACAGTCATGCTTCGACGCGCCCCTTCGCTCTGCTTGGAAAGGCACGCGCGCACGACGTAGCTGCGCGCAGCCAAACATGCTAGGCTTTGGTCGAACCGTCCGATATGAAAGGAACTGTATGAGCGAATACGTTGTATACCGAACAAAATACCTGTTCACAGGTTTGGATGATGATGCGCACCCGGGATCGTTCTCCGTCGAGAACGGCAGGTTCTCAGCCGTCGGATCGTACGAGGACGCCGATGCTCTGAGCGGGCGGGCGGGGGGACGCATCGTCGATCTGGGCGATGCCTTCGTCTGCGCGGGTTTCCACGATTCCCATCTGCATTTCTTCCACTCGGCGCTGTACTCCTCCCCTCTAGCCCTGCATTGCCGGGGAAGAAACGAGCAGGACTGCGTCGATGCGCTCGCACCGCTTGCGAACCGTCGCCCCGAAACAGGCTGGCTTCTGGCCCAAGGATGGCGCCAGCCCCATTGGGATCCGCCCACCACGCCGTCCAAGCGCTCCCTCGATGCCGTGTATCCCGATCGCCCCGTGGCGATGTACTCGGGAGACGCCCATACGCTGTGGCTGAACAGCTTGGCTATCGAAGAGCTGGGGCTCTCGGACGAATCGGTCGCCCCTGAGGGTGGAAGCTACGATCGCGACGACGAAGGTCGCCTTACCGGCATCGTGCGCGAAGCCGCGGCCATGGCGCTCATGCCGCGCATCGTGGCGTCGTTTCTGACCGAGGAGCTTTTGGACGCCTACCGCGGCTTTCTGAAGAAGCTGGCCGAAAACGGCGTGACTTCGGTCTGCGATATGTCGCTCATGGCCGCACCCGGTCTGGATTTCGTGCGAGACGACCTGTTCGCCGAACTGCTGGCCCGCGAAGAGCTCACCTGTCGCGTGCACCTGTTCCCCACGCTGCTCGACGATCGCAGCCGGCTTCACGACCTGCAGAGAAACCTTGTCGGAAACCGCCTTCGGGCATGCGGCTTCAAACAGTTCTTCGACGGCGTGTCCAGCCAGCATACCGCCTGGGTGAACGAACCCTACGCAAACGCTCGCTTCGAAGGCGATTGCGGGCGGCCCACCGTCGATCCGTCCGTTATGCGCGACCTGGTGCTTGCGGCCTGCGCCGAGGGGCAACCCGTCCGCGTGCACGCGATCGGCGACGAGGCCATCCACGTTATCCTGGATATCTTCGAGGAGGGCCTGAACACGTTCGGACCGCTTCCGGAAGGACGTCATCACTGCATCGAGCACCTCGAAAACTTCCAGCCCGACGATATCGCGCGGTTGGCGAAGCTCGGCGTCGTCGCAGCGGTGCAGCCCATGCATATCACGCTCGATCCCGGAGCGCCCGAAAAAGACCTCGGACCCCAGCGCGTTCCCTATATGTGGCCGTTCGCCGCGCTGCTCGAGTCGGGGGCGACGCTTGCCTTCGGAACCGACTCGCCCGTAGCCGATATCGACCCGCGCGCGGGTCTGTATACGGCTATCACGCGCAAGACCATCCCCGACGGCAATCCGCCCGAGGGCTGGGTTCCTCAAGAAAAGATCGGGGCCGCCGATGCACTGCGCGCCTATACCCTGGGGTCGGCGCGAGCGGCCGGGCGCGAACACGATCTGGGTACCATCGAAGCGGGCAAGCTGGCCGATTTCGTGGTGATCGACCGCGATTTGAGCTCGTGCGATCCCGAACTCATCTTGGATGCGCGCATCGAGGCCACCTACGTGGAAGGGGCGTGCGTCTACAGCCGCTCCTAGACCGGCTTTCCCTTGCAGTGGTCGATCATATGCTGGACGAGCTGCGCGGTCCACCCGCGCAGCTCCTTCTTACGGGGCACGAGGGCGCCGTCTACCAGCTCGTCATAGGTGACGAGAATCTGATCGAAGCGCGTCGATTTGGTGGGAGCCTCGTGCGACAGGCAGGCTTCCTCGACGCGCGAAGGGCGCAGTCCCCTTTTGAGGGCGGGGTTGAACATGACGCGGGGACGGTCGCTGGAGTCCAGATACACCACCACCTGCTTGGCTTCCCCGATCTGGTTCGCGGCTAAGCAGGCCGCCTCGTCAAGCGACGCAAGGGTGTCCAGCAGATCCTGCGCAAGCTGGGCGTCGGCGGTGCTTGCCCGTTCGCAGGGAACCGAAAGCGACTCGACGTCTTTCACCAAGGGTTTGATCATCTGTCCACCGCTCCTTCCCGCATGTGTGTGCGGATACCGTCGTGCTTTTCTCACGGGCGAAGTATCGCATAAAGAAACCCCGAAAGAAACGCTATCGCTCGATCCGCGCTGCTTCGATGGACCGCTCCAGCGATCGCGCCGCGCTCACCGCGTCCGAGTGGGAAAAGCGAGAAACATCGGCGACAATCCGCACCTGCCCTCCGCGGTATGCGTGCTTACGCGAAAACGAGGACAGCAGCCGAAGGGATGCGCAGCGCCTGAAAAGCTCATCGGACAAGACATCGGCATCCACGGCCAGGGCCCGATCCAGCGCGATGAGGAAATGAAGGCCGCCGTCCATGTTCTCGAAGCTGACGAAGCGCCCCAGATCCGTGCTTCTGATCTGGCGTATGAACTCGTCGCGCACCGTTCGGTACGCCGTTTTCAGCTTCAACGCATGACGCTCGAACTCCCCTGTTTCCAAAATGCGCGCAAGCGAATCCTGCAGAAGCGAGCTGACCGTATTCGAATAGAATCCCAACCGATCGTCGAAGCGCTCCATCAGCACACGCGGAAGCACCATGTAGGCGATGCGCATATCCGAACCCAGGCTCTTGCTGAACGTGTTCGCGTAAACGACCGAACCGGTCGAATCGATGCTTTGAAGCGACGGAACGGGTCTGCCCGCCATCCTGAATTCGCAATCGTAATCGTCTTCGACGATGATGCGCGCCGGATCCTCGGCCGCCCAGGACAAAAGCTCGTAACGGCGGGACACCGACATGATGGCTCCGGTTGGAAACTGGTGGGAGGGCATAACGTGGGCGACATGCGCCCCGCATGTGCGCAGACCCTCGACGATCATCCCGCTCTCGTCTACGGGAAGAAAGGCGACGCGCGCCTCGTTCGCCTCGTAGAGCCGGGACAAAAGCGGATACCCGGGGTCTTCGACGGCGTAGATGCGGTCGCGGCCCGCAAGTTGGACCAGCAGGTTGTACAGCACCTGGGCGCCCGCGCCCACGACGACGCGCGCCGGATCGACGTCCATGCCCCGAAATCTTCTCAGATGCCGGGCTATTGCGCGACGCAAACGCGGCGAGCCCTGGTGCGGCATCGCTCTGGACAATCCGGCGTCTTGCAAAAGCGCGAGCTCGCGACGCACGGCACGCGCCCACACCCGAGCCGTGCGCGCCTCGAAAGGCGCGCTTCGGCTTTCCTTGTCGTACCGATCGTCGCGAATGCGCTCGGAGAAATCCCCCTCAACGCGCTTATCGCCCGTCCCGGGGCCGTTCGGGCAACCATCGCGGCCTACATTCGCCGATTCTCGAAGATCGTCCGCGGACGGTATCGCAGGCAGCGCTTCGGCAAAGTAGCCCGTACGCGGCACCGCGCGCACATAACCCTCGGCGACCAGCTGAGCGTAGGCCCCCTCGACGGTAACCAGGCTCACGCCCAGGTGTTCGGCAAGCGATCGTTTCGAGGGAAGCTTCTGGTTAAACGCAATGGCTCCCTGTTCGATATCGCATCTGATACAACGGTACAGGTAATCATAGAGCGCCGCGCCGTCGCGGCGGGACAGATCATAGGTCAGCATAGGCTGTCGGCCTCCCGGTTTGAAAACTGGCCTTATTATTTAATCGTAAACTGACTATAACGCTATATCCAAAAGTATCTTACCCTAGGCAAAGGCCAAACCCGCGAAAGGAGATCGCATGGAAGAAACCAAAGAAGATCGCGGCAAGCTCAACCGCGAACTCGCCCAGATGCTCAAAGGCGGCGTCATCATGGACGTCACCACGCCCGAGCAAGCGCGCATAGCCGAGGAGGCCGGAGCAGCCGCGGTCATGGCCCTCGAACGCATCCCCGCCGACATCCGCGCCGCCGGCGGCGTGTCCCGCATGAGCGACCCGCGCATGATCAAAGGCATCCAGCAAGCCGTGTCCATCCCGGTTATGGCGAAGGTCCGGATCGGGCATTTCGTCGAAGCCCAGATCCTCGAAGCCATCGACATCGACTACATCGATGAGAGCGAAGTGCTCTCCCCCGCCGACAACGTCTACCACATCGACAAGACGGCGTTCAGGGCGCCGTTCGTCTGCGGCGCGCGCGATCTGGGCGAGGCGCTGCGCCGCGTTGCCGAGGGAGCCTCGATGATCCGTACCAAAGGCGAACCCGGAACCGGCGACATCGTGCAGGCGGTCACCCACATGCGCCTGATCAACAGCCAGATTCGCCACGTCGTCTCGCTCAGGGAAGACGAGCTGTTCGAAGAGGCCAAACGCCTCCAGGTTCCCGTCGAGCTGATCAGGTTCGTCCATGGCGCAGGCAAACTGCCCGTGGTCAATTTTGCCGCAGGAGGCGTTGCCACCCCGGCCGACGCCGCCCTTATGATGCAGCTGGGCGCCGAAGGCGTATTCGTCGGATCGGGCATCTTCAAAAGCGGCGACCCCGAAAAGCGTGCGCGCGCGATCGTGGGGGCCGTCACGAACTTCGAAGACCCCGAGCGCATCGCGGCGCTGTCGGAGGATCTGGGAGAAGCCATGGTCGGAATCAACGAAGGCGAAATCGAGATCCTCATGGCCGAGCGCGGCAGGTAGCCTCATGACCGTTGGAATACTGGCCATCCAGGGAGCGTTCGTCGAACATAAGAGAAAGATGAGCGCCCTGGGTGCCCCCGTCGTCGAAATCCGTCAGGCTCGCGACCTCGACCTCCCCTTCGATCGGTTGATCCTACCCGGTGGGGAAAGCACCGTGCAGCGAAGACTGATCCATGAGGACGGCCTGTTTGAAACTTTGAGAAGCCGCATCCTCGACGGAATGCCGACGTTGGGCACCTGCGCGGGGCTCATCCTGCTTGCCGAGAGGATCGAGGGGGAGAAAGACAGCCCCTTCCCTTCCTTCGCGACGCTTTCCGTGTCCGTCGCGCGCAACGCGTACGGCCGCCAGCTGGGCAGCTTCCGTACCGTGGGAACGTTCGCGGATGCAGGGGAGCTTCCCTTTACCTTCATCCGAGCGCCCCGCATAACGAAGGTGCGAGAATCTGCGCAAGTTCTCGCCTTCCATCGGGGAGAGCCCGTCGCGGTGCGCCAGGGAAACCAGATGGGCCTCGCGTTCCATCCCGAGCTCGATGCAGACATGGGAGTGCACGAGCTGTTCTTGTCGCTTTAAACTTTACACTCCCTTTACCTTCGACTTAATGCCCCCTTACGTCGATCGGTCACCATGAAGGCCGGCACCTAGAGTGCGTCGGGCTCGCAGCCAAGCGGCCCGGCATCGACGGAAGGAAACTCATGGGCATCGACATCGTCGCAGTTGGCTCTGCAATAGCGTCCAACCCGGTTTTGGGACTCATCGTCTTGTTGTGCATGGGGGCAACCGTCGTCAACGGAGCAACCGACGCCCCCAACGCCATCGCAACCGTCGTCGGAACCAGGGCTATGCGCCCCGCACCCGCCATCGCCATGGCGGCGGTGTTCAACTTCATCGGCCTGTTCGCCATCACCATGGTGTCCACGGCCGTGGCGCAAACCATCTTCGGCATGGTCGATTTCGGCGGGGACAACCGGCAGGCCCTCGTCGCGCTTGCCGCCGCGATGGTCGCCATCATCGTCTGGGGAGCGGCGGCCTGGGCCTTCGGGATTCCCACCAGCCAAAGCCATTCGCTTATCGCCGGCATCACCGGGGCGGCGATAGCGCTGCAGGGCGGCCTGAGCGGCGTGAACGGGGCCGAATGGGTCAAGGTTATCTACGGTCTGGTCATTTCCACCGTGCTGGGCCTTGCCACCGGATGGCTGTTCACCCGTCTTATAAAGATTACCTGCGCCGACGTTCCCCGACCGCATGCCGAGCGTTTTTTTAAGTGGGCTCAGATCGTATCGGGTGCCGGAGTCGCGCTGCTTCACGGAGCCCAGGACGGTCAGAAGTTTCTCTCCCTCAGCATGCTGGCCATCATGTTGGGGGTCTACGGATCCGCCGACATGAGCGGCGGATTCCCGATATGGCTCGTGCTGCTGGTATCGGCCGTCATGAGCCTGGGTACCGCCGTGGGGGGTCGCAAGATCATCAAATCGGTGGGCATGAGCATGGTGAAGATGGAGCAGTACCAGGGATTCGCAGCCTGCTTGTCGGCCTGCTTCTGCATCGGCCTGGCCACGTTCACCGGCATGCCGGTATCCACCACCCACACCAAGACCACCGCCATCATGGGCGTCGGCGCCGAGAAGCGCCTGCGTGCCGTGAAGTGGAACCTTGCAGGCTCGATGGTGCTCACCTGGGTTCTGACGTTTCCCGGGTGCGGTCTTCTGGCCTACGCGTTCACCTATCTGTTCCTGTTTCTGATGTAGGGACGATCCGGTCTTTGGGAAGGCGCACCGTAAACGTAGCGCCTCCTCCTTGCGTTTCGCTCAGCTCGATGGTGCCGTCATGCAATTCCACCACATGCTTGACGATGGCCAGCCCCAATCCCGTGCCGCCCGTTTCCTTGCTGCGGCTCTTATCGATGCGGTAGAAGCGCTGGAACACCGCTTCGCTCAGCTCGGGCGGAATTCCCGGACCACGGTCGATCACCGACAGCCCAACCGATTCCCCCCCACTTGAAATGACGACATCGATTTGCGAATCGGCGGGAGCGTACCTGATCGCATTGTCAAGGAGGTTGTATACCATCTGCTCGAGCAGCATCCTGGCGCCCGGCACCTCGCACAAAGACGCGCTGTCGGTCGATACGCGCACGACGACCCCCTTCGGGGACGAAATGGCGATAAGACGGGTTTTCACCGCCTCGGCAAGAGCGTAAAGGTTCACCGGCATCATCTGCCGATCAAGCGTCGGTTCATCGAGCTTGGAAAGCGTGAGCACATCGTCGATGAGAGCGCGCATGTTCTGAGCCTCTCTGTGGATGATCCCTCCGAACCGCTCCTGGTCGGGGACAGATACCAGCCCGTTTTCCATCAGCTCGGCATAACCGCTGATCACCTGTAATGGCGTCTTCATCTCATGGCTCACGTTGGCCGAGAACTCGCGGCGCATGTTCGCAGCCGATTCGAGCTCTTCGTTCTGGGAGCGCAGCAGAACCCGCTGTTCGTCCATGCGCACGAGAAGCGGACGCAATTCGGGATACACCCGGTTGCTGAGGGGCGCCTCCACGTCGAGCGAAGCGATGGGATCGACGATGCGGTTCGAGAGAACCCGCGAAAACGCCAGCATGACAAGCATCATAGCTCCGAGAGCCGCCGCCAAGGGAAGGATCTCCCCCTGAACGAGCGAGGCCAACGACTGGCGGGTCTGACCCAGGCGCACAAAACCCCCGTCGTCAAGCTGGACCGCAGCGAACAGAATATCGGTGTCGAGCGTCTCCGAATGTCGGAGCACCACCGCATCGGGTCCGTTTTTCGCGCGCTGGATCTCGGGACGCGTCCCGTGGTTGGAGAGAGCCGCATCGGGAGCCTGCGAGTCGAACACCACGTTACCCTCGGCATCGATGAGCGTGATGCGGTCGGCGGCGAACTGATCGATCGCGACGCCCGCACGCTCCTCGACCGGCAGCGGTCCGAGCACAGCTGCTGCACGCGCCACCTCGTCGCGCAAAACGCGCTCGGCCGATCCCTCGTATACGCTGTAGGAAACCGCAGACGCGATAAGAAAGAACACCAGCAACGCCACGGCTGTGACGATGGCGAGGCTTGCAAAGATACGACCCGTAAGCGTATCGAAAAACGCCCGGATGCGCGCGAAGCGCCTCATCGACCCGCCTCGGGATCGAAGGAGTAGCCCACGCCGCGCACGGTGCGGATAAGCGACCCGGCACCCGAGTGCGCCTCGGAGAGCTTGCGGCGCAGCGTCTGCACGTGAACATCGACCGTTCTCGTCTCGCCCACAAACGCGATATCCCATACCAGCTCGAGCAGAACCTCGCGCGTGAGCACCGTTCCCGCATGCTCCATGAGGGTCTTCAGAAGATCGAACTCTTTGACCGTCAGATCGAGCTGGGCTCCCGCAACCGAAACCCTGCGCGCCTGAGGCGAGAGCGACACCGCTCCGCACGTCACCTCCGGCTCGCCCGAAGCTACGGCCGGAGCTCCGGCGCGCCTGATCAACGCCTTGCAGCGGCTTACCAGCTCCATCATGCCGAAAGGCTTCACCAGGTAGTCATCCGCTCCCGCATCAAGCCCGATCACCTTGTCGTACTCGGTGCCTTTGGCCGTCAGCATCATCACGGGAATGTAGGCGGTTGCATCATGGGCGCGCAGGCGCCTCAAGGTATCCAACCCGCTTTCCCCCGGCAGCATGATATCGAGCATCACCAGATCGGGCTTCGATTCCCCCAAAGCCTCCCAAAACGATGCAGCCTCCGAAAAGCCGCGCACCTCCAAACCGGCTTGGCGCAGCGCGTACAGGGCCAGCTCGCGGATATCGGTATCATCTTCAACGTAGTAAATCAAGGCGGAGCTCCATCGCGCGGTTCGAAGAACATCGAGAGTAGAAGATACCACGGAACCCTTAGCTTGAACGCGATTCCGAGGACGCGCTCCCTCCCCGCTTCAGAAACCGCAGGCCATCGGTGGCCACGTATACGATCATGCCCACCGCCAGCAAAAACGGGTAGAACAGAAACGGAATGATGGATACCGATGAGATGCCCGCGATAGCCGCGGCGATCAGCAGCTGGGCTCCGTAGGGTATGATGCCCTGCCCGATACACGACCAGGTATCGAGCAACGACGCCGCCTCGCGCGGGGAAACGCCGTACTCATCGCTGATCTGCTTGGTAACCGATCCCGACATAACGATGGCCACCGTGTTGTTCGCCGCTGCCACGTCCAGCAGCAGCACCAGCAAGCCGATGCCGGCCATGCCGCCGCGCCGCCCCTTGAAGTGCCCCTTGATGAAGCGCAGAATAGCCGCGAACCCACCGTGCTGGCGCATGAGCGCGCCGATCGCGGCGACCAAGATGGTGACGATCATGGTCTCGAACATGCCGGTGGCTCCCGAACCCATCGCCGTGAAAGCCGTGATGAACGAGAGGCTTTGGGCCCACGCTCCGGCAAGCGTCATGAGCACGATGCCGATAGTGAGAACCAAAAGCACGTTCATACCCGTCATGGCCAGCACCAGCACCGCGAAATACGGGAGGGCCAGCACGACGTCGAACTCGTAGGCCCCAACCGAGGCCGGCGCCGACGAAGCGCTCGCCAACGTGATCACGGCAAGCGTCGCGATCGCCGCCGGAATGGCGATCTTGGCGTTCTCGTAGAACTTATCCTTCATGGCGGCGCCCTGGGTCTTCGTCGCCGCAATGGTTGTGTCCGAGATGAACGAGAGGTTGTCTCCGAACATGGCGCCGCCCACGACGCTGGCCACGCAGAACGCGAGGTTGAGGTCGGCATTGACCGCCGTAGCCACCGCGATGGGCGTAAGCACCGAAACCGTGCCCGTGCTCGTTCCCATGGCAAGCGAGATAACGGCCGCGATGAAGAACAGTCCCGGAACCGCGAAGTTGCCGGGAATAACCGACAGCATCATGTTCGCGGTGCTCTGAGCGCCTCCCGCCTGGCTGGCAAGGCCGCTGAACACGCCGGCGAACAGGAAGATGAACAGCATGATCACGATGTTCTCGTCTCCGATGCCGCGCGCGCAGCAGCGGATCTTCTCGTCGAAGCTCAAGCCCCGGTTCTGAACGAGCGCAACGCCGAGCGCGATCATGAAGGCGACGACCACCGAGATGATGTAGAAGCCCATCTGGCCTTCGATGGGGCTGATGTACTCGAAGTACACACCCGTCCCCAGATACAGGGCAAGAAACACCGCGATGGGAAGCAACGCGGCCGCATTGGGCTTGATGCCAGCCCCTTCCTCCATACGGACCTTGGCCTGCTCGACGGCAGTGGCCGCAGCGGCGCTCTCAGCCTGACCCGTTTCGCGCTTCTCGTTCATGACACCCTTTCGTTTTCGACGGTAGTTATCGGATTATCTCATAACGCCACCGAGGATGGCTCCGAAACCGCGACGGAGGCCATCGCGCGGGTGCGGCCAGGTCGGCATCAAACGACACCGCCGCAACCGCAGTTGAAGGCGCTCGCGGCCGATCAGCCCAGTTCGCCTGCGATGGAGCGCTCCATCCACCTCAGAAACTCCCTTCCCCGAAAACCCTGGGAAAGCAGGAACGCCGCCTTGGCGTAAGCGGCCTCGAACGTCATATCCCGGGCACCTACCGCCCCTTCGCGCGGAAACGCCGTGCTCGCCTCGTAGCGCCCCAGGGCGACGGATGCCTGCGCGCACTGAGAGCATATAACGATGGGCACGCCGGACGCGAAAAGGCGTTCGAACGGCTCGGAGAAACCGGGTTCGCCGACAGGGGCGTTACCCACTCCGTACGCGCGCACCAAAACCGCCTCGGGCAGCGGATCCAGAACCGTCTCGAGGCGCGCGACCGAAATGCCCGGCACGATATCGACGACCGCGATATCGCAGCGGCGAAACGGAAGCGGATCGGGCCAGCCCGAACAGACCGCATCGACACCCGCCCACTCCCACGGGGCACCCGCACATGCCAAAGGCGCTGCACAGGGCGATTCAAATCCTTCGAAATCCCAGGTAGATCGCTTGATAACGCGATTTCCCCGAAACAGGTGCCGACCGAAGAACAACGACACGCCCTCTGCACGTCCGCTGAGAACCGCCGAGAGGGCGCCCGCCATGTTGGAAAAGGCATCGGATCCCGCGCTTCGGGCGGGCAGCTGCGACCCCGTGAAAACGACGGGCTTGCCAAACGACGCCAGGGCAAAGCTCAAGGCGGACGTCGCATAGGCCATGGTGTCCGTTCCGTGCAGCACGACGAACCCATCGGCCCGATCACGGTGGGCCGTAAGATTCTCAACCAGCGACCGCCACTGATCCGGTCCGGCGCTCGAAGAATCAATGGGAGGTTCGATCTGGGAAAACCCGATGGATGAATTTTCAAGGCCGGCAAGGGCGGCAACCTCGGAAAGCCATGTGCGCACATCGGCTCCCGGAACCAGGCCCCTAACCGATTCGACCATGCCGATCGTACCCCCGGCATACGTCACATGAACGCGCATTGAACCTCCGTTTCCACATATGTGCGATGTGCGGTCATCCTCGATGCGCACAACGGCCTCCCGAAGCATACCCGAAACGCACTCCGCTTCAAAGCACGGGCCCTCGCCGCATCCGACAGCTTCGCTCGACACCCCGGAACTTCCCAAAACGCGCTACACTCTTCTTTTTGCAATTACACGTGAAAGCGGGCGCAAGACACGATGGGCAACGTCAAACGTCGCATGGGCGACAGGCAAACGGTCATGCTGGCAAGCATCTGGATAACGGTGATCTGGCTTGCAGCCGACATGTACCTTCCCGCCCTTCCCACCCTCGTCGCCGAATTCAACACCACCGAAGCCGTCATCAACTCCACCATGATGGCCAACACGCTCAGCCTCGCATTCGGATCCCTTCTGGGCGGTCCCCTTACCGACAAGGTGGGTCGGCGCGCGCCTTTGCTGATCGCCGCCGTTCTCGTGATCGTTGCGAATGCGGCGTGCGCGTGCGCCACCTCGCCCGACCAGCTCATCGCCTTGAGGATTTTCGCAGGAAGCGCGGGCGGCCTCATCATCTCGACCGTCATGGCGGTGCTGCGCGATCGGTTCAACGCCGACAAGCTCGCCTCGGCCGTAACGGTCTCGCAATCCTTCGCGGTGCTCGGCCCGCTGGTCGCTCCGTTCCTGGGATCCCTCCTGCTCACGTTCGCCTCATGGAGGGGCATCTACATCCTGCTTGCAATCCTGTCCGCCGCCTGTTTTCTCTGGACGCTCGCCCTCGAAGAAACGCTCCCGCTCGACCAGCGCGCCGATATCAGCATCGTCGGTTCCCTGGGACTGGTGTTCGATATCGCGCGCGACCGCTCGTTCATGCTTGTTCTGGGCGCTCTCTGCATGGCTCCGCTCACGTTCGGCACCTACCTGCTCACCTGCTCTTACGTCTATCTCCAGTTCTTCTCGCTGGACTACATCGGATACAGCATCTGCTACTTTATCGCCATCCTCATCGAGTTGGCCGCGCCCTTCATCTACGAGCGGCTTTCGAGAAAGGTGTCCCCCCTGGCCATCATGATCACCATCGGAGGGCTGCTCGCGCTCGCAGGAGGGCTCGTCATCGCCGTCGGCACCACCTCTCCGGTGGCCTTCCTCTTCGGATGCGCCTTCTTCATCATCGCCAGCGGCATGGGGCGCGCGTTCGCCTACGTCGTCCTCATGGGCTCGTGCAAGCGCAACGCCGGGGCCGCTTCGGCCCTCATCACCTTTTCGCTGAACCTGTTCGCCGGATTCGGAGCGCCCATCGCCTCGATTCCGCTGTGGCCCAACCACGTCATCGGCACCGGGGCGCCCTCGCTGTTTGCCGGCATCATGCTTTTGGCGATCACGTTCATCCTGGTCGGTCCCGTAGGATCGAAGATCCTCGATAAAATGCCGAAGGCGCACGGCGAATCGTCTTGATGTAAGCGATAATAGCCGATCTGCGCCCCGATTCGACAAGGAGCCCTCATGCCGCTTTTCCGACGCATCCTCATTGGCCTCGGCGCCTCGGTGCTGGCCTTGCTGCTGGCGCTTGCCGCCTATGCCGCATACCTTCAGGCCACGTATTACCGCGTCCCCGACAACCAGGCCATCGAAATAGAGAACAACTCGTCCGAAGGCCTCAAGGCTCGTGCGACCTATACGGCGGTTTCCTACAACATCGGCTTCGGGGCCTACACGCCCGACTACACCTTCTTCATGGACGAAGGCGCGATGGCCGACGGAACCGAAACCAAGGGTGTCCACGGCCGTGCCGTAAGCGAGCAGAGCGTACGGGATTGCACGACCGGCGACATCGATCTGGTCAAGACGATCGATCCCGACTTCGCGTTGCTCCAGGAAGTGGACACCGACTCCGACCGCAGCTTCCATGTGAACCAGAAGTCCCAGTTTGAGCAGGCCTTCCCCGCTCATGCATCAGCCTGGTCGTCGAACTTTCACAGCGCGTTTCTGGCCTATCCGTTCAACGAGCCCCACGGAACAGTGAACGCGGGGCTTCTCACCCTTGCAAAGGCCGGTATCAGCAGCGCCCAAAGGCGCAGCTATCCCATCGACGAATCGTTTCCCACCAAGTTCTTCGACCTCGATCGCTGTTTTCAGGTGATGAGGATGCCCGTCGACAACGGAAGGGAGCTCGTCCTCGTCAACAGCCACATGTCGGCCTACGACAAAAGCGGCCTGGTGCGCGCTCGCCAACTGGAGCTGCTGAAATCGCTGCTCGAGGAGGAAGCGGCGGCCGGCAACTACGTCGTCTGCGGAGGCGATTGGAACCACGCACTTGCCGGAAGCGTCGATCTGTACCCATCCGAACAGCAAGTTCCCGCATGGGTGGCGGTCATGGGCGATGAGGACCTGCCGGCGGGCTTTTCGATTGTGAAACCCGGCAACCTGGCCGATGTCGCCACCTGCCGCGGCTGCGACATCCCCTACGAGAAGGGCGTCACCTACACCGCTACGGTTGACGGATTCATCGTTTCCGACAACGTGCGTGCCACCGCCGAAAACATCGAAAACGATTTCTCCTTCAGCGACCACAACCCGGTGAAGCTGACCTTCGAGCTTTCCTGATTTCGACGGGAGATCCCATGACGCGCACCGCTCGATCGCGCAAGCACGCTAACTTCGACCTGGAAAAGCGCCTTTCGGCCGTCGAAGCATGGGTCGTCCGCGACCCGCAAACCTTCAAAGGCGCCTGGTGCGCTTGCGCGCGTCCCAACCGCGCCCCCTTCGAGCGCATCTGCATCGATCTGGGATGCGGCAAAGGCTCGTTCATCGCCGGCCGCGCACCCCTCCAACCCGACACCCTGTTCGTGGGCGTCGATGCGGAGCCGGTGTGTTCGATGCACGGCGCCGAACTTGCATGCGATGCCGATCTGGAAAACGCGCTGTTTCCGTTGGATAGCGATCCGAGACTCGGCCGATTGTTCGGCGCCGGAGAGGTGGACGAAATTACCATGAACTTCCCCACCCCGTTTCCCCAGAAGAAGAAAGCCGCCTTCAGGCTCACTCATTACCGCAGGCTGATGGAATACCGCGGTGTCTTGAAAGACGGGGGCAGCATCCTACTGCGCACAGACAGCCGCCCGCTGTTGGACTACAGCCTCACCCAGTTCCAAGACGCCGGTTACACGATCACTTGGGTTTCGTTCGACCACCGCAGCTCGGCCTCGCACCTTCCCGCAACCGAATACGAACGCAAACTCACCGCCAAGGGAGCGCGCGTACTCGCACTCGAAGCCGTGCCCGACCGCACCCCCCTCGACCAAGCGCGAGCTCAGGCGCGCTATGACGCGAGCCTGTTCGACTTTTTGCCCGATAACCTGGACGACCTCCGCTACATCCCCCACGGGATGGAAAACGCTATCGAGAACATGAGAAACCGACTTGCCCGAAAGCGCGCTCGATGCGCGCCGCCGCGTTAGGGAGCGGAAGGCGGGTGCCGCTTCCTAGTCTTCCGAGGAAGATCGATCCTCGGATACCAGTGCCCCGCTCACGTGCATGGTATCGGGCAGGACGTTGGCCATAACCAGCGCGACCACGAACGCCAGGGCGACGCTGTTACCCACGAAGACGGTCTGAACGATATCGGGAAACGAGGCGAATATACCTCCTACCTGGGTAAACCCGATGCCGATAGCAAGCGAGGTTGCCGCGATGGTGATGTTGCGCTGGGAGAACCCGGCGTTGGCGATCATCTGGAAGCCGGCGACGATGATAGAGCCGAACATCATGATGGTGCAGCCGCCCAGAACCGCATCGGGAAGGCTGCTGAACACGGCGCTGATGGCCGGAACGAACCCTGCAAGCAAAAGCACGCCCGCCCCGCACGCCAAAGCACGGCGATTCACCACGCGCGTCATCGCGATCAGGCCGATATTCTGAGCGAACGAGGTCAAAGGCGTGCATCCGAACACTCCGGCGACCGCCGAAGTGAACCCGTCGGCTGCGATAGAACCCTGGTACTCGCGCTCTTCGGGTTCGCGATCGAATCCAACCGACGTGACCGCGGCCGTATCGCCGATGGTTTCGGCGGCGCTCACCAAATACAGCAGCACGAGCGAAGCGATGGCCCCAACGTTGAACTCGGGTGCGAACGGCATGATATGCGGAAGCGAGACGACGCCGATCCCGTTGAAGGCCGAAAAATCGACCTGACCCGTAACGAGGGCGGCGATATAACCCACAAACAGGCCGAACAGAACCGAGAGCTGCTTGAGCGACCCGCGCGCAAACGCCTGGAACGCCAGGCAGGACACCAGCGAAAGCGAGCCCAGCGCGAGGTTGGCAGGCGATCCCAGATCGGCTGCACCCGCACCGCCCGCAAACGACGTCGCTCCCACCGACAGAAGCGAAAAGCCGATGGAGGTCACCACGACGCCGGACACGACCGGCTTGATGAAGCGCCGCCAATACTTGGCGAACAGGCCCAGGACCCCCTCTACGATGCCGCCCGCGATTACGGCGCCCACTACCGTAGGATATCCGTACGTCGCCGCGATGCCGCAGATCACCGTCACGAACGTGAAGCTTACGCCCATGACGATGGGAAGCTTGCCTCCCACGCGCCACGGCCCGTACAGCTGCACCAGCGTCCCGATAGCCGCGACGATCATCGCATTTTGAACGAGCATGGCCGTCTGGGCGGAATCGAGTCCGGCGGCCCCGCATACGATGGCGATGGGGGCGAGGTTCGCCACGAACATCGCAAGGACGTGCTGAAGGCCGTAGGGCAAGGCCCGGGCGATCGAAATGCTTCCCCTGAATTTCCCGAGCTCGGCGCTCACGGCGGCCTCGGCGGCGTTTGAATCTGACGGCACGATCATCCTCTCTCGCTATTCAATGGAACATGCCGTCGCCCTTCATGGCGCGAACGGCACGTTTGCGCAAAATCGGTTATCGAAACGAGATCTCCCCCGTTTGGTCGTCCATGCTCTCGATGACGGCAAGCGAATCCACGCGCAACCCGCGAGCGCGCAGCTCCGCCCCTCCCTGCTGAAACCCCTTCTCGATGGCGATGCCGATGCCGACGACGCAGGCTCCAGCCTGTTCGCATATCTCGACGAGACCGTCCATGGCACATCCGTTCGCCAAAAAGTCGTCGATGATGAGCACCCGGTCCTGCGCTCCGATGTACTTTTTGGAAACGATGACATCGTAGTCGCGCTGATGGGTGTACGAGTGGATCTTCGAGGTGTACACCGAGCCGTCCAGATTGATGGAATGGGCCTTCTTCGCAAACACGACGGGCAGGCCGAACTCGGCTGCCACGATCGCGGCGATACCGATGCCGGACGCCTCGATGGTCATGATCTTGTTGACGTCGACACCGGCGAAGCGACGCTTCCATTCTCGCGCCATCTCCTGGAACAGGGCGATATCCATCTGATGGTTGAGGAACGAATCGACCTTGAGCACCCGGCCCGGCTTCACGACGCCGTCCTCGATAATGCGCTTCTTCAAAATCTCCATGATCGCCCCCTGCGACAACGATAAGCGCAACGGGCGGCTGCGCTTAGGCTACGATACGTCAATTTCTCTATTCTGCCACATTGCACGACCGATCGGACTCGGAGTTCGCATCGATCGATACGTTATCGGATACGCGTTTCCGACGCTACCGCTTCCCCTCCATCGAACGCGATTCGGGGGCAAGAAGCACATCGAGCGCTTCGGACACCGTATCGGCGGGCATGCCGGCGTACCCGATAACCAGCCTGCAGCCGCCCTGGGTCCCGCAGCTTCGTTAACGAACCGAACCGCAAGATGAGGCGGCAGGACCAGATATCCCGCCCTCACGCCCAGAGCGATCGTGCGGGATCATTCCCTCATCGTCGATGCGCACGCGCACGGTATCGATCCCTCACCCGCTTGCGAGCCGAGAATAGCGGTTCCACCGCAGCCGAAGGGCCCTGCTGGGCTACGCGACCTTCCTCAATCATCGAAGGCCGCGGATCTAGCCGACGACGGCGATGACTTCGACTTCGACCAGAACGCCCTTGGGCAGACGCGCCACCTCGATCGCCGAGCGACTGGGAAGGTGCGAGGAAAAGCTTTCCGCATACACCTCGTTGAACGCGGCGAAATCGTCCATATCGTCAAGAAAGCAGGTAGTCTTCACCACCTGATCGAGCGAAGAGCCGGCAGCCTCGAGAATCGCAGACACGTTCCTCATAACCTGAGCCGTCTGCGATTTGATGTCGCTTCCGACGACTTCTCCGGTTTCGGGATCGAGGGGGATCTGGCCGCTTGCGAACAGAAAGCCGCCGGCCACGTTGCCCTGGACGTAGGGCCCGATTGCGGCGGGAGCGTGAGGAGTGCTGACGATTTGCATGACGCGGACCTTTCGAGCGCGAATCAGGAGGATACTGAGAGCTTGCTTGTTTTATCCTATACCGCACGATGCACGATAGTAAAGCTGAAAGGGATCTTGCATGTTGACGTTGGAAAAATTCGAAGAGGCCGCCGAAATAGTCCGTCAGGTAACGCAGGAGACCAAACTCATTTACAGCGCCCACTACTCGGAGGTGACGGGCAACCGCGTTTGGTTCAAGCCCGAGAACATGCAGCGTACGGGGGCCTACAAGGTGCGCGGAGCCTATTACAAGATATCGACCCTCTCCGACGAAGAGCGGTCGCGGGGCCTGATCACGGCAAGCGCGGGCAACCACGCGCAGGGCGTGGCCTACGCCGCTCAGAAGTTCGGCGCAAAGGCGACCATCGTCATGCCCACCACCACGCCGCTCATCAAAGTCGAGCGCACCAAGGCCTACGGCGCCGACGTCGTGCTTGCCGGAGGAGTGTACGACGAGGCGTGCGAACATGCCTACCAGCTAGCCGATCAGCATGGATACACCTTCATCCACCCGTTCAACGACCTTACCGTGGCTACCGGCCAAGGAACCATCGCCATGGAGATCGTCCAAGAGCTGCCCCTCGTCGAATACATCCTCGTGCCCATCGGAGGCGGCGGGCTGGCCACGGGAGTGAGCACACTTGCCAAACTGCTGAACCCCAACATCAAGGTGATCGGAGTCGAACCGGCCGGGGCGGCCTGTATGAAGGCCTCGTTCGCCGCAGGAGAGGTGGTGAAGCTCGATCACGCCAACACGATCGCAGACGGCACCGCGGTGCTCGAGCCGGGCGACAAGCTGTTTTCCCATCTTTGCGACAACCTCGACGATATCGTCACGGTCGAAGACGACGAGCTGATCGTCGCCTTCCTCGACATGGTGGAGAACCACAAAACCGTAGTCGAGAACTCGGGCCTGCTTACCGTGGCGGCGCTGTCCCATCTCGGCGTGAAAGACAAGAAGGTGGTAAGCATCCTATCGGGCGGCAACATGGACGTCATCACCATGTCGTCGGTCGTTCAGCGCGGCCTCATCATGCGCGACCGCATCTTCACCGTATCGGTGCTTCTGCCCGATCGTCCCGGCGAGCTGGTTCGCGTAGCCGAAACCGTCGCGGCCAGCAACGGCAACGTCATTCGCCTCGATCACAACCAGTTCGTCTGCGCGAACCGCAATGCCGCCGTGGAGCTTCGCCTCACCATCGAAGCGTTCGGACACGATCACAAGTACCAGATCGTTCAAGCGCTCAAGGATGCGGGGCTGGAAACCGAGATCATCCAAACCCAGCTCTAGCTTCGGAAACGGCCGTTTCGCAACCGCTTTCGGCCCCCGATGAGCCCGGGAAAAGGGAGGTACCGTGAAAGACGACGTCATACGACTCGCCAAGACCGCATAGGGAGCCGAAGCCGACTACTGCTTTGTATACAAGCACCCGGCGCGCGGCAGCGCCGCGTGCGACCAACCGACAAGAGGGATTTAATGCTTTCAGAACGCCTGCTCACCAAGCTCATCAAGAACATGACCAAAAGCCATCTGGCGATGGTTCCCACCACCGAGACGCATCTGCCGCAGGCCGATCCCGCACGCACGTACATGCTGTACCTGCACGTGCCGTTCTGCCAGGTTCTGTGTCCCTACTGCAGCTTCAACCGCTACCCGTATCGCGAGGAGGTCGCTCGCCCGTATTTCAAGAACATGCGCCGGGAAATGCTCATGCTCAAAGATCTCGGCTACGACTTCGAGAGCATCTACGTGGGCGGCGGAACCCCCACCATCATGATCGACGAGCTGTGCGAAACGCTCGACCTGGCTCGCGAGACCTTCAGCATCAGGGAGGTGTCGTCCGAAACCAATCCCAACCATTTGATACCCCCGTACCTGGAGAAGATGAAGGGGCGCGTCCAGCGCCTGTCGGTGGGCGTCCAGAGCTTCGACGACACGCTGCTCAAGCAGATGGACCGCTACAAGAAGTACGGAAGCGGCGCGGAGATCCTCGAACGCATCGGAGAGGCCGCGCCTTATTTCGACTCACTCAACGTGGATATGATATTCAACTTCCCCTCGCAGACCGAAGACGTGCTGTTCTCCGATCTCGAGAAGATCTCGCTGTGCGGATGCCAGCAAACCACGTTCTCGCCTCTGTACATCTCGAACGCAACCACCCAGAAGATGGTCGAGCGCCTGGGGTCCATGGACTACGACAAAGAGTACCGCTTCTACCAGATCATCGACGGCGTTTTGACCGGAGGCGACGACCCGTTGTTCGAGCGCCGCACGCTGTGGACGTTCAACCGCAACAACGAGCTTGCAGAACGCGAGCGCAACCTGATGGTGGACGAGTACGCCGTCCAGTACGACGAATACCCCGCCATCGGATCGGGAGCCATCACGCACCTGAACGGAACCCTGTACGTCAACACCTTCAGCCTCGACGAATACAGCTCTTGCATCGAAAGCGGGCGCATGTCGGTAAAGCAGAAGTGCATGATGAGCGCAACCGACCTCATGCGCTACCAGTTCGTGCTTAACCTGTACAACCTGCATCTGGACAAGAAGAAGTTCCAGCGCGTGTTCGGCACCACCGTCGAGAACGGCCTGCCGATGGAGATGGCGTTCATGCGCGCGCATCGCGCATTCGCAACCGACGACGAGTTCGAACTGACGCTTACGCCCAAGGGGCGCTATCTCACGCTGGTCATGTATCGCCAGTTCCTCAGCGGCTTGAACAACCTGCGCGACCAAGCGCGCGCGGCGCTTTCCGGCGACGAGCGCATCCTGCAATTCGAAGACGGAGCGAACGCGTAAGGAGGCTTCCATGCAGCGAGCGGCGATTATAACCGGAGCCTCGGGCGGGCTGGGAGCAGCATTCGCACGCATCTTCGCACGCGAGGGATACAACCTGCTCCTTGTTGCGCGCTCGGAGCTCGGTTTGCGCGAGAAAGCCGCCGAGCTTGCCGAAACCTACGGAATCGAAGCGCGCTGGATCGCGCTGGACCTCGCCCAGCCTGACGCGCCGCAGCGCTTGCTCGCATTTACCCGCGCGCAGAAAATCGAGGTGGAGGCGTTGGTAAACAACGCCGGGATCGGCGATATCTCCCCGTTTGCCGATGCAAGCCGCGAGAAGACCCTGCACATGGTGGATCTCAACGTGCGCTGCCTCACCGAGCTTTGCCGCGGCGTGCTCCCCGATATGCTAAAACGCGGATCCGGCGCGATCCTCAACGTCGCTTCGGTGGCCGCGTTCATGCCCGGACCCCTTATGGCCTCGTATTTCGCTACGAAAGCATACGTTTTATCGCTTTCCGAAGCGCTCTTTGCCGAACTATCGGGAACCGGGGTATCCTGCACGGCGCTTTGCCCCGGCCCGATCAGAACCGGGTTTTGGAAGGTTGCCGGCGCCGAAGCGTCTCCTTTGCTTGACGCCCTTCCCTGCAAAACGCCGGCGCATATCGCCGAAGAGGGATTCAGGGGTCTGTCGCGAGGAAAGGCGATCGTCGTTCCGGGGCTGACCAACAAGATCGTCGCCTTCGGCGTGCGGTTCCTTCCTCGCGCGGTTGTGCGCCGCCTTGCCTTTCGGACGATGGGAACGCAGAAGGCGTAAAGGTCTCGAAAAACACCTCGGGCCGCCCCCCTTCCAGGACGGCGGCCCGAGGTTTCGATGGGACGATGCGATACAGCGCTTCCTTGCTTACACCAAGATCAGAGGCACGGCGGCCAGAACGACGATCAGGCGCAGGCAGAAGCTGCCGGCCAGCGCTCCCACTTCGCCGGCGGCTCCCAGAGCCAGACCGAAACCCGACTCGGGCGAACCTTCGCTTTTCAACTCGGCAACGGCGATCGCAAGGGGGGCCACCAGGCCGATGGCCACGATACCCACCCAGAACAGGCCCGCATAGGCACCCGTCAGCATAGACGATACCGCCATGGCGCCCTCGACGCTGTTCGAAAACACGATCACGCACAGGGCGAAAAGGGCGATGCCCTCCAAAACGGCCAGACCGACGTGGATCTGCTTAAGCAGCACCATCTTCTCGAATGCCACGCGCTCGGCGAACATACCCACCAGACTCACCGCGGCAAGGCCGGCCGTCAGGGCCGATGCCACGAACAAGATGGGCAGAACCGAGTTGTTCCATAGCGGGTAGTCGTTCACCACGCCCAGCAAAAACCCGGTATAGGCCGCAACGGCGAACGCGAACGCGCTTCCAACGAGGCTCAGCGCTCCCGGAACGGGCCTCTTCAGGAACTCCAGCACGCAGGTGGCGAAATCGACCGCCATGAACACGCAGATGAAGTAAACGCCCAGAGTCATGACCGACCCGGGGTTCATCACCAGATAGATGAACCGCAGCGGGTTCTTCAATCCAGCCTCGGCATCGATCATCAGCATAACCAGACCGATTCCCAGAAGCACCAGGCCGAGAACGCGGCCCGCAAAGCGCATGATCCGCGCCTCGGGGTTAAGCCGCTCGACCAGCACCGACGTCAGATAGGCGCCCGCGGCGGCGCCTGCGAGGAACAGATACCCCGCGATCAAAGGTCCCCATACCATTGTCATCACCTCACGTAGAAGATCTTGGATTCGGTCAGGTTTCCTGCGAGAGGCAAAGCGTTATGAGCGACAATCGCCTTTGAGATCTCGCTTTCGGGATCGTCCAGATCGCCGAAGATACGCGCCTTCGAAATGCACGTGCTCACACACGAAGGTTTGCCCACTTCCCCGTTCTCGTAGCAAAAGCGGCACTTCTCGATGACGCCCGTGCTCTCGATCTGAACGCGCGCATGGTAGGGACAGACGGCCATGCAGTACTTGCAGCCGATGCAGCGTCCCTCTTCAACCAGCACAACGCCGTCATCGGTGGTGTAGGTTGCATGGGTCGGGCACACCGTCTGGCACGGAGCGTCCTCGCAGTGCATGCACTGCATGGGCACGACCTCGGCATGCACGCGGGGAAACGTGCCCTTCTCGACTTCTTCGTAATGAATGAACGACTCTTTGGCTTCGAGCTCGTTTTTCATCTGGCATGCAAGTCGACACGCAAAGCATCCGACGCATTTCTTTGTGTTGATCAGCATCCCGTAACGCGCCATTATGCCTGCACCTTCCTTACCTTGACCGCGATCTCCTGACTCATGATCGAGCCCACATGGGGCTCGAAATCGCCCTCGAGGTAATCGGACAGGTCGATGCCGTATCCGTACGCAAGCGCAAGATCCTTGGACTTGCCGCCGTAATGCGACGGCACGAACAGCACGCCGGGCATGATGCGCTCGGTCACCTTGACCGCCACCTTATCGGAATGGATGTCGTTGTAGACCTCCACCGTATCGCCCGTCTCGATGCCGAGTTTCTCGGCGTCTGCAGCGGCCATCCAGATGCGCTCCATGTTGTATTCGCGCGAGATGGCGTTCAGCGACTCAACCGGCAGCGTCATGGTGTGCGAATGGATGCTCTGCTTGCCGCCGACGACGAAGAACTCGCCGTCTGCAGGCACGACCTTGCGCGGGATGTAGCTGATGACCGGGTTCATGCCGGTGGCGCCCACCTTCTCGTTGGAAAGCTCCACCTTGCCCGATTTCGTCTTGAACTTGGGAACCTTGTATTCGAAATGAGGATCGGGAAGCGCCACCACGCCCTTTTCGCGCACCTCGGCAACCGAAGTCCCCAACGTGTTCAGCTGAGCCTCGGACAGCTCTTCAACGCTGAACCGGAAGTACTCGCCCACGCCGCACGCCTCGGCAAGCCCGGCGAAGATCTCGTCGCACGACTTCGTCTCGGGATGGATGCGGTCGATGATGGGAAACCTCATGGCCACGGCGTGCTTCTTGCCGCCCAGAGGCTCGGGAACCTCCATGCGCTCGATGTAGGAGCACTCGGGCAGCACGAAATCGGACTGCATCGCGGTCTCGCTCATCTGGATGTCGATGGTGACCACGAGCTCGGCGTCGTCGAGGGCCTTCGTCCACATCTTGGGGCTGCCGTAGCCGCGCGCACCGTTGGAATTGTAGAAGAAAAACGCCTTCACCTTGCCCGAAGCGGCGGCAGCCGCAGCCGAGCCCATGTTGCTGACAGCCAGCGGGTACTCGGCATCTCCCACGCGCTTGGCCTTGGGCTTGGGAACCTTGGGGAATTTCTCGGGATCGAGATCTCCGAACGCAGGGGTCGAGGTCAGAAGAGCCCCGCCCTTTTGGCCGAAGCTGCCCAGAAGGGCGTTCACCGCGCAGAACGCGCGGGCGGTCTCGAACGAGTTGGCGTACGAGCAGCCATTGACGGCTCGCCAAGAGGGCTCCACGCTTGCCGCCGGGGCCGCTTTTGCCATGGCGCGAGCCAGTTCGCGAATGCGATCGGCAGAAACGCCGCAGATACCCTCGGCCCATTCGGGCGTGTACTCTTTGCACTGAGCCGCAAACTCGTCGAAACCGACGGTCTCGTTGTCGATAAAGTCGTGGTTATACAGGTCCTCCTCGATCAGCACGTTGCACATGCCCAGAAGGAATGCCAGATCACCGCCGGGAACGATGGGCACCCAATCGGTTGCGAAGATACCGGTGCTGTTCAGACGCGGATCGACCAGCACCACGCGGCAGTTCGCATCGGCCGCCGCCGCGACGCTTTGAACCGACGAAGGGCGGATGCCGTCGCCGTAGCTGCGGCCGACGAACATGACCATCTTGGCCTTGCCGAAATCGGTCGAGTACTTGCCGGTGCCGATAACCTGAGTGAGACCGCTTTCCTTCGACAGATTGCAGGCGCACCCGTGCGTGTAGAGGTTGGCTGAACCCAGCGCGTTGATGAAGCGTTTGGAATAGTACTTGCCCGACGGGCGCGGGTCCTGGATCATGGCGATGGACTCGGGGCCGAACTCTCCCTTGATCCTCTTCACGCGCTCGCCGATCTCGGCGAACGCCTCGTCCCACGTGCAAGGGACGAACGATCCGTCCTCGGTTTTGCGCAGCGGCGTCGTGATGCGGTGCGCACTGTAGGCCATCTGGGCCACACCGTGAGCGCGACCGCAAGCCGTTCCCTTCGCATTCGGATGATCCTTGTGGCCCTCGACGGTCCACAGGCGCCCGTCTTTGACGGTGCATACCAGACCGCACTTGCTCGAGCAGCCGTTGCACAGCGTGAAGCCGCGAGAAACCTCGGCGCCCCCTCCTTGCTGATCGGGGCTTGCAGCCCAGGCTGCGTACGACGCGCCGCTTGCGGCCGCCACAGCCGAAAGCGCCGCGGCGCCCTGCAGGAACCCGCGCCTCGATAAGGCATCCCTCATCTTCTTCCTCCCTCTTTCATCTCTCTCTATCCATTCGCACGCTTACAGACGCTGCATCAGATCGAGCACATGCGATACGGCACGCAGATGCCCGATCATGACGTCGATCCCCTCTTTCAGCAGCCCGCGTGAGAATTCCTCGTCCCCTGGGGGCATCCCCGCCCCGCTTGCGTCCTCCCCGTCGCTTTCGGCGGTCGGTCCCACCGAAACATCCGCGTCGTCGCCGAGCGCTCGGTCGCGCACCGATGCGAGCTGCGCTTCGTATTCGCCCAGCCACCACAGATGGTCGCCCGCAACCTGGCGAGCCGCATCGAATTCGCCCGCTTCCACCAGAAGCGCCACGAACTCGCTTATGAGCGAAAGGTGGTCGGGCATCGCCGAAAACTCGCTGGGAACGCGCTCGATCCCCGCCAAGGAGTACAGATACTCCAGATGCTGCGCCGATGCGGATCCGTACATTCCCCTGACATTGGGAAGCCCGCTGCCCTTATCGCCAAACGAGCGGAAAAACGACTCGACGGGAAGCGAAGCGTCGGGAAGACCCGCAACAAGCAGCGTCTTGCGAGCCTCGTCGAGCGCGCGATCGCGCCTGCTGCAAGTCGCTGGATTCTCTGCAGGTTCGTACGGGGCGAACGCCTCGGCTGCTTCGCGCAAGATGCGCACCGTCTCGGTCGACGGAACCGTCCCCTCGGTGATTCCGGTCATAACTCTCCCCTCTCGCTCTTAGGGAGACTACGTTCACCCGCGCTTCACAACCTCGTCACAAATTGATGATTTTTCACATAAGACCTGATGGGAAACTAATATCATCAAAAACTGACGACACCGGTCTCGGTGGGGCGCGGCTTCCATCTAATATCATGGTTCGACACGCGAACAACAGGGGGTGGTTCTCGCATGACGCTTACATCGTCTTCCAGGTCGGAAGGCATCACCGCGCTTAAGTCGCTGCGCCCCAGCGACGTCGGAATGGCGTTTTTCTGGGCATGCAGCATGCTTACGTTCAGAAGCTCGGTGCTTTTGAACGGTCGACTCGACACGCCCCTCGTGCAGACGATCGTCGTCGTCGCGTCGTTCACCGCGAACATGACGGTTCTTATCCTGGTTTCGTTTTGGATCGAATCGCGCGACCGGCCGCTTGGAAAGAGGCTGCCCGTAGCCGCGCTCGTCCTCACGCTTGTGGGATTGTTCGGTATCGCGCTCGCCGATCTGCTCCAAGAACCCTTGGGAGATGCCGCTGTGGGCTTCCTGGTGGCCTCCTCGATCGTTACCGGTGCGGGCTACGGTCTGTTCTGGGGTTCGTGGGCCGAAAAGCTGGGCAAGAAACACCCGACGAAGCTTGCTCTGATCATGCCCCTCGTATTCATGCTATCAGCGGCGCTCTTCCTCGCCGTCAGCATTCTCTCATCCGATCTGAAGATCCCCTCGGTTGCGCTGCTGGCCGTCTTCGTGGTTGTCAGCTTCCTCACGCTCTCCGAAAAGGAGCGCAGCGACTCTTTGGTCGATCATGCAGTGCGCATGACCAACAGCCGCCCCGCTTTCATCTCGCTGTTCGACCTCATGGCGCTTTCCATCATCGTAAGCTTCCTGTTCGGATTCATGTGGGAAAGCACCGTGCTCAACATGCAGTCGGTCAACGATGCGCACCGCATGCCCATGTTCGCCAACCTGGCGCTGTCCTTGGTGCTGGTGGCCATTGCCTTGTGCGCCAAACGCCATATCGACTTCGACATAGCCTACCGATTCATCATCCCCACCGTTATCGGCCTGTTCGCCATCCTGCCCCTGTTCGGGAAATCAAATCCCGTCTTCATGAACACGCTCACGACGCTGGGATACGGATTCTTCGATGTCACGATGATGTACGTCGCCTTCTCGGCCGCCTACGATCGGGCCGCCTCGGGTTTTTTCGTGGGAGGCCTCATCAGGGCGATCTCCATCTTCTCGCGCCTCGCCGGCATCGGTATCGGTTTTCTGTCGGCGCTGATTGCCCGCGATCAGCAGTGGATCGCCATCCTGTCGGTGTCGGTGGCATCCATGTACGGACTGCTGCTCGCGTGGATGATCTACCGTAAAGGCGGTGCCCGACGCACGTCGCTTCATGCTGCACCAGCCGCCGGCCCCGATTCCGTGCCTGCGCCTACCGCGCAGACCGAGCACCGAGCAGAACCGATCGATCCGCTTACACGCCTCTCCGAGGATTTCTCCCTCACGCGGCGCGAGGCCGAGGTCCTTCCCTATCTCGCTCAGGGGAGAAGCGCGAAGGCGATCGCGGCCGAGCTATTCGTTTCCGAGAGCACGGTGCGCACCCATACGCGCAAGATCTACGAAAAAGCGGATCTCCACTCACGCGAAGACCTCTTCGCGCTGATCAGAACCTACGAGAACGACCAAGACGGCATGTAATCCCCTCGGCGCGCGACAAGGAGCCCTTCATGAACATCCAGATATTCGGTACCGGTAAAAGCTTCGACACCAAGAAGGCTCAGCGCTACTTCAAAGAGCGCCGCATCCCGTTCCAGTTCATCGATATGAAGGAGAAGGGTCTGAGCAAAGGGGAGCTCTCCTCGGTCGCCCAGGCAGTCGGAGGAATCGATGCGCTCATCGATTCCTCCTGCAAAGACGATTATGCCCGCACCCTGGTCGAGCATACGCCCGATGTCCTGAAATTCGACAAGATACTTGAAAATCAGCAGGTCGTTCGCACGCCTATCGTGCGCAACGGCCGCAAGGCCACCGTAGGGTACCAACCCGACGTGTGGAAAACCTGGGAATAGCAACGACGCCGCATCCCAGATGGGATGCGGCGTCGAGCGCGATGCGGCGTGAGAGGGAAGAAGGGCTAAACCTCGAGGTTCTTGAACGCTTCGGGAACCTCCTTGTAGCCGCGCGATCTCACCGCGCCCACGATAAGGCCGATCACCAGCCAGGACACGCCCACCGCATAGGTAAGCGCGCTGAATCCCGTGAACACGTAAGCCAGGATAAGGATGCCGACCCAGGGGCATACCAGGTACTTCACGATATCGCCCAACGTCGTGCGCTTTCCCTCCTTCACCGCGAAAAACCAGAACACCGCGAAGTTCAGCATGATGAACGAAGTCAGTGCTCCGAAATTGACCAGCGTCGCCAGCTCGCCCATGTCCAGGAACAACGACAGCGCGAGCGCGATGCCGCCGATAAAGAGCGCGCCCACATAGGGAGTCTGGAACTTCTGGTGAACCTTGCCGAACACGCTGGGGATGGTTTTATCGCGACCCATGCTGTACAGCAGGCGCGAAGCGGCCGTCTGGGCATTCATGATGTTGGCGATACCCACCGCCACGATATTGATGACCAGCATGATCTTTTGGAACACCGGCCCGCCGATCATCTCGACGCCCACGAAAAAGGCGTTGTCCTGGTCGATATTGCGCCAATCGGGCTGGATGAGGGCCGCGATATAGGTCTGGGCGATGAACACCACGATGATGATGCAGAGCGCGATGATGATGCCCCGGCCGATGTTCTTCTCGGGATGCTCGGTCTCTTCGGCCAGCGTGGAGATGCCGTCGAACCCGAGGAAATTCAACGCGGCGATCGAGATGGCCGCGGCGATGAAATGGGCGTCGATCTTACCCGGCTGATAGATCGGATCGATCGTGAAGGCGCCGGTGCCTCCGCCCCCGGCGATGAACATGCAGCCCAAAGCGACGAAGGCGATAACCGCCAAGATCTCGACCGCGAAGATGACGATATCGACTCCGCGCGTGATAGTGATGCCGCGAATGGTGATGAACGTGTTCAGCGCCACGAAGGCAATGACCCATACGTACCAGGGGCTGCCGGGGACCAGCATAACGCCCCAGTTCGCCACCATCACGTACAGCAGAGCGGGAGTGATGCAGTAATCGAGCAGGATAACCCAACCGGAAATGAATCCGACATGCGGGTTGATGCCGCGCTGCACGTAGGAATACACCGAACCCGCGATGGGAAACCTATTGCTCATACGCATATAGCTGAGCGCCGTGAAGCTGATGGCGATGAAGCCGATGATGTACACGAGCGTCGGCAAACCCTGAGACTGATAATCAACCAGGCCGTAGATCGAATGCGGCGCGATGATAACCATGAACAGAACGCCGTACAGAACCACGTCGCTCAGTCCCAGCGTTCGCCGAAGCTCTTGCCTGTACCCGAATCTCTCGACGCCCTCACCGGGCGTCTGCTGCTCCTTTGCCTGTGCCATATCCTCCCTTTCCTCCTTAAAAACCTTGAAGCCTTATCTAAAACCGCACATCAGCATCGATGAGCGGCTTTATACTGGGATGTTTGGGGGCGCCGAAGCGCAAAGACATCTCGACGTCGCATGGTTTGCAGCCCTGGTTGATCTCCAGATCGCACTGGACCGACATGTACATGTAGGTGTCGGAAGCGCTCCAGCCCGTCGCGCGCATCAGCAGGCGGTGAAGCTCGCATGCGGCGTTGCGGCAAGCTTCTCGGTATTCGGGAGCGCTGGCGTTCACATACCACGCGTCCTTGGTCTCGAGCACCGGCCAATTAAGCTCGTATCCTTTAACAAGGGCGATGCGAACCGTGATGGACGCCGGTATCTCGATTCCCGTTCCGCATATCTCGGAATCGCCCATGGCCGCATGGACATCGCCCATCTGCAGCAGCGCACCTTCGACGCGAACGGGCAGGTACACCCTCGCACCGCGCTCGATGAGCTTGCAATCCATGTTCCCGCCATGGCTTCCGATATACCCGTCGATAACGTCGTCTCCGCTGGGCGCGGTTCCGATCACGCCGATCATCGGACGGATGGGGAAACGAACACCGTTGAAGCAGGCGAAACCCCTCTCGATCCGAACCTTCTTAGTGGCGTACGGCATACCCTCGTAAAGGGGCCCGCAATGATCGTCGGTGGCGATGGTGCCCTCGTCGGCCACATCGATGTCGAGGATATCGACCACCAACACGTCACCGGGTTCGGCGCCCTTGACGAACACCGGCCCTGCGGCAGGGTTGGCCACATCGTAGCCGTAGTCCAAAGACCGCATGGTGACGGACTCGTCCGTAATCCGGTTGGAAAAGCAGTCGAGCGTTTCGAACACCAGGGTCTCCCCGGGATCCGCCCAGGCGCACGGCTGGCTGTCCTTGGAGAATCGGTAAACCTGATCGGTGATGACCTGCATTGCCGCCCCTTTCTGGTAAGAATGCTTTGCGGCATTATGCGCCTCCGCCGTGCGCGCAGCCTGCCGGAAGGGTCCGCAATATGCGTGATCGGGCTCTATATTAGGTTAACGGCACGATCGACCACTTCGGCCGCCATGCGGTCCCACCGAAAGACGGGTATCCTGTGAGAATCATCATCTCTCCCGCGAAAACCATGGTTTCAGGCGACTTTCTCGCGCCGCAGGGCATCCCGATCCTCTGCGAGCGTTCGCGCCTGATCGCCGATGCGCTGCTGTCGATGACGAAGCGAGAGCTGCAGGCGCTGTGGAAATGCAGCGACGTTGTGGCCGATCGCGCGTACGCAAGCACACGGCAGCTCGCGACGTTTGACTGGCTGAACCCGACCAACGCGCGGCTCACTCCCGCCCTGTTCGCCTACGAAGGGCTTCAGTACCAAAGTCTCGCTCCCCGCGTCTTGAGCGAACGCGCACTTGCGTACCTTCAACGGAACCTGCGCATCCTGTCGGGGTTCTACGGCGTCGTCAAACCTTTGGACGGCGTGGTGCCCTACCGCCTCGAAATGCAGGCCAAGCTTTCCGTCGACGGATGCCGCAACCTGTATCAATTCTGGGGCGACGCGCTATTTCGCGAAGTAACGGATGAAGAAGGCCTCGTCGTCAACCTGGCCTCCGCAGAATACGCCAGGACGATGACGCCGTTTTTCGGAAACGGGCGTCCCTGCGCGCTGGTAACCTGCTCGTTTTATGAAAACGACGGAACCGGACGCCTCGTCTCGCGTGCCGCCCATGCGAAGGCGGCACGCGGCAGCTTTGTTCGCTGGTGCGCCGAGAACAATATCGAAAGCGCCGAGGATCTGCCCCGCTTCGACATCGGCTACCGCATCGACGAGGGGCGCTCGAGCGCAACCGAACTCGCATTCGTCCGTACGGACGAGAACGCCCCGTCCCTCACCTGAACCGACGCCCCCGGCAACCCTCTCGGCCCTACAAGCCCCAGCCGGCGGCGTCTTTCTGCAGACTCACCATGCGGGCGAACATGCCGTTTTTCGCAAGCAGGTCGGCCGGCCTGCCCTGCTCGACCACGCGCCCGCGGGAAAGAACCACCACTTTGTCGGCGTTTTCCACCGTGCGCATACGATGCGCGATGACGAGCACGGTTTTACCCCTCAAAAGCTCGCAGAGAGCCGCCTGGATCTGCGTCTCGTTCTCCACATCGAGCGACGCGGTTGCCTCGTCCAGCAAAACGATCGGAGCGTCTTTCAAAAGGGCGCGCGCAATCGATATGCGCTGGCGCTCACCGCCGGACAGGCGCGACCCGTTCTCGCCGATAGGGGTGTCGTACCCCTGGGGAAGACGCTCGACGAACTCGTCGCACATAGCCGCCGCAGCAGCTGCGCGAACCTCCTCGTCGGTCGCATCCATCTTTCCCAAGCGGATGTTTTCCATCACGCTGGCATCGAACAGAACGACCTCTTGAAACACTTCGGCATAATCGGCAAGCAGGGTTTCGGGATCGATCGTCGATATGTCGATGCCGCCCACGAGCACGCGGCCGCCTTCGACGTCCCAGAAACGTGCAGCAAGCTTGGCAACCGTCGACTTCCCTCCTCCCGACGGGCCGACGAGCGCGGTTACCTCGCCCTCTTTCGCCGTGAAGGACACGTCTTCGAGAACCGTCCCGAGATCGTCGGCGTACGAGAACGTCACATGCGAGAATTCGATATCGTGTCCCGCCGGATCAAACGACAGGGCGCCCTCCTGGATGGGCTGCTCCTCGATGGCCCTCATGCGAGCGAGGTTGTGACGCAGGTCGATAAGCTCGGCGGTGGACGCGAGGATCACCGAAGCCGGATCGTACAGGCGTGTGACCACGAGGAGGTAGGCGAAAAAGACGACGAGGCTCGTCGATCCGGCAAGCATGAGGCTCGATCCCACCAGGACGGTGGTGGCAAGGCCGAGGCGCAGAAACGCCTGCGAACTGGACACCACGACCCCGACGCCGATCTCGCAGGCGAACTTCGCCCGCTCGATGCGGCGAGCCCTCTCGCGCAAGTCGGAAAGGGCAGCTTCTATCCGGTTGGTCGAGCGTATCTCGCGGGCGCACTCGATGTACTCCTGCAAACCGTCGATATAGGACAGCGCCGCATCGTTTTTCATCCGTATGCCGCGATCTTGATAGCGAGTCGACAACACCATCGCGCAAACCGCAACGGGAATGGGCCACAAAGCTGCAAGCCCCAAACGCCAATCGAACGCCAAAAGCATGACGGCGACAACGATCGTGGAAATCCCCGCACCTATGAGCTGGGGAATGATATGTGAAAAGATACGCTCCTGATCGGCGCAATCTTTCATGATGACCGCTGTCAGATCCGATAGGTCGCGTTTCCCGAAAAACGACAGGGGAAGCCGTCTCAAGCGCTCGGCGATGAAGATGCGTTTGCGGGCGCTTTCCGCATACACAATCGAATAGGTGTTGTCGTATTCGAAAAGCTGGGTGAGAAACAAAACGACCAGCACCGCAGCGACCGCGGCCAGATACGGCGCCAATCCGGGCAGCGCCGCCGCGGAATCGACCAGGTGCCCCAGAAACGCTTCGGTGCACACGTAAAGGACCATCACCGGCGCCATGAGGGCGAGGTTCGCAAGCGCGCAGGCCGCTGCTCCTTTTTTCAAACAGGCGTACCCTTCTTCGGTCAGAGCGAAAGCCTTACGCAACATCGACCGCACCTCCTCCGATCTTCCACGAGACCGACTTCCGGTAACTCTCCCACAGAGCGGCATACGCCCCCTGAGCGCAAACGAGCTCGTCATGCGCGCCCATCTCCACGATCCGCCCGGCTTTCATAACGCAGATGCGATCGGCGTTCACCACCGTCGACAAGCGATGCGCGATCATGAGAACCGTCTTGCCTGCGCACAGATGGCCCAGCGCCTTCTGGATAAGGATCTCGTTTTCGGGATCGGCGAAAGCGGTCGCCTCGTCGAAGATGACGATGGGGGCGTCTTTCAGAATGGCGCGCGCGATGGCGATGCGCTGGCATTCGCCTCCCGACAGATGCACCCCCTTCGAACCGACCAGCGTGTCGAGACCATCGGGAAACTTGGCGATGATGTCGTCGCACTGAGCCGCCTTGGCCGCCGCCTCCACTTCGGCGTCGGTTGCAGACGGGCGGGCAGCCCGGATGTTGTCGCGCAGGGTCTGTTTGAACAAGCGGTCGTTTTGGAACACGAAGGCGACGTGATCCATAAGGGCGGGCGTCGGAATGAGGCGCACGTCGGCACCCCCGACCTTCACCGTGCCCTCCCCCGCATCCCAGAAACGGGGAAACAAGCTGGCCAGCGTAGTTTTCCCGCTTCCGCTTTCTCCGACGAGGGCAAGCGTTGCGCCGGACTCGACCTCAAGCGACACGCCATCTATCGCGCGGACGTCCGATCCCGGGTACGAGAAGGATACATCGACAAGAGACAGCGACGCATCTTCGGGGTAGCGGGCCTTGTCGGGCGAAACCTCGGTGTAGGGCTCGACGCTCAGAACGCCTTCGATGCGGTTGACCGCATCCTGGGCGACCAGGACGGTTTCGGTGGCATACATGATCTTGGTCAGAGTAGACGTGGTAAACGCCGAGAAGAACACGTAGAAGAGGAAGTTCGTCAGAAACAGCGGAAAGTCGGTCGCCGCATGGGCGAGCAGGATACCCGCCGGAACGAGCACCGCGAACGTCGCGTTGATGGCGACGAGCTGCGCCACCTGAGGGATCTTGCAGAAATCAACGTAGCGCGTCGCCATCCGACGGTACTCTTCGATCGCCTCGTAAAACGAGGTGAACGAACGCACAGTTTGCTGAAACACCTTCACGACGGGGATGCCGCGCACGTACTCGGTCGCGCTTTCGCTCATGCGCGTGAGGGCGGCTTGGTATTTGCCCATGAAGTAACGCCCGCCCTCGGGAACGTCGCGACCCATCATCCACCACATGGAAAACGCGGACACGAAGATGGGGACCAGGCACATCAAACCCATCACCCAGTCGAAGACGAACATGCACGCGATAAACGCAAGCGGTGCAACCAGCGAGCCCACGAAATCGGGGAGCTTATGGGCGATCATATCCTCGGTCTGGGCAGCCGACATGTCTATGACGCGCCTCAGCTGCCCCGACGAATGGGAATCGAAATACCCCAACGGTACGCGTGAGAGATGCTCGGCGCAGCGGTTGCGCATGTTCAACGCGATGCGAAACGCGCACATGTGAGTAAGCAGAAGCCCTGCGGCGTAAACGAAGATGCCCGCGGCCACCGCGACGAACGCTCCCCAGACATAACCCTGCACGGCGCCCGCTTCTTCCCAGCGGGGGGCCACCTGAACGAACTCGCGCATCACGAACCACACAAGCACGTAGGGAACGACGCCGAGAATCCCGCTGGCCGCCGAGAGGACGGATCCGACGACGGCGAAGCCCTTCCGGTCTTCGGCGAATTCCAAAAGCTGGAGAACGGGGTTGCGCCCGCCCTTTTCCTCCTCGCCTCTCTCGTTCATGAGAACACGCCTCCTTTACCGGGAAATCTTGGAGAAATGCTTCGCGAACACCTTGGTGCCGATGAGGCCTCCCAGCGCGCAGAGCACAGGGGTTGCCGCCATGGTGGCGAAGAACAAAGGCGAGCGCGACCACGACACCAGCCCCTCCCCGTATTCGCGCGTCATGCCCATCCGCACGATCTCCTCGACGTAGCTATCGCCCGCCAGGAGAAGGAGCGAGACGTGACCGACCCACCAGCACAGGACGAAGGCCGCAAACGACGCGATGACGGCCGCTTTCGACCGCTTCCCCAAGCCAAGGATCGCCTCGGCGACAGCGCCTCCCGCAAGCATGCCCACCGGACCGGTCCAGAACATGCCCATGAGATAGGCGACAAGCGCCATGAGAGCGCCCGTCGCAAGCGCAGCGCCCCGCTTGGGAACGCGCATCATGAGATACACCCAGGGGATGCCCACGACGATGCCCCCGATGCCGTGCGTGGCGAAAGCCGTGTTGGTGTTGAAGCTCATAACGATCGCTAAGACCATCATGAACAGGAACATCACCACGGTGAATGCCGCTATGACGATGAAGTCCTTGGCGACGAGACGGCCCTGCGACCCCGTCTTCACCACCGCATTGAAACTCCGATCAGACATATTCTCACTCCTTTTCTCTCAGTGCGCCGAACCCGAAGCGTCGTTTGACCCTCGCGGCGCCTTCTTCATCCAGAGGATAGGCACGCAAAACGCGCCCTTCCTCCAACTCGATCACCCGATCGCACGCCGCCGTCAGGAACTCGTAGTCGTGAGTGACCACGATCGCGGAGGTCCCTTGGCAGGCTGCGCGGCGCACGAGGCGTGCGACGGCCGCCATGTTGGCAAGGTCCAGACCGCTCGTCGGTTCGTCTAAAACCATGACCGGGGTGCGCCGCGCCGCCGCGGCGGCGATGGCAAGGCGCTGGCGCTGTCCACCCGACAGTGAAAGCGGATGGCGCTCGCGCATGCCGCCAAGCGAAAACGCGCCGAGAAGCCCCTCGACCTCGGCCGCAAGACGCCCGGCTTCGTCATCGCCTCCGCAGCGCGAGCAACGCCGCTCGCCCGAAAGCAGGGAGCACTCGATCTCGCCCGCGACGCTGTCGGAGAACAGCTGGTAGCCGGGTTCCTGCATGACCAGGTGGACAAGATCGGGACGTTTTCCCAAACCGACAGGGCGGCCGCCGACGGCCACGCTTCCCGACCGTTCGCGCTCCAAACCCGCAAGGCAGCGCAGAAGCGTGGTCTTGCCCGCGCCGTTGGGACCGATCAAGCCGACAACCTCTCCTCCCTTGCAGCAAAGCGACGCGTCCTCCAGCGCCTCTCGCCCTTTGCGCCCGTAGCGCACCGTCAGCCCCTGCACCTCGATGTCGGCGGCTCCGGATGAAAAGCGGCGGTTCGGCTTTTCATCCGGAAAGGCATCTTCGGCGCCTCTGACGAACGAGCGCATCCGATCCATCTCGTCAACCGACCATGCGCGCATGCCCCGGCTCGCGCGCTCGGAAAACGCAAGGGCGGCGTACTGATCGCCCGTCCAGTCGCCTGCAACTTTCCCGCGCTCCATGAACACCACGCGATCGGCCACCCCGCGCAACCACCAAAGGCGGTGCTCGGACACCAGCACGGTCCTGCCTTCCCGTTTGAGGCGCTCGATGGACCGGGCCAGGCGAATCATGCTGGGCACATCCAACGATGCGGTGGGTTCGTCCAAAACGAGGACGGAGGGATCCACGGCGTGGGCCGAGGCGATGACCACCGACTGGCGCTGGCCTCCGGAAAGCTCGTCGATCGTGCGAAACAGCAAGGGCTCTATGCGCAGGGCGCATGCGCTGTCGGCGACCCTTCGGATCATCTCCTGCCGCTCGATACCCAGGTTCTCGCATCCGAACGCGATCTCGGAAACAACGTCTTGGTTCACGAACTGGCTGCGCGGGTTCTGGAACACCGTTCCCACGCTTGTCCCGATCCACGACGCGCAGACATCGGCGAGGTCGTTTCCCTCGACGTGCACGCGTCCTGTCATAGACCCTTCGTAGATATGGGGGACAAGGCCGTTGACCAGGTGCGTGAGCGTCGTCTTCCCGCACCCCGACGCACCCGTCACCACCACGCATCGCCCGCGTTCGACCCGAAGGGAAACGTTGTCGAGGGCAGGTTCGCTCTGTCCTTCGTACCAAAACGACACGCCCTCGATGTCGATCGCGCAATCGCCACGCGAAACCGCCGCCATGTCAGCCCATCCTCTCGACGACCGCCGCGATCGCAAGGAGCGCCGTAGCGGCAAGAGCCACCTTGTCGGCCGGAGACAGGAAAAGCTCGTAAAGCGACGTGCGCCCAGCATGCGATTCGGCTCCGCGCGACGTGACGGCGTTGCCCAGCTCGTCGGCCACCGTTGCTATGCGGTGCAGATAGGGAACCATGAACCGCTCGAACAGCGCCGCCGGATCGCGGGCGAACGACACCGGGGTAAGCGCCATGCCGCGCGATCTCAAAGCTTCGCGCACCGCGCGGGCCTCGCTGCGCGCAGTGGGAAAGAAGCGCAGGGCCACGCCCAACGCGATCGTCATGCGCAGGGGAACCCCGCACCTCGTCAAAGCAGCCGCCAGCTCCCCGAAGCGCGTGGAGGTTACGAACAGCACCCCGAACGCAGCGGGAGGCATCACGCGCCACATCATCAGCAGCGTCGATACGTATACGGAAAGCTCGACGGAAAGGGCCATGAGGGCAGACATCGCAGCGCGCATCAGAACGAACGCAACCAGCCAGCTCAGGGCCATTCGATAGCGGCCGCAACGCAGCATGCAGGCGAAGGAGAAGAAAAAGGCCGCAGCCACCACGATAAAGCTCGGAGAGATCGCCACCGCGGCGTTGAGACCCACCAGCGCGACAAGCGACACGCGCGGATCGAGACGGCCGCGCGCCGACCCAGACAGCCGTTCCCTCATATCGGTTTGAAGCGTCGAAGACGCGCTCGACGCGCACGCTGTCGCCATAGGTGACTCCCGAACCTCAAGGGTCTCTCCGCGAACCGCTCGAGGCTCATCCAAGCCCCCGCAACAGACCGCCCTCGAAGAAACCGCATCGTTTATCGGCTACCAATCTAGAGCTGCGGCTAAAAAATAAACTAGTGCTAACATTTAAGGGGATATATTCGGCTAAGTGTTGGGGATGTTGGGCAAAGCGAGACGAGACGAAAGGAACCGTGTGACATCGTTTGCACTCGAAGACAACCTGAGGGCCCTTTACGAACCCCAGCTGGAACAACTCGGTATGCCCGTCGTCCAAGACCGACTGGGGCTCATCGCCCAGGGAGCGCGCGACTGGGGGTACGGCTACCTGCGCACGCTGCCCATCACCAAAAACGCCGCCCTGTTCTTCCTCGATCTGAACGTGATATCCCCCCAGACCATATCCCCAAAATCGGTCCCCTACGCATGCGCCGCTCTGATGAGCCACCAGTCGGTGCGAAACTTCCCGCTTCCCTTCAAAGAGGTCGAACAGGGGCAAGACGCCATCGCGGCCTTCGCCTACGCGGAGGAAAGCAAGCCTTTCGTCATCGAAGGCGGCACGACGTACCGATCGGCATCCTTTTGCTACCTCCCCTCGTTCTTCGACGATATGAACGAACGGTTCAAAGACGGCTTCGACACCTTGTTCGCAGAGCTGTCGAGAACACCCGCCGACGAGGTGCCCGGAGAACTTGCCACGATCATGGCATCGTTGGCAGTCGAACGCACGTTTCGCCCCGGAGCGCTTCCCTACTTCCAAAGCAAGGGATTTCTCGTGGCCGCGATCCTCAACGACTACGCGAAGGGCAAGGCCGAAGCGGACAACGGCCTGGGCTGCGACCGCCAAGCCCGCATGGTCGGGAATGCGCGGTCGATCATAGAACGCGACCTCGCGCGACCCCCCTCGGTGTCCGCGCTTGCCGAACAGCTCTACGTCAGCAGAAGCTACCTATGCGCAGCCTTCAAGCGGGAAACGGGGACGACCATCTCGGAATGGGTGCGCAAAGCGCGGATCGAACGTGCGACGGCCATGATGGAAAATCCCGCCAACAGCCTTTCCCATATCGCACGCAGCGTAGGGTTCGAGCACCTCAGCAGCTTCTCGAAAGCTTTCCGCAGAGAAACCGGCGCCTGTCCCACCGAGTGGCGTCGCAACCGCTAGCCAACCGAAGCCCGCTTTCGCCGTTTTGCCGCGCGCAGACGAGGCGTGTTGACCGCTACAATGACCACCGATACTGCTTCATCGTTTCCTGGACACCCACAGATTCAAAGGAACCAGAGAGGAGGGATTCGTGGACTACGGCGCCATGCTCGAGTACCTGCCGCTCTACGCCCACGCCGCGCTTCTCACGCTGCGCATCGGCTGGATAGGCATCGCGGGCTCGATCGTCATCGGACTGGTTTCGGCACTCGTCACCTCCTTCCGAGTTCCGATCCTGCATAGGATCGTACGGGTCTACGTCGAGCTGTTCCGCAACACACCCCTGCTCATTCAGTTGTTCTTCATATATTTCGGGCTGCCGCGCCTCGGATTGCCCGTCGATGCCGAACTATGCGGATGCCTGGGGTTGGCGCTTCTGGGAGGCGCCTACATGGCCGAGACCTTCCGCAGCGGACTGGAAGCGGTCGAGACCGGCCAGACCGAAAGCGCCCTGTCGCTCGGTATGAGTCGACGCCAGGTCATGCACCATATCGTGCTTCCCCAAGCCATCGCGCTCAGCATCCAATCGTTCGTTGCCAACGTGATATTTCTACTGAAGGAAACCAGCGTGTTTTCCGCTATCAGCCTGCTCGATCTGATGTTCGTCGCGAAGGACCTCATCGGCCTGTACTACGACACCACCGAATGCCTCGTGATGCTGGTTCTGTTCTACCTGATGATCATCGTGCCGGTTTCCATCGCGGGAACCATCCTCGAGAGGAGGTTGCGCTATGGAGCTTTTGGGGCTTGACGTCCTTCTCAAGGGAGCCAACGCGGCGCGTCTCCTTCAAGGTCTGCTGGTCGCAGTAGAGATAAGCGTCGTTTCGGTCGTCGTCAGCATCGCGCTCGGACTGCTCTTCGGCGTTTTCATGACATGGAGGAACCCGGCGGCTCGCTTCGTAAGCCGCCTCTACCTTGAAACCGTGCGCATCATGCCGCAACTGGTCTTGCTGTTCGTCGTGTTCTTCGGAGCCACGCGCGTATTGCATGCGAACCTCTCCGCCGAGGCTTCGGCCATCATCGTGTTCAGCTTCTGGGGAATCGCCGAGATGGGCGATTTGGTTCGCGGAGCGCTCGGAAGCATCCCGGCCCAGCAATACCAAAGCGCCCGCGCGCTTGGAATGACCGATGTGCAGATGTACCGGCACATCATCGTGCCCCAAACGCTACGCCGGCTCGCCCCTCTGTCCATCAACCTGGTCACCCGCATGATCAAAACCACGTCGCTCGTCATGATGATCGGAGTGGTAGAAGTGATGAAAGTCGGACAGCAGATCATCGAGGCAAACCGAATGATCAGCCCCAATGCCGTATTCGGCATCTACGGCACGATATTTGCCCTGTATTTCCTCATATGCTGGCCCATCAGCCTGCTGGCGGGCAAACTCGAGAAGAAATGGAGCATGTAGATGAGCGAGACGCCCGTACTGCGCATCGCGCACCTGCGCAAAGCCTACGGCGACAACGTCGTTCTGAAAGACATCAGCCTCGATGTCGATCAGGGCGAGGTCGTCGTCATCGTCGGCCCCTCAGGATGCGGCAAGTCCACGTTTCTACGATGTATCAACGGGCTCGAGGATATCCAGGGGGGCACGATCGAGCTTGACGGAAAACCCATCGACGGGTCTTCGAAGGGCATCGCGGCCGTTCGCCAGCGCATCGGGATGGTGTTCCAAAGCTACGATCTGTTCCCCCATAAGACGGTCATGGAAAACATCACGCTTTCGCCCCTGGTGGTGCAGAGGCGCAGCAAGGCCGACGTCGTGCGCGAAGCCGAGTCTCTTCTCGAGCGCGTGGGGCTCATCGATAAGCGCGATGCGTATCCGCGCGAGCTTTCGGGAGGCCAGAAGCAGCGCGTCGCAATCGCGCGGGCCCTTGCCATGAAACCCGAGGCGATGCTGCTCGACGAGATCACCGCCGCCCTCGATCCCGAAATGGTGCGCGAAGTGCTCGACGTCATCCTCGATTTGGCGCGGGAGGGAAAGACGATGCTCATCGTCACCCACGAGATGTCGTTCGCCCGCGCCGTAGCCGACCGCGTGCTGTTCTTCGACGGCGGCGAGGTGGTCGAGCAAGGCGATCCCGAGCGGTTCTTCACCCAACCGAAAACCGAGCGGGCCAAACGTTTCCTGCGCACCTTCACGTTCGAGGCCGTCAAACACCGCGAGCCCTCATAGCGCAAACCCGCCCCATCGATGAAACGACACGCCGTGGGGCCCCGATGAACCAGACAGACGATGCGAAAGAGAGGTACGTGAACATGTTTGGAGCCAACAAGAGAACGAAAGCCGCCCTTGCCGCGCTGGCAACGGCGGCGCTGGCGACTGCGCTGCTTGCCGGATGCGCCATCAAAGACGCCGGAGGTCCCGCAGGCAACAGCCCTCGCAGCGTCGAGCAGATCAAAGAGTCCGGCACCGTGCGCATCGGCGTGTTTTCCGATAAGAGCCCCTTCGGTTACGTGGACGAGCACGGCAGCTACGCCGGATACGACATCGAGCTCGCCAACAGGATCGGTGAGGATCTGGGCGTGAAGGTCGAATTCGTCTCCACCGAAGCGGCCAACCGCGTCGAGTACCTGCAGACGAACAAGGTCGATATCATCCTGGCGAACTTCACCGTCACCGACGAGCGCGCCCAGCAGGTCGATTTCGCCGCACCCTACATGAACGTGGCTTTGGGAGTGGTGTCGCGCACCGACAACCCGATCACCGACATGGCGCAGATCGGTCCGAACGACGAGGTCATCGTCATTTCGGGAACCACCGCCGAAACCTACCTCACCAAGAACATGCCCAACGTGAAGATGAAGAAGTTCGACACTTACGCCAGCGCCAAAACCGCCTTCGAAAACGGTGAAGGCGTGGCCTGGGCCAATGACAACACCGAGGTGATCGCTTTCGCGAAGGCCGACGCAGGCAGGTACGTGGTGGGCATCGACGCGCTCGGAAACGCCGACACCATCGCTCCGGCCGTGACCAAGGGCAACGACTCGCTGCGTTCCTGGCTCAACGACGAACTTGCATCCCTGGGCTCCCAGCGCTTCTTCCACGACGCTTACGACAAGACCCTCGCCGCCACGTACGGCGAAGCCTACCGAGACACCCTCGTCGTAGAGCCGAAGTAACCCTGAATTCGAGGACCCTGCTGAAAACCCGTGATGACGCGGCCTTCCCGGTTCCCGGGAAGGCCGCGTTTTTTGTTAACTTGTCGCTCCGCAGACCGAAACCGCCCCCTCTGCAGCGGCTTTTACCGTATGCTTATGCGCGAGCATACGCTGCGTTCGCTTTCCCTCGAACGCACCTAGTCGATGCGAACCCGATGCCCTACGGAAGGATGGATCCATGTCCAAGATCTCGGAGATCTACGGCTCAAACGTCTTCGATAAACGCACCATGCGCGAAAAACTGCCTTCTGCAACCTACAAGAGCCTTTTGAAGACTATAGACGCAGGCGAGCCGCTCGATCTGGACGTGGCCAACGTCGTGGCCCACGCGATGAAGGAATGGGCCATCGAGAAGGGCGCCACCCACTTCACTCACTGGTTCCAACCTCTGTCGGGCACGACTTCCGAAAAGCACGATGCCTTCCTCTCTCCCGAGGAAAACGGCTCGGCCATCACCAGTTTCTCGGGCAAAGAGCTGATCCAGGGAGAACCCGACGCCTCCAGCTTTCCCTCGGGCGGCCTGCGCGCCACGTTCGAGGCGCGCGGTTACACCGCATGGGATCCCACCAGCTACGCCTTCATCAAAGACGAGGTGCTGTGCATCCCCACGGCGTTTTGCAGCTACACCGGCGAAGCGCTCGACAAAAAGACGCCGCTTCTGCGTTCGATGGACGCGCTTGAAAGCCAGGCCCGCCGCGTGTTGGCTCTGTTCGGAGAAAACCCCCGGCGCATACTGACCACCATCGGCGCCGAACAGGAATTCTTCCTCATCTCAGAAAAAGACTACGCCGCCCGCGAAGATCTGGTGCTTACCGGGCGCACGCTGTTCGGCGCCCCTCCCTGCAAGGGCCAGGAACTCGAAGAACACTACTTCGGAGCCATTCGCCCCACGGTCAACAACTTCATGAAAGAGCTGGACGAAGAGCTGTGGGCGCTCGGCATCCCCGCGCGCACCAAGCACAACGAGGTCGCGCCCGCCCAGCACGAACTGGCGCCCATCTTCTCGAACGCGAATCGGGCGATCGACGAGAACCTGCTGACCATGGAGAAGATGCGCCTGCTCGCATCCAATCACGGCCTGGCCTGCCTGTTGCACGAAAAGCCCTTCGAAGGCATTAACGGCTCGGGCAAGCACGACAACTGGTCGATGAGCGCCGACGGCAAGAACCTGCTGGATCCGGGCGAGAATCCCAGCGAGAACCTGCGCTTCCTGGTGTTCCTCACCGCCGTCATCGAGGCGGTGGACAACTACCAGGAGCTCTTGCGCATGTCGGTGGCGTCTGCCGGCAACGACCACCGTCTCGGAGCCCATGAGGCGCCGCCCGCCATCATGTCCATCTTCCTGGGCGACGAGCTGGGCGCCATCATGGAATCCCTCGTCAACGGGGCAGAATACAAAAACGCCGGCCAAGTCGCCATGGATCTGGGCGTAGCGGTGCTGCCCAACTTCCTAAAGGACAACACCGATCGCAACCGCACCAGCCCCTTCGCATTCACGGGCAACAAGTTCGAGTTCCGCGCCCCGGGCTCCAACGTGAACCTCGCCGACGCGAACACCTGTCTGAACACCGCCGTGGCGAAATCCCTGAAAGGATTCGCCGACGCACTTGCCAGCACGCCGCCAGCTCAGTTCGAAGCGGCCGCCATCTCCTACGTCAAGCAGTCCCTTACCGACCACCAGCGCATCGTGTTCAACGGCAACGGCTATTCCCGGGAATGGGAACGCGAAGCGCAGCGCCGCGGCCTGGCCAACCACCGCAACACCGCCGAAGCGCTGCCCAGCTACATCGACCCGAAGAGCATCGCGCTGTTCGAGGAATTCGGCGTGCTCACCGAAAACGAGGTACGCAGCCGCTACGAGGTGAAGCTGGAAAAATACACCAAACTGCTCAATATCGAATGCCGCGTCATGAAGCGCATGGCGCGCCGCACCTACATTCCCGCCATCAGCCGCTACGCCTCCGACACCGCAGAAGGCGTAGCGCGCCTCGAAGCGATCGGAATCGAGTGTTCGTCCCAAAAAGAGCTTGCCAAGCGCCTGGCCGATGGCATCGTCGCTGCAGCCGCGGCCACCAACGAGCTGCACGAACTGCATACGAAAGCCGCGGCCATGGAGGACAAGCAGCAGGCCGCCGACTTCTACGCCGACACGGTGGTTCCCGCGATGAGAAAGCTACGCAGCGTCATCGACGGCCTGGAGATCATCACCAGCCGCGATTACTGGCCTGCGCCGTCGTACAACAACCTGCTGTTCTACGTGTAGGATCCTCACCTGCAGCCGATGCGCTCCCGTGCGGGGGCATCTGATTCTTCGCGCCCCGTCTGCCCGAGCGCTCGGGCAGACGGGGCGCAGTGCCTTTCAGGCTACTCGTCTTCGGATGCCGCGCGCGCAGCTGCCTCCTCGAACTTCGCCCTCATCGTGGGGTTGCCTCTCGTGAGCTTTTTCACCGTTATATCTTCGAGCTTGCGGTTCGCCAGATCGATGTTCCTGTCCGAACTGGTAAGCTCCGCCTTTATCTTCTCGAGCTTCTTGATGGTGGCGTCGATGTCGTCGATGGCGGCTTGGAACTTGCGTCGCGCGATGTCGACGTTTCTACCGAACTTCTCCTTCATGCCGTCAAGCTGATCTTCGAAGTTGGATACGTCGATGTTCTGCTGTCGCACGCGCGCGAGCTCGCGGCGGTACGAAAGCGACTTCATGGACGCGTTGCGGATGAGCGTGATCATGGGAATGAAGAACTGCGGGCGAATAACGTACATCTTCTCGTAACCCGACTCGTAGGACACGTCCACGATTCCCGTGTTGTAATACTCGCTGTCGCGCTCGAGCAGCGACACGAGCACCGCATACTCGCATCCCTTGTTCCTGCGATCTTGATCGAGCTTCTTGAAATGGTCTTCGTTGCGCTTGCGGTGCGCCGAGCTCTCGGACTCGTTTTTCATCTCGAACATGATGGAGACGACCTCGATGCCGTCCTCATCGATCTCGCGGTATACGTAGTCGCCCTTGCTTCCGTCCACCACCTCGTTGTCCTTGCCGAAACAAGCCCGCTGAAACCCCGTGGCGCGCAGCTTGTTGAACTCCGTTTCGCAGAAGCGCTCGAGACTCTCGCCCACCATCTTGGTGGAAAGCTCGGCGCGCATGCGCCGGATTCCCTCGATCTCCCGATCGCGCAGGGCTATGGCCTCGTCTTTCGCACGCAGCTGGATGGACAGTTCGCTCTGATGGGCTTGCTTGAGACGCTCCATATCCGCTCGGTCGCGTTCGATCCGAGCAGCCAGCTCGTCGCGCGCACGCTCGGCTTCGCGCAGCTCGTCCTTCATCGCTTCGGACGCCCGCGCAACCGCAAGCTCGGACTGCATGCGCGCGTGATCCGCCTGAGACTCCAGCTGCGCGGTGAGCTTCTCGACCAGCGAGCGGCTTTCTGCCAGCTGTTCGCGCAGCAGGCTCTCGGCGCGGGCCACTGCGGTCTTCTCGCGCTCGGAAAACGCCCGCTGCTCGATCTCGATGCGCTCGGCCACCTCGCGCCTGAATTCCCGGTCGCGCACCTGGCGCACCAGGTCGGCGTACCCGCTTTCGTCAACCGTGAATGCTTGGCCGCAATGGGGGCATACGATCTCGCCCATATCGAACTCCTCTCGTTTTTCGCTTTCGCTCCATTATCCCCTCTTCGGGTGCGGGCAGCGATGAGGAAGCGCCGAATGAGAAGACGGATCAGTCGCCGAGGAATTTGGGGGGCAGCACGTAGCCGGGACGCAGGTTCGCATACATCGCTTCGGCAGGCTGGATGGTCTTCGACGCGAGTATCTTCGACGTTCCGTGCGCCAGTATGCGCCCCTCTCCGTCGAACACGTCGCACTCACATAGAATGACGGTTCCGCCCATCTTCACCACGCGGCCTTCGTAAGAAACGCGGTCTCCCGCAGTGCAGGACCTCAGATAATCGCCGTGCACGTCAAGCGTCGTTGCGCCCATGCCTTCGGGAAGCAGCGCATACATCGCCCAGTACGTGATATTGTCGATCAGACTGGCGAACATGCCCCCGTGCATGCCGCCGAACGCGTTGAGGTGCGTCCGTTCGACGGTCAAACCGCCGCGCGCGTACCCTTCGCCCAGCTCGTTCACTTCGATACCGAGGGCCTGCAGATACGGGCTCTCGTTGATCAGCTCGAGCACCTCTGAAACCCATGCCGGATTAAGCTCTTTAGCCATCGTCAACCTTCCTGCATTCTGGAGAAATCGCATGCACGTCTATCTTATGCGGCGCGAGGCCGCTTGTTAATTGTCCGATGCGGCCATTCTGCCCTAAAACCGATCGCATCTCGGAAAACTCATCTCGCTCTTTCCCCGATATCCTGCCGTATTCGGATATTCGTCCAACTTATATAACGTTACGAGAACTAAGTAATCTATTGAACAGATAACAAATGGTCGGAAATACCAATAAGCAAAACTGTTGTATCTGAAGTTCGGGAGTCTTAGCATGGCACACGCAAACTTGAACGACGAACGAACGGCCTTGTCGGCCCAATGGAAAGGATATGCCATGACCTATCAGATCTCCCGTCGCGGATTCGCAAGGATCGCGGGGATAAGCGCCGGAGCAGCCGCACTCGCCGGATTCGGCCTCGTCGGCTGCTCCGGCGCCCCCGAAGGCACCAAGGCCACCGGAAGCGCTCGCAAGACCATTAAAATCGCCGCCAGCCCGACGCCCCATGCCGAAATCCTCAGCGGAGCCGTGAAGCCCCTGCTCGAAGGGAAGGGCTATACGCTTCAGATCGACGAGTTCAACGACTACGTCCAGCCGAACCTCGCCGTCCAAGAGGGCGAGGAGAACGCCAACTACTTCCAGCACCAGCCCTACCTCGATAACTTCAACAAAGAGAACGGCACCGATCTGATAGTCGTGGCGGCCATCCACTACGAACCCTTCGGCTTGTACGCCGGTAAGAAGAAATCGCTGTCCGAGCTTTCCGCGGGCGACCAGGTAGCCGTACCAAGCGATGCCACCAACGAGGCGCGGGCCCTGCTTCTCTTGCAGCAGGAGGGCATCATCAAGCTGAAAGACGGTGCGGGAATCGAGGCCACCGTGAACGACATCGCGGAAAACCCGCTGAACCTTTCGTTCAAGGAGCTGGAAGCCGCGCAGGTGTCCCGATCGCTTCGGGACGTCGCCATCGCCGCCATCAACGCCAACTACGCCATCGAGGCGGGGCTGAGCGTATCCAAAGACGCCCTGGCGGTCGAGAGCGCCGAAGGCAAAGCGGCCAGCACATATGCCAACATTTTGTGCGTGAAGAGGGGAAGCGAAAACGACGAGGGCATCAAGGCGCTGGTCGAGGCGCTGCGCTCGGATGAAGTGCGCGATTTCATCAACGCAACGTTCGACGGAGCCGTCCTCCCCGTCTTCTAGGCGCCGCCTGGAAATGCCGTAATCTCGTCTGCAGGATCCGCCTATCCGCATAACCCAAAGAGGTGCCCAGGGAGTCTTCCCTCGGCACCTCTGCTTGCTTTTTCGCATATTGCAAACATCTTCTTATTTTATTTACGCAACACGTTATGATTAAACAAAATGGAAATGGATAGAACAAGAGGGAGGCGGACGTGAGGCGACCGACGTTCGTGCGCTGGGCGAAGCGAGAGGCGCTCCTTGCCGCAAACGCCAAGGCGTTCGGATTCAAGCGTCTTGCCGGACTGCTTCAAGACGGATTCGAAAACGTGAAGGCCCCACTTTTCCTGTATGCCTACGAGACCGACGACCTCGCGCGACTTCGCCGCTATATCCTCGACGCCTCTCTACTCGACGAGCTTAAACGCGTTGAAAACGTGATGGGCGAACGTTCGGTCGAAAAACTCGCCCTGCGCGGCACGCCGATGCGGCTTCTGCCGCCGGAATACCAAGCATGCCTCGACGCCTTTGCCCGAGCCTACCGTACACCCGAGCGGCTTGAGGCCGAAAAACGGGTACTGTGGGAGCAAACGACGCATGAACAGAAACGCAAGGGCATCCCCAACAGCACGGTGTATCAGCGGCTGGGTCTCAATCCCGGCAACGTGAACGCTTACCTCAAAGACGGCGCCGTCGAAAAACTATCCTTGGAAAACGCCCGGATTCTTTTAGAATTCGTAATGGATTACTGAGCCTCGGCCGCACGCGTGGCCCGTCGGTAGGATTCGCCCATGTCGCTTCACACCAAAGGTATGGTTTGTACCCTCGCAGGAGCCGTTCTCTGGGGCTTCTCGGGCACCTGCATCCAGTACCTGCTTGACGACGTCGGACTTGCCCCGCTTGCCCTCACGTCCATCCGCACGCTCATCGCCGGCATCCTGTACGCGGTGCTTATATACGCCACCCAGCACGATAAGATCGCCATGCTCGCCCACGACCCGCGCTCCATCGGACGCATCATCGTATTCGGCGTGTTCGGCCTGTTCTGCAACCAGGCTTCCTACGCTATAGCCATCGGGTTCACCAACTCGGGAACCGCAACCGTGCTCTCCGGCCTCAGCATCGTGTTCGTCATGATCATCAGCTGCGCCCTGTTTCGAAGGCTTCCCCGCCCGCAGGATATGGGAGGGCTCGTTCTCGCCATGGCCGCCACCTTCTTCATAGCCACGAAAGGCGACCCCTCCGTACTCTCCATACCCGCGATCGGCCTGTTCTGGGGAATCATGAACGCGGTGACCGTCACGTTTTACGTCATGTTCCCGCGCAAGACGATAGAGCGATACGGTTCGATCGTGGTGATCGGGGGCGGCATGCTCACGAGCGGCGTGTTTTCCACGCTTGTCGTGATCGTGCTGAGCGCGCTTGCGGCCCAGGGCGTCGAATCGTCGATGTTCCCCGTAACCATCCCCCCGGTCAGCGTAAAGCTCGTTGCGGGAATCATCGTCATCAGCGTGGTGGGAACCTTCGCCGCCTACGGGCTGTTCCTTCACGGCATCTCGATCGTCGGCGGGGTGAAGGGCACCATGCTGGGAGCGGCCGAACCTGTCAGTGCCACGGTGTTTCCCGCCGTTTTGCTGGGAACGGTGTTCGTATGGGCCGACTGGCTGGGGTTGGCGCTCATGCTGGGCACGATCGTGCTGGTGGGGCTTCCCTCCAGAAGAAAACCCCGCACGAACGAAACAAGAGCGGCTACCGAACGGTAGCCGCCGAAGAGAGGTTATCGAAGCGCTTACGAGAACGAGGGGGTCTCGAAGCCCAGTCCGGAGTTGTCCATCGAGATACCCTGAGAGCGATACACCGCCGCCATGGAAACGGCGATACCGTACGTCCACGTAGGCGAGGTGGCGTACTGGTGTTCCACCGCATCGGTCGAAGCATTGTAGTTCCAACGCATCTTGAAGATGGTGTTCTGAGGGTATCCGTTCCTCAGATAATGATCGCTGATCCACTTCGCGGCGCCCTCGATGCCCAGCTCGGGTGTGGTCCACCCTTGGCCGTGCGCGTAATGACCGCCGTTGTTGGGGTTGTCGTCGAACGCGGCGATGCCGAAGAAATTGTACGAACCTTCGGCCCCGGGAACCGTTCCCTGGGCGAACTGCGAGCATCCCCACGCGCTTTCAAGTCCGGCGTGGCACAGCAGGTACACTTCGTTCACACCGTATGCGCGGGCCGCATCGATAAGGGGCTGCCCCATACCGCGCAAGGTGGAGCGCACGCCGTACTGACCTTCCTGGTATCTAACCACCCGGTCGATGTAGGCGTTCAGCTGATCGGCGGTAACGGCGCCCGAATAACCAGCGGTGATCAGCGCGTGCTGGTAGAAGGCGGAATCGCCGAAGCTCACGTTGACGGAGTCTTCGAAGCCGGAACGCACCTGATCGTCTGAGAAATAGGGATTCGACCGCTGCTCGAGCTGGAGCATGTGCTCGAACGAGGTGCCCACGGAAAACGACCTCACGCCGCCGGTGGGAACCGAGTCGGAATCATACGGATCGTCCTTTCCGCTGAAGCGCGCGAAGATGGAGTTGGCCACCGACTCGGACACCGCCGCAGAACCCCCGAACACGCGCACGCGGGTCACCTCGAAGCGGTGTTCGGCCGCTTCCTTGATGGTCGAACGGAAGTATTCGTCCACCAGAAGAAGGGGCGCTTTGGTCCTGCCCTGGAGAACCGATCCGGCCAGCGCGTCGTAAGGAAGCCTTCCTGTCGAAAACGCCAGGTTATCCCAGCTGAATCCCTGAGAGTCCGTCGCCCACCGGGCGATGGCCGAACTGGTGGAGTACTGGTCGTCGCCCGCAAGGCGCTTGACGGCTCCGCCCCTGGCGCGGGCAAGCCCCGCAAGGTAATCCTCATCGTCCTGCGAGATCGCGGCGGTGCCGCCTGCAATCACCGCGTTTTTCAGCGAACCGGCGGAAAACGCCTTCGACAGAGCAGACGTCTGCTCGGACGTAAACCCGCTCACACCGCTCGCCAGAAAGATGGGGGCCTTGTTTGCAAACGCCACGGGCGACAGCGACAGCGCGTCGCCGAAACCGAGGGCCGTAGCGACGAATACCTGGTCGTTCGACCACAACCCGCGCTCTTTTCCATAATCGTAGATGGCCATCTGCGTGCCGAAGCAGTCGATGCCGCCCAAGCGCGTCACGGCTTTACCCGACGCGCGCAGCGCGTCTTCCACTTCGGCCCCCACAGCGGCCGTCCCGCCCAGAATGACGACATTGCGCGCGCCCAGGCGCTTAAGCTCGGCAGCGGTGTCGCCGTCAAGCGAATCGAGCCGCGTGAACAGAATCGGGCCGAGCGATCCGGCAAGCCCGCTTCCAGCCAGCGCGTCGATCCACGCGTCGCCCGAACCCACCAAGATGGCGGTATCCGATCCGTCGGGGTAGGCGGCCTGAGACTCTGCAACCGCGGTGGTGAACATCGAGTCCCCCTGATAGCGCTCCACATCGGAGCGGGACGAAAGGCCCTGCGCAGAAAGCGCGAAGGTTTCCGCCGCGCGTCCGCCCGAAGCGAAAGAGGCATCCTCGGTTTGGGACAGGATGTCGAACACGGGCTTCAGCGATTCCCGAAGCTGCTCTTCGGTTTGCTGCACCGTACCGGCGAGGGGATCTTTAGCCGGATCCGTCGACTGGGACGACACATCGGCCGATGGCGCTATCTCGTCCGCTGTAAAAGCGGCGGCCCTTGCGGGCGCATCCGTCTGCGCAGCAAGCGCGGCGGAGGGAAGCGCGCACGTTGCGACCAGGGACACGGCGACGGCGCAGCGCACCGGAACGCGCACGATAGAGGCGAGCGCCTCGTCGTTCATCATGTTCATGTGTTGCGTTTTCCTTCTGCGTTAGGCGAACAAGTTCGCCCATTGTAGCGGCGCCCGCAGACACCCGAACGCGCTCCACAGTAAAACCCGACGATGCCCATCGTCGATGAGCGCACACCGGCCTGCAAGGCGGGCGGCCCGCCCCAGAGCAAACGATCGCGGAGCAAAGCGAAGGATAAACGCGCTAGCGGGCCTTAAACGCCGCAGCCGCGCTCACGCCCGCAATGCATCCGTCCGCCACCGCCGTCGCAACCTGAAACACCTGCTTGTCCCTAACATCGCCCGCCGCATACACACCGCAGACCGACGTCTCCATCCTATCGTCGACCGCAATGCGGCCGCCGCAGAGCCCCACCTGATCGGAAACGAGACCGACACACGGTTCTCCACCGGCGTACACGAACACCCCGCATCCTTCATCATGCACCGTGCGGACCTCGCCCGTCGTCACCGACTGAAAACGCAGACGGGAAACGGACGACCCGTCCCCTTCGATGCCGACAAGGCTGGTTGCGGGCACGACCTCGATATTGCCCGCCGCCTCGACCGACGCGCGGAACTGCGCGATGCAGGCAAGGCGCTCCTCAACGCATACCAGATGCACCTTCGAGGCGATTCCCGACAGAAACAGCGCCTCTTTCACGGCTCCATCGGCTCCTCCGATCACGTACACGGATTTTCCGGCGAAAGCGGGGCCGTCGGCAACCGCACTCATGCTGCGGTATTCGCGCTCACCCGGCACGCCCAGAAAACGAGGGGACGTGCCCAGAGCCAAAACCATGAACGGAGCCCGATACTCTTCCCCGCTCGCGCATACGGCGCGCTTCTCGGCGCCCTCGAGATCGATCCGGACTATCGGATCGACAACTACGCGAACCTTCGCACTCGCAAGCTGGTCTAACATGAACTGCGCGAACCGCTTCCCGGTCATACCCTCGGGCAGCGCAGCGTAGTGCGTGACCAGCGATACGCCCCCGATCACGCCGCCCACGCGGCGAGCCTCGAGAAGAACCACGTTCAAGCCGCGGCTCGCCGCGTACACCGCCGCGCTCACCCCAGCCGGACCTCCGCCCGCCACTATCAGATCGCATGCAACCACAGCCGCTCCTTTCTCTTGGTAACCTATTCATTCTACCCCTTGGGAAAAGCCCGAGAAAACGCGGTCGGGCGCGCCAGGTATCTCTTGAAACAACCTGTTGGCAACCTGCTTTCGCGTTAGAATATCCGTATGGCCGCCCGATCGGTAAGGAGACCCATGGAAGCTTTCGCCCGCACTGTCGTTCGCTACCGTCGCGCCGTTGTCGCCGTATTCGCCGCACTTACGCTCGCAAGCGCTTATGGAATAACGTTTGCACAGGTCAACCGCGATATGTCTTCGTATCTCCCCGACTCGATGCCCAGCCGGGCCACCCTGGTCGCGTTGTTCGATGCGTTCGGAGAGACAAGCGAGCTGTCGATCATGGCCGAAGGGATTGCCGAAGACGAAGCAATCCAGCTTGCCGATCGCATCCGGAAAGTAACCGGCATATCGGATGTTGCGTACGACGGAAGCGACGAGCGCTACCGGAAAGACGGATCCTCCCTGTTCGAGGTTAGCCTCGAAGGAAGCACCTATTCGCAGAAGGCCGCCTCGGCGCTTGAAAGCGTGCGCGACGAATTGCGCGATTTCGGGCTCGAGACCGATGGGGAGCGGCAAAGCGCGTTTCTGGGCGGGGCCGTAGTGCAGGCCAACACCGACAATCTTTCGGTCACCATCGCGCTTGCGATGGCGTTCCTCCTGGTCATCCTATTAGCCATGAGCCGATCGTGGGTCGAGCCCTTCGTGTTTCTGGGCACCATCGGCGTCGCCGTCGTTTTGGGGATGGGGACCAACCTCCTGCTTCCCAGCATCTCCCAGCTCACCTTCTCCATCGCGGCCGTGCTCCAGCTGGTCTTGTCGATGGATTATTCCATCATGCTGATGAACTTCTACCGCGAGCAGCGCGAGGCCGGCGAAGGACCGGACGAAGCGATGGTACGAGCCCTGAAGCGGGGCGGATCCGCCATCTGCGCAAGCTCCGCAACCACGATAGCCGGGTTGCTATGCCTTACCGTCATGAGCTTCGGCATCGGAGCCGATCTGGGAATCGTTTTGGCCAAGGGGGTCGGATTCAGCCTGCTGGTGGTGTTCACGCTGCTTCCCGCCGTCATCCTATCCTGCGACACGATCATCCTGCGCACCGCCAAACGGACGCTCCGCCCGCAGCTGCGCGGCCTTTCCCATATGCAGTTCGCGCTGCGCACCCCCCTCGCCATCGCCTTGGTGGCCCTGCTCGGATTCGGCATGGTCCTCAAAGCCGGCATGGGCGTAAGCTTCTACACCCAGCCCTCGACCGCAGACGACAAAGCCATCGCCCAAAAGTTCGGAGACAGGACGCGCATCGCGCTGCTGCTTCCCGCCGATTCCAGCGAAGCGGACGCAGCCCTGGCCGAAATCGGAAAGCTCAGCGAAGTTGCCCGCTTAACGAGCTATGCGACAACTGTCGGGGCACCCCTTCCCCCCGAACAGCTTGCCGCCACCCTCGGGCTGGATGAAAAAGCGACCGAAGCGCTTCTCGGAGTATACGCGGCGGAAAAACAAACCGGTCCCGTCGAGGCCATCTCGCTTTACGACTTCTTGAGCTGGCTTGCCCATGACGCTTCGAGCAGCCCGGCTCTCGCCGGTCAGATCGATCCCGCTTCTTTCCGGCAGGTGAACAGCGCTTTGAGAACCGTCGAAGCGGCCCGCGGCAAACTGGTGAGCGATGACATCCAGCGCGCGGTGATCGATATCGACGACGGAGCCGAGTCGGACGGGGCCCGCGCGGCCGTATCCGATATCCGCTCCATCCTCCAAAGCCGACTGGGAAGCTCGTTTGGCATGACGGGTGATCCGATCGTGGCCGACGAGGCGCATGCCCCCTTCGACCGCGACCTCGCCTTGGTCACCGTCCTCACCATCGCCGCAATCTTTTTCATCGTGGCCCTCTCGTTCCGCTCCATCGCGGTTCCCCTCATCCTGGTCGCCCTCATCCAAGGCTCCATCAACCTGACATCGGGCATCACCGACATGCTGGGGCACGACACCTTCTACATCGCGGTTGTCGTGGTACAGGCCATCCTGATGGGGGCCACCATCGATTACGCCATCCTCTACACGGAAAACTATCGCCACGCCCGAAGGGAAAGCGACGTCGCCTCCTCGATCGCAAGCGCCCACCGCGCGTCGATCCCCACGTTCATGACATCGGGAACCATCCTGTTCGTCGCCACGCTCGTGCTAGGGCTCACCTCGTCTGACCCCACAACCGCCCAGGTTTGCCTCACTCTCGCGCGCGGAACCGCCATAGCCATCGCCTCGATCCTTCTTCTGCTGCCCGGATCGCTTGCCGCCCTCGACCGCTTCACCGCAGCGAAAGGCGACGCCCTCCGCGCGTAGACACGCTCCATGGCGATTTCGCAGAGAACGAGGTTCGTCCAAGCGGAGCGGGCGCGGTGGGGTATCGTAGCAGCGCATTCGCCGCACCGGCCTTACGGCCGCCGAGAGGAGAACCATGCCGTCTACGATCCCGTTCGCGCGATTCGGAACGAAAACCCTGATCGCTCTGTCGGTAGTCGCGCTCGCCGCGACTCTATGCGCTTGCTCGGCCCCTTCGGTCGACAAGGAAAACGCGCCTCAGGCCATCGCCGCCTCGATCGGGCGTTTCGATGAGGGTCTCTCGTTCGCAACCGACGATGCCGACGAGACCATCAAAGCCGCCCTTGAAAGCAACCCGCGGCTGTTCTATTTCTACAACGGATACAACGGCACGCTCTCGCAAAACGGCACAGCCCAGGTGAAGTGGGAATACAAAAACAAAGGAACGAGCATCGACGACGTGAGGCTGATGGATACCGCCGCAGACCTCGACTCCATCGTGGCCGAGCAGACTGCCGCCCGCAAAACCTCCATCGGGATCGTATCCACTTCATCCGACCTCAACCGCGAATCGATCGATGCCGCCTTCGGCAAGATCAAGGAATCGGGCGCGTGGGAAAGCGCGGGCGTCGCCTCCTACGCCGTCTCGCGCGGAACCTCTGACTACAACGCATTTTACGAGGTGACCATCAGCGTAGAGTACATCGGATCCGGCAGCGGCGGCACCTCTGCTGCGCCCTCCGCCCAACCGGTTGAAAAGTAGATTGTGCGAATAAGATTCCTCAATTACGTCAAATCGGTAACGAGAATCTGTATAAACGCGACGAGAGGTTTACCGCATCGGCCCTCTTTCATCGCACATGCTAATATCACGACAACAGACGCGGAATAAAGCGCCGCAACCACAGTCGGGAAGGTGTCCGATGCTTTTACGTCAGATTCAATGCTTTTGCGCGGTGTGCGAAACCGGAAGCTTCACCAAAGCAGCCCAAAGCCTCTACATCACCCAGTCCGCCGTTTCCCAGCAGATGAAGAACCTCGAAACCGACCTGGGCGTGTCCCTGTTCAAGCGAAGGGGCCGCAACCTGTCCCTCTCCAACGCCGGAAAGCGCTTCTACGAGGAAACCAGCACCATCCTCGCCCAGATCGACGCCGCTAAGAAAAGCGCGCATCAGGTCGGCGAAGAAGCCGACGAGCTTATCAAGTAGTACGGAGTTGCAAGCGCACCGCCCGCTTCGACGGTTCTCCATCGGGGATCGCCGTCGAAGCGGGCTTTTCTCGTTTCCGAGCTGTGCGCTTTAATCCAACGGGAGGAAGATCGCGATGGCGAACCCTCCGGCAGCCGGGGCGTACACCCGCACCCGCCCCCCATGCGCGGCGGCGATGCGCGCAACCAGCTGCAAACCCAGCCCATGTTCGGGATCGACCCCTTTGTGATCGGCCGCTTCCGATACGCGCTGCTCGAACAGAAACCCCAACGGCGGCTCGGGCGCACCCGCGGGCGACGGGCTGTCCGTAAAGCGCCTCACCGCCAGCTTAGAGCTTTTCTGCGCATCGTCGATCTTCTGCTGCAGCAGGGCGAGTTTTTCGGGTTCCACCCCCACCCCGTCATCGCTGATCGCGATGACGGCGCAGGGAACGGGCAGGCCTTCGGTCCCTTCGATCCGATCCAGCGTAAGCGATATCCCGCACCCTTGTGGGTTGTGGTTCATGGAATTCTGCACGGCGTTCTGCACGGCGCGGTACAAAAGCCGCACATCTCCGGTAACCTCCGCGCGCCCAACACCGGAGCTTGCCCGAAACCCCAATTCATAGGTGCTCGGAAGTCCGCCGTTAAGGTACTCGGACACCAAGCTGCGCAGCATCGAGGGAAGCGCCACGCTCTCTTTGTTCAGCGGCTGGGTGTCGTATTCCAAGCGCGCGGCGGCGTTCAGGTCGTTCACCAGATCCTTGATGCGAAGCCCTTGGGTGCGCACGAGTGCCGCCTCCGTGCGCGCATCTTCGGGCAGGCGTAAATCGTTTGACAGCTTGTCCGCCCGCCCGGTGATCACCGACAGCGGCGTGCGGATGTCATGCGAAACGCCCCGAATCCACAACTCGCGCGCGCGGTCCTTCTCGCGCATGATGGCCGATGCCTCGTTGAGCGTCTGGCCGATCACCCCCATTCGACCGCCCACGCTCACCGATACGGGTTTTCCCTCGGACAGATCCTCAAGCGCTTCCGATATGGGACGGATGGAGCGCTGGGTGCTGAGATGCGACACCACCACATACACGAACACGATCATAAGGTTCAGTACGAGGATCCCCGCCAAAAACAGCGGAATCCTTGCGATCTCGGAAGCGGGCAGCGTCTGGATGATGTTGACGTACTCCTCGCTGGGCGCAACGATCATCAAGACGCCCTCGTCGCGCTGCCAGAAAAACGCGGGAGAGGATCCAACGTAGCCCGAACGGGCGAAGCGGGCCATATCGCCCAAGGTGAAATGCCGTTGCGCATCTTCGGGGGCGTTCATTTCCCACAAGGTCTCTCCGGTCTCGTCGGAGACGAGCATCGCCCAAAAACCGCGCCGGGTCAGATCGTTTCCCACAGCGTAATCGGTCAGGCTGTACGTTCCGTCCTCCTGAAGCGTCAGCGCGTCGTCTATCGAGTTGGCAACCCGAAACGGAGATTCGTACTCGCTTCCCGGGGTTGCGGTGGCCACCCCCACCGCAACGGCCAGCACTGCAAGATCGATGGACACGACAAGCACACTCACCATGAAAAACATCGCCAGCTGACCGGTGATGAACGCGGGAAATCCGAAGCTTTTCCGCCGCCGATCCCTTCGGTTGAACCCGGATGCCACGCTATCCCCTGACATTCAGCTTGTAACCCAAACCGCGCGCGGTAACAAGCGACGTCGGGCTGGAGGGATCCTCCTCGATTTTCTCGCGCAGGCGCCGCACGTGCGCCATCAGGGTGTTCTCGTATCCGAACGAATCGCCCCAGCATGCGTTGGAAAGCGCATCGATCGTGACGATGCGTCCCCGGTTCTGGGCCAGAACCTCGAGGATGTCGTGCTCTTTAGCGGTGAGCATGACCGTCCCGTCGGGACGCACGACCTCCGCGGTGTCCAGATCAACCTTGCAAAACCCCAGGTCGATGGAAGGACTTTCCCAAGCGTAGCATCGACGCAGCACCGCAAGCATACGCAGCACCAGCTCTTGGGGCAAAAACGGTTTCGAGATGTAGTCGTCGGCCCCGCGCCCCAGACCATCTATGCGGTCGGACGGCTCGTCTTTGGCCGTCAGAAACAGCGCCGGAGTCCGCTGAAAGCCCTGGATCGCGCGTATCTCTCCCAGAAGCGCGAACCCATCGAGCACCGGCATCATGACATCGAGCACGAACAGATCAACCATCCGGTCGTTCGCCTTAGCCTGGCGGCAGTACGCCAAAGCCTCGAGCGGAGATGCGAAGGTGGTAACGTGCGTGAAGCCCTCCTGCTCGAAGATCGACGCCACCAGGTCGCGCAGCGCGGCCTCGTCATCGACCACCACGATATGCTTCTCGAGCAGATACGATTCCACCGAACCCATGAACCACCTCGTTTCGTCTTGTGCAACGAAACCATTAAACCATGTCGGACAAACGCGTCGTCAGCATGAACGGCGAAATAAGGGAAATGTAAGGAGAAGCCAAGGTTGACGCAAACCCCCCTTCCTAACCTGTGAGATGCGCTCGAAGCAAGCGATGCGCAGCACATCGGAAAAGCAAGCCCGAGAAGCAACGGCGCTCGAAGCAAACGCCGCATGTATCCGAAGGAGGAGACAATCCATGAAAAGCCCAATCGTGCTCGAAGCCAGGGGCCTTACGAAAACCTACAAGGCGAAGTCGAAGCGATCGAAGGGAGCCCCGGGAGGGACGCGCGCCTTGGCAGGCGTCAACTTCGACGTGCGGGAAGGCGAGATCGTCGGCATCATGGGACCGTCGGGATCGGGAAAATCAACCCTGCTGAACTGCATTTCAACCATCGACAAGCCCGACTCGGGATGCGTGCGCATCGACAGTCGCGACATCTCCAAGCTCAACTCCCGGGAGCTGGCTTTGTTCCGCGGACGCGAACTGGGGTTCATCTTCCAGGATTCCAGCCTGCTCGACACCCTTACCTGCTACGAGAACATCGCCCTGTCGCTCACCATCCGCAAGGTCAGCCCGCGCGAAATCGATCACCGCGTCCGCTTCATCGCCGAACAGCTGGGGATCTCCGACGTGCTGGACAAGTTCCCCTACCAAGTGTCCGGCGGCCAGAAGCAGCGCGTCGCCACGGCGCGGGCGGTGGTGGGCAAGCCGCGCCTCGTTTTGGCCGACGAACCCACCGGGGCGCTGGACTCGAAGTCGGCGCGCTCCCTGCTGGAAACGTTCGAGCGCATCAACCGCCTGGGATCGACCATCCTCATGGTCACCCATGACCCGATGTCGGCGAGCTACTGCCAGCGCATCGTGTTCATCAAAGACGGCAAGACCGCGCTCGAAGTCGCCCGCGATGGGCGACCGCGCGAGCAGTTCTACGCCGATATCGTGAGCGCAGTTGTGAGCATGACCGAGGAGGCCGTGCATGTTTGCTAAAATCGCCTGGGGAAACGTCCGCAAGTCGATAAGCGACTTCAGCATCTACTTCCTCACCGTGGTACTGGGCGTAACCGTGTTCTACGCCTTCAATGCCACCGCCGACATGGACGTCGCCAACGCCATCGATTCGCGCGCGCTGCTGGCCGAGACCATTCGTTTCGCCACAGTGCTCGTCACCATCGTGTTCGCCTTCCTCATCCTGTACGCCAACAGCTTCCTCATCAGGCGGCGCAAGCGGGAGTTCGGCCTTTACCTGGCCTTGGGAATGCACACGTCGCAGGTGGCCCTCATCGCCGTCCTCGAAACCGTCATGGTGGGAGCGGCATCGGTGGTCTGCGGGCTTGTCGTCGGATGGCTGTTCTCGCAGGTGCTCGTCAATATCGCCGCGAACATCTACAACACGGGTGCCTCAGCGGCGCTGGTGGGCATCTCGCTGGGCTCGGTCGTGCGCACCCTCGTCGTGTTTGGCGCACTGTTCGTGCTGTCGTCGCTTATGAACGCCGTATCGGTTTCGCGCACCACCCTCATCGACCTCATGAAGGCCGGTCGCACCAATCAGGAGATGAAGCTGCGCAGCCTGCCTTTGTCCGTCGTGCTGTTCGCCGTCGCCATCGGCCTTATCGGCCTCGCATATAAACTGCTGCTCGATACCGGACTCGACTTCACGTCGCCGAACTTCCTCGCCTCGACCGTGATCGTCTGCGTGGGAACCTGGCTGTTCTTCTACTCCATATCCGGGTTTCTCCTGCGCTTCATCCAGTCGTTCAAGGGCATCTATCTAAACGGCCTGAACATGTTCACCCTGCGCCAGATCAACTCGCGCATCAACGGAGCGACCGCCACCATGACCATGGTGTGCATGACCTTGTTCTTCGCGCTCATCTGCGTATGCGGGGGCATCGGGATCACCACCGCTTTGAATTCCAGTCTGCAGCGCACCACCTCCTACGATGCAACCCTGTCCACCCAGTGGGGCCTCTACCTGAGGGGTGCCTACCAGCAATTCACCGATGACGACCAGGTTGCGGGCGCCCAGGCGGCTCATTGGGATATGAAGACATACCTCGATGCCCGCCTGGCACGCGAAGGCCAGATGAGTCTTGCAAGCCTTGCCACCAGCGCCCAGCAGATCGACACGTGGATCGATCCCGAGAACCCACTTACATTCGCAAAGACCGACAAGCTGGTCGGAGACGAGCTTCCGCGCATCGCGGGGCTTGAAATGAAGTCAGCCTACAAGGAGGGGGGCGTCCCCTTCATCAAGCTCTCCGAAGTCAACGCCGTGCGCTCCCAGATCGGCAGAGAGCCGCTTGATCTGAAGCCGGGCACCTGCCTGGCGATCGGAGACACCGACTACACGGCAGGCTACTTCAGGCTGCTGGCCGAAAAAGGCGCGGCGGTGGAAGTCGGATCCACGAGGCTGATCGTCGACCGTTACATCAACGAAGCCCTGGCAACCGAGTTCGTGCCCATGCAGACGGGCGCCATCGTGATCCCCGACGAGGCCCTTCCCGCATCCGCCGTGCGTCTGTCCAGCTCGATGAATATCATGCGCGCCGACGGCGTGAACGAAAAGACCCTCGGAAGCGCGCTCGAGTTCCTGGACGGCGAGGAGAAAGCGCAGGATTGGGGCGCCATCATGATCGCCACGCGAGAAGCCGTCCAAGAACAGGGATTCGGCCTCAACGGCATCGTCGCCTTCCTTGCGATATATATCGGGTTCGCACTCGTCATCGCCTGCGCCGGCATCCTGGCCATCCAGCAGCTTACCGAAGCGTCCGACAACGCCCAGCGCTACCGGATGCTGCGCAGGCTGGGTGTGGACAACGCAGCGATAGGCCGAAGCCTCGCCGTTCAAGTGGTCGTGTACTTCCTGTTCCCGATGGCGCTGGCCGTATGCCACACCGTTTGCGCCCTGAACGTCGTAGACGACCTGGTAAGAATGTTCGGCATCTTCAACCTGGAGACCACCGCGCTTATCGCGGCCGCCGCCTTCGTCGCCACCTACGGAGCCTACGCCCTGCTCACCTGGATAGGCGCCCGATCACTCACCTCCGAGCGCTCGGAAGGTGCGATGGCCTAGGAAAGCGGGCGCTCGACCGCCGCACCCTGCCTTTCCTTCTTGAACACCAGATACTCGTTGAGACGCCCGCTGCGCCCGTCGGCCCGAAAACGCCCGACGGGCGCAGCAACATCTGAGATCGAGCGAACAAGTCGCTCCACCTCGTCGTCAGAAAAACTGTGGCAGAAACGCAGCGCGTCGGTATCCTGCCACCCAAGCAGATAGTCGCCCGGCTCCAGATCGGCACCGTCGATACCCAGCCGCCCAAGCCCCTGCGCAGTCGCTGCGCGCGCCTTGCGCGCAAGGCGCGCGTCGTCCATAAAGCGCCAAAGCGACAGGCACAGGCACCCTCCCCCCTTCGTTTTGGCGGCAAGCAGGCGAAGCGCCGCCATGCGGGCTTCCTCGGAAGGCACGTGGTGGAAAAACCCGAAGCTCACCGCGATCGAGCACGGAGGCGCAACCAGCTCGTCGGCTGCATCGCATCCCGTCAGCAGCATCGAGCAGATATCCGCGCTCTGATAGCGCACCGCGCAAGCATCGGCGCCCCCGGCGGCCGGTACGAGCGCATCGCAGTTGTCAGCTGCGTGGAAATCGAAGGCGACGCTTTCGACGGCGCTTCGAAGATACGCCTCGAACCTCATGTTCCCGCAGGCGAGATCGAATACGGATATGCGCGAGCCCTCGCAGCAGCCTTCCCGCCGCACGATATCGGCGCAGCGGCCCCACCCCTCCCAGGGCGCCTGGCGCGTGGCGGAAAACGAGTGCGCGTTATCGCGGTAGAACCGCGTGTTCAGGCTGCAAAGTATTTTCGCAACGGAGGCATCCATAGTCATGGCCTCTATTCTATAGGATAGAATGACCCTACCGTGGAAGCCCTTTTACTCGACATACTGGCCCTGCTCAAACAGGGAGAATCGATCGATGCGCCCAGGCTTGCGGCGCTCGTGCGCGCACGCAACGAAAACGTCGCCGACGTATCGAAGCATCTGGCGAAAAAACGGCTCTTTCCCTTTTACCTGCGCGTGAAAACCGAAGATCCCGCACGTTGGAGCAGCTGGAAGATCGATGCCGACCTGGAGAAGCGGCTTTTGGCCGTCATACAGATGAAGCCCCGCAGGACGGCAAGCGGAGTTGCCACCATCACGGTCATCACGAAACCCTGGCCGTGCGGCAGCGACTGCCTGTACTGTCCCAACGACGTGCGCATGCCCAAAAGCTATCTATCCGACGAACCGGCGTGCCAACGAGCCGAACGCAATTTCTTCGACCCGTACCTCCAAGTGCTCTCGCGCCTGCATGCCCTGCGCGAAATGGGGCATCCCACCGACAAGATAGAGCTGATCGTATTGGGAGGAACCTGGTGCGATTACCCGGAAGGCTACCGGATATGGTTTATCCGCGAGCTGTTCCGCGCATTGAACGACCCGCTCGAGCAGAGCGCCGACGAAGCGAAGCGGATCCGAGAGCGCTATCGAAGCTGCGGGGTCGAATCCGATGCGGGAACCCTCGCCCAGAACGCCAAAACCGAGCAGGAACGCGTGACGGAGGGCGAGGCGACCTACAACCAGGCCGTTTCGCGCCTCTACGGGCAGCACGTCGGATGGAGGCGGATCTCGACCGTGCAGACCGCGGCCTTCGCCGAACTCGAAAGCCAGCATCGATTGAACGAATGCGCCAAGCGGCGCGTCGTAGGACTCGTCATCGAGACTCGGCCCGAAAACGTCACGGCAGGCCGCCTCACCCACATCCGACGTCTTGGCTGCACGAAGATCCAGATGGGCATACAGAGCCTCGATAAAGCCATCCTGCACGACAACAACCGCGCGGGGGATCCGGAGTCGGTGGCACGCGCGTTTGCACTGGCCCGGGCGTTCGGATTCAAGATCCACGCGCACATGATGGCCAACCTCTACGGAGCCTCCCCTGAAAGCGACCTGGCCGATTATCGCCGCCTTACCGGCGAGGCAGCCTATCGACCCGACGAGGTGAAGCTCTATCCCTGCGCACTGGTGGACGGCACCGGACTCGTCCGGCACTTCGCCGACGGAACCTGGCGCCCCTACGAAGAAGACGAGCTCATCGAGTTGCTGACCCGCTGCGTGCTGACCACGCCGCCCTTCATCCGCATCTCGCGCATGATCCGCGACATATCGGCTCGCGACATCATGGCGGGCAACAGGAAAACGAACCTGAGGCAGCTGGTCGAGGCCGCGGTCGCTCGCTCGGAAAAACCGGTCGGCGAGATCCGCTACCGTGAACTGAGCACGAGAAACGCGGCCCCTGAAACCCTCGAGCTGTCGGTGCTGCCCTACCGTACCGCCAATGCAGACGAGCACTTCCTCCAATGGACGATGGAATCGGACGGCTCCCGGAAAATCGCCGGGTTTCTGCGCCTGTCGCTTCCCCACGCCGCCTTCGTCTGCGCGCACCGAGACGAGCTGCCCGCGCCCCTCGGCGACGCGATGATCCGCGAAGTGCACGTTTACGGCAAGATGGCCCAGCTGCACGACACCAGCACCGGAGCCCAGCATCTGGGCCTCGGCCGCAGGCTGGTGGAAGAGGCCTGCACGATCGCGCGGAACGCCGGATACCACCGCATCAACGTGATCAGCGCCGTAGGAACGCGTGCCTACTACCGCAACCTGGGATTCACCGACTGCGGCCTTTATCAGAGCCGCAAGCTGTAAGCAACCCAGAAGCGCGGTGCGAGCCGTTCCGCAAGGCCCGGTCTAGAAATGCTCCACCATATACCGCACGACCGCCGCGCACCGATAGGCGGCTTCTTTCTCGAACACGGGGTAATCGACGCGCGCCGACCCATCCGCCTTGTCGGATACAGCGCGGACGATGACGAACGGCACTCGGTTCAGTGCGCAGGCCTGAGCGATGGCCGCACCCTCCATCTCGCAGCACAAACCTCCGAATGCGGTCGCGATGTCGTTTTTGTCGTCTTCATCGGCAACGAAGCGATCTCCCGAGAGGATCCGGCCCTCATGCGTGCGCACCTCGGGCGCAACCGCCTTTGCCGCCTCCACGGCGCAAGCGCGCAGGCGCTCGTCGGCACAGAAGAACGAGTCGATGGGCATCTGGGGCACCACCCCGCGTTCGTACCCGAAATTCGTGGCATCCATATCGTGCTGGACCGCATCGACCGACACCACCAGATCCCCAATGTCGATGGATGTGTCAAGCGATCCGGCGATCCCCGTGTTCACGATGTAATCGACCCCGAACACGCTGATCAGAACCTGAGCGCACAAAGCTGCGTTCACTTTGCCGATCCCCGAGCGCACCACGACGACCTCGGTGCCCCCGAGCGCCCCCGAGCAGAATTCGGTGGACATGTGATGACTCGCAACGAGCGAACCCATGGAGTTCTTCAGCTGCTCGGCCTCGACTTCCATTGCGGCGATGATTCCGAATCTGGTCATGGCTTATACCTCTATCTGCGGATAAGTCGTATGCGCCTCGTCAAGCGACGACAGCGTCTTGTCGAGATAGTGACGCGCCCACCACTTGGCGCCCATAAGGTCGCTGTCATGATAGTTCCCGCATTCCACCGGCGTCGCTCCGGGAACCTCTCCCTCGAAATCGCGCACGAACGCGAACATGGCGCGCACGAGATCGGCCACGTCCGCAGATTCGTACGCGCCGAACACAACCAGATAAAAACCCGTACGGCACCCCATGGGACCGAAGTACACAACCCGGTTCTTCCAGTTAGGATCGTTGCGCAGATACGTGGCGATCAGATGCTCGATGGCATGCACGGAGGCGGTGTCGATGACCGGCTCGCGGTTCGGCGCCGTCATCCGCACGTCAAACGTGGTGACGGGATTGCCGTGCTCGGGATCGCGGTCGATGCGCGACACGTACACGCCGGGCTCGAGCCGCAGGTGATCGATGGTGAAGCTTGAAATGCGCTCCATAGCTCTCCTTCTTCGCAGACGTCGTTTCATCGTTGCGCTCTGTAGTATAGCGAGGATAGCATGCAAAACCCGAAACGCCGCAGTTACAGAAGACGTCCCTTCGCTTTTGGAAGAGGCGGCCGAAACGGACCTGCGCTAGAATGGGCGGACAACCGCAACGCAATCGGAGGTCCCATGTACGAACTGAAAACCGAAGCCGCCTTCGACGGCGCCCATTTCCTCACCGACTACTACGGCAAATGCGAGAACCTGCACGGGCACCGCTGGCGCGTGGTCGCCTACATCGGCAAGGAATCGCTTGAGACCGCCGGCACCCACAAGGATATGGTGCTCGACTTCAGCGTGTTCAAGCGCACGGTGCGCGCAGTCGTCGAAGAGCTCGACCACACGTTCCTGGTGGAAGAAGGCTCGCTCAAACCCGAAACCATCGCGCACCTCGAATCAGAGGGGTTCGAGCTTACCGTCCTTCCCTTCCGCACGACCGCCGAGAACCTGGCAGCGCATCTGTTCGACCGCATAGCCGCCTCCGGATTGCCCGTCACCTGCATCGAAGTGTACGAAACCCCCAACAACTGCGCGATCTACAGGCCCTAATGCGCAAATGCCGCGCCTGCGATCGATGCGCGGGCGCGGCTCTTCGCTTTGCGGGAAGGCCCTTCTATTCCCTCAGGAACCCGTCGGCGACCTTCTTGGCAGCCTCGGACGCCCCTACGTGCTCCATATGATCAAGCTTCTCACGCGGCGTGGCCCAGCACTGCGTTGCAGGCAGCCCTTCGATCTGCGCCGCCTCGAACACCGGATCGAGGCCCTTTTTCTTCTGCGCAGAATAATCTTCGAGCGCGGCAAAGGCCCACTTGCCCAAAACAAGGATCACGAAGATGTTGATGATGGCTTCGATGCCCATGAGGATATCGGCGAGGTTCCAGGCAAGGTTGAAGTTCGACGTTGCTCCGAAGAACACCGCCACGCAGCAGCAGCACCGAAACACCAGCAGGAAGACCCGGTTGTTCTTGATGAACTTCAGGTTGCTCTCGGCATAGAAGTAGTTGCCTATGATGCTGGAGAACGCGAACGCCACGATGGCGAACGTGATCACGTAGATACCCGCCTCGCCGACCGCGTTTTTAACCGCGGCTTGGACGAGAGGCATGCCGTTGAGGTCGCCGGGAGCACCGTTCACGTAAAACAGCAAGATGATCATAGCCGAGCAGGTGCAGATAACGGCCGTGTCGATGAACACCGACAGCGTCTGGGCAAGACCCTGTTTGGCGGGATGCGACACCGAAGCCGAAGCCGCCGCATTGGGGGCCGAACCCATGCCGGCCTCGTTCGAGAACAGGCCGCGCTTGATGCCGATAACCACAACCGATCCGGCGAAACCGCCGAAGATGGAGTTGAAATCGAACGCCGAGGCGAAGATGAGCGCGAATATCGCGGGAACGTCTCCCAGGTGCGTGATAGTGAGCACGAACCCGAAACCCAAATACGTGAGCGCCATGACCGGAACGATGAGCGAAGTAAGAACGCCGATGCGCTTCACGCCGCCGAAGATGATCATGGCCGTGAACACGGTGACCAGCGTGGCGATGACGAAAGGAACGCCCGACGTCTTGAAATCGGGAACGAAGTACTCGAACGACGAGGCGAGGTTGTATGCCTGCAGGCCGTTGAATCCCACGGCGAAGCACAGGATCAGCGATACGGCGAACACGATGCCGAGCCAGCGCATGCCCAGCGCCTGCTCGATGTAATATGCGGGGCCGCCGCGAAACTCGCCGTCCTCGCCGCGCACTTTCCAGATCTGGGCGAGCGTGGACTCCACGAACGCGGAGGCGGCGCCGATCATGGACATGATCCACATCCAGAACACCGCACCCGGACCGCCCGTGGCGATAGCGGTGGCAACGCCGGCGATGTTGCCGGTACCCACACGGCTTGCAGTCGATACCATCAGCGCCTGGAACGACGACACGGCATCGTGGCCGTCCACGTGCTTCTTCTCGGTGAGAACCGTGAACATGTCTTTGAAATAGCGAAACTGGACGAACTTCGTCCTGACGGAGAAATACGCACCAACCGCGATCAGCAGAAACACCAACAGGTACGTGTACATGACGGTGCTTACCTGATCGGTCAGACCAACCCAGAACTCCATATGCCTGCCCTTCTCAAGGTAACGAAACAATGACGCACATTGTACCGTTTCTTCATGATTTGGAAAGCCGGTGGCTCCAGATGGGAAAGGCTACCTCGGCGCGTTTCGCAGCCGAAGGGACGAATCAGATCTCGTAGCCCGGGACACGCCTCTTCGTCGATTGGCGCACGTTCACTTCCTGCCCGCGCACCGACACGCGCGAGTTGGGGGGCACCGATTCGGTTACGAACGCGCTGCCTGCGATGATGGACCCCTCGCCCACCACGGTCTCGCCGCCCAGAACCGAGGCGTTGGAATAGATGGTGACGTTGTCCTCGATTGTGGGATGGCGCTTGACGCCCGAGAGCTTCTGACCGCCGCGGGTGGACAACGCCCCCAGCGTCACGCCCTGATAGATCTTGACGTGGTTGCCGATGCGCGTGGTCTCTCCGATCACCACGCCCGTCGCATGATCGATGAAGAAATATTCGCCCACCTGGGCGCCTGCATTCAGATCGACGCCCGTTCCCTGATGGGCGTACTCGGTCATGATGCGGGGGATCAGAGGCACCCCCAAAAGATACAGCTCGTGAGCGATACGGTACACCGTGATGGCGAAAAAGCCCGGGTAGCAGAAGATGATCTCCTCTTTGCTCTGCGCGGCCGGGTCGCCGTCGAACGCCGCCTGCACGTCTTTGAGCAGCATCGACTGCAGATACGGGATGCGGGCAAGGAAGGACTTCGTAATGCGCCGCGCCTCTCCTTCGGCGGCGTGGAACGACAGCGTCTCGGAGTCGCGGAACAAAAGCGCCTCGCGCACCTGAACGAACAGGGCGTCTCCCACGCGATCGAGCATGCTGCCGGCGAAGTACTCCAGATTCGAGCACGCGGCCATGTCGTCGACGAAGTATCGGGGGAACATGATGGTGCGCACGTCCTTGACGATTTCGATGACCTTCTTGCGACTGGGAAAATGACGATCGGGTCGCGTGAAGAACACGTCGCCCGTCTCGTAGTTCTCCATAATGCCGCGAACCGTTCCCTCTAGATCCTCGCGATGCATGAATACCCTCGTTTCACAAAAGCAGTCGGATAACGCTGCCATACTATCAGGTTTGCGCGCCGCCGCGGCGCTTTTGTACCCGAACAACGCGCCTTGAGCCGCATACCGCAGCGACAGAGGCGGCGCAAGCCCTCTAGAAAGCCGCGAAACGGCGATGGCGCTGCTCGATCAGCTGGTCGGGCGTCATCACCGACAGCTCCTCGATCTGCTCGATCAGGAAGGCGCGCACCTCGGCGGCGGCCTTGTCCGGATCGAGGTGCGCAGGTCCGCTCCCCTCCGACAGCACGCGTTCGACAAGGCCCATGCGCGCCACCTCCTCGGCGCTCATGCGCATCACAGCGGCCGCCTCGGGAGCGCGCATGCGGTCCTTCCACAGGATGGAGGCGAATCCTTCGGGGGAAAGCACCGAGTAGACGGCGTGCTCTTGCATGGCCACGCGGTTCGAAACGGCAAGCGCCAGCGCTCCGCCCGATCCGCCCTCCCCGATGAGCACGCTGACCACCGGAACCTTCAGGCCCGCCATAGCGAACAGGTTTTCGGCGATGGCGTTTCCCTGCCCCCGCATCTCGGCCTCGGCGCCGCAGAAGGCGCCCTGGGTATCCACTAAGCACACGATGGGCCGTCCGAACTTCTCGGCCTGGCGCATCAGGCGCAGGCTCTTGCGGTAGCCTTCGGGCTGCGGGCATCCGAAGTTGCGCGCCACGCGCTCGCGGACGTCGGCTCCCTTCTCCTGCGCGATCACCGTAACCGGGCAGCCGGCCAACCAGGCCACGCCGCCCACGATGGCGCCATCGTCTCCGAACATGCGGTCGCCGTGCAGCTCGTGAAAGCCGTCGAATATGCGTTCGATATAGCGCATCGCCGTGGGACGGTTCACATTGCGCGCCAGCTGCACGCTCTCCCACGCCGCGCTCGCGTCGGCCGCAGCGGCACCCTCGCGGGGAAGCGCGATGCGCTCGGGAATCCGGCGCTCGCACTGCGCTCGATCGCGCGCCCAGGCGGCAACGGGCGCGGTGGCGAACCTAATCGCGGCTGCACCGCGACCGACCGCGCTCGCGATCGACCCGATGACGCCCCGCACGGTAAGGTCGCCCGCGTCCACCACAACCGGAATTCGCCCGTAGGTAACGTAGTTGAAGGTTCCCTGACCCAACTCGAGCGCCCGGCGCACGCTCTCGTAGCTCACGATGGCCTTGGTGCACCGCGCACCGGGCGCTTCGGACGCCCCCAGAACCTCGAGGCACGACGCTTCGTGGACGGCCAGAAGGTGAGCCAGGGAGCTGCGCATGCGCTCGCGCGGCACCACCGCATCGATCAGGCCGTGGGCGAGGGCGAACTCGGCGGTCTGAAACCCTTCGGGCAGCTCTTGGCGTATCGTGTCCTGAATAACTCGTTTACCGGCGAATCCGATGAGAGCGCGGGGCTCGGCCACGACGATGTCCCCTTGCAGCGCAAATGAAGCGGTCACCCCTCCGGTGGTCGGATCGGTGATCACCGAGATATAGAGCAGGCGCGCGCGGCTGTGCCGTTCGACGGCGCACGACACCTTCGCCATCTGCATAAGCGAGACGAGTCCCTCCTGCATGCGAGCCCCGCCGGAAGCGCAGAAAACGACCACGGGGAGACCCAGATCGGTCGCGCGATCGAACGTGCGAGCCACCTTCTCCCCCACGACCGAGCCCATCGACCCCATGAAAAAGGTAGAATCCATCACGGCCAGGGCCGTGCGTATCCCCGCAATGGCGCCCACTCCGCAGCGCACGGCCTCTTCGAGACCCGTTTTCGCGCGCTGGGCGACCAGCTTGTCCAGATACCCCGGAAAATCCAGCGGATCGGTCTGCTCGATTCCGCAGAACCACTCCTCGAAGCTGTCCATATCCAACAGGTCGTCGATGCGCTGCTGAGAAGTCATGCGCATCGGCCCTCCGCAGTGGGGGCAGATGTAATGGCTCGAGGCGATGCGGATCTCTTCGAAGGATAGGCCGCAGTGGGGACAGGCACGCCACGACTCGGGCTGATCGTAGGCCTTGTCGGTGGAGCACTCCGTCCATCCCAGCAGAGGATGGCGACCGTCGAGCGGCGCATACACCTTCAAGCCCCGCTGGGCCGCCCTGAACAGGAACAGATCGACCGACGAGAGGGTTATCGCCTCGTCGCACAGAAAAACGGCCGTCGCCCCGCACGCCTCGGCGGCGGTGAGAACGGCATGGGCGTTGGAGAACAGCTGGTTGGAGTATCGCTCGCCGATGCACACCGTCCCCTTGGCGAAACGGAGATGCGATTGGTTGCCGTGATCGGCCGTGAACGGGACGAACGGAGCCATGCCCGACGACGCCACGGCCGAAACGACCTCGCGCGCGTCGCGGCCGCGCACCATCACCAAAACCGGCGGACCCGCAGGCTCGGTCGGCTCGTCGGCGAGGCGGCCGCATCCTTGCGCAGACGTATAGGCTGAAAGGCCCGCCGAGCGCACCGCATTCGGGGCGGAAAGCGCATCCGGAGATGCCAGCTCTTCGCTTATGCGATGCAAACGATAGACGACGTCGCAGCCCTTCGGCGCGACCTCGCTTCCCAACCGCCGAACCCCTCCCTCGGAAGCATAGGTGATGTAACTACGTTTGGCCATAGTGTCCGATGCCCCTCCTCGATGGCGGCTACGCCCGCTCGGGCGCAGCCAGCACGTACTTCTGCGTTGCCGTAGCACACACCTCGCCGTCCACCAGCGCAGTCGTTTGAGCCACGCACAGGCGAGACGACGACTTCACGATGGTCGCCTCGAGGCGCAGCACGTCTCCGGGACGCACGGGCCGGCGGAACTTAGCCGCGTCGATCCCCGTCAGAAACCCGATCGAGCCGTTCGCCCCGCGCCCCAGAAGTATGGAGATCGATGCGGCCTGGGCGAGCGATTCCATGATGATGACGCCCGGAAGCACCGGGTGGGTAGGAAAATGTCCTTTGAACAGCTCGAGAGACCGATCCACATCGAGTTCGGCCACGATCGACTTCCCCGGATCGCATGCAATCACGCGCGATACCCACAGAAACGGATCGCGATGCGGTAGGATCGACTCGATCTGGGCGCGCCCAAAGGGAAGGTCCTTAATCAATGCCGATGCGTCTTGCATGCCCAACCTCCTCGTTCGCTTCGTACGGAGAAAACGCCAAGCAGGCATTGTGCCCTCCGAATCCCAGCGAGTTCGACAGGGCCACCTTCTGCTTCAGACCCGTGATCGCGCTTCCCGCCACCACCGACACCGGGCAGTCGGGATCGGGCTGGGAGTACCCGGCGGTCGGCGGCACCGTGCAGCGCGCAACCGACAGGGCGCACACGATAGCCTCGAGCGCGCCGGCGGCTCCCAAGGTATGACCCACCGTACCTTTGATCGAGGTCACGGGAATATTGCGGGCGGCGTCTCCGCACAGACCGGCGAGGGCGCGCGCTTCGGTCGAATCGTTGGCGAGGGTTCCGGTCCCATGAGCGTTCAGGTGGCCCAGATCCTCCGGGGAAAACCCGCCTTCCGCAAGCGCCATCCTCATGGCGCGCTCGATGGCGTCGCTGTCGGGATCGGGGGCAGTCATATGGTAGGCATCGCCCGTGCACCCGTATCCCGCGATCTCGGCGATGATGGTCGCGCCGCGCGAAAGCGCATGCTCGAGCGACTCGATCACCAACGCACCGGCACCTTCCCCGGCAACGAACCCCGAACGGCGGGCGTCGAACGGCAGCGAAGCGGCCCGGGGATCCGACGACTTCGACAGCGCGCCGAGATTCGAGAAGCCCGCAATGCAAAGGGGGTTCACCGCCTCTTCGGTGCCGCCCACCAGAGCGACGTCGGCGTATCCGTGGCGGATGTCGCGGACGGCGTGGCCGATGCAGTTCGTTCCCGTCGCGCACGCGGTGACGATATCGAGGCACGCGCCCTTCATGCCGTAGCGGATCGCAAGGCCGCCCGCCGCTATGTTTCCGATCATCGTGGGGATGAACAGCGGGCTCACGCGCTTGGGTCCCTTTTCGAACAGCGCTTTGAACCCGCACTCCAGCTCATCTATACCGCCGATGCCCGTGCCGAACACCACGGCGACCCGATACGGGTCCTCCGCCTCCATATCGAGACCGGATTGGGCGATCGCCTCGTCGGAGGCAACCATAGCGTACTGAACGAACCGGTCCATGCGGCGCGCTTCCTTCTTGCTCAGCCCGTGCTCGGTCGCGTCGAACCCACGCACTTCGGCGGCAAGCGACACCTCGTAGCCCTCGGTATCGAACGACGAAATGGGCGCGATGCAGGTGTGGCCTGCGCACACGGCGTCCCACAGCGCCCCCACCCCCACGCCGGCCGACGATACCGCGCCCGTTCCGGTTACAACCACGCGGCGGGTGCCGTCAGCGCGGCGCAAACCGAGATCCTCGATAGCTTCGATCATAGCGACAGCCCTCCATCGATAGTCAGCACCTGACCGGTTATATATCCGGCCTCCTCGCTTGCAAGGAACACCACCGCCCGCGCGATATCGGATGCGCAGCCGAGGCGTCCGATCGGTATCCTGTCTGCAATAGCCTCTCTTTGCGTGTCGGAAAGGGCGGCAGTCATATCGGTCTGGACGAAGCCGGGCGCGATGGCGTTCACCGTGATGTTGCGCGACGCGAGCTCCTTGGCAAGCGACAGCGTGATGCCCACGACACCCGCCTTGGATGCGGCGTAGTTCGCCTGCCCGGCATTACCGTGAAGGCCCACGACGCTGCTCATCTGGATGAGGCGTCCGTAACGCTGCTTGGCCATCACCTTGGCGGCTGCCTTGCAGCAGTGAAACGTGCCCTTCAGGTTCACGTCGATCACCGCGTCGAAATCCTCTTCCCTCATGCGCGCCACCAGCTTGTCGCGCGTGATGCCCGCATTGTTCACCACCACGTCGAGCCGGCCGAACGCCTCGCACGCGCGCTCGACCAAAGCCCGAGCCTCGTCGGCAACCGCTACATTGGCCGCAACGGCGATGGCACGCACGCCGTAATCGGCCGCCAGGCTGTCGGCGAAGGCGGTCGCTGCCTCCAGACCCGCCTCAGACGAGCAGTTCACACACACGTCGTACCTCGCCCGCGCGAGTTGGACGGCCACTTCGCGGCCAATTCCGCGCGTGGAACCCGTGACCAGCGCACTGCGGACAGGCGCGGTCGATTCGGTACCGGCCATTAGAAGCTCCTTCCTTGCAAAAGGTAAACCTACCTGCGGTTTTCCGATGCGCTCTGCGCAAGCAGCGCGAGACACGAGTCGAACGATGCGCGGTCCTGAACGCACATGCGCTGCGCATCCTTATCGATGCGCCTGATCAGACCAGCCAATACCCCGCCGAAACCCACCTCGACGTAGGAGGCGGCGCCAGAATCAGACAGCAGACGGATGCTTTGGGAGAAGCGCACGGCGCTCACCAGATGGAGCGCCAGGTGGTCGCGAACCGTCGATGCGGACAACGGACTCGCATCGACGTTGCAGATCAAAGGCGCGCTCGGCTCACAGAACTCGACGCTTTCCAAATACGACGAGAACGGTGCGACCGCATCGGCCATGAGGGGGCTGTGAAATGCACCCGAGGTCGGAATACGCGAAAAGCGGCCGCCCGACGCCGCCCACGCCGCCTCCGCGCGTTCGATGGCGCCGACCGATCCCGAGATCACGATCTGACCCGGACAGTTGAAATTCGCCGCCACCAGCACTTCTTCTTGCGCGCACCGGGAAACGAGCTGCGCGACCGCGTCCTCCTCGGCCTTCAGAAGCGCCGTCATGGCCCCGGGATTCGCATCGGCCGCCTCGCCCATGAGGCGCGCCCGCACCGATGCGACGGAAAGGGCCCGCTCGTCGGTCAGCATGCCGGAAAGCGCCAGCGCAGAGACCTGCCCGAGGGAAAACCCCACGAACGCCGAAGGAACCACGCCGCGCGCCTGGAGAGCGCGACCTATCGCGATCGACAGCGTCGCAATCGCCGCTTGGGCGTTGCGCGTGTCGTTCAGCGCGGCCGCATCACCGCAGGCGCACAGAGTCGCCACATCGACGCCGAACACGTCGGATGCGCACTCGAACACCTCGCTGACCTCGGGAATACCCATCATATCCGCACCCATGCCGGAACGCTGCGCACCCTGTCCCGAGCATGCGAAAACCGGACCCGCCGCCAACCGGAAAGGTTCGCATGCAGGTTGCGCTGCTCTGTTGAATGTCATGAAAACCCTTCTCGCTAGGTTAGCTGCGCTCTATCCGCGTTCAGCGCCGCAAGCGCCTCGAGGCGATCGCCACCCAGCCCGAGCGCCCCGTCGACCATGCGGTCGATGACCTCTGCGGCCGAGGCGCGCTGGGAAACGATACCGGCCACCTGCCCCGCCATGACCGATCCCCCGTCAACGTCGCCTTCGACGGCCCGCCTGAGCGACCCCGCGTAAAGCGCTTCCAGCTCGTCTGGCGAGGCGGCCTCGGCCTCGAGCTGACGCACGCGACGGGAGAACCGGTTTTTCAGGCAGCGGACGGGATGACCCGACCCGCGCCCGGTGACGATCGTGTCGGAATCCTTCGCATCGAGAACGCGCTGCTTGTACGCATCGTCCACCGTGCACTCGCTCACCGTGAGGAATCGCGTACCCACCTGCACGCCCTCGGCTCCCAGCGCAAAGGCCGCCAGCATGCCGCGCGCGTCGGCGACACCGCCCGCACCGATCACGGGAATGGACACCGCCCGCACGACCGAGGGAACGAGCGCCATCGTGGCCAGCTCGCCCACATGACCTCCCGCCTCGGTTCCCTCGGCTACCACCGCATCGGCTCCCAGGCGCTCCATACGGCGGGCCAGCGCGGCGGAAGCGACGACGGGAACCACCTTGATGCCCGCCTCCTTCCACATGCCCATGAACGCCGACGGGCTGCCCGCACCCGTGGTGATCACGTCGATGCGCAGATCGCGCAGAAGCTGCGCGAGCTCGGCGGCGTTGGGATCCATCAGCATGACGTTGGCGCCCAGGGGCCTCGACGTCTTCTCGCGAGCCAACCGAACCTGCTGCTCGACCCATTCGAGGGGTGCACCGCCGCATGCGATGATGCCCAAGCCTCCGGCCTGGCTGACCGCTGCGGCGAGGTTCGCATCGGCTATGCGGGCCATGGCTCCCTGCACGACGGGCTTCTCGATCCCCAGGATATCGGTAACGCGCGTTCTCATGCGATCGACCGCTTACAGAGAGTCGATGTAGGAAACCATGTCCCCGATGGTTTCGATGCCCTCGGGCTCGCCGAACTCGATATCGAGCTTCTCTTCGATATCGCAGATGAGCTCGACCATGTCCAGCGAGTCGATGCCCAAAGAATCGAGGGTCGCCTCAGCGGTGACGGCCTCTTCGTCGATGTCGAGGTTCTCGGCGAGGGTGGACTTGATGACGTCGAGGGTTGCCATATTCGTTGTTCCTTTCGTTCGTGATAAATAGTTAGACTATCTAACCAATCTCATAGTAGGTGCGCGATCGAACCGCCGCAAGAACCTCCATCATTTCTTGCGAACACAGTTCCTACGCGCGGGAATCGAAAAACGCCTTCAGCTTGCTGAGCGCTTCGGCCAAAAGGCGCGCCTCCCGGTCGTTCAGTTCGGACAGCGCGGCCGCAAGCATCTCCTCGTGAAAGATCCGGTGCGCCCGATAGACCTTTCGCCCGCGCGCCGTAAGCGACAGCAGTACCTTGCGCCGATCGGCCTCGTCGCGCTCGCGCCTGACGAATCCCTGGGACTCGAGCTTCTTCACCGCCGATGTGAGCGTGGCAAGCGTGACGCCGAGCCGGTTCGCCGCGACGTTCATGGGATTACGCTCGTACATGCCCACCGCCACGATGGTATGGACGTCGGTGATGGAAAGACCTTCGGTGAAGCGGTTCTGGAGGGCCTGCTCCTCAACGCGCAGGATCGAGTTGAACGTACCCGACAGCAGCTCGTCCAAATCGAGGTTTCGATCAAGCAGATGCTGGTAGTTATCGGTCACTGACCCTCCCGGAATCTTGGGCGCCCCTCGTTTCGCGCGCGAACGGATGCGAGTGGAAGTAGCGTGGATTTCTTCGCGACTCCCCCGTCACGCACAGATTAGTTAGATAATCAAAGTAAATCTAGATCTGTCGAGACATATCGACAGTTTTTACGCAATTCGACCGAGGAGGGCGCGTGGGCTGCACCATCGTGGGCTGCGGAAAAGCCGCACCGAGTCTTGTTGTGACGAATGACGATATCGCGCATCTGGTAGATACCGACAACGAGTGGATCGTGCAGCGCACAGGCATCCGGTGCCGGCGTATCGCCCAAGGAGAATCGACCACCGACCTGGCGGTGGCGGCAGCCGAGGCGGCGTTGGGAATCGAGACGGACGGTCCCGTCGGAAAAAGCGGATGGAGGTGCGCGCACCAGGGCGCCGCGCCCCTCGATCCCTCATCGATCGACCTTATCATCTGTATGACCATCAGCCCCGATGCGACCATGCCCTCGCAAGCCGCCCTCGTGCGCCAGCGCTTGGGGGCGACGGACGCCGTGTGCTTCGACCTGAACGCCGCATGCTCGGGGTGCGTGTACGGCCTGAGCGTGGCCGAAAGCATGATGGCCGCAGCGAACGCAACCCGCTCCTGCACGCGCAATCCCGTAAAGCGCGCCCTGGTGATCGGCGCCGAGCGGCTCAGCCGCGTGGTGGACTGGACCGATCGGACGACCTGCATCCTCTTCGGCGATGGCGCGGGCGCGATCCTGCTCGAATGGAGCGACGCCCCATTGGGAATCCTCTCGACGTTTTTGAAGAACACCGACGATACCGATGGACACCTGACGCTTGGGGCCGCCCACGGGGCGAACCCTTCCCCTCCGTTCCCGATCGAAACGCCTGAAGCCCGTCTGTCGCGCGCCGCTCGACAGACAGACGTCCTCGCCGATGCCGCCGATTCGCGAAGAAACGCGAGCGCAACGCCGGAAAGCGGACTAGATCCGGAAGGGTTTTCCCCGTACATCGCCATGAACGGCCAAGCCGTGTTCCGGTTCGCCGCCGCAGCGGTCGTCGAGGCTGTCGAGGAGGCCTGCGCACGGGCGGGCGTATCCGTCGACGACATCGATCTGATCGTTCCCCACCAGGCAAACGAGCGCATCATCCGTTATGCCGCCAAGAAGCTGGGGCTTCCGATCGAGCGGTTCCAGCTCTCCATCAACGCATCCGCCAACACCTCGGCCGCCAGCGCGCTCATGGCTCTGACCGACGCGCTGGCGCAGGGGAAGCTCCGCGCCGGCGACACGGCCGTCATGGTGGGTTTTGGCGGCGGACTGACCGCCGGATCGGTTCTTTTCCAACTGTAGGGAAAACCCTATTTAATCTTTTGTAAGAATAAATAAGAACCGCGCTTTTACAAAACGGCAACGAAAATTCCCTTCCGCTAAACCCTACGTTTCTCGATCCAAAAACGCCTGGTTACCAACTCACTACGTTGATAACCAGGCGTTTTGTTATTACCATGACCCTATTGCCAACAAAATGGCAACAAACGAGGGGGATCCGGCGCGGCGTGCGCGAACGCAGCGCTTGGGAAGACGAGTGCGAAGGGCGGGCAATGAGAGGGCGGACGATCGTCGCAGTTCTTGCGGGAGCGGCCTGTGCGGTTCAGGGGGCGCTCGTCGCGCTGGGGGGCGATCGAAAACTGCTCAGGCCGCCCGGTTCCCAAGGAGAGCGCGACCTCATGGCACGCTGCGTGCGCTGTGGGAAATGCATGCTGGCCTGTCCCTACACCGCCATCGCGCCCGCGGGGTTCGATGCGGGGATATCCCAGGGAACTCCCTTTATCGACGCGCGCACCCAAGCGTGCCGTCTGTGCGAGAACACCCCCTGCGTCAAAGCCTGCCCCACCGATGCCCTGCGCGATATCGATAGGATCACCGACATCCACATGGGAACCGCCGTCATCGATGAGAGCCGCTGCCTTTCCTACCGAAGCCTGCGCTGCGAAGTGTGCTATCGCACCTGCCCTCTTATCGATTCGGCTATATCGATCGAGTATTCGATGCGCGAGGGCGATGCGATCCACGCAACGTTTGCCCCGGTTATCAACGAAGAGAACTGCGTCGGATGCGGGCTGTGCGTCGAGCGCTGCCCCGTAGACGACGGAGGGTCCGCCATCGTCATCGAACCGCGCACCGGGCGTTTGCGCGCAACCAGTTAGGTTTTCCGCGGCTCGTCCGCGTCAGGAACACGTAAACGGAGGGATAATCATGGATCTGACACGACGTTCATTCGTCAAGGCGACAGCCGTCGCACTCGCCAGCGCTGCCGCCGGGGGAAGCAGCGCCGCCCTTTCCGGGTGCGCACCCCGTTCGCTTTCCCAGGAAACCGAGATGCACCAGGCGGTCTGCCGCTTCTGCGGCTGCGGCTGCGGCGTTTTGTGCGAATCGAGGAACGGGAAGCTCGTCTCGGTCACGGGCGACCCGGACAACGGATCGAACCGGGGACTGAACTGCATCAAGGGCTACTATCTGGCCAAGATCCTCTACGGAGAGGATCGCATCGTCAAGCCGCTCATCCGCGACGACGCCTCCACCAAGGGAACCGACGAGGGGCTGCGCGAGGCCACCTGGACCGAAGCGCTCGAGCTGGTGTCCGAGAAACTTCGCGAGACCTGGAAGAACGACAAGAGCCGTCTGGCGTTTTGGGGTTCGGGCCAGCAGCCCATCCTCGAGGGGTACTGCACGGCGAAGTTCTGGAAGGCCGGACTGCTGTCAAACAACATCGACCCCAACGCACGCCTGTGCATGGCAAGCGCCGTCGTGGCCTTCATGAACGTTTTCCAGACCGACGAGCCCGCGGGCTGCTACGCCGACATCGACGAGGCCGACGTGTTCGTAACCTGGGGCGCCAATATGGCCGAAGCGCACCCCATGCTGTACTCGCGCCTCACCGCCCGCAAGCTTTCGGGGAACAACGTGCGCCATTTCGATCTGGGAACCATGCGCACCCGCACGTCGGCCAGCGCCGACAAACTGCTTTTGTTCAAGCCGGGAACCGATCTGGCCATCGCCAACTGCATCGCGAACTACCTGGTGGAAAACAAGCTATACGACGAGAAGTTCGTCACCGACCACCTGCAGTTCAAACAGGGCTCCGAAAACATCGGCAACGCCCAGGACGACGGCTACGACGCAAGCGACGCGGGTAAGAGCGCGGGAGCCGTTTCGGGCATCACCTTCGAGGAGTACGCCGAGAGGCTCAAACCCTACACGTTCGAATACACCGCCGAGCTTTCCGGGGTGCCGATCGAAGACCTCAAAGAGCTCGCTTCGGTGTTCGCCGAGCCCGGCACCCGCATCATGTCGCTGTGGACCATGGGCGTGAACCAGCACAACCGCGGCACCTGGATGAACCACAACATCTACAATATCCACCTGCTCACGGGCAAGATCGCCCAACCCGGCTGCGGTCCGTTCTCGCTTACCGGACAGCCCAGCGCCTGCGGAACCGCGCGCGAGGTGGGCACGTTCAGTCACCGCCTCCCCGCCGACCTCGTTGTGAACAACGAGGCGCATCGCCGTTACAGCGAGGCGGTATGGGATCTGCCCGAAGGTTACCTGGACCCCATATCCAAGCCCGGCTTCCACACCGTCAAAATCTTCCGAGAGCTGTCCAAGGGCAATATCGACTTCCTCTGGAGCGCCCACAACAACTGGGCGGTTTCCATGCCCAACCTCACCCGCACCCTCGGACGGGGCGACAAGAAGGGCATCATGGACAGCTTCATCGTCGTGAGCGAGGTCTACCCCACCCTATCCACCAAGTACGCCGACGTCGTGCTGCCCTCGGCCATGTGGGTCGAGCGCGAGGGCCAGTTCGGAAACGGCGAGCGCCGCACCACGGTGTTCGAGAAGGCCGCCGACGCACCCGGCGAGGCGCGCTGGGATCTGTGGATGCTCATGGAGGTGGCCAAGCGGGTTCTCGACGGCGAGACGATCGACGGCCAGGACGCCTTCGACAAGCTGTTCGGCTCCATCTACGACAAAGACGCCGCGGACTTCAAGGCCGACATGCGCGCAACCAACACCGCCCTGTGGGAAGAGTACCGCACGTTCTCGAATCCCGAGCTCAACCCGCGCGCGGCGGCCATCAACCAGTCGGCCAAGTTGAAGATGGAGGCCAAGCAGCTGGCCCCTTACGAGGCCATCATCAAGGGCCATGGGCTCACCTGGCCCGCACGCGAGGTCGACGGGGAATGGAAGCCCACGCTGTGGCGCTTCTGCGACGGTCCCCAAGACGACGGATTCGACCAGTACGGCGTCGATAAATACGGCACGCGCGATCTGGCCGGCGGCATCTCGTTCTACAAGAGTGCCAACCAGAAGCCCTCGGTGGTCTTTCGACCCTACGAACCTCCCGCCGAGACGCCTGACGCGGAATTCCCCTTCTACTTCTGCACAGGACGCCTTCTGGAGCACTGGCACACCGGATCGATGACACGCCGCGTTCCCGAGCTGGACAAGGCGCTGCCCGAAGCCCTGCTTGAAATGAACCGCGACGACTGCGCGCGCCTGGGCATCGCCAACGGAGACCGCGTGAAAGTCAAGTCCCGCTGGGGCGAATTCGAGATCAACGTCTCGACGGCGGGACGCATGGAACCGCCCGCAGGCGTGACCTTCGCTCCTTTCTTCGCCGAAGAGGCCCTGGTCAACCTTGCCGTTCAGGATACCTACTGCCCCCTGTCCAAAGAGCCCGACTACAAAAAGACCTGCGTGTCCATCGAGAAGGTGGCGAAGGGAGCATGAGAAGGCCCGTCATGATCGCACTGTGCGCAGGGTTCGTCCTCGCACTCGGAGCCGGCGTGGCGGGATGCGCGGTACCGGCGGAGAAGGCATACGACGCCTCTGCCCACGCGCCGGCTCTCATGCCCGCAAGCCATAACGGGCGCTTCGCCGAATTGGGAGCGCAGGGATGCTACGGATGCCACGGATCCAGCGACCAGGCAGACCCGCTGCTCGCCTCCGCCCCCAAGATGCCAGCCGACCACTACTCGAACTCCGAACCCGCATCGCGCGAGATCGATCCGGTCAGAATGCAATGCAACACTTGCCACGGACAGGAATGAGGATCGCCATGGAAGACCCTATCGTCATATCGAGCCTCGTGGTTCGCGCTCTTCCCGATCGGATCGAGGATGCGGCGGCCCGACTGGCCTCCATCGAGGGGGTGGAGGTTCATGAAACGCTCGACAGCAAGATCGTCGTGACCATCGAGGCGCCCACCGTGGACGCCTCCCACAGCACGGCGGCCTCGTTCAGCGAGATTCCCGGCGTCATCGGCGTCGATCTGATCTACGTGAACTTCGAGGAGGACCCCGTCGTCAAGAAGGGGTTGAAGCGATGAAACGCCCAAGCGCGGCCTGCACCCGCATTCGCCGCGCCGTCCAGATCCTGGTTGCGGCCCCGTTCGTCGCGAGTCCCCTCGCGGCGGGCCGGGCCCTCGTCGGCGCCGCAAGAGGGGCCGAGACGCCGACGAGCGTCCCGGCCGACCTCCCCTTCTGGGGAACGCTGTCGTCCTCGCAGGTGGGGCCCGTAACCCTGCTCGACCCGTTCGCCGCCGTCCAGGCGATGGCCGCCTCGCTGTCCGCCGATCCTTCCTGGCTGGTCGCGACGGTTCCCGTCGTCGCCTTCTACGGCCTCGTGCGCGCCCGGGCGTTTTGCGGATGGGTCTGTCCGGTGAATCTCGTGCTCGAGCTCGTCGACGCGCTGCGTCGGAAGCTCGGCCTCGAGGTGAGCGAGCGTGTTGTGCCGCGCCGCGCGAAGATGGGCGCGGCCCTCGGCATCGTCGCGGGCTCGGCGATCGTCGGCATTCCGCTGTTCGAGGCCGTATCGCCCTTGAGCGCGCTCAACAAGTTCATCGTGGTGGGCAGCCTCGTCGGCGCGATCACGCTGACGCTCATCGTCGCAGCCGAGCTTTTGTGGGGACACCGCGTCTGGTGCCGATCGCTGTGCCCCCTCGGAGGGTTCTACCAGACGCTCGGCCGCATCGGCGTCGTCCGCATCGGAATCGACGCCGATGCCTGCACGCGCTGCGGTCGCTGCAAAAAGGCATGCCTCGCCGACCCCGAAATTCTCGATCCCGCCATCTACCGGGGTAAGAGCACGGTCGATGCGGGTGATTGCATGATCTGCGGAGCCTGCATCGACGCCTGTCCCGAGCGCGCGCTGCGCTATACCGCATGCATCCCCTGCTCGGCCCTGCTCGACCCCTTCACCCTATCCGCCACCAACGAGAAGGAGGTGTCGCGATGAGCGACCAGAACTCCGCCGTTCGGCCCGACAATGCGGGCGAAAACCCCAAAGAGCCGCTTCGGAAAACCAAAAAGCCCCTCATCTACGGAATCATCGCCCTGGCCGTCGTCGGGCTGGGAAGCGCGTTTTGGGTATGGCACGAAACGCCCGGCTTCTGCAACGCCGTCTGCCACTCCCCCATGGACGCCACGGTGGATACCTACAACTGCTCGTCAGGCTCCCCCGCAACCGACAAATGGGGAAACCCCGTGCCCGACGGCAGCGACATGCTGGTTGTCGTGCATAAGGAAAAAGCCGGGGCCGACTGCCTGACCTGCCACATCCCCACCATCCAAGAACAGGTGACGGAAGTGGTGGAATGGACTACGGGCAACTACTACGACCCTCTGGCAGAGCGATCCATCGCCGATCTGAACGCCTACGGCGCTCGATCCGATGCGAATGCGCTGTGCATGAACGAAGCATGCCACAATACGACTCGAAACGATCTTGCCCGCGCCACCTCGGCGCTTGCGCGCAACCCGCATGCCGAGATCGAGGGGCATCCCCATTTCGAATGCAGCGACTGCCATAAATCCCACCGTCAGTCGGTGAACGCCTGCTCGGGCTGCCACGAAGATGCGAAGATCCCAAAAGGATGGCTGACCGTCGCCCAAGCCACGGCGCTCGCGCCGCACGCCGGACGATAAAGCGCCCGCATCGCTGAAAAACGCAGCCGACCTCTCCCGCCCCGCACGACCCTCTCTCGCCTCTCGCGACGGGATCGTGCGGGGCGGAATCGTTTCACATAGTAGGAAAAGCCTAGAAAAGCCGATGGCGCACGACGTAGTCGAACAACTCGGGCTTCGACTTCAGACCGAGCTTCGCCATTACCTTCGCCTTGCGGCTCTCGACCGTCTTCACCGACACCGAAAGCGCCTCGGCGATATCGGCATTGGAAAACCCCTTCACCGACAGCGCGGCTATCTCGGATTCGTGAGGGGTCAGAATGCTGGGAACGTCTTCCGCGCGCCTAACCGAATCCTTGATGAACGGCGAGATAAGCTCGCGGCACAGATGGCACTCGCCCGACGCCGCCGCGCGCACCGCGCAGAACAGGTCGTCATCCGACGAGCTTTTCAGCACGTAGCCCCGCGCTCCGTGCCGAAAAGCCTGATGCGCGAATTCCAATTCGTCGTGCATGGTGAGCAGCACCACCCCGCAGCGCACCGACGACCCTTCGATGCGCTCGGCCAGCAGCAGGCCCGATTTCTGACCGCCCATCGACACGTCCGATACCAAGACATCGGGAGCGAGCTCGATCAGCATGTCCATCGCCTCTGCAGGCGAAGACGCCACGCCCGCCACTTCGAAATCGGGTTGCTGGTCGAGGATCATCCGAAACCCCTCGGCCACCATCGAATGGTCGTCGGCGAGAACGATCCTAATCATGAGCGTCTCCATCCAACGGCATAATCGCTCGGACGGTCGTTCCTTCTCCTATGGTCGAGTGAACGACCAGCTCTCCCCCGAACGCCGCCGCGCGCTCCCTCATGCCGGCGATTCCCAGGCCGCCGCCTTTCGCCTCGGGATTGCCCGCGTCGAACCCCGAACCGAAATCCCTGATCGACAAAACGAGGCTTCCCTCGACGCGGCGCAGCGTCACCTCGATGCGCTCCGTTCCCGAATACTTGCAGGCATTCAGGCTCGCTTCTTGGAAAATCCGATACAGGGCCACCTCGCAGTCGGGATTGAGGCTCTCGCACGCGCAGACGTCCACCGAGAAGCAGACGCCGAAATAATGGTCGTACTCCTTGCACTCGGCTGATACGGCGGGCCCCAGGCCCAGTTCGTCCAGTTCGGCGGGACGCAGGTTGCGCGCAAGCGAGCTGATGTGCGCCATGGCATCGCGCAGCTGATCGCACGCCCGATCAAGTGCGGCATCCTTCGCCTCGGCGTCGAGGGCGCGGGCGCGGCGCAGTCCGATCTGAACCAGCAGGAGCTCTTGGGCCAGGCCGTCGTGAAGTTCGCGCGCGATGCGTTTTCGCTCGTCTTCCTGCGCCTGGATGATACGATGCGTGACCTCGGCGTATTGCGGTGTGAGGCTCTCGCCGCTCAACGTGAGGGCCGGCCTCGTCGATATCCCGCATGCCGCCAGGTTCCCCGCCGTTTTTTGAACCCGTTCGATCAGACCGCGATCGAAGTTGAATGACGACCTGAACGCGCAGATCACAATGGATGAGAGTCGATCTTCGTCAAACAGGGGAAAACACAGGAAGCTCTCCAGCAACTCGGCGGCCACGATGGGAAACTGGTACCAGATGTCTTGCTGCATATCGCGCTCGACACTGCCCACCAGAAGCGCGCGACGGGAATTCGCCACCATGCCAAGCGCACCCACTCCTTCGGGCAGATGGACCCGCAGATAGCGATCGGATATATTACCCGCAACATAATCCCACGACAGAGACTGCCAGCTTCCGCGCGGAACGCGGGAAACCCCCACGAAATCGAATGCGAACTCCCGTTTCAGTGAGAATGCGAGATCCTGCCTATCCATAACCATCCTATCGAGTCGAAACGCCGAACCTGAATCCTAGCACGGGAACGGAGCTTTCCGCCGAGCGTAAGCAAACCAGGTGAGCGCTGCCGTCGCCGCTGTGAATACGGCGAGAGCCGCAAGCGCCTGCATGTAATCGAGCCTGAACAGCATGGGGACGAAGAAGGCCCCGTACGCCGCAAACGCCGATACCGCCCCCGTCACCTGGCCGGCCGTCGTACGCGACTCGAACAAGTGCGGGATCATGCGAAACGAAGCCCCGTTCACCAGACCCGTCCCCAAGAACAAGGCCGTCATGCACCAGAAGAAGATCGCGAAATCGCCCTGCGCGACACCGATCGCAACGCCAAGCGTCGCCGCCAACATGACGACGAGCGATGCGAACGCCACGCAGGCCCCCGATTGGATGCGGTCGGACAGCCACCCGCCCACCGGACGGATGCCCGCACCCGCAAGCGGTCCCAGAAAAATGAACCAGTCCGACCCTGATTGAGGAAAGACCATGGAAACAATCAAGGGAAACGCCATCGAATAGCCGATGAACGACCCGAACCCGCACGAATAGACCACCGCCATAAGCCACAGGTTCATCCGTCTGAACGGATCGAGGGCCTCTGCCGGAGACTGCCGTGCAACGGGAACGTCGTCCATAAGCAGCGCGACCAAAGCAAGCGCGACCAAGATGGGCGGTATCAGAAGAAAGCACGCCCTGTGCAGCGCGCACGGCGAACAGTCGAGCGCAGGAGAGAGCGACGACCCGACAACAAGCGGCGCCATCAGATATGCGGCGGCGACGCCGAGGTTCCCAACGCCCGCATTGATTCCGTTGGCTGTGCCCCTGTTGCGCTTCGGGAAAAACTCCCCGATGTTGGCCATCGACCCCGAAAAGTGGGAAAGCGCCGGGCCGAGCAGAGAAAACCACAGTGCCATCAGCCAGAACGGCGTGGAGGGATCTTGAAGCGCCAACCCAAGCCCTATGAGGGGAACCAGCATGGATGCCATGCTGGCAAGCGTGAAGGCACGCCCGCCCATGAGGGCGGGAAGATACGTGTAGACCAAACGCCCCGTCGCGCCGATCAATCCGGGCAGGGCCGCGAGCAAGAACAGCTCTTGGCGGCTGAAATCAAATCCCACCTGGTTCAACCGCACCGCCACGAGAGCGCCCAGCGTGCTTACCGAAAACGAGAGAAACAGCGCAAAGGTTGAAACCGCAAGGTTTCTCAAGGCGATCGAGCGGCCCGACACGCGCCACATCGATTCGTCCTCCGGATCCCAACCTCCGCCGACCCTCGGTATCGACATGCTTTTCAACCCCGCCTTCACCTGCGATGCTTCACTATAACGGTGCTGAAGTACGAAACGCCCTCCGACAGATCGGCGTCGGCGAAACGGAGGTGCACCGCTTCGGTGGGAAGCCCGCAATCGCTCACCATGGACGCGTCGTCCAACTCGCCTCGCTCGGCAAGGTCGTCGCGCAACTTCGCCAAGCGACTCCCCGATTTAAGGTACACGCGTGTCGCACCCGAGAAGCCGCTGCGCCCCTCGCACAGGGCGGAACCCGGTTCGACAACCAGGCTCTCGGCTCCGTCGCACAGCGACACGCCCAACTTCGCCGCGCTCGCGCAAAACGAGGTGACGCCGGGAACGACTTCGGTTTCGTACCCGCGTGCCGCAACCCGATCGCGAATATAGGAAAACGTCGAATACACGCTTGCGTCTCCCAAGGTCACGTACGCCACCGATTCGCCCCGATCGAGCGCGGCGCATACGTCATCGGCGATGCGATCGTATGACGCCTCCGCGCGCGTGCGATCGCGAGCCATCGGCGTGCTGCAATCGAGAACGCGCTTGGAGCCAAGGAGGTCGGACACGATGGAAAACGCGGTCCGACGGCCGTTTCCGATATCGGGAACGGCCACGATCGGGCACTGCCCTATGACGCGCACGGCCTTAAGCGTTATCAGCTCCGGATCTCCCGGTCCCACGCTCACGCCGTACAGCACGCCCTTTCCGCGCGCAGGCGGCAAGTCGATGCCGATTCGATCGCCGCCGTCTTTTCCCGCAGCCGCGCGAGACCGCGTCGGATCCGTCATTCCCGCTCGTCCCCCGATGCGATATAGAGCAGCGCGTTGCAGATGGCGGCGGCAACGTTGCTGCCGCCTTTCCTGCCGCGCGCCACGATGTAGGGCACGTCGAGCTCCATGATCAGCTCCTTTGACTCAACCACGTTCACGAATCCCACCGGCACCCCGATGATGAGGTGGGGACGGACCAGCCGACCCGCCTCGATCAGCTCGTAGAGACTCGTAAGCGCCGTCGGAGCGTTGCCGATCGCGAAAACGAAAGGCCGGGACAGGCGCGCGGCGAACTCCATGCTCACCGCCGAACGCGTCAGCCCCCGCTCACGTGCCTCAGCCGCTACCTGCGGATCGGCTATGAAGTTCAGCACCTCGCCGCCGAATCGGGAAAGCACGCGCTTATTCACGCCGGAAGCAGCCATAGAAGTATCCGTGACGATCGAAGCGCCCCTCTTCAAAGCATCGGCGCCAATCGATGTTGCGTGCGAAGAGAACGCGAGGCTGTCCGCATAATCGAAATCGGCCGTCGTATGGATGCAGCGCTTCACGACCGGTTCGTTTTCCGGATCGATCGGCTCGCCCTCCAACTCGCGCCCGATTATCTCGAAGCTGCGGCGCTCGATATCGGCCGGATCTATGCTGACCAGCCTATTCAGCGCACTCATACGCCCTCCTCCAAAACTCGCCTCATCATATCCATGTCAAGTGCACCGCGCACCGCAGCCGCCAGCCTATCGTAGTGCCTTGTTCGGTACGCTCCCATATCGAACGCCCGCACCACATCGGCGGACAGCCCCTTGGCCTCGAACAACCCGCGCACGAAGCGCTCGGTAAACGCGGGAGAGTCGAACAGGCCGTGCAGGTAGGTTCCGCACACGTTGCCCACCACGCACCCGTCGTAGCGCTCTCCTGCCGAAGAGCGCACGGTGCAGAACGCCTCGGCCTCGGCATCCTCCAACGCGGTCTCGCCCATGTGGATCTCGTAGCCTTCGAGAGGCGCTCCCGTCGCGCCGGCGGCGATTCCCGAAACCGCGCTCACCCGCCCCTCGACGCGCACCTGCCGCTTCTCCTCCGAAAAGCATGTGCTCACCGGAAGCAACCCCAGACCCGCAAGCGAACCTGCACCCTCGACGCCTTTGGGATCGGACACCGCGCGACCAAGCATCTGGTAGCCTCCGCAGATGCCGATAACGGGTACTCCGCTTGCCGCCAGGCGCTTTACCAGCACCTCCATCCCGCTTTCGCGCATCCACCGAAGATCGGCCAGCGTGCTTTTGGTTCCCGGAACGATCAGCAGATCGGGAGAGCCCAGATCGCGCGGGACGCGCACGTACCGCACGCCCACGCCCTCGATGGCATCCAGAGCCGAGAAATCGGTGTAGTTCGACAGATGGGGAAGCCTGACGACAGCCACGTCGATAAGGGAATCCACACGCCGGCGACCGATACGCTCCGACTGGCTGTCCTCTTCGTCGATATCCACATCCACATACGGAACCACGCCGGCCACCGGAACGCCCGTGAGCAATCTGAGCTGGTCGAGACCAGGGGCCAGAATGGCGGGGTCCCCTCGGAACTTGTTGACCACCGTTGCTTTCACCAACGCGCGCTCGTCGTCATCGAGCAGCATCATTGTGCCTGCCAGCTGGGCGAACACGCCGCCCCTATCGATGTCTCCCACCAAAACGACCGGCGCTTCCGCTCGTTTCGCCATACCCATGTTCACAATGTCGTCCGACTTCAAGTTGATCTCGGCGGGACTTCCCGCACCTTCGATCACGATCACATCGAACCGGCTTGCCAGGTCGCGATAGCACTCCATGATGACGGGAACCAGGCTGCGCTTGTAAGCGAAATACTCCCGGGCCGCCATAGTGCCGATAGGACGGCCCCTCACAATGACCTGAGAGCCCGTATCGCTCGTCGGTTTCAGCAAAACGGGGTTCATCGCCGAAACGGGCTCGATCCCGGCGGCTTCGGCCTGCATCGCCTGCGCTCGGCCCATCTCGGACCCATCGGCGCAGATAGCCGAATTCAACGCCATGTTCTGGGATTTGAAAGGAGCCACGCGGTACCCGTCTTGCGCGAATATCCGGCACAGACCGGCCACGAGCAGGCTCTTGCCCACACCCGACATAGTGCCTTGGATCATAATCGCCCGCGCAGTCACGGCAGCGGTCCCCTCCTCTCGGACATGCGTTCTTATGCCCATGGTACCGCAGCGCACGGCTAGAACGAACAACATCCCAGCATATGCAGAGCTTGGGCGGCGGCAGCGAACAAAGCGAGCGCAAGCGCCGACGCGGCAAGCATCAACACGTTCGCACGGCGGATGTCGGCCGGCTCGATCGCACGAACATCGTCGCCGATGAAGGGCTTTTCGACCCGCACGCCCGCATACACCGCATCGCCCGCCAAACGCACGCCGAGGGCCCCGGCGCACGCAGACTCGCCATGAGCGCTGTTCGGCGACGCATGGCGAAGCCGATCGCGTCTGAACACGCGCCACGCCCGCAGGGCGTCGAACCCCGGCAGACAGGCCGCTGCGCACATCAGAGCACCGGTGATCCGAGCGGGAAGAAAGCTGGCCGCATCATCGAGCTTGGCTGCGGCGAACCCGAAGTCTGCAAACCGTTCGTTCCTGTACCCCACCATCGAATCGAGGGTGTTGGCAACTTTATAGCACACCCCCCCTACCGGACCGAAGAAGGCCAGATAGAACAAGGGAGCAATCACGCCGTCACACGCGTTTTCGGCCACGGTCTCGACCGCCGCCCGGCACACGCCCGCCCGATCGAGCGAAGACGTGTCGCGCCCGACGATCATCGACACGGCATGGCGCGCGTCTTCGATGCCGCCCTCCCGCAGCGCGTACAGCACGCGCATGGACTCGTCGAACAAAGAGCGCGCGGCCAGGCAGTAGTAGCAGATGATCGATTCGAAGGCCAGCTGCAGCTGCCACGCCACCGCGCCCGCCGCAGCCCCGATGAGCGCGCATCCTCCTCCGAACAGGGAAAGCGCGGCCGCAACCAGGAAAAACCCCGCTGCACGCTCGCGGCGCGAACCCGCGCCGATCAGACCGACGCTCCCAAGCAGTCCCTGGAACCACTCGATGAACGAACCCATCCATCGAACCGGATGCACGAACCCGTGAGGATCCCCGAACAGCAGATCGAGCACCGCTCCGATCAGCAGGGCGACGATATGAAGCGCCATGGCTAGACCCCGACCCCCTTGGCATACCGCGCGCACGCGGCGACGAAGCGATCCGCCAACCGCGCATCGGAGCACAGGTTCACGTGGGGAAAACCTGCGTACATGGTAGGCGTCGCATGGCCGCATTCCCAGAAGCGATCGCTGCGGGGCTTGAGCGCCGTCAGATCGGCACCCGCGCAGTCGCTGTCCCAGTAGTGAAACTCGTGCGCACGAACCGCCTCCCCCTCTCTGAACAGCATGGAGTCGCTGCGAGGACGCAGGGTCACGTACCCGAAGCGCCCCAAACGCCCCGTGGGAAACGCGGTTCCCTCGATGACGCCCACCCCGGAAAACCGGTTGCTCTGCGAATCTTCGATGAACGTATGCAGATATATGAATCCGCCGCACTCGGCGATAGCGGGCATTCCCGCTTCGACGGCCTTGCGCACGCTGCGGCGCATCGAAGCGTTCGCCTCCAGCTGCGCGGCGTGCAGCTCGGGATACCCCCCGCCCAGATACAGTCCCGACACCCCTTTCGGCAGCGCCGAATCGGACAGGGGCGAAAACCGCCTGATCGTGCACCCCCGCTGCTCGAGTTCGAACAGAGCGTCGGCGTAGTAGAAGCAGAACGCCTCGTCGTGTGCCACGGCAACCGCCAGCTCCCCGAACCCCCCGTTGCCGAAGCGAAGGGCCTGCGCGTCGGCATCGATCGCGGGCGCATCCTGCGCAAGGGCGATCAGCGCCTCCATATCCAAGGAAGCCTCCACCGCATCGGCCAGCCGGTCGATCTTCCCGTCGATGCCGGCGATTTCGGATGCAGGCACCAAGCCCAGATGGCGGCTATCGAAGCCGACGTCGGCAAGCGGCGGCAGATAACCCGCAACCGCCACGCCGCACTCCTCTTCTATCAGCTGCTTCATGCGGGGAAAGAATGCATCCGAACACCGGTTCGCAATCACGCCCGCAATGTTGGACGGCGTGCGCAGCTCCAGAAACCCCCGCACTTCGGCGGCCGCAGACAGAGCGCGACCCCTTCCGTCTATCACCAGCAGCGTCGGCGTCTGAGTTGCCGCCGCCAGGCTCCATGACGACGCCTCGTCGCTTGCGGCGATTCCGTCGTAATAACCCATCGCTCCCTCGATAACGGCGATGTCGCACCCGCATGCGTTGCGGGCCAGCGATGCGCGAACACCGTGCTCGCCCAGCAAGAACAGGTCGAGATTGCGGGCAGGCGCACCCGTCACCCGTTCGAAGAACAGCGGATCGACGTAATCGGGGCCGTTTTTGAAGGCGGCCACCTTCAGTCCGCGGCGCTGAAGAGCCCGAATGATCCCGCAGGTCAAAGAAGTTTTACCTACGTTTGATCCGGTTGCCGCCACCATGAGGCGCGGAATGCGGGCTAGCACGGGCCACCTCCGGCTGAAACCAGGTACACCGGATTGTTCGCCATCATCATATGGGAAGACCCCGTGCGGCGGGCGCGGGCGATCGACACGCTGACCACCTCGACTTCGATCCCCCGCGCGCGAAACGAATCGAGGGTTCCCGACAGCGTTTCGAGCACGATGGCCGATACCACGATGCGCGCCTGCGGATTCGCATCCAGCACCGCATCGACGATCGAAGCTATGCGGCCGGTCGATCCGCCGACGAACACGCAGTCGGGTGCGGGCAGACCCTCCAAAACCTCGGGCGCGTCCCCGCCGACCACGAACACGTTGGATGCCCCGAACCGAGCGGCATTGCGCTTTACCAGCTTGCAGGCCTCGTGGTTTCGCTCGACGGCGAACACTCGACCTTCGGGTGCGGCCAGCGCGCATTCGACAGAGACCGATCCCGTTCCCGCCCCCACGTCCCACACCGTCGCGTCGGGCGCAATGCGCAGCTTGGACACGGCAAGCGCACGCACTTCCTCCTTGGTCATGGGAACCTCGCCGCGCTCGAAGTCGTCATCGGATATGCACGGGGCTCCGAACGGGCGGGAGAGCGGGTGCTCGTTGACGGCCAGCATGACCGCCAGGTCTCCGAAGAGCTCTTGAGCCACCCGATGCGCAGGACCGGATACGATGCGCTCGTCGTTCGCACCGAGGTTCTCACCCGCATGCACCGTCACATCCGCCAGCCCGGATTCGACCAGAGACGCGCACAGATCCTGCACGCGCAGATCCCCCCCGGTCAGAAAGAAGGTCTTCCCATGGGTCCTTACCGCGCCCGAAGCGTTGCAGGCGCGGCCGTGGGCAGACACAAGGTGGGCGTCGTGCCACGACACGCCCAGCTTTCCGCAAAAGACCTGAACCGATGACACGCCCGCGATCAGCTCGACGTCGCACCCTTCGACATGCGCCAGCCGCGCGGAAAGCAGGCGCGCACCGCTGTAGAATCCGACGTCGCCCGACATCAAGACCGTCACCGTCGATACCCGTCCGCCCTTCGCAGCCGCTTCGACCTCTTCGGCTATACGAGCCGTACCGGTCAGTGCCGCGCAACGCGCAGCCGAATCGGGCGCCACAAGACCCAGGAGACGCTTCGCTCCGATAACCAGATCGCTCTCGCTGAGCGCGCGCAGACCGGCGACGGTGAGCGTGTCGCGATCGCCCAGGCCGGCCCCGACGATGCAGACCCTCATACCAACTTCCCCTTCTCCTCGATCAGCCCATCGATATGGGAAAACGCATCGAGCAGCGCGATGCCCCCGCCATCGGGCGGACGGCTCACCACCACGCAGACGGCACCGCAGCGCTTCGCCGCATCGATCTTTTCCTGAAACCCCCCGCTTGCACCAGCGGCCTTGGTAACCACGACCGCAATGTCGTACTCGCGCAGAAACGCCTCGTTAAGCTGCTGCGAAAACGGACCCTGGACGGCAATGGTGCGGCACACGGGCAATCCGGCCTCGCGTGCGGCGGACACCGATTCGGCCACGGGAAGCACGCGCGCCCACACGCGCTCGGAAAACCCCTCGATACGCTGCGCATAAACGCCGAGGTCCTTGGTCCCCGTCGTCAACAGCACGTTTCCCTCCATTCGATTCACCATGTCGGCAGCGACCTGCGCCGAAGGAACCGTTGTCTGCGAATCGGATCGCACGTCCTCGCGTTCCACCCGCACATACGCCACGCCCGCCGCCTCCGCAGCCGCTTTGATGTTGGCCGTCGCCTCGACGGCGTACGGATGCGTACAGTCCACAACCAAATCGAACGAACCATCGGAGATGTCGGGAGCAAAACCCCTTATAAGGCGAGTCATGTCCGCCGCATTCAACCGGGAGCAAAGCACCGCGACGTTTCCGGCCTCGGGTAGAAGCGAAGCTCCGTACTCGGTCGCGCAGCTAACCGCAAGCTCGACGCCGGGCGCATCCGCATAGCGCTCGACCAGCTGCCTTCCCTCGGTTGTTCCGGCGAACACCAGGATCCTCATCGACCGCACCCCGTTTCGTATCCGCGCGGCGTGACCATGCGGTCCCCGATTCGGCGCGTCTGCGCGTTTCCCACGAACACGGTGGTGAACATATCGACCGGCTTGTCGCGCAGCTCCGCCAGCGCGAGCACCTGCGCGTCTTGCCCCGGGCGCGCGATGTTGCGCACGTAGCCGCACACGGTAGCGGGGCTCTTCGACTCGAGCAGGATATCGCATGCTCGGCGCAGGTAATCGGATCGCTTGCGCGACGAGGGATTGTACAGGCACAGTGCGAAATCGGCGCGCGAAGCCGCGTCGAGACGCGCGGCGATAGCATCCCACGGCGTGAGCAGATCGGAAAGCGACACAACCGCGAAATCATGCATGAGCGGCGCTCCCAAAACGGCAGCTCCGGCAACGGCGGCCGTCACGCCCGCCACCACCTCGATATCCATGGGATCGAAGTCCTCGGCCAGCTCGAAGCACAGACCCGCCATTCCGTAGACGCCCGGGTCGCCCGAACACACCATGGCAACCTCCCGACCCGTCGCCGCCTGGGCAAGCGCGATGCGACAGCGATCGACCTCCGAACGCATGGGAGTGCTCATCAGCTCTTTTTCGGGAAACCGATCGCGAATGAGATCGACGTACACCGTGTAGCCGACGATGAGGTCGCTTGCCGAAAGCGCCATGCGGGCGCGTTCGGTCATATCCAGCCCGGATCCCGGTCCTATACCGACGATATGCAAAGCCATAGCGAGAACTCCTTTGAAACGAACGCTAAAACGTCGCCGTCACGCGCTTCAGGCCCAGCGCGACCGTACAGCCCCGGTCGGCCTGCTTCGCAAGCACCAGGGACTCTCCCCGTGCCGTCGCCGCACGTTCGCACACGTTGCCCACACCGACGCTGCACTTGACGAAATCCGACGACGAAAACGCTCCGGGCACCGAATTCAGCTCGTCAGAGCTGAAATAGGAGATATCCAACGCCCAGCGCGCCGCCAAGTCGCGAATGGCGGGCTCGTCGCGCTTCACGTCGATGGTGGCGATCCCGGCCAGAGCCGCCTGTGGACAGCCGACTTTCCGCAAGGCCCGTTCCACCTCATTCCGCAACACGTCGAAGGAAACGCCCCGTCTGCATCCCACACCCAACGTGATGCAGCGCGGAACCAGGTGAAGCGTACGGGGAAACGGCCGATCCCCTGTGCGCCAATCCAGGCGCACGCCCACGTCCCCAACGGCGCAAGCCCCCTCGGAGACGGCGACGAACCCTGCGGGCAAAACACCCGCAAGCGGGAAGACCGACGAAAAGCCGACCGGCTCTCCCTCCAGCAGCGCAGCCGCCACCTCTTTGGCCCGCACGCGCTCGATAATGGAGAATCCTTCCCGAACCGCCCATTCATCGATTGCGAACACGCCGTTCACATCGGTTGCCGTCGATACCACGGCGCAACCCCCCGTCTCGCACGCCAAGAAACGAGCAAGATCGTTGGCGCCGCCCACGTGACCCGACAGAAGCGGAACGCAAAACGCCCCCCGTTCGTCAAGCGTGACTACCGCAGGATCGGTCAGCTTGTCCGAAACAAGCGGGGCGATCGCGCGGACCGCGATGCCGCACGCCGACACGAACACCAGCGCATCGCAGGCGGCGAAGTTCTCTTTCGTCCACGCGGCCAAAGATTCGAACGGCTCCACGCCCGCATCGCGGGAGAGACGAGCAGGGCCGGACACCGACGCCTCGTCTGCGAAACCGCGTGATTCGACCGTACGGGCAAGAAGGCGGGCCAGATCGCACCCCACGCGCGTGAACCCTGCAAACGCGATCTTCCTCATGAGGCGCCCATCTCGGGCGTATGACGCAAAGCGGCGGATCCGGATGCCTGATCCGACGCAGCGCGCGAACCTTCTCCAGCCAAGCGGAACCCGTGGGAGAACCCGGGATGATACAGAAGCGATCGATCGTATTCGCTTCCCAAAAAGCGCCCTACCAGCACCAGAGCCGTTTTAGAGATACCGGCGTCACGCGCGGTTTTCGCAAGCGTGCCCGCGGTACAGCGAAAGACGCGCTGATCGGGCCACGTCGCCTTGTAAACGATGGCGGCCGGCGTCGAAGCGTCCACACCGCCCTCCTTCAAATCGGCCTCGACCTTTGAAAGCAGACCCGTTGAAAGGAACAGGGCCAGGGTGCACCCGTGCTTCGCCATCGAGGCGAGCGATTCTCCCGCAGGCACCGGCGTGCGCCCCTCGGCGCGCGTAACGACGAGCGACTGGGAAACCCCCGGAAGCGTGAACTCGGCCCCCAAGGCGGCTGCGGCTCCGAACAGCGACGAGACGCCCGGCGTCACGTCGTAGGAGATCCCTCTCCTATCGAGCTCGTCCATCTGTTCGCGAATGGCCCCGTACAGCGCGGGATCTCCCGTGTGCAACCGCACCGTCGACCACCCTTTCGCCTCGGCGTCCTCCATAGCCCCGACAACCTCTTCCAGAGTCATGGACGCCGAATCCATGATGGAACACGTCGGACTCGTTAGCTCCAACAACTCGGGATTGACCAGGGAACCCGCATAGATAACCAGATCAGCCTGGGCAAGAAGCCTTGCCCCGCGCACCGTCACCAGATCGACCGCGCCCGGGCCCGCGCCCACGAAACGAATCATGCTCCGTCCTTTCCCGCGGCATCGTCGCACGCGTCGAGCTCCTCGTCGGCATCCGGATGCGGAAACGCCGTGCGCGCCAGGTTCCGCGCACCGTCCGATTCTCCAAGCGAGCCGTAAGCCGACGAGAAGAACACCAACTCCGCACGAACGCGCGATCCAACCCGCTTGCGCAGGTGATACGTCATACGCTGGGCAATAGACGCCATAACCTCCGACCGAATCCCCTGTTCATCGAGGATCCCGATCGCCTCGTCAACCGTAACGCAGTCCATGATCCGCGCAACGGCATCGGAAGACGCCCCGAGGCGCGCCGCATGGGCGGCAAGCACTTCCCCGCGTCCGTCCACGCACCTCGAATGCGTGTTCATGGCACCCGCCGCAAGCTTCACCAGCTTGCCCGCATGACCCACCAGCAGGATGGATTCGAACCCCGCCTGCACCGCGTAATCGAGCGCTGCGCCCAGGTAGTTCGAGCACTGGACACACTCCGAAAAATCTATCCCCAAATCGCCGTGAGTAAAATCGCGACCGTAGTTACCGGGAACCAGAAGGAGGCCGCGTCTACCGGCGGCGCGGCGCATCCTCATCTCCAGCTGAATCGATGCGATCAGCGCCTCTTCGCTCATGGGCCTCACCACGCCCGTCGTCCCCAAAATCGAGATCCCGCCCTCGATTCCCAAACGGGGGTTGAAGGTCTTGCGGGCGATGCGCTCCCCTTCGGGAACCGACACGGTTACGGAAATGCCCCCGTTTGCACCGGCCGCACGCTGCGCGGCAAGCGCTTCTCGGGCAATCATCTCGCGGGGAACCCGGTTGATGGCCGCCGCCCCGACCGGCTGGTCGAGACCGGGACGCGTGACGCGGCCCACCCCCTCCCCTCCGTCCACTGCAACGCCCGAAGCCTCGGTGCGCGTCACGCAGGCGAACACCAGCGCTCCGTCGGTCGCATCGGGATCGTCTCCCGAAAACTTCCTCACCGCGCAGCGCGCCCATCCCAGGCCCGCCTCCGCGCACTCCACCTCGACGCGTATATCGAACCCGGCGGGAACCTCGATGGTGACGGCGACGGGGAACGCACCTGCGAACAGGGCTTCGGCAGCTGCGCGAGTCGCGGCAGCGGCACAGGTTCCCGTCGTATAGCCACAGCGCAAGCGCTTCTGACCCACCTCGATATAGTGTTCCCACACCGCAGACGCTCCTTTCGACGCCGATTCCTCGGACATCGAGACGGCGCTGGGACGAGCGAGATCCTTCAGCTCGGAGAACCGGTCGTATACCATGCGCGTTCCCTCGTCACGCACATGGGGCAAGAAGCAGTCGGTGCACACCTTCACGCCCTTGTCGTTGTACCTGAAACGGCCGCCGCACGCATCTCCCAGCGCGTAGAGCGGACAGTAACAGAACAGGCAGTTGAAGTTCTCGGGTGCCAGACCCTTGTGGCAGGGAAAGTACGGACACGCCGTATGCGAGAAGAACGGATAGGCCGACGAAGCGGAATCCGCCCGCGAAGCGAAAGCCCCGCCGTTTTCTTTTCCCACGCGTCCCGCCACGAAACCCCTTCGATGCGACTGCAACCTACGCTTCCATCATAACAAGCGCCAAGCGGATCCGCCTTATTTCCCGCCGATACCACGACCCGCTCATACCGAGGCGGCTCATTGGTATCATGGATACGAACCGATCCCGCAAGGAGCCGCATGACCGCCGACGAAGCATCCGCATACCAAGCCGCCCTCAGTCGCTGGGCATCGATAGCGCACCCCCTGGGAGGACTCGGAACGCTCGAAAAGACCGTTGCGCGCATCGCGCGGCTGAAGCGCACGACCGACTTTCGGCTGGATAGCCGCACCGTAATCGTCATGTGCGCCGACAACGGCGTGGTCGCCGAAGGCGTCAGCCAATCGGGCCCCGAAACGACCGCCGTCATCGCGCGGGCCCTCGCAGCGGGAACCTCTTCGGTATGCCTGCTTGCCCGCGCCGCGCGCGCACGCGTCGTCGCGGCCGATGTGGGGATGGCCCACCCTCCCGATACCCCGTCCCTCATCGCCAGCAGCGTTGCGCGCGGAACGCAAAACATCGCCGAAGGGCCCGCCATGACCGAAAGCCAATTCGATCGCGCGCTCAAAGCAGGAGCCGACATCATGATCGGAATCGCGCAACAGGGCTGCGACATCGCGTGCTTGGGAGAGATGGGGATAGGCAACACCACCACGGCAGCAGCGGTGGCCTGCGCTTTGCTGGGCCTCGACCCCGATCGGGCAACCGGACCGGGGGCGGGTCTGCCGCACGGCATGCTCGCGCACAAAGCCGAAACGGTAAGGCGCGCCCTGAAGGCGAACGGCTTTGCGATCGGGCGCGGAATCGAAAGCTGGGAGGCGGCGCGGGTGCTGAGATGCCTGGGCGGGTTCGACCTCGTTGCCATGGCCGGCGCCGCGATCGAAGCGCGCAGATTGCGCATACCCGTTGTCGTCGACGGGGCGGTCGGGCAGGCCTCCGCATTAGCCGCCCTGCTCATAGCACCCGAAACGGCCGACGCGGTCATCCTCTCGCATCGATCCAGCGAACCTGCCGGCAAAGCGCTTTCCGACGCGCTGGCACGTCGCGTCGGGGTCGCCCCTGCGATCTGCGCCGATATGCACCTTGGAGAAGGGGCTGGCGCGGTCTGCCTGCTGGGTCTTCTCGACGCCGCGCTGGAGCTGTTCGCCCATGGAGCCACCTTCGCCGATCTGGATATGGAAGCCTACAAGGACCACCGCCTATGCTGATACTCGTAACCGGAGGCGCGGCCAGCGGAAAGAGCGCGTTTGCCGAACGGCTCTGCGAACGCTCAAGCGGCCCTCGCTACTACCTCGCAACCATGTCGCCCGAAGGGGCGGCGGCGCAAGAGAAGATCGAACGGCACCGCGCCCTGAGAGCCGGTCGCGGCTTTCGCGTGATCGAGCGAGAGCGCAACCTATCGACGCTAGAGCTACCTGCCGACGCGCGCGGGGGCGTCGTTTTGGTCGAGGACATGGGAACCCTCGTCGCCAACGAACTGTTCTCGCCCGCGTCAAGCGCCCGCCCGACCGAATCGGATGCGCTCGCCGCCGCCCAACGCGCCGTCGAAGGCGTGCTTCACCTGGAAAGCCAGTGCGAGCTGCTTATAGCCGTCACCATCGAGTCGGGACTGGGAGGGCCCGCGCCCTCCGTAGAAACAGAGTGCTACCTCCGTGCGCTGGGAAGCGCCGGATGCATGGTGGCTGCGCGGGCAGACGAGGTGCATCGGTGCTGCGCCGGCATTCCAACCCGCATCAAAGGAGGCCTCCATTGAGCTTCCTCCGATCGCTCGCCGTCGCGTTCTCGCTGTTCTCGCGCATACCCGTCCCGACCGTCGCCTGGGAGGCCCGCAACATGCGCTACGTCGCAGCGTGCATGCCGATTGTCGGCGTCCCGCTGGGCGCATTGGTGGGTGCGTGGTGCGTCGCGCTTGCCCATGCGCACGCCGCGCCTGCGCTGATCGCGCTGGGGCCGACCCTCATCCCCGTCGTATTCAGCGGAGGGATCCATCTCGATGGCTTCGCCGACGTCGTTGACGCGCAGTCAAGCTGCGCCGACCAGAAGCGCAAGCGCGAGATCCTGAAAGATCCCCATATCGGGGCGTTCGCCGCCATAGGAGTCGCAGCCTACCTCGTGGCTCTGTTCGCCATCTCCAGCCAGATCGCCTTCGATGCTCGCATGGGAGCGCTTCTGGGACTGGTCTATGTCGTAAGCCGCGCGGCAACCGGTTTTGCGGTGATTGCGTTTCCCCGCTCGCCCGAGCAGGGCATGCTCGCGCTCGAGCAGGATTTCGCCTCGGCGGCCTCGAAACCCGCGCTCGCGGCGCTGTTCGCCGCGGCGGCGCTTGCGGCCGTCGCGCTATCCCCCATCGCGGGGGCGCTCGCGATAGCGGCTTCGCTTGCCCTTCTCATCCGCACCAGGCGCCTCGCCCAGAAAGGCTTCGGAGGCATGAGCGGAGACATCGCGGGGTTTCATCTTTGCCGCTGCGAGCTCGCCTGCATAACCTGCATAGCGTTTTGCCAGTTGGCAGGTGTCGCATGATCCTCGTCATAGGAGGCGCCGCTTCGGGAAAGACCACGTTTTTGAACTCCCTCACGCAAACGCACGGCGTAAAGGGGGAGGATCTCTCGGTCGTCGATGACGCCGAACGACTTTTCGCCGATGCGTCCGATGCCGAGGCGATCCTCATCGCCGACCAGCTCGCAGGCCGTTTTGCCGTCGCCTGCCGCCTCGTGGGCGGCGGGATCGTCCCCTGCAGCCGCGACGAGCGCTGCGAACGAGACCGCATCGGACGCGGTACCGCGCTTTTGGCCGAACGAGCCGACACCGTCATCGAGACGGTTTGCGGCATCGCCATCGTCCTCAAGGAGCCCTCATGCGCCTGACCATCTTCCGCCATGCGCAAACCGCAGGCAACCTGGAGAAGCGCTACCTCGGTGCCACCGATGAGCCCTTATGCGAAACGGGCTTGGAAACCGCTTGCCGCCGTGCCAACGAGCTGAGGGAAGCCTGGAATCGAGCGAGGGTATCCGCAAAGGACCCCATCGCCGCCGGAAAAGCGCTTCCAGTCGAGCCGGACGTCGTCTACGCAAGCCCGCGCCTGCGCTGCCTGCAAACCGCGCGCATCCTGTTCCCGTGCGCAGACATCGTGATCGTGCCCCAGCTTGCCGAGATGGACTTCGGGGTGTTCGAGGGAAAGAACTGCTTCGACCTCGCAACGGACGAGGATTACAGAGCCTGGGTGGAAGGCGGATGCGTCGGACGCTGTCCCGACGGGGAAAACCGTGCGGAATTCGTCGAGCGCATCGTAGCAGGCTTAGCCGCGGTGGAAAGCGAAGCGGCCCGTCGGGCCAACACGCAGGCCGTCATAGCGGCCCACGCGGGAACAGCCCTGGCAGCGCGGTTCGCCGAGCGGATGGGAACCTGCGACTACTTCGATTTGCGCTTGGGGTTTTGCGAATCGATCGACATCGAGTTCCCCTTCGGGGCGGCACCGGGGAACGCAGGTGCCCAACGTTAGATGATCCTCTTGCGCCGCAGCATGTACAAAGCAACGAACACCAGCAAGAACGCCACGGCGATCGGACCGAACCACATCTCGTCTAACGGCAGTTCGGGCACGTTCATGCCATAGAAGCTGAATACGATCGTCGGAATCGAAAACACCAGGGTGACCACGGTCAGCGTACGCATGACCTGGTTCACGTTGTTGTTGATGATCGTGCCGAACGTGTCCATCGTACTTTCCAGAATGTTGGTGTAGATGCTGGTCATCTCGATAGCCTGGCGAATCTCGATGAACACGTCGTCAAGCAGATCCTCGTCTTCCTCGTACAACCGGATGATGTGGCGGGTCTTGATGCGCAAAAGCGTCGCCTCGTCGGCTTTGAGCGACGTGGAGAAGTAAACCAGCGATTTCTGGAAACCCAGCATCTTGACCAGCTCTTCATCTTGAAGCGTTTCGCGCAGAAGCTTCTCGTTGCGGTTGAACTGGCGCTCGATGTTGCGCAGGCACTGCAGGTACCGCTGCGAAATATGAAGCAGCATGCGCAGGAGCAACCGCGCGCGCTGATTGGTGTTCACGTTGCGCATGCGGCCCGACGCGAACATCTCGATGGTCTCGTTTCGACGCAAACTGACCGTAACGATAATATCCCTATCGGGGATGAACAGCACCGACAACGGCTGGGTTTCGTACTGCACCGCCGAGGGGTCGTCGCTTTCCTGATCGTCTTCGATCGCAGGGCAGTCGATGATGATGAGCGCCTGGCGCGTTTCGTCGTCGAAGTCGGTATGAGAGCTTTCCTCTTCGTCGAACGCAGAGCGCACGAACCCGGGAACGATGCCCACCTCTTCTTGCAGCCATGTGCGTTCCTGCTGGTCGGGAGCGACTACGCTGATCCAGCATCCGGGTACGGGACTGGGTATCTGCACCGTTCCCTCCGGGCCGGTTTTGAAGCACTCGATCATGTACCCCTCCTTAGATGCTCGCAGCCACCTCGGCCGATTGTCGGGACAGCATTAGGAAGTATACCCCTCGACGCGTCGATCCCGACGCACAGACCCCATTGAACACAAGCGGCCTCGGTCGGGGCGCGCGGGCCGACCCCGTCAAACGCTCTTTTTCTCGCTCCGATGGCGGGTGCGCATCGTGTCGAGGGCATGTGCGAAAGCCTTGCCCGGGTTCACCAGCAGCATGCGTGGACCCGCATAGCGCATGACCTCGCGAATGCGCTCGCGCATCTCGGGTCGATAGCAATGAACCGGACACGACGAACAGAAGGTCTTCGATTCGGTCAACGGACACCGCTCGATACGCTGCACCACGTAGTCGGAAAGCTCGCGACAGTGCGCGCAGAGCTCGCCGCGCTCGGTTGCGTGATGGCCCTGGCAGTAGATGCCGATCATGCGCTGCACGGTATCCAGTTCGCGCTGACGCTTCTTCGCAGTCGCTGCATCGTCGGCGCCGTCGCATCTGCACCCCTTGCAAGCGAAAGGCCCGTCCGCTTCGCCGCCCGCGCGATCGCCGCCCTGGCGCGCTCTCATCATCGCAACCCCCTTCCGCATCCAGCCACACCCTTAACTGACACGGCCGCCGTCCATCGACACCACCCGATCGGCCACGCCCATGGTCGAGGCGCGATGAGAGATCAGCGCCACCGTGCGCTTCCCGCGCTGCGCGTCGATGCTCTTCAGGATGGCCGCTTCGTTCAGAGAGTCAAGGTTGCTGGTCGGCTCGTCAAGCAGAAGGAACGGCGCGTCGTGCAGAAACGCGCGCGCAAGCCCCAGCCGCTGACGCTCGCCTCCTGAAAGCGTATCACCCAGCTCTCCCACCATCGTGTCGTAGCCGTCGGGAAGCGACATGATGAAATCGTGAACCGAGGCGGCTTTGCAAGCGGCCTCGATTTGTTCCTGGGTCGCGCCGGGACAAGCGATCAGAAGGTTGTCTCGGATAGAATCGTGGAACAGATGCGTATCCTGCTCCACGAACGCCTCGGCGGCGCGCAGGCTTGAGGTCTTGATATCGCGCACCGACCGACCCGATAGGGCGATTCGACCCTCATCGACATCCCAGAAACGCATGAGCAGGCGACACAGGGTCGATTTTCCCGATCCGCTTCTGCCCGATATGCCTACCACCTGCCCGCGGGGAATGTCGATGGTCACGTCGTGCAGCACGCGCTCGCCTCCGTAGGAGAACCCCGCGCCTTCCACCGACGCCCCGTCGAACACGATATCGACCCCCTTTTCGCTCTCTTCGACAAGCGGAAGCTCTTCTAAAATCCCGATGACGCGCTGACCGGAGGCAATGGTTCCCTGCAGCGTGGTACCCAGGTTGGCCAGCGCCACCACCGGTCCAAACGAGCTGAACAGAGCCACCGTCGCAATCAGGGCGTCTGCGCCGGACACCGCGTGCGCCCCGTACAGCCGAACTCCCAGGGCCATCTGCCCCAGACTGAACATCAGGATAAGCGCATTCGTGCAGGCAAGGGCCGCTCCGGTTTTCCCCCGCAAGATACGCTGAGCGCCAAGCAGCCGATCAGACCGCCGTTTCATACCCGAGATACGCGCCTCGCCCGCCGAAAACTGCAGCACTTCGCGCAAACCACGCAAACTCCCCAGCACGAAGCCGGACAGCTCGCCCGATCCCCTGCGGATATCAAGGCCGACATCCCCGGCGCTACGGTAGATCCATACGGGAACCACCAGACCGACAACCACGTAGGCGCACAAAGCGACCGCCGCGAACAGCACGTGGATGCTTCCCGCGAAACCGACCATGATGGCACTGGTGAGGACCGCAATGACGACCGGCGAGATGGTATGGGCGTAAAACACCTCGAGAAGCTCGACATCGGAGGTGATCATGGATACCAGGTTGCCGCGATCGGCCCCGGCCAGCTTGGCGGGCGCAAGCCGGCGCAGCGCTAAAAACACGCGGTCGCGAATGCTGGCCAGCAGCTTGAAGGCGATGTAGTGGTTGCACAGCTGCTCGAGGTAATGCAGCACCCCGCGCAAGACAGCCAGGGCGATCAGGCAGCCCGTAACCTCCCCCGCCCCCAGAAACGCCTCGTGGTTGAAAACGGCAAGCCCCCCGTAAACGGCCAGAACGGGAATGAATATGGCGCACAGAAATCCCAGCACGCCCAGCGCGCAGGCAAGTACGACAACGCCCACCATGGAGTCTACCAACCCCAGCATCCGGCGCACGGTCTTAAAGCTCGACATGGGCCTCATGAGCTGCACCTCCTCGATACGACTCGAGATCTCGCTGATGGCTCCATAAGGCGGCGTACTGCGCGCAGCTTTCCAGAAGCTCGTCGTGAACGCCGAACCCGACTACGCGGCCCGCGTCCAACACATAGATCCGATCCGCCGCCGCCACGTTGGCGAGGCGGTGCGATATCACGACAACGGACTTCACCCGAGAAAGAGCGCGCATCACATCCATGATGCGCTCCTCGGATTCGACGTCGATATTGCTGGTCGCCTCGTCGAACACGTACACGTCGGCATCGTGCAGAAGCGCGCGCGCCACCGCCAGGCGCTGGCGCTGACCGCCCGAGAGATTCGACCCTCCTTCGTCGATCACGGTATCGAGGCCGTCCTGAGCGCGCAGGTAGTCGGCAAGCGCGGCCGACTCCAGCGCGCTCCACATCTCGTCGTCGGAAGCCTTTCTTCCGGCTATCGCAAGATTAGCGCGAACCGTCCCGCCGAACAGGTAGCTCCCGATCCTCACCGCGACGATGCGCTCGGCCAGGCTATCGGCCGAAATCGAGCGAATCTGCTTGCCGCCCACGAGAATATCGCCCGCATACGCATCGGATCCTCCGGCCAGCAAATGGGCGACGGTCGATTTTCCCGATCCCGACGCACCCACGATCGCGGTCATGCCCGCCGCGGGAACATCGAGGGAAACCCCTTCGAGAACCGTGCGATCCCCTTTGTAGGAAAACGTCACGTCGCGCAGCTCGATCGCATCACCCCTCTCGAAGCGAAGAGGCTTGTCGGGCGGTTCGGGAAGGTCGAGCAGCGAAAAGATCTTCTCGCTAGCCGCCATCCCGTTCATGGCGATATGGAAAAACGAACCTAAAAGACGCATCGGAAGAAAGAACTCGGCCGATAGAAGCACGATGAACAGGAAGGCGAACAGATCGATCGACCCGGACGCCAGCTGGGAGAGGGCCACCCCGACGCCCACCGCCGCGCCACCCAGCGCGACGACGTCCATCACGATGATCGAATTGAGCTGCATGCGCAGCACTTTCATGGTGATGATGCGGAAGCGCTCGGCCGCAGCGTTCATGCGCTGGTGTCGCGCGGCATCGGCCCGATAGATCTTAAGCGTGGTGAGACCCTGCAGGTTCTCGAGAAACCCATCGCCCATCTGAGTGTACTGATCCCAGTATCGGGACAGCAGCCGCTTGGCCACGCGCTGGACGATCATGATGGTGAGGGGAATCAGCGGCACGAAGGCGAACAGCACGGCAGACGCCTGCCAGCTGAACGAGAACAGCACGACGAACAGGGTGAGCGGAGCGATCAGCGCATAGAGCAACTGGGGGAGAAACTGACCGAAATAGGTTTCGAGCTGCTCGGTGCCCTCGACCGACACCTGCACCACCTCGGCCGTCGTCAGGCTCTCGGAGTAAGCGGGGCCCAGACGCAGCAGCTTGCGGTATATCATTTCACGCAGCACGAATTTGATATCCTCCGACGCCTTGAAGCTCGACTCCTGCGACAACGCCGATGCAGCAACCTTTCCCGCGCACGCCCCCGCGCACAGAACCGAGGCGGTTGCGACGGGTAGGTCGCCTCCTGCGGCCAAGGCGGCCAATATCGATGCGATGCCCCAGGCCAAAGCGATATTGGACAGCAGGCCGACCCACTGCCATCCCACGGTTGCGCATACATGCCCTATCGCCTGCGGAACAAGCGACAGAAGCCTTCGATCCATCACGAAACGAACCTCGCTCACAACATCGCGGCGACAAGGCCGCGTCTTTCTCGGAAATACCTGCAAGACATATAAACGTTTTAGCGTTGAGGCCATTCTACCCAAGAAAGCTAGAGACGGTCGCATCGAATCGCCACGACACGCCGACGTAACCTTGGCGGGCCCCTCTCCCCTTCGATGGAGGGTTGCCTACCGCCCAGCGACAACGAGAAAGTTCTCTTGCGCGCGAACGGTATGATGGCGCTGAAACGCCGGCCGACGCGCCGGCAGCACTCGACCCAGCAAAGGAAGCGCCATGAACCCTCTGGGAATCCGCGACATCATCGGCCCCATCATGATCGGCCCCTCGTCCTCCCATACCGCCGGAGCCTGCCGCATCGCGCTCATGACGCGCAACCTGCTTTCGGCGCCGCCCGCCGAAGTCGAGTTCGTTTTGTACGGATCGTTCTCCCACACGTACCGCGGACATGGGACCGATCGGGCTCTCGTCGCCGGTATACTGGGTCTTCTACCCGACGATCTGCGCCTGCGCACCTCGTTCGACCTCGCACGCGAGCGAGGCGTGACCATCGTCGTCACCCCCGACACCGTTTCGGAAGCACCGCATCCCAACACGGTGGACATCCGCGTGACCGACTCGGAGGGTGCGCGCACCGAAGTTCGGGGCATCTCGATCGGGGGCGGGGCGGCGCAGATCACCCGCATCGACGGAATCGACGTGGCCGTTACGGGCGAATTCAACAACATGATCGTCTACCAAAACGACGCCCCCGGCGTGCTTGCGCATATAGCCGGCTGCCTTGGAAACCGATCCATAAACATCGGAACGGTCACCATGCACCGCACCGAGAAAGGCGGCGACGCGTTCACCGTTTTGGAAATCGACGACGAAGTGGATTCAGCTACCATCGACTGCATACTGGCCTTCGATGCCGTGAAATCGGTACGGTTCATCCCTGCCGCCTGCGCATCGAAAGCGGCCGACGCCGTAGCGCCCACCCTGTACCCGGTCGATGCGCAGGCACGGTTCAAAGAACTTGATTTCTCAAGCGCCGCCGAGCTGCTTGCCTACTGCGAGCACCACAGAAAGTCTATCAGCGAGGCCTTCTCGGATCGAGAGGAGGCCCTCATGGATGCCCGCCCCGCCGACGGGCGCGCAACTTCCCAGTACCTCTCGCATGCGCTCGAGGCGATGCGCGAATCGGCTCGCAAGCCCCTGTCCCAACCCGGCAAATCGATGGGGGGACTCATCGGAGGAGAGGCGGCGCGCGTCTGCGCTTTGGGCGAGCGCGGCATCGCGCGCGGCACCTTCTCGAAACTGACCGCCTATGCGCTGGCCGTCCTGGAAACGAATGCGTCGATGGGACGCATCGTGGCCGCCCCGACGGCCGGATCCTCGGGTGTTATTCCCGCAGTCTTGCTCTCGTTGCAGGAAACCCACGGATTCGATGACGAGCAGGTGAAGAAAGCCCTGATGAACGCCGGTGCCATCGGGTACCTCATCGCGCGCAACGCCACCGTCGCCGGCGCCGAGGGAGGATGTCAGGCCGAAATCGGGTCGGCAGCGGGCATGGCGGCAAGCGCGGCGGTCGAATTGATGGGCGGCACGCCTCGCATGTGCCTCGATGCCGCGAGCACCGCCCTATCCAATACGCTGGGATTGGTGTGCGACCCCATAGCGGGCCTAGTAGAAGCGCCCTGCCAGATGCGCAACGCCTCGGCGGCGGCGGGCGCCCTCATCGCCGCGCAGTGCGCGCTTGCCGGAATCCAGCATATCGTGCCGTTCGATGAAACCGTCGATGCGATGTACCGTGTCGGACGCGCCCTGCCCATGGAATTGCGCGAGACGGCCCTCGGCGGAATGGCGGCCTGTCCATCCTGCACCAAATTCAGCAGCATCGGATAGCCGCCCGACCGTTCTTTTACTTTACTGGCACCCGTTCAAACTGGAGAACGCCCCGAAACGCGAGCACGAACCGATGCACAGATTGAGCGCGATGAGACCGCAGCAGCACTGCAGGCAGCCCGTCGTCCCCAAATCGAACCCTCGAGTGCGGGCCTCCTGCTCGTAGGCCCGCCCCGCCGTCTGAAACGACGCGAGTACGCGGCGGTAGTCGCCGTTGCCCGGATCGTTCTGAACAGCACGTCTAATCTGCTCGTATGCTAAAACCGTGTGACCGGCGCCGTAGTTTGCCAGCGAAGCCAGGTACAACCAGCGTGCAGTGCGCTCTTTGGGGGGGATGCCGTCGAGGGTGGCCTTTGCGCGCACGTAGTTCTCGGCGTTGATATCATCGATCGCCGAGCGCATCGCCGCAGAATCGGCAGCCGAGGCCTCGGGGTGGACATCGTGCGGCCCGTTACCCGCATAGGTGTAGTCGCCGAAGATATCCTCCCAGGTGAATGTGGTGTACACCCATCCGTTCTGTCCCTGGTAGGTGCGCGGGCCCCATCCGTTTCCGCCCGGGGCGTACGCAGAGCCCCCGGCGAAGGGGTTGCCGTAGGGGCCCGCCTGCTGCGCCGCGGCGCTCGAACCCCCGCGCGCATAGGCCTCCTGGGCTCGTCGGCGCGCATCTTCCCGCGCATATCGCTCGGGGTTGGTCAGACGGTCATAGGCCTCGTTGATCTCGTTCATACGCGCGGCGGCGCCCTCGTCCCCCGGGTTCAGGTCGGGATGGTTCTCGCGCGCCTTCTTCCGGTACGCCTTCTTTATATCGTCGGGGCTCGCCGACGGGGACACGCCCAAAACCTCATACGGAGTCTTGCTCACGAACCCACCTTTTACCTCGCTGCGCGCGAACGCGCCCCTTCGTCTTGCTCGGTACCCGTACCGCGTCGTTGCACAGGCGCCGTGTCGCGCGAAGACGTCGCTTCGCACGTCTCGTTGAATGTAGCCCAAATACCCGAATAAAGCACGCTTCTCATGAGATGAGCATCCTTTACCAAAGGCAGCTTCTCGAACGCAGCAGCAGCCCAGGCCGCGTATCCTGAAAGAACGCCGCGAACCTCTTCGACCGACAAACCCGTCTGCAAAAGCGGGTTGTACGACCCGGTGCGCGCATCCTGCTCGCGGTCGAGCACCGCATCCATCACATACACGAACTGCCCCAGCCAGAAACCGAGCTCCCTCAGAAGCGGCGCCCAGCGATCCTCGCGGTAGGCGAACAGCTCTCCCAGCACCGCGCCGAAGCAGCGGGCCGCCTCGTCGCCCCCGAACGCCTCCCCGCCTACCGGGCAGCTCCGCTCGATAAGCTCGATCCGATCGAGTCCCAGTTCGATCGCGCGGCACTGAACGGGCCAGCGAGCTTCGACGTCCCGATAGCGCGCTTCAAGCGCCTTCGCATACAGGCGCGCGGCGCGGCTGCCATCGTCGGTCCAGTCGTCAAGCGATTTGCGGTAAGCCATGACCACGTTCATATCGGCTGCATAATCGATGCAGGCCGATCGCGCAAGCGAGCGTCCCCCGATGGGATGAAACGCGCAGGCCCCGTGGTCGGTTAACTCGCCGTCCTCGTAAAGCGATGAAAGCACGAGCGCCAGAAACGTCAGGTCGTTGCTTAAAGACAGGCGGCTGACCTGCCCCGAGCGCTCCTTCAGCGCGTGGCACACCCCGCAATACACTTGCCGGTACCGAGCTCGCTCGGCTTCCGACAAGACCTCGTTGTTGGGAATAACGATGCCGAACACCGATTCTAACCTGCTTTCAGCGGAGAAGGGGGCGCCGACGCCCAGACGGTTGCAGCCGGTTACGTCGTATGGATGGACTGTTTGTGGCAATGGGGGCAGGTCGCACGGATCTTACCTTTCCCCTTCGGCAACGAGAACACCTTTCTGCACCGGGGGCATTTGATGTAGCGCGTGGTATGCCGATTGGTCCAGCGCTTGTCGAGAAGCGAGAACCAAGCGCGCTGCTTCTCGGTCTTCCGAAGAAACGCGCTGTTTTCGCGCGCGCGCGCCGGATAGTTGCGCGAATACATGCGGAACAGCTCCCACAGCAGAAGCGCAGTCGAGAGAAACCAGAAGAGCCGAACGTGCGAAAACGAGGCGACCATGCACGCAATCGCCGCACTCAGTAAAAACTTCCCCAGCTCATCCATACCATATCGGCCTTGATTCAAAGCGATGAAACCTTCTCTCATCCGCCGTGCGAACGAATCGAACCGCTCGTTGCCTCTCGCCATCGCAAACCCACCTCGCATCCAACCGCCCCGGAAGGCGGATCCGTTAATTCGCATGTCCGCCGCGCTTCGTAAGCCTCATGCGCGCGTCCTCCCGTTCGTTGAAACGCGGATCGGACGCGTCAAAGCCCTCCTGGCGAGCCCTCAGCTTCCGACGCGCGCGCTCACGATCATCCGAAAGCAGCGCGTCGCCCACCACGCTCGCAGAAAGCGCATGCGAGTTGACCTCGGGCGCATGCTTCACATCCAGCGCTTCGAACCCGGGTTCGCGCTCGTAGGCGATGCGCACCGACACGTATTCGCGAACCAAAAGCACGAACAGGATGCTCATGATGATGAGGTACCCGATCACCGCCCCCTCCAAACCGGTGATGTTCACCATGAGCAGCAGCACCAGAAGCGAGAACCCGAACGTGATGAAGTACAGCTCGGTCACCACACGCTGACGGCGCAGGATCACGATGACCTGATAGAGAAAGTCGATTCCCGCCGTCACTCCGCCGGCAGCCAGCATAATGAAGGCCAGATCGGCGTACTGGGAAAAATCCAAACCGTACATGAAGCTGAGGAGCGTGATGCCGATCCAGCTCATGCCCCCCGCAGCCAGAAGCGTGACGGCCACGATAACGAGGACCATCACCAGAATCATCACGTCGAACCGGCGGCGGTGCGACACGTCGGCCCACAGCTCTGCCATGCGCACCAGCTGGGGCTTGTAGATGAAGCCAACCGTCAGCAGCACCGCCTGCGCCGGGAAGTACAGCGCATTGAAGTACAGCTGGTTGTCGTAGGAAAGCACGCCGTCCATCACGAACTTGGGCATGTTGTCTACCAGTGCATACATAAACAGCGCAAAGAACAGAGGAGCGCAGGCTCTGAACAGATCCGATACGCCCCGCGCCCTCAATGGCTCGGACTTGGGGGTCTCGAACAGCGCCAGGGGAAACGTCACAATCAGAAACGTCAGCGCCGCAGCGACGAACATTCCCATGGATGCCGCCACCAGGCTACCCGTGATGGCCAGCAGCACGACGAACACCACCAGGGCCAGAAGCGAGCGAATCGTCTGCGAGATGCCGCCCAAATACAGCTTGTCGGCCTGCTGAAGACGCCCTTCGTACACATCCGCCAGGGCATCGACCATCTTGAACAGCACGACCGCCGCGCACAAGTCCGTCATCGCCGGATCGTAGCCGCGCCACGCGCACCACGCCGCACCAGCAACCACCATGAGCACGCAGGTGATAAGACGATTCACCTGATAGTCCTTGAACGAATGAAGGCCTTCGAGGTCCGAGATCTGATACGTGCGCACACCGTAATTGCCCATGAAATACAGCAGGTTCGCCGTGACGAAGGCGATGGAGAACATGCCGGCCCGCTCTGCGCCCGAAAGCTGCGTGACCACGATGGTGAGCACCGGGAACAGAGCCCCCCAGGATATAAGCCCGATCGTGTTCCACACGTAGTCGCGCGAGGTGCTGTGCGCCTCGTACTCTTCGGCGGCATCCGAGAACCCGCCTCCCGAAGCAGCGCCCAGAAGACGATCCCACCAGGCGTTCATCAAGGCGACGGCCGGGTTGGGCCGCCGCGGGCGACGACGCGCGGAGCGAAAGCGCTTGGTGCGGGAAAAATCTTCGGTCAAAGCCATGTCCTTCGATGTCTGCCGTGCCGATTCGTTCCTTTCCATTATAGGGGCAGCCGCGCGGCCCTTGGAAACCCCCGCAGAACCACCAAACGCGCAGCAGGACGGATGCCGGGCGCAGCGAGGCGTCGGCATCGACTCGATGGCCGTCCGCGCGGCGCGCACAGCGGCGACACTGCGCCTTCCACGCCGAAAATCCAATTCACCTGCCTTGAAGCGCCGTCCGTATCTTAGAATGGATGCGTTTGCACAACAGGGAGCGAGCGAGGCCCGAAACGGGCCCGGTTCTTCCAGAAAGGACGGTTACCGTATGTCAACCGCGACATCGAGCACCCAAGAGCCCAAGCAGAAGAAGAAGCTCAACGACACGACCTGGATTCTGCTTGCGCTTCTCGCCGGTGCGGCTTTGGGGATCATTCTGAACGGCGTCGTCGTCAAGGGCGATTTCGTCAGCACGTATTTCATCGAGGGCGTCTGCTACGTCATCGGACAGGGATTCGTCCGCATGATGCAGATGCTCGTCGCGCCTTTGGTGTTCTGCTCGATCGTCGTAGGGGCGGCGTCCATGGCCGACCCGAAGATGCTGGGCAAAATCGGCGGAGGCACGATCGCGATGTACCTGGTGACCACAGCCATCGCCATCCTCATAGCCATGGTGCTCGCATCGTTTACCAACCCCGGCCTCGGCCTGGATATGGGCTCCATCGTCTCGGTCGAACCCAAGGCGGTCGAGTCGAAACCCTTCCAGGACGTTCTTCTGAACATCATTCCCACTAACATATTCGAGGCACTGTCCAAGGGCACCATGCTGCAGATCATCTTCTTCGCTTTGCTGCTGGGCTTCATCCTGGGCGGCGTCGGGCACAAGGTGGGAACGGTCAACCGGTTCTTCACGCAGTTCAACGCGATCATGATGAAGATGATCGCCCTGCTGCTGAAAATCGCGCCCATCGGCATCTTCTTCCTCATCACCCGCACGTTCACCAACCTCGGCATCGGGGGCATCGTTCCCATGCTGAAGTTCGTGCTCACCGTCTACGGCGGATTGCTGCTTCAGCTGTTCATCGTGTACATGCTTATCCTGTTCTTGTTCACGCGCCTGAATCCCCTCCACTTCCTGAAGAAGTTCTGGCCGGTCATGCTGTTCGCGTTCACCACCAGTTCCTCGAACGCCACTATCCCGCTGAATATCGAGACGCTCGAGAAGCGCATCGGCGTCAACCACAGGGTAGCCTCGTTCACCATCCCCCTGGGCGCGACCATCAACATGGACGGCACCGCCATCATGCAGGGAGCCGCCGTCATCTTCTGCGCCCAGGCCTTCGGTATCGACCTGGCCACCTCCGCGCTTCTGTCCGTTATCGTGACGGCCACGGCGGCCTCCATCGGCACCGCCGGCGTTCCCGGATCGGGAACCATTATGCTCGCCATGGTGTTTTCGAGCATCGGGCTTCCCGCTGAGGGCGTCGCCATGATCATGGGCATCGACCGCATTCTCGACATGGGCCGCACCGCCATCAACGTCACCGGCGACGGCGTGGTCACCACCTGCGTGGCCAACGCTGCGGGCATGCTCGATCGCGACGTGTTCAGAAACGACCGCATCGAGGAAGTCGATATGGAGGCGCTGCCGCTGTCCGAAGATCCCCACACCGCCGAGGCGTACGTGGAGACGCCCGCCGGATCCGAGATCGGAGCTTCGGGCGACCTCGATCGCTTCGCCGATGTGGACGACCCTTTGCATCGCGACAACTAAACCGCCCGCGATACGAAAGATACGAAACCCCCGGCAGCATCGTTCAGGCTGCCGGGGGTTTCTCCGTTTCCGACTTCGATGCAGTCGGCCGCTCTGCACTGCGAAAGACTAGCCTTCAACCTCCACCAGGGTGATCTCGAAATTGAGATCCTTGCCCGCAAGCTCGTGGTTGAAATCGAACGTGATAGTGCCGTTTTCAAGCGCGGCAACCATCGCGGACATGGGCATCCCGTTCGGACCGCTCAGCATGACGCGCTGCCCCACCGTGCAGTTCTCGGCTCCGGGAAGCTGAGCCACCGCAACAGTCTGCACGGCGTTGGGATCGACCTCGCCGTACGCTTCAGCGGCCGGAATGTGAACGGTTACGGTCTGGCCTACCTCCATCTCGGCGACGACGCGATCGAACCCCGGGATCATCATCCCCGCGCCAACCGTGAATCCGATCGGCTCGTTGCGCGAATACGATGAATCGAACTGGGTGCCGTCGTCAAGCGTTCCGATGTAGTGCGCCTTGACCTTCTTGCCCTCGTTGCTCATGAAGAGCCCCTTTCGTTTGAAAACAGACTGACCCAGTGTACAGGAAACCGAACCCCGAACTAGGGGCGCTTGCCGATTGCGCACACGTACCCCGTTTCGGAATCGCGATAAGCTTGCACATCCGAAAACCCCGCATTCAACATGAAAGCTTCGAGTTCGGAGGCGGTATACACGCTCATTCCCTCGATGGAGCGCGCGAACTCAACCGTCGAGGGGTCTTCTCCATCGGCCTCGTTGCAGATGAGCAACGAACCGCCCGGCCTCAGAACGCGAAACGCCTCGGAAAGGGCCCCTTCCACATCGGGCCAGAAATACACGGTTTCAAACGCCGTGACCGCGTCGAACTCCCCTGCGCCGAAAGGCAGAGTCGACACGTCCCCCTGCACCACCTCGCAGCGGCCCTCGGCGATGGCCCGTCCATTCCTCTCGCGCGACACTTCAACGCTCAGCTCGGAATAGTCGAGACCCGCCGCGAAACCGCCGCTCCCCATGCGATCGAGCAAGCGACCCAGATTGGCTCCTCCGCCGCAACCCAGATCGAGAGCGCGGCGTGCACCCGCACACGACAGGTGGTCAAGTCCCCAGTTCGCCAATTGCTCGTGGTTCCCCGTATTCATGCGGTCCAGCATGACGCGCCCCGCCTCTCCGTCCGGACAAGCGGGGTTTCCCTCAGGGTGTACAGGCGCTGTCGGCTCCATATCGGTGCCTCCTCTGTGTTCTTTTCGATACGAAAGCGAATCGTGCGGAGCCCGAGAGGGCTTCGCGGCGGCATGCGTGCAGAATCTCTAGACGCGGTAGGCGGGATCGATCTTCTGGAGCTCGGCGAACGAATCGATCTCGTCGATATCGTCGAACGAACACTCCCTCACCCGCACGCGATACCGATCGCGGCACATAACGCAGGGCACGTCGTCCCAGAACCGCTGACGATTCTCGTCTCGAGCGAACTCGCGCGGAAGATCCTCGGCCAAACGATCCCCCGCCTCGGCGGTCCAGTACGACACGCCGTACATGTGGTGGCAGTTGCGGCCGCCTTTACGCAGATCGGCAACGTAGCCGTCTTCGGTATGGAAGCACCAGTCCTCGGTCGATTCGACCGGAACGCCCAGGTACCAGCTCTCGTAGTTGTACTTCCTCAGCAAACCGGGGTTCGACAGCATCAGATCGCTCTCGAACGCATACGCGTTGCGAAAGTGATCGTGCGCGCACACCGCCGACGAGATGTTGTTCGTGGTGTCGTACAGATCGTTTCGGATGAGGGTGACATTCGGGTAATCCCTCTTCAAAAGCTCGAACTCATCGGCCAGATACCCTACGACGATGTAGATCTCCTCGATGTCGATAGCCGCCAAAGCGTCGAGCAGGCTCTCGATGATGCGCCGCCCCTTCACGCGCACCAGCGGCTTGGGCGTGTTGATGGTAATGGGCAGCATGCGGCTTCCGAAACCCGAAGCGAACAGCACCGCCCGCCGAGCCCGATACGGCTCGAGCGCAGCCAGGTCCTCCTCGGTTGCCCGACCCTGCTCGTACTTCTCCTCCAAAAGCTCGAACTGACGAGCCGATAATCCAGCCATGTCTCTCCCTTCGCCGAACCCGCTTCCAGCAGGTTCGGTCTGCTGCGCAATCACGTTCGCTATTCTAGCGAAGTTCCGCCTCGGCGGCTGCGAGGCGCGCAAACTCCTCCTCGGGAGAATTCGCCACGAGGTGCCGGCAGGCATACAGGCGAAAATACCCCAATCCCGCCGCGATCACGACGACGGCGCACGCACCGCAAAACCCCCGGCCGGCCGGCTCGCGAACGCGCCGCCCGTTTCCTTTTCGCTGTCCTTCATGTCGAATTATCTGGCATACCCGTCGCAAGCGGCAGCGGCGAACTTGGAAGCCGCCTTGTACCAAAGATAGAGCCAATCCCCGACGGGATGGCCCCGCGCCTCTTTGTAGATGGCCCATACGTACCAATGCCAGCCGACCACGGCCACGCAGCCCAGAAAGTGGCGGGCTTGCGAAGCGGCGGGATCGCACCTCAAGTAGACGGCGTAAACGTCCAGCGCCTCCTCAACACTGCATGGAGGACCCTGCGCGACGAAATTCGCAACGTCGCACACCGGATCGCTCATACCGGAGTACTCCCAGTCGATGAGCCACATGTCGTCGCCGCGCACAAGGATATTGGGGGCGTAGAAGTCGTTGTGGCACAGAACGCGGCTCACCTCGTCGTCAGCCATGAGTTCCCACAGCTCGTCGATGCGCGCCTCGAGTTCGCAAAAACCGCGCGGAAGCGGGTAGGACTGCTGCTCCAAAAGACGCTTCAGAGCCTTCGAGTTCTCGTAGAAATCGAAATCCCAATCCGACTCCTCGCCGCTCTCGTGAAGCGTCCTGATCATGTCCATAGCACGCTCAACCTGATCGGTATCGGAAACATCGAACTCGGAGCATCCTTCTATGAACTCGGATATCTTCCAACCTTCGGTGGAGTCTTCGAACACGAACGTATCGTCGAGGCCCAGCTTCTTGGCCACCTCGAGCGACCGGGCCTCGGAAGCGCGGCTGATGATCTCGTCGGTTCCGTTTCCCGGATGACGGTACACGTACTTCCTCCCGCAGGCGGTGAACAGAACCGACAGGTTCGACAGACCGGCCTTGATCGGTTCGACGTCGGCGATGTCGGTGCGCTCGCATGCGAGCGTGCGGCAGATGTTGTCGAGAATGCGGGAGTCGACGTTGACGAAGAAGTCCTCATCGAACGCGGTGAGGTCGGTCACGTAGTCGAACTCGTAGATGACGCCCTCCTCGTACGGTTCGATATAGACGGTAAACTCTCCCAGATGATCCGACAGTACCTCTTCCCACAGCTTGTCGGCGGTTTCGGGCAGGTCGTATTCGTCTGCAATGATCTGGGAGAACCGCCGCGAGAACTCGGGGGAGAAGCAAGCGGGGCCCTGCAGGGCGACCCCCGCCTCTTTCCCCATCTGGATCGAAGAGATGCGGGACTTGGTGTTCAGTCGCGGGATCAGCCTCTCGGTCCGTCCCGCGTTAGGCGAAGCCGAAAGATACGTGTCGAACGCATAGGGGCTGAAGATGTTTCGCTCGTAGTACTCATCGGAGCTGAGAACGTAGGTGCGATCGAGGTAATCGCGCGCGCACAGCAGAGAAGCATGGTTGTTCCGATGGACGTAATCATCGGTGAACAGCAGCTTCACCCCCAGCTCTTCTTCAAGGTAGAAGAAGCACTCCTTCATGTAGCCCGCCACGACCACGATCTCGTCGATACCCGCCTCGCGCAGCTGGCGAACCAATCGCTCGATCAGAACCTCGCCCCGAACCTCGAACATGGCCTTGGGTTTCTCGAAGGAAAGAGGCGTGAACCGCGTCGAAGACCCCGCCGCCAAGATCACCGCATTGCGGACGCGATACTGTTCGAGCAGCTCTTCTCCCGCAGGGGCAATGTGGAAATCATGGTTGAGCAAACCTTCTTTTCGCAGGTAAAGACAGGCATGATTCACCGTACCCAGAGAAAGACCCGTCTCGAGGGAGACGTCGCGCTGAGTCGGCCGATCTAAAAGCTTGTAGCATGCAAGCACCTTGAATTGGTTGCGGTTGAGCATAGGGTCCCCGTTCGTGCGAAATCGAGCGATCGCGTTGTTTCGGACAGGCATCGAGTCTCGATATCGCTGCATCACCGAAACTCAAGTTCATAAAACTATATCACGAAACTTTTTTGAACACGATACGGGAGAAAAGAACGGGTCGCAAGCGACCCGCGGATTGCCCTGTGCATTCATGCACGCGCTCTCGAGAGCTCCGGGCACGCTAAATGCGACCCTTCCCCATCATGCCCCTGGCAACCGCCGCGAGAAAACCCTGCGATTGGCGGCGGTACGGGCGCCCGCCCAGCAGGAGCCGTTCGACCTTGATGCGACCCAGGTCAGAAACCGACACTTCGTAGGGATTCTCGGATAGAACCACCATATCCGCAACTTTTCCCGTTTCAAGCGAGCCGCGCGCATCCTCGTCGAACGTCGTCCATGCGCCGTTATACGTGCACATGCGCAGAGCCTCGCGCGGCGTGAGGGACTGACCCGCAACACTGTGGTTGCAAGCGCGCTGCATCCACAGGATCGGATCGGGATCGGTGCAGGGCGCGTCGGATCCCGCCGACATGACAACCCCCGCATCCCACAGCATGCGCAGGGGGTTCAGTCGCTCAGCGCGTTTGCGCCCCATGATAGACGCGAGATACGAATCGGGTTCTTGCGGCCAGTCGATGAAGCTTGCCTGCATGGGAAGATGAATGCCGTACGCTGCGCAGATGCGCACGCCTTCTTCGGTTGGAAGGCACGCGTGGATGATGCCGTGGCGGTGGTCTTCGCGGGGAAAATCTTCGAGCGCGGCCTTCAGAACGCGCGCAGCCTGATTAAACGCCGCGTCGCCGATGGCGTGCATCTCGATTTGGAGCCCGGCGCGGTTGGCCTCGCAGCAAAACGCGATCAGCTGCTCGTCGGTGTAGTACAGCACGCCGGTGTCGTCCGAACCCTCGTAGGGTTCGATCATGGCGGCGTCGCGACTGCCGAAGCACCCGTCCAATGCGCAGGCGAAGCAACCCCCGATACGGACAAGACCGCGCTTCAAAGCGGCCTTCACCTCAAGCGACTGGGGAAACACACGCACCTGAAACCCGCTTTGAGCGCTGCGACCCACCCATTTCTCGAGCGAGATGTCCAAATCGGCCGGAAAACCGACACCGCTGACGGTATGCACCATACCGATGCCTCGTGCGGCAAGGTAGTCCATCGCCCGCTGCATATTTCCGATGAGCCGAGGAATGGAAATGGATCCGGTAATGTAGTCGAGCGCCTTGAAGAAGGCCTCCTGATTCATCTCTCCGGTATCCGGGTGATATCCGCGCTGATCGCTCACGCGCCCTTCGATCAGACCGAGCAGCGCCGAGTTCACCACGCAGGCGTGCCCGTCGTACTTGACCATCATAACCGGCTTGTCGGGGCAGGCCTCGTCCAGCTCGGCACGCGACAGCAAGCGCCCCTCGGCAACCGAATACGGCGAGGCCCCGAAGGCGATGAGAACCTTTCCCGCATACGTGCGGGAAAATTCGGCCACCAGGCGCTGTATCTCGTCGTTCGAACGGGCTTCCATAACGTTGAGTCCTGCGTTGAACGTTGCGAGGCTCGCGAAATGCTGATGGGTGTCGACAAACGATGGGCACAGCGCGCGGTTTCCCAGATGCTCGCGCGCGGCATCCGCGTACTGCTTGGGAAGCGCATCTCCCACATAGGCGATCAGACCGCCGTCTTCCACCAGATAGCGCGCAACCGTATCGCGCTCATCCACCGTGAGAATCGATCCTTCGTAGACCTTCATGCCGCCCTCCCTCTCCTGAAAGGGTCGTCCACCCTATTTGCCGGGGTCTTCTCCCGCATCGACCTTCTGCATCATGGCCCTCCACGCCGCTTCGTCGGTGATAACGTAGCTGACGCCGTCGATCGTCTCCGTACTCGACGGGGCAAGCGCCGAATAGACGGTAAGATCGCCCGCAGACCGGTACGCCTGGGCAAGGCCGATGACATCGGTAACGGACATATCGGTGGTCACGCAGGAAGCGAGGCGCTGAACGATGGAGGGCATTTCGAGCGCGGGAGTCTGCAGAACCTGCTTCATGATGGCCGTGGCGACAAGCCGCTGGTTGTCGGCGCGCTGGAAGTCGCCGCGCGCGTACCCGTAGCGCTCGCGGGCGAACGCAAGCGCCTGCTCGCCGTCGAGCAGCTGGTATCCGGCGCTCAGCTGAATACCGGTGTTGCTGGCGCCCGTCTGGTCGTTGGACACGGGCACATCGACGTACACGCCGCCCAGGATATCGACCAGGCTCTCAAGCTCTTGGAAGTGAACTTCGGCGTAATGGGTGATGGGCACGCCGGCAAACTCGGAGGCGGCCTTCACCGCGCCGGCCACACCGCCGTACGCGTAAGCGGCGTTGATTTTCTGAGTGCCGTATCCGGAGATCTCGACCTTGGTGTCGCGCGGGATGGACACCATGGTGACCTTGCCTTCAGAGGGAACCGTGCGGGCCAGTATAAGCACGTCAGAACGCGACGCCGTATCGCCGCTGCGCGCATCGGACCCGATGAGCAGCGTGTAATACGCGTCGGTTTCACGGGGATTCGACGATGCGGCGGGAGCCTGCAGCGCCTCTCTGATCTCCATGGCCTCGTCGCTGTCCTTGATGGAGATGGCATCGTTCAAGGAGTTCAGGTACAGGGCCGCAGCCGCTCCGGCCCCCACGACGAGCACGAGAACGGCCACGAGGACGCCCAGCGCGACCTTACGGGCGCGCGACGCCTTCTTCTTGGGACGCCCGGCTCCGTACCGCGACCGATCGTAGCCTTGGACGCTCGGAACGCCACCCTCTCGCTGCTGGGGCATGACCACAGGACGAATGCCGGGTCGATGGTTGAATTCGGAGCGAGGCGCCCCCGCCGAAGGCATGCGACGATTAGAATCGGGCTGCTCGGGTAAGCGCGCATGCTTTCCGCGCCTCTCGTTGTTCTGTCCCACGCGTCCCCTCGCTTCTCTCGACCTGCGCAATGCTGAAAAGGCGCCGACCTCGTACACAACCGAAGTCGACTCCCCTATTTTATACGACCGGTCGGACAAACCCGGAAATTATACGCCTCGCCCGAAAACCGAAGAAGGGGACGAGGCGACGCGAAGCCGACCTTTCTCGAACATCGATGCAGCTCGATTGCCGATCAATCCCTATGAAAGCGCGGATCGAGCGCAACCCGATCAAGCTTGGCCATCACCACGTCCTCGACATCGAGGCACATCGCAACCTGCAGATCGTCTTGGAACGCCACGCGCTGGTAGCTTCCGCACGCATCGCAGGTCTGCAACCGGTGTGCCGCATCTCCGTCCAGGTGATGATAGTGCAGGTCGCCTTGATCTTGAGACCCGCACGAACCGCAGCGGATGCGCTCGAAATGCCATGCGGTTCCACAGGCCGAGCAGAACTGCAGGCGACCCGCGCCCTGAAGGGCTTCCGGGGCGCCCACATGCGACAAGCTTGCCGCGCCTCCGCATACCGGGCAGCGCAGAGGACGGGCGTGGTTGCCCTCCTTGGCATCGGTTGAAACCGCGTCCATCAGCCGCTCAGCCGTATTCTGAACATGGGTCCTCACCGCGAAGGCCAGCACCAGAACCGCGACGTCGAGTGCGCGGCCGAACGATTCTCTCGCAGCACCATCGCAGCGAACGGCCTCGACGAACCCACACGGATCGACTCCCGCCAGGGCAAGATCGGCGGCGCGGGAGAACCCGTCCCAGTCGATTCCGCCCAAAGCCCCGGATACCTCATCGGACAGGCCGGCCCGTCCGATGAGGTGCGTAGAAATCCGACGGCAGGTTTCGGCGAAGGCGGGCGCCTCGATAGTCGCGGGATAAAGCTGCAAAAGAGGGCGGCCCGACAGGTACGCCTCGTCGAATCCCTCGGATTCGACGAGAACAGCACCCGCCGCGCCCTCCAATTCGTCGCAGCGCTCCTGCTGCAACGCGAACAGGCCGCGGAAAAACTCGAGCCGCGCGGCATCGGAGGGTTCGGCGTCTTTCAGGTACGCTTGAATCGCCCGGTCTATTCTCTTCAGATCCATCCGTCTGGTCCTTCCATGGCAGCCGCCCTCGAACGAACGCGCTCGAGGGCGGCTGCGATCACGCGGAAACGTCGCTTACCGGGAGGCCTTTTCCAGGCTCCCTTTAATCTCGCCCGGCTTCTTATCGTCGTCGGCAACCTCGTACTCGATGACGTTTCCGCCCTCTTCTATCTCTTCACGAGCCCAGAAACCCCAGTGATACAGGGCGTCGGACTCTTTCACGCGCCCGTTGCCGAACATCAGCGAAACCAGGCCGCGATACGGCTGGAACACGCCGGCGCCCAGATAGGCATGCGCGATCACGAAGATCACCATCAACAGGAAGAACAGCTGATGAACGAAGCGCATCGCGATCAGCAGCTGCGGGTCGGCGCGAAACGCGCTGGTTCCCAGCCACAGGATCATGCCCGATACCGCCATCGCCAGCGAACTGATGATCAGCATGCCGTCGGCGAAACGCTGGCCCGACTTGACTTCGTCCTGGTCGGGCATATGCACTCGTTTCGGCCCCAGCATGTAGGGGACGAACTTCAAAACGAACTCCACGTCTTCTTTCGTCCACGCCGTGATGTACTTCTTCCACAGGCGCACGACGCCCTTGGGCGCCAGAACGGCGCTCACAAGGGGGGCGATCACAAGCACCGCGCCCACCACGCGGTGGGAGAAGCGGAAGAACTGGGTGAGGTCGGATCCGATCGCGGCCCCGGCACCGGGGATCATGACGAACAGACCCGTGATCGACAGCCACAGGATCGAGAACACCACGATCCCGTGCGTAATCCGCGTCTGGAGGGAATGCCTTTGAATCTCGCGTTTGACTGCCATTAGCGCTCCCCCGCTTCCTTGTCGATATGCTTGACGACCTCGCCGGTATCGACGTCGATAACGTCGTGGGACACCTCGTCGTAGCGCTGCTCGTCGCGATGGTACCCGATGCCGGTCGCAAACGACAGACCCAGTCCCGCCACGACGCCCGCAGCGCCCACCGCCGTTAGCGTCTTCATAAGGTTCTCGGTTTCGATCATGCCGTGAACCTGCGGGTTCTCGGGCAGCTGATAGCGATCGAGACCGCGCTGCAGCACGTGGATGATGTGCGTGCCGCCCGCCTCTTCGGCGCCGTACACCGACGCGTCGACATAGCCGCGCTCTTTGAGCCTGGCGACCTTCTCGTAGGCCTTCGCCAGCATCTCCTCGCGCGTGCCGAACTGAAGGGCCCCGGGCTGGCACGTGGACACGCAGGCCGGCTTGCGCCCGTTCGCCACGCGATCGGAGCACATGGTGCACTTGTTCACCTTGATGCCCATGCCGTCAAGCCCTACGCCGGTGTGGCGCGGGATGTCGAAGGGACAGGCCGAGCGACAGTACTGGCACCCGATACACTTGTCGTCGTCGACGACCACGAACCCATGCTCGTCATGCGACAGACACCCGGTCGGGCACACCTCGACGCAGCCCGCATCCGTGCAGTGCATGCACGAGCGGCGACCGAACGTCCAATCCACACCCCAGCGCTTGCCGTTGTCGGCCTCGTTGAAGGTGATGATCATGCGCGTGGTGTCGTTGACGTCGGCGGGGTTTTGCAGAGAACCGCTCCACTCCTGGGAGTTCTTCACCAAGGGGGAGGGAAGCTCGTTCCACACCTTGCAGGCCACCTGGCAGCCCTTGCATGCGGTGCAGACGGACGAATCGTACAGCATTGCCATTTCAGTCATGTCTCCCCCTCCCCTATGCCTTCTCGACGTCCACGAGGAACGCCTTGTATTCCGGGATGTAGCTGTTCGGATCGCCCACGTTCGGCGTGAGGTCGTTGACCACGTCACCCGTTGAGTAGATGTTCGCCCAACCCCAGTGGTGGAGCATGCCGATCTGGTGCACCGTCTCGCCGTTGATGATGAACGGGCGGATGCGCTTGGTCACCATCGCATGGACGTTCACCGAACCGCGGTTGTTGAATACGCGAACCGCATCTCCGTTCTCGATGCCCTTTTCAGCCGCCAGCTCGGGCGAGATCTCGATGAACTGCTTGGGGGCGATTTCGTCGAGAGCGGGGCAGGCGCGGGTCTGCCCGCCGGACTGCCAATGCTCGGTGATGGAGTACGTGGTGGCCACGATCGGGTACTGCGAGCGATCGCCCTTGTTCACCGACTGGTTCTCGGCGAAGCGGATCATGGGCGAATGCTCGGCGCCGTTCATCACGTTGCGCGTCGGCGACTCGAAGGGCTCGTAGTGCTCGGGCAAAGGCGCGTCCTTCATGCCGGTGGTGATGAGGTTGCCTGCGCCCTCCCACTTCATGATGAACGCCTTGGAGTCCGGTGCGACCGGGACCATCGTGCCGTCGGCGCCCTTCTTCTCGAAGGTGAAGTCGGGGGTGTCGTAGTGACCCCATTTCTTGCCGTCCCACCACACGAGCTTCTTCTTCTCGTTCCAAGGCCTGCCGCTGGGATCGGCCGAGCAGCGGTTGTACAGGTGACGGCGATTGTTAGGCCAGGCAAACGCCCAGTTGGGATAAACGCCCAGGTTGCCGGGATCCTCGTGGCTTCGCCGACCCGTGGGTTGGGCGCTGGGGTTCATCTTCTCGGCATCGTTGTTGTAGAAGCCCGAGTAGATCCACATGCCGATGGCTGTGGAGCCGTCCGCCTTCAGGTCGCCGTATCCGGACAAAAGCCTGCCCGTCTTGGCATCGTAGCCGTTGAGGGCCCAGGCAACCGGACGCGGGTCGATCTTGCCGTTGATGTAGTAATCCCACTGCGCGTTCAGAATGGGCTCCGGGCACACGCCGCCCTCGGTTCTGTACAACTCGCAGATGCGCGTGCGCAGCATATCGACGATCTCGTAGTCGGGCTTCGCGTCGCCCACCGGATCGACCGCCTTGTAGCGCTGCTGCAACCAGCGACCCGAATTCAAGATGGTACCCGCCTTCTCGTAGATCAGCGCTGCGGGAAGAAAGTAGCACTCGGTGTCGATCTTGGAGGCGTCCATGTCGGGGGCCTTCCAAAACGTCGCCGTCTCGGTATGGGACCAGTCGGCGACCACCAGCCAATCCAGATTGCACATCGCGTTGCGGACGAACTTCGTGTTGGCGTCGGAATGAGCGGGATTCTGGCCCCAGGCGAAGTACCCCTTCATGATGCCTTGGTCCATCAACTCGAACGTACCGGTGGTGGTGAAGGTCTCGCCGTTTTCGGGCACCTTGGGCAGCCAGTCGTAACCGTAGTCGTTGTCGGCGGTGGCGTGTTCGCCGAAGAACTCCTTCAGGAAAGACACCATGAACTTGGGCTTGTTGGTGTAGTAGCCCGCCGCGTAGGTTTCGTGCTCGCACCAAGCACGCAGGCTGGGGCTTTCCTCGACATGGGGCCAATGCAGATACCCCGGAAGATCGAACACGGTCATGCCCATGTCGGTGGCTCCCTGAACGTTGGGCTCGCCGCGCAGGGCGTTCAGGCCGCCGCCGGGATTGCCCACGTTGCCCAGCAGAAGCTGGATCATGGCCATCATGCGCGTATTCTGAGCGCCGTAGTGGTGCTGCGTTTGCCCCAACGCGTAAAGGATGGTGCCCGTCTTGTCGGCGGCGCTGGTCGAGCAGTACAGATCGTAGACCTCCTTCAGGGTCTCTCGGTCCATGCCGCACACCTCGCACACCTTCTCCAGCGTATAGCGGGAGTAGTGCTTCTTCATGATCTGATACACGCAGTTCGGATCCTGAAGCGTCTCGTCTTTTTTGGGAACCTTGACCTTCGGCGTGGTGAACGAGGGAACGCCCTCGCCCTTCACCCAAGCATACGCCCCGCCCTCGGAGGTATCCCACTCGGTGGTCGATTCAACCTGGTATCCCCAGGTAGTGGTATCGTATGCGCGCTTTTCCTTATCGAAGCCGCTGAACAGGCCCGTTTCGACATCGAAGTTGAAATCGGGGTTGATCAGGTAGCTCATGTTGGAATACGCCATGACGAACTCGCGATGCCACAGATCGTTCTCGATCATGTAGTTGATCATGCCGCCGTAAAAGACGATATCGGTGCCCGAGCGGATGGGGCAGTAGATATCCGCTTTCGCAGCCGTGCGCGTGAAACGGGGATCGACCACGATCCATTTCGCGCCCTTGTCCAGCGCGCGCTGCGTCCATTTCGAGCTGATCGGATGATTCTCAAGATTGTTCGAACCGCAGGACAAGATGACGTCCGTGTTCTTGAAGTCGCAATAATGACCCGTCATAGAGCCGCGACCGAATGTGGGTGCCAGACCGACAACCGTGGAGCTATGTCAAACGCGTGCCTGGTTGTCGATGGCCACGAGGCCGAGCGTGCGCATGGCCTTCAAGATGAGGAACTGCTCCTCTGAGTTCTGCTGAGAGCCGCCCATCGAGCCAATGGCCGGGGTGTAGTTCACCGTCACGCCATTATGCTCGGTGATGAAAGACTCGTCGCGGGTTTTCTTCACATGAGCGGCGATCTCATCCATCGCCTGATCCCACGTGATGTCTTCCCACTTAGACGAGCCGGCGCGTCGAACCTGGGGCTTGGTCACGCGGTTGGGGTTGCGGATGGTTTTTCCCGTCGCCGGATCAACCACGTTGCGCAGCTGGAACATCGCCGCGCCTTTGGGACACAGAGCCCCCTCGTTGATGACGTGGTCGGGATCTCCCTCCAGACCCACCAGCTCGCCGTCGCGCACCGAGCAGATGACTCCGCAACCGCCCGAACAATAGCAGCAGATGTTGGTGTACTCCTCGGTGTTCACCAGCTTCCAGTCGTCCTTGACGGCGTTGAACGCGAACGCCTCGGACTGACGCGAGAGCTCGTAGGCGAACGACCCGGCTGCCGCCAGGCCCGTCGCCTTGAGGAACCCCCTTCTTGTAATGCTCATACGCACTCCTCTCTCGTAATCGCGGATCGCGTGCGATCTGCCCACTCCTGCATGCGATCTGCGCCGAACCCCCGGTCCCACGGTTCTCCCACGCATACGAATCGGAACCGCGAAACCCATGCCCTTCGCGAAAACCACCCTACCGTCCGTCAAGGTGCCCTCTGAACGCAGCTAACGCTGCGTTCCCCCTTCGAACTTCCTTCGCGAAACGCAGCAGCGTCGCACTGCGCAACCGCCTTCCGATCTTGGGGAAGCGCACGAAAAGAGCGCGAACGCAGAAAAACCGCGCCCGCTTGCCTCAAATCGGACGATGCGTCCCCAATACCTGCGATTATGTTAACTTCAAGGAGAAGAGCGACCTTGGTAACGCACAAGTAACGGTGGGGTTGAAGCGAGGCAGAGAGGCCCACCGCCCGCGCACCCTCGTCGGTATAGAATGTTTGATCAGGTCGTAATCATTCTTTAGCAAGCATCATCAGTTTCTATCGAGCCCTCCAGACAGGTATTGTCGACACCTCTTTGGTCAAATCAGTGTTACGTATACACTACTTCTTCACAATCAAGTTAACGTGTCGTCATAGTTCGATGGAAATTGGCATAGCGGACCTTGAAGTGCCAGGTCGATTGCATCACATCGTATAGGACGCCACCTTTTTCAACGTCGCTCCCTCGCTCAGTGCCGCGAAGCGCAAACGGGCACCGCTGCCGCTCCCTCCCGTGCAAGGGGACAACAGCAAGTCGCCACCCGATGTCCGGACCGCCTGTTTGGTACAATGGGTCGAAGGAGGCGCCTATGGATCCCAACAACCTGTGGCTCGGCGTCGCCCTCATCATGGGCGTCATCGAAGCGGGAACGATCAGCATCATCACCGTGTGGTTCGTCGTCGGGGCCTTGGCCGCCTACGTGGTCTCGTGGTTCGGGGCCAATCAGGTCGTCCAAGCGCTCGTTTTCGCAGCCATCTCGATTGCATGCCTGCTTGCGTTCAGGCCCCTGGTCCTGAAGCACCTGGCATCGAAGAAGGCATCCGACCCTACCCCGGTCGGGCAATGCGCCTTGGTTACCGAGAGCATCGACGCCGCATCTCACACCGGGCGTGTTGAAACGCCCGACCGCATGTCGTGGTCCGCCGATTCCTGCGACGGATCGACCATCCCCGCCGGCACCAAGGTGCGCATCGTCGAACAGCGCAGCATCAGGCTCGTCGTTCAACCCGAAGGGGCAGACGGATCCTAGGCTTCGTGCGGCCAAGCGCCGCCTGTCGCGCTCTCGATCGATACATCGCAACCCAGAGAAAGGTTTTTCATGGAACTCGTGGTCGTCCTCATCGCATTGCTCGTATTCTTCTCGATCACCTGCATCAAGGTGGTTCCCCAGGCCGAGCGCGTGGTCATCGAGCGTCTCGGCTCGTACTTGACCACCTGGGATAACGGCCTGCATGTCAAGATCCCCTTCATCGATCGCATCCGCGCGCACGTCAGCGTCAAAGAGCAGGTGGCCGACTTCCCTCCCCAGCCCGTCATCACCAAGGACAACGTGACCATGTCCATCGACTCGGTCATCTACTTCAAAGTTATGGACCCGCGCCTTTTCTGCTACGGTGTGGAGAACCCCATGGTCGCAATCGAGAACCTCACCGCCACGACGCTGCGCAACATCATAGGCGACCTAGATCTGGACACCACGCTCGTGTCGCGCGATACCATAAACGCCCAGATGCGCTCCATCCTCGACGAGGCCACCGATGCCTGGGGAATCAAGGTCAACCGTGTCGAGGTGAAAAACATCACGCCGCCGGCCGCCATCCAGCAGGCCATGGAAAAGCAGATGAAAGCCGAACGCGAGAAACGCGAGGCCGTCCTGCTTGCCGAAGGCCAGAAACAAAGCGACATCACCATCGCAGAGGGCAACAAGCGGGCGAAGATCCTTGCCGCCGAAGCCGACAAGGAAGCCATCATCCTCGCTGCGGAAGCCGAGAAAGAGCGTCAGATTCGCGAAGCCGAGGGTCAGGCGGAGGCCATCCGCAGCGTGCAGCAGGCAACCGCCGCCGGCATCGCCATGGTGCGAGAAGCCGGAGCCGACCATGCAGTGCTCACCCTGCAGTCCTTCGAGGCACTCAAAGAAGTGTCCAAGGGTCAGGCCACGAAACTCATCATCCCCTCCGATATCCAGGGAATAGCCGGCTTGGCCGCCTCCCTTAAGGAAGTTGTGTCGGAGAAGGGTAACGATCAGGCATAACGCGCACACCCGTTTGATACGGGCGTATAATGTCTTGCAGGCAGTTTGAGAAGCGCCCCTCGTCGGGCGCTTCTTTTTGGAGTGAGCAGGGTAAAACCGACAGACCTTCGACCCTGCCCGCATCATCTGCGCATAACGCGGGAGAGGCGCGTAGCGGGATCGAACGAGATGGGGCTATGGGAAAGAAGACGGATGTTACGGCAAGCGGGCAATCGGTCACGCGCCGCACGCTACACTACTTCATGAGAGTGACGGCGAACCGCAAAGGCGTGTTCGCAGCCGCCATCTTGGTATCGGTGGGCTACTCGCTGTTCCTCAGCTACGGAAACCCCTACCTCATGGGGCGCATCGTCGATCTGGTCAGCGTCGAGCGCGTCGCCTCCGATCAGGTTCTACCCACGTTCGGCCCTTTGGTGGCCGCGCTCATCCTCACCAATTTACTCGGACAGATCTGCAGCAAGCTGCAGGACTATATGAACTGGAAGCTGCAGATCGGAGCGGCGTACGACCTTGCCCGCCTGTGCTTTGACACCCTGTCGAACCAATCGATGACCTTCCATACGAACCGCTTCGGGGGAAGTCTCGTGGCGCAAACCTCAAAGTTCATAGGCGGATATCGGGATCTGTGCCGATCGTTGCTTTTCAGCATCGTTCCCACGTGCGCCAGCGTGTTCTTCACCATGACGATCCTTGGCAGCGTGGTGCCCGCCTACGCCGCCGTGCTGGGAGCGCTGCTCGTTGTCTACCTCGCAGCCGCCTACCTCATGTACAAGCGGGTGCTTCCCCTGAACGCCGGCGCCGCAAGCGCCCAAAGCCGCCTTTCGGGCGAGCTCTCCGACAGCGTCACCAATATCCTGGCCGTGAAGACCTGCGGGCGCGAAGGGTTCGAGCGGCAGCTGTTCGATGTCGCAAACGAACATGCGCGCAAGGCGGAATCGGCCCGCATGCGCGCCAGCATGAACCGCGGCGTGGTCACGGCAGGCATCATCGTGATCATCATGGCCACCGCTTCGATATTCACCGCAGGCGGAAACGCCTGGTTCAACATCACACCCGGCAACCTCATCATGATGTTCACCTACACCTACACGCTCACCCAACAGTTCAACTTCATCAACATCGTGTTCCAGAATGTAAACGGAGCCCTCGGCGACGCCCACGACATGACCGTCATCCTGGACGAGCCCAAGTTGGTGCAAGACGCTCCCCACGCGCGGTCTCTCGTCGTGCGAGAAGGCGCGATCGACATCGACGACCTCACCTTCTCGTACGCAGACGGACAAGAAGGCGGATTCGCACTCGACCATTTCGACCTGCACATCCCCGCAGGTCAACGTGTTGGCCTCGTCGGACGAAGCGGATCGGGAAAAACCACGCTCACCAGCCTGCTCCTTCGCCTCGCCGATATCCAGTCGGGAAGCATACGCATCGACGGCCAGGATATCAGCCAAGTCAAGCAGGTCAGCCTGCGCAGTCAGATCGGCTACGTTCCGCAAGAACCGCTGCTGTTCCACCGCACCATACGCGAGAACATCGCCTATGGGCGCCCTGATGCAACCGACAAGGAAATCTGGGCCGCCGCGCGCGACGCCAACGCGCTGGAATTCATCGAGAAGCTTCCCGCGGGCATGGACACGCAAACCGGCGAGCGCGGCGTGAAGCTTTCGGGTGGTCAGCGCCAGCGCATCGCCATCGCACGGGCCATCCTCGCCAACTGCCCCATCCTCGTGCTTGACGAAGCGACCAGCGCACTTGACTCTGAAAGCGAGCATCTGGTACAAGATGCGCTGAACAACCTGATGAGGGGGCGCACCTGCATCGTTGTGGCGCATCGCCTGTCAACCGTGGCGTCACTGGACCGCATCGTCGTGATGAGTGAAGGGCGCGTGGTCGAGGACGGCACGCACGACCAGCTAACCGCAGACGACGGGATCTACGCGAAACTCTGGGACCGCCAAACCGGATCGTTCCTCGAATCGTAGCCGAATCGTAGCGCTGCGCGCGGTGAAAAACGCACAGGCAGCCGCCCGAAGACGGCCCCCTGAAACATGCGGCGGTGCGCGGCGGTCGATCTCGGCCTGCCGCGCACCGCATCCGCCAACCGAAAAGCCGACGAGAAACCCCCTTAGGCCCTCGAAGCCCGGTATTCTTCCACCAGCTTCGCAGAGACGTTGGCCGGAGCTTGCTCGTAGCCCTCGACAACGATGGAGTACTCGCCCGCACCGTGGGATAAAGCACGCAGGTCGCGCGTGTAACCGATCACTTCGGCGTAGGGCACGCGCACGATGATGACGGTATCGCCCGCATCGTTGGAGTCGGTGCCCACGATACGGCCGCGACGCGTGGAAACATCGCCCATAACCGCACCGGCGTACTCTTCGGGAACGCACACTTCAAGCGAGGCCATCGGCTCGAGCAGCACCATACCGGCTTGCTCACACGCCGCCCGAAAACCGATGCGCGCAGCGGTTTTGAACGCCATCTCGTTCGAGTCGACCGAGTGGTAGCTGCCATCGTACACGGCGCATTTCACATCGACCACCGGATAGCCCGCCAAAACGCCTTCTTCCATGGCATCGCGCACGCCCTTGTCGACCGCGGGAATGTACGAACGGGGAATCTTGCCGCCCACGATCTCGTCGATGAACTCGTATCCGGCGCCGGAGTTGGGCTCGAGGCGCAGCCAGCAATCGCCGAACTGACCCGACCCGCCCGTTTGCTTCTTATGACGGCCTTGGGCCCGAGCCGTTTTCGTAATGGTCTCGCGATACGGAATGCGCACGGCAACCAAGCGCGCTTCCACCTTCGCCTGCTCCTTAAGGCGAATCATCAGCGTATTGACCTGCTCATCCCCCATAGCGGTGACAACGGTCTGATGGGTCTCCTCGTTGCGCTCGATACGCAGGGTCGGATCGTTTTCGGCTGCGCGGGCGAGGAAGGCTCCCAGCTTGTCCTCTTCCTTTTTATTGACGGCTTCGATAGCTACCGGGTACTGGGGTTCGGGCAGGGGAAGCGGGGCCACTTCAAGCGTGCCGGTAACCGACAGGGTGTCTCCCAGACGCGTATCGACCAGCTTTGGGATAACGATGATGTCACCGGCCTTGGCGCTTTTCACGTCAACCGCCTCTTTGCCCATCATCACGTACAGATGCCCGATGCGCTCGCGCTTGCCCGTACGCACGTTCATCAGCTCTTGGCCGGGCTCAAGCACGCCTGAGAGCACCTTCACGTAGCTGAGGCGCCCGACGAACGGGTCGGCTACCGTCTTGAACACGAAACCGGCGGGCTGACCGAGTTCGTCTATGTGCATATCGGCTCCGTCGGCCAAGGAAAACGCCCCGTGGTCGCGCGGGTGCGGGAAATAGGTGCAGATGTCTTCCATCACGCCCTTGATGCCCTGCTCGATGATGGTGGAACCGACGAATACCGGAATGATCATCTCCTGGGTGATGGCCTTGCTCAGAAGAGACTCGAGCTCTTCCTGCGTAAGGCGGTCCTCCCCTTCCAGATACTTCATCATCAGCTCGTCATCGGCTTCGGCAACCAGATCGCACAGCTTGTCACGCGCATTTTCCGCTGCATCGACGTACTCGGCGGGAATATCCTCGACGCGCTCGGCGCCGCCGTCCTTGTCGAAATAACGGGCCTTCATGCGCAGGATATCAACGACCCCGGCAAAGTCTTTGTCGACTCCGATGGGAATGGCGACCGCTCCCAAACGAGAACCGAAGCGCGCATGCAGCTGGGCCATCGAGATGTCGAAATCGGCATTCTCGCGATCGATGTGATTGATGAACACGGCTCGCGACAGGCGGAGGTTTTCTGCTTCGTGCCAGAGCTTGGTGGTCATGACCTGCGGGCCTGTCACGGCATCGACCACGAACAAGGCCGTTTCCGCTGCGTTCATGGTCGCGATGGTGTCTCCCACGAAGTCGGGATGTCCCGAGGTGTCCAGCAGGTTTATCTTGTAATCCTTATAGGGAACAGGGGCGATGGAGGTGCTGATCGTAAATTTGCGCCGGATCTCTTCCGCGTCGTAGTCGAGGTAAGATTTCCCGTCGTGAGTCGTTCCCATGCGAGGCGTTCGACCCGAGACGTGCAGCATCGCCTCAGCGAGCGATGTTTTGCCGGCGCCGTCTTGGCCGACCAGCACGATGTTTCTGACGTGTTCGGTAGCAGGAGCTGCCATATTGACCACCAACTTTCCTGTTGAGCGGCCGCGCCGATCGGCACCATTTCCGAGGGGCACGCACCGCAATCGAGCCAATACCCAACGAAGACGAATCAAAAACGCAAAAACTCACAGGAAAGAGTATAGCGCCGCAACCGCGATGCGCACAAGGAAGCAGGCACCTTGCTTGAATCGGCGATGCGCATCGAGGCGCACCTCCTGTCCCCAACCGCGGAGCGCGCAGCCGAACTGTCGGGCGCATGAACGTTTGCGCAGCAAGTTACCGGATATCAACAGCGCATAACGAAACGGAACCCAATCCGGATGGGAAAGCGAGCCTCTTTTAGAATGAACGCACGCAAGAAAAGGAGCCCTGTGAACCGAACCGACGACATAATCGACATCACCCCTGTGGAGAGTTCCTCTACGCGCATCACCGACGCGAAAACCCCCTTGAAGGGAGCCTCAGCTTCATACCCGTGCGCAACGAAAGACGGCGCATCGGCGGCCACCTGCCCCCGCTGCTTTTTCTGGCGCATCAAGGGATTGGTGATGATGGTGTTCGGCGTCATCGCCGTGCTTATCGGCATTCCGCTGCTGATCCTGCCCGGACCGGGACTACTGCTCATCGTAGGCGGCGTCGCCGTCGTGCTGGCCGGTTTTAAGCGCCTGATCACCTGCAAGCACGCCGAGCGATAGGCTCCTTAGGCGCTCCGAGCGCAAAAGACGACCGAACGACGAAACAAACCATGTCGTCCGCAGGTTTTTCGCTACAATAGCGACCACGACGCTCAACCGTAAGGAGAACCGTGGACGCTCAATCCGAGAAACGCGCATCGAAGCGCGACAGCTTCATCTCGAAAAGGGGATTCATCCTCGCCTGCATCGGATCGGCAGTGGGAATGGGAAACATCTGGCTGTTCCCCACGCGCGTCTCCGCCTACGGCGGGGCGACGTTCATCATCCCCTACCTCCTCTTCGTCGTCCTTATCGCCTCAACCGGCATCATCGAGGAGATGTCGTTCGGACGGGCGGCAAAAGGCGGCCCGGTCGCGGCGTTTGCAAACACCACGAAGAAGCGGTTTGGAACAAGCAGGGTCGGAGCGGCACTCGGACTGGTTCCGGTGGCAACCTCTCTCGCCATGGCCATCGGGTACTCGGTAGTCGTCGGGTGGATCTTCAAGTACACCTTCGACTCTCTCACCGGAGGTGCCGCAAACGTCCAGGGTGCCGAGCAGTTCGCAGCTCAATTCGGTTCGGTTGCATCGGGCAACGCCCTGTGGCAGACCATCGGCATGCTGGCCGCCATCGGCATTCTCGTGTTCGGCGTGAGCAAGGGCATCGAGAAGGCCAACAAGGTTATGATGCCGCTGTTCTTCTGCCTGTTCGTGGGCCTGGCCGTCTATGTGGCCACCCTCCCGGGATCGATCGAGGGATACCGTTACATCTTCCTGCTCGATCCAGCCGGCCTGGCCGATCCGATCGTCTGGGTGTACGCACTGGGTCAGGCGTTTTTCTCGCTGTCCATCGCTGGAAGCGGAACGCTCATCTACGGCTCGTACCTCTCCGATGCCGAAGACGTCCCCAACAGCGCTAAATACGTGGCGCTGTTCGACACGATCGCCGCGGTCGTCGCCTCGCTCGTGATCATCCCCGCCATGGCGTTCGCCGGTCAGCAGCTTTCCCAGGGAGGCCCCGGACTGCTGTTCATATACCTGCCCAATCTGTTCTCCACCATGCCCGGAGGCGCGCTGTTCATGGCAGTGTTCTTCGTCGCCGTCCTGTTCGGCGGCTTAACGTCGCTCATCAATCTGTTCGAAGCGCCCATCGCCACCCTCGAAGAGATGCTGGGGGTAGGACGGCGCACGGCGTGCCTCGCCATCGGGGGAATCGGACTGGTTGTAGGCATCGCCATCCAGGGAATCGTCTCGTCGTGGATGGATGTCTGCTCGGTGTACCTCTGCCCTATAGGCGCCTGCCTCGCAGCCATCATGTTTTTCTGGTTGTCCGACAGGGAATGGGTTTTGGAGCAGGTTAACAAGGGCCGCTCGAAACCCCTGGGCAGCTGGTTCTACCCGTTGGCCAAATACGTGTTTGTCGGCGTCTCGGTTCTGGTGCTGGTACTGGGCTCTGTTCTAGGCGGCATTGGATAGGCTTCCCCCCGCAGGACAAAGTCAAGATGGACCGACTTTGCGTGAAGCCTTCCCGCCCTGCTCGAGCAAAGCCTAATGAACCATCATGTAAGAAGAAGGGCCCTCGGTATCATCCGAGGGCCCTTCCTAACCGAGAAGAGGGTTTGAAGTCGCCTGCCTACTGGTACCGAAGCGCCTCGATGGGATCCAAACGCGCGGCACGCGAAGCGGGATAGTATCCGAATATAACTCCGATCAGCACCGATACGCCCACGGCGACCATAACCGCCACAGGATCGATGACAGGCGAAAACGCAAGCGACGGATTAATCGCGCTTATGAGCTTCGTCAGGGCATACGAGCCGGCATACCCGCACACGATACCGACCACGCCGCCGATCACCGTAAGCGCCACGGCCTCGATGAGGAACTGCCGCACGATGTCGCGTGCATGCGCTCCCAGCGCCTTGCGCAGACCGATCTCGCGGATGCGCTCGCTTACGTTGGTGAGCATCATGTTCATGATGCCGATGCCGCCAACCAGCAAGCTGATGGCCGCCACGCCGCCCAGCAAGACGTTGAATCCGGCCAGCACCACCGATATCGTGTCGAGAACGGCCGACATCGAGTAGACCATCACTGTCTCTTCGGGCTTGGCCCCTCCCAAAATCTTGGTAAGGACCTTGCCCGTCTTATCCGACAGATCGTTCATCTCCTCTTTAGTCGGCTCTCCCTTGGCCACGCCCAGAGCCTGGTAGAAATCGCCCGCCCCCAGGCGCGTCTCGGCGGTCTTCAGGGGAACGTAGGCTGCTTCGTAGTTGACCGAACTTGCATTACCATCCAACACGCCGCAGATCACATAACCGTCTCCGTTCAAGAACACCTCGTGTCCGAGCACCTTGGCATCCTCATCGTCGAACAGCTTCTTAAGCATTCCGCGGCCCACCACGATCACACGGTCGCCCCGTTCCTCCTCGGCTGCCGTGAAAAACTTCCCCGAAGCAAGCTTCAACGACATCGCATCGAAAAACGGGTTCTCGACGCCCTTCAGAACAGGCGCGGCGGCTTTCGACTTGTACGACAGCTCGCCCGATGCCATCTGGATCAAGATGATCTGCTCGTATTCGGGCATCTGCTGCTGCAGCGCCTCGTAGTCGCTGCGCTTGCTTTCGACCAGGGGGCTTATGTTCACCACGCGCATCTGGTTGCCGCCGATATTGGAGGTGAGCAACTTGCCTACACCGCCGATGAGCGCGTTCATGGTGATGACCGAAGCGATGCCGATCACGATGCCCAGAATGGTGAGAAGCGACCTCATTCGGTTCACCGAGAGCGCATGGTACGCCTCGTACATCAGATCCTTCAGTTTCATGTGCAGATCACCTTTCCGGCGCGACGCATCCCCTCGTAGCTTTCGTACAACAGTCCGTCGCGAATGTAGAGCGTTCGATCGGCATGCTCGGCGACGTCGGGCTCATGCGTGATGAGCACGATGGTCTTTCCGACGTCGCGCAGACGCGAGAACGTGTCGAGCACCTGGTCTCCCGTCGCGGTGTCCAGATTGCCCGTCGGCTCGTCGGCCAGAATGAGCGCCGGGCTGTTCACCAACGCTCGGGCGATAGCCGCGCGCTGCATCTGGCCGCCCGATATCTCGTTGCTCTTATGGGCGAAGTATTCTTCGGGAAGCGCAACCGCCGCCAAGGCCGCTCGAGCGCGAACCTCGCGCTCGGAAGCCGGACACGAGGTGTACATCAAGGGCAGCATCACGTTGCGCAGAACCGTCGTGCGCGGCAGCAGGTTGAACGCCTGGAACACGAACCCGATGCGCGTCGCCCGGATGTCCGCCAATTCATCCTGGGTGCACCGGGCGATATCGCGTCCCTCCAGCAGATACCTTCCGCTGGTAGGGGAATCGAGGCATCCCAACGTGTGCATGAGAGTCGATTTACCCGACCCCGAAGGGCCCATGATCGCCACGAACTCGCCAGGCGCAATGGAGAAGCTTACCCCGCGCAGGGCATGGGTCTGCCCTGCGGCGGTTTCGTACATGCGATGGATGTTCTCCACCTGAATAACCGGTTGAGCGCTCATCAGGCACCCACCATCACGCCGGGGGTCGCGTCGCCTTCCGTTGCTGCCTTTTTACCGGAAACGATGCCCAGCTTATCCCCCGCAGAAAGGCTTCCCTCGACCACTTCGACGGCGGCCCTGCTCGTGTTCTGAGCGATCACCTTAACCTTGACGTACTCAGCATCGGTGCCTTTGGCCGCAGCGGAATCGGAGCCGGAGGGGATCTTCGCCACAGCCGTCTCGCCGTCGACATCGGTAAGGGCGATAGCAGGAACGATAAGCGTTTTCTCAAGACTGAGCGTGGCGATGTTCACATGCGCCGTCATGCCGCTCTTCAGACGCTCGTCGGGAGAATCGATCTGCAGCGTGACCTCGTAACGAACCGTCGAAGAGGCCGATCCCGCACCGGCAGCGCCCGCAGCAGGGGAAGCCGTGTCGGCGGAGCTTGTCTGGGAAATATGGGTAACCGTGGCCTCCGAAGCGAGATCGGGATACGAATCGAAAGTCACCTCGCCTTTCTGACCCTCCTTCACCTTCACGATGTCGATCTCGGAAACAGGCACCTTCACCTGGAGCGACGTCATATCCGCCACACGCAGCGGGGCCTTTCCCTGGGTAGAGAGGGAGGCAAGCGAAGACCCCTCGGTGATGTTGCACTCGATAACCGTACCGGATACCGTAGCGCGCACCGTGCGCTTGTCCGCCTTTTCGACAGCGGCATCGTAAGACCTCTGAGCCGAGGTGAGCGTGGAGTTCGCCGTATTCAACTGGGACTGCGCGTCGGAGATCTGGACGGCGGTGTTATCGATGAGAACAGTGTTGCCCTGAGCGTCCATCGACTGGGTGACCGAAGGGGTCGCCTTGGCCGTGTTCAGACGATTCTGCGCCTGGGTCACGCCGTCTTTGGCGCTCTGAAGCTCGGATTTGGCCTGGGCGACCGCAGTATCGAGATCGTCGTTTTTGACCGTGTAGAGAACGTCTCCCTCCTTCACCTGCTGACCCTCGGAAACCTTGAGCTCGGCGACGATACCGTCGACCTCGGATGACGCGACCATGGTGCGAACCGGCTGCAACGAGGCCTTGCCCTGCACCAAGTCTTCGAAGGGCCCCTCGATAACATCGACCGTCTCCATCGCCTTCGGAGCGGCAGCGCCCAGCAGACCGTTGATCGCAAACCCGATCACGGCGACAAGAACCACCGCCACGACTGCGATGACGACCGCTTTTTTCGGTCCTTTCTTCTTCGCCTTTGACGCGCTGGCCAGCGGAGCGAAGCTGTTCAGCTCGACTGCGGCGCTCGGGTCCTTTACAGACGGGGGCATAACCGGCAGCTTACCGTGCTCGGGGATCGGTGGGTTCATTCCGGTTCCTTTCTTCTGGTTCGCGCAGTCCAGACGAACGAATACAAACTAACAAGATTATCCTATCAAAGAGCGTTTCTATCATCCTTACAGAAACCTTAAACCTAGCTTGCATTTCCCGTCGGATCGATTGAATCCGCGCTGGTCTCGGCGCACCAGTCACGCTTGCCGCAACGCGGACACAAAAGCTTGCGCGCAACGGGATTATGGCTCGAGAACATGAACTCCCGCAGGCTGGGGCGAAGCGTCTCGCGGCAATGCGGACACACATAGCGCGCATCGCGACGGTACGCTCTTGCAAGCTCGGTGGCAACAAGCGCGGCCAGAGGGGCGACCAGAACGAGGAAAAGCCACTCTCCCCTGGTCGCACCCAGCACCACTGCCGTAATCAGCACCGCATCGAGCACTATCCCCTCGACAACCATCCTGCGCTTCACCCGATAGAGCCTTGTTTTCTCGGTTGCCTGCTTCATCATGATGCTTTCCATGCCCGTTTCGGATCCCATCCGGATACGGCCGCTTCGCTCTAAATCGGTACGGGCGTCCCTGATCGAACGCAGCATCCCCTGCCGTTCCTCGAGATCCGCGGTAAGCGCTTTTTCCTGCTCATCCAAAATGCATGCAAGAGCAGCCGCATCATCGGACCTGTCCAAAACCTCGCGGATGGTTTTCAAACTCAAGCCCATCGCCTTCAGAAGACATACGGTACGCAATCGACCGAGCGCATCTTCGTCGTAGAGCCGCCGACCGCCCTCTGACCGGACGTAAGGAACCACAAGACCCCGATCGTCGTAGTACCGAACCGTTCTCACCGAAATCCCGCACAACTCGGCAATCTCACCGGTGGTGAAGAGTTTTCCGTTCTCTTCTTGCGACATGGATATCACCTCCTTCGCTCATCCAACACCCTCACGCTACGTCACAAGCAAGCTTTTTTTCAAAAAAATTCAGGTGACGCAACGTAACGAAGGGCTCCTTCCCGTATGGGAAGGAGCCCTATCGGAGTACGCAGCATACGTTCGAACCTCGTACGCTGCGCAGACGAACCGGTTCGATCAGATCGAAACTCGACCTTACAGCGGTTCGCCGTCGTCGCCGTGCGAGGAATCCTCCCCGTTGCGATTGATGACCAGCTTCACGAACAGCGTCGATGGCCAGTCGCACAGGAACCTAAGCCGTCGGTATTCTCTTTATGCTCGGCCAAGAGGATCCTTTCAGATGCTTTCCTGGAAAATAGGTTGTTTAGGCAAGCGCGCCCATGGGATCCCAAGGGGCAAGCTCGATGGGTTCCATGGTCTCGAACGCCTCGCGCTGCTGATCGGTAAGATACTTCTTGTCAACCACCACCTGGTACACGTACTCGTCGAACCAAGCGTCGGTCAAGGTATCGAACCCGTCTTTGGCATGGTCCTTTCCCCAGCTGTTCTCGACCTTCCAGAGCGTGGGCCGACCCTTTCCGTCAAGGTTGACGCCCTCGAGCACCATCGCATGGGTCATCAGCGACTCGCCGTAATCGAGGCGCGCGGCCTTGTCGAAGTCGCCCACGACCGAAAACCCGAACAGATCGTCGATAGCCAGGGCGTCGAGATCCATGATGCCCTCTTCTTGGATGAAGGACTGGTCAACGTCGCAGCCGAACCACACCGGCAGGCCGTCCTCAAGCTGCCTGATAGCAGCGCGCTTCAACTCGGCAGGCTCCAGGTTGAGGTAGCGCACGCCTCCCGCCTCCACGACGTTGCCCAGGCGAGACACCGTGTACGTGCAACCGAAAGGCTTATCGACCGTAGGGGCCGAGATCAGCGATACGTAATCATCCAGATTCAACCCCACGGCGCGCTCATAGAACTCATGCGGGGTGAACGTTCCCGACAGGGCCATCTTGTCGTCTTTATCGCGCAGGCGCACCGAAAACGACGCCGGGGGCTCTCCCAGGCACGTGACCAGAAGCGCATAGACGTTGGCCATCATCTGCTTCTTCTGCGCACGCAACTCGTCTGCCGAAGCACCCGCCTCGAACGCGGATCTCAGCTTGCGGGCACTCGACCTGAGATAGCGCGTAAGATATCCGTCCAGATCGCGCGTATTGGAGGACGAGGCCGATTCGGGCATGGCCTCCTTGGGAACCACGCCGTATTTCTTCACCAAGGCCTTGAACATATCCCACTGCCCCCCGTCGCTCACCGGATCGGTAAGCAGAAACGATACGAGGCGCCCATCAAGCGGCTGGTCGGCGGTATCGATGATGTTCTCGAAAAAGAAGTTGCTCTTTTCCAATTTATCCCAGAAAAGAGGGTAGGCCTGGGAAAGCTCGAAATCCTTCAGCTTGTACGCATCGATGACGCGCATGCGCATGGTATTCAGCGATGCGAACATCCAGCAGCGCCCCGACCGCTTCTGGTCGGTGCGCGCACCCTGCTTCACTTCGATGTCGAACGTCGTGGTATTGAGAGCGGCGGCCTCGGGAACGCGCGCGACGGCGCGCACCCCCTTGGCGGTAACGGCGTTTTTCGCCACGATGTTGGCGCGCTGGCTGAAAAAGCACTCGGAAGCGGCCGAAACGTCGGCGGCGGTGACGGTCGAAAGGTCGTCCATGGTCATCAATCCTTTCTGAAAAGCGGGCGGAAAGGCCCCTGTCTAACCCCACAAGAATACCATGCGGCAACGTATCGTTCACAATGCGTTTCCCAAGCGCAAGAACGGTTTTAGAGCCCGAAAGGGCCGTGGGCCTTGTGCTATCATGCTGGCAGTTCGACGAGAAACGACCCATCGAAAAGCGCAGACGGGCCGGACGGTTCGCGCTTCGCGCGTACGGAAAGAGGTAACCATGTCTGAAGAATGCAGCGCTTCGAGCTGCTCGAGCTGCGGCGTATCCGGTTGCGGATCCCGCACGGCCCCCGAAGAGAAGCCCAAAACGGCCCGCGCCAACGTCAAGCACGTCATCGGCGTCGTTTCCGGCAAGGGAGGCGTCGGCAAGTCGCTGGTCACCAGCCTGCTCGCCAGTCAGATGCACAAACGCGGCTTCAAGGTCGGCATCCTGGACGCCGATATCACCGGGCCTTCCATCCCCAAGGCCTTCGGCATGAACGGCCGCTTGACCGCCGACAACGACGGCATCAACCCCGGCCTCACCGACAGCGGCATCAAAGTGATGTCCGTGAACCTGATGCTTCCCCAGGAAGACATGGCAGTCGCCTGGCGCGGACCGGTTATCACCGGCCTGCTGAAGCAGTTCTGGGAAGAGACCAACTGGGAGGATGTAGACTACCTGTTCGTCGATATGCCCCCGGGAACCTCTGACATCTTCCTCACCGTCATGCAGTCCTTCCCGCTGGAAGGTATCGTGACCGTATCCGCTCCCCAAGAGCTGGTGGCCATGATCGTGGGCAAGGCCGTGAACCTGGCGCACGATATGAACGTTCCCGTTATAGGCCTGGTCGAGAACATGGCGTACTTCAAGTGCGACGAATGCGACAAAGAGCACTTCATCTTCGGAGAGCCCCAGGGCCGTTTCGTGGCGAAGCGCTATCAGATTCCGGCGTACTCCACCCTGCCCATCGATCCCGAGTTCGCGCGTTTATGCGACATGGGCAAGGTTGAGGATTACGACGTGTCCGACAAGCTCGATCCCATCATCGAACAGATCGAGATCGCCTCCCGCCTCGCCGACGCCAAAGGCGAAAGCGCGCAGACCCGAAGCTAGGGCCCGCTAAAACCGAACGGCCCCGTTTTGGACAAAGGAAACGGGGCCGTTCAAACCTAAACCGCAGGGCCTTTGACGATACGGGGCCCTCATCACCTACAGATAGTACAGAAACGAGCCGAGCTTTTCCGCAAGGGACGAATCGAGCGAACCGTCGAACGAAAGGTGCAGACACGGCGTCGAGGGTTCTACGCGCGATTCCATAAGCTGCAGCATCACATCGGTGTTCTCGTACATCGACGCCACCGCGACAACTCCGTCGAAACGATCGGCGAAGTCGTGCATCTTGCTCATACGGTAGCGCGCATTGGCGGCACGCACGTTGCCCACCAGCGCGTCAGCGCGCGCCCGCAGCGCCCGCACATCGGCGGCAAACGGCGAGGCGGTTCCAAGCGCGCGATGGATCCGGCCCATCCGCTCCCTTAAAACCTCGAGCAAAACCTTTTGATCGGCCTCTTCTCCCACCGCATCCATCCATAAGAACCAGCAATACTCGGCAAACGGCATGCGCACGAACCGCGCATGGGCGTGCGCCGCATCCGCGAAAACCCCTCCGGTCAGGAAGTCGTCCACCACGACCGGCCACTCGCCCACCACGCCGATGCGCTTCACCGCCTCCGGAAGCGCCATGCATCCGATCCTCGCCGCTTCGTTGGCAACCGCCTCGAAGGAAAACGCAGACCCCTTCACCCGCTTAAGCATCCGCTCCCGTTCATCGACGGGAAGAAGCGCGGCTACATCGGCGGCCATCAGGCAGTTGAACAAGCCTTCGGGATCTTCGGCCACCTCCGGCAAACGTTCCAGGCGCGGGGCCACGTAAAGGGTCTTGACCGCAGCCCGCGACTCGACGATGCTTCTGATCACCCTGTCGTACTGACCGTCCGCATCGGCGCCTTCCCCCGAAGGAAGCAGCAGCTGAATTGGCCCGTCTGCGATCGATCGCGCCTCAAGCGCAAGGCCGAGCAGCGCTGAAAACGACAGGTACTCTTTGGTGGTCGAGAATTCCTTGCCGCGCGCAAGCACCGCATCGCTCAGCGATACCGCACGGACATCGAAGCCGCGCGCACTCAACCAAGCAGCGAGCGCCTTCCCATGAAGCCCCAGCGCGGGAACGGCTACCGGCAGATCGCGTGAAAGGCGGCGCGTGTTCTGATCGATGCGCCGAAGCGAGGGATCCGACGCGTTCGGCCCAGCAGCCGCTGTGTCCGGAGCATCGGCTGCTTTGCGCTGCAGCGCCTGGTAATGGTCGAGGCTGTTCAAAAACGCCTCGATGCGCGTGATCACACCCACCTTCGAAAAATGCTCGTCCACTTCGATCTGCAGATAGGGCTTGTCCCCCATCTCCTCGGCCACCAAATGGGAAAGCATGGTGTCGGGTCCGCACCCGTGGTTGGTCAGGTACACCGCGAACAGCCGTGGATCGCGCGCAATAATCTTCACCGAGGATAGGATATGCTGGCCAAACGGCCAGTACACGTTCGGATAATCCGCCGAGATGTCCAAGTCGTGACCGTGCAGATGCGAGATGGAGATCACCTTCTGCCCTCGATCGATCAACGCATCGGGTATCCCCATGTTCAGCACCGCGTCTTCGATGCCGTAGTTACGCGTCACCATCACGATCACGCGCTCGTTAGGCGCAAGCGTTGAAAGCAGGCGCTCGCCCAGCTCTTCGGTCTTGCGCGTAAATTCGGCAACCGCCTGGCTTCCCGACAGAAGCGCAAGCGCCGCCGAGCGCCGATCGCATCCCAGCTGCTCGCCGACGCCGAGCATCGCATCTGCCATCGCCCGCTGTCCGAAGTCCAAATCCAGCAGGGGCGAAAGCAGCGTCGCACCATGTTGTTCGATCTTCAGGCCCTCGGCCACGATACGCGGCGCCTCATGCATATACGGGCACCCGTAGTTGTGCGCGAGCTTCGAATGCTTATGACGTATGGTATGAATAGAGGGCATGAAGATATAGTCAACCCCCCGATCGAGCAGCTGCTGCATATGCCCGTATATCAGCTTCACGGGATAGCAGGTTTCTCCCTGAGCGGCCTGCTGGGAAAGGCGCACGATATCTTCGCCGCTCTCGTCGGAGATGATCACGTTGAACCCGAGCTGACGGAAAAACGCGTGCGCCAAAGGAAACAGTTTGTACGCCATCAGGCTGCGCGGAACGCCCACCGTCTTCTTGCCGGGGTCAACCGCTCCGTCGTAGTCGGAAAGCAGAAGAGCGCGGCTCTCGCGGAACAGGGCGCGGTTCTCCTCGATGGAAACCGCCGCGTCGTCGGCCTGCGCCGCCGCACCGGAACCCTTCAGGTCGAAGCCTTTGAAAGCGGTTTCATCCCCCGCCGCTTCGGCCGCCAAAAGCGCCGCGCCCACCGCGCCGCTCACCGCGAACCAAGGGGAAACCGTCAGGCGATCGCCGTAGAACTGCTTGAACGCCGCCACGATTCCCGTGTTGTAGGCCACGCCGCCCTGAAGCACGATGCGCGCGCCCACGGGGTTGGCCCCTACCACCCGATGAAGGTAGTTGCGCACGATGGACTGGCACAGACCCGCCGCCACGTCGCGCTTGTCCGCCCCCTTGGCAAGGGCCGCATTCACAGCCGTCTCCACGAACACCGTGCAGCGCTCGCCCAGATCGACCGGTTCGAGCGCCGAAAGCGCCAGGTCGCCGTAATCGGACAGGGGAATACCCAAGCGCGCGGCCTGCTCTTCCACAAACGAACCGGTGCCCGCCGCGCAGATCTTGTTCATCTGGAAATCAACCACCGCGCCGTCTTTCAGCGCGATGTACTTGGAGTCCTGCCCCCCGATTTCGAACACGGTGTCAACCCGGGGATCGGCCTGAGCGGCCGCCCGCGCTTGAGCGGTGATCTCGTCGCGTACGATATCGGCCCCCACGAACGCGCCGATCAGCGAGCGGCCCGATCCGGTGGTGGCCGCCGCGCGCACCGCCACGCGATCGCCCAGGCGCGCGCCGAGCGATTCCAGCCCGGTGCGCACCGCCTGCCGGGGGTTTCCGCGCGTACGCAGGTACTGGGCGTCCAGCAGGGCGCCCTCTTCGTCCACCAGCACCAGGTTGGTGCTGGTGGAACCCACGTCGATACCCAGGAAACAGGGCGTCAGGCCCGTCTGATCGACCGGCCACGGCTCGGGACGCAACCGAAAGCCGCATCCGGGATCGAAGGAAAGCGCGGGAAGCGGATCGGTCCGCACGAGCGGCGCACGGCCCACCTCCGCGCCCAGCGCGTCAACCAGAACCGCAAGGGGGACATCGGGACGATCCCTTTCTCCATACGGTGCGCCCGGCACCTCCTCGGCGCAGATGTCCTCATCCGCACCGCTCCCGATCGCGCGGCCGCAAGCGGATCGCGCAATAACGCGCGCATGGAGCGCCGCTCCCGCCGCTTGGAAGAACAGCTGACCTTCGTCTATCAGAAGCTCGTGCTCGTCAAGGCCGAACACCGAGCGCACCGCCGAAACGACGCCTTGGTTGCGCAGGCACCCCCCCGAAAGGGCCACCGGACGCTCCACCGGCAGATTGCGCACGATAAGCGCTTTGTAGCTTTTCACCAGAGCGTAGCAAAGCCCCAGCAGAATATCTTCGACGGGAACACCCTCTTGCTGACGGTGGATGATATCGGTTTTGGCGAACACCGAGCAGCGCCCCGAAAGCCGCGGGACGTAAGAGGCACGCGCAACCAGCCGCGAATAATCCTCGATCCGTGCGCCCAAGCGCTCCATCTGATCCTCGAAAAACGACCCGGTTCCCGCAGCGCATCCATCGTTCGCCGAGAACCGCGGAGGCTTGCCTTGGTTCATCCCGGTGATGAACAGCGCTTTCTGGGCGCCGATCTCGATGAGAGATCGCGCCTGGGGAGCCAGAAGCGCCGCGCCGCGCGTAAGCGCCGGAACCTCCTCGAGCACCGGGGTTCGGGGGTCGCGATCGCGCACGATGCACGATCCCGATCCCGTCACGCACCAGCCTCCGCAGTTCTCGTCGGATAGTTCAAGAGCACCGCGCGCCAACCCCACCAAAGCGGCTGCCGCCGACGCGGCGGCCCCCTTGTGAGCCTGCGAGGCCGTGTGGCGCAGCGCTCCCGCATCGTCGATAACGGCCAGCTTCACCGAAGAAGACCCTATGTCCAAACCCAGGTAAAACACGTATCCCCTAAAAGCAAGCGAAACGCGGTCCGTCACAGCCTTCGGGAAGAACCCCTCCGTTTTCGCGGTACGCTTCGTATTCGGCCAGGAACTCCTCGCGATCGATGTTGCGCATCTGCACCACATCGGAGAAGTTCACCAGTTCGGTGATGGGGTTTTCGATCGAGAAGGGAAACCCTTTATCGACAAGAAAATCGCCGAAGAGCGGGTCGGCAAGCACCACGTCGCGCATGCACAGCGTATCGTCTATTTCAATCATACAAACGCCTTTCATCTCTCTCTTACCGCCAAGGAACGCTTGACGGCGATGCGCCATCGAAGCCCTGCTCCCTGAACACGGCCCCTCATCTGTCCCCTGCGCTTACCCCGTCGCGCTCAAGCCCGACGATGTTCACCGGACAGATCGAACAATTCGACCCGTCGCGCGCCCAAAAGCTCGGCATCGCGCTCTCCGTGGGTCGATACCAGCAGCGTGCGCCCATTCAGATGCCGCAGAACGAAATCGATCACCGTGCGCTTCGTCTGCATATCGAGCCCGGTAAACGGTTCGTCCATCACCACCATCGTACCGGGATACGCCATCGCGCGCGCCAGGGAGACGCGTCTGCGCTGTCCCCCCGATAGATTGATAACCGGTTTGTCAAGCGCTTCGGAAGGCAGGATCTCGGAAAGCAGGGCGCGCAATTCCCGTCGGCTCGCCCGACCGGGCATGACAAGAGCCAGGTTCTCGATCGGCGTAAGCGCGTTGCACAGGCGATCTTCCTGGAACACCACCGAGGCGTCGCCGATGTCCAAACCCTCGACCGCGCCGTCGTCGGCCGCTTCAAGGCCGAGCATAATCCGCAGAAGCGTGGTCTTTCCCGCACCGGAGGGACCCATCAGACACCATGTATCGCCCTCGTCCATCTGAAAACTCACGTTTTCCAACACGCGCAGCGCACCGAACGATTTGCAGACGCCGCGCACCCGCACGCTCATCGACCATCCACCTCCGTATTGCGCCGAGCGCGTGGCCCGCCCTCGTCATGGATGCCCAGAAATCCACCGAGCGAGGCGCCCGCCTTCTTCAGAAGCTCCATGAACAGCCGCTCGAACAACCAGCTGAGCACCATCACCACCACGGTCCAGGCGAACAGGTCGGGCGTGTTCAGGTACGTGCGCGCCTGGGCCATCTCCTTGCCGATGGAAGGCTTCGGCGTGGCCAAAACCTCGGCCATGATGCCGCTTTTCCAGGTCAATCCCAACGAGATCTTGCTCGAGCTGTTCAGAAACGGCATGAATGCCGGACGGTACACGTACATGAACGTGCGCCACCGCGACATCCTGTAGGTGCGCGCCATCTCAAGCATCTGGGGATCGGTGTTGTCGAACCCGGCCAGCATGTTGGTATAGATAAGCGGCAGCACAACCAGAAACGACAGGTATATGGTCAGCATCTGGTTTCCCACCCAGATAAGCAGCATGATGATGATGCTGATAACCGGAATGGTGCGCAGAAGCGACACGACCGGCTCTACGAAATCGCGCACCAAAGACACGCGATACGATGCGAGCGCCAACGCGATGCCCACCGTGAACGAAAGCAGAAACCCTAAGGCGATGCGACCCAGCGATGCAAGGCTCACTACCCAGAAATCGGGTCTGACCGCCTGATCGGCCAGAGCCTGCGCCACGCGAATCGGCCCCGCCAGCACAAGCCGGTTGTCCATCGCCATATCAAGCAGCTGCCATACGGCCAGCCAAAACAGAACGATCGCCGCTTTCTTCGCGAGGTCCCGACGCGCCCGGCGAGCCGCCGCATCGGCGTTGCCGCGACTGCGTTCGCGTTCGCGCGCAAGCAGTCGATCCGCCTCGTCGGAAGCGATGACGCCGTGAACCTCCATCATCTGCACAACCGATTCCGCACTCACCCCCAAGGAGGTAAGCAGCGCATACATTTTATCTGCGGGCATACCCTTCGAAGAGGCCATCGCGACCATAGAGCTCATCTGAGCCTCGTCCATGCCGTTCTTGCGCACCATCTGAATCATTTGGGCCACTTTTTCCTCGGGCAACCCGATGATCCGGGACACCTCGGAAATAGGAACCGACATCGGTGTCGAAGAGGAAAGGGCTCCGGACGACGTTCGATCCGAACCGAACGGAAAGAGTCGCGCTATCTCCTTGAGCAACGCCATGTCGAAAGCCTACGCCCGACCCGCCGCAGCCGCTTCGCGCTTGCCGATCGCGTCGTCGTCGATCGCACCGGCGGGGGGAAGGTAGTAAAACGCCCCGTCGGGCACCTTGCCGCCGATGGAATCGGGATTGGCTTTGTACAACTCTTCGAAGAAACCGGCGCAAGCGGTGCGCATCTCCACCCCGGTTAAGCAGGTCATGGAAATATACGGCAGCGCATCAAGCGCCACGTTGTTGTTCATGAAGGTTCCCAGATCCTCCTGAAGCGCGGCGGCCTGCTCTTTGTTCTGAAGCGACCACGCAACCGAAAAACCCGCCATCTGCAGATACTCCACCACCGCCTGCTCGTGGGCTTCCACGAAAGCGCGGTTGGCTACGGTGATGGTGGTAACCGCCTGGCTGCCCGTATCGGCGAAGGCGCGGTCCCACTCGGCAGTGATGTTCACCGGAACGTAGAGCGGATCGACCATCAGCTTGGAAAGCGACACGAACGGCTGGGGCAAAATGGCCACGCAGTTCTCTTCCTGCTGCAACAGGTTCAGCACCTCGAACGGAGTCGATTTGAATTCCAGCGAGAAACTGCCCGCCATCCCGTTTTTCGCAAGAAGCGCCTCGATGGTGTATTCGGGCGTGCCCCCCTCGCCGTAGCTGTACACGCGGCGGCCCTTCAGGTCGGCAAGCGACTTCACCGACGCATCGGTGGTCATCACGTACAGCACGCCCAGATTGTTCACGCTGATGATCTGGTACTGGTTCTTCAGTTCGCGGTTGTTGTACAGAATAGGCCCGATGTTTGAGGGGAGCGTGGCAATATCGTAGGTTCCCTGGTTGAGCGCGGCGGAAAGCCCGATGTAGTCGACCCCGTTGAAGTCGAAATCGAAGCGGTTCTCGGTACGGCCGTTCTGGGCGGCCAGAAGAAACTGGGTCAATCCCATGGAGGGCGGCCCCATGATCAGGCCCACCCGCACGTCGCACGGTTCGGGAGAACCCATCGGCTCGCGCTGCTCGAGACCCGCATCCATACCGGTTGCATCGCCTGCGCCGTTGACGTTCGGATCGTTTCCAGACGCGGCGGAACCGCATCCGGTAAACGTCGAGGCTGCCGCTCCGGCAGCCAGCAAACCTCCCAGCGCCACGAAGCCGCGCCGTGAAATGTCATTCGTCGTCATATCTGAAAACTTCCTTCTATAAATTAGATTCCGTTAACATCTCTCGAATCACTTGTACCATCTCATGCCGCTTCGCACCGTTGCCAAAGTCACACATTGCAAACTTTTTTCGATTTTTTTCGCATCATGTCACCCGATTCCAACCGCATTCGCCACCGGCAAAACCACGGCAGAAGCGGGCGAAAACGCGGGAAGGCCCCACAAGGGGCCTTCCCGCCGCAGCGCGCACCGAAAGAGCGAAAGAGCGCGTCACGTTCTCTTCAGACGCCCGGCCTAGCCGCGGCGCCTCCAGTACAGCAGATACCAGCCGACTATGACCGCAGCGACAACGCCCAGCGCGCCTGCGGCAAGCGCCGCGGGATGGATACCGAAAGCACCCTGCGAAGACTCGTCGCCCTGACCGGTATCGGACTTCGCCAAGCCGGAAAGCGCACCAGAAGACGCGGATTTCGCATCCTTTCCGTCAAGCGCCTTCAGCGCAGCGTCCTTGGCCTCTTCAGCCTTGGCCACGGCATCCCTCGCCTTGCCGTCGGCACCCTGGGCCGCCAAAATGGCGCGGACGGCCTCGGGGACGGTGCCGCCGCCCGAGGAAGGCAGGCCCGAGAAGTTCATCTGGAACGTGCACGCCCAGGTGCGCGAGCGCTCTCCGCCGATGATGGTGGAGGCCAGATCCCCCAGATACACCGAGGCGGTGCAGCTGCGCCTTACCACGGTGTCGGCAGAACTCAGCACGCCAAGATCGATGGTAACGCTGGTAAGGCCACCGTTCTCGGAAGACGAGGACACCACCGGCAGCCCGCTGATGGAGCGCACCTGCATGATCTTGGACTGGATGACAATCGGAACCGTCACGCGGGCGCGTCCCTCGGAGTCGACGCGCAGGGTTGCATTGTCCGCAACCGGGTTCATGGGCGGGAACGACGCGTTGGTGAAGTGCGGCTGCAAGGGCAGACCCGACGTCTCCTTATTCACCCAGATATTGGCAGAAACGGTGTAGGTGCCCGCGGCGATATGGGAAGGGGTCGGCCGGGGCTGCGGCTCGGGAATGGGATCGGGAGAAGGCCCCGGCCCCGGTTCCGGCTCGGGAATGGGGTCGGGGGAAGGTCCCGGCCCCGGCTCGGGGTTCGGATCGGGAACCGAACCGCCACCGAACTGAGGCACACCCGCCTCGGAGGACTCCCACTTCATGCTGTCGTAATCGACCGTCAGCTCGAGAGCCACCTCCCCGGTCGGCGCGAGCTCCTTGTTCAGGGGCACGGCATACAGCAGGCTGTCTTTGAAGCTGTAGGTGTGCGACCCGGATACCTTCGAGTCGGTGAGCCGCGCAATCATCTTGTGGATGCGATCGGACTTCGCCCCGTAGCTGCCGCTGAACCGGCCGCCGCCCGCCGTGGGTTTCACGCGCTCGGTCCGCACGTCGGGCAAATCGGCGCAGGTTCCCAGGCTCTGGGTGGTGAAGATGGGGTTCTTGATGGGCAGCACCAGGTGCCTCTCGCCCGCCGGAGTAACCACCAGCTTCGCATTCATGGACAGCGGATCCTTAGGGATAGCGTCTTTCACTTCAGCCGGATCGTTCTCGTCGATAGTGGGGCCAAAGGGGTTATTGGGGTTGTTGGGGTACACGCTCAGACCCGGGATGAGCGGATTGTACTCACCCGGCATCTTGAGATTGGCCGTGATCGTATAGGTTCCGGGCTTGAACGCGCCGACCTTCAGCACGCCGCCCACATACGCGAACGCATAGTTGGCCGCTGTGCCACCTGAAGGCAGGAGGTCGTAGCTCTTCCCTGCCTCCAGAGCAGAGGGAGCCACCACCCGCGGAGCCACGTAATCGCGGGCGCTTTGCGCCGACTCTCCGTCCACAAAACCCGTCACGTCAACTTTGAGCGCAGGATCCACCCCTACAGCCACCGACTCACCTGCGTACCTTGCTGTCAACTGAGCGGGAGCGATAGACCATGAAACAGTCTTGATGCGGCCCTTCGTTTTATCGGCCCAGGTATATCCCTCTTTCAGCGTAACAACGGTCGTATGCTGCCCAGCATCGACAGCCGTTGCACCCGAAAGCGTCCAAGCTGCGTTTTCCTGCACACCGCGCTGCTCTTTACCGGTGTAGACAAGCCCGGTCGCCACGGAAGGATCGGCAACCGAACCTTTGGGCAAGACAGTGAGAGTGCCCGGCTCGTAATGAGCAAAACGGTAGTTTTTGGCACTGCCGCCCGATACGGAAAGCGGATAGGTTTTACCTGGCTCGAGCGTATCGGCAGTCACCCCACGAGGAAGCGATACCTCAGGTGCCACGTAATCGGCAGAGTTCTCAGCTGTATCGGCCGCCTTGAACCCGGTTACCTCGGCTTCAAGCTTGACCGCATCGCCATAGGTGATGGTGACGTCCTTCGCTTTGGCAACCAACGGTGCCGGAGCGATGGACCACTGTGCCGTGATCACGCGAGCATCACTTAAAGGTGCCGGATTTTCTCCGTACCACGAATCCTTAGAAACAAACCATCCTGTTCTGCCATCATCGAGCACCACGGTCGCCTTATAGGTGCCGGCATCGACCGCCTGCCCCTGGGCAACCACCTTGCTCCCGGTGCGCGCCTTTACGCCCGTCTGAGCAGAACCGGTATACTCCAACCCCGGGTACACGATGGGAAGAGCAGCACGATAAAGCCCCGAGGCATCCCCTATCAACCACAGTTCTCCGCCTACGTACTTCTTGAACTCATAATTACGGGCACTTCCCCCCTGAGGGATGAAATGCGATTGAACGAAGGAATCGGGAACCCATTCAGAAGCCTTCTTTTCGGTCGGCTTTCCCCTCTTCGTCTCGTAAAGCTCTGGAGCAACATAGTCGGCCACCGTCCCATTCTCAGGGCTTTCCCCGTTCACGAAGCCCTCGACCGTTACCCTGAACTCAGGCCAGTCGGCCTTCTTTTGTATATCGGCACGCGACACGGTCTCATTCAGATACTTGGCGACAAGCGGAGCCTTGGCGATGCTCCATTCGAAGCTCCTCGTGCGATCGGTGCTGCCGTCGCTCCATGAAGCGTACCCCGCATCAAGGGTGGCAATCGCAAGGTAGGTTCCCGCATCCCGCGCGGTTGCATTCTGTACCGTGCAACCATGAGTAGCGATAACGCCCGTCTGCGCAAGGCCCGTGTACGCCAGTCCCTCCTTCACCATGGGAACCGCCGCAACGTCGGCAGGGATCACATGGAGCGTAGCATTCTGGTATTCGAACCGGTAGTTATCTGCGCTGCCACCCGAAACCACAATGGGACACGTATCCCCCGCCTTCAGAGACGAGAACTCCACCCCGTCTTTCAGCGCGGCCGCAGGTGCCACGTACCCTGCAGCGTTTCCCGCATTCTCTTCTCCCACAAAACCGGAGACGCTAACCGAAAACGTCGGCTCCTCACCTTCATGCACGTATACATCGGAAACCGTCGCCTTCAACGGGGCGGGCGCGATATTCCAGGTGTACTTTTTTGGCTCCTTGGTCTTATCGGGCCAGTACCCATCGGCGTACCCGAACGTCTCCGAAACACTCAGAAGCGCTTCGTAAGAGCCTACGTTCTTGTGCTCACGCGCATTGAGCGTCAAAAACGGCCCCTTTGAAAAATCATCCCATGGTTGGACGAATATTTTAGTTGACGGAAACGGTGTGCCGTCGGCACGCTTGAGACCGATCTGGTTCTTGCCGTTGTATACGCAATCGAAGGCGACCGGCATACGCCGGGGTGCAAGGGACACATGGCAGAACGCCTGGGTTGTCACCTCGTAGTTCGCAGTGCTCGCATCGGTGCCCGCAAGCTTTCCCACATACTTTTTCGGGGCAAGCTGATCCACCTTGTCGCCTTGGAGCATATCGCCGTAGGCGAGGTATTCCACGCCGTCCCAGGACTCGAACGTTTTCGTTTCAAGCCCGGCAACCGTATCGGGGCCCTCTCCTTCAACGAAACCCTCGTACGAGAATCCGGCGTTCACCGTCTCAGCGCTCGGCATGAGAGCGGCCGTCGCGGATATAGGCTCCTGGCAAGCCACCACCGTCTCGAACTTCTTCACAAGCTTCGCTTTGTGGATCTCCCACGACACCGCGCGCTCGGCGGTGGTGCCGTCGAGCCAGGTGTATCCTGCTTTCGGCTTCAGAGTGGCCTCGTAGCTGCCTGCGTCCCGGGCGAACGCAGTACCGCCTACCACATCCACACGTTCTTCTTCGAACGCGACGCCCTTTTGCTGCTTGCCGTTATACGTTAAATCGTTGGCCACTGGGTCGTTCGCGTACATGTCCTTCACGGTCACCTGGGAAAAATCTACCGTCAGGTTCATGTTCACGTGCCAAGTCTGATCGAGCAGCGTGGGATACTCGGCGCAGTTCGAAAAAACATAGCCGTGACTGCCATCAACCGTGTGCCCGCTGTCTTTGGTGAGCTTCACCGTCACCATGCTTATGCGGCTTTCATACGCAGGTTTGGGTACCGTACCGCCCGGACCGTAGGGCCCGTAGCGTCCTGCGCGCCTTTTCACGCTGAGCACCTCGATGCCGTCGCCGCTGCCGATTTCCTGCAACGTGAACACAGGGTTGCGAATGGGAATAGTGAGCACCAGCGAATCGTCATCGCCCACCGTCAACGTAGCGTTGTTCTTCACATGGAAGATAGGCACCCCGCCGTTTACCTGAGAGGGATCGTTGTCCTCCACGATGGAGACCGGGTTGTTCGGGTTGGTCATGTACGCCTGAATGGAAGTGTTGAACGGATTCTGAGATGCAGGAATGAACACGTTGGCCGTCACCGTGTAGACGCCAGGCGCGTACTGGCCCAGCTTCACCGGCTCGTTCGGGTTATCAGCATCGTAGCGCGCACCCGCCGACGCGCTTTCCATCAATCGCAGGCTGTGCGCACGAGCGCTCTCGGAAGCATCCTCGGCTTCGTCTTCCGACTTGTCGGAAGACCGATCGCTATCAGGTTTTTTCGTTTGAGGACTTTCGGATGGAATGAGAGCCGTCTCCCCTTCCACCTTGTCCGCAGCCGATGTCCCGGAGTTACCCCTCGAGTCTCTTCCCGCAAAATCGCTCGGATTAGCAGGGTTGTGCTTATCGACGCCCGCTGCACCTTCATCTACCGAGTCAACAGAACCCGAAGCGGAGGGATCGGACTGAGCCGACCCCTCCGATTTCAACTCTTCCGCTGACGAAGAGTCCTCGATCGATGATGGGTACTGAACGGCGCTCGAAGCCACCCCCGATACCGAACCTGCAGCATCATGGGCAAACGCCGGCGCGGGAACAAGCGAGGCAACCAACGTCGCCGCACAGGCTATAGAAAGAACCTTGCGCAGAATCGCGCTCTTCGCCAGCGTTTTCATTACGCGCGCACCGCCGTCGAGAAGTCGACCGTCAACGTTGCGGTCCAATACAGATAACCCGGAACGAGCAGACTCATCGGAAACGGCGGGTTCTTATAAGCGGCGTACTCCTCGCATGCACCCAGTTCGTACGTTCCATTCGTGTCAGCGAGGTTGAACGTGATCTCAGTAATGCGCGTGAGGGAGTTTCCTTTCGTATCATTGTATTCCGCCGTTTTCGTCTTCGTTCCGGCAATCGAAGCTGCCGATCCGTTCTCGGCGGAGATCAGCATGAAGCACTCGTTGATCAGCGGCACGGTCACCGTCGCCACGCCGCCAACAACCGTCATCTGGGCGTTAAGCTCCGTGTTTGGAAACTCGGGTATTCCGTTCCCGTCATTGGGGTCGGTCGGATTAGTGAAGTACGCATTCTTCTTGATGAGCACCAGGTTCTTGCTGATAAACAAATTCGCGTTCACCTTGTAGGTGCCGTCAGCCAGATTACCCGCCGCATACGCTCGGGGCAGAGCGAAGGCGCCTTCGGCATCGAGAGCTGCAGGCACCGCACTGGCGACCGCCACCGCAGCGGTGGTGCCGCCGACCAGCTTCAGAAAATCGCGACGGGAAACGGAGCGTTGCTGTTGAGACATGACGATCCCCTTTCGTGTTCAGCGTCTAATCAAGTTAATTAGACACAGCTAACAAACGCTTCCTTTGTATCATGGCGGAAAAACCCGCGTTGTTGCCACGATCACATCCCAGCGATTTTTTTAAAAAAAATTTTCAGTTCTTTTGTCAGGTTCCCTTAGCTGCCGCCGTTTCCCCGAACCGAAACTGCCTATTCCATAAAAAACGGGCGCTGACTTGCGTCAACGCCCGAAATCGAACATATTTTCCGCCCTGCAGGCCTTATCGGCTCGATAGTCGCAGCTGGTTCGTCAGCGGCGGCATCGTCGCTCGAGCAACCGTTGTGCGAAACTAGCTCAGCGGTGCGTGCGTATTGGCCTTTGCGTCGGCCAGGATGCGATCTCCTTCGGCCTTGGTCACCCAACCAGACGGCATCGAGACGCCTTCATGCTGATGGCAACCCGTGCACATCATCACGCTCGCACGGTGGCCCTTGTGGCACTCTCCGCATTCGACCTTCAGGTTCTCATGATGCTGGGCATGAGGGTTGAAGTCCATCCACGACGTGGATTCTTCAAGCTTCTTGCGATCAACCAGCCCGTCAGAGCCGCGCAGATACGAATGGCACCCCGAGTTCACGCAGAACTGCGTTCCCTCGGTTCCCTCCCAAGCCGTCAGCTGACCGAGCGTGGGCTCGGTTTGGGGGAACTCGTACCCGCCCGTGGTCTGCTGAACCGCTTCGCTTATCTGCTGCTTGATCACGGGATGATGGCAGGCCATGCAGCGAATCTCGGGCTTGCCCGTCGCGTTGGTCTCGCGATGGCGCGTCGAAAGCAAAGCCGTGGTGTCGGACACGGCGTTGCCGTACTTGTCAACTCCGGCAACACCTTCTTCCTGAAGGTAGGTTTCCAGGTACGGGTCCATATTGTGGCAGATGGAAGCGCAGAATCCCGGAGTTTCGTGCCATTCCCAAAACCCGATGCCCACTGCGGCAACCAGCACGGCGGCTATACCGACGATCGCAAGCCGGCGGCCTCTGGGCGCCTTCTTCCGGGGAGAGGCAGCCTCGGCAGCCTCTCCCGTTTCGATCTTGTTCTCAACCATGTCGATTACCTCCGATTACCGCTGATCGTGTTTCGCGTAGTACTCTTCGGAAGTTTCCTCGAACTTATAGTCTTTCTCCGGATCGTATTCGCTGACGAACTTATCGGGCGACGACTCCTCGCCCAGAATCTTGTCGCCCTCGTCCAAAAGCGCCTCGGACTTAGCCAGAACCTCGTCGAACAGAGCCGGGTTATGGCAGCCGTTGGAGTTCTCGGCATAGGCGGAGTTCCAATAGAACGTAGACTCACGCTGAATGATGCGCAGACGGTCGAGCTGCTCGTCGGTGAGCGCGCCGGCCTTGACGGCCTTCACGAAATTCTGGACGAAGCTGGCGTTGCGCATACCGTTTTGATGGATGGCGTCGTCGTACTTCTCCATGATGGTCTTCATCTCGGACTTGATATCCGCATGGCACTTGGAGCAATCGTTCTTGATCAGCTCTTCGTTCTGAAGCGGGCTGGTCCAGTAGTGGCTATGGTAGGCCTCGCCATCGGCGTTGGTCTTGACGGCCATGTGGCAATCGGCGCAGTCGTAACCCAGTTGAACCATGTGGTTGCCCATGCCGCCGTTGGTGTACTCGAACTCGGAGTGGCGCACCGCGATCATCTTGGCGCCCGTCTCCGGATAGGTCCAGTCAACGTAGCCGTGCTCGTCGTACCACTTCAAAGCGTTCTCGGGCGTCATGGTGGTCACGTCGTCGTAGGGGCTGGTGGGTTCACCGGTAACCGCGTCCATCGAGTAGTCGCAGTGGCACTGGCCGCACACTTCGCTGGACAGGTGGCGCTTGCCGGCGTTATCGCCCAGGGCACGCTTCCAGTCGGCACGCTCGATGCGCAGAGCGGAGGGGTTCTCGTTCTCGTGGCACATCGCGCACGTGATGCCGTCCTCGCACTGCTCGGCGGCCTCGAAGAAGTTCGACTTCCATGCCGACTCGCCCTGTTGGGCCACCATCTCGTGGATGTCGGGCGTCTTGCAGGCCAGGCACTGGGCTTTGGTCTTCTCGCCCACGCGACCGTTATGGGTCACGGTGTACATTGAATCGGTATGCCCGCCCGCATCATAGAAGAACTTGGCGTAACCGTACCCTTTTCCAAGCGTGACCATCTCGGGGCACCTGGTATTGCGGTTGCCGTCCTCTTCGGGCCACTCGTTCTTCTCGTTCTCGTAATACGAAGCGTACTGATCGGGATACTGATCTTTCCACGCCTCGGTTCCGATAAGACCGAACTTGTTCTTCTGATCGACCGGCACCGCCGTGGGCGCCTTGCCCACGGGAGTCGGGTTCCCTTCATTGGCCTTCGGAGCGCATCCCATAACGCCGACGACAACCATCACCGCAACGAATGCTGCAACGGTGATTTGGAGCTTCATGCTCCTTTTCCTGCTTCCCATCATTGCTCCCCCCATTCAGCAGATGTAAGGACGCTTTCATTCTACTGAACTGGAGAACCTATTAATATTGACAGGTGTATACGATTAAACGATAGATCAGCAATAGGTTTTAACAGGTTATCTGTAAAACAGTTATTTTAGTAATCTATTCTATCGAATATATCTTTACAGACTATATTTTATACTGTATCCGAATTCTTAGCATTCCGTTCGATTCCAAGCGCTTCAATCGACGCATCATCTTGCTGCCGGCCCAAAAAACAATCGAACATTTTTAAAAACCTTCTTGACCCCCGCTGACATTCTGCTAAAGTATCCCTTGCACGTTTTCGGGGCCTTAGCTCAGCTGGGAGAGCGCATGGCTGGCAGCCATGAGGTCAGGGGTTCGATCCCCCTAGGCTCCACCATCATAAAGAGCGTCGGGGTATATTTCACTTGATGCTTATATATAGATCCGAGAGTCATACCGATCGGCTTTCGAATACGAGGGAACACTGATCCAAGTCAGTGTTCTTTTTTTACTGAAACTCTCTTGTTCTCACGCACCTTTATGAGCCGACGTCATTGCTGCGCGGCGATTTACCCTATACTACCTACCATCAGCCTTCCCGCGCGAGTACGCAGCGATCCTCGCCAAGCTCAAATGGCCTCTGCTGACAATAACAACGGTGTTCAGCCTGACGATCCCCTATCACACGATAGCAGTGCTGCTAACGGCCCAGTAAATAAGCAAAAGTTGAGTACACGGACAATCGCAAACTTCAGAAGGGACGCTTTCGGGCGTCCCTTCTGAAGTGTTCTTCCTTTTGCGCGCTTGAGCGCCTTTGAACGGAAAGGCTCGCTCTACGCACGTTCTACCGTAAAGCGAGCCTTCGCATACGCCCCAAACGCTATCAATAAAAAACCTCCGGTTCCGCAACCTATGCGGATGTAACCGAAGGATAGAACACGGCACGATCGAACACCGATGAGATGGTATCGGTTCCTCCGCCGAACGGAACGTCGAAGAAATCGAATACTGAAGAAACCAGCTCGCTGCAATCGACGTAGTGCCCCTTCTCGTTCAGCTTCGACGTATCCTGAACGCGCCAGTAACTGTCGTTCACGTCAGTGAGGTAGTAGCTTGAGCCATCGACATCCATGTACACAGAATGCTTCGCGAGCAGGTACGTCGACAGCTCCTCGAATGATACGTCAAGAGCATCTCCGGCTTTCATTCCCATTGCGACTCCTTTCCGAACACAGCTATCCAACCTGAGGTCATAATAGCAAGAACGAAGGATATTCACACTACCCTATCGTGAAAGCCGGGCGGTCGTCTGACGCTTCGATGCGGCGACGTACGAAATCCCCGAAAGAAAGCTCGACGTCGCTGTAAAACACGTAATGCTCGCTGGCACGGTTCGCAACGTTGCAGGGTTCCAGCCTCGAAAGAGGGAGCACCTCGTCAAGGGAAAGCTTGCGCTCCACGAACGGCAGACCCCCATCTGCAGGAACCATCAGCCCGAGGTCGCTCACGGTACACGAGAACGAAGGTTTGCGCGGCGTGATCACTTCAAGCCGGTCGCCTTCGAAGAAACGGTTCTGACACAGCGCCGTCACGCGCCATGCTCCCGCCCGCTTCCCTTCGTGCACGAATTCGGAACGCTCGATCGTCGCGACATGCAGGCACTCTTTCACGTATCCGTCGCGATACGCGCTTTGATTCGGCCGTCCAAAATAAAACCCCGTTCCATAGGGACGATGGGATATGGTGAACAGTTCTCGCTCGGCCTCCCCGGCATCGCCCCCATCAAGAGCGCGACGGTACGCCCCTACAACAGTGGCCACATAGAACGCACGCTTGTTCCTTCCCTCGATCTTCAGAGAATCGACTCCGATCGATCTGAGCTCATCGAGATGCCGGACCATGCACAGATCTTCGGCGTTCATGATATAGCTGCCGCGTACGTCCTCTTCGATCGGAAAATACTCGCCCGGGCGCTTTTCTTCTACCAACGCATAACTCCACCGACATGACTGCGCGCACGCCCCCTTGTTGCCCGAACGGCCCGTCATAGCCGAGCTGAGCAGACATCGTCCCGAATAGGCCATGCACATGGCTCCGTGAACGAACACCTCGATCTCGAGGCTGCGCGGTGCTTTCGCGCGCATATCCGCGATCTGCTCCATGCTCATCTCCCGCGCACACACGATCCGCTTCGCTCCGAGGGAGTGCCATAAAGAGGCGGCTTCCGCGTTGGAAACGCTTGCCTGAGTGCTGATATGCAGGTCAACTTGGGGTGCATGGCGCTGCGCAACCGCAAAGGCGCCCATATCCCCCACGATGAACGCGTCGGAGCCCGCCGCCGCCAAAGCCTCGCAGTACGCGGGCAGTCCATCGAGGTCGCGATCGTTCATAAGGGTGTTGAGGGTGATGTACACCTTCGCGCCCGCCTGGTGCGCCCTTCTCACTGCAGCCGGAATATCGTCTAAAGGGAAGTTGTCGGCACGCGCACGCATACCGTACCGATCCGCAGCCAAAAACACGGCATCGGCTCCGAAACGAAGGGCGGCGTCAAGCTGGGACGGCCCGCCCGCGGGCGCCAGCAGCTCCGGCATGAAACGATCGGGCGAACCCGCAGAAGCCTTCTTTGAATCGAAGTCGCTATGCACGGGAAACGCGCGCGCCCTGAGGAGTGTCTTCGATCGTGAAGCCAAGCGACGACATGCGATCGCGAACGGCATCGGCAACGGCCCAGTTCCTCTCGGCACGGGCGGCGGCACGGGCGGCTATCAGCGCATCGGCGGCATCGGCACCATCGTGTCCCTCGAAGCCCGCGATCTCGCGGGCAAGTTCGATAAGCTCGACAGGGTATTCCTCGGCAGAGCCCGCTGCGTCCGATTCAAGCGCTCGATCCATGTCGATGCCCAAAACCCCCATGATCTCTTTCAGGATACCGATGAGGCGTTCAGCCGCAACCGCATCGAGTGAACTGAGGGCGCAACCGTCCAGAAGCGAGTTCACATCGGAGCAGTAATCGAAAACGGCACTGAGAGCCTTGCTGGTATTGAAGTCATCGTCCATCGCCGCCAGGAAGTTGAACCTGAAGCCGCGCATAAGATCCTCGACGTGCCCCTCGTCGAGAACCGAACGGTCTGCCGAGGCGTTCTCGCACGACCACTGGGCGTTTCTCACCGTGGTCTTGATGCGCGCGAAGGCAACCGCCGCTTCCTCCAGGCGCTCTTCGGAGAAATCGAGAGACGAGCGGTAATGGGTTTGAAGCATGAGGAAACGCAGGTTCCAGGGATCCACCGTTTTCAGCACGTCGCGCAACAGTTTGAAATTACCCAGCGACTTGCTCATCTTCTCGGAGTTCACCTGCAACATGCCCGCATGCATCCAGTAATTGGCGAAATCGCTGCCCGTGGCGGCCATCGCCTGCGCGCGCTCGTTCTCATGGTGAGGAAAGATGAGGTCGCAGCCGCCACCGTGGATATCGAAGGGATAGCCCAGGTATTTCTTCGACATGGCCGTGCATTCCAAATGCCAGCCAGGACGCCCCTGCCCCCAGGGAGACTCCCATGAAGGCTCGCCCGGCTTGGCGGCCTTCCATACCGCGAAATCCTGGGCATCGCGCTTGCGATCGGCGATGCCCTCGGTACGCAGCTCGCGGTGCCCGGCCTCCATGTCGTCCAGGTTGCGCCCCGAAAGTCCGCCGTATGCGGGAAGCGCCCGCACGCTGAAATACACGTCTCCATCCACTTCGTATGCGTAACCCTTATCGATAAGAGCTACGACCAGCTGGATCATCTCGGGGATTTCCTGCGTTGCCTTGGGCCTGATGGTGGGATCGAGAACATTGATGGCCCTCATGTCCTCGATGAACGCCTCGGTATATTCGGCAGCCACCTCAGAGGCCATGCGTCCCTCTTCATGAGCGCGCGCGATGATCTTGTCGTCGACATCGGTGATGTTGGAAACGTAGATCACCTCGAAGCCGCGCCATTGCAGGTATCGGCGCACTACGTCGAAGCTTATGAACGTGCGGGCGTTTCCGATATGAACGTAGTTGTACACAGTCGGACCGCATACGTACATCTTGATGCGACCGAATTCGCTTGCCTCAAAATCGCGCTTCGCACGACTCTCGCTATCGTAAATCTTGATCATGGTATCCCCGAATCCTCGCGTGGACGAACACGCGCAACAAATAGGCGAACAGGGGAAATTCTAGCATAGCGCTGCCGCCTAAGAGCTTGAAGCCATGTGCAGAGCGCAAAAAGCGGGACGGTCGAAGCGACCGTCCCGCAGGTAGAACCATTCGGTTCGAAAGCAAAACCACACGCGGTGGCAACCTCTTTCAATCGGCTTTCAGTAAGCCGAAAGAAGGCCCCTAGTCCACCGTGATGACCGTGCCGGTCTTGCCCTCGATGGCGTCCTTGGCCTTCTCGAGCGAGGTGACGATGGCCTTGCCGGAGGGGCAGTCGGCCAGGTACTCGAGGCAGGCCTGGACCTTGGGCAGCATCGAGCCGGGGGCGAACTGGCCCTCCTCGATGTAGCGCTCGGCGTCGGCGACCGACATGCGGTCGAGCTCCTCCTGGTCGGGCTTGTTGAAGTTGANCCGGCGCGCTTCATGTCCTTGAAGTTCTTCGAGAGCTTGAGCAGGTACTCGATCTCCTCGGTGGTGAAGTCGAGCAGGCGGACGAAGCTGCGGCCGCTGAGGTTGACGCCCATGGTGGTTCCTTTCTCTAAATACAAGGTATTGCTTTACCTTTTGCTCACGCACGTAACGTGCGGTTCGCACCTGATTGAACGGTCCGCCGTGCGGACCTTGCCGGAAATGCTCGAGGTTACAGGGCCTCGCGCCACAGCGGCATGCTCATGCAACGCGGGCCTCCGCGTCCACGGGACACCTCTGCACTGGGGATCTCGATAAGATCGAGCCCCTTCTTGTACAGGAGGTCGTTGGTGACGTTGTTGCGCTGGTACACCACGATCGAGCCGGGAGCGATGCACAGCGTGTTGCTGCCGTCGTTCCACTGTTCGCGCTCGGCGGCGATGCGGTCTCCCGCGCCGCACTGAAGCAGCTCGACGGGCTGACCCACGTAGTGGGAAAGGATCTCTTCGAGGCTGGAATCGTTGCGGTTGACGCGAACGCCGCCCTTCCCGTCGGGGGTAAGCTCGTAGACCGTAAGGGGCCCGAGAATGCCGGGATGGATGGTGAACTTGTCATGGTCGATCTGGGTGAACACCGTATCGAGATGCATGAATGCGCGGGTGTTCGGGATATCGAACGCCAAGACGGTGTCGATGGTGCTGGTCTCGTCGCCGAACACGTTATGGGCCAGTTCGTCGATAGCGGCGGCACACGTGCGCTGGGAGATTCCGATTGCCAGGACGTGATCGTTGATGTTGAGGATGTCGCCGCCCTCGATGGAGAAGTGGCTCGCACGATCGTAATACACGGGCGTGCCGACCAGATCGGGATGCTTCTCGAAGATGTACTTGCCGTACAGCGTCTCGCGGTTGCGCGTGACGGAGTACATGCGGTTGATGCTGACGCCGTTGCCGATCATGGCGAAGGGATCGCGCGTGAAGTAGAGGTTCGGCATCGGATCGACCAGCATGCTGGTGGGATCTGCCACGTAGTCGGCCAGGCTGGCATGGCGATCGTACTCGATCTCGGCCAGCGTGATACCGGTCATGGTCTTCTCAACCAGAGCCTTGGGGTCTTTGTACTCGCTGTTGAGGAAGTCCGCAATGATCTTGCGCCACGCGGGGACGTAGATACCCGCCTCGGTAGCCCACTCGTCGATGAACTGGGCGCGAACCTCGGGATCGGCCACAACGTCGGCCATGAGATCCTCAAGATACACGACCTCGGTACCGCGATCGCGCATGGCCTGGGCAAAGGCGTCGTGTTCTTTCTGAGCGACCTCCAAGAAGGGGATATCGTCGAACAGCAGACGCTCGAGCGTATCCGGGGTGAGGTTGAGCAGCTCGTTGCCGGGACGGTGAAGAAGGACCTTCTTCAGGCTTCCGATCTCGCTCTTTACATTCACTTTGAACATACGTACCCTTTCTCTTAGATTGAATCAAACCGAAAAAGGAATCTCTGTTTCGCGTCGATTTCAGCAAACAACGCCGACCAACGCGAACATCTCAGATGAACTATCGCATCTTTGGATTTAAATTACAAGTCGAAAAATGCAGCAAATGCCTGATTTGATGAAATTTTTCTAAAAAAATAATTATTGTCCCCAGCTGCCCTCGTTCGACTTTTTCTTAAGTCATCCCTTCCCCTTTGCAGCTTCAACGATCTCAATTCAACTATTGTAACTGGTGTTTTAATAAGTTATATCAAACTAATCATTTTAGTATTATTTGATTTAATTTTTTTAAAGTCAGTTTGAACCGTTTGCAACAAAATGCATTGTGTTGTATTTTTATGCATAATTTAAAACAAAGATCCCTTAAGACACCGCATAAAGCGCAAGCAAAAATCTCTCATTTATCTTATAGTGTGTACAGTCTTGTTGCATAGTCGGAGCGCCAAGAGCGTTTGTCTTGCTAGTTGATCCAAGGCAAGGGCTCTCTGCCTTCGGCAAGAAGGGAGGTCTCCCATGAGCTCTACCCCATCGCCCGAAGATCTAGTTGAAATCAGCGATCACGAGAAGCACAAGACTCTCAAGCGAGTCGCTGTTTCATCCTTTTTGGGCAACTTCATCGAGTGGTTCGACTACGCCAGCTATTCGTATCTGGCAACCGTCATCGCGGTGGTGTTTTTCCCCAGCGAAGACAAAACCGTCGCCACCATGAGCGCGTTCGCCGTGTTCGCGCTCGCATTCCTCGTCCGACCCATTGGAGCGGTCTTCTGGGGAAACATGGGCGACAAGAAAGGCAGGAAGTGGGCTCTGTCCACATCGATCCTGCTTATGAGCGGAGCAACGTTCCTCATCGGCTGCCTTCCGGGATATTCGACGCTGGGCGTCGGCGCCGTCATCTTGCTCCTGCTGCTCCGTATGGTGCAGAGCTTCTCCGCATCGGGGGAATACGCGGGAGCGGCCACCTTCCTGGCCGAGTACGCCCCCAAGAACCATCGAGGGTTCTACTGCTCGTTCGTTCCGGCATCGACTGCATGCGGCCTTCTGATTGGCTCCCTGTTCGTCACCTTCATGTTCAACGTCTGGGGATCCGATTCGTCCTTCGTGACCGACTGGGGTTGGCGCATCCCCTTCCTCTTTGCCCTGCCGCTGGGCTACATCACTCACTACATCCGCAACCATCTCGAGGACTCGCCCGTATACGTGAAGATGCGCAAGGCCCTCGAAAAGGGAAACCGCGAGACGGAAGCCACGCCCGTGCGCTCCCTGCTTAAGAACTACCGCCGTCAAACCATCCTGGCATTCGGCGCCTGCGTGCTCAACGCGGTAGGTTTCTATACGGTGCTCACCTACCTGCCCAACTATCTTGAAGTGACCATCGGCTACGATCCGGCATCCGCCTCGGTCATCACCACCATCGCGCTGGTTGCCTACATCGGATTCATCTTCCTATCCGGCCTCATCTCCGACCGCGTCGGACGCAAGAAGATGCTTATCGGAGCCTGCCTGGGATTCATCGTCTTCACCGTGCCCGCCTTCCATCTGCTGGCCACCAAGGACTTCACCACCATCCTGTTCGTCGAATTGGTGATGTGCCTGATCCTGACGATCAACGACGGCACGCTTTCCAGCTATCTGACCGAAACCTTCCCCACCAAAATCAGGTACTCGGGATTCGCGTTCAGCTTCAACCTGGCGAATGCCCTGTTCGGCGGTTCGGCTTCGTACATTTCCTTCCAGCTTATCAAGATGACGGGAGACAACTTCGCACCCGGCTACTATATGGTCGCCCTCGCCCTCATCGCTTTGGTCGCCATGTTCTTGTCCCACGAGCAAACCGGCAAGGATCTAAGCGAAGTGTAAAAGCGTCGCCCACGCAACTATATGCAGAAAGCCCCCCTGCCCTTGCAGGGGGGCTTTCTTGTTGGAGGAACCCGAACTGGGACGAAGCGCCAAGACGGCGCTCAGAAGACGAGAAGGCGAAAGCTACCCGCATCAGAAAAGACCCCGACTAAACCCGCCAGTAATAAACTGGGAATTTCAACCATCTTAAAACCCTCTATCTACTTGGTATCTTAGCTTTAACTAACTTTTATTGGAAAAGATGACCGATTATGTATGCACCCGCTAAATAACGGGTTGCAGAGCCTTTCTACAGCGCCTTTACCCTCATGACCCCCACCCTCGGCGCACCCTTTCTGATTTTTAAGTTTCAATCGATATAAAAATTGAAAATTAGTTGAATTTTTTCCTTGAATATACAGAATAAAAAGCATAGTATGCATACCATAAGCGAAGCGGCAAGTTTGATCGAAGATGCAGATAGCGAGCCGAACCAGTTCGTTTTCTCCGTCCCTCACGATCTCTAGACTTTCCCAAGGCTTATGTCGTTTTGTGTGGTCAAGAGGGGAACAAGAGGTTCCCCCCAACGAAAGGAGATCTACATGGCAAAGATCGTCAGCTCCTGGAACGACTGGGACCCCCTGAAGCGCGTCATCGTTGGTCGCTGCGACAACTCGATGATCCCGCCCGAGGAGCCCGCCACCTCTGAGAAGGTGCCCGTTGACTCTGAGATGCGCGGCATGTGGGGCCTGCGTCCCCTCGCCACCGTCGAGCGCGGCAACGAGTGCCTCGAGAACCTCGTCAAGATCCTCGAGGATCACGGCGTTGTTGTCGACCGCCCCACCCCGCTGCAGTGGAACCAGGCCATCGGTACGCCTGACTTCCGCAACGACTCCATGATGACCTGCATGCCTCCCCGTGACATCCTGCTCACGGTCGGCAACGAGATCATGGCTTCCGCTAACTCCTTCCGCTGCCGCTACTTCGAGTACCTCGCGTACTGGCCGCTGATGAAGCAGTACTTCGATGAGGATCCCGAGTTCAAGTGGACCCAGGCTCCCCGTCCTCGCCTGACCGACGCTTCCTACAAGCACAACTACTATGACGAGAAGATCTCCCTCGAGGATCGTCTCGTCCGCACGGCCAACAAGGACTTCGTGACCACCGAAGTCGAGCCGATGTGGGATGCCGCCGACGTTATGCGCATGGGCAAGGACCTCTTCATCCAGCACGGTCTGACCACCAACCGTACCGCCATGGAGTGGTTCCAGCGCTACTATCCCGAGTTCCGCGTCCACGCCGTCAACTTCCCCGGCGACCCCTATCCCATCCACATCGACGCCACCTTCGTGCCGCTGCGTCCGGGCCTGATCATCAACAACCCGCAGCGTCACCTGCCCGAAGAGCAGCGCGCTATCTTCGAGGCCAACGACTGGCAGATCGTCGACGCAGCGAAGCCCGCTCACACCGAGCCTCCCGCGCTCTGCTACAGCTCTGTCTGGCTGTCCATGAACTGCCTGGTTCTCGACCCGAAGACGGTTATCGTCGAGGCTTCCGAGGTCTATCAGCAGGAGCAGATGGACAAGCTCGGCATGAACGTCATCCCCTGCGACCTGCGCGACGCGTATCCGTTCGGCGGCGGCCTGCACTGCTCCACCGCTGACGTCTATCGCGAGGGCACCTGCGAGGATTACTTCCCGAACAGGGTTGCCGATCCCACGCTGATCCACCCGGAGATGTGGGACTAATCTCGCACCGAGGGTTCTGCGAATCACTCGCTGATTCCGGATAGTTTTGAAAAGGAGGCCTGGTTTTCTTCGATGGAAGCTGGGTCTCCTTTTTCTTCGCACTTTTCACGTTTGATTTCAATAAATCTGGGGGTAAACGATCCCTTTAAGGGGATATCTGTCTTAAAAAGGAGGGTTATAATGGCTGATAATGTTACGGAGACCACCGTATCGCCCGAGGCTTCTTCGTCGGGGAGCGGCGAATACCAGATGGATCGCCGCTGGGGCACCATCGCGATGCTCATTTCCGCTACCGGCATGGGCCTCGTTCCCCTGTTTAGCCGCATGGGTACGCGCACCGAGTTCCTTGACGGCAAGATGGGCCTGAACGCCGGCGACAGCGTGGGCGCCCTGATGGCTACCGGTCGCATGAGCATGGGCATCCTGTTCTTCGTGATCCTAATGTTCGCCACGCATAAAACCGGCGTGTTCAAGAAGCTCAAGCTTACTCCCGCTATCGCGCTGGGCGGCGTGATGATCGGCCTGTCCCTTGCCTGCTACGTCACTTCTACCCTGTTGACGTCGGTTGCAAACGCCGTTCTCTTCATCTACACCGGACCGGTCTTCTGCGTGCTTATGGCACGTATCTTCAGAAAAGAGCCGATGTCGGGTCTGCAGTGGATCTGCCTGTTCGTCGTGTTCTTCGGCATGCTGTTCGCAGAAGGTCTCGTCGGTTTCTCCGATGGCGGCTTCATGGTCGACTTCAGCCTGGAAACCTCCACGCCCGAGTTCCCGCAGAAGGGCCTGGGCGATATCTTCGGCTTGCTGTCCGGCGTGTTCTACGGTTCCAGCATGTTCTTCAACGGCTACCGTAAGGATGCCGACACCACCGCTCGCGGCGTTTGGAACTTCATCTTCGCTGCCCTGGCGGCAGGCTCTCTGACCTTCGTCCTCAACACCTTGGGCACCTCCGGTGCCGTTCCTCCCAACTGGGCGCTCGACCTGCATCTGACCACCGCTAACTGGATCGGTGCGGTGCTGCTGTGGATCATCTGCGGTCCCGTCGCTCTGGGCTTCCTGCTGGTTGCCGGCCGCAACCTCCCTGCAGCGGACTACTCCACCATCGCTTACTGGGAAGTTCCCGTCGCGCTGTTCATCGGCCTGGTGATCTTCTCCGAGCCGTTCACCATCAACTCCGCGATCGGTACGGTTCTCATCGTCGGCGCTGGCGCGATCCCCGCTATCAAGGGTATGCGTGCAGCTCATAAGGAAGCGAAGCTGAACGCCGCTGCTGCCAAGTAAGGTACGCAATCGCTGCTTTTATGCAGAACCACACCTAAAAATGTAATAAGAAGGGCGCTGGCAAGGGCGCCCTTCTTTATGCATCGGAACAACTATTAACCTGCTTTTATGTTAGAATTCCCTCCAGTGGCCGTAAGCGCTCACTGGTTTTTATTTTTTATATCAATGCACAATCAATGTTGGATACGAGGTTCGGGAGCATCCTATGAAAAAAAGCATCCACCGCCACGATGTCATCCGTGACATCGTTCGACGAGAAGCAATCCACACCCAACGCGATCTCGTATCCAAGCTTCAAGAGCTCGGATACGAGTGCACCCAGGCTACCGTTTCGCGCGATATCGCCAATATCGGCCTTCTGAAGTCGCAAGACGGTCTGTACGTCCTGCCCGAGGACATGCGGCTCTACCACATGCTCTCCGAGATCGCCGGCGAGATCCACGTTGCAGGCCACAGCGTAGTGGTTCGCACCAACCCCGGCATCGCATCGGGCGTAGCCGATGCGATCGACAACGTGCATATCGAAGGACTTCTGGGAACCGTTGCAGGCGATAACACCATCCTCATCATCGCCCGCACCCCCGAGGATGCCAAATTCGTCAAGCAACGCCTCTTGGAACTCAAACGCCACTTCAAGCGCATCTGACACAGAAGAAGCGGGCTTTCAAGCCCGCTTCCTTTTTACCCTCGAACCCGAAACGAAACCAACTTCAAGTTTTTACATCACAGATCTATATCGATGCTAATCTGCGAACCCTCAGCTTGCCTGAGCACCCGGTTCTCCGACAGCTTCTCTGCGAACCCTCCGATAGGGTGCATGTCGTTGATATAGCTTTCCTTCGTGCGATGGATGACCGTACCCACGCCGGAAGACGTGAGCAGTTCGATAAGCAGCGCATGCGGAGTGGTTCCATTGATGATATGAGCACGCAAAACGCCGCTGTCGATAGCGGCGACGCAGCTTTTCAGCTTGGGGATCATGCCGGACGAAATGCGCTTCTCATCGATGATGCGATGCGCTTCATCGCGCGTGATGTTCGAGATAAGAGACGTCTTATCCTCGAAATTCGTATAAAGGCCGTCCACATCGGTAAGATAGATGAGCTTATGGGCCCCTATGGCACCCGCAATCGCGCTTGCCGCAACGTCAGCGTTGATGTTGAAGTATCCGCCGTCTTCACCCAAAGCCACGCCGGCGATAACGGGAATGAAATCGTTTTCGATGATGGCGTTGAGGTATTCGGTGTTGACCGCCGTGATGTGACCGACGCGACCCAGCTCTTCGCATACCTGATCGGCGATAAGCGTGCCCCCGTCGCACCCGGATACGCCAACCGCCAAATTGCCGTGACGGTTGATCTCGCGCACGAGGTTCTGGTTAACCGTCCCCACCATCACCGAGCGAACGATGTCCATGGCCGCAGGGGTGGTGACGCGCTGTCCGTCCTTGAACTCCACCGGGATCTCGGCGCGCTCCATGGCAGCGCTGATGTCCTTCCCGCCGCCATGCACGATGACCAGGTTGATACCGATGATCTTCAACAACACAACATCGCTCATAACCTGGGAGCACAGTGCCGGATCGTTCATGGCCGATCCACCGTACTTGATGACGATGGTCTTACCGGTAGCCTCTTTGATCCAAGGAAGCGCATCGGCGAGCACTTCGCCGAAAACGGGAAGGCTTCCACGGCTTTGCGTATCTCGAGCGAGCTTCATAGACAGTCCACCTCGTTGGTTGTCGGATCGCGTACGACGCTTCGAGGCTCCCGCTCAACGAGCTTACGCCCGTATCGAACGACCCGCACCCAGCGCACGCAATTGACCGGAGAGCCACCGCCTCGCTGAAAAGCAGATCGGAAAGAAAACCCGAAGCGTACAACACCTCTGTGATTATAACCGTTTCATTACCCATCACCGCTGCGAAGACGTTTTGCACAGCAAGGCGACCGCCGTTGCGGATATCCCTTCTCCGCGGCCCTCGAAACCCAGATGTTCAGTAGTGGTGGCCTTGACCCCGACGCTTTCAACCGGGATACCCATCGCTTTGGCGAGATTTTCCCGCATGGCCTCTCGATGCGGCGACATCTTGGGGGCCTGAGCCGCGATAACGGAATCGACATCGAGGATCTCGTATCCGCACTGGCGCACGTAGCGGGCGACGCCGGCAAGCAGGACCATCGAATCGGCTCCTTTGTAGGCGGGATCGGTATCGGGAAAGAGCTTTCCCACATCCCCGCCGCGCACGCCGCCCAAAAGCGCATCGCTCACCGCGTGGGCCAGCACATCGGCGTCCGAATGCCCCAGCAGACCCTTCTCGAAAGGTATATCGACGCCGCCGATAATGCACTTCCGACCTTCAACCAGCGCATGAACATCCATTCCCTGACCGATGCGCAGGCAACCGAAATCGGACATGCTCACCCCCTCATCCCGAACAGACGCATAACCGCCGCACTAAGCAGCTCGTAGTCTTCGGGAACAGTGAGCTTGATATTGTCGCGCGTCCCCTCTACCACAAGGATATGCCCGCCCAGCCGCTCGATAAGGGATGAATCGTCGGTTCCCACGAACCCCTCCGAGAGCGCTGCGGAATGGGCGCGACGATAGATTCCCGTACGGAAAACCTGCGGGGTCTGAGCGTTCCAGAACACCGTGCGATCGGGAGTTCCCACAATAACGCCGTTCTCCACGATCTTGAGCGTATCCACCGACGGGTGGGCCACCACGGCCCCATCGCAGTCGATATTGCCCTTCACCGTGGCTATGGTGTGCTCGATGAGGTCGGGAGTGACAAGGGGTCGCGCGCCATCGTGCAGCACAACGTACTCGAAATCGTCGGGAACGAACTCGAGCCCGGAAAACGCGCTTTCCTGCCGCGTGGCACCCGCAGGCGCGATAACGATGGGTGTGACGAATGGAAACGGATCGATGGCGCGATGCAAGTACTCGTCGATGCGATCCTGCGGACACACCACCACGATAAGCCCGATATCCCCCACCGCATCGAACGATTCCGCCGACCAGGTAAGAACCGGCTTGCCGGCTATTTCGATGAGCTGCTTGCCGCCTATCTGACCGAACCGCTCGCCCGTTCCCCCCGCCAGGATGATCGCAGCCGTTCGGGGATTCTTATCCATCTTCCCTTCGAGACCCGACATGGCCTCGGTAAACAGGTCGCTTTGCAGACCCGAGGAAACGATGTGCGGCTCGCGAAGCCCCTGCGGCGCATAAACCGGATCGACCGTGTTCGCCATATCAGCCTCTTTTTCTCATGCAGTGAAAACCAGCCGCAAACGACCGGTCTCCGATAAAACAACTACGTCAGGGATTATCTCACAATACCGGCCGGCCGCGACGCCGACCGACGCTCGCCCCTGAAACGAAAGCGGAGGTCGAAACCTTCGGAATCGACCTCCGCTGAAAACCAGGCGTCCGCCCGCCGCGCGTTCCAACCAATCGGGAAAAGCGGACTGTTCGCCTTGCGACGCCGCAACGCGCGCCTGGGGCTTAGTCGGCCGCGCCGCCCGAAAGCAGGCCGCCCGACGGAACACCGGCGTTGCCCAGATTGTAGCCCTTCAGCATCGTTTCGGCTTCCCGCGCGATGCTGTCGCGCTTGCGAGGCTGGGGGATCTCTCCGGTACCGCGCGTGAATACCAGCTTGCCGTCTTTCGCGTCGACTTCCACGATATCGCCCGCCGTCCAGGCGCCCTCGAGTATCTCTTCGGAAAGACGGTCTTCCAGCATGCGCTGGATGGCGCGACGCAAAGGACGTGCTCCGAACGCCTTGTCCACGCCCTCCTTGGCAACAACCCTGCATGCCTCGTCGCTGAGGTTGATTGACATTCCCTGGGCGATCATACGCTCACGCAGGTCGTCGACCATGAGGCGAACGATACGGGCGATCTGGTCTTCGGTAAGCGACTTGAAGACGATGATCTCGTCCAAACGGTTCAGGAACTCGGGCCTGAACAGCTTTTTAAGCTCGCTCATAACACGGCCCTGAATCTCTTTGTCCGACAGGCCCGCACCCTCGTCGGCACTGAATCCAAGGGTCTGGGTGGCGGCGATCTCGCGGGCACCCACATTCGACGTCATGATAATAACGGTGTTGCGGAAATCGACCGTGCGCCCCTGTCCATCGGTCAGGCGGCCTTCTTCGAGAATCTGGAGCAAGATGTTGAATACGTCGGGATGCGCCTTCTCTATCTCGTCGAACAGCAAAACCGAATACGGGCGCTGGCGCACCGCCGCAGTAAGCTGGCCGCCTTCGTCGTACCCCACGTAACCCGGAGGCGAGCCCACCAGGCGCGACACCGTGTGCTTCTCCATGTACTCGGACATATCGAAACTCAGCAGCGCATCTTCGCTGTTGAACAGGAACTCGGCCAGCGTCTTGGCCAATTCGGTCTTTCCCACGCCCGACGGGCCCAAAAAGATGAACGAACCGCTGGGGCGCTTGGGATCCTTCAGACCCGCGCGGCTGCGGCGAATAGCCTTCGAAAGCGCCGTAACCGCCTCGTCCTGGCCGATCACGCGTTCGTGCAGCACCGATTCCATGCGCAAGAGCTTCTCGGTCTCGGCTTCGGTGAGATTCGATACGGGCACGCCGGTGGATTGGGAAACGACATCGGCGATGTCTTCGACCGTGACTTCCTGCACGGTCTTGGCCGACTCGTCCTCCCATTTCTGCTGCGCCTCATCGCGCTTCTGCTTGATCTGGCCTTCTTCGTCGCGCAGCCGGGCCGCTTCCTCGAAGTCCTGAGCCGCGATGGCCTCTTCCTTGCGCGCCTTTACCGAACGCAGCTCTTCGTCAAGCTGGTGCAGCTCGGGAGGAAGCGTCATATTGCGAATGCGCATCCGCGCACCGGCCTCGTCGAGCACGTCGATGGCCTTGTCGGGAAGGAAGCGATCCTGGATGTATCGGTTCGACAGCTTCACCGCGGCATGCAGCGATTCGTCGGTGAAACGCACGCGATGATGCGCCTCGTAACGATCGCGCAACCCCTCCATGATGCGGATAGCCTGCTCTTCGTTGGGTTCGCCCACCGTAAGGGGCTGGAAGCGGCGGTTGAGCGCCGAATCCTTCTCGAAGTGCTTGCGGTACTCGTCGATGGTGGTGGCGCCGATCACCTGAATCTCGCCACGAGACAGGGGAGGTTTCAGAATAGCCGCCGCATCGATGGAGCCCTCCGCCGACCCTGCCCCGATAAGCGTATGGATCTCGTCGATGAACAAGATGATATCGCCCGCATCGGCGACCTCGCGAACTACCTTCTTCAGGCGCTCTTCGAACTCGCCACGGTATTTCGACCCTGCCACGAGCGCCGAGAGGTCGAGCGTCACCACGCGTCTGTCGCGCAGGATGTCGGGCACCTGGTTCGACACGATCAGCTGGGCCAAGCCCTCGACCACCGCGGTTTTGCCCACACCGGGCTCGCCGATGAGCAGCGGGTTGTTCTTCTGGCGGCGCGACAGCGTCTGCATGATGCGCTCGATCTCTCCAGCGCGACCGATAACCGGATCGAGTTTTCCCTCACGCGCCTTCTTGGTAAGGTCGGTGCCGAACTCCTTCAACGGAGAATCGCCCCTCTGGGGGTCTTGAGTAAAGGGGTTGCGACCCGCATACACCGGGCTTTGTCCCACCAGGTCGTTCAGAGCGCCGCGGATATCGTCGCCCGAGACGTTCAGACGCGACAAGACGCTAAGCGCCGTGCCCTCGCCCTCGCGCACGATGCCCAAAAGCAAATGCTCGGTGGAAATGTAGCTCTGGCCCATCTGCATGGCTTCGCGCAGCGCGTTTTCCAGAACCCGCTTGACCCGGGGCGTGAACGAAAGGTGCCCCGACACATCGGCATCTGCATCGATGGTGACCACCTGGCGAATTCCCTGGACCACCGCTTCATGCTGCACGTTCAGACGTTGAAGCGCCTGTGCGGCCAAACCGTCTTTTTCCTGTATGAGTCCCAAAAGAAGGTGCTCGGTACCCACATAGGGCTGATGAAGGACACGCGCCTCGTCCTGGGCGAGGACGAGAACCTTGCGCGCCTTGTCGGTGAATTTCTCGAATGACACAGGCAACCTGCCTTTCTGTCGTTTCAGGTTTCTGCAATCCTAGCACTCTTCATTTTTGAGTGCCAATTCGACACCTTCCCGACACCGGAGAACAAGGCAAAACCACAGTGATCGGTTCGAATGCGAATAGGTTGGGCACGCCCTGGAAACGGCAGACGCCGAATCGAAGGAAAACCACTTCGATTCGGCGCGAAAAAGGCTTTACCGCCCGAAGCCAACAACAGGGACAGTGTTGCCTGGTGTTACTTCTCGGGTTTGGCTTGAGGATACAGAGCGTCGAAGTCTTTCTTGTACTTGTTTATGCCGTCTGAATCGTTTTGAGCAACGATGATGCCGTCGATCTCCGCACTATGCGCTTTGGGATTTCCGTACGACAGGGCAACATTCAATGCCTCATGCATCACATCGACCCTCTGATACAGATCGTCGTACAGCTTTTGGATATCCGTCCAATTTTGATAATACTTCGAGGTAGAGGGTACCGATAGGCCGGCGATCGTCTTCTGTGCATCGGAAATATCGCTTCTGACTTTCGATGCATCGCTTCGGACCGCACTGCGACCGCTCGATGAGCTTGAATAGATAGTATCGGTGTACCGAGATGCGAGAGCCTTCACCTTCGCATCGAAATCTCTCGCCTGGTCATAAGCGTTCAGAAGCTTCTGGTAGAGGGAATCGTCTTTCGCATCGCTTGCCGAAGCGCTGTCTGCAAGGGGCTTTCTCTCCTCAACCGGTTGCTCTTTATCGGCGTTTTCGCCTTCCCCTTCCTGGTCGTCGACCACCTTGATCTCAGATGCGCCATCGGCTTCGGGAGCCTGGTGATGATCAAGCGCAAAAAACCAGACAGCGCCGAAGCAGGCTGCAACAAGAAAAACCGCTGCAACGATAATGACAACCAGCCTCTTCTTGTTCAAAGAAGATCCTTCGCCGGATCGGCTATCGCTGCGCCCCTCGCGTGCAAGCCCGCCTTCCCCCGATGGCAGAACGACGGGAATGACGCGCGTGGATTCGGAATCGAGAGGGTTCTGCGCGGCGAAGGCCGGACCTGCGTCCTGCAGATGCGGTTCCAGAAGAACTTCGGTGTCTCCATGGACTGAAACACCGTCAGTGCCGGCCTCTTCTTCGGCGCATTCCGCAACCGGCAGAACCGCAGCTCCACATGAACCGCAAAAAGCAGCTTCGGGATCGAGCTCTTCCGAACAAACCGCACAGCGCACCTGGACACCGCACTGAGGACAGAACGCATCCTCTTGGCTTACCTGGGTTCCGCACTTATAGCACCACACGATACGTATCCTCCTCGTCTATTTCGCTCCGATAATATTAGCAATATTTTCCATTAAAGAAAACGCTGCCTGAGCATTGATCGAGCCGGCTTTGCTTTGGCAAAACACGACGAGGATGAAGGGACGATCTCCCCCGGCTATCCCCCCGTCGTTTTGCACCGCGGAAAGAGTTCCCGTCTTGTGCGCGAACGTCATCCCCTCAGGCAGCCCATCCCTTATCCCCCGGTTATCGGTCTGTCCGTTAAGGGCGTCAAGCGCAAGCTTGTTAAGAGCGGGGCTTGCAAGATCATTCTGGTAGATGAGCTTCAGTATATGCATGGCGTCAACGGCGGACATGTAGTTTTCGACTCCAGATGAGACGGCGGCCACGTCCATCATCTTTCTGTTCAGCCGGGTCTCCGAAAGACCGAGTCTCTGAGATTCCCCGTTGATGGCATCCATACCGAGTCGGTCTATCAAAACATTAGTAGCTACGTTATCGCTTTCCGCAATCATCTTTTCAGCAAGCTCTGCGTACGTGATCGACGCTCCCGCACCCCTGCTCTGAAGACTTCCCGTCCCCCCTACGATATCGCTGCGCTGAAGCACATACCTATCGTCCAAACCAATCGTTCCGGCATCGACTTGGCGGGCGAATTCGGACAGTATCAGCAGCTTGATCATGCTCGCGGAAACCTGAGAGCGGTATCCGTTGATCTCGAAACGCGCTCCATCGGCATCGGGATGAGAAAGATCGAGGTACGCGACGCCTACCTCCATGCCGAACTGGGCTTCAGATCGGGAAACCAGAGCCTCGATAGCCGCCGCTTTGCCCGAATCGAGCCCAGCATCTTCCGACAACGGATCGACCGGGAGTTGTTCTGGGGGAAAATCCACGCTCGCGGTGTCGGCGATATCGACCGAGGAATCGAACTCGGTTCGGTCGACCGTATCAGGATTCGATGAACAGGAAACCGTAACGACAAGCGCCAGGCCCATAAAAGAGCAGACAAGCAGGTTGATCGGCCGTACAGTCATATGGCTACCTCGAATAAGGGTTTCTAACAAACTCCATAGTACCCCACCATGCACGGGAAAAGTCCTCGATTCCAACGGGGTATCCCAATCAGAGCGATAAACCTAGATACCCCGCCTAACCTTCGAAAAGAATCACAGCGCTTCGTTGCGCATATGGGGGAAAAGAAACCTGCCCTCATGTAAGTCTTCGCGGCTCTGCCGTCCATGCTCACTATCTGGGCAAATGCTCATAAGGCTCCTGCTTCCCTCATACATACTTAACGCCAGATTTACTCAAAGGTTTGTAAATCGTTTGTACTGTTGTTTGTAAGCTTCTCTATCTCGCTACGCTTGAAATCTTCTTGCGCAGCTGCATAGATATTAAGCGTAGTCCTTGCATCGGCATGACCGAGCAGACCTTGCGCCGCTTTTACGTTCACTTGTGATTCTACCAGACGAGTAGCGAACGTATGGCGTAGCCAATGGCAACTGAACGGCGGCAGCAACACTTCGCTTCCCTTGTTGAGTTGTGCTAAGTTGCAGTCCCTGATTATCCGCCGCAGTGCCTTGTTGATCGTTCCTTGATTCAGGCAATCGCCAAATCTGTTCACGAACACAAAGCCACTATACCCATCTATGACCATGCGCGATTTGATACCTTCGCCTTCCTGCCGCTCACGCTCGTTTCCAATAGCCTCCGCAACCACGGGAAGCATCGGAATCAGGCGAAAACCCGCTGGGGTCTTGGTGTCGTTGATTGCATACTTCACTTCTCGCCCCTTGCCCTTGCTGTAATGCACAAGGGTATGGCTTATCGAAATGAAGCCGTTATCTTCGTCGATGTCGCACCATCTTAGACCCGTCAGCTCTCCAACCCTCATACCCGTATAGAGCATCACGACGAAAAGAGGATGCCAGCGCTTGAACGTCTCGCTATCTTTCAGATAATCCAAGAACAACTGCTGCTGTTCCACAGTCAATGCTCGTTCCTGTGATGACAGCCCTGTTTCCTTCTTCTTATAGGCTATCTTTGTCTTTCTCATAATGCCCTCTACGGGATTCTGGCGTATGTAGTTGCTATCAACAGCAAGCTGCATAATTTGCTTCAACGGGACGTGTACGCCATCAACAGAAAGCACCTTCAAGCCACGCTCTGAAATCAGAAACTTGTAGAACGCTTCGAACTTCGCAGGGGTCGCATCTTTAATCTTCGCATTCCCGAAGTCTGGCACTACGAACTGCTCGACCATGTAGCAATAATTCCTGAATGTGTTGTCGCGAAGCGTTCCACCCTTCACGTCCATTTCTCGGAGCTGCTTCCAGCGCTCATACATCTGATTTATGGTAACGCGCGAAGCGTCGGGCTTAATCCCGTCCATCAGATCGCGCGATACCTCTTCTTCCTTCTTGCGCAGCTCCTTTAGCGTTGGCGCATAGACTGTGTTCTTCTTTCCCAGCTCGCCTTTGTAAACATACATATAGGTATTGTCTTTGCGCTGATATTCGCCCTTGCGCAAAACACGCCCTTTGCTGTCTTTTCTTCTTTGAACCGTCATCATCTACCTCAAATCAATCCATCATGTGGCTATAAAGAGAACTGGGAGTCGATGAACGCTTCCAGCTTCTTGCGCTTGAACAATCTTTTGCTTCCGACCCATACCACGAAATCGCAATCGTCCTCGTTCGATATGTCGCGTAGCCGATTTATGCCAATGTTGGTATACGCTGCCGCTTCCTCAAGCGTAAGCGTCGGTTTCTCCCAGATTGGCAACTGCTTCTTCTCGTCCATCTTCAACACCTCCCGCCTCTACCTTTGATATATGCCTTTGTCTTCTTCGGCAATCAGCCCTAAGCCATCGAATCTGTATATACGGCTGATACGTCTAAGAAAAGCGTTCCATTGCTTCGGCGAAGCTTTCCTATACATCGAGCTTGGCGGCTCATTGCTTATGAAGATGACCGTCTCGAACTCTGGAACGAGATTGCTATAGCGCCTCGTCAATGCCGCACCCAGCGGGAAACGGTCTGTCAGCTGCAAGATGCTGGATAGGTTCATCGTATGAGCCTTATGGTCGAATTCGTCATAGACGATTGTCTTTTCGCCCGAATACCCTTCATAGGGGTGTTCATAGTCGGTCACCCTGTATATGCCGCCCTCGCTATGATTCTCATACGCCCAGGTTGTCTTACCCGTAGAAGTGTCTCCGTGCAACAGATACACTTTCACGTCCCGCCACCTCACCTTGCTCTTCTCTGCCTTGCATCTGGCAACTAGCGTTTCTATCTTGTCGAGCTGACCTGCAAGCGACGGGTTCTCTTCGAGAATGTCCAACGCCGAGAACTCGCCTGTCTTCGCCATCGCGTACACGGAAGCCCAAACGCTATTACGCTTCTCTGTTCGGTCTTTCGGTCTCTCCCCTATCTCCCAGAAGCTCCCTTCAACCTGCGTTTCTTTCTTTTCTGCCAAGGCTTCGCCCGACTTCTCGCAATAGGCGATGCATTGCGAATGGCTTCCTTGCGCCTTGTCTATGTGAATGAAGTTCCCGAATACGTTTTTGACTGTTGAAACTCTTACTTGATTATCGAACACGAGGTATGCATGAGCATGAGGAATGCCATTATTTGATACCTCTAGATCGAAGCAACCATAAACAAGCGACGTAAAGGATCGAATGGCCTTTTGTATTCCTTCATGGTCAAGACCATGGTTTTGGTAGTTCTCCATGGTGAGGAACATGCGCAAGAACCTTGGCTCTTTTTTCTCTTCCTTCGTCATGCCCTCACCTTCCTTTCTGTCTAATTTGTCTAGTGTTCGGCATAGGGCAATGCTTGCCTATGCCGAAGGACTGGCGGCTTGCGTCTGCTCTTGCCTGACGGCAAGCAGACGCGCCGCCGCCCTTATTGCTCAAACGGGCTTTCCACTGACCACGACAAGCCGACATCGCGCTTGTCGCATGAGTAGGCGTTCGCAAGCTCTGCCGCTTTACCGTCTGTGGTCATCCAAGTTTTGCCTTTGACCCACTTCGAGTAATCCCCATCGGAGTAGTAAAATTCCCCAGCAGTTGGAATGAGCCATGCTGGGCAGCACTCCTCCATACCCTCCGCCATCATCTTCGCTTCTTGTATTCCAGACTTCATCAAGATGCGCTGCTGTAGCTGCGACCTTGCCACGGTGGGCATGCACACATCGGCAGCAAAGCTATGAGATACGCAGATTGCTCCCATGTTCGCCGCTCTTGCGCGTGATAGATAGGTCATATACCACTCGCGTATAGCCCCCTGTGCGCTTTTCGGAATATCTGGATTATTGGAAATCGAAACGCACTCTTCTAGTACACAGAGTATTTGCGGGAACTCCTCGCCATCGCGCAAGGGATCTATCTTCGAGATTCCGCGCTTGCGCATTTCCGCCAGCCTATCCAACAGAAGCTGTTCCACCCTCTGCATCGTTGGTAGGAAGTCGGCAGGTTCGCTCACTATTGGAATGGTGCAGCGTCTCTCCATCGGCAGCAGCGATGAAAGCTTGGGGTCGAAGCATACGAGCTGTATGCGCTCGTGAAGGGTACGGCAGAGTTGCAGGAGGATATTGAGCAGCAGAACGCTCTTCCCGCTACCGCTTGCCCCCAAAAGCCCCAATCTCAATGGGTCTTTCAGGTTCAGCTCTACGTCCGCACCTGTTTTGGATTTGCCGATTATTATCTTTTCACCTGCCATGCGAATCACCAAGGAGCTACGTCCTTCAATCCCTTCTCGTATGAGTTCGTTCCGTACCAGAGCATCAAGCGGTAACAGGTTCTCTTCCCTCTGCGTTTGTATATCTCTACCGCCGCATCTTGACTTCTATGAAAACCAGCTATGCATTGCTCTAGCTCTTTGAATGTTTCTGGCTTTGCTTTGACCGTTCTACAATCGAACAGCAGCGTGTATAGCTTCTCTTGCCTGCTGTATTTGCCGAACGGTGCGCACCAAAAGACGCCACGCCATCTTCTCGTATCATCGCCATCAAGCAGACCAAGGTCTATGAGCGCTCTTTGCAATTCAACCTTCACGCGCCATGTTGCGGGCGGAATCCTGAAACGGCTTATAAGCTCTGCGGCTATGGCAGCTATCGCGGACGCTCCCGCTATCGCAATCCATGCCCGTTGTTCTAGAGGTATGAAATGAAGCCATGCGAACAGCGAGTAGGTTTGTGCATCTGGCTGGTCTCTGATTGCTTCCAACATTGCGATAGCTAGTGCAATCACGGCGAATACCGAAAAGAGCATCGTCCAAAAACTCGTTTGTCTCGGCTTCCAGCGGTGAAGCTCCCTTTGAAGCTCCACCGCTCCTTCTACAGTCTCCATCGACTACACACCCTTCACACTGTCAGCTCTGTAGCTGTAGAATTTTTTGCCGTTGCGCATCTTGCCTACATTCAAAATGACGTTCTTGAATGCAACAGGCGACATGACCTCTAGCCCCTCTACGGGATTGGCTGGCGAAACAATCGTGATTTCCACCTCTTCCAAACCGTACTCGCCCTTTGTCACGTTCTTGATTGGGTAGTATCTGTTCCCCTTCTCGTCCTCGATAATCTCTTTCGTATCGAAGTCGGTTTTAGGAAACGGGTTGTTGTCTGCCAGATACAGAGGTTGGTCAAATGTAACTGGGTGCTTCATTGCAATCACTCCTTCCTTGGCACTGAAGCTCTTACCATGGCTCATTCAGACGGTCTATGAGCCTTTGCGCTTGGTCTCGCACGTTATAGGCGTGCTGGCGCATTTCATCTCTGTCCTCTGCTTCCATGAGGTTGCAGAGCATCGCGCCAATCATGCGAACGTTGTGCTTGATTGGCAGCTCCTCTTCGTACACCCCCTCGTCATCAATCGTGAAATCTTTGCCGTCATACTTGATTCCAAACTTGCCGTTCATGACATCGCCTTTCTACTAGATGTTTGTCATTAAACATCGTTAATGTTAGTGATTGACGTGTTCTTTGTCAAACACTGTTTTTTTATCACAAACATTTTTTATACAAAAAGAAAGAGCCTGTTCGGCTCTTATCTAGTGAAATGCAATCTCGATTACTTACTCACCGTCGCGGATAGATAGCATCCTTCTGGGAATACATCAGCTCGGTGCTTTCCATGCTTTTTATGAAAGTCTTCGTCCTCAACGAGTTTATAATAGTCCCAAATTAGCTCTGCTGGCTCAACCTTATCCCTCATGCGCTCGAAGTGCTTAATCAAGTCTTCACGGTTGTAGTATGTAGCCTTGCCTGTAGGGTCTGGCTTATAGTGCAGCAAATAGAGCGGATTGCCTTTGACTTCACGGGCGAATACTCCCGTGGACGTTCGCATAATATCGGTAGTAACTTGCTCTCTTGTAAGCCTATCGCGCTTGTCTTTTTTCAGACGCTCGATCGCTCCCTCGTAATCGTCCCAAATGGCTCGCATTTTCACTCCTGCATCATTCGCTCAATTGTTTGCACAAACACTTCTTTGCAGTTATGAGCTTCCCTAGTCGTTGCTTCTTCTCATAACGCCCCATAAACGCCCAGTCGGGGCTTCCGTACTTATCTGCTGGTAGCATCACGCGATCGTTCGCCAATCTTTCAGCAGAACGTTTGTGTCCATGACTGTACTTCGCTTTAATCATATCTTGAGCAACAATGAAGAACCTACCTGTTGATTCATTGAGCCAGTCAGCATATCCGTACATGACATCAGAGGTAGACACGAACTCTCTAGCCCTGTATATCGCATAGCCAGCAGACCCGTCACCATTGCGAATAAATCCGATGCAATTTCCCTCTTGCACCATTCCTTCATTTCTAGAATCTTTCTCTACGAAGCAGAGAACGCCATCGTTGCGATTCGTCGCACCGATATATTCAACGCCGCCTTGCTGTGCCTTTCTTAAATGATTCAATCCTTTTCCTTTTCCATTCACGAAGGTATGGAATAACTCACCGACTGCAAATGCTTTCCATTCAAAGCAGTCATCGAGCTTAATGTCTAGCTGGGAAGACCCCCCCCGATAGCCTTAATTTCTTGCTCCAGGAATGCAATTTGCTTCTTGATTAACACTTCTTTTCGTTCTTTGATGTAATCGTCCATGAATTGCCAGTCAGGTTCGCCCAACGTATTCACAGGCAGCATAATTTTCATACGGTTCAGACGTTCGTCATTTATCTCACGATTAAAGCTGAAATTGACGGATTGCATTTCTATAACGGCTTTCAAAAACAAGTACTGCTCTTCTGTTGCTCCGTCTTTTTTCAAATGAGTTATGTGATCGCTGGCTACAAACTCAAACGGCTCATAAAACGCCTTACCCACGCTTCCGCTATTGTTAAGACTTATGCAGTCTTCAAACGTTCTACAGCCATCAGCTTTGGCAATAAATCCATCAACGCCGTTATTCATGGCTGTAGACGAAACGTAGGGTATATCCCCGTCTTCATGGTCTGCCCTCTTTAACCGTTTTCCTCTTTGGCTCTCGTCAAACACGTCTACGATATAAAAGGAATCCCATCCTCTATCTTCGAGACTAAGCATCTTCATCACCGAACCCGAACAGATAGCCGCGACCATGCCCCACCATATCAATTTGAAAGGTTAGATAATCAGCTATCGCATTATCGAAATCTTGCTCTGTTGGTATCTCGTCATTGAAATAGAAGAATGAGTGCAACCATTCATCATCAGCTTTCACAGTTGACTTAACGCAGAAAGCGGACGGAGCTTCATCTATCCCTTCCCATACATCAAGCAGATGTTGCTTCTTATCCAGTACATCATTTCCCGCTACCAAGCCCACATGCTGACGAACAATATACCCATCGTCTTTGAAATCTATGAACATGGCTTCTGCTTCTGGGTCTTGTGGCTCATGTGCCGTGAATACCGCTATGACTGGATTAGTTCCTACGTTGTAGAACGTATTCGTATTGCAAGTGATAACGCCGTTCAATGTGTGGTGCTTCAATATCTCTGCTTTGATTTTCTTCTCAGCTTTGCTCTTGCCTGTCATTGCGGACTGCGGCACGATGACGGCACATCTCGCACCTTCAACAAGCGAATCTAACAGGTGCTTAGTAAAGGCAATCTCGTACTGATCGGGATCGTCCTTCGTGCCTTGAGAATAGGGCGGGTTCATCAAGCCGACCGTTGCGCCCTTCAACTGTAGCTTCTTCGGTGAATCTGCCAAGAAGTCCCCGCATACGATATTAGCGTTTCCGTCATCACGCAAAATCATGTTCGTTACTGCCGTAGCGAACATATTAGATTGAAGTTCTATACCGTGAAGCTGTTTTTTCTTAATGTCCCGAACTTGCGATATTCCATTGGCATCATGAATCATCTTATGCATGGCAGAGATAAGAAAACCGCCAGTGCCACACGTTGGGTCTAATACTGTATCGGTAGGCTTCACGTCTACAAGCTCGCACATCAAATCAGTTATGTGTCTGGGAGTGAGGATAATCCCTAATGCCTGACCGTCACCACCCGAATAGCTCATGAATTCGCTATAGAATCGCCCTATGAAGTCTTCCGAGCTTTCATGGAACTTGATTCGCCTGAAAATCTTGTCATAAAGAAACTGGGTATAGTATTTCAGCGGCGTTTTCCCCAGCGTGTCGTTTATGGTGTTAAGCCTGAAAGATGTTTGGATAATAGAGAACTCTGCTAGCAGCGTATCGCACTTTGCTGGTGGCGAGACATTGGAGCGCTTCAAACGCCTTTTAATCGCGTCCATAATCTTATCGCCGTCTCGTGCTCCTTCTACGTCATCACCTTTAAGCGAGTCGATTGAGAAGCCGCCTTTATCTATCTCATCAAGAGCAAGCATAATGCCAGCAACGACCAAGGCTTTATCTTGATCTTTCAGAGTGCCATAAGTCCTTAGCTTCTCATGCAGCTCACCCGCATCATGCAGGAGCTCTTCGGTTGCTTTTTCCGTATTCGTGTCTACACCTAGAACGTTCATAACGTAATACTGCGTTATGTTCTCTGGCGAGAAGCTCACGAAGGTTTCGAGGTCTGGAAGCTGCTTGTAAGATTCTCTATCATCCACATACAAAGGGGTTATCAAACGATGTTTATCATCACCCGAAACCCCTACTGCAAACACTTTCTTAAAAGTGGAGTTTTGCGCTATATGTTTTGCGTACCAGAGAGCACCATTTACCGCATAGTCTTTCACGGAAGCGGTATCTAGCGATACAACACCATACTCATATCGAGCTTGTTTAGATGTGTCGGCTTTGTCTTCTATGACGAGAACGAAATCATCAATAACTGCGGTGTATTCTGGATACCCTTCTTTACCCGTTCCGTTCTTCGATGCCGTTTTCAGTGCTTCATCAATCTCCAAAACGTCGGAACCTTGGGCACAATATTTGATGTGGTTATCGTCTAGTTGTCTTGCAACCCACAAATCAACATTCACTTCTTGCTTAGGCATACCAGACTCCCATTCAAGCCAACACTAAACAGTATACTTTTTGTCAGAAAAAATACCTGTCTAATCTCAAAAATCTTATATTTATAAAAATAGAGCCGACAATCACAATCGGCTCTATCTCATATCACGAGCAAGATTGCTCCAAAAGTTTGTAAATCGTTTGTAAGTTTGTAGGTCAAACGCTTATTGTGAGAGCGTTTGACCTGTTCAAGTACCTATTGCTTACGCTTCATTCCTCATATGGGGGAACAGCAGCACATCGCGGATGGACTCGGAATCGGTGAGCAGCATGACCAAACGATCGATGCCGATGCCGACGCCTCCCGCAGGAGGCATGCCGTACTCGAGCGCGCGAATGTAGTCCGCATCGTAGCCCATAGCCTCGTCATCCCCCAGATCCTTCGCCTCCACCTGCGCACGGAAGCGCTCGGCCTGATCGATGGGATCGTTCAACTCGTTGAACGCGTTGGCGTACTCGTGGCCGCAGATGAACAGCTCGAAACGCTGCGTCAAAGCAGGGTTGTCTTCTTTCTTCTTGGCAAGCGGAGACACCTCGAGCGGATGATCGCACACGAAGGTGGGCTGCACCAGCGTATCCTCAACCACGGCCTCGAACAGCTCGCCGATGATCTTGCCGTTGCCCCACGCGTCCTCGATCTGGCCGACGCCGTTTTCCCGCGCTATGCGAACGAGTTCGGCGCGATCCATGGAGATGTCGATCGGTTCGGCGATGCGCTCGTTGATGAGCTCGGTCATGGTCGCATCGCGCCATTCCCCGCCCAGGTCGATCTCGTGGCCCTGATACGTCACCTTCAGCGTACCGCAGGCAGCCAGAGCCGCCGCCTGAACGAAACCGCGGGTCAGCCGCTTCATACCCTCGAGATCCGTAAACGCCTGATAGGCCTCCATCGTGGTGAACTCAGGGTTGTGGTAGGGATCCATGCCCTCGTTGCGGAACTGCCGGCCGATCTCGAATACGCGCTCGAAACCGCCCACCAGAAGGCGCTTGAGGTGCAACTCGGTGGCGATGCGCAGATAGAACTCGCGATCGAGGGCGTTATGGTGCGTCTCGAAGGGCCGCGCGTTCGCCCCTCCGGGAATGGCGTGGAGGATGGGGGTTTCGACCTCGTAGAAACCGTTGTCTTCCATGTAGCGGCGAATGGCCGAGATGATTTTGAACCGCCTTTCGAACGTCGAGCGCACCTCGGGGTTCACCACGAGGTCGACGTAGCGCTGACGGTAGCGCACCTCTTTGTTGGAAAGCCCGTGGAACTTCTCGGGAAGCGGGCGGATGGACTTGCTCAGCAGCTCGAAGCGATCGACGGCAACCGAGAGCTGCCCGCGCCGCGTGCGCATGACCGTGCCGAACGCGCCGATCCAGTCGCCCAGGTCAACATCTTTGATCTGGGCATACGCCTCTTCGCCCAGCGCGTTGATCCGGCAGAACAGCTGGATGTCGCCCGTGGTGTCGCGCAGGGTGATGAACGTGATCTTGCCCTGAACGCGCTTGGCCATCACGCGACCCGCCACCGCCACCGCATCCTGGGTTGCATCCCCATCGTCCAGATGCCCGTAGCGCGCTTCGAGATCGGTAACGTGGTCGGTGTAATCGAAGGCATGCCCGTAAGGGTTTCCGCCCGCCTCGATAGCGGCCGCGCGCTTGTTCTTGCGCACCTCGACGGGGTCGTCCTCGACAGCCTCGCAAGCCCGCGCAGCATCCTGCGGCAAGCCGGCAACCTCGACCTGCCCGATAGCCGCCGCCTTCTCTTCGGTCGATTCGTTTTCAAATTCAGCCATGGTATTCCCTCTCGGTTCAGAAACGACGCGGCGGCGCCAGCTCGAATAGCTGCGCCGCCGTGCGGAAGTGCTTCGGGAGCAGCCTGTGCGCCCCTACGGTTTAGTGCTCGATCTTGACGATCTCCATCACGATCTCGCGACCGGTCGGGCCGACCGTGGTAACCGAGTCGCCCTTCTTGCGCCCGATAAGCGCAGAACCGACCGGGGATTCGTTGGAGATGCGGCCGTCGGCGACGGAAGCCTCGGCAGCGCCCACGATGGTGAACACGCGCTCGGATCCGTTAAGGTTTACGTGAACGATCGATCCGATGTTCACCTTGTTGGAGCGTTTCGGCACATCGACAACCGTGGCCTCGGACAGGATGTGGTTGATTTCGGAGATGCGCGCCTCGACCATGCCCTGCTCGTTTTTCGCATCATCGTACTCGGAGTTTTCGGAGATATCCCCGAACTCGCGGGCGACCTTGATACGCTCGCCTATCTCGGCGCGTTTCTCGGTCTCGAGGTAACGAAGCTCGTCTTCGAGCTTCGTGCGTCCCTCGGGCGTGAGTATCAGATTCTCGCTAGCCATGATGTCCTGCTTTCGATGAACGGCCGCGCAGGCCGTGTTCCGCCGCAGCGGAGCCTACATGAAAAACGGTGCGTACCCTTCGGCGCGCACCGCAGATGGTTCGTACCGGGAACTTACGCTTCGGTAGATTCCTTGGACTTGACGACCTTCTTCACCGTCTTTCTGGAGGTCTCCTCGACCGCCTCTTCGACGACATCCTTCTCGTCGTCCAGATCCTCGGAAATCTCCTCTTGGACTTCCTTCATACCCGATCGGAGCCCCTTGACCGATTTTCCAATCGCGCTGCCCAACTTGGGAAGCTGTTTGGGACCGAAGATGAGGAGCACGACCAGAAGGATGATAACCAGTTCGGGCACACCCAGACCAAAAAGTTTCACGATAGCCTCCAATAGCCTTTCACAATGCACGCCTCTCGATGAGGTGCGATGCTATAGAAAAGGGGATGCTGCATAGATAACAACATCCCCTTCCATAACCATGGTCGGGTTGACAGGATTTGAACCTGCGGCCTCTGCGTCCCGAACGCAGCGCTCTACCAAGCTGAGCCACAACCCGTTGTGCCGATTAACAGCGGCTGAAATGATAGCACAACGTCTTTGGATAAAAAAGGAGCGGAATCAAAAGAAATGCGCTGAATGAAATGCTGGTAGCTACCTGCTTAAACCGATAAGCTTGCTCAGACGGGGCCAAAACGCGGTGACAAGGGCGAAAACCCCGGCCAACCAAGCGAAAGCAGTCGGCTCCAACAGCTTCGCGAACACGAAGGCCTGCTGCGCATTGCCTCCGAACGCCGTCAGCATTTCAGACTCGATCTGGGAACTTATCATCAACGTCGCCACACACCAGACAAACGCGAGAATCCCGACGGGAACGAGCACCATGGCATCGAGGTTTTTCGACGCCTGTATCTCGGAAAGCTTCTCGTTCTTGATGAACGGGCGAGCGATGGAAAACACAACTCCGACCAGGCAGGCAACCCACAAAACAGCCGCCAAAAGCGACACGGGTCCCAAGGTTTCAAGTCCGGAAACCTTTCCTGGCGTGGCCACATTCATCCACTTGATCAGTGAAGAGATGAGGCTGTGAAAGTCCATAACGCTCCATTCGCCTCTGAAAAGCAGATCGAAACCGGGGATCTGGGCGGCAACGGATGCAATGTCTTTCACCCCGAAAGAACCCAGAGCACTAGAGGAGTCGCCCATAGTGGCCTTGGCGAGTTTAAGAGCCGGAGATGAAACCGCAGGCATAAGCAGCAGCGCCAACGTGATGACCTTACCCACCAGCGACGCCACTCCATACGGGGTCGACCACTCCGATTTGGCTCGATCGGCTATCTTGTTCGCATGAACTTTCGCCGAAGCTGAAACATCGCTCCACGACGTCGGGTTGACCTGCTGCGATTCGAAAGCCGTGCCAAACGCCGCCTGCACGTTTTCGGCCACTTCGACAACTCTTTCCTGAGCTTGCTGATAAGCGGATTCGATCGGAACTCCGGACGAATCGGAAACCCCGTCTTTCGCAGATCCCGCCGAAGTTCCGCATTTGGTGCAAAACCTCGCCCCTTCCTTCAGTTCGCTTCCGCATTTGGTGCAAAACATATGACTCCTTTCAAAACAACGGCACGCGGAGGTCTGCCTTCCGCGTTCGCCTCTGACAGCCTACGCAGACTCGTACAGTTTCACCCTGGTTGTAACCGGGACCGAAAGATCGCGCAAATCCTGCATTTGCCCATCGGCAACCCCCTTGCCCTCTCCGTCGGTAACCCTTAGACAAATCCCTGTGGAAGTAGAAGCGTAATCACCGATAGAGTATGGCTGACACACTACCCTCAACCCATCCGAACAGGGAATCAAAACCAGCTGTTTGGAAGCGATCATATCCTTTGCTTTTCCGTACACGCCCGTCCACGCACCGCCCTCGTGTTCCCTCTCGAAAGCCATGATGGATGCTTCAACCAAATCGCAACCGTAGCTTTCATCGATATCCATCGTTTTGAAGCCGGACAGCTCATCGCCCGTGACAAGGTCGAAATTGCGTACGACGAAGCTGCCGACCCCATGAGCGGCACCGCTCGAATTCGAATACCGGGACTCGTAGATGGTAGCGCGCCTGCCGGAAAACCTCGTCACAACGATCTTATTTGTCTTTTCGACGCCGAACATCCCGCTGGTCTTGACGTTCTCGGTTTCAAAATCTCGTTTTATGGCGGCGTTTACGGACTCTATCGCACGATCGTTTTCCACCGAAGACCGAATGACCGGATATCCCGCAGCGTCATCCCAGGAGTACGAGGCTACACGTATCTGATCGCTTGATTTCGCAAGCTCGTCTACCCGACTGGCGGTCATACCCGACTCGATTGCCGCAGCACGCGCTCTGCCGAGCGCATCATCGGTCATCCGGGAAGGATCCATGACCGTGAATTGGATGCTCAGAGGTTCTGACGAGTTCTTTTTCTTTGCACCCAGATCGGAGACGACGATCTCCTCCTTTACGGCGTCGGTTTCAAACAGATGACCGTTTTCCATCAAAGGGGACGCAGGGACCGTGACCTCGTATGAGCCTCGCGGAATCTGAAACGACGCCGAAGCGGCCTCGTCAAGGTAAAAATCCCGATCAATCGACTCGCCGCCTACCGTCTGTCCCGATACATGGAGGGGTATCTTGGAATCGGAAGCCGATTCGTACCCGGGAGCCTCGATATAAACGGGTACCGAAACAGATCTATGGGTGCCGTAATACTGCCAACCGAACACGGCACCGACAAGAACCAGAACGCCGACGATGCCGCCCACAACGAATTTGGTCGCGCTTGCCTTTCGATAACCGGCCTGAGGGGAAGTGCCGTGTGCATCGGCCCTTCGTTTGCCAAGATCGCGTTCGGGGATCCTTGCCTCATTCGGATTACCCGCACCGTCATCCCGGGTGCAGGGCGCTTGCCCCCCATGTTGAGGAACATCCCTCGGTGCCCCGCAGCGAGTGCAGAACAACGCTTCATCCACCAGCTCGAATCCGCATTGCCTACAGAACATAGATTTCACCCACCATCCCGAAAACGCACGATCTCAAGGATTAACGATACTAACACAAAACGAAAGAGGGGGTCGAGCTCCCATCCAGCCAACCCCCCTTCCTCATCTATCGGTTCCAATCTTTGTCGAACGCCGTTTCTTGCAGGGAGGGTGATCGCCGTCGAACACATCGTCGATAAGCTCGGGTATAAGATCGACGTCCTTCGATGCCGTGAGCACCTTTTCCCTCTTGAACGTCGAAGTCATCTGAATCAGAACCGCGCCGATGAGGAAAGGCATCCAAAACACAATGGATCGATACACCAGCCCGATGGACAAACCGGCCGCCGAAGACTGGCCGAACGTCGTGAACGCCACCGTCACCGCGGTCTCGACAAAGCCCACGCCCTGGGGCGTGAGCGAGAACATGGCGAACAGGGTTGCCACCACGTACCCGCACACGAGAGCCTGGATGCTGTCCACGCCGAACCCGATGCCCACCAGCACAAAGCACACCAGCTCGCACACGCTTGCCCCGATGGAGCAGGCCAGCGACATGAGCGTGGGTTTCGGATTCGCCACGATGAGGCCGGCCGCCTCGGCAAACGATTCGGCGGTCCGATCGGCCCAGGGCTTGAGCGGATCGCGCTTCATGAGGGCGCGCAGCTTGGTGACCAGCCTGTCGGCACGCCCAAGGATTCCCTTCAGCAAATCGATGTTGATGCGCCCCAAAAACAGGACGCCCACCATGACCGACACCACCGCCAGGTCGATCAGCACCAAAGCGAACCACCCCAGGGGGATTCCCACCGTCAGGGCGACGGCGCTGAAGCCCACGAGGATGATGACGGCAAAGCCCGTATCGATGGTGATCTGCATGAGCAGCGCCGCCGAACCGGCCTTGCCCGAATCGATGCCGCGCCGACGGGCATCGTCGACCACCAGCGTGATGCCCGCCAGATTGGCCGAAGGCGCCACCGTGTTCATGAAAAACGTGCCGAACACCAAAGGCAGGGTGTTGCGCGCCGAATACTTCTCCCCCACCGCATCGAACGCATAGGTGTACGCGATGGATTGCAGGAAGTATTTACCCAGCTGGATAACGAGCGCAACAGCCAGCGGGAGCATCGATCCGCGCTTCATGGTCTCGGCAAGCTCGACCAGCTGATCGCCGCGCAGTAAAACCACGGCGAGCACAATTATGATGACGACGCCCATCAAGAGCGTGCGGATGCTGACGTTTGGCTTCAAAGCCGACCCTCGTTCCTAATGCTTGAAGTGGCGCCGCCCCGTGAACACCATGGCGAGGCCAAGCCGATCGCACGCCTCGATGCATTCGTCGTCGCGAATAGATCCGCCCGGCTGAATGATAGCGGTGATGCCGCGCGCATGGAACGTCTCTACGTTATCGGCAAAGGGAAGAAACGCATCTGATGCCGCCACAAGGCCTTCCGAAGACATTCCCAAACGCGCGCACGCCTCATGCGCGCGATCGCACGCAAGCTGCGCCGAATCGACGCGGTTGGGCTGTCCGGGACCCATGCCCAGACCCGCACGGTCTTTCGCCACCAAGATGGCGTTGGATTTCACACCCTTCACCACGCGCCAGGCGAACAGAAGATCGTCCAGCTCTTGGGCGGTTGGCTTGCGCTTGGTCGGGACGGTGAACTCAGCCGGGTCCTCGGTCACGCGATCGACGTCTTGCACCAGCAAGCCGCCGTCCACGGTGCGCATCTCGATGCAGTCGGCAGCATCGATGCCGCCGGTTTCAAGCACACGCAGGTTGGCCTTCGCGCGCAAAAGCTCGAGTGCGCCCTCCGAGAACGAAGGCGCGATAATGACCTCGACGAACTGCTTATTCCGATTGATATGCTCGACCAAGGATGCGGGAACCTCGACGTTGACCGCGATGATGCCGCCGTACGCGCTTTTCGGATCGCATGCGAAAGCCCGGTCGTAGGCCTCGGTTGCATCGGCAGCTGTTGCCGATCCGCAAGGATTCTGATGCTTCAGGATGACCACCGAAGGCTGATCGAACTCGCGCGCGATCGCCCAGCACGCATCGGTGTCGAGGATGTTGTTATAGGACAGCGGCTTTCCGTTCAGCTGGCGGGCGTTCGCCAGCGAATGGGGGGAGGCACCCGGCATGCGGTAGAACGCCGCGACCTGATGGGGGTTCTCGCCATAGCGCAGATCCTGCTGCTTGGGGGCGGAAAGGCTGATGGAGTCGGGCGCGGAAAACCCGGAAACACCGTTGCGGTCGGCTTGGCAGCTTTCCATCCACGCGCAGATCGCACCGTCGTAGACGCTGGTGGTTTGAAACACCTTCAGCGCAAGGGCACGGCGCGTGGCAAGCGTGGTCGCCCCGCCCGTCGCGCGCATCTCGTCCAAGATGTCGCCGTAGCTTTCAGGATCGATAACCACCGCGACGCTCGCGAAGTTCTTTGCTGCCGAGCGCAACATGGAAGGACCGCCGATGTCGATGTTTTCGATGCAAGTGGCGAAATCGGCACCCGAGGCGACGGTCTTCTCGAATGCGTAGAGGTTCACGACAACCATGTCGATCATCCCGATGCCGTGCTGGGCAGCCTGGGCCATATGCTCGGGATCGTCGCGCCGTGCAAGCAGACCGCCGTGAACCGCCGGATGCAGCGTCTTAACGCGGCCGCCCATCATCTCGGGAAACTTGGTAACCTCGTCGATCTCGGTGACCGGAACCCCGGCCTCTGATATAACGCGGGCCGTTCCGCCCGTCGAGATGATCTCGACTCCGAATTCGTCGACCAACGCGCGCGCGAAATCCGCTGCACCCGTCTTGTCGGTGACCGACATCAGCACCCGCTTCACTTGAGGATCGCTCACTGTTCCCTCTTTCCCCTCTGTCAACCTGCTCAACCGATACAACGTGCGCCCGCATCCGCGGGCGAAAACCAATGCTTAGGGCAAACCTCTGCCTAGAGACGTCCCAGGCTGCGCTCGTGCTTGGCGCGCGCCTCTTCGCTGTAGCGCTGCCGATACCGAACGTCGATCAGCTCGGCGACGATGGCGATGGCCAGCTCGGCGGGCGTCTTGGCACCGAAACTCAACCCGATGGGGCGCTTGACCGATTCCCATTGCTCCTCGGTCACCCCGTTTGCGGTTACAAGGTCGAAAACGGCCTCGTTCTTCCCTTTGCAGCCCATCATGCCCACGTAGTGCACACCGTGGCGAAGCGCCCACACGCAGCTTTCGGGGTCGTGCATATGCCCGCGCGTCAGCACGCACACGTAGTCGGCGGCATCGGCTTTGAGGACTTCGATCTGCGAGAAGCCTTCCCCGTCCAGCACGATGCGGCGGGCATCGGGAAAGCGCTGGGCCGAGACGAACGCCGGATCGTAATCGACCACCGTCACGTCGAAACCCACCTGGCCCGCATAGCGCGCCACGTAGCTGGCAACATCGGAGGCTCCCAGCAGCCACACGCGCACGGCATCGAACAGGGGGGCACTTGCCCAGGTGAGACCATCGAACTGTTCGGTATGCATCGAAGGACCCCGGGTGACGTCCTTCATCTGAAACAAATCGCGCGGCGAGTACGCGCGCGAACAGACAACCTCTTTCGCGTCGTTGCAGAAAAACACGAGGGGCCGCCCGTCGGCCGATCCCTGCTCTCCGTATTTCCGGGTGACTTCGTTATCGACGTTCGTCACCGCCGCGTCCTCGTCGAACACCAGCTTGAACCCGAGCCAGGCAATATCGCCCTCGTCGATGGCTCGAAGGGCGCGGCGCAGCGTGGGCAGGTCGTCTTCGGTCAGCGAAGCCAGCAGTTCTTCGAGCGCCGCAGCGTCGATATGGGGACGACCTTTCGAGAACGCCGGGACGTCCTCAAGCGCCAACACGGGCGCCTCGCCCCGCTCGATCGCTTCGATGGCGGATTCGAGCGCTTCCCTACGCATCGATGCTCACCTTTCCTTCCGAGGTAACGTGCACGCGGCCCTGCGCGATCATTCCCAGCACCTCGGGATACAGCAGGTGCTCCATATCGTGGATGCGCGCGGCGAGATCGCTTACCGTATCGTCTTCGCGCACGGCAACGGGCCGCTGCGCGATGATGGGTCCGCGATCGTAATCCTCGTTGGCGAAATGCACGGTCACGCCCGTCACCTTGACGCCGGCATCGAAGGCATCCTGAATCGCATGCGCGCCCTTGAACGACGGCAGCAACGCGGGATGGAGGTTCACCACGCGATTGGGAAACGCTTCCAGCAACACGGGCGTGACCTTGCGCATGTACCCCGCCATGACCACGTACTGCGCCCCGGCAGCGACGAGCTCTCGTGCGATGAAGCGGTCGGCGGCGGCAGGATCGGCGTAGGCCTCGCGGTTCAGCCACACTACCGGAATACCCGCCGCCCGCGCGCGCTCGATGCCGTAGGCGTCAGGGCGCGACGACACCACCTTAACCACCTCGACGGGAAGACCGTCGTTCGATTCGTCCAGAATAGCCTGCAAGTTGGTTCCACTTCCCGAAACCAAAACGCCCACCTTCAGCTTCTCAGACACTGCGACTCCTTTCCGCCTCGCCGGACACCTCGGTGCGCATGCGACGCGCCCTCTTACGAGAACAGCGCCCCGCGACTTTCGTAGCGCACCTCGCCGGCGCCTTCGACAACCGATCCGACCTCGAAGCTCTCCTCGCCCGCACGCTTAAGGGCAGCCCGCACGTCGGAAACGCGCGCGGGATCGATAATGAGGATCATGCCCAGACCCATGTTGAAGGTCTTCAGGGCCTCATCCTCGCTCAGACCGGCCTGTTCGCACACATAGCGTATAACGGCAGGAACCTCCCAGGAACCCAGAGCCACCGATGCATCGGTGCGCTGGTTCAACGCGCGGTTGAGGTTCTCGGTGATGCCGCCGCCCGTAATGTGGGCCAACGCTCGAACGGCGCCCGGACACGCATCCAAAACGGCCTTCACGGCCTTCACGTATATGCGCGTGGGGGTCAACAGGGCCTCGAGTACGCTCGCGCCTCCCAGACGCTCCAGCGGAACGTTCAGCTCTGCGTCGCTTTTCCCCTCGATGCACACCTTGCGCGCAAGCGAGTACCCGTTGGAGTGGATGCCCGTCGAAGGGATGCCCACCAAAGCGTCGCCCGCCGCAACCGATTCGGGATCGAGCATCGAGGGCCGATCGACGACGCCGACGCAGAACCCCGACAGATCGTAGTCGTCCGGATCCATCACGCCGGGATGCTCGGCCATCTCGCCGCCGATAAGCGCGCAGCCCGCCTGCTTGCATCCTTCCGCGATTCCCGAGACGATCTGCGCCATCTCATTCGAATCGAGCTTGCCCACCGCGACGTAGTCCAAGAAGAACAGCGGTTCGGCTCCGGTTGCCAGGATATCGTTGGCGCACATGGCGACCAGATCGATGCCCACCGTGTCGTGTCTTCCCAGACGCTGGGCAACCTTCAGCTTGGTTCCCACGCCGTCGGTGCCTGAAACCAGCACCGGATCGATCATATCCTTGGCAGCGGCTATAGAGAACAGGCCGCCGAACCCGCCCAAATCGCCTATCACCTCGGGTCGATAGGTGTCGCGCACGCATCCTTTGATGGCGTCGACCGCGCGGGCCCCCTCTTCGATATCGACGCCGGCATCGGCGTACGTGGTCGAAGACGCTGTGGGATTCGTTTCGGTCATATGATCTCCTCGTCGCTGTAATGGACTGTTGCCTGTGGCTTTCCGCAAGGTGCGCCCGATCGCCTGATCGCAAAAAGCGGGTGGGCCGCGCTACGCAAGCGCGATCGAGCTGTCGGCGCTCTCCTTCTCGAAATCCCGTGCGAAGTCGGCCTTGGTCTTGAACGAATCGCGCACGGTGGAAGCCGGAATCTCAACGGGGTAGTTCCCGGTAAAGCACGCCTCGCAGAAGCCGGGCGTCTTGACATCGGGAATGGAGGCCCGAAGGCCTTCTACAGAGATGAACGCCACAGAGTCGCATCCGATGAACGAACGCATCTCCTCGTGGGACATATTCGCCGCGATAAGCTGCTCGCGCGTATCGGTATCGATGCCGTAGAAGCAGGGCCACAAAACCTCGGGGGAGACGATTCGCAGGTGCACCTCGGCGGCGCCAGCATCGCGCAGCATCGCCACCAGTTTCTTCGACGTGTTGCCCCTCACGATGCTGTCATCGATAACCACCAGGCGCTTACCGGCGATAACCGAGGGCAGCGGATTGAGCTTCAGTCGGATACCCAGTTGACGGAGTTCTTGGGTGGGCGCGATGAAGGTTCGGCCCACGTAGCGGTTCTTGATGATGCCGTCGGCGTACTCGATGCCGCTTTCGGCTGCATAACCCATAGCCGAAGGCGTGCCCGAGTCGGGTACCCCCAAAACGAGATCCGCCTCGACGGGCGCCTCTCGCGCCAAGATGCGGCCCATATTGCGTCGAGCCTGGTAGACGCTCTGCCCGTCCAAAACCGAGTCGGGGCGGGCGAAGTACACGTATTCGAAGATGCAGGCGGCGTATGCGCGCGGCTCGACGCCGCGCTCGCTGAAGACGCCCTGGTCGTTAATGCGCACGATCTCGCCGGGTTCGATATCGCGCACGTAACGAGCGCCCACGATGTCCAGACCGCAGGTCTCGCTTGCAACCACCCAGCCGCGCCCGTTCGGCAGCTCGCCCAGGCACAAGGGGCGGATTCCGCTGGGATCGCGCCATGCGTACAGGGTGTCGGGGCTGGCAAGCACCATAGCGTAGGCGCCTTCGATCATTTCCATCGTCTTGCGGATGCCCTCGCGCAGGTGGTGGGTTTCCTGCGTGAACTTGCCGATGAGCTTGGCGGCGGCCTCGCTGTCGGTACCCGCTCTGAGCTGTATTCCCGCATCCACGATCTGAGCGCGCAAACGCTTGGTGTTCACCAGCGTGCCGTTGTGTGCCATCGCGATGAGGACGTCGTCGATAGCCGAAATGTGGGGCTGCGCCGCCTCCCAGTTCGTTCCGCCGCTGGTGGAGTAACGCACATGGCCCACTGCGACCTTGCCCTGAAGGGCCGCGAGGCTCGACTCGCTGAACACCTGGGTCACCAGGCCCAGATCCTTTTCGACCGTGATGGTCTCGCCGTCGCCCACAGCGATGCCGGCGCTTTCCTGCCCGCGATGCTGCAGGGCCTGAAGGCCGAAGCACGTCATGCGCGCCACGTCGTCGCGAGGAGCGTACACGCCGAAAACCGCGCACTCTTCCTCAAGACGATCGGGGCGCTCCCCGGGAAACATCGCTGTGCCCATGTTGCCGTTCCTCTCCCCTCGATCCCACATCGCCTACGCGGCGTCGGCTTGCCGATCGACCGCCGTCGAAGCTGCGGCGGCGGCCTCGTCGAACGCCTCTTCCCTCACGTCGCCGTCTCCGACGCTCACGCCGGCCACCGTCGACTTCTCAACGTAGGCGTACAGGACGTAGCGCCCGTTTTGCGGAAGGTTGTCGCACGTCGAGAACGCGAACACTTTGCGCATATCGCCGGGAGCCGCAACGTCGTGCAGCGAGAACAGCGAACGGTTCATCTTGTCCTGAATATAATCGGCGAAAAACTGCGGCGATTCGAAGGTCGTCTGCACGAGCGGATCGTCGGCATCCACATGCAGAAGGGCGAATGTGCGCAGAAGGTAGTTGCCCTGCGGGGTGAGGATGTAGACGGTGCGCGAGGCATCGAACTTCTCCCGGTCCTTCATCGCATCGATCGCCGAGAACATCGACCCGTCGTTAAGGTGGTGCCCGAACATGAAATTGGCGTCGTCGGTGAAGTTCTTCGCGTTGCGGTACTCCTGGAAAATAGTACCGAACTGGGCAAGCCACCCGTTCTTTCCCTCGAAGTCGTGATGCAGCCAGAAATCGTTGTCCTTGCCTTGGACCACCGGGTAGTTCACATTGGTTCCCGGGATGTAGATCCAGGCGACGGTGTCGGGGTTGATGGCCCGCAGCCGATCCCAGTCGATCGCGATCCTGTCGATCTCGGTATGCTCGGTTATGTCGCCGACCGCAAGGCCCGAAGTTTCGGCGACGCCGCGATAGAGCTGCTGGCCCTGCCAGTAGCTGAACACGAGCGCCCCCAGCGCGATAGCGGAGATAAGGAACACCGCCAAAGCGATATAGAACACGACGTTCCATACGTTGCGCTTCTTCTTGACGACGATCCTCGCATGGGAGGGCGCACCGGAAGACGGGCGTGCGGCCGAATACGCGCGGTTCACGCGCGGATCGGGGATTCCGCGGAATCGATCTTCGGGATTCGGTCCATTGAAAGGCATGCTACCTCGTTCGACATCGGTTGGCGGACCGTGCGTCCGCCTTGAAACATTACCTGGATTTTACCCGCCGCACGCAACTTGAACGAAGTGAAACGCCTTCTCCATCAGAAGCGAACGCCCCCAGAATCGAGGGCGTTCGGCGCACATGCGATAGTCAGGGGACGGACGGGCTAGCGCTTCATCTCCTCGATGAACCCCTTGATGATGAAGAGAACGATCAGCAGCACGACCGCGAACGAGATCACCCAGAGCACCGTCATCGGAACCTCGAACCAAAAGATCGTTACCACCGCTCCTCCTTTCCCTTCGAAACGCTCCTTTCCAGACTACCGCGTCTACAGCTCGCGTTCAACCACCGCAGCGATGCGGCGGGCCGCTTCATCGGCGACCTGGGCGTCTGAGGCCTCGACCATCACGCGCACCAAAGGTTCGGTGCCGCTCGTGCGAACCAGCACCCGACCGGTATTGCCCAGCTCGGTTTCGACTGCGGCGATCTCACTGCGCACCGCTTCGTTTCCCGCAAGCGCATGCTTATCGCGCACGCGCACGTTCACCAAAGCCTGGGGGTAGCGCTCCATAACCTTAACCGCTTCGGACACCGACGCTCCCGACCTGATAACCGCGGCTATGAACTGGCATGCCGTCATCAGACCGTCGCCGGTGGTGTTATGGTCGAGCAGGATCATATGACCTGACTGCTCCCCACCGATGCTGTAACCCTGCGCGCGCATCTCCTCAAGCACGTAACGGTCTCCCACCGCGGTTTGAACCACGTCGATGCCGTTGGCCTCCATGGCACGGACGAACCCGAGGTTGCACATCACCGTGGACACCACAGTGTCGCGGCGCAGGACCCCCCGGTTGCGCATGTCGAGCGCGCATACCGCTTCGACGAAGTCTCCATCGATCTCGAAACCGTCGGGAGTCATGAGCATGACGCGGTCGGCGTCCCCGTCGTGGGCCACGCCGATATCGGCGCCCGATTCCTCGAGAAGAGCGCGCAGGGGCTCGAGATGGGTCGAACCGCATCCCACGTTTATATCGACGCCGTTGAAATCGTCGTTGATCACCGACACGCGCGCACCCAAACGCTGGAAAGCAGCAGCGCTTGTCAAGGCCGAGGCCCCGTGACCCGCATCGAGTGCGATGTGCATCCCGGAAAAATCGATCCCCTGGCTGCGCACGCTATCGACCGCGTGGTTCACGTAGATCTCGATCGCCTCGTCCACGCTCACCGCAACGCCCACGTGGTCTCCCGCGGGAAGCGCGATGTCGTCGGACGAGGTTTCGGACGCGATCCCCCCGGCGGCAACGAAGGCCTCGATACGGTCCTCCACCTCGTCGGGAAGCTTGTACCCCTGCGCGTCGAAAAGCTTGATACCGTTGTACTCGGGCGGATTGTGCGACGCCGATATCACGATGCCGCCGTCGGCATGCAGTTCGCGCACGAGCAGCGCCACTCCCGGCGTGGGAATGACGCCGGCAAGCAGGGCCGTGCCCCCCGCGCTCATGATTCCGGCGGCGGCGGAGGCCTCCAGCATGTCGCCCGACAGCCGGGTGTCCTTGCCGATCACGATGCTGCCGCCCAGAAAAACCGCGGCCGCCTGACCCAGCTTGAAGGCCAGATCGCAGGTAAGCTCGGTGTTAGCGACGCCGCGCACGCCGTCGGTTCCAAACAAACGCGCCATTACTTCCCCCTTTTAACATGGTCGGGCACGATCAGGGCAGCGCCGCGCGGACGCTCCGATTCGGTCATGCGACTGTTCAGCTCGGCCGCGAACTCGTCCAGATCGATGCCGAAACGCTCGAGCACGACCAAAAGATGATACACGACGTCGGCCGCCTCGTAGCGCAGGTGATCGCAGGCGGCGTCCGAAGCGTCGGCAAGAGCGGCCTTCGCGGCGTCCGACATCGACGATGCGCCCTCGTGCGCACGCACGGCCGCAGCAGAGGCCTCGGCGTCTTTGGCCGCAAGCGCAACCTCGCCCGCTTCCTCCATCACCTTCTTCAGTACCCCGTCGATCCGTCCCGTCAGCAATCGGTAGGTGTAGCTTCGCTCGTCGCCGTCCCGATGGCGGGCGGCTATGACCGACCAGAGCGCTTCGAGCGTCGCTCCTATCTGAAGCGGTGCCGGTTGCCCTCCTTGGGGAACGTAGGTTTTCGCAGACATCGTCGCTCCTCGCTTTCCTCGGTGCCCGCATCCCGTAAAACAGCGGGGGCGCCCTTGCGGACACCCCCGTACGCTATACCGTCAAGCGCCTTAGTCTTCGTCAGAAGGGGCAGCCTGCGACTGCTCGGCGTTCGACGCCTCCTCTTCCTCGCGGCTAGTAACGCCGAAACCGTAGGAATCCATCGAACCCAGAAGCGCATCGAGCTCTTCGAGGTTGCGCGTGTAGGAGCGCGGCGGCAGCGCCTCGCCAAGCATGTCCTCGCCTTCGGTCGAGAACGTCGCGGGCGAATCCCCGCCGATAAGGATGTTGTCGTCGGGCGAGAACACCATGTCGAGCAACTGGCTCATGTCGTCGCTCGTGGCGGCAAGCTCTTCTTCGATCACGCTGGAAAGGTCGTGCTGGGCAAGGCCCTCCTTCAGCTCCTCGATCGCCTTGGCACCGATGCCCTCGATGCGCAGCAGATCGTCTTCGGTACGGCCCACCAGGTCGGCCACGGTCTCGATGCCCGCCTCGGAGAACTTGTTCGCCCAACGCTGGGACACGCCCAGATCGTCGTAGATGTACAGGCGCGCTTCCTCGTCGGTGAGCTGGACCCCGCGATGGCCGTTGAGGCCGCCGTAGTAACCGCCGTAGCCGCCTCCCATAAGATAACCCTCGCTGTCAAGCGACCAGTCCTGAGGCTGGGGCAGCATCTCCTCGATATCGCGCAGGGCGTCGGGAGCGTACTCGGGCAGCGCATCGCCCGAAGGCGCGCCCACGGGACGGCCCTTGTACGTGAGCGAAGAGTTGCGGTAGCGCTTCAGGCCGGTGCCCGCGGGGATGGGCTTTCCGATAATGACGTTTTCCTTCAAGCCGCGCAGGTTGTCCACCTTGCCCTCGATGGCGGCGTCGGTGAGCACCTTGGTGGTCTCCTGGAACGACGCGGCCGACATCCACGAGTCGGTGGCCAGCGATGCCTTGGTGATACCCAGCAGCAGAGGTTGTCCCACCGGGGGCTCTTTGCCCTCGGCGATAAGGTGGTTGGCCGCATCCTGGAACTCGTAGCGGTTCACCTGGCGCCCGGGCAGGTAGTCGGAATCACCCGAGTCGAGCACCGTGAGCTTGCGCAGCATCTGGCGCGCGATGACTTCGATGTGCTTGTCGTTGATATCGACGCCCTGGGACACGTAGACGCCCTGGACCTGGCTGACGATGTAGCGCAGCGTGGTGTTCGGATCGGTGAGGCGCAACAGGTCGTGCGGGTTCACCGAACCGCGCGTGAGCTGCTGGCCCACCTTGACCTCGCACCCATCGACCACTCCGGGCTGCATCTGAGCGCGGGCGGAAACCTCGTACTCGCGGAAATTGCCCTCCTGGTCGTGGATGGTGAGGATCTTCTGGTTCTTGTCGCCCGAGATCTGCAGCGTACCGGCGATCTCGGCGAGAACCGCAAGACCCTTGGGCTTGCGCGCCTCGAACAGCTCCTGGACGCGGGGCAGGCCGTGGGTGATGTCGTCGCCCGCGACGCCGCCGGTGTGGAAGGTGCGCATCGTGAGCTGCGTTCCGGGTTCGCCGATGGATTGAGCGGCGATGATGCCGACCGCCGTGCCAATGTTGACCGGACGGGCCGTGGCCAGATCCCAGCCGTAGCACTTCTGGCAGACGCCGTCGTGCGCATGGCAGGTCATGACCGTGCGAATGACGACCTCGTCGAGACCCGCGTCAGCCAGGCGCTTGAGCTCCTTTATGGAGGAGATGTAGGCGCCCGCTTCCAGCAGGACCTCGCCTTCGGGAGACACGGCGGCCTCCAGCAGGCAGCGCCCGATGAGGTTTTCGTCAAGCGAGCCCTTCTCGGTGACGATCCGGTAGGGCACGCCGTCCACGGTACCGCAGTCGATCTCGCGGATGATGACGTCTTGCGCAACATCGACCAGGCGGCGGGTAAGGTAGCCCGAGTCGGCGGTGCGCAGCGCGGTGTCGGCCAGGCCCTTGCGTGCGCCGTGGGTGGAGATGAAGTATTCGAGAACCGTCAGGCCTTCACGGAAGTTCGCCTTGATAGGACGGTCGATGATCTCGCCTTTCGGGTCGGACATAAGGCCGCGCATACCGGCCAGCTGGCGGATCTGCTTGATGTTTCCTCGCGCACCGGAGAACGCCATCATGTAGATGGGGTTGAACTTGTCGAAGTTCTCGGCCATCGCATCGCCGACCTCTTCGTTCGCCTCGTTCCAGATGTCGACGATCTGACGATGACGCTCGTCATGGGACATGAGGCCCATCTCGTACTCGTCGTCGATCACGGCGACCTTCTCGTCGGCAGCGGCCAGGATGTCGGCCTTCGACGGCGGGATAGTGGCGTCGTATACCGACACGGTCACGCCCGCGCGGGTCGCGTAATGGAAGCCGGCGCTTTTCAGGCCGTCGAGAATCGGCGGGACCTGAGAGTCGGGATAAGCGTTGCACACGTCTTCGACCAGGCGGCTGATCTCGCCCTTGTTCATCTCGTAGTTGAGGAACGGATAGTCGGCGGGCAGTACGTCGTTGAACGTCACGCGACCGATGGTGGTCTCGATGCGCTCGCCGGCACGGCACAGCTTAACGTCGTTGAACGCAGTGGCCACGCGGGTGTCCTCGGCCAGGCGGACGAACACCTTGGCCTGCAAATCGACATCGGCGCGGGCGTCGTAGGCGGCGCGGGCGTCGGCGAAGTCGATGAAGGCGCGACCCTCTCCCGGGAACCCGTCGCGGGCGGCCGTGAGGTAGTACAGGCCGATGATCATGTCCTGCGTGGGAACGGTCAGCGGGCGGCCGTGGGCGGGCGACTTGATGTTGTTGGTGGACAGCATGAGGATGCGGGCCTCGGCCTGGGCGGCGGCGGACAGCGGCACGTGAACGGCCATCTGGTCGCCGTCGAAGTCGGCGTTGAAGGCGGTGCAGACCAGCGGATGCAGCTTGATGGCCTTGCCCTCGACCAGGATGGGCTCGAAGGCCTGGATGCCCAGACGATGCAGGGTGGGTGCACGGTTCAGCAGCACGGGGTGTTCGCGGATAACCTCTTCGAGAACGTCCCACACGTAGCTCGCGCCGCGATCGACCGCGCGCTTGGCAGCCTTGATGTTGTTGGAGTACTCGAGCTCGACCAGGCGCTTCATCACGAAGGGCTTGAACAGCTCGAGCGCCATCTTGGAAGGCAGGCCGCACTGGTGCATCTGCAGCTCGGGGCCGACGACGATGACCGAACGACCGGAGTAGTCGACGCGCTTGCCCAGAAGGTTCTGACGGAAGCGGCCCTGCTTGCCCTTCAGCATGTCGGACAGCGACTTCAGGGGGCGGTTGCCCGGTCCGGTGACGGGACGCCCGCGACGGCCGTTGTCGAACAGCGAATCGACGGCCTCCTGAAGCATGCGCTTCTCGTTGTTGATGATGATCTCGGGAGCGCCGAGGTCGAGCAGGCGCTTGAGGCGGTTGTTGCGGTTGATGACGCGACGGTACAGATCGTTCAGGTCCGACGTCGCGAAGCGGCCGCCGTCCAGCTGCACCATGGGGCGCAGATCGGGCGGAATGACCGGGATCACGTCGAGGATCATGTCGGAGGGCTTGTTGGCCGACTTCATGAAGGCGTCAACGACCTTGAGGCGCTTGATGGCCTTGGCGCGCTTCTGCCCCTTGCCGTTGGCGATGATGTCGGCAAGCTCGACCGAGGTTTCATCGAGGTCGATGGCGTCCAAAAGGTCGCGCACGGCCTCGGCTCCCATGCCGCCGTTGAAATAATCGCGGTAGTTGGCGCGCATTTCACGGTAGAGCGCCTCGTCGCTGAGAAGCTGCTTGGGTTCGATCTTCTGGAAGACCTCGAAGGCCTCCTGGCGCAGGGCCTTGCGATCGTTGAACTCCTCGTAGATGTCGGCGATCTCTTCCTCGACCTCTTCGGGGGTCATGCGCTCGTCGTCGTCGATGTCGTCGACGAACTCGTCTTCCTCGGGCACGTAGGCCGTGGAGAGACGGCGCGTGGACGCGATCAGGCGATCGCGCTCGGCGTCGAGCTCTTCGAGATCGGCGGCCAGCTCGTCGCGCAGCTCGTCGAGGTCCTCCTCGCGAGCTTCCTTATCCACCGACGTGATGATGGAGCTTGCGAAGTACAGCACCTTCTCGAGGTCTTTGGGAGAGATGTCCAAAAGATAGCCCAGACGGCTGGGAGAGCCCTTGAAGTACCAGATATGGCTTACGGGAGCCGCAAGCTCGATGTGGCCCATGCGCTCGCGGCGGACCTTCGAGCGCGTGACCTCGACGCCGCAGCGCTCGCAGACGATGCCCTTGAAGCGAACGCGCTTGTACTTACCGCAGGCGCACTCCCAATCCTTGGTGGGACCGAAGATCTTCTCGCAGTACAAACCGTCCTTCTCGGGCTTAAGGGTACGGTAGTTGATGGTCTCGGGCTTCTTCACCTCGCCGCGCGACCACGCACGGATATCCTCGGCGCTGGCGAGCGAAATGCGGATTGCGTCGAAATTAGTGACGTCGAATTCGGTGGCCATTTATCGCTCCTCCCCTTCACCGAGAAGTTCGTTGGTTTCAGTGGAACCAAGGTCGTTCATCAAATCATCCATTCCTGCGGCGATACTGTCGAGCGCGCTGGCCTCGTCTGCCTCGGTTTGGGCAGCCGCCTGGGTCAGCTGGTCGAACATCGCCTGGTCTTCGTCTTCCTGCGCGGGCGCGCCGGCAACCTCGTTGCCTTCAAGCTCGACGTTGAGGCACAAAGAGCGCATCTCTTTGACCAGAACCTTGAAGGACTCGGGAACCTCGGCCGCCGGGATGTTCTCGCCCTTGACGATGGCCTCGTAGGACTGAACGCGTCCCGCCGTATCGTCGGACTTGACGGTAAGGATCTCTTGGAGCACGTTCGAGGCGCCGTAGGCGTAGAGCGCCCACACCTCCATCTCGCCGAAGCGCTGGCCGCCGAATTGCGCCTTGCCGCCCAAAGGCTGCTGGGTGATCAGGCTGTAAGGGCCGGTCGAGCGGGCGTGGATCTTGTCGTCGACCATATGTCCCAGCTTGAGGATGTAGGTCTGACCGCAGGTGACGGGTTCGCGGAACTTCTCGCCCGTGCGCCCGTCGTACAGCCAGGTCTTGCCCGTGCGGGACAGCTGGGGCACGAACTCGTCGCGCGCCAGGTCGCCGTAGAGGGCGTGGTTGCGGTTGATGAGGTTGCGGTTGGCGCGCTCGATCGCATCGGAGATCTCGTCTTCGTGGGCGCCGTCGAACACCGGGGTGGAGACGAACATGGGGCCCTCGACGACCTCGTCGGTTTCCGCAGCGTCGGACCAACCCCATTTCGCCGCCCAGCCGAGGTGGTTCTCCAGCAGCTGGCCGACGTTCATGCGGGAGGGAACGCCCAGCGGGTTGAGGATGACGTCGATCGGCGTGCCGTCGGTCATGTAGGGCATGTCCTCGACCGGAAGAACGCGAGAGATGACGCCCTTGTTTCCGTGACGGCCCGAAAGCTTGTCGCCCTGCTGGACCTTGCGCTTCTGGGCGATGTAGATGCGCACCAGCTCGTTCACGCCGGGAGCAAGCTCGTCGCCGCTTTCGCGGGTGAAGCGGCTGACGCCGATCACGCGACCGCCGGAACCGTGGGGCACCTTCAGCGACGTGTCGCGCACCTCGCGGGCCTTCTCGCCGAAGATGGCGCGTAGCAGGCGCTCCTCAGCCGTGAGCTCGGTTTCGCCCTTAGGCGTGACCTTGCCCACCAGCACGTCGCCCGGCACGACCTCGGCGCCGATGCGAATGATACCGTCGGCATCCAGATCGGCGGTCAGATCGTCGGAGATGTTGGGGATCTCGCGGGTGATCTCCTCGGGGCCGAGCTTGGTGTCGCGCGCATCCACCTCGTATTCGGAGATATGGATGGACGTGAGCAGGTCTTCGGACACGACACGCTCGGACACGATGATGGCGTCCTCGTAGTTGTAGCCCTCCCAGGGCATGTAGGCCACCATGAGGTTCTGGCCCAAAGCCAGCTCGCCACAGTCGCATGACGGGCCGTCGGCCAGAACGTCGCCCGCGCACACCTCGTCGCCCTTGCGGACGAGCGGCCGATGGTTGATGCAGCCGCTCTGGTTGGAGCGCTGGAACTTCGGAACCAGGTACTCGTCGTACTCGCCGTCGTTATTCAGGATGATGATGGTCTGGCCGTCCACGTAATCGACCACACCCGAGTTCTGGGCAACGAGGATTTCGCCGGAATCGACCGCGATGCGGTGCTCGATGCCGGTTCCGACCAAAGGAGCGGTGGGACGCAGCAGGGGCACGGCCTGACGCTGCATGTTCGATCCCATGAGCGCGCGGTTCGCGTCATCGTGCTCGAGGAACGGAATGAGCGAGGTTGCAACCGAGGTCATCTGGCGGGGCGAGACGTCCATGTAGTTCACGTTCTCGGGAAGCACTTCGCCCGGCTCGCCGAAGGTTCCGGCGGCATCCTTCATACGGCACAGCACGCGCTTTGCGGCAACAAAGTTGCCCTGGGCGTCGGTGCGGCCGAACACGCGGGTCTCGGCGTTGAACGACTCGTTGGCCTGGGCGATGACGTAGTTCTCCTCCTCGTCGGCCGTGAGGTAGTCGATCTCGTCGGTCACCTTGCCGTCGACGACGCGACGGTATGGGGTCTCGATGAATCCGTAGGGGTTGACGCGGGCATACGTGGCCAGCGAGCCGATAAGGCCGATGTTGGGGCCTTCGGGCGTCTCGATGGGGCACATGCGCCCGTAATGAGAGTTGTGAACGTCTCGAACCTCGAAGCCCGCGCGCTCGCGCGACAGGCCGCCGGGGCCCAGAGCCGACAGACGGCGCTTGTGCGTGATACCGGCTGCGGGGTTGGTCTGGTCCATGAACTGGGACAGCTGCGAGGATCCGAAGAACTCCTTGATGGAGGCCACGATCGGGCGGATGTTCACCAGCGACTGCGGCGTGATGTCGTCGGGCTCCTGCATGCCCATGCGCTCGCGCACGACGCGCTCCATGCGCGAAAGGCCGATGCGGAACTGGTTTTGGATAAGCTCGCCCACCGTGCGGATGCGGCGGTTGCCGAAGTGGTCGATATCGTCGACGCCGAAGCCCTCCTGCTCGTTGTTGAGCGCGAGGATGTACTGCATCGTGCGCGTGATGTCCTCTTCAGTAAGCGTAGGGGAATCCTCGGACGCATCGATGCCGAGCTTCTTGTTGATCTTGTAGCGGCCAACCGCTGCCAGATCGTAGCGCTGCGGATTGAAGAACAGGCCGTCGAGCAGCGTGCGGGCGGAATCGAGCGTGGGCGGCTCGCCGGGACGGAAGCGCTTGTACAGCTCGATAAGCGACTCTTCACGGGTGGTGGCGGGGTCGCGGTCGAGCGTGCGCAGAACCATCTCGGAAGAACCCAGCAGCTCGATGATCTCCTCGCGGGTCTCGGCCAAGCCCAGCGCGCGCACGAGCAGCGTGGCGGGCTGCTTGCGCTTGCGATCGATGCGGACGTGCAGAACGTCACGCTTGTCGGTTTCGAACTCCAGCCAGGCACCGCGGCTGGGAATGACCTTCGCGTTGTAGATGGTGCGCGCAGAGGTCTTGTCGGCTTCGGCGGAGAAGTACACGCCGGGAGAGCGCACGAGCTGGGAAACGACCACGCGCTCGGTGCCGTTGATGATGAAGGTGCCGCGCGGCGTCATGAGCGGGAAATCGCCCATGAACACTTCCTGCTCTTTGATCTCGCCGGTCTCCTTGTTGATGAAGCGGATGTTGACGAAGAGCGGTGCCTGGTACGAGACGTCCTTCTCCTTGCACTCGTCGACCGAGTACTTCGGATCTCCGAAGCTGTGCCCGCCGAACTCCACGCACATATCCTTGGTGGAGTTCTCGATGGGGCTGATGCTTGCAAACGCCTTGTCGAGACCTTCAGTCATGAACCAGTCGAAACTGTCGGTCTGGATGGCGATAAGATTGGGGACGTCCATGACGCCCGGAATCCTAGCGAAGCTTCGGCGGTCCCTGTAACGGCTGGTGGAAGTAGGATTTTGTCCTTGAGCCACGAGGTTGTTCCTCCTTAGGTCACACCTGTAAAACTGCAAAAAAGTACAGTTTTACAGAATATTCCGTACTTAAAGGGAGGTCAAGGATTATTTTTAGCAACTATGTAAGTTTGCTGTGTTTTTATACCTTTTATCAGGCTTTTCAATGAATAAAACTCATCGGATCCCGATGCTTTCCAACGGTTCCAAAGCGCAAGCGGCGCGAAAACGGCTTGGATCGGCGAAATTCGCTTCACCTGGGCCTGCAACCGTCGGTTGCACCGAATCGTCCGATTTTGACACGTCTGGTTGGTAGCCTCGACGCCCGCGCAACCGCATGATCGCCTTGTCCTGATGCGATACAATGCCCACCATGAAAGGCGAACTTATGAAATTCAGACAAAACCTGCTCCACCTCCGCCAACAGCGCAACATGACGCAAGAGCAGCTGGCCATGCTGCTTGGCGTCTCGCGCCAATCGGTTGCCAAATGGGAGGCGGGTCAGTCCACCCCCGAAGTAGATAAGCTCATGCGCATGGCCGAGCTGTTCGAATGTTCGCTTGACGAACTGGTGAACGGGGATCTGTCGGGTCGCACCGTTCGGGCGGCCGAGGTTCTGCCGCCCGACGCAGCACCCCAGGACACGTGCGGATACGATCGGCATTTCCGCTTGTTTTCCCTCTCGATCGCAACCGGGGTCGCCATCATCATCGCCGCCACGGCCTTGGTCAGCCTGTGCGACGCCCTGCTCCCCTGGAACCAGAACCTGTCCGGCGCTCTTCTTCTCGTGTGCGTCGCCATCGGTATCATCGTGATCATCCCTGCCGGAATCGAGCACGCCGCCTTTACCCGCAACCATCCCTTCGTCGAAGACTTCTACACCGAGGAGGAGAAAGGCGCCGTGCGCCGCTCTTTCACGCGCGGGCTGGCGGGCGGCATCGGATTCATCTTGCTGGGCTGCGCGATTGCGAGCGCTTTCGACAACACGCCCCTGGAAAACGTCGCGGGTTCCGGCTTTCTAGCGACCATCGCCGCGGGCGTGTGGCTTATCGTGCGTTTCGGAATCCTGTACGGGGCGTCGAGGGTGGAAAACTACAACAAGGAGCGCACCGACGAAATCGAGGAGCGCACCGACCCCCTTGTGGGGCCCGTCTGCGGAATCATCATGCTCGCAGCCACCATCGTCGGCCTGACCATGCTGTGGGTGGGCGGGTACCCTGATCAGGATGCAATGGCAAGGGGCCCCTTCGCCGACATCTTCTGGGTAGCCTGGCCCATCGGGGGCATACTGTGCGCCATCGCCGCTCTCGTGCTGAAAATCAGAAGGAACGCGAAGCGCTAGGCGCACCGATGCGGCAAAACCGGCCGCATCGCCGAAAGGCCCTTGCCGCGCCGCGACGGGCGCTTGCCCTCTTAGCGTCCGTCGCGCAGGGCCTTCAGCTTGGCTAAAGTCCCGGCGTCGATGCGGCCGGCCACCGTGTTCTTCCCGGCGATGCGGGGCGCCTCGTCCAAACGAGCCTCCTCGAAATAGCGCCCCACGTCGCGGCAGAAACCCTCGGCGCTCATGCGGTCGACCCCCAAGCCGAACACCGTATCCTGGATGGTGGCATCGCTTGTGACCACCATCACTTCGCAACCGTTTTCACGGCCCTCGCGTGCGATCTTCTCGATGATCCGATCGGCCGAAGAGCCCGATGGCGAGAACACCACGCGCACCCCGCCCACGAAGTCGGGCTCGCCCTTCGAGAAGCGGTTTCCACCGCCGTCGAACACGATGGTGGCGCGATACTCGCGCCCCGCGAAATGAACCACGTCGTTGATCAGAGACTCGCGCGCCCGGTTAAACGCGTCGTCGGTATAGTCGGGATAGGGCGCACGCCGGTAGCGACTGCCCGAGCGCAGCACGTTGTACCCGTCAACCACAAGGATGCGCTTACGGTCGCGCGGCATGCGACACACCCCCCTGGAATGCACGAAGCGATGCGGCATGTGCGGATGAAGCGGTAAAGCTCATGCGAATCGAACCTATTCTGCCGCGCTTGCCGCAGAAACCTCCTGGTCGGAGGGGCGGTTCTGGCGCAGCCACTCGTACATGAAGGCGGTCGAGGCCTGGGCGACGTTGAGCGAGGACACCTTCCCCATCATGGGAAGCTTTCCCAAAAGATCGCACTTCTCAAGCACAAGGCGCGACACGCCCTCGGCTTCGTTTCCCATAACCAAACCGATCTTGCCCTTCAGGTTCACATCCCATACCTGGTCGCGCGCATGCTCGCTTGCCGCAGCGATCCAGAAGCCGTTTTCCTGAAGACGCTTGATGGCCTGGGCGATGTTGGAGGTCTGGGCGATGCCCAGGTGCGCCACCGCACCGGCCGAGCTTTTGTACGTCGAGGCATCCACATGAGCGCTGCGCTTGTTGGGAATGATGATACCGACCGCACCCACGCTCTCGGCGCTGCGGATGACCGCGCCAAGGTTTCCGGCATCGGTGATGTGATCGAGCAGCACGATGAGCGCGCGACCCCCATGCCGGTCGGCGTACGTTGCGGCCGCATCGATGAGATCGCCCACGCCCATGTACTCGAACCGACGAGCCTGCGCGATAACGCCCTGATGACTGCCGCGCACCGAGATCTCGTCAAGCTTGGCCTGGGGGACCATCTTCACGTTCACTTCGCGCCGGCGCGCTTTGCGCATAATGTCCTCGATCAGAGGATCGCGCTTCGCATTGTCGGCCATGAAGATGCAGCGCAGCGGCACTTCGGTGCGCAGCGCCTCGATGATCGGACGTTTTCCCTCGATGTAGTCGGCCATAGGGTGCGGTGCCTTTCGTTCGTTCGGGCGCCTGCAAGGCGCACTGCCTATCCGGGCAAGTCTAGCACGACGACTCCCGTCGCGCGTTCGCGGGAACCCATCAGCGCGAGATGCGCATCCCCCCGAAAAGCCGCGTCGGCGATGCGGGCGCTAAGCCGTGGCCGACACGAGGTCTTCCATCGCCCGCGGCGTCATGGCGGCCTCTCCCCCGAACACGTATCCGAAATCGATGTCGGCCGCATGGCGGGCCACGAACGCATCGATGCAGCGCGCATCGTAGGCCCAACCGTCCCGATCCGTAGCGACGAGGATGAGCGGGGCGCGGCGAAGTCCCAACAGAGGGCCTGCCGAAAGCGCATCGTGCCATCCCTGGGCCACCGCAGCCCCCATGCCGTTGGCGCCCATGCCGCATTCGGCAACCGCCCATTCGGCGATCCGCAAAGACGTCTCGACCGCAACCTCGCCGGCTATCCTGCGCACGGACCCCACGCCGCATTCGGCCAAGACCCGCTCGGCCGAAGGGCCCACCGCCGCCGTACCGCCCATGATGAACGCCCTATCCGGCTTCGCCTGCGCGATGAACTCGATTATCTCGGCCCGCAGGTCGAGCCCGCCGTTGCGGTTGGCCAGCAGAATGGGCGTCTTGGTCGCGCTGGCCACCGGTGATGACGCCAAAGCGTCGTAAAACGACCCGCCTGTTGCGATGATCAGGTCCTTCGACCACGAACCCGACGACACGACCCGTTTAGCCGATTCGAGCGACGTCATGGCAGCGTCTTCTCCCGCCACGCGCTCGACCGAGGCGCCCAGGCGCGCCACCGCCCGCTCGACCGCCGGGTGAATAGCCGCCTCCCCTCCCATGATCAGCACCTTGGAGGGCTTGAGGCGCGAAAGTGACGCGCGCGCGGCGTCGGAGAGCCCGTCGTGGGACGTGGTCACGATGGGAGCCCGGTACGCGCCCGCCAGAGCCGCCGCCGACAGCGCATCGTAGAAGCCGTCGTTCGAACTGAGCAGCACCACATCGGAGGTCTGCCAACCCTCGGACACCACCAGGTAGTTCGTCTCCAGCGCATCGATCCCGCCCAGACGTACCCATGTGCACGGTTCGATGGAGAAGCGCTGGCTGTCGGCACTCGTCAGATCAGACGCCCCGGCTCCCGAAGGGCTCCACGCATCGCACGTCACCGAACCGTCGTCCTGCACGGTAAGAAACAGGCTGGTCTTCTTGTTGGAAATCGAGCCGTCGTCGTACAGGAGCCACTGCGCGCTCCCGTCAGCGACGGAATCGGCGGGGCAAAGCGCCACGCCCCCCTTCGACTGGGGAGACGGCGCGTACACGTCCATTCCCTGTCGGTTGCGGATGCGATACGACCCATCGGAGCAGCCGATCAGGGAAAACGTAGCGAACGAAGAATCTTCGAGGCGCGCTCCCTTCGAGGATACAGAGAGGATCGCCCGCCCGTTTTTCAAGTTCACCAGGGATTTCGGAGCCGAAGCCGCACGAAGCGAGCACCACTTGGACATGAAGCGTGCGCGAGCGGAGACCCAGGACGCAAGCGACCCGACCGCAGCATCGAACTCGTCGCGCCGGGCACCGCCCGCCCTGCGCCATGGCTCCGACCATATGCGCGCATCCTTCAGCGCATCGGCCCGCACCCGCATCGCCTCGTCGGTAATGAAGCCGTTCGCTCGGGAAAGGACGGGCGCGAGAACGTCGTGGTACGTCGCGCACAGCAGCTCCCAGAACTGCGGGATATCGCACAATCGCGCGAAAAGCCGGCAGATCACGACGTCTCTCTCGCCAGGAGCCTCATCGTAGACGAGTTCGCGCTGGTTGGTGCGCGCCCACGAGCGGAACGGAGACGTCGTCTCGGAATCCGATGCCACGATGCCCGCACCGTTGCCGAACGCCAGATCGAGATCCCATACGCAGGCGGCGTGCAGCCGGTCGTTTTCTCCGTCCTGGTAAAGGTACACGTTCGACACGCATGCATCGACGTCAGCCGCGAACTCGCGCACCAGCCAGTACCGGGCGATGGAGTCGACGTCGGCGAGGCTGCAAACGCCCTCCCAGTCGCCGCGACCGCAGGCGTCGAGCAGCTGATCGTATGCATCGACGAGGCGGCGGCGCGCCAACTGCGTCAGGACGGGGTCATCGTCGCTGGAAGCGTCCTTCACCAGGAAGCGGCAGTCGTCGCTTGCCACCAGCACGTCGTCTTGCTCCGAATGGATATTGGAGATCTCGCACATGATGCCGTCCCCGCTCCTCAGAGCGAGGGAGCCCTTGGAGTTCTCCACTTTATGCGCGATGAGGTACAGCCCCAGATCGCTTCCGTTGCCGACCAGCCACGCGAACGCGGTATCGCACTGGTTTCCCGGCACTCCCATCTCGCGGGCGATCCACAGACCCAAGCGGTTGCGAAGGTGCGACGGATCGAACAGGTTCGCCAGCGCCACCCACTTCTTGGTGGGCGATCCGATGCCGAGGAGGTCCGTCTTCTTGGAAAAGCCGATCTGGTAGGGCTTTTTCAGGGAAGCGCCGACGTTCCAGGTCGAATTGCCCCTGCCCTTGATGGAGGCGCCCTCGAACGTTTTCCCGTCGACCGTCACCTCCGCCGCGAATTTCACGTCTTTGGGCCCGCTTACCAGATCGAACCAGGACCGCTGATCGCTCAGCCGAACGTCGATGAGATGCCCCGCCTCGTCGGCCCAAGCGGGGAGAGCGGCCTGCGTTCCGACCGAAAGCAGCGCAAGCGCCGAGGCGGCCAGGGCACCGCGACGGGAAAGCGAGAGATCGAGACCGAGTTTTCCCCTATAGCCACTGTACCCCACCTGTATCTTCCACCCCTCTCGTTGCGCCGCTCGAAAAGCGACGGCCCGCACGTCATCCTCCTACGGACGCATAAGTCATCCCCCGCGGATGCATAAGGATTCTACCATCTGACCCGAATCCCGCCGATTCCCCCTTGCGTGAACCGATTTGTGGGATTATGATGCCCAACCATAACCTGTGACGTGGAAGTAACGTCGAAAATCGGGCGCACAGAGATTCCGGGATGCTGAGAACCGGATCGCAGCGAATCGGCAAATGGGCCACTGAGGGCGCAGTCAAATGCTGCGACGCGAGAACGGCGTAACGGTTCTGGGGCGTGTTGGCGCCCCGAAAAGAGCACGGGTCAAACCGTGAATCAAGGTGGCACCGCGGGTATACAGCTCGTCCTTGACGTATCCATCGTTAGGGGCGTTTTTTTATGCCCCGGAAAGGCAGGTCACCTATGGAAAACGGTCGGTTCGGAACCCACGGGGGGCAATACGTCCCCGAAGCGATCGTAAACGCGCTGCACGAATTCGCCGACGCATACGATCGCTGCGCGCACGACCCGGAATTCAAGTCAGAGCTGGAATACCTGTTCAACCAGTACACGGGGCGTCCCAGTCGTCTGTACTTCGCCGAAAACATGACGCGCGATCTGGGCGGTGCGAAGATCTACCTCAAGCGAGAAGACCTCAACCACACCGGGGCGCACAAGATCAACAACGCCATCGGACAGGCCCTCGTCGCCAAGCGCATGGGAAAAACGCGCCTCATCGCCGAAACGGGCGCCGGGCAGCACGGCGTGGCCACAGCCACCGTCGCCGCCCTACTGGGTATGGAATGCGCCATCTACATGGGCAGAGAGGATACCGAGCGCCAAGCGCTCAACGTGTACCGCATGCGCCTGCTGGGAGCCGAAGTGGTGCCCGTAACCGAAGGGACGGCCACGCTGAAAGATGCCGTGAACGTTGCATTCGGCGAATGGGTCAAACGCATCGAGGATACCCATTACCTGGTGGGATCGGCGGTCGGCCCGCACCCCTTCCCCCTTGTGGTCCGCGACTTCCAATCGGTCATCTCGCGCGAAGTGAAAGACGAGCTGATGCGCCGGGAAGGGCGCCTACCCGACGCGGTGATGGCCTGCCTGGGCGGCGGAAGCAACGCCATCGGGTCGTTCTACCACTTCATCGACGATCCGTCCGTGCGCCTCATCGGCTGCGAGGGCGCAGGGCACGGCGTTGACTCCCCCGACACCGCGGCCACTTTGACCACCGGAAAAACCGGAATCTTCCACGGGATGAAAAGCTATTTCTGCCAGGATGAAAACGGCCAGATCGCGCCCGTGTACTCCATTAGCGCGGGGCTTGACTACCCTGGCATCGGGCCCGAGCACTCGATGCTGAAGGATTCGGGACGCGCCGAGTACTTCGCCATCACCGACGAGGAGGCCGTAAGCGCCTTCGAGTACCTGAGCCGCACCGAAGGCATCATCCCCGCCATCGAAAGCTCGCACGCCATAGCCGGCGCACTGAAGATCGCGCCGACCATGCAGCCAGACCAGATTCTTGTCGTAACCGTTTCAGGGCGCGGCGATAAAGACGTCGCCGCAATCGCCCGCTACCGTGGGGAGGCCATCCATGACTAAGAGCGAAACCACCCGTCCCGCCGCCGGAACCGACCGCTGTCTGAACGCAACCGAAGCGCGCATCGCGCAAGCTTTCCGCGCGCGCGGCAGGGCGTTCATCCCCTACATAGTGGCGGGGGAACCGTCTTTGGAACAGACAGCCCGCCTGGTAACGACCGCCATTGAAAATGGAGCCGACCTTATCGAGGTGGGCATACCCTTCTCCGATCCCACCGCGGAGGGCGAAGCCACCAAACAGGCGGGCCTGCGCGCCCTGAAGCGCAAGACCGCGCCCGACGACGTGTTCCGCATCGTGCGATCGGTTCGCTCGGCGGGTGCAACCTGCCCCATCGCGCTGGTATCGTACGCCAACGTGGTATTCGCCTACGGCACTGATCACTTCATGAAAGCATGCGCCGAAGCGGGCGCCGATGCGGTGATGCTTCTGGACGTCCCGCTGGAAGAGCGCGAGGAGTTCTCCCGACCTGCAGCATCCCACGGAATCTGCATTCCCAGCGTGGTGTATCCTGCCCCGGAACAACGCCTGGCGGAAATCGCACGGGCCGCCGAAGGGTTTATCCAGTTCACATGCCCTCCGGGACTGCCCGAACAGCACATGCGTTCCTTGGTCGAAACCGTTCGCGCACACGCGTCGGTGCCCGTGGCCGTGGCTTGTGAAAACGCCGACGCCCTCGAAGCGGGCGCGCTTGCCGACTGCGCCGACGGATTGACCGTGAACGCCGAAATTACCGAGCGCATGCTGAAAGGCGGACTGGAATCGGCCGCCGCCTACGTGCGAGAGACGGCCGCGTCCGTGCACGGCGTGATACACTCGAACCGACCCCGGAACCGATCGTAGCAACAGATTCTTCGAAGAGGGAAGATATGACGAAACTTGAGAACCACGTTCTGTACTGGCGACCCACCTGCCCGTTTTGCATGCGCGTCGTGGACTACCTGAACGAGCACGGCATCGAATGCGCTATGCGCAACGTGCTGGAGGATGCGGCTGCCTACGACGACCTCGTCGCCGTCGGCGGCAAGCGGCAGATTCCCTGCCTGGTGATCGAAGGCGAAGCGCTGTACGAATCATCCGATATCATCCAGTACTGCTCGCAGCGGATCTAAGTGCAGCGCATCGGCGCACAGGATAACTCTGCTATACTGGTTCGGCTGAATTCGTCGGGATGTGGCGCAGTCTGGTAGCGCGCCTGCTTTGGGAGCAGGATGTCGCAGGTTCGAATCCTGTCATCCCGACCATCCGGCAATTTTGCATTTCGGGTAATTGTCCTTGTTCGAATCGGCATTTAAGGTACAATGACCTACGCTTTGCAACGCGGGTGTAGTTCAATGGTAGAACTCCAGCCTTCCAAGCTGATAACGCGGGTTCGATTCCCGTCACCCGCTCCACGATCTCTCGAAGGCCAACCGCTCGGTTGGCCTTCTGTCGTTTACGGGGAAAGGACATGCTATGAAAACCGTCGTCATCGCCACGAACAACGCCCACAAAGCCTCCGAGATCGCCGCCGCCCTTCCCTTCCCTTCCTGGGAGTTTAAAACCTTGGACGATATGGGTATCAAGTCCGATCCCGACGAAACCGAAACCACCTTCGAAGGCAATGCGCGCATCAAAGCGTGCGCGGCGCGGCGCGCAAGCGGAGGGCTTGCCGTGCTGGCAGACGACTCCGGGCTGGAGGTGGACGCCCTCGACGGCGCCCCGGGCGTGTTTTCCGCCCGTTATGCGGGCGAACACGCTTCCGACCGGCACAACAACGAAAAGCTGCTGGCCGAGCTGTCCGAAGTGCCCGACGAGAACCGCACCGCGCGCTTCGTGTGCACGCTGGTGTTCATCGACGAGGACGGCAGCGAGCACATCGCCCGCGGAACCGTGGAAGGACACATCGGGCGCGCGCCCCGAGGAGAAGGAGGGTTCGGGTACGATCCTTTGTTCTGGCCCGACGTTTTCGATGGAAAGAAAACCCTTGCGGAAGTATCCCAAGATGAAAAGGCCGCGGTGTCGCATCGCGGCAACGCTCTAAGAGACCTGAGAAGCCAGCTCGAAGGGTTCTGCCGATAAGGGGATCCAACATGGGAAAGCGAGTGAACGATAAGAAGACCAACGCCCAACGCGAGGTGGAGGCAAGCGGATGCGAATTCGCCTTCCACACCTACGATCCCGAACAGGCGGTGTCGGGAACGGATGTAGCCGCAACGCTGGGTCAGAACCCCGATCAGGTGTTTAAGACGCTGGTCACCCGAGCGAAGTCGGGTAGCCATTACGTGTTCATGGTACCCGTCGAATGCGAGCTGGACCTGAAGAAGGCCGCAAGCGCAGTTGGAGAGAAAGCCGTCCAGATGATACGGGAGCGCGAGCTTCTTCCCCTTACCGGATACGTGCACGGGGGCTGCTCTCCCCTGGGCATGAAGAAGACGTTTCCCGCAGTTGCCGACGAAACCGCCCGGCTGTTCGACCGCATCGTCTTCTCGGGGGGACGTCGCGGAGCTCAGATCGAAATGGCAGCCGACGACCTCGCACGGCTGATCGATCTCTCCTTCGCAGATATAACCGGATAAGATCGCGCGTCATTATCCATATGTAGAGACGAATAACCAGGTCGTTGACGCAGACGCAAATGGGCCGCACTCCTGAATACAGGGTGCGGCCCAGCATAGTGCAAAAAGGTTTGAGCCTGTCAGATCGATACGCTACTCCTCCTCTTCTCGGCGCCTGCGTGCCAGGATTCCCACAGCCAAGGCTGTTCCACTTACCTTTGCAACCGATGAGCCCGGCGTGGTAGGAATCGTGTAGTTCGAATCGGCCATCTCAAGCCTGACCCCGTCCTTCTCGCTTTGGAGCATATCGGCCCGAAGCTGCACCTTGGAAGTGATGTCGTTAATAGAGGTGGGGTCGGTGACAGAGCCACCCGTCATGGCCTGAATGTTGACCAGAATATGATCGAAGCTGTCCATAAGGGTGGTGTCGAACATCTCGGGCTTCAGAGCCTGGCCGTTCACCTTGATGTCTTTGCGATCCGACGTGCTTCCCAGAATACTGCACATCCGTAGGTTCTTCGACGATGTCCGGAAGGGCGATAGACGAGTTGGAAGCGCGATAATCGCCGGGTTTGTTGATAGTGACGGTCCAGTCTAGCAGGCCCAGCCAATCAGGCACGAGACCAATCCCACCGACAGCTTGCGCCGCGCGTAGCGCGGCACCTTGCGACCAAGCTGTTTGCGCAGGGCGATAACACGCTTAAAGCTCTCCTGTGATGTTGTATCCATGAAGCCCCCGCAATATGCGGAGGTTAGTAGTGCACCACAACGCAATCGCCAGACTGAAGGATATCGTAGAGTTCCGAGGCTTTAGAGGGCGCGAGGTTGATGCACCCGTGGCTTCCAAACCCGTCTTTGTACCGCGTTCCCCCGAATTCCGCCTGCCACGGCGCATCGTGGAATCCGATGGCATTGCCCTCGAACGGCATCCAATACTGGACCTTCGTGGTGTAGATCTTTTTCTTGCCCTCGTACCCCTCAAGCGTCGAAGGGCTTTGCTTGGCATTCACCCACCACACTCCCGGAGGCGTGGCGTACTTGTCGTCGGGTTTGCCCGAAACGATGTCGGCTTCCCAGACGATCGAATCCCCATCGTAGAACCGCGCATGCTGCTCGGACAGGTCGACATCAACGTAGCGCGCGCCCCAATCGGGGCCGCCGTTAACCGACGCCTGGCTTCCCTTGCTGGCAAACGAGATCTCGATATCTTTCCGAGCGCCTTCCTTGACGCCTTCGATGATCTGATCGTGCAGATCGTCGGTATCCACGCGCCATCCGTACACGCCGCCTGAAACGGTTACCTCTTTGCCGTCGGGACGGGTGTAGCGTCGCTCGGAGCCAACCGTGTTGTAGGATGCCAGCACCTCGTTGATGCTCTGGTTCAGATCGTCCTCGCTGAACGTCACCTCGTAATCGTCGGAAACCGAGATCGACTTCGATATCGACTGGGAATCGATGCGCAGAAGCTCCTTACCCTCGGTTGTCAGGCGCAGGTTGGCAGATGACATTGTGGACGCCTCTTCAAGGGCCTTGGCAACACGCGGATCGTCCGCGCGCACAGTGGGCTGCTCAAGCTGCGCCTCTCCGATCGAGGCCGTATCGCTCATCGACACGATGGCTTTGCCCACCGCTTCCATAACCGCATCGATATCAAGTCTGGTACCCGTCTTTTCGGACTGGATCGCGAAGGACTTTTTACCCGTATCGTAGATCACCTGGGCGTTGGTCGGAGCAGTTGCGGTTTCGTTGAACGCATCGACGGCGGCCTGCACCGACTGCCTCAGGTCCGTCGAGTTGTACGAGGCCACCAACAGATCGCTGAGGTCGTGATTGCGCTTGAACACCGCAACCGGCCACATGAACGGGTTGAGGTTCGCGTGCATGCTCTTGACGACGGCATTCGCGTCGATGTTCACACCCACTTCGGAAGAATCGACCTCGTAGGAAAAGCCGCCGCCCGCCACGCGCACCTTGTACGAAGACAGGCTGGTGTCGATGGCGGACGACACCTGATCGGACGTCTTCAGAGATGCATCGATCGCGCCTATCGAGGTGCCCGGGTAAAACCAGTATGAAAACACCGCCGCCCCGGCCAGATACGCAAACAGAATCAGCCCGAACAGGGAACCGAGCACGATAGCCGCGATGCGCTTAGGCGAGGTGCGCTTCTTGTTTCTGCCCAGCGCGCCCCCTTTTGCCGCGGGGCTGTACAGGGGAATAACCGTTTCCGCAGACGTGCGATCCTCTTCGGAAGCGCCGTTGCAAAACACGCCGCCATCGCTTTCGGGTCCAGCGGATTCGGGGGCGTCGACGGCAGCGTCAGGTTGCGAAGGGGCGGGTGAGGCGGAAGCGCCTCCGGACGAGGGCGCAACGACGCCATCCTCTGCCGAGTGATTCAACGGTGCACTGGAAGGCGTTTTCGCGTGCTTCCCGTGCTTTGGATGCTTGCTGCGGCCTTTCAAAGAAATCCAAGCTCCTCGATCGCATTCAGGTAGTCAGAATATTGTATCAAGCGTTCGTTACACCGTTATGGCACATTGGGAACCTGACAGTAAAATCGTCCTCCGAACACAGCTTCGATAGAAGCGGCTTGAAGGAACGGGGGGAATGGGAATACGTGCGTATCCGCAGCCCAATGGACGCAGCGCCGTTTCCCGACCATCGTGCTATCATGCCCTTACGTTTTTGCGCGATGAAGGACACCATGGCAACGTATCTTGCACATTACCAATCGCCGGCAGCCTCGGATTCCCGAGCCACCGGTTTCTTCGAGTTCGAAAGCGACGCCCGCTGCGGCTCGCGCGAGAATGCGAACCACGCGCGCCTGCGCATGCTCGAGCTGTACGGCAAAGAGGCCGTTTCGTGGAGCATCGATAAAATCGAGAAGAAAAAGGCGACGAACGAAGCGCTTGATGGCCAACTTGAGCTGGATTTTCGTCCCGAAAAGAAGAAGCCCAGGAAGACCAAGAAGGAGTACTGGTAGGAATGAAGCGAGAACGCAAGCTTATCGCGCGCAACCGACGCGCATTCCACGAGTACGAAATTCTCGAGCGCTTCGAGGCGGGAATCGAACTCACGGGAACCGAGGTGCGGTCGCTGCGCGAAAACAACTGCCAGCTTACCGACTGCTTCGCCCTTATCCGCAAGGGAGAGGTGTGGCTGAACAACGTGCACATCCCCCCGTATAAGAACGGCAATCTGGCCAATCCCGACCCCGATAGGCGGCGAAAGCTACTGCTGCACCGCAACCAGATCCGCACGCTGGAGCACAAGATCAGCGAGAAGGGGCTGGCGCTTGTGCCCACCCAGATGTACTTCAAGGAAAACTCGCTGGTGAAGGTTGAGCTTGCGCTTGCACGCGGAAAGAAGCTGTACGACAAGCGAAAGAGCATGGCCGAACGCGACAGCAAGCGCGAGATCGATCGCGCCCTCAAAGAGCGCAGCCGCTAGCAGCGAGCAAGCCCTGCGGTGAAGCCGCCCCACCGATTCAAGCGACGGCGCGCAGAAGGCGCGTGCGCTTATGCGCGCTCGATCCGAACGATTCAAAACCCGAAACCAGGAGATTCGCTATGGCTGAACAGACCGAAGCGGAAAAGCCCCGGGAAACCGACCAGGATGCTTTTCAGGACGAGCACGAGCACGAGCACACCTGCGAGGTGTTCGAACTCGAATACGACGAAAAGGACATCCTCTATTACCTGGTGGACGAGGAGGGACGCGACGTAGGATTCGTCCTTCCCGGCGAAAACGGCGAGGAGCTGGAGTACTACTACGCCTCCGAAGAAGAGGCCGCCGAGCTGGAAAGCGAGAAGGCCGCCGGAAAGCCGAAGGCCGACGCGGACGCCCTGTTCTCGAAAGACGAGGTTAAAGCCGCAACCGAAGGCATCAACGGCATCTACCGAGAAGGTCGGGAGACGGTCGGCGAGCTGAAAGAGGTCTACGACGACATCAAGGGCATGCTGGACTTCAAAAGCTTCTTCAAGTAGGGTCGCCCAGGGGCGGGCGCAGGGTATTCGCGCATGAGCCGGCATGCATGGGTCGGTGCTTGTGGGTGCGATGAGAAGCGCCCAAGCCCCCGCTCGATCGCCGATGTTGACAGCCTGTTCGCAGCGCCTATAATGAGCAGTCTGCATCGGGCTTCCTTCCGATGGCACTTTGACAAGGTGGGGCTATCACCCTCGACGGCCTTCAGGCCGACGCGACGGGGGCGACTGGTTTCGACATGGTAGGTCTGACGTGAGGAGCAGGTCGTGGTCTCCTCGCCACGTTAAACAGGGGTACAGTCAAATTAATTGGCGAAAAGAACTACACTGGGCGTTACGCCCTCGCTGCTTAATTAACTAGCGGCCGTCAACCTCGGATCTTCCCCGCTCCGAGCGCGACGTCATTTCAGGGGAATGCTCTTGCGCATGTAGCCGGTATGGCGCAGGCTAAGATCAAACCGACTCGAATCGGCAACGTTGGTCGGCAAACCGAGCCGTTTCTAAATTCGATTGCTGAATAAGCTTGTAGAGCCTGACCGAGGATCTAGTATGGACCGGAGTTCGATTCTCCGCGCCTCCACCAATCGATTCAGCCCGTCCGAACGGTATATCGCCTGTTCGGGCGGGCTTTTTAGTTTCATCTTACTTCCTTTGTATTTCGGCTGATTTCGGCTGTTTTAGGCTGTTTTTAGTCTAGTTTGTCTACTTTTCGTCTAGCTTTCAACGCCATCCGGCCCCGGTTCTAAAAGCGAAGACTCCTTACCGGCCTCGGCAAGATTTTCGGAAAATTCCGAAAATTACCCTTGCATTGTGTCTCACTGTGTGACACAATATAGACACCGGAAAGGCAAGGGGCCTTCCGAGAGCCGAAGAGAAAGGGCTTTGATATGAAGAGGTTCATGGTCGAGATGTTTCACGAGGACGAGAGCGGATGCTGCTTCGAGCAGACCGACGAGCGGCTGTTCGAGAGCGAGGGGGCCGCGCGGGCGTTCTTCGAGTGGATCGACCCCCAGCGCGTCTGGGAAACCGAGTACAGGACTTCGGGGTTCACGAACAGGAAGACGGTCGCGGCGACGATTCAGGCCGTCGAGGTTGACGAAGACGGCGAGATCGAGAACTACGGCGAGATCATCGGCCGGAAGAGCTACGGCTGGGAAGACCGCAAGGCGGCCGATCAGGACAGCATCGACGTCTGGAACGACTAGGAAGACGGGGCGGCTATCTGCCGCCCCTTTCGCATGGAAGGAGACCGCATGGATAGGACGAAGGCCGACCTTAGGGCGCTTCGGGAGACTGCAGGGATAACACAGTCCGACCTGGCAAATATGATGGGCGTGGCCCGGCGCTCGGTCGTGCGCTGGGAGGCCGATGGCAACGCCTGGAGCGCCCCCGACGAGGCGTGGGAGATCATCGGGCGGGCGCTCGACGCCCAGGCCGAAGCCGTGGCCCATGCGGTCGGGATCGTTGAGGAGGCGCGCGGGGCGGCCGGCGCCGGAGCCCGGACGATCGACCTGCTGTACCGCTACGAGCGCACGGCCGAAGACCGCATGGCCAACGCCAGCGCTCGGGCTGCGGCCACGGTGCTGCGGCACCTCGGGCACCGCGTCCGCTTCTGCTACGAGGGCGAGAGCGCCGCTGCTGACGCCGCCGCCGAGGCGCGGCTGCGGGGATAGGGGAAGGCCCCGCCCGCCGGAGCGGAACGGGGCCGTATACGGCGCTCGCGCTCCCGCAGCAAGGGAATTCTCGGCCATCGGCCTACTCCCATCCGGGAACCCAGCTGCGTTACGGGCGCTACCCTCGCGCGATTACACGACGTCTCGAGGCCGTGTTCGTATTCTACCGTATCTGCGCGCCGCCCGCGTCCCGCAAGCGGATTTGCGGGACATGAAACGCGAAACCCGTCCCGCAAAATTTAACTGGAACCGCCGAAATCGGCCTTTGAGTTAAAAAAAGCACTCCTTTTTAAACGGAAGCGCCAACGATTAGCCTTTGAGTTAAAAAAGCGCCCCTTTTTTAGCATCAAAGGGAAAAAGCCCCCGCGACCCGAAGGTCGCAGGGGCTTTTCCGTGCGCGGCGACGGCGATCGTCCGTCCGTCAAATACCCCGTCGGATCGTCGTCCTCGCTTTCCCGGAGGGGACGCTTTGCGACGGGGTTGATGGGTTCGATCTTACACTAACTCTGGCCTACTCCGCCATGCGCCGCGCGGCGTCGTCGTTGACGGCCTTCGCCAGCTTCTCGTAATCGATATCCACCTTCAGGCCGCCGTGCTCCATAAGCGCCCTGGCGACGGCCTCGGGCGACACGGGGGTCGCCGAGCGTTTGGCGATCTCCTCGACCTGGCCGCTCATCTCGTCGAGGTACTCCTTGGCGCATTTCGCATAGTAGTAGCCCCAGGCCACCGCCTGGTCGGCGGGGACGGTTCCGCCGCCGGGCTTGTTCAGGTTCTCGTCTCTGAGCATGTCGTCTCCTCCCGGGGCGCTCCCCGCCCCTGCCATGTAGTCGTACCATTCGCCGCACAGCCTCATCAGCTCGGCGTTCTGCGACCCGGCCAGCTCGCCCGGGCACTGGGTGGGCGACCAGTGCCGGTGCGGGAACACGTTCGCCATCCACCGCGGGCGGCCAAGGCCGTAGCAGCGGCACAGCGCCGCGACGAGGTGCGCCCCCGCGTCGAGGGCCTTTGCGCCCACCGTCCACGGGCCGAAGCGGTCGTTGGCGAACTCGACCGAGATCGTTTCCAGGTTCGCGTCCCAGTTGCCGCACGCCCAGGCCGTGTCCGCGTCGTCGACCATCTGGCCGATGCGCCCGTCTGCCTGGACGGCGTAGTGGGCGCTGGTGGGGCTGCCCTCCCAGACGCTACGGCACTGGTCGATGGTGAGGTTCCCGGCCATGTGGTGCACGGTGACGCCTCTGATGCGGCGGCCCTGCCTGCCGGGCGTGAAGTGCTCGGTTAGGGGGGCGTGCACGTCGGCTCGGACGTTGTCCCAGTCCACGCTAGCCCTCCACCTCGGGAAGGCCCGCGACGCTCGTGAGCAGCGACACGATAGCCGCCGTGATGGACACGCCGACGATGGCGGGCCAGTCCAGCGCCGTCACGCTCACGGTGTTGGCCCCGATGAGGGCCACGGCGGTCTGCGCCGCGGTCTTCAGGCAGCGCACCGCTGCGGCCCGGCCCCATTTGCTGATGTAGTCGTTCATCATGACAATGTTCCCTTCCTAGATCCTGTCTTCCAGCTTCTCGACGCGCTTCTCTACGCTCGTGACTCGCTCGTCGAGCCTGTCGCTGTCGCGAGCGAGCGCATCGACGCGCCCGTCCAGCCTGTCCAGGCCCGTCTTGACCTCGCGAACGTCGCGGGCGACCACGTCCAGCTTGACGTCGGTCTTGGCCCTCGCTTCCACGTCCTCCTCGCGCTCCCGCGCCCGCGTCCTGTTGTCGCGGACGAGCGTGGCCATGAGGCCGACTATCGCGGTTATGGCCGTCGCCATCGCCAGCAGCGACTCGACCGGCACCGTCATGTGTTCCATATGCACCACCTCTCCTACACGAAACCGATGACGGCGGTGATGCCGATGCAGTTGTCGTACACCGTGCCGCCCGAATGAGGGCCGATCGACGACTCTCCCGCCCGGCCGGTGTTGTAGATCCTGCTGCCGTTCACGGTCACCTGCTTCGACTTGGCCCATCCCATGCCCCCGTCGGCGGTGACGGTGGTGGTGGACAGGCACACCTTCTTGCCGTTGGGCCTCCAGACGCTCGTGCTGGCGAATTCGCCGTCGTTGTTTGAGTAGTGGATCTCCATGCGCGTGAAGTTCGCCGCGCTCTCCTTGAGCGTGACCGCGCCGGTGGCCCTGGACCCGTCGTAGAGCACCTTGCGGCGCTCGACGGGGTTGCCGTCGATCCACACGCCGTTGTTCGTGACGGCCAGCGTCGTCTTCCTCCCGCCGTGCTCCACGACCGCCTTGACGACGTTCAGGTCTCCGTCGTGCAGCAGCTTCGCGCCGCCGCCCTGCGGCAGGGACGACGAGTCGATCCGCCAGCCGCCGTACTTCCCGAATCTGATTTGCGAGTTCCTGCCCGTTCCGAACAGCGCTACCTCCGGGGCCTCGAAGTCGAGGATTGTGGCGCGCACCTTGGCGATCGTCCCCGCTCCGAAGTCGCCCGCGTCGTAGGGTTCGGCGGATATCGACATGCGGCCGCCGATCAGCTCGAGAACGTCCTTGGCGAGTCTGGCTATGGCGGAGCCGTCCGGCCCCAGCACCTCGAACGCCTCGCCGGACTGGCGCGTCGAGCCGCCGGGGAACGAACCCGAGCCGTCGTCCTTGCCGACCACCACGCCCTGCGGGGTCTCGCGCACGAGCATGGACAGCCTGCCCGCATCGCGTCTCGCGTCGTCGGCCGCCGACTTGGCCGAGACCGCGTCCGATGCGGCGATCGCGGCGGTCTCCTTGGCGGACTCCGCGACCGATGCGGCGCCGTCGGCCGCCCGCTTCGCGTCTGCGGCGGCGTCCCGCGCGGCCGTTGCCGCAGCGCCCGCGCCGGACGCCGTCTGCGCCGCAGCCGCCGCTTCGGACGCCGCGCCGGCTGCGGCCTCCCTCGCCTCGACGGCCGTCGCCAGCGCCCCCGCCGCGTCGGCCTTGGCCGCCCCGGCTGCGGACGACGCCGTCGATGCGGCGCTCTCCGCCGAGGTCGCGACGGCCTTCGCCCGGTTCGCCGTGGCCGCCGCCGCAGCCGCAGCCCCGCTCGCCGCCTCCGCCGTCTCGGCCGCCGCCTTCGCGGCCTCCGACAGGGCGGGCACGGCCTCGACGGCGGGCATCACGGCGGCGCGGATGTAGCGCTCGGTGCGCGCCTGCCCGCCCGTGAGCGTGGCCTTGGACGATCCGAGCACGTAGCGCGTCTTGGACGGGTCGAGGGCGTTCAGCCTCCGCTCGACGCACAGCATCGACGCCGAGAATCCGTGCGGGCGGCTCGAAACCGTCACCCAGTCCAGGTACCCGATCGGCGGCACGGACGGGTCCACGAGCGAGAGGTCGAACGCCGTAACCTCGACCGTCGAGACGGCTAACCTGGCCCTGTCGAGGTCGTCCATGGCCAGCTCGAGCAGGCGGCCCCGATCCTCGCACTGGTACTCGCGCCGTGCGCAGACCGCCCCCTGCGACGAGGCCGCCGCCTGGTCGATCACCATGCCGTCTATCACCGCGTAGTCGCCGCGCGTCGGCGCGTCCCAGCCGCGCAGGTCGAACGGATCGCCCTCCTTCGGCCTGCCGACGGCGACGACGGCGTTCACGGCCCCCGCTGCGGACTCGGTTCGCGCGAAACCGAGCAGGTTGCGCCCGAACTCGATGCGCTGCCCGCCCTCCCCCGCGCCGTCGGCGAGCCATTCGAGCGCCTTGCCCCCCTCGCCGTAGCGCACGGCGAGTATCCCGCCCGTGTCCACGAGCTTCGACTTGATCTCGGATGCGGTCGTGGGCCACTGGGACGACGAGCGCAGCAGCTCCCTGCCGGACACTCGCCGCCCGACCGAGAAGCGCTTGGATTGCAGGAACGCCGCCTCGTTGTGACGCCCCACGAGCCATTCGAGCAGCTCCCCGCAGTCCCTGGGCGCGTTCGGCTCGCCGTCGAAGTCCGGCGCCGCGTAGTTCGCGTAGGGGGGCTGCACGGTGTCGTTGAGGTAGGCCAGAGCGTCCTCGCCCTCGACGGAAACGGTGCCGTCGAAGGCCCGCTCCACCGAGGTGAGCCGCCCCGCCCACGTCGTGCGGCCGCCCTCGTCCAGAACCACCTCGTTCGAGGCGTCCATGGCGCGCAGGCGGCCTGCGAGCGGGTGGCCGGGCGGCAGCTTCGCGGAGAACCGCCCCGCCTGCCCCGCCTTCCAGTGGAACTCCGCCTCGATGAGGTCGGCCCCCGAGCGCGGGTCGAGCAGCGCGTCGGGGCCGTACATGATCCTGATCACGCCGTCCGCCTCCACATGTGGACGGCCAGGTACGGGGGCATGTTGTTGTGCGCCTGCCCGCCGCCCGCCTTGTCGATGTAGCCGCCCGCGAAGTAGCCGCCCGACGCCCCGGACGCCGAGAAGCTGATCCCGCCGGAGCTGCCGCCCTGGCCTTCGAGAAGGGGCGAGTGCGTGTGGCTCGGCATCTCGGAGGCGGTGAGGGCGTGCTTGGCCTCGCCGCCGGTGCTCCCGGCGGGGTAGGCCGACGACGCGCCGAGGGGGAACCTCCCCTCTATCTTCGTCCACTCGCCGAACGACGGCGGCTTGTTGACGGCCGACATGTAGATGCATCCGACCGGATAGAGCAGATCGGCCAGCCTGTCCCAGTTCGCCCCCATGTCCTTGATGCTCTGGGATACGAGGTCGGTCGCGTCGGGCTTGACGAAGCCCGGGCCGCTGGTTTTCGTTGACACGTCACAGATCCTTCCATTCGTAGGTAAAGAAAACGTCTCGCTTCGGCGGGGTCGAATCGACCTCGAACGCGTTCTCGAGCCACGTGCCCGAAACGGCCTCCCATGCGCCGTCGAACGGCGGCGAGGTCCAGGGCTTCGACTTCGCCTCGGGTTTGCCCGCCGACATGAGGTAGGCGACGGTCAGTCCGTCGAAGTCCCCCCATGCCGCGCCGGCGTAGCCCGCCCACGTCGCGGTTCCGTTCTCCGGCGTCGCGTTCACGGTCAGCACGGCCTCCGGTCCGCGCAGGACGAGGTCGGGGTCGGTCGAGGTGCCCGGCTCGAAGGCGAACGTGCGCCCCCTGTAGTTGACCAGGCACGGATGCTCGCAGGTCACCTTCGGGACGACGGGCGCGCCGAGGCGCAGCAGGACGGTCTTGCCGCCCGACGCCTCGACGCGGTAGGTTCTCTCCCCCCTCGTCTTCCAGGGGGAGCACTCTATGCCGAGCTTCGCCTCGGCTATCCCGTCGTGCGCGGCGTTCTCCTCGACGGAGAACCGCCCCTCGTAGGTATAGCCCGGATCCCACTGCACCTCGAAGCGGAAGCGCCTGTTGTGGAGCCACCTGCGCAGCTCGGTGAGCCAACCGGTGGACTGCGGGCGGCCGCCGGGGACGATGCGCAGCAGCTCGACCTCGAGCCGCCTGCGCCCGTACTCGGGGGATCCCGTCGCGACTTCGGACACGTCGAGCGGGCCGTCCCGCCTGCCCGGCACGTCGAGCCACCTGGTCACCGGCTCCGGCGGGCGCTCCGTCCAGCCGGCGGCCACCGCGCCCGTGCGCTCCCGCAGGCTCTCCCCGCCGATGGTCATGTCGTACAGCGTCACCTCGCCATCGCCTCCTTCTCGGCTCCCAGCCGCTCGTCGACGATGGGCGCGATGATGCGGCCCGCCGCCTTCCCGTCTATGAGGACCTCCGCGCTTCCGATCTGCTCAGAGATCGCGTCCAGCCTGCGCTCGATCCCCGACGTGTCGACCGGAGCCGCCTGCGGCATCTCGTCGGCCACGGCCCGCGCGAACGGGCGCACGTACGTCCTGTTCGTGAGCGGCACTATCGCGCTGCCGCTCGGGCCGTGCAGCAGCGCCTCGGCGCCGTCCTCGCCGACGATCCCGGCGCTCGTCATCGTCGCGCGCGTGACGATCCCGCCGTCGGCGTGCATCGGGATCATGCTGATCCTGGACGGCGACACGCCGCCCGCCGCGTGCGCGCCGATGTTGACCGACGCGCCCGACAGCGAGGCGAGCCTGCTCCTGATGCCCTCGATGGCGCTCGTCGCGCGGTCGAGCACGCTGATGGCGAACTGCTTGTTGCCGATCTTGCGCGCGTGCACGTCGGCGACCTTCGCGGCCGCCTTGCCCGCCGTGCCGTTGTCGGTGACGGCGAACGGCTTTTCTGCGACCTGCTTGGCGTCCAGGTGGTCGATGTCGGTTCCCTCGACGCTGATGGTTCCGTCGTCGTTGACGGTGAAGTGCTTGCCGTCGATCGTCTTGGCGTCGAGGTCCCAGACGCGGCCCAGGGCGTCGGCGATGGTGCCGTCGTCGCCCACCGTGAACGTCTTGGGATCGATCTTGAGGGCGTCCATCTCCTTGATCTGATTCGCGAGGCCGACCATCTGCTCCGTGGACAGCTTCCCGGCCTGCTCCGCCGATACGCCCATAGCCGAGAGCCCGTTGGACAGCGATGCTGCCGACAGCTCGGCGTCGGCGAGCTTGGCGGAAAGATCGGAGTTTGCGTTGATGACCGCGAGCGTGTTCTGGCTCGCCACCGACGCCATGGCCGAATACGTCTTGATCGATCCGGTTATGCCGTCGTAGGACCCCTTAGCCTCGTCGAGCGCCTTCTTTGAGCTTCTAAGGGTGTTCTCCTGGGCGACGGTCCTGTCGCCGGGGGCCGTCTTCCAGTACGAATCGTAGGCAGCGTTGTACTCCTGCTGAGCCTTGGTCATGGCGTCCTGTGCCTTAACCTGCTCCTTCATAAGGTCGGAGACCTGCGACTGGTACGCCTGGGCGCGGGCGTTCTCGTACCACGCGTCGGCGTTCTTCTTAATCGCGTCGGTGCTCTTGATCGCGTTTCCCTCGGAGTCGGCGAGCTTGCCGTTTGCCGCGTCGGTGATCGAGATCGAGTCGCCCGTGATCTTGTTGTAGCCCTCGACGGCCTGCTTGAGCCTGTTCTGCTCGACCTCGGTGAGCGACGACTGCCCCTGCAGCTCGCCCAGCGTCGCGACGTAGCTGTCCAGTTCGGTCTTCGTCCCGAGCAGGTCCGTCCACGCGTCCTTCCATCCGCGCGCCATATCGAGCATGGAGCTGCGGAGGTCGTCTACGGCCTCCCTCGCGGCCCCCATCCTGGGCGCCACGTCGTCGGCTGACCCTGCGGTTTCCGACAGGGCCGAAGCGGCCGCGCCCTCGGCGTTGGACAGGCCCTCCGTTATCTCGGCCGCCTCCTTTACGGCGCGATTGTAATTCTGCCACTCGCTGTACGCCACGGCCAGGACAGCCACGACGGCGGCGACGCCGAGGCCCGCGAGACCGGCCTTGAACCCCAGCGTCGCCTTCTCCGCGCCGGACACGACGTTGCCGAACGTCTTCACGGCCGCGCCGAACTTCCCGACCTTCCCGACGCCGTCTCCGACGACCTTCAGCGTCGGCCCGAGGGCCGCCGCGAGGGCGAGGGTCTGCAGCACGGCGCGCTGCTCGTCACCGCTCATCTCCGAGAACGCCCGCGCGCCAGCCTCGATCTGCTTGATCAGCGGCGCGGCCTGCTCCACGACGTCGAGCAGGGCGTCCGCCAGCGGCGCGCCGAACTCGTCCGCCATCGCGACGAGCCTGTTCTTCAGCATCTCGAGCTTCGCGGCGAGCGAATCGTTCCTGTTCGCGACCTCGGCGGAGAGCGCCTTGCCCTCCCTCCATCCGTCGTTCGCGTGGCCGAGGGCCTTGGATACGAGGTCGGTGTTCCCGGCGAGGCGCTTCAGCACGTCGGACTGCCTGACGCCCTCGACGCCCATGCCCTGCAGGGCGAGCGTCATGTTGTCGGCCCCGGAAAGCCCCTTCAGAAGGGCCTGCAGGGTGTCGCTGCTGGACTGTCTCCACGACGCCGCGAACTGGTCCGAGCTCATCCCGGCGACCTTCGCGAACGCCTCGAGCGACTCCCCGCCCGACGAGACGCTCGCGTCGATCGAGGACACGAAGTTCGAGAACGCCGTGCCGCCCGCCTCGGCCTCGATGCCGAGCGACGCCATAGCCGCCGACCAACCCAGGATCTGCGGCTGCGACAGCCCGATCTGCTTTCCCGCCGCCGCCGTGCGCATCGACATGTCCGAGATCCTGCCCTCGGTCGTCGCCATGTTGTTGCCGAGCTCCACGATCGACGAGGCGTAGTTCTCTATCTGGTCGTGCGCCATGCCCGTGATGTTCGCGAACTGGGCCATGTTCGTCGCGGCGGTCTCGGCGTCCATGTCGGTCGCTATGTCCAGGCCGCTCGCGACGCGGGCGAATCCGTCCAGCTCGTCGATGGCGAACCCCAGCTGCGCTCCGAGCGCCTGGATGTCGAGCACCTGGTCGGCGGAGACCGCGTTGACCTTCGAGAACTCGACCGCCGACGCTTTGAGCGCCCGGTACTGACCCTCGGTTCCGTTCACCGTCTTGCGCACGCCCGTGAGGGCCGTGTCGATCTTCACGGCGGCGGCGACCGACGCGCCCCCCGCGCCGACGATGGCGGGCGTGAGCGTGCGCGTGAGGGCCGAGCCGACCGACGATATCCTCTTTCCCGCCGCCTCGAACTGCTCCGATCGGGCCTCGATGGCCTCGCCCGCCCGCGAGAAGACGTTGCGCTCGGGCGCGTCGGCCAGGGCGGCCTTCGTCTCCTGGATCTTCGAGTTGAGCTGCGCGATGCGCTGCTCGGTGAGCACTATGTCCGCCTGCAGGTGCGTCCACTGCTCCCCGCTCATGTTCGCCTCGCCGATCTCGCTCTCGGCCTGCTTGAGGAGCTTCAGCTTGTCGGTGGACGCCTGCAGCTGCTTCTGCAGCGACTTCTGCTGCTCGGCGAGCAGCTTGGCGTTGCCGGGATCGAGCTTGAGGGCCCTCTGCAGGTTCCTCAGCTCGGCCCCCGTGCCCTTCGCCTGCCGCTTCGCGTCGGAGAGGGCCGCCGACAGCGCGGAGCCGTCGGCGGCCAGCTTGATGGTCAATCCTTTGTAAACGTCTGACATCGCTATCCCATCAGCCTGTCTATGTCTTCCTGGGTCGCCTTCCTGACGGTCGGCCCCTCCCTGCGGGCCTCCGCGAACGACTCCGCGAGGACATCCCCGTAGACCACGTAGTCCGCCCAGCTCATGCGGCGCACCTCCTCGATCGAGAAGCCCAGCCGCCTAAGCGCCATGACGGCGCGGTGGCCGTCGAAGCCGTCCGAGCGCCGCGCCGATGCGCCTGCGGGCGCGCCGCAGCGCGCCGCCTCGGGCCTGCGAGCCGGGAAAGAACTCCGCGACGATCGCGGACGAGATCACGGACGCCACGTCCCCCGCTCCCTGTTTCCCAAGGTCGAAGTCCGGCCAGCCTTCGGCGCACCATTCCTCGAACGGAGGCGCGCCGCCGTCCGCCGCCGCGCACATCGCCCAGGCGAACTCCAGGTAGTCGGAAACGTCGATGCGCTCCTTGGACTGGGCCGCCGCCACGGCGGAGAGGAAGTCCCCGCCGTGCGACCTCGACCAGACCACGAGCGTGTAGGGGCCGCCGACCATGGCAAGCTCGCGGCCCCATATCCGTTCGCGCCGCACCCTACGACTCTGATGCGGTCTTGGCCTTGGGGGCGGGCACCTTCGTGAAGAAGGTCGTCCAGTCGGCGTCCTCCTTGTGGACGACCATCTTCGGCGTGGTCACGCCCGTGTCGGCGAAGCGCTTGTTGAGCATGGAGATGTCCGCGCTCTCGGTCTGGACTTCGACGTCGCCCTCTGCCGTCTTGTTCTCCGACTTGGGGCGGGCGGCCACCACGTCGAAGTAGCAGATGCCCCGCTCGGACACGTCGCCTTCGACCTGCGCGAGCAGCGCGAAGTGCTCGGGCTTGCCGTTTGCGTCCTCAACGTAGTGCCCGCTCGCGTCGATGTAGTCGCCGAGCATCCGCGCGCGCACCGCCTCGGGGAACAGAGCCAGCTCGAGCGAGCCCTTGTATCCGTCCTTCTTGTTGACGACGTAGTAAGTCGTGTTATCGGCGTAGAACACCTTCTCGCCGCCCTCGGGGTCTGCGGTGAGCTGCACCGCGCCCGGGACGTGGATCGGGGCGTCGTAGCCGTCGCCCTTCGCGAACGCGACGTGCACGTTGGAAAGGCCGTACTGGACCTTGTTCTGGTTCGCTGCCATCCTGTCTTCTCCTTCTGAAAATGGGAGGGCCGCCCCGTGCGGGCGGCCCTCGGCTGCATTGGTTTCTTCGCTGCGTCTCGCCGCTAGACCGACATGCGGCGGGCGAGCTCGGCCATGCCGCGCTCGGCGGCGGGCTCGATGTGCGGATGGGCCGGTGCGGGGGCGGGGCCCCCGTGGCCCTTCTCGAGCAGGTGCGTGAGGCCCGGCTTCTTGCGGTTCTTGACGACGGCGACCGTCGATCCGCTGTGCGGCCTCTTCACCTGGACGCCCCACCCGGCTGCGTACTCGCCGGTTTTCTTCGGCGAGGTCTGCTTTAATTCGTCGGCGGTTAGCTTCGCCGCCGCTCTGACGTCCCTCTCGGTCGCCTTCCGGACGTCGTCCATGTATTCGGAGAACACGATCTCGAGAGCGTCGCCGAGGTCGCTGATCCCGATCTCCCTCTCACTCATCCGCCAGCCTTATCTCGTAGACCGTCTGGACGAACGCGCCGTCCCGCGCCTCGTATTCGAGCGCGCGGAACCGGATTCCGGCGTCGTCCAATAGCCGTTCGACGGCGCGGTTGGCCGTCGTCTGCTTGCCCTTCGTGTAGAGGTCGACATCGTATCGGCGGTACCGCTTCAGCGCGCGGTTGTCCGCGCTGAAGTCCATCGTCATGACCTCGCGGTAGGTTAGGTACGGCATTTTGTGCTCGCCCGTGAAATGGCCGTAGTAGACGCCCATCCCGGTGGCTTCGAGCAGCTTCTTCAGCCCTTTAGCGTCCATCAGCCAAGCTCCCTGATCCCGGTTACCGTCGCCCAGCCCTTCGCCACGCTCACGGCGGAAACGTCGAACGCCTGCCCGCCGCGCTCGAACCTGCGCTGGTCGCCGTAGTCGATCGCGCGCAGCTTGACCGTGACGGACTTCGGCGTCCTGCGCTGGCCAGCTTCGACGCCCTTTGAACGGGCGGCCTTCGAATCGTCGCGCGCGAACACGGGCGTTCGCTTCGGTTTGTCGATGAGGTTCCCTATTTCGTCGTATTCCTTAACATCTTCGAGCAGGACGACCTTCCCGGCGGTGCGCAGCTGCTCCAAAAACAGGTACGCGAACCCCTCGCGGTCGCGGTCGATGTATCCGACCTCGTAAACCCCGTCACCGATGGCGACGAGCCGGACGTCGATCAGCCCGGTCGCGTTCCTCACCTTGATCTTGCGCTCGAAGGCGAACCCCTCGCCCGAAGCGAACGCCTGGTCTTGCTGGCGGCTCGATGCGTGGGCGAAGGCGAGAGTCAAGCCGCCCGAACCGGCGACGGCCGGATCCGAGAAGTCCGCGCCGACGGTCGCCCAGTCGCCGTCGGCATCGACGGAACGGGCGACCCCGTCCACCAGCCGGGGGAACACGGGCCGCCTGCTAAGCATCGTGAGCCTCGTGCTTCATGCGCAGGCGCAGGACGTCGGGCGCGTAGTTCCGCGCGAACTCGTCCGATGCGTCGTTGAAGGCGTAGAAAACGGCCTCCATCAAAAGCCCCAGCTCCTCGCCGCTCTCCAGAACCCCGCTCTCCGCGTCCACGCCGATGAGGTGGGCGAGTCGGGGGCGGGCGGCTTCGATGGCGTCCTTGACGCGCGCGTCGGTGGTTTCATCGCTCCACGTGATGTTCAGCTTGCGCTTGGCTTTCGCCAACAGCTCTTCGTCGGTCATTCCGCCCCCCTTCCTCGATTAAGCCGATGCCTTGGTGGACACGGTGCCCTTGACCTTCACGGGCACGGCGGCCTCGGCGACGTTGGCGAGGTTGAGCACGGTTGCGGTGGTGTTGTCATACGCCATGCCGGCCGCATAGGTCACGACCTTGAACGCGCGCTGGTCTTCCAGGAACTTGGCATCGTCGCTGAACTCGATCCCGCGATCCGCGCCGACGAACATCTCGTATTCGTCGAGCAGGGCCAAGATGCCCTCGCCATCGGCAACGGCCACGGAGGGGATGACCTCGGTTGCGACCGGGAAGCTGTCGCGGTACACGCCGTCCAATCCCTGGGCGCGGACGCCGGGCATGACCTTCGTCAGATAGGTGTTGTTGTTCACGATGAGCGCGAGCGACGTTCCGTTGACGATATCGACGGCCTTGTCCTTGCCGCTTTCGTCCTTCATCAGCGTGGCGACGGCGGCGCCGTATGCTTTTGCGCCGAAGTCGGCGAGCGCGACGGCCTGCTTCTTGGGATATCCGGTCGAAGAGCTGATGGATACGCCGTTGTGGATATCGCGGTCGAGGCCGACGGGCTGGCCCTTGATGCCGTTGCCGGAGATCAGGCCGGTCTCGAGGCCGATGGCGATGGCCTCTGAAAGCACGGTGGTCACGTAGCCGTCGAGCCACACGGGGCCGAGCTTCAGCATGTCCTGGGAAACCAGCGCGAAGCAGGAGAGCTTGCCCTGCTTGATGTCCACGACGTCGAAAGCAGAGGTGATCTCCTTGGCGATCTCGCCGTTGAGCTCGCCCCAGACTGCTGCCAGGCCCTTGTCGCGGTTGCGCACCCAGCGGGTGAGCGCGGCTGCGGGGACGGCCTTCACGCGGGCGAGAAGGGGGTGCGCCTTCGAGATGTTGCGCATAACGTCCTCGATGACGGTGATCGGCATGAGGTTGTCGCCCATGGCGGCGAACGCCTGCTTGGGTTCGACGCTGGTCAGGGCGTCGATGGCGCGCTGGTAGTACGCGGTTTCCTCGCTGGTGAGGGTGCGGAACCCGCGGGCCTGCAGCACGGCGGCGTCGTTGGCGGCCTGGGCGGCCTTGAACTGCTCGGTCACGTCGGCGGCGATTGCGGCGCCGAACTCCTCGAACGCGCCCGCGCGGTCGGCGCCCTCGGTCTCGAAGGCCTGGTAGAGCTTCGCGCCCGCCTCGCGGGCCTTGTTGAGCTGGATTGTCATGTGGTTTCCCTTCGTCTAGATTCGGCCGAAGAAATCGGCCAGTTTCCTGGTTGCGTCGGCGGATCGTCCGCCGTCGGCGGCTTGCGCGGGGTTCCCCCGCAGCGCTTCGACGGCCTGCAGGACCTCGTCAATCTTCGCGCTGGCCGCTTCGAGGGCGGCTTTCAGGTCGCTTGCGCTGTCCTTCTCCGCGCCGTGAAGCTGCTCGGTCATGTGCCGGACGAGCCTCGTCGCATCGAAGCGCGCGGACTGCGTCGCCCCGCTGGCCGCAGTCTGCTCGGTTCCCGTCGCGAATCCGTGCTCGACGCAGAACTTGGGCGTGAGCCACGTCTCGTTGTCCATCATCCGGGCGATGGTCTCCTCGTCGAGGTCGGTTTCCGCTAGGTAGATCCCCCTCGAAAGCCCGGTGATGGTCTCGAGGTCGTCAGCCGTCTTTCGCAGCGCGCTCGAATCGCCCGCCGCACGGGTCGATGCGTTGTGGATCATGAGCAGCGACGCCTCGTTCATGATGCGCTCGTCGCCCGCCATGAAGACGACCGACGCGATAGAGCAGGCGAATCCGTCGCAAACGGTTCTGATCTTCGCCTTGTGCGCTTTCAGCGCGTTGTAGATCGCCACGCCCTCGGCGACCTCGCCGCCGTAGCTGTTGATTCTCACGATGATGCTCTCAACCGTGTCCGGCAGCGCCGCGAGGCGCTGGGAGAGCCCCCAGCTCGAAACGTCGGATTCCTCCCATGGATACGAGCAGATGTCGCCGTAGATGACGATCTCCGCGCTGGTCGGCCCTTCGACCATCTGGAAGAAGCGTTTAGCCATTAGTTTTCACCCCCTTCGGCGAATCCCTCGCCCGCGGGCGAGTAGTTGCGTGTCATGTAATGCCGTTTCGACCACTCTTCGCCGAGAGGGTCGAGGCCGAGGAATGTCATGACCTGGTCGGGCGACATGAGCGAGCTGCTGATGAGCTTTTCGGCGTCCTGCGCCGCGTCGAGCAGATCGACGTGCTTCACGTGCGAGAGGTCGATAGAGAACCTGTCGCCGCGCCTCCATCCGTCGAAGCCGAACACCTTCGCGGTCAGCTCGTGCTCCATCATCGAGGCGACGGGGGCGACGGCGTAGGAGAGGAACGACTGGTGCACCTGGCCGAAGTTGTTAACGTTTCCGTAGAGCATGGAGACGGGCATCTTCATCACGGTGGCAACCGCCTCGAAGCAGTCCTTGCGGAGGGCGACGAAATCCGCGCTCGTCCGCTTGGCGGCCGTGGACTTGTCGAACTCGACGAGCTCGCGGCCCTTGAACTCCGGAAGGACGGCGTTCCGACCATCGAAGAACGCGCGGAGGTTCTTCCCCGCCCATTCTTCGTACTTTCGCCGCTCTTCCTCGCTTCCTCCCTGAGCCGTCTCGATGCGCATCTTGTATCTTCGACCGGCGTCGAACACGAACGAATCCGAAGCGGCCGCGACGAGCTGCGCGTACTGCGCCCCCATCGACTGGACGAGCCCGTGGATGTCGGGGTCGCCCATCTCGAACACGAACAGGTCGGAGGAGCCGAACGGGCCGGGGAGGTTGGCGTTTCTAACGCGCAGGTTCGTATAGACGTCGGAACCGAGGGGAACGGGCTTCGACGGCTTCGCGGGCTCGGCGCGGTACAGGCGGCCGCCTTGCGGAACGACGATGGCGGAACCGCTTGCGAACATGTCCATGACCGCGTCGGATATGAGCTTGTTCGCGGTTTCGTTCGCGTTCGGCGCGACCGTCCAAAGATACGACCACTCATCGCCGATAGATAACTTGCCGTTTCGGTAGACCCTGAAATCGGCCTTCGAGATGGCGGCGGAAACGTAGCCCACCGCGATCTTGAAAGCGACCATATGCGTCGCCGCCGTGGTCGCCTGCAGGGCGATCGCATCGGCGGGGCCGTCGCCGCCGATGCGCCTCCCCAACCAGTCGTACAGTGTTTGGCTGATGATTCCCAATGTCAGCTCCTTAGTAGGTGAGCACGTCGGCCCATTCCGTGGGCGCGTATTCCGGGATTTTGTCGTTTATTGCCATGGCGGCGACGAACGCCATGAAGCCGTCCGTCTTGCGGCCCTTCGGCTCGATCTTGCCGTACTTGAAGTTGTTGTTCGGGGCGGGTTCGAGCTTCGCGTTGTTGGTGAACCAGCGCATCGCGGGGTCGTCGCCCCACGCGATCGAGCGCGTCACGAACGCGGAGTTGACGACCGGCTGGATCCTCATCACGTCCGACGGTCGGACGAGGTAAACGGTTTTCTCCTTCGCGGAGAATCCGACGTTCTCCAATTGCCGCTGGAACATCGTGTAACGGTAATCGTCGATCGCCACGCACTGGACGTTGAACTCGAGCGACTGCCGGAAAACCCACCGCGTGACGAAATCGGGGTTGATCTCGACGTCGTCCACGATGGTGATCAGGCCGCGTTCCTCCCAATCCTCCAGCGGCGCCTTGATCGCCCCGCGATGCTTCGAGTTCGTGCAGAACCACGAATGGTGCCGCGCGTAGAACATCCCGTCTTTGCGGAACAGGATCACCGCCGAGACGAAGTCGGTCGTCCGAGCGAAGTCGATACCTACGACGCACGGCATGCCGGAAAGCTCCGGCAGCCGCCGGTTGGTCGCCAGGATGTCGTCCCAGCTGGCGACTTCCAGCTCGACGCGGCCGACCGGGAAGTTCATGCGCTTCGTCATGAAATCGGGGTTCGCAATCGGGTTGAGCTTGTAATCCTCGTACTCGCCCCGGATCTCGTCCAGCAGGTCGGGGTTGAACCGCAGATGCGGGTTGGCCTTGTGCCAGTTGCGCTCGTCGGCTATCTCGTCAGCCGAATCGATGCAGCACATGAACGGGAGCATGCCGTTGTCCGGCTGCCCGCCGTTCAGGATCGCCCGCGCCCTCTTCTTCAGGTCGTCGATAACACCGTCCCTGATGTTTCCGTCGGTCGTGCAGTACAGGATGCGCGGGTGCGGCTTCTTGCCCAAACCCGTCTTGAAAACGCCGATGTTGCGCTGGTCTGGGTAGGCGTGAACCTCGTCGAAGACAACGCAACCGGATCTAAGTCCGTCTTTGCTGTCCGGGTTCTTGGTGTAGAACGCGACCTCGGATTTCGTCGCGACGTTCTGGATGACGGTGCCCGTCCAGCGGTACGCCTTGCTCAGCTTGTTGCCGGGCTTCTCCAGAACGTCTTCCTTCAGCTCCTTGAAGCTGGTCATCGCCTGCGCCTCGGTTGTGGCGCAGATATCGACGTTGTAGCGCTCGATGCCGTTGCCCTTCGAGGTCAGACAGAAGCAGCAGAACGTGATGAACCCGTTCTTACCGGAACCGCGACCCAGGTAGCAGAACAGCTCTCTGAAGCGCGGCCGCCCATCCTCCCTGTAGGTGCATAGCCACAGCGCGACGAGGAACCTCTCCCAATCGTCCAGCTGGAACGGAAAGAACCGCTGATAGCCTAGATACGTGGCCAGCCGCTCTTTATCAACGAACAGCTTTTCGGTTCGGAACACGAGCCGAACGAACGCGGCCAGCAGCTTCTGGTCGTTGCCTGCGACGTACCTGCCCGTTTCGACGGCCCGGAGCCACGCGGTGATCTCCGGTACGTCGATTCGCTTATGGATTCGCGGCCTAAACGTCGCTGACATCGATACCGGCCTCTTCCCGCGTTCGCGGTGGAATCCTGGCTATCGTCCCGGGCGTGAGGCACAGCTCGGAGCGCAGCGCCCTCTCCTGCTTGAAGGCTCGTTCCTGGATGCGGCTCCAGCGTTCCGCGTTCTGCAGATCGCCGCGCTTCACCGCTTTCTTAGTTCGTTCGGCAGCTTGCTTCTCGGTCTCGATGACGTGCATCAATTCCGCAAGCGGGCGGGCGTATATCGTTCCCCAGATCCCCAGCTTGTCCAGCCAATCGGCGTGAAGCAGGTACCATTGCCGTTCCTTTTCCGTCTTCACGTCGTCGGGGATGATTATCTGCGTGAGCGGGGGCGGCGATTCCGCTTCCCTGCGTCTCTGGAGCTCTGTTTTTCCGAGATGGGACGAGCCCTTCTCGGCCAGCACGGATACTGGTTCCTTCCTGCGCGGCATGCGTCCACCTCCCCTGGCGAAAAAGGCCGCAAAATCGAAAAGTCGAGGCCCCTGCGCCGGTCCCCCGCCCGATTTTCCCGAAGGGGTTTGGGGATGGGGGGTGTGAACAGGGGTGATACGTTTTTATTATTCCGTAATAAAAATCCGCTACCAAAGCTCTGCGTTGGTGAACGCCTCCCGGCGAGCGGCGGCCCCCTCGGTGCGGCCGTGCCTCGCCTCGTGGCAGTCGCGGCACAGAGGAATCAGCTGCTCGCGCTCGACGCCCCTGCCGTCCGTCCACGTGTCGGACAGGCAGAGGTCTGGGCGCTTGTCGAGAAACCGATCGTGATGCACGGTGTCCGCGCGAGCGTATCGCGCGGGCGACTTGGCCTTGCAGTCGCGGCATTCCCAGTGGTTGCGGGCGAGGACTTCCGACCTCTTGCGGCGCCACGCCAGCGACTTGTAGAACTTCCTGGCGCAGCGCTCCGTCGCGAACAGATGTTCTATCCATTCGGGGAAGCCCATGCCGGGCGGCTTGGCGTAGGTCACCAGCAGCACCCGCGCCTCTGCCGCCTGGCCGCGTCCATCCCCCGGTAACGGCGGTCGGCCTGGAACCTCGCGCACCCACCGCGCCTCCCCCTGAACGGGACGCCCAGGGCGATGCGGCACGCCCTCGCGAACGCCGAATCGACGTCGGCGCAGCGCTCGGCGATATAGCATCTGAGTTCGTGCTGGCCCACGGCTCCGCTCCTAACCTAGAGATTCCTGAAGTTCGACCTCGCGATCGGACAGCTCCCACACGATCGTGGCCGCGCCCTCGGCGGCCAGCCGCGCGGCGTCAACGGCGTCGGCGGCCTCCGAATGCTCCGCCGCCTTCCCCTTCGAGAGCAGCAGCCCCCCGCCGAAGATGCCTTTCTTGGATTCGCGCTGCGCGTCGAGCCTCGAAACGTGCATGCAGTCCGCCGCGCCGACGACGAGGCGCACGCCGTGCCTTGCGTAGCGCTGGAACATCGCGGCCGTGGCGACGGCGGGCGGGTAGCCGTACCTCGGGAGGCTCCTCGCCTTCGTCACCGCCCTGTTCGCGGCTTCGACCCTGCGCGTCAGCTCGGGGTAGCTCTCCATGACCGTTCCCGGGTCCATGTTCGTGACGAACGACGTCTTCGGGTTCGCCCCGTTCTCGTAGACGACGCCGCAATCGCAGACGAGATGGTTGACCTCCATCGCCACCGACCGCGCCGAGAGGCACGTGAGCGACGGCGCGAACAGGAAGAACCTTATCCCTCGGTCGAGGTAGAAGCGCTGTATGGCGGCCAGGATCGAGAACGGCGGGTTGTCCACGACGCAGCACCCGGGCCGGTAGTCGAACGACCGGTAGTCGCCGCCGGGCCAGAACGGGCGCACCATGTCGGAACGGGGGATGCCGTAGCGCTCGGAGACGTAACCCGCCACGGCCTCGTACACCGGTTCCGGCGTATAGCAGTCGTCGGTGGTCAGCTTCGTCTCGAACTTCTCGACGAACTGCTCGTAAGTCTCGCCTTTTGCCAAAACGCCCCCAATATGACGAGGGCCGCCCGCGACGGACGGCCCATGGTGATCTGACGGCGGGGCGCTGGCCTGGCAGCCGAGCGAGAAAGGAGGATCGCCCGCCGTCCCGCGCCCCGTCGGGGCATCAAAAAGGGCCACCGGATAACCGATGGCCCAATAAGACGCACTAGCATTTTCCCTCATTTCAGGGGACATTGCAAGAGCCCGCTCCGATCGATCCACGCGAACCCCCGGTTGACGAGGCGGCGCACGTGGCGCTCGGAGCGGCCCAGCGCCTCGGCGCTGTCGGCCTCGTCGCGGGCGTCGACGTACCTCAGCTCTATCGCGGCGGCGGCGTCGGGGTCGGCCCCCCGCAGCCCGTCGAGCATCCGGAGCGCCGAGCCGACCGTGCGGGTCAGCTCTCCGATACGGCGGTTGATCCGGGCGAGGGCGACCCTGCGCACGGCGACGTTGTACATCGCGGCCCCCGCCGTCGGGTCGGGCACGCCGCACGACCCGACCGACCCGCCCGGCCCGCGCCAGTCGTCGCCGCCCTCCGACGCGACGATCAGCAGGCCGCCCAGCTCCACCACGTCGTCGCGCACCTCCTCGAAGAACTCCCGCGCCCTCATCGCACGGCCCCGTCCCGCGAGCATTCCAGGCACCGGAGGTCGCGCAGCACGCGCAGCCTGCCGCACCAGGCGCAGTAGCCGAGCCGCCCCGAGCCGTGCTCGCGCGGAGCCTTCGGCCCGGGCAGGGCGATCTCCGACATGCGCTTTTCGACGGTGTCCGGACTCACCGAAGCTCCCAGCTCGTCGGCCAGGGCGCGGGCGGCGCGGTACGGCCCGCAGCCTCTCGCCATCGCACGCCTGAGGACGTCGTCCTCGGCGGCGGTCCATTCCCTCGCCTTCATCTTCCCTCCTCGACGTCGATCACGTAGCGCTCGCCCCCGTAGTCGAGAACCAGCGCGGTCGCGCCGCCGTGTATCCGCTGCTCGACCACCACGGGCGTCGATGGCCGCGAGAACGCTGCGAACACCAGCACGGCGGACGCCATGAGGCTCAGTGCCGCCAGGGCGGCGTACATCGCCGTCTTCGCCCTGAACATCCGCCTGGCGTCCGCGACTATCCGCTCATCGTCGGTATACACCGTTACGTTGGGATTGCTCATCAGCCCACCACCCTCGCGCCGCAGTTCGGGCAGAACCGAGCCGGTATGAACTCCGTCAGCGTGCTCACGGCCTTCTTGCTGACGAGCGCGCCGCATCGGCAGCATATGGTCACGCCTACGCCGTCCTTCATGCGGCACGTTCGCTCATCCGCCCGTCTGTCCCACATCGCCTCCGTCAATCCGCGATGCGATCCGACCATCTTCGCGAAGCAGTCGGGATCGGTGCAGTGGACGCTCCAATATCCGTTTTTGGTCATCGACGTTTCGGCTTCCCCGCCGCAGAACGGGCAGGGCCTCGGCTGCGCCGACGTCATCTTCCCGCCTCCGCATCGAGCACCGCTGCGGCCCCTGAGATGTTGCCGCTGGCGAAATACGGACGGTTGCCGTCGCCGTCGCCGTAGCCGCTGCCGTATCCGCATCCGTTGCCGTCGCCGTAGCCGTCGCCGAAGCCGTAGCCGTCGCCGTTGCCGTCGCCGATGCCGTCGCCGCAGCCGCTGCCGTAGCCGCTGCCGTCGCCGTAGCCGTTGCCGCAGCCGCAGCCGTCGCCGTAGCCGCAGCCGCAGCCGTAGCCGTCGCCGTAGCCGTTCCGGGCATCCACCGCTACCACTCCAGAGCGATCTCGGCGACCACCGCGCAGACGCGCACCGTCCCGCACGGGTCGAGCGTGTAATCGCCTTTGTGCTCCGCCTTCGCCAGGCCGCCGATGCCGCGTCCGTTGTCCCATCGGCGCACCACAGACGCGGCCGCGAGCGTGACCGCCCCGCCCTCCCGGGATACCGCGTATCCCTCGAAAATCCAGCCGTTCGTGGCTATGACGCACACGTGGTCGCTCTCCACGACCCCGGGCGCGTCCTCGACCGATACGTAATCCTTGCCGTTGATGTTGATGGTTTCCATCGTCGCTTCCTTTCGTTGATTGCCCTTCCGTCTTCGCACGCCTAGCGCCAGCGAGCCCCGCGCCGCTCTTCGTCCGCGCATCTCATAGCCCCCCCTTCCCGGCGGTCGCCGCGTCCGCCGCCTCGATCCTCCGGCCGATCCACCTCATGACCGGCACGGCCATGCTGTTGCCGATCGCCCTGTAGCGCGGGCCGTCGGGGCACTCGTCGGCCGGCCTGCCGCGATAGGGTATCCTCGTCCAATCGTCGGGGAGGCCCTGCAGCCGCTCGCACTCGCGCGGCGTGAGGCGCCTCACGGTGTAGCGCCTTCCGCCGTGCGCGACAAGCGGGGCCGAACCGCCGACCTTGAGCGATCCGCACATGTCATCGTCGATCGCGGCGTTGGCGCTGGCGTCGGCCATGCACACCACGGGCGGCCGCCCGTCCTGCGGGGCCGTCTGGGTCGGTGCGCGGCCCTCCGTGACGGCGGCGGCGGGCGACGTGGCGCAGTCGAGCGTGTAGGACGTCCCGTCCGAGCAGACGTTCGATCCGTTCGCGTCCGTGTGCGATGTCTGGATGCACACGGTCGGCACCTGGTTCGTCCCGGACGCCCCTCCGCGCAGCGTCGGCGACTCGTCCTCGCGGTAGCCTATCGACCCTGCGCCCGCCGTGTTGCCCGCGCAGAAGCCCGCTACCCGAGCGCGATCGCCTCCGCGAGCGCCTCCTGCAGTATCGGCGGCAAGCTCTTGCCTCTTCGCTCGGCTCGCCGCAGAATCCCCCGACAGGCAGTCGGGCTCAAAGAGTACCCCGCAAGCCTCTCGGAACCCGTTTCCAGCACGTCCGACAAGAAAGAGACGGCGGCGCCGCTGGGCCACTCCGAAGAATTGCGCGTCAAGAACGCGCCACGCGAGCCCATAACCCCCGCCGTCGGCCAGCTCCCGCAGGAGGCATCCGAAAGCCTCCCCGCCCTCGCTCGACAGCGCTCCCGGGACGTTCTCCCAAAGAACCCATCGAGGGCGTACCTCGCGAACGCATCGAACGAACTCGAACATGAGACCTGACTCACCTTTCAGACCCTCCCTCCTGCCCGCCACGGAGAAGGACTGGCACGGGCTCCCGCCAACCACCAGATCCACCTTCCCGCGAAACATCTTCCAATCCACTTTCGTCACGTCCCCGAGGTTCGGCACTTCCGGGTACCTGTACGCCAGGACGGCGCAGGGGAACGGCTCCACCTCGCTGAACGCGACCGGCCGCCATCCCAGCGGTTCCCATGCCACGGTAGCGGCCTCGATGCCGCTGAACAGGCTGACGTACCTCACGGCTACCGCCAGTCGCATTCCGGCTGGGCGGTCGGCTCGACCGAGTCCGCCATGCCCGAAACGTCCGCGACCAGCTTCGCGTCGGCGCGGGACAGCCTCGCGAGGAGGACGTCGAACTTGGAGAGCCTTTTCAGGTCGGAGACGCGGAAACCCTCGTACCTGATCCGCCAAACGTCCTCGTTCCCGAAAGAGCTGATGGGAACGGACACCGCCAGGCCCTCGTCCTCTTCGCACGAGAACTCCAGCACGGCGCTGCGAAACAGGGAGCCGCACCGGAGCCGGTCATCGTCGATCAGCTCGACCCTCGCCGTCACGGCCTCGTACGACGGATCGTCGTCTGTGCAGATTTCCAGCTCCGACGTGTCAACATGATCCGCCACGTGCGAGCGGTACGCCTCGAACAGCTCCGTGACGGTAACGGAGCCCTTATCCGGCTCGACCATCAGCCCCTTGAAGTTATCGAGCAGAGCCGCGTTGTCTCTGAGCGCCGTCCTGTTGACGATCTCGGTCAGCGCGTCCTCGAGCTTCACGGCGTAGCCTTTGAAGTCGTGGCGCTCGATCGCCTTGGCCATCACGGCGTCGATCCTCTCGGTTATCGCCTTCCGCGACGCGCTGTTCCATCCGAGCGCGGCGTCGATGGCGTCCCTCACCGACTTTTCGACGCAGTCGACCACGATCCTCTCCATGGCCTCGTCGTTCACCGCGTCGGCGATCATCCGCTCTATCGTCTTTCCCATTGCCAGCTCCTTTCCGTCCGCACATCCGTCATGCGAACCAGATATCTCTCAGAAAACGACCGTAGTCCGACCTCCCGCGCCGCTCGAACGAGCCGACCGACGCCCTGAAGCCCGCCGGGGACGAAACCTCCCGGAGATCCCTCGCGACGGCGCGGTACGCGGCCTCCATGCTGTCGGCCTCCTCCGCGCCCAGGTCGAACAGCCGCATCAGCGCGACCTTCGCGGCCGAGTACGACATGCTCATACGGCCCTCCATTCCTCGCAGGCCGCGCTCGCCCGCTCGCACTGCATGACCTCGCCCGCCAGCAGGCACAGCCCGTCGTGGGCGAGGCGCCTGACCTCGTGGGGGTACTCGCGGAACATCGCGCACGCGCCGCACGACTCTCGCCGCCAGGCGGCGTCGGGCGCGGGGGCGGGGACCCTAGCGCGCATCGCCGCCCCCGTTCCCCTCCGCGACGAGCGCGCGGAGCTGCGACAGGCACTCGATGGCCTTATCGATGTCCTGCAGGCCGTTCTTCCTGGGCCACCGCCAGACGTACTTGAGGGCGCATCCCGCCCAGTACGCCTGCGCCCCGGCGACGGCGCCGTAGCCCGCCATCATCGACGACAGGGCGTCCTTGCACTCGACGCGGCCGTCGCCGGCGTAGTGGGCCGGCGCGGTGACCGGGTCGCGGCGCTCGTAGCCCGCGCAGTCGCCGACGGGCGCGTCGATCGCCGAGCCGGTGGCGTCGCACGCCGTCTTCGGGCCGCCCCGGTCCTTTCCCGACGCCCACTGGCCGTGCCCGCACGTCTCGCACAGGCTCCCGGCCCCGTTTCCGTTGCATTCCCCTTCCAACGCTACCTCCTTAAATCGTTCCTGATCAGATGCGCTTTCCCCGCGATCCCGGTGCGCGGGCGGTGCGCTATGCCGGTCGCCGCCCCGGCGGCTGCCGGGCGAGCCTCCTGTCGGAGCCGTCCATGTCGATCAGCTGGGACCGCTCGGACAGCCTCGACGCTATGGCCATGGCGGCCGACCTGTCCCTCTCGCCCATGCGCCGCGCTATCTGGGCGCGGTTGAAGTTCGACGTGACGACGGTCGGCCTTTCGGCGCGGTACCGCGCGTCGATCAGCTCGAACAGCGTCGCGACCGACCAGTCGGACGCCTGCTCCTTGCCGAGGTCGTCCAGCACCAGCACGTCGCACGCCCGCGCCCTGGCGAGCCTCCCGCCGCCCCCGCCGTCGAACGAGCGGCGCTCGGCGTCCAGCAGGCTCGACACGTTCTCGAAGCGGGCGCGGACGCCCATGTCCACGAGCGCCCTGACCAGCGCGGCGGCCCATGCCGACTTGCCCGAGCCGTTGCCGCCGAGCACCCAGGGCTGCTCCCCCGCCGCGACGCGCCGCGGCCAGTCGGCCACGTTCGCCCCGACGGCGGCGAACCTCGCCGGGACGCCCGCATCGGCGTAGGCGCGCTCCCTGGGGGTCGGGACCCTGCCGTCGAGCGCGCTCCGCTCGCAGCCGCAGCTGCCCCAGCAGATGACCGACGATCGGCGGCCCATGACCTCGATCTCGATCCGCTTGAGCGCCCCTCCGCAGTGCGGGCACGCGTCCGGGGGGTGGCTAAGCGTATGCGGCATAGGGATCATCAACGTCGATCGCCCCCTTCGAGGTCGCGGCCAGGTAGTCCGCCATCTTGTCGCCGAAGAGCGTCGATGCGCGGACGTACCTCGCCATCCTCTCGTCGGCCCCCCATTCGGCCCGCTTCGCCCTGACCATGAGCCGCACCTGCCGGGCCGTGACCCCGCCGTCGAAGGCGCGGCGGAGGTTGCGGGCCGCCGCCGGGGGGATCCAGGCGAGCTCCTGCCCCGTCTCGTCGGCCCAGGCGCGCAGGCACTCCCCGAGGAACGCGGTGAACGGGCCGTCGTCGGCGTCCCCTCCCGGAAGAGGGGGCGGGTCTTCGCGCCCTTCTTTGGGTATAGCTTCAGCTATACCTTTCTTATTACCCTTACTATTACCCTTAGTTTTCTCGATTTCCGCGTTCTGGGTTTCCGCGTTTCCGCGTTCTGGGTTTTCGGTTTTCTGCGGTTTGGGTTTCCCGTTTTTCTCCGTTTTGGTTTTCGGCCTGCCGCCCTTCTTCCCGTTCAGGCGCTGCCGCCTGCTCTCCTCGAGGGTCGGCCTTATCGCCGTGAACACGGCGGCGGGTGCGCCTTCGAGCTCCGGCTCGGCTCCGTAGAACACGAACTCGACGAGCGCCGCGTAGTAGCGCTCCCTGTCGCCCCTCGCCATGGCCGATCCCGCCTCAACGTGGCTGTCGAACAGCTGCATGCGTCCACCTCCTTTTCCATGCGTCTTCGGATATGTCGGCGCCCCCTAGAACGGGATGTCCTCGTCGTAGGGCGAGGCGGGCGCCGGGGCGGCCTCGGCGGCAGGGTTTTGCCGTCCGTCCGACCGGCTCATGAACTCGAGGTCGTCCACGATCACCTCGATCTTGCTGCGCCTCTGCCCGTCGCGCTCCCACTGGCTCCAGCGAAGCCTGCCCTCGATGGCGACCTTCGCGCCCTTGCCCAGGTAGCGCGACAGGCTCTCGGCGCGGCTCCCGAACACGGCGCAGTCGACGAAGTTGGGAACGTCCTCCCACTCGCCGGTCGCCGCGTTCTTGCGGCGGTCGTTGACCGCCACGCCGAATCCCAGGATCGACGCTCCCGACGCGGTCGCCCTCAGTTCCGGGTCGCGCGTCAGGTGCCCGCTGATCACCACTCTGTTGATGCTCATCCATCCTCCTTCCCGGGGCCTTGCCCGCCCCGTTTCCGTTGCATTTCCCTTCCAACGCCGCCGGGCGCGGAATCGCCTGCTCGCGGCCCGCTTCCGCCCGTTCGCGGTGCGCGTCCGGTGCGCTATCCGAAACCGTCCAGGCCGTCCATCGCGCGGGCGAACCTCGCGGCCGCCTCGCGCCCGCGCCCGGGCAGCACGTGCCCGTAGATGTCCATCGTGGTCTTGGCCGACTGGTGCCCCAGCCGCTCGCGCACCGTCAGGATGTTCTCCCCGCTCTCGAGCAGGTAGGTGGCGTGGGTGTGGCGCAGCGTGTGCAGGTGCGCGCCGGGCGCGAGCCCGATGCGGCGCGCGACGCGCCCGAACTCGGCCGTGAGCGCGTCGGGCATGACCGGCCCGCCCGCGTCCGTGCGCACGAGCGGGGCGGACTCGGCCAGGCCGTCGGCGTGCGCCGACGCGAGCGCCCCCGTCTCGTCGTCGAGCGCCACCACGCGCTTGGACGACCGCGACTTGGGCGGCTTCTCGGAGCCGTCGAACGACAGCACCCGCGCCACGCGCAGCGAGACCCCGTCGGGGCCGCGCACGACGTGGCGGGCCTGCAGGCCGCATATCTCGCCGCGCCGGAGCCCCGCGTACAGCCCGAGCCGCCACGCGACGGCCAGCGAGCGCCTGTAGGGCCCCGCCGCCGGGTCCGCGAGCTCGGCGGCGACGAACGCGGCCAGCCGCGCGACGTCCTCGGGCGGGAGCGCGGCGGCCTCGGGCCGCTCGGGCATGGGGAGCACTATCCCGGCGGCCGGGTTTCCCCCGACGATCCCGTCGCGCAGCATCCGCGTGAAGCATCCGCAGCACAGGGCGTGCACCTTCTTCACGGTCGAGGCCGACAGCCCCGCCCCGCCGGATGACTTGGGGCGGCGCAGCTCCCGGTACATCTTGGAGAAGTGCGCCGCCGTCAGCTCCTCGACCGGGACGCGCCCGATCCTCGGCCCGACGTGGCGCCGCAGGTACGAGCGGTACGCCTTGAGCGTCGCGGGCGAGGCCCCTCCCTGCTCGCACGACTCGAGGTAGTAGTCGAACAGGGCCGACGCGGAGAGCGCACCCGCGCCGCCCTTCGACACGTCGGCCCTGCGCGAGACGCGCTCGAGCGCTGCGGCTATGTCGTCCTCGGTCGCGCCGGGCGGCAGCACCTCGCCGACCGTCATGGGGCGGCCCGTCGCGGGGTTCACGCCCGCGTAGGCCCGCACGGCGTAGCCGCCGCCCCTCCTCTCGCTCACGTACGCCATCTAGCGGCCGACCCTCCTACCATCCCAGCGCCTCCGTCGCGAAAACGCACATGCACAGCGGGACGAACAGCAGCGCCAGCACCGCCATCCCCGCCTTCCACTCGACCGTCTTCCCGTCGAGGCGCCCGCGCACCGCCTCCGATGCGGCCCTGCGGCCCGCCCGGACGGACGGGCACCGTCCCCTCGCAGTCATCTCGCAACCTCCAATCCCTCCAGGTAGTCGGCGAGCGCATCCCGCCTTATCAGGTACTTCCTGCCGCTCATGATGTGCGGCGGCGGCGCGGCGGAATGCAGGAGCTCGCGTATCCTGTCCGCGCTGATGCCGCTGTATTCCGCGGCCTGGTTGATGTTCATGTAGAGCGGGTAGTCCATGAGCCCACCTCCTTCGCTATGTCTTGCTTTCGATACTCCGTTTCCCGCGCTTTTCGGCGAGCTGCGGGAGCGCCATGGTCGGCTCGCTCTGCTGTTCGGGCGCGGCGTGCCGGTATTTCAAGGTGCGGGGTCTCGACAACCTCACACGGCGCAGCTTGCCTGGTCACTTCCCGGAATCGTTTTTCGCTATGGCTAGACCGACGACCAATCCGGCGACGAAGAATTGGATTAACATTGCTATTGCGAACATCCGACTTCCTTTCGATAGGGGCTTGTATGCTCGGTAAAATCCTCGGTTTCCTGTTCAAGAACGTTTTTCTCGTTATGTTCATCGGGTCGATAGCCGCTTCGGGCTTCTTCTCCTACCAGTCGTTCGGGGCGGCGTTCTGGCTTGCGTCCGAAGAACCGGCGGCGTTCATGTCCGCGATGGCGGCATCCTTCTCGCTCGGCGCTTTCGTCGGCATGGCCACGCGTGTGCCGGGTTTTATCAAAGAGCGCAAATACGAGAAGAGGATGTTCGAAACGGCGTCCCGACAGCTCGAAGAGGCTGATAAAGATACGTTTCTCTCGCTCGATAGAGCCGTCAAGTCGATGCTCGTCCGGCTCGAACGTGCAGGCGGGAGCAAGGTATTCGAATTGGACGACGGGAAGCTCGAAAAGAAGAACCTGAACAGAATGTCGACCGCGCTGGTAAAAGTCTCTGATTTTGGAGAGAAGAAGTACCTGCTCGTTCTCACCGACGAGGGGAAGCGCGTTCTCGATAATTCGCGCGATCTGGTCGATTCGTTCATCGCCGAGCAGCCCGACGGCTTCTTCGGCGACTAGCAGCTGCGCCGTATGAGGTTGTCAAGGTCCTGTCGGTGCTAGGGTTCCGAACAGTCGAATACCCGCATGACATGGCGGCGATTTATCAGGGAGGATTGGGAATGGTCGAGCTGACTAACGAGGAGATGGCCGCTATCAAGGAGCTGACATCTGCGTACAAAAGCGGCAAGGATATCGGAGAGCTCATCTCCCAAAGGCTCTACGAGGAGCTGTCAACAAAAACGGTGGACGATATCGGCAACGTGAGCCACGAGAAGCGCCCCGGGTTCGACGAGCAGATGAGCGTTTACGAGAGCCTAAGCGAGAAGGGTCTGCTGTCCAGCTACCAGTTGCCAATGAGCTTTCACAGGACGTTCGATGGGCTTACCAGCCTCGGGCGCTGCTACCTCGAAGACCGCGAAGCCGAATTGGCCGCAAGGAAAAAGGAGCTGCGTTCGGACCGCATCCACGATTACAAGGTGGCGTGCTTCAGCTTCGTCGGAGGCGCTGCCGCAGGCGGAATCGTCTCGTACGTCATGCACGTCCAGTTCGGCTTCTAGATTCCGAAGCCCTTCGCGATGAATCCGGCTATCATGCCTCCGAATACGCCTCCGGCAATACTGAACAGGCATACTATTAGGAACTCCCCCATCAGGTCTCTTTTCATGGTTACCTTCTTTCTGTAGGCCGCCATGTCATGCGGATATTCGGCTTTCAAGGTTCCCGCCCGTCTGGGGCGGCGGTTGGTGGTTGCTTAGACGATGCTCTTGACTCTTTCATTGCGGTCGTCGGTCATCTCAAGCAGATAGTCGGGAGAGCATCCGAACAGCGTGCTGAGCTGCACTAGGTTTCTCCCACTAGGCTCGTAGCTTCCGTTTTCCCAACCACGCACGCTATTCGCGTGAACTCCGAGAAGATCAGCCACTTTCTCAGTGCTTAACCCAGATTTAAACCGTTCGGCTCTTATTCGATTCATTCGTCACCTCCTAATTACAAAGATTTGTTGTTAACTGATAGAACGAATATAACAGTTATCTGTTTGAAGTCAACAGAATTTTGGTAGACAATACAAATTATTGTTAGAAGGGAAGACGATGGATCACAACAAACTTGCTGAGATGAGAGAACGAGCTGGCCTTACTCAGCAGCAGCTAGCTGATAGACTCGGCGTGACCCAACAGACAGTCTGGTACTACGAAAAAGGTAGGCGAGAAATCAAATCGAGCGTGCTCATCGAAATGAGCAAGGCCCTTGGCTGCACTATTTCCGAACTGCTTGGAATTACCGAAGTTGCCGGGATCGTTCCGAATCGCGAGCACGTCATGCATCGCATGCCCGTGCTCGGTCGTATAGCCGCTGGAGACCCGCGAGAGGCAATAAGCCAGGCGGATGAATGGCATGACACGCGCGACGAACTGTGGAGGGGTCACGAGAACGCCTTCTGGTTGATGGTGTCCGGAACATCCATGAACAAGTTGTTCCCCGAAGGTTCGCTAGTGCTTGTCGATCCGGACATGGATGTTCGGAACGGTGATGTCGGAGCTGTGTTCGTCAACGGATACGACGCGACGATAAAGCGCGTGTTCTACGAACAGGGCGCGATAAGGCTGCATCCCGAAAGCTACGATCCAGATTACATCGACCGGATCATAGCTTACGATGACGAAAACGCGCCCGATTTCAGGGCGGTTGGTCGCGTAATAAGCTATTCGGCGCCAGATGGTTGGAGGGCATGAAACACAGGCGAAGTGACCATAATTTGAAAACAAGTCGACCGTGTACGACTACGGAATAGACGACACGCCCGAGATCACGGTGATAGGGCGCGTGGCGTGGTACTGCGTGCCTTTCGATTGGGAGTTCTAATAACGTTTTTGTTTTAGAAATATGGTTTAGAGGAAATAATTTCAAAAAAATTTAGCATCATGCTAAATTTTAGGAGGTGACGAATTGGCGGGTCCGACATATCCGCTCGAAAAGGTGAAGGGCATCGCTCGGAGCGGAAACGGCCTGATCCTGTCGAAGCGCGTCACGATCTACATGAACGACCGATACAGGGAGTTCGGAAGGCCTTTAGAGATAGCCCGGTCGATATGCTTGGCTGCAAAAGAGTCCGACTTCGAAAAGACCTCCGAGTTGAAGAAGAGACCGGGCACAATGGCAGACATATATTCGGTCGAATGGGAAGAAGAGGTCTGGTATCTGAAATTCTTCGTCGATTACGGCGAACCGGTTATCGTCGTCTGGTCGTGCAAGCACGACGGGGACATGTGCTAAGGAGTCGATATGATCTGTGCAGAATGCGGAGATGAGCTTGAGAAGAGTTATGCGCCGATCGAGACTGCGTTCAGGGGGACGATGGTCGTTGTCGAGGGTGTCGAGCATTTCGTCTGCCGATCGTGCAGCGAGGTGTTCTTCAATGGTGGTCAGGCCGACGATTTCGCGGACGCGGTCGACGCGGCTTACAGAAGGGCGAACGGCCTCCTTGCTCCTGACGAGATAAGGCGCATCAGAAAGCAGCTCCGGATGAACCAGGACGAGTTCCAGAGCCTGCTCGGCGTCGGCAAAACAACCGTCAGCAGGTGGGAAAGCGGCAGGATCATCCAGTCAAAATCGACCGACAATCTGATAAGGCTTGCGGCAGCCAGCCGAGACAACGTGGAACTCCTCAGAAAGTCGGCCGCCCATGGAAACAGTTTCCCCGTCCAAGCGTCCGCAAGAAGCGAATGGGCTGGACGGTCGAAAAGCAGAAACGTCACGTTAATCGGTCTGCACGGCGAAAGGTAGAAGATGCTCAACAAATTCGATTTCACTGAAAGCCTTAGGAGCGTTCGCGTTGGCCCTTATTACGTCGAGAGGTACTCATGCGTGGTCGGTGACAGGGCAGGCGAGGACGACGGCCCACTGTCTCTGAGCGTAAATCGAAAGGTATCTGATCCGGATAATAACGGCGGCACCCTCTCATGCATAGCGAGCGTATCCCTTACGCTGTCTGACGGGAGCGAAGAACCTAAAACGGAGATATCCATCACAGTCACAGGGATGCTAACCGGCAACGAAAAGCTGGGTATAGAAGATTTTGAAAGGATGTGCCTTACCGACGGCGCTGACGAGCTGTACTCGATAGCAAAGAGCACGCTGGCTACACTGTCGGCGACGAGCCCGATATCGATCGATCCGCTTCCATCTCTCGAATCGTCGGCGACGCTGGAAGCGAACTCGTCGTGCAGCAAGGACGAATAGCGAGCTTGTCAGCACGAGGGCACTTCAAGAGTCTTTCAAGCTCGTAAGCCACATGTTCTACAACAAGCGTCTGGAAAAGCTGATTCTGCCGTCCAGCAAGAGCGCATCTTCGCTTTACAAGGCGCTGCCCGAATCGGCGAAGATGGTCATGGACTCCAAGGGCGTGAAGGGAAAGCTGATGAGAAAAGGAAATGGGGCTTTCGCTTAGGTATCTCTCCGTTTGCGTCCACCCCGTGGTAACAAGGAGAATATACCAACAGCGCGAATGATTTTCAACACGTTCCGACCGGGAACGGCAACCGAATGAGACAACCCGCCGCGCATAAGGGCTGCAACCCTGCGCGGCGGGAAGGGAACACCAACCGCGTAAACGGAAGGCATGTCGATTCTACCATGTCCATCACCAAGAAGATAAGGCCGGATGGGAGCGCGTACTACCTTCTCGTCGAGAGCACCGGTTACGATCTCGACGGAAAGAGGACGCGCGTTCAGAGGCGGTTCGACCGCAAGGGCGACGCGAAAACCGAGCAGGCGCGCATAATCGCGGAGCGAGACGCGCTGCGCAACCGCTCGGGCCGCATCGCGCTCGAAAGCTACATCGACCGTTTCTACGCGCCGCACATCGACAGGCTCGCAGCGAGTTCGCGCGATACCTACGAGCGGGAGATACGGCTGCGTATAAAGCCGCACCTGGGCCGCTTCGACGTGCGCGACATCGACCGCATCAAGATACAGCGCATGGTGGACGCCTGCGGAACGGAGCCGGTTGCGCGGAAGGCCATCGGACTGCTGCGAACAATCCTGCATCACGCTGTTTCTGATAGGCTCATAGCCGTCAATCCAGCTTCCGCCAAGTTCGTCATGCCGCCGACCGGGAAGCGGCGCGGAAACGACGCCGTCATATCGACGTTCGAAGCGATGGAGCCGCTGCTGAGGGCCGTGGACGAATACGCCGAGCGCAGCGTGCTTCTCATTGCGTCCACCGGCCTTCTGCTCGGCCTGCGCCCGGAAGAGCGATACGGTTTGGATTGGGAAGATATCGACCTCGCCGACCGCACCATCACGGTCAGGCGCGCGTTCACCGCCGCAAGCGGAAAGCACGGCGGCAACGACCTGAAAGCGCCTAAGACGGCTAAATCCGCCCGAACGGTGCCGATACCCGCCGCGCTCGCCGAAAGGCTGGGAGAGCCGGGGTCGGGCGCCCTCATACTGGGCGCTGGCGGCGTGCGGATATCGCCGTCCACCGCCCAGAAGAGATGGGCGCGGTTCTGCCGCTGGTGCGCGTCCACCCGCCCCGATGCGCCGATCGTGACCATCGAGAACATGCGCCATTCGTTCGCAACGAGCTACCTGCACGCGGGCGGCAACGTGGAGGACCTGTCGCGCATGCTCGGGCACAGCGACATCAACACCACCTATCGGCGGTACGTGCGCCCCAACGCCGAAGACCTCAGAGCGGGGATGGACGCGGTGGACGGGATTTTTTGCCAATCTAGCGGCAGTCTAGCCGAATGACGTTTTACCAGTTCATCAGTATAATCCTATGGAGTTCGATTCTCCGCGCCTCCACCAGAAAACCCAGCTCACCTGAGCAGTATATAACCTGTTCAGGTGGGTTTTTTATTTCCGACTAACTTCCCCTGCTTTCGGCTGACCGCGACCCGGTCCCTGCTTGCCTTGCTTATGGCGAACGGCCCGATCGATATCGCGCTGCCGGAGCTTTTTGCGTCCCTTGGAACGATTCTGGTCGTCAGCCACCAGCTTGAACGTCAGTTTGCGCGTAGAGCGATCGGCGGCGGTAAGCACCACATCCACGCGCTGTCCCAGCCTATACCTCGTAGCGGTATCCTGCCCCGTCAGCACATGCCGAACGGGATCCAGCGCGAAGTACTCGCGTCCCAAAGAATCGATCGGAACCAGGCCCTCTGCCGTATTGGGTAGGCGCACGAACAGCCCATAGGTGGCCACTCCGGCAATAAGCGCCGAGAACCGCTTCCCCACCTGCGACTCCATAAGCTCGACCAGCTTCGCTTCCTGCGAATCGCGGGAAGCTCGCTCGGCGGTGCGCTCCATGCGCGACGAATGCTCGGCAAGCCAGGAAATACTTGACACCTCCTGATCGAACCGCTCGCCCCGCCCAAGCAAAAAGGCCTTCAGCATACGGTGAACCACCAGATCGGGGTAACGTCGGATAGGCGAAGTGAAATGGGCGTACGCCTCACTTGCCAAACCGAAGTGCCCATCGCAGTCCGCCGAGTACACGGCCCGCTTCATCGAACGCAGCACCAGCGCAACCACCAGCTCGTGCTCGGGACGGTTGCGGGACAGCTCGAGCACGCGCGCCAACGCAAAAGGATCCCCCACCAGAACCGGGACCTCCAGCGACGCATCGAACCAGGCGAACTCCTGAAAAATGGGCAGCAGCCCCTCAAGGTCGTCGGCTGCGGGCTTTTCGTGGACACGGTACATCCCGGGAAACGCGTTTCCGCTCAAAAGCCGCGCTGCGGCTTCGTTCGCCATGATCATGGCTTCCTCGACCATCTGCGTCGCTTCCGTCTTGCAACGCAGGGATACGTCGAGCGGCCGACCCTCGTCGTCCAGCACGACCCGCGCCTCGACCGTATCGAAATCAAGCCCCCCTCGCTCGCGCCTGAGGGATGCGCGCTGCTGGGCTATGCGGGAAAGCGAGGGGATACGGATGCGCAGCTGATCGAGGGTATCGTTCGGCACGTCGGGAAGATCGCCCGAACCCTTCCTGCTCCCATCGATCAGCGTTTGGGCTTCATCGTAGGTAAGCCGCGCGCGGGAGCGCATGAGAGCCGGGTACGCCTCACTTGACACCACCCGTCCGCGCGCATCGACGAACAGGTCGATCGTCATGCATCGCCGGTCTTGGTCGGGCCGAAGGGAGCATAGGTCGTTGGACAGCCGCTCGGGAAGCATGGGGATCACGCGATCGACCAGATAGACGCTGGTCGCACGGCGACGGGCGTCGAGATCGATCGAGCTTCCCCACGGCACGTAATGCGCGACGTCCGCGATATGAACCCCGATGCGCGCAACGGCCCCGCGGGGGGCGCCCGAACAAGACCCGTCCACCGCCTCGAACGACAGGGCGTCGTCGAAGTCCCGCGCATCGGTCGGATCGACCGTGAACGCGAAGCGGGAGCGCAAATCGCGATATCCCGAGGCAAGCGCATCGTCTTGCCCCAGCTCGGCCTGGGCCGCTTGCGCAAGCGACCCCTCGGAGAACTCCGTTTCCAGCCTGTGCGAAGCAACGATGAGGTCGATCATCACCCGTTCGTCGTCTTCGAAGCCCAGCACCTGCTCGACCATGCCCGTAGCCGCCGAATGGCACGTGGGCCACGAGGTGATGCGCACGCTGACCAGCGCACCGTCGGGCACATGGGACGACTCGTTTCTAAGGGTGAAGATGTCGTAGGGGATGCGGCGGTCTTCGGGCACGACGATGCCGAACGGCTCGGCCACCTCGTAACGGCCGACAAGCGTGTCGTGAGCGCGCTCAACGATGCTCGTAATGCGCGCCGCGCGCTTGCGCCCGCCCGTCTGCCGGTGCTCGAAGCGACCCCGCGTCGCCTGGGCGGGAAGCGGAGCCACCTCGACGAGATCGCCGTCGAACGCACCGCGCATCCTCGATTCGGGGATGAAGAACTCCCCTTCGGCCGTCGATACGAACCCGTAGCCCTCGGGACGCACAGATAAGCGTCCCCGTGGATTGCTGCGGGGCTTTCGACGAATGCCGGATTTCTTACGCGCCACGGTTAGTCGCTTACCGAGGTATTGGCCGAATCGATGGCAAACGAAAACTGGCGATCGTCCGAACCGTCGTTGACGACGGTAACATTGGGGGAAACGCCCAATCCGTCCAACTTGGTTCCCCGGGGGCTCAGATAGTACGCAGCGGTGTAGCGCAGGGCTCCTCCGAAAGACAGCTCGCGCGTGATCTGAACCGACCCCTTCCCCATCGTAGTCTCGCCCACCACGGTGGCCCGTCCGGACTCCTGAAGGGCCATAGCCGCCACTTCGGCGGCCGACGAGGTGTTTTTGTTCACCAAGACCACAAGCGGGGCCGAGGTGACCACGCTACCGGACGTGGACTTTGAAATGACCGCCGAGTTGGTTTGAACTTGAACCACGGCACCCACGTCGCTGAACAAGCTGACCAGATCGACCGCCTGATTGAGGTATCCGCCGGGGTTGTTGCGCAGATCGAGCACGAACGATCGCGCCCCGTCGCTTTGCAGCTCGGTCAAAGCCCGCTGAACCAGCGCTGCAGAATTCGCAGTGATCTGGGAAACCTTGATGTAGCCCACCTTGTCTTCGAGACTGGTGGAGATGTTGGGCTCGGCCTTGTCGGAGCAGGTAAGCGTCGTGGTGTACTCTTCCCCGCCCTCGGCGCCGAACGATTCGGGGCGCCTCCAGGTAATGACCACCGACGACCCGACGTCTTTGTTGAGGGCGGCCGTAACTTCGGCACGCGACCACGCCTGGCTGCGGTCGCCGTCGATCGCAACGACGAAGTCTCCCTCGACCACTCCTTCAAGCTGGGCGGACGATCCCTCGAACACATCGACGACATACGCCCTTCCGTTGTGCTCGGAGAACAGCACCCCCACGCCCGAATAGTTGGACGCATCCAAACCGGAAAGCGACTGGAAGCGCTCGGGACTGTAATAACGCAGGTAGCGATCGCGCGTGGACGCCGCAAACGCATCGAGCGAGGCCGTGGTGGCCGCGTCGAGATCAAAAGAATCGAGGCTTTCGGCCGCCAGCACCGTTTCAACCTCGGACACGCGAACCGAGAGGTTGCCAAGGTATTCGCCGCCCTTCTTGGACAGCGAGGTCGCATGCTCGGCACCGGTCATAGACGGAGGGAACCCCAACGAGACCAAAAGCTCGGTGTTGCCGCGCAAAGAAAAGCCCGCGACGAAGATAAGCGTAGAGGCAACGATGCAGGCGAACATCTTCGCCAAACGAACGTTGCGCGCACGCTCCTTTCGCATGCGCGCAACAACGCGATTCTCGATTCTTTCCTGGCTCATATCATTCGCCGATCCGAAAAAGTCCTACACCTTCAAGTAGCGGCGCATCGCGAGCGCAGATCCGACAAGACCTATGATGAGGCCCGCGACAACCAACCCAAGGTACACGAACAGATACGTGGTCATGGACACATCGATGGACAGAAACGTCAAAGCGGACTGCAAACGCGGAATAAGCAGCTGGCGAATCAGCTCGATGGAGCCGACGGCCAGAAGGGAGCCTATAACCGCATGCAGCGCGCCTTCCATCAGGAAGGGTCCGCGAATGAACCCGTTCGACGCACCCACAAGGCGCATGATCGCGATCTCTTTGCGGCGCGCCAAAATGGCCAGGCGGATAGTGTTGTTGATGAACACCAGGGCGATGAAGATCAGCAGCGCGATCAGCGCGACGCCCACGTAGCGAATGTAGTTGGTAACCGAGAACAGGCGCTCGACCGTCTTCTGGCCGTAGTTGATGGACTTTGCGGGATCCGAGGGATTATCGCAGACGGCCTTGAAGGTCGAATTGGATTCGATCTGCTTGGCAACCGATTCGACCGACTGGGGATCGGACAGCTCGACGTTGATGGAGGCGGGAAGCGGGTTCTCGTCGCCCAGCTGCTCGGCGATGTTGGACCCCGAGTTCATCTGCTTGAAGTTCTCGAGCGCCTGATCCTTCGTCGTGAAGGAGACCGAGGAAACGCCCTTCAGGCCCTTGACGTAGTCCTGAAGCGACTTGATATCGCCGTCGGAGGCCTCGTCGGCAACGTAAACGGTAACCGAGACCTCTTTCTCAACCGAGCTGACGATACGGTCGACCATGGCCCCACCCACCAAAAACACGCCGATGATCAGCAGCGATAGGAAAATGGTGATGATCGAGCCCAACGTGGTGGAAAGATTGCGGGTAAACCCTCGCAGCGATTCCTTGAAAAAGTAAACGAAACTAGACATTGAATCCGTACACCCCCCTGTCCTGGTCGCGGGTAAGGTGTCCGCGATCGAGCGCGATAACGCGGCGACGCATGTTATCGACCATCTCGCGGTCGTGCGTGGCCACCAGGACCGTCGTGCCGGTGCGGTTGATGCGCTCGAGCAGGTCCATGATGCCGCGCGACGTTTGCGGATCGAGATTTCCGGTGGGCTCGTCGCAGATCAGCAGAGGCGGGCGGTTCACGATGGCGCGCGCGATGGACACGCGCTGCTGCTCGCCTCCCGACAGCTGGTCGGGCATCTTGTTCAGCTTGTCCTGCAGTCCGACGAGACGCAAGACCTCGGGAACCTGGGTTTTGATGACATGACGGCTCTTCCCGATAACTTCGAGGGCAAACGACACGTTCTCGAACACCGTCTTGTTGGGAAGCAGCTTGAAGTCCTGGAACACGCAGCCAATGTTGCGGCGCAGATACGGAACGCGCCAGTTGCGCATGCTGCCCAGATCCTCGTCGGCGATGATGATGCGGCCCGACGTAGGCTTGAGCTCGCGGATAAGCGAGCGGATCATCGTGGTTTTGCCCGAGCCGGAATGACCCACCAAAAAGACAAATTCGCCTGCGTAGATCTGAAGGGATATATCATCAAGCGCAGGACGGTTCGGCTGCGCCGCATAGACCTTGGTCACATGATCGAACGTGATGACGGGGGTTCCCGTCTGCTGAGGGATGTCCTCAACTTCCAGAACAGGAAGCGACGCTGAAAGCTGCGAAGTCACCTGCCTGGATGCGGCCGCCGCATGACGCCCGGCATGGCGTCCGGCAGCCCCCTGGCTGGTTGTTTCTGTCACAGAATGCTCCGTTCAATTGGTGATGTACTGGGACAATCGGCTATTATACCCGACGTCGTATTACGCCATCAGGCTCTTCACAGCTTCGACAATCGCGGCGGCATCCAGGTTGAAGTACCCCAGAAGCTCTTCGAACTCGCCGGATTTACCGAAAACGTCGCGCATGCCGACGAAGCGCACGGGCACGGGATGGGTCTGAGCGAGAACTTCGGCAACCGCCGACCCCAAACCTCCGTAGACGCTGTGCTCTTCGGCAACCACGACGCGGCCCGTCTTGGCAGCCGAAGCGGAAATGGTCTCGATGTCGAGGGGCTTGACGGAAAACGCGTCGATCACTTCGACGGACACGCCTGCATCCGCAAGGATGTCGGAAGCCTTCAGGGCCTGCTCGACCTCGACTCCGCACGCCACGATGGTGGCGTCGGTTCCCTCGCGCAGAACATAGGCGCGGCCCATCTCCAGCTCGACACCCTCGGCGTAGACGGAGGGAACCGAGGCACGGCCCATGCGCACGTACACCGGGCCGGGAGTTGCCGCCGCGATCCTAAGGGCGCTGCGGGCGGCCGCGTAATCGGCAGGAACCAGCACGCGCATGTTGGGAAGGCCGCGCATAAGCGACACGTCCTCGAGCATCTGATGGCTGCCGCCGTCGGGACCGACGGACACCCCGGCATGGGTGGGGGCGATCTTGACGTCGAGGTTGCTGTAGCACACCGTATTGCGAATCTGATCGTACACGCGCCCCGTGCCGAACACGGCGAACGACCCGGTAAACGCCACCTTGCCCGTAAGCGCCAGGCCGGCGGCCACATCAATCATGTTCTGCTCGGCGATGCCGGTGTTGAACAGACGACCCTCGTACTGGGGTTTGGCATCGGCGAACTTCTTCGTGGTGGTCGACCCCGACAGGTCGGCGTCAACCGCGACTACGGGAACCCCGTCATCGGCAAGCTCGGCCAACGTTGCTCCGAACGCGGCGCGCGTAGCCTTCTTCACCTGGGATTCTTCGGGATTTGCAAGTTTCACCATTTAAGCCTCCGTCGAGTCCGCTGCACCCAGCTCGGCCAGGGCGACCGCAAGCTGTTCTGCATTGGGCGCCTTGCCGTGCCATCCGGCTTGATTCTCCATGAACGAAACGCCCTTGCCCTTCACCGTATGGGCCACGATCACGCTGGGCTTTCCGGATCGGTCGGCCTTAGCCGCCTGCAGGGCGTCCAGCACGGCCTCGATATCGTGGCCGTCAACCTCGACTGCGTTCCATCCGAACGCGGAGAACTTGAGCGCCACGTCACCCGGATCGCACACGTCCTCGGTTGCGCCGTCGATCTGCAAGCCGTTGCGATCGACGACAGCCACAAGATTGTCCAGCCCGCGATGGGCGGCGAACATCGCCGCTTCCCAAACCTGGCCCTCCTGGCACTCGCCGTCCCCCAGGAGCGTAAACACCGTTTGGTCGGTGCCATCCAGCTTGAGCCCGGCCGCCATGCCCGCGGCAATGGAGAGCCCCTGGCCCAAAGAGCCGGTGGACACCTCGACGCCGGGAAGGAGACGGCAATCCGGATGGCCCTGCAGGCGCGTACCCAGCTTGCGCAGGGTGAGCAACTCTTCTACGGGAAAGTATCCCGTATGGGCCAGCGCAGCGTACAGCGCGGGCGCCGCATGCCCCTTGGACAGGATGAACCGATCGCGCGATTCGAGTTCGGGATCGAGAGGATCGTGATTCAGAACCCCGCCGAAATACAGCGCGGACAGGATATCGGTGCAGGACAGGGATCCGCCAGGATGCCCGCTGCCCGCCTCGGCGACGCTGCGCAGGATGCTGATGCGCATCTGCCTGGAAGCTTCCTGAAGCTGGTTAAGATCCATTAACGGCCTTTCGACTCTGTTTCTAGACGGACAAAAAGCATTGTACAACCGCGCACCTTCGGAAGCGCGCGGGATGAACCCGTTTGGACGCCCTCCCGATTACTGGGAAACGCGCCATTTGTGATACCCGATTACAAGCTGATCTATATCGCCGCCCAAAACGGCGTCGACGTTGCCCGTCTCCACGCCGCTGCGCAGATCCTTTACCAGCTGATACGGGTACAGAACGTAATTGCGGATCTGGCTGCCGAACGAGATCTCCTTGCGTTCTCCGCGCAGCTCGTCGATCTGTTCGGCGCGCTTGGCCTCTTCGAGCTCGAACAGGCGCGCCTTGAGAACCCGAAACGCCGCCTCCTTGTTCTGGAGCTGGCTTTTCTGATTCTGGCAGGTAACCACCAGACCCGTTGGAACGTGGGTGAGGCGCACCGCGGAATCGGTGGTGTTCACGCACTGGCCGCCCGGGCCGCTGGAACGATACACGTCAACGCGCACATCGGCGGGATTGAGATCGACCTCGATATCGTCGGGAAGAACGGGAAGCACCTCCACGCTGGCAAACGTCGTATGACGGCGCTCCTTCTCGTCGGTCGGAGAGATGCGCACGAGCCGATGCACGCCGGCTTCGCTGGAAAGCATGCCGTAGGCGTTTCGGCCTTCGATCTGGATGGTGGCGCGGTCCAGACCCATCACTTCGGCGGGAACCGCGTCGAGCACCGTCGCCTTCCAGCCCTTCGAGCTTGCATAGCGCGCGTACATCTGAAACAGCATCTCGCACCAGTCGTTGGCTTCAAGGCCGCCCTGACCGGGGTTGACGGTGAGAATGGCGTCCCCCTCGTCGAAACGGCCCGAAAACCACGAGGACAGCTCGAGGGCATCGAGCATCTCGTCAAGCGACGACGCCGCGACGCGGGCCTCTTCGGCAAACGCCTCGTCCTCGGCGGACAGCTCGAAGGCGGCGCGCGCATCATCGAGCGCTTCGAGCGCTGCAGCGTACTCCTTCAGCGTATCGCGCAGATTGCCCGCCTGCTTGGATATGCGCTGAGCGCGCGGAACATCGTCCCAGAAACCCGGGCGCGCCGTCTCTTCGTCGAGTTTTTCAAGCTCGACGCGCTTCTCTTCGATATGCAGGTACGAGTGCGCGTCGGATACGCGCTCGGCAAGCCCGTCAAGCAGCCTCTCGTCCACTTCCTCAATTGCACCCACGTGCTGAAAACCGCCTTAACCTGGTTCGTGCAAGGGAGATAAACGGGTTAATCCCGGTTTTTCCCGTGGCACTTCTTGAACTTCAACCCCGATCCGCACGGACAAGGATCGTTCCTGCCGACGTTGGCGAAGGGGTCGTCTTTATCCTTCTGGTACGTAGCGACCTTGCGGGACGCTTGCGGCGTCGCCGCGTTTTCCGGACGGGTCTGGGGTTGCGCGCTGCGTCCCTCAAGCGCCGCCTCGGGCGACGAGTAGGTAACCCGCCCCGAAAGCGGGTTGCCGCTTTCGGGCAGCACCTCCGGAACGCTGCGCTCCGCAACTTGCAAGCGCAAAAGCGTGCGCAGGTAATCTTCGTACATACCGGCGGTCAGGCTCTGGAAGGCCAGATAGGCTTCTTCACGGTACTCGGTGAGGGGATCGCGCTGCCCCATCGCGCGCAAGCCGATGCCGGTGCGCAGGTAATCCATATCGTGCAGATGCGCCATCCAGCGATTGTCCATAATGCGCAGCATGATCTGGGTTTCGAGCGTCTTCATGACCTCTTCGCCCACCAGTTCGGTCTTTCTGCGGTGGATATCTTCCAAATGCTCGGAAAGCCGTTCGGAGAGCACCGCGGCATCGTCGTCGCAATCGATGTCCTCGACCGAAAAACCGGTGTCGCCGGTCATGGAGGTCAGCCAGGTACTCAGCGCATGCAGATCCCAATCGTCGCTGGGAGTCCGGTCCGGACACGCATCATCGACCTGGGCCTCCACCACATCCGAAACGATCTCGGGAATGCGGTCGGTCATCTGCTTGCCGTCGAGGATGGCATTGCGCTCCTCGTAGATGGCCGTACGCTGAAGATTCATGACGTCGTCGTACTCGAGCACGTTCTTACGGGCGGCGAAGTGCATCGTCTCCACCTGGCGCTGGGCGTTCTCGATGGCCTTCGACACGAGGCCCGCCTGGATGGGCTCGCTGTCGGGCATCTGGGTGCGCTGCATCATCGCGGAGATGCGGTCCATGCGGTCGCCGCCGAACTTGCGCAGCAGATCGTCCTCGAGCGAGAGGTAGAACTGAGTCTCGCCGGGGTCGCCCTGACGGCCGGCGCGACCGCGCAGCTGGTTGTCGATACGGCGCGACTCGTGGCGCTCGGTGCCGATGACCAGCAACCCGCCTGCCGCCAAAACGCGCTTTGCCTCTTCGGCGCACGTCGCCTTGGCCTGCGCAAGCGCACCCTCGCGCTCTGCGGAGGTGGCGGGGCGAGGATCGCCCTCGGCCACTTCCGCGCCTTCGGGAAGGCTCGGATCCAACCCGCGCGCGCGCAAGGCATCGTCGGCCAGAACCTCGGCGTTGCCCCCGAGCAGGATGTCGGTACCGCGACCCGCCATGTTCGTGGCGATGGTGACCGCCCCGACGCGACCCGCCTGGGCCACGATATGGGCCTCGCGCTCGTGGTTTTTCGCGTTGAGGGTTTCATGCGCGATGCCGCGCTTGTCGAGGAGCCGCGAGAGGCGCTCGGAGCTCTCGATGGACACGGTGCCCACCAAAACCGGCTGTCCCTGGGCGTTGCGTTGGGCGATAGTGTCGGCGACGGCGTTGAATTTCGCATCGACCGTACGGTAGATCTGATCGTTCTGATCGATGCGCTGGGGCTGCCGATTCGGCGGGATGGCCATCACCGGCAACTTGTAGATCTCGCGAAACTCACTGTCTTCGGTCATAGCCGTACCGGTCATGCCCGACAGCTTCCCGTACAGGCGGAAATAGTTCTGAAGCGTGATGGTCGCAAGGGTCTGGTTCTCCTCGCGCACCCGAACGTGCTCTTTGGCCTCGAGCGCCTGATGAAGTCCTTCGGAGTAGCGCCGCCCTTCCATGATGCGGCCGGTGAACTCGTCGACGATCTTGACCTCGCCCTCGCGCGTCACGACGTAATCGACATCGCGTTTGAACAGGAACTGGGCTTTCAGCGCCTGCTGAAGATGGTTCGCCAGCTGACCGGAAGGGTCGGAGTAGATGTCGTCGATCCCCAGCATGCCCTCGATGCGCTCGAGACCCGTCTCGGTGGCGTTTATGGTGCGCTTCGCCTCGTCCATCTCGAAATCGACATCGACCTGCAAGCCGGGCATAACGCGCGCGAAACGGTTGTACGTCTCGGCCGCCTCGGTACCGGCGCCCGAGATGATAAGCGGCGTGCGGGCCTCGTCGATGAGAATGGAGTCGACCTCGTCGACGATGGCGAAATGGTGCCCGCGCTGCACGCGGCCCTCCGCCCGCGTGACCATGTTGTCGCGCAGATAGTCGAAACCGAACTCGGAGTTGGTGCCGTACGTGATGTCGGCCAGATAAGCGGGACGCTTCAGTTCGGGACGCATGGCGTTTTGAATAAGGCCGACGTTCATGCCGAGGAACCCGTACACCCGCCCCATCCACTCGCTGTCGCGTCGGGCCAGGTAGTCGTTGACCGTCACAATATGCACGTTGTTGCCGGAAAGCGCGTTCAGGTAGCCGGCAAGGGTGGACACGAGGGTTTTGCCCTCGCCGGTACGCATTTCGGCGATCTGCCCGGCATTCAGGGCCATGCCGCCGATGAGCTGCACGTCGAAGTGGCGAAGCCCCAGCGTGCGCACGCTGGCCTCGCGCACGGCGGCGAAGGCCTCGATCAGCAGATCGTCAACCGACTCGCCGTTGGCGATACGCTCGCGAAACGCCGCGGTGAGCGCACGCAGCTCGTCATCGCGCAGCGCCTGCATCGAAGGTTCGAGATCGTTGATCTTTGAAACGAGAGCCTGGAAGTTCTTAAGCTGACGCCCCTCACCCAACGTGAGAAGCCTGGAGAGAAAACCTGCCATTGAAACACTGCCCTTTCGGGTTCGGACGTTATTGCCGACCACCTTAACATACCAAAGCTCGGGACGTACCCGCGCGCGGCACTCCTAACGCACACTCCCGTTTTCAGCACTCTTCGACCATCCGATGGGACGCCGCGTCTATGAGCGAGCGGTAAAGCCCTTCGAGCTCAAGCGACGGATCGATGCCCAGCTCCTCCGAAAGCACCTTGCGGCAATGCAGATAGCTTGTAAGCGCCGAGGTGCGCTGCCCGGCCGAAATCTGCGCCTTTATCAGCGCCAGATAAGCATCCTCCCTCGTTCGGTCCTTCCGAAGCGCCAGCCGCGCGAACCACAGCCCCTGCTGCGAGGCCCCCGATGCGACCAGGCGTCCCGATGCCACCACCAACGCATCCACCATCCGCGTTCGGTATTCGCCGCGCGCCGCCCCGATGATCTCGTTATCCAGCTCCGCCGCCATCAGATCGTCACCGAACTCATCTTCCGCCTGGTTGTATATCTCCGACCATCGAACCGTGTCGAAGTCCCCGAACAGCAGTTCCTGGCACAGCTGGTTGAACCGGGTCGCGTCCGCCGCCAGAATATGCCGATCGATCCCGCACGAGCGCTGATGGCGTATGAGGTACGGACACGTCCCGTCATCAAGCGTGAGAGCCGCCTTAAGCTGCGACCACACCGTGTAGAAGTTCTTGCGCGCCGTGTCGATATCGCTGCCGGGCCACAGCGACTCGACGATGAAATCGCGGGAAAGCTCGCGACCTGAATTCAAAACCAGCATCGCAAGCAGCACCTTCGCCTTGTGGCGGACGCCTTTCAACACGTCCCGATCGTCCTGTCCGATGCGCGCCTCCACCTTTCCGAAAAGCCTCACGCGCAAAATCGGAGCCGACGGACCAAGATCGAGATCCCGCGCGGGCGACGCAAGATAGGCATCGGGGCGGGTGGCCACCTTGCCGGCTCGTTCGATCGAACGGCTTGCAAGCCAGGCTCGGCGCTCTTTCCTCTGCGCATGCAGCCAAACGTCGGCCTCGCGCAGCTCCATCATAAGCTCGGTCGGCAGCGGATCGTCTCCCCGAAACGCCCCCTTCGCGCGGGCGCGCTCGAGCGCCAGTCCCGCAATCATCTGATAGAACGACCGAGGACCCTCGGATTCGACCAGCATGCACCGCACTGCGTCGTACACGCGCGCGAGTCCTGCGTCCGCGCACAAAACCGACCCGGCCCGCCGCGCCGCCTCGTCGAACAGGGCCCGCGCCAAAAGGCAGACCGCCTCCGACGATGCGTCGGCGTTCAGGAGAAGCAGGCATGCCTCGCAAGACGCCTCCATCCCCCTGCCCCAGGCGCAGCATGCAACCGCCAAGGGAAGCCACAGACGCTGCGAGGCGTCGAAGCGCCCCGCTCGCCTCAAAGATCCGATCAGGTCGAATGAGCGATGCGAACAGGCGCGCAGCCCTGCGGGCGCATCCGCGTCCTCCGGGTTCAGCTCGCGGGCAACCAGCGATTCGAGAACGTCGCGGGCGCGGGTCGCCATCGCCTTGGAGCCCTTCGCGGCCAGAATAGCCAGAGACACCGTCTGCTCGCGCTTTCCCGCAGACGAATCGAACGCCGTGCGCTTGGCCAAGCGCACGGCATCGTCGGCATCCCCTAAAACCAGCAACCGCTCGGCTCGGCACGTATCGATGACCGCCCGCGATCGCGATCCGTGCGGACGCATCCGCTCGAGCAGATCCAAACCGGCAAGCATGTCGCCGGTGCGCAGGATAAGCCCGTCATTCTCTGAGAACCACGAGCATATCCGCTCGTCGGATCCCGACAGGGCGATCGTCTCGCACGCACGGCGCGCAAACCCTTCAGACAAAAGCCCGTTCGACCAATACCGAACGAGTCCCGCTCGGTTTCCGAAGGGGGAATGGGACCCAAGCACCTCGAGCTGAGATCGAAACGCCGCAGCTATGCGCTCTACGGGAAGGTCCACGCACGAAAACAGCTCGGCTCCAACGTCGATCCCTGTGAAGGGGTATTCAAGCGCTATGCGCTCGATGACCTCGGACCCAACCGCGCACGCCCCTTCGAGATCCGACACCGAACCCTTTACCAAAACGAGCGCGGTGAGAATCGCCAACGTGCAGTCGAGGGATCTGCGCTCGCGGGCGATCCCGGCAAGGAACGCTCGCGACGATTCTTTGTCCGCAGGCCAAGCGAGGCTGGCGACACGCTGTGCGGGGGGCACGGTGCTGCTCGGACGCCTCGACCTTTCCGCGGCACTGCGAGAGGCATCGATCTCGGAGTCAGACAAAAGCAAGTCGGTGGCCGACAGCCTGAGGCGGTCCCTTTGCAGGCAACCCAAGGTATCGGCCGCAGGACAGCAGGTAACGAGCACCTCTGCCCCCTGATCGAGAAGGGAGTCGAAGCAAGCCGAAAGCAATTCGGCACGATCGGGGGACAGCTCGGGCGCATCGTCTATCACCACGAGAGCCACCGAGGAATCGGCCTTTCCTATAAGCTCGGCCAGGCAACCTGAATCCAGATCGCGCAAAAAGCACGGACTGGTTCCGTTAATCCATACCACATGCTTGAATTCGAACATGGTCTCGGCGTATTCGAGCGCCAGATCGGTTTTGCCGAAGCTATCGGGAGCCACCAGAAACCGCACGACGCGCCGCTCTTTGAGCAACCGGGCGATCAGATCGGGACGGCTGCGGTAGCGTTTTCCTGCAAGCGAAGCCGGACGGGAGCCGCGGCAAGCCGACTGAGAGATAAACCCCCTCATGATATGTCCTCTCCGTTGGGAGAGGCCGAAGACCAAGCACGTTCGATCCTACGAAACGAACCGAACCCGAACAAGCGGCGAAGCGTCCTTTGACGCAAAAAAGGGAGCCGTCAAGACCCCCTTTTTTTCCGTTACGCGAAAACCCCGCCTGAAGCCGGCTGATCATTCCCCATCGAACCTGGCAACCTCGCCCGACGCATCTTCGGCCGCCCGCTTCTTCAGCAGCTCGGCAATACGATCCGAATACTCGATGCCGGAAAACCCCTCGGCGGCAAGATCGATGACGGGCGCATCGTTCCACAGCGCCTCGAGGCGGTAGAATTCGCGCGTTTCCGGCTGGAATACGTGAGCCACCATGTATCCGTAGTCCAGCAGCTCCCACGACCCATCGCGCGTCTCTTCCCGATGAAGGGGATGCTCGCCGGTGCGCTTGCGCATGGCCTCCTCGATGGCGTCCACGATGGCGCTCACCTGACGACTGTTCGCCGCCGTCACGATCACGAAGTAGTCCGTAATCCCCACCAGCTCGCTTACATCCTGAACTACGATGTCGGTCGCCTTCTTCGCGTCGGCTGCCCGAGCCGCCAGCAGGGCGGCCTCCCGCGACGAGACGGGGCCCTTCTCGAGCTGCTCACCTGCTGCGCGTTCGATCTGATCGCTTACTGAATCACCTGAATCCTCGGTGGAGCCGAGCTTAGTCCCGGTTGTCCACAACATAGCTGTTCCAAACCTCGACGGTGCGCGGATGAATGCGCTTACGTCGGGCTATAAGGTCTGCAAGTATATGACGATACGTCCTGAAAAACAATTTTTCCAGCGAAACCTCACCGATGAGGTCGCGCAGATCCTGAACGCCGGGAAAGCGACGGTTCTCCTCGATGGCGTCGGCAACGTAGACCACCATGTCGAGATCGGACATACGGGGTGCGCCCGCCGTGTGCCGCGCCACCGCCTGCAACACGTCGTCGGGAATATCCGGATACGCGCGGCGCAGCGCTTCGGCGGCTGTGGGGCCGTGCAGCAGCGCCGGCATGTCGAACACCATCCGCCCGTCGATGCCGAGCCCCAGATCGAAAACGCGTCTGCGCGCGCCTTCGTCATCAAGCCCCTTGTCCCAGTCGTGCAGCAGCCCGGCAAGCCGCGCCCGACGGGGATCCGCCCCGTAGACGTGCGCCAGACGCTCGGCCATATCGGCCACCCCCCTGATATGCCGCAGACGGCGCTCGGACACGCGCCGCTCGAGCTCGGATACGATGCGCCGTTCGAATGCGGGGCCGAACACCTCATCGGACGCGCGCGTTTGCCGAGTCGGTCGATACGGATCGGCGCATTCGATGAGTTCGGCCACAACCGAGGGAACGAAATAGCGCACCGAGCTTCCGCTTGCCAGCCGTTTGCGCACCACCGTGCTGGAAACGTCCAGAACCTCATCGTCAAGCAGGCAGAAATCGAACGCATCGAGACCACGTTCGGATACCTCTCCCGATCCGAACGGATGGCCCGCACGCGGAACCACGGCAAACGAGGCAAGCGACGCCAGGGCCGGAGCGTCGGACCACCGATGCAGCCCCCGAGCCGCATCCGATCCCATAATGAAGAAAAGCCTCACATGCTCGCCGAAAAACGAGCGGAGGTCGCGCAGGGTATCGACCGTGCGGGTCTTCCCCCCGCGCTCGATGTCGATACCGCTGACGTCGAAGTAGGCGTTGTCCCGCACCGCCGCCTTGCACCAGGAAAGACGTTGTTCGGGAGAGGCGACAACCGAACCTTCCTTGAACGCCGATGCCGCCGTGGGAACGAACAGAACCGCATCGAGACCCAGTTCTATGCGCGCTGCATCGGCCATGGCAAGGTGACCTACATGGACGGGATCGAACGTCCCTCCGAGAACCCCCACGCGATGGGGCCTCTCATCGGAGGCAATCCAGTCGAAGCGCTCGCTCACTGATGCGATCACGCCCTCACCTGCCCCTTGCCGCGCAGCACGTACTTGTAGGTGGTAAGGCCCTCAAGCGCGAAGGGACCGCGCACGTGAAGCTTCTGCGTCGAGATTCCGATCTCGGCCCCAAGGCCGAACTGCCCGCCGTCCGTGAACCCGGTAGCCGCGTTCACATAGACGGCCGCCGCATCGACCGACGCGGCGAACTCGTCGGCGGCAAGGGCGTCTTCGCAGACGATGGATTCGGAATGGCGCGTCCCGTACCGCTCGATATGGGAGCACGCCTCCCCGATATCCGACACGACGCGCACCGCGATATCGGGGGCAAGGTATTCGCATTCCCAGTCGCATTCGGATGCCGGAACGGTGGGAATGCCCGCTTTGGCGGCGATACGGCTTGCGCACTCGTCCGCATGAAGGGTGACGCCGCGCTCGTGAAGGGCGGAAAGAACGGCCGGCAGCAGCCCTTCTGCGGCATCCCTATCGACCAGAAGCGTCTCGGCGGCGTTGCATACGCCGAACCGACGGCACTTCGAGTTCGCCGCAATATCGACCGCCTTGCGCACATCGGCGCTTCGGTGCAGGTAAACGTGACAGTTGCCCGTACCGGTCTCGATAACCGGAACCGTCGAGTTCTCGACGCATGCATCGATGAGGCGCCGCCCGCCGCGCGGGATCAAAACGTCGATCACGCCCCGCGCCCGCATAAGCTCTTCGGCCGCCTCGTGACCACCCGCACCTACGTACTCGATGCATCCCACCGGCATCCCCGAGGCGATGGCGGCTTCCGAGAGCACCGACGCGATGCGGGCGTTGGTGCGCGCCGCAACGCTTCCCCCCCGAAGCACCGCGGCGTTTCCCGAACGAAGGCAGATCGCCGCCGCATCGGCGGTAACGTTGGGACGCGCCTCGTAGATCACGGCAACGGCGCCCAGCGGACAGCGCACGCGGGACAGCTCGATGCCGTTGGGAAGAACGCGATGCTCGACGACCTCGCCCAAAGGATCGGGAAGCCCAGCCACCGCCTCGACGGCGCCCGCCATCGATTCGATGCGCGCATCATCGAGAAACAGCCGGTCTATCAGGCTGTCGGAGACACCCGAAGAGCGCGCGGCAGCCACGTCGAGCCGGTTGGCCTCAACGATAAGCGCGCGCTCGTCTCGCAGCGCCTCAGCCATCGCAAGCAGCGCAGCGGCGCGCCGACCATCGGTTGCGCGCGCAAGGTCTCTGGAAGCGGCTTTCGCCCGCGCGGCGGCTTCGCGGGCACGCTTGCGGGCCAGGTTCGAATCGTTCATAACGCCTCCCTACTCGAAGACGACAAGCTCGTCTCGGTGCACCAGTTCCTTAACAGCCAGCGCTTTGAGCAAGCGGTTCGCCGCCAGCTCTTCGCGCGTCCTTCCGATGGCAAGCTCCACTTCGTCGGAATCGAATGAGACGTGGCCGCGGGCGAACAGATACCCCGACCGATCCTTGATGTCGACGACGTCTCCGTGGGAGAAACGCCCTTCCACGCAGGCGACCCCGACGCAGAGAAGCGAGCTGCCCCGCTCGATGAGCGCGCGCTTGGCCCCATCGTCAACCACAACCGCCCCTTTCGAGCTGTCGCCCAAGGCGATCCATAGTTTGCGGGGCGTGATTTCGTGGGGAAGATGGACGGCGGAAAACAGCGTACCCATGCTGTCTCCCCGCGCGGCAGCCACGATGGGGTCTGCGGCGGCCCCCGAGCAGATCACCAGCGGAATGCCGGCCACTGAAAGAGCGCGGGCCGCGCGCAGCTTGGTAACCATCCCGCCCGTGCCTTTCGACGAGCCCGCATCGCCCGCCGCCGCCAGCACCTTCGCATCGATGCGCTCGATGCGGGAAACAAGCCGGGCGTCTGGATGGGTTGCAGGGTTCGCATCGTAGAATCCCTCCACATCGGACAGGATGACGCACAGGTCGGCTCCTAGCAGGCAGGCGACCAGCGCGCCCAGCGTATCGTTGTCCCCGAACTTGATCTGCTCGACCGATACGGTGTCGTTCTCGTTGACGATCGGAACGACCTGAAAGTCGATGAGGCGGCGCAGCGTATCGCGCGCATGAAGGTACGAGGTTCTATCGGCCGTATCGCGCCTCGTCAGAAGAACCAGCGAGGTTGCGATGCCCTCCTGGGCGAACGCCTCGTCGTACGCAGCGGAAAACAGGGGTTGGCCCACCGACGCGGCCGCCTGCAGCGAGGGTAGGTCGCAGGGGCGCTTCTCGATACCCAGACGGGATAGGCCGCAGGCGATCGCGCCCGACGACACGATGACCACCGCCCATCCCCGTTCGCGGACGCAAGCCACCTGACGGGCGAGGCCCGCAAGATAATCCCGGTTCACGCTGCCATCCGGGCACGTCACCGTAGACGACCCGATTTTCACCACCATGACCTTGGAAGAAGCCGTTTCCATGTGCGCCTCCGCGTCTCGGGTTTCCCCGGCCTAGATGTCGAGTTCGCTGAATAGGTCCTCGGATGTGCGAACCGACTCGAACTCGAACGCGCGCCCGACGATGCGGATCTCGTCTCCATCCACCGCTCCGGCGGCCTCGAGCGCGGCATCGACCCCGATCTTTTTCAGGCGATGCTGAAGAAACGAGATGGCCTCCTCGTTCTCCCAGTCGGTCTGCACCACCATGCGCTCGACCTGGGGGCCAACCACGCGATACACGTTGGACGACAAGCGAACCACCTCGAAGCGCTTATCGCGCATCTCACGGCGGTGCTCCCATACGAACTCGAACTCCTCGCGAGATTCAGCCTCGATGCGCGCCGCCTCGCGCAGCTCGTGCACTTTCACCGCAATCGCGGCCTTCAGGCCCTCGACCCCCTCGCCCGTCAGGGCGCTGATGCGATACAGCTTGGGATCGATCGGACTTGCCGCGAATTCGTCGCCTCCGGCTGCGGCGATGGAGTCGGCTCGCACGAGATCGGCCAGATCGCGGCAAACCTCCTCGGTACCCGGCATGTCGATCTTGTTCGCCACGACGATGCGCGGGCGCGATGCGAGCTCTTCGGCGTGCAACGCGATTTCGTTGTTGATGATGCGGTAGTCCTCCAGCGGATCGCGACCCTCCCAGTCGCCCGTCAGATCGACGATATGAACGATAAGTGCCGTGCGCTCGATATGCCGCAGGAACTCATGGCCCAGACCCCTGCCCTCGTGCGCACCCTCGATAAGGCCCGGAACGTCGGCGACGACGAAGCCGAGGTCTCCCGATCGGGCGACTCCGAGGTTGGGAACGAGCGTGGTGAACGGATAGTTTCCGATCTTGGGGCGGGCCGCCGAGATCTTCGAGATGAGCGAGGACTTGCCGGCCGAAGGCATGCCCACCAGCGCCGCATCGGCCATAAGCTTCATCTCGAACTCGATCCAGCCCTCCTGAGCCGGCTCGCCCAGCTCGGCGAAGGCCGGAGCGCGCCGCGTGGAGGTGACGAAGTGGATGTTGCCGCGGCCGCCCGTACCGCCCGAAACCGCGCGAACGCGCTCGCCGTCGCGCGTGAGATCGGCGATCACCTCGCCCGCCTCTTTGGACTCTTCGTCGTATTCCCTCACGATGGTTCCGACCGGAACCTTCAAAACCAGATCCGCCCCGCGGGCACCGTGCATGCGCGATCCCTTGCCGTGGGTTCCGCGCTGGGCTTTGAAATGATGCTTGAACCGATAATCGATAAGCGACGAGAGGCTGGCGTCGGCCTCGACCACGATATCGCCGCCGTGCCCGCCGTCACCGCCGTCGGGGCCCCCTTTGGGAACATGGGCCTCGCGCCGAAACGACATGCATCCGGCACCGCCGTCGCCGCCTTTGACGTGCACGTGTACTTTGTCTACGAACATGAATCCACCTTTAAAGAAAAAGCGCCCCCTGCTCTATCACAGGAGGCACTGGACAATCGTTATATCGCAAAGACGAGAGCCTATGCCTCGACTTCGATAGGGCGAACGTGCACGCGGCGCTTCTCGCCGCGAGTGAACTCGAGCGTTCCCTCGCACAGTGCGAACAAGGTGTCGTCCTTGCCGCGTCCGACGTTGTTGCCGGGGTGGAAGTGAGTGCCGCGCTGGCGGACGATGATCTGACCGGTCTTGATGTGCTGGCCGGCGAACATCTTCACGCCGAGGCGCTGTGCGCGGGAATCGCGACCGTTTCGGCTGGAGCCGAGACCCTTCTTATGTGCCATTCTAATTCCCTCTTTCTAGCTACTCGGCGTCGCGCGCAGCGGGAGCCGCAGCCTTCTCGGAACCGACGGACACGACGCGAACGCGCGTGTAGTTCTGACGATGGCCGTTGAGCTTCTTGTAGTTCTTGCGCTTCTTGAACTTGAACACGAGCTGCTTCTTGCCCTTGTACTGCTCGATGACCTCGGCGATAACCTTGGTTGCGGCAGCCTTGGAAGCATCGAACTCGGCCTTGTCGCCATCAACCACGCAGATGGTCTCCAGCTCGACCTTGTCGCCGGCCTCGGCCTCGATCTTCTCGATGCTGAAAACGTCGCCCGGGGCAACCTTGTACTGCTTGCCACCTGTTTTCACAATTGCATACATGAATTTCTCCTTGAAAGTGTCAAAACGCGAAAAAGAACTCTATCAGCGATCAGGTTCAAAGTCAACTGACATATGTGCTTTTTTCGCAGGCTGCCTACGGCCTTCCCCTTGCGCGCGGACGGCCTAGTGCGCCTCGGCCCAGGTTCGACCGCTTGAGACCTCGGCAATCAGCGGAACCTTGAGCGAAACGACCCTCTCCATCGCCTCCTTGACGACCCCCGCGAGGGACGCCGCCTCGGCAGCGGGAACGGAGAAGTCCAGCTCGTCGTGAACCTGCACCAGCAACCGTGCGCTCGTCTCGCTCTCCTCGAGCAGATGCTGGACCTTAACCATCGCAAGTTTGATGATGTCGGCCGCGCTTCCCTGCATGGGATGGTTCATGGCCGTTCTCTCGCCGAATCCGCGCTGGACCGCGTTTTTCGCAGCCAGTTCGGGGATGTGCCGCTTGCGGCCGAACATCGTCTCGGCGTATCCGCACGATCGCGCGCGCTCGATGGTTTCGTCGAGATAGGACCTCACGCCCGGGTACGCCTCGAAATAACGGTCGATCATCTCGCGAGCCTCGTATACGGGAATATCGAGCGTTTGGGCCAAGCCGAACGCCTGTTGACCGTATACAATGCCGAAGTTAACCGCCTTGGCGCGCGAGCGCATCTCGGGAGTGACGTCGGCCACCTCGACCCCGAACACCCGTGCCGCCGTCGAGGCGTGAAAATCCTCGCCCGACTTGAATGCGGCGATGAGATGGGGGTCTTCGCTGAGGTGAGCCAGCAACCGCAATTCAATCTGGGAGTAGTCGGCCGACATGAACAGATCGTCCGAGCCGATGCCGGTGAAGCACGAGCGGATCTTGCGCCCGAACTCGGTACGGACGGGAATGTTCTGGAGGTTCGGGTCGGACGAAGACAGGCGCCCCGTGGTCGTAACCGTCTGATTGAAGCTGGAATGGATGCGCCCGTCTCCGCTATCCGCGGCTATGCGGGGAAGCGCATCTATATAGGTTGACTTGATCTTCGCGTACTCGCGGTACTGCAGGACAAGCGTCGGCATCTCGTGCGCACCGGCCAGCTGCTTGAGCACCTTGGCATCGGTGGAATACCCGCTTTTGGTTTTCTTGCCGTGGGGAAGCTCCAGCACCTCGAACAGAATACGGGCAAGCTGCTTGGGCGAATCGACGTTGAAGTTCTCCCCCGCCAGTTCGATGATGCGCCGGCGCAGCTCGTCGATTTCAACCCGGGCCACATCCCCGATCGCCTTGAGCGCGGCGGTGTCGAGCGGCGCACCCGTGCGCTCCATGATGGCCAGCACCGCCACCAAAGGCGAATCGATGTCGGAAAATACCCCGAGCGACCCGTCCTCTTCGAGTCGGGCGGACAGAGGTTCCACAAGCGCTGCAGCCACCTGCGCTTCGATAAGCGCTCGATCCCTTTCGTCAGCAGGTTCGGCAACGGTCGCGTCGAGGTAATCGCGGGCGAGATCGGCCGCCGAATACGACGAGGTGGACGAATTCAGAAGATACCCGGCTAATCCGAGGTCGAACGCGTCCGCCGCCAGCACTTCGGCGTCGGTCACCAGCGCCGCGCAGGCGGAATCGGCCGGATAGACCTCTTGGATGGCCCGCTTCGCGTCGAGCGCGGAAAAGGCACCCGTCCTCACGACGTCGGAAAACAGCGCGAGCGCCCGATCGCCCTCGACAAGCGCCGCCGCCGACTTGGTGGAAAACGCGCCCGTCGCAGGCTCGGGAAGCAGGCTCTGCTGATCGGGACAGACGAACGAAACCCCCAAGCGCTCCCCCGCCTCGATCGCATCGCGCACGAACGCCTCGGCCTCGGCGCCCTCGAGAGGGGCAAAGGCCGAAAACGTCGATGCGATCGGAGCGGCCGCAAGGCCGCACACCTTCACCAAACGATCGAGGTGCGTGTTGAACCGCAGGGAGCCGAACGCCTCTGCCACCCTCTCAGCGTCGTAGGAGGGAAACGCAACCCCTTCGAGATCGAGCTCGAAATCAAGATCGGTGACAATGGTGGCGATCGTGCGGCTGAGAAACGCCCCGTCCCGATTATCCCTGATGTTCTCGAGCTGCTTACCTTTCAGCTGATCGAGGTTTTCGTAGACGCCCTCCATCGATCCGAATCGCTGCAGCAGCTTGGCCGCGGTTTTCGCGCCGATACCCGGAACGCCGGGAATGTTGTCGGACGAATCGCCCATGAATCCCAAAAAATCGGGGAACTGGGCCGGGGTGACTCCGTAGCGCTGTTCGACCTCGGCCGGAGTGTACACCACGATGTCGGTGACGCCCTTCTTCGTCGTGACCACGCTGGTGGCTGCGCTGACCAGCTGGTAGGCGTCTTTATCTCCCGTGACCAGCAGCGTCTCGAACCCCAGCCGCTCGTTGCGGGCGGCAACGGTTCCCAGGATATCGTCGCCTTCCCAGCCCCGCACCTTCACCACCGGAACATCCATCGCCGCAAGCAACCCTTCGATCAGCGGGAACTGAGCGCGCAGATCATCATCCATAGGAGGGCGCTGGGCCTTGTACTGCTCCATCGCCTCGATCCTGAACCGAGGCTTGCCCGCATCGAACGCGCAGACGATGGCATCGGGACGCATCGTCTCGACGAATTTCAGCAACATGGACATGAATCCGAAAACCGCGTTGGTCGGGGTTCCGTCAGGTGCGGTCATCGTGGGCGGCACCGCGTGAAACGCTCGGTGCATGAGCGAGTTTCCGTCGATGACCGCGATCTTTTTCGACATGCGCTTCTCCTTGTCACAAATTAAGAATGAAAGTTCAGCCCGGTTGGGACGCTAGGCGTTCCAGAGGTAGCCCACCCCGCGCACGGTTTCAAGGCGCTGCGAGATCTCGGGGCCCAGCTTGGCGCGGATGCGGCGCACGTGAACATCGACGGTGCGCGAACCCCCGTAATAGTCGAAACCCCAAACGCGCTGCAGCAGCGCATCGCGCGAAAACGTGCGACCGGGATGCTTCGCCAAAAACGCGAGCAAAGCGTATTCGAGGTACGTGAAATCCACCGGTTCGCCGGCGACGGTTACCTGGTAGGTGGCAAGGTTGATCGACAGCGCATCGATCGAGATCACATCCGACGAATCATCCGACCCTTCAGACCACATCAGACGACGCAGCCGCAAAGCGCACTCCGCCACGGACGCCCCATGGACAAGGTAGTCGCACTTCGCAAGGTACGGAGGCTCCACCGCGTCAAGATCGGGCTCGTCAACGATGAGCAGCAAGGGCAGATCGCGATCCTCGGCAATGGACCTCACGCGCGCAAGGCAGCCTCGCGCATGCCCGCGCGATTCGAACACCACCGCGTCGCACGGAGTTCCCGCGGCCAGAAGCTTGTCGATCTGAATGGTCGATCCAGCCGATACATCGACGCCAATCCGAGAAAACACCTGTTGGAAACGATGCGCGTTGTCGAGGCTGTCGGCGATAAACGCCACCTTCTTCCTCAATGAAACCGCCTCCGTCTCTACAGGATGGGCAGGAGCTTATCGAGCTCCCACCGGGATACGTGCTTCTGATACTCTTCCCATTCCTCGGTCTTGGCCCTGATCAGATAGGAATGGAGGTAATCACCCAAAACCGAGCGCATAAGTTCGGAGGATTCGAACCGCTCGATGGCCTCTCCCAGGTTCAAGGGCAGGGGATGAAGCCCTCTGCCTTCCAGATGCCAGCGAGAATGCTCGAACAGATTGGTTTCCTCGATGGGGTCGGGAATATCGAGCTTTTGCTCGATTCCCGCCAGCCCGGCGGCGAGCATCGCGGAAAACGCCAGGTAGGGATTGGCCGCCGCATCAGGGCTGCGCAGCTCGACACGGCATGCCTCGGCCCGGTTCGGCCGATAGCCCGGAATGCGGATGAGCGTGGAGCGGTTCTTGTGGCCCCAGGACAGGTACGCCGGGGCCTCGGCCCCTGCGGCAAGCCGCTTGTAGGAGTTGACGTACTGATTGGTGAGCAGCGAGAACTCCGGTGCGTACTTCAACAGGCCCGCGATATAGTGCTTCGCGGTCATCGACAGGTTGTAGCCCAGGGGATCCCCCTGGTCGAAGAAGGCGTTATGGCCATCGGACGAGAAGAGGCTCTGATGGACGTGCATGCCGCTTCCCGGCTCGCCCTCGAGGGGCTTGGGCATGAACGAGGCGTACACGCCGTACTTGCGCGCGATCTCCTTGACCACCTGCTTATAGGTCATTACCGCGTCCGCCATGGACAGCGCATCGGTGTAGCGCAGATCGATCTCGTTTTGCGAGGGGCCGTTCTCGTGATGGGAGTACTCGACGGGAATTCCCATGCCCTCGAGCGTGAGAACCGTGTCGCGCCTCAGGTCGGTGCCCGAATCGAGCGTGGTGAGGTCGAAATAGCCGCCGCGATCGAGCACTTTGGTGCCCTCGGCGCTTTCGAAATAGTAGTATTCCAGCTCGGGGCCCACATTGAACGTGAAGCCGGCGTCGGCCGCCTTCTGCACCATGCGCTGCAGAACGAGACGCGGATCTCCCTCGAATTCGCGCCCGTCGGGGCGCCTGACCGAGCAGAACATACGGGCGACGGCGTTGGAGGAGGGACGCCAGGGAAGTATCTGGAACGTCGAGGCGTCCGGATAGGCTAGCATATCGGATTCCTGCGTCACGCCGAAACCGGCTATGCAGCTTCCGTCGAAACCCATGCCCTCGGAAAACGCCTCTTCCAGCTCGGACGGACTGACCGCGAACGACTTCATGTTTCCCAGAACGTCGGTGAACCAGAAGCGCACGAAATGGATATCTCGGCTTTCTATGGTCTTCATCACGAAGTCCTGCTGGGGGGTCATCGACATGTCTGGTCCTCGATCCTTTGGAAAAACCGGGCGAAACGCGGGCGATACGACTCGTCTTTTTTTACTACAAACGATTATAAAACGTCGGCAGCCCGCAGAGCCTCCATCACAGGTCTTTCAGAACAGCAGTTAGCGATTATATCAATACATAACTGTGAACTGGTGCTTTACGAACCTTTCTCCCCCATTCGACGCATAGGGGCAACCTTGCAAAGAGCACATGATGGCCCCATAATCAACGGACTGCCTTCATGGACAACGCAAACACGCCCTCAGGAGCGACACACCTCATGATATCGATACGCAACCTCTCCAAAATCTACGGGAGCGCCGAAGGGGGCCACAAGGCCCTCGACGACGTGACCCTTCATATCGATCGCGGCGATATATTCGGCATACTGGGCTCGTCAGGGGCCGGTAAGTCGACCCTGGTCCGCTGCATGAACCTGCTCGAACGCCCCACAAGCGGCACCGTCTCGATCAACGGGACGGACGTGACGAACTGCACGGGGCGCGACCTAGCGCGACTGCGCGGTTCGGTGGGCATGATCTTCCAGAACTTCAGCCTGTTTCAGCAGCGCACGGTTTTGAGGAACGTGACGTTTCCGCTCGAGCTGGTCGGCACGGCCAAAGCCGAGCGAGAGCAACGTGCGCTGGAACTTCTGGACATCGTCGGGCTGTCGGGGTTGGAGGCGCGCTATCCCAGCCAGCTCTCCGGCGGTCAGCAGCAGCGCGTCGCCATCGCGCGCGCTTTGGCCAACCGCGCGCAAATCATGCTCTGCGACGAGGCCACCAGCGCTCTGGACACCAAAACCACCGTCTCCATCCTCGAGCTTCTGAGAAAGATCAACCGCGAAATGGGAGTCACCATCGTGATCATCACCCACGCGCTCACCGTCGCCGAATCGGTATGCAACCGCATCGCCGTGATCGACGGCGGAAGCATCGTAGAGCAGGGCACGACCCAAGACCTGTTCGCCCATCCGCAAAGCCGGGCCCTGCGCGATCTGATCGAAAACAGCCGTCAGGTGCACGGCCGCGTTTCCCTCGCATTCGAACAGGAGGGCTGTTAGATGGAATTCTTCTCCGACTTCCCGAGCGCCTGGGAGTCACTTACCTCCCAGGCTTCGGTCTTCTTGGGCAAATACGGGTCCCTTCTCGCCCAGGGAACGATCGAGTCCATCGTCATGACCGGCGTCGCCACCCTCATCGCCTATGCGATCGGCCTGATCGTGGGCGTCGCCTTGGTTATCACGGCTCCCGGAGGGCTGAAGGAGAACCGCATCGTTTACACGATCCTCGGATGGATCGTCAACCTGGTCCGCTCGGTTCCCTTCATCATCTTGCTGGTGGCCATCATCCCCCTCACACGCCTGATCGTGGGCACGTCCCTGGGGGTTCCGGGCGCCATCGTCCCGCTCACCATCACAGCCGCGCCCTTCGTGGCCCGCGTGGTCGAACAGAGCCTCACCGAAGTGGAAAACGGGCTTATCGAAGCAGCTCAGAGCTTCGGGGCAAGCGCGTTTGCGATCGTTACCAAGGTCTTGCTGCGCGAAAGCGTCCCTTCCCTCGTGAGAGGCGCATCGCTCACCTTCGTCACGCTGTTCGGCTTCGCCGCCATGGCCGGCGCCGTCGGGGCGGGCGGCTTGGGAGATATCGCGATCCGCTACGGGTACCAGCGGTATCAGACCGACGTCATGCTTGCCGCCGTCGTACTCTGCGTGATCGTCGTGCAGCTGTTTCAGATGCTGGGCGACTTCACGGCGCGCAGGATAGATCACCGCAACTAGCGCCTTTGCTATAATCTCCCGCATGAATACAGAAACAAGCCGCGTCAACGACGCGCCCACCACCCGCACCAAGCGCGTCGCGGTCGTCACCATGGGGGTTAAGCTGGGCGACGAGACGCGCGGCTATACGCGCTTCAAAGCGATCGCGGAGATGCTTTCCGACGCGGGGTTCGAGGTCGACCTCGTCACCTCGTCGTTCCAGCACTGGGACAAAGCGCAAAGGGACACGTCGAGGCCCTGCTACGCGAACCTTCCCTACCGCGTGGTCTTCATCGAAGAGCCCGGATATGCGAAGAACCTCGACATCAAGCGCATCCTCAGCCACCGCGTCGCCGCGCGTAACCTCCGTGCGCACTTCGATCGGAAATTCGCAGCAGAAGGCGGATACGACCTCGTGTACGCCGAGATTCCGCCCAACGACGTCGCCCTCGTATGCGCGCAGGCCGCCCATGACAACGGCGTGCCCTTCGTCGCCGATATCAACGACCTGTGGCCCGAAGCCATGAGGATGGTGCTCGACGTCCCCCTTCTCAGCGATGCGGTGTTCTATCCCTTCGCGCGCGACGCGAAGAAAACCTACCGGCTGCTGTCCGCCGCCGTCGGCACGTCCGACGAATACGCCGCGCGTCCGAGGGCCGACCGCGAAACCGACTATCCGAAGCTCACCGTCTATGTGGGCAACCGTATCGACGAATTCGACCGCGGAGCCCGCGCGCGAGGCGGCGAGGTAGTCAAACCCGCAGGCGAGATATGGGTGACCTACGCGGGCACCCTGGGCGCCAGCTACGACATCGCTACGCTGGTGAAGGCAGCCGCGATCTGCGCAACCGACGAACGCACGCCCGAAACCTCCGATAACCGAACGCTGCGTGTGAAGATATTGGGAGACGGACCCGACCGACAAGACCTCGAACAGCTCGCACGGCAGCTGTCGGCACCCGTCGACTTCGTGGGATACGCGCCCTACGACCTCATGGCCGCGTACCTCTGCGCATCCGATATCGTCGTGAACTCCCTCATAACGTCGGCTCCGCAAAGCATCGTCACGAAGATCGGCGACTACCTCGCTTCGAAAAGCGCGCTTATCAACACCGGATCGAGCCCCGAGATGCGCGCGCTGGTGGAAACCGAAGGCGTCGGCGTGAACGTCGAGGCGGAAAACCCCGCTGCCCTCGCCCGCGTCATGACCGAGCTCGCACGCAACGATCAGGCTCGGCGCGATATGGGCGAGAAGGGGCGCGCGGTGGCGCTGGCGCGCTTCGATCAGGCCACGGCGTATCGGGCAATCGTGGACATGGTACGCAATCTGTGCCGCTAGCCGGCGCGAACCCTATACTGGGTAGGCTCATTGATGGCGAAACGAACCCCAAGCGGAAGGAGGGCGCTTTGAGCGACCAGCGCGTCATCCCGTTCTCTCCGCCCGATATCACCGAGGCGGAAATCGACGGCGTAGTGGAAGTGCTTAGAAGCGGCTGGATCACCACCGGCCCGAAAACCAAGGAATTCGAACGGCGCATCGCGGCGCTTTGCCGCACCCCGCGCGCAGCCGCTTTGAGCTCGGCGACCGCCGCTTTGGAATGCGCGCTGCGCGTGCTGGGCGTAGGCCCCGGCGACGAGGTTATCACCAGCGCTTACACCTACACCGCCTCGGCCTCGTGCATCTGCCACGTGGGGGCGACGCCCGTTCTGTGCGATGTGGCGCCGAACAGCTTCGAGGTGGACCTCGGGCGACTGGCCTCCCTCGTCACCGACCGCACCAAGGCCATCATCCCCGTCGATCTGGCGGGCATCATGGCCGACCACGAAAGCCTGCGCGCGCTTGCCGAAAGCGCGTCGGGCGGTTTCCATGCGGAAAACGACGTTCAAGAACGCCTTGGGCGCATCGCCGTCATCGCCGACGGAGCCCACTCCCTCGGGGCTGCCCGCCATGGTTTGGCCTCGGGAGAAGCAGCCGACTTCACCGCCGTTTCGTTCCACGCCGTCAAAAACCTGACGACCGCCGAGGGAGGCGCGCTGGTCTGGCGCGGCGGGGTCTTCGATGACGACGAGATATACCGGCGCCTCATGCTGTGGTCCCTGCACGGCCAAACCAAAGACGCCCTTGCTAAAACGAAAGCCGGCGCCTGGGAATACGACATCGCGTTTCCCGGCTGGAAATGCAACATGAACGAGCTTTCGGCCGCGCTCGGGCTTGCCCAGGAGAAACGCTACCCGACCCTGCTGGCCCGCCGCCGCGCGCTCGTTTCACGCTACGAAGCGAACCTGGAGGGCTGCGGCGTCGAATTGATAGGCCACTACGCCGAACACGACGGGGATCCGACCCCCGCACGCATCCTCTCCGACGAGGAAGCGCAGGCCGCCCGCACGCGCGAGGCGGCATCGCGCGACGGGCACGCCTCAAGCGGACATCTCATGATCGCGCGGCTGACAGGGCGCTCGATGGCGTTTCGCAACCGGACGATCGAGGCGCTTGCAGAGCAGGGCATCGCCGCGAACGTCCATTACAAGCCCCTGCCACTTCTGAGCGCATACCGAAACCTCGGGTTCGACATCGCCGACTTCCCCAACGCCTACGCCCAGTTCGAAAACGAGATCACCCTGCCTTTGCACACCCTGCTGTCCGACGGCGACGTCGATTACGTATGCGACCGACTCGTAGGGACCATCGAGTCGCTCGAGGGTTCGGGGCTGCGATGAGCTTTTACCAACCCTACGGAAAGCGCCTGTGCGATCTGGCGATCTCGATTGTCGCCCTACCCGTGGTTGCCGTGATCGTCGGCGTGCTCGGTATCGCCATCAAGCTCGAAGACCGCGGACCTGCCTTCTACAACGCGCCGCGCGTGGGTCGGGGCGGGCGGGCGTTCACCATGTACAAACTGCGCTCCATGAAAGTGAACGCCCCCGACTTGGTGATGGAGGACGGTTCGACCTACAACGGGGCCGACGACCCGCGCATGACGCGCGTGGGCGCCTTCATGCGAAAAACAAGCCTTGACGAGTTCCCTCAGTTCATCAACGTTTTGATCGGCAACATGAGCGTCGTGGGGCCCCGCCCCGACCTGCAGAGGGAAACCGACCTCTACCGTGGCGACGAGCACCGCAAACTGGAAGTGAAGCCCGGCATCACCGGATACGCTGCCGTATTCGGACGCAATTCGCTCCCCTGGCGCGCGCGACTGAAGCTCGACGTCGAGTACGTCGATCGCGTCAGCTTCCCCCTCGACCTCAAGATCTTCCTCATGACGTTTTCCGCCGTCTTCAAGCAGGAGGGCATCTACGTGGAAGGCGACAGCTCCGACTAAAGGGCGATACGGCGTTTTTTATGTTATCTATCCCCCATATGCGCAGTTCGTTTAAAGTATAGAGGCTTGCGTTTCCCTTCGGGAGACGCCGCGCCCGAACCCGGGCTATCTCGGTAACACGCGCATATGAAGCCGCATCGGAACCGATGCTCACTGGAGGAAGTCTTCGCATGAATATTTTCGTAGCAAGCTGGTTTTTCCCGCCGTCGGTATCGAGCGAGGGCATCGTCACCTACAAGCTGTTCAAAAACTCGGCGCACCACTACGACGTCTGCTCGTCCCAGAGCACCCTTTGGAGCTACAACCAGGTACTTCCCATCGAAGCCGACAACATCGCGTCGTTTCCCGTCGACACCGACGACTTCGGGACGTGGATCGATGCGGCGGTCGAGCTGTTCGAGCAACGGCATGCAGAATCGCCCTACGATGCGATCATGACCCGCTCGATGCCGCCCGAAAGCGTAGAGGTGGCCAAACGCATCAGGGAACAGCACCCCGACATACCCTGGATCGCCTCGCTGGCGGATCCCATCGCGAAATCCCCCTACCACATCAAGGGGTGGGTGCTCGAGAACCCCGCGCTCAGCAAGCAAGATAAGGCCGACTTCCAGGTGGCCCTCAAGGCCGGATGCGCCGCCTGGAAGGATCATGAGTCCGAAGGCGTCCGTACCATGTGCGAGCTGAAAGACATAGAAGACTACGCCATCCACCATGCCGATGCGCTCATCTTCCCTCACGAAACGCTCGAGCACTTCGTGCTGGGAACGAGGCGACGCAAGAACAACCTCGTCGTTCCCCACTCGTTCGACACCTCGCTGTACCCGCAGCCAAACAGGAAAAACGACGGCGTCGTCGAGCTGGCCTTCCTAGGGCACTCCGATCACGTGCGCTCCCTCGAGCCTCTGGTGCGCGCCATGCAGCGACTGAAAACGTTGGACGCCGCCGCATTGGAAAAACTGCGCCTGCGCTTCATCGGCAACGTAACCGAGGAAGTGCGCAGCCTGGTGTACAACTACGACCTTTACGACTGCATCCGCATCGAAGAGAGCGTCGATTACCGAACCAGCCTGCGCATCATGGGCGAGGTCGACTGGCTTTTGCACATCGATGCGCACTTCGACATCCTGGAAGAGACGGGCGGCTCCATCTATTTCGCCGGCAAAATCGCCGACTACCTGGGAACCGACACCCCCATCTTCGCCGTCACGGGAAAGCACACGCCCGCCTACGAGATCGTTCGCCACGCCGGCGGTCTCTGCTACACCCAAGACGATATCTCGGGCATAGCGGCCGCCCTTAGCGACATCGCGCAGGGCCGTGTCGAAGCGTCCGTAGACCGCGCCTGGCGAGACCGCTACGACGCGCGCACCGTCGCCGCCGAATACGACCGCGCTCTCGAGCGCGTCGTCTCGAAGAAACCCGAGCCCTTCGAGCGCACATGGTGGCCCGAGGTGAAAGATGCCGGCAAGCGCACCGACAAGCTTCTGACGATCTGCGTACCCGCCTACAACGTCGAGAGCTTCCTCGACCGTTGCCTGCATTCGTTCGTGTCTTGCCCCGCCGCCGATATGCTGGACGTGATCGTGGTCAACGATGGCTCGCCCGACAACGGCCGCGCCATCGCCGAAGCGTACAGCAAGCGCTATCCCGCCATCGTCTCGCTGATCGACAAGGAAAACGGCGGGCACGGCTCGACCATCAACGCCGCCCTCGAAAAGGCCCGTGGGCTGTACTTCCGCGTCGTGGACGGAGACGACTGGATCGACGGGAAGAACCTTGCCGCCATGCTGTCGAAAGTCGAGGAACTGGGAGAGTACGCCGATCTCGTTTCCACGAACTACCACCAGGTGTACGGAGAAGATGGCCACACCGTGCCCTGGATGAAGGTAAGCGGCGTCGAGAACTACCGCATCTTCGATTTCGCCTCGTCGGACTTCACTATGGAGTACTTCACGATGGCCTCGACCATGGTGAAGACCGAGATACTGCGCAAGGCGAACTTCAAAATCCAGGAAAAGACGTTCTATGTGGACGTGGAGTACATCCTGTTCCCCATTCCCTTCGTCGAAACCGTCATGTTCACGCCCGAATTCGTATACCGCTACGCCGTGGGCAACGCCGACCAGAGCATTAACCGCGACGTGTTCACCGCACGCTACGATCACCACGACCGCGTCATCCGCCGCATGCTGGCCTACTACCGCAGCCATAAAGCCGCGATGTCGCAGGGCCAGCGTGCCTACACCGAATCGCTCTTCGTCCGTCACCTGCTGAACAGCCACTACACGCTCAGCCTCATCTGGGACACCGACAAGGAGCGCGGCTGCGCACGGGCGCGCGACTTCGACGCGTTCCTCAAGCAGACCGACCCCGAACTGTACGGCCGCGTCGGGTCGAAGTTCCTCACCGTAAGGGCGCTGCGCAAGTGCGACTTCAATCCGCGCAGCGCGAGCCTCTACACCGACCTGGGGGAAGATTCGCTGCTCAATTCGCTGCGCCGCGCCGCGCGCGCGATTGCGGCTACCCCCGCCGGCGAGAAGATCGCCTACAACCCCGTGACGGCCGCCATCTCGAACCGATTCTTCCGTAAGTAAATAGGCTTCGCCAAACCGACGCCCCGCACAAACCGTCGGCGCCGTTGTTGGTACACTGTTCCCGACGTTCGGGACCCGATAGAAGGATTCGCATGCAGGCTATCGAACAGAACCAGATGAAGAAGAACCTCTTTATCCTGCGCACGCTCGTCACCAAGGACTTCAAGCTGAAGTACCGCCGCAGCGTCTTGGGCGTGCTTTGGAGCGTCTTGAACCCGCTGCTGATGATGGTCGTCCTCTCGGCGGTGTTCTCGTTCATGTTCCGCTTCACCATCGAGAACTTCCCGCTGTACCTCATATTGGGAACGATCCTGTTCAACCTCATGGCCGACTCGACCAACGCGGCCATGCACTCCATCACCGGAGCCGCGCCGCTCATCAAGAAGATCCGCATCGAAAAGCTGATCTTCCCGCTTGAGTCGGTGGTGTTCCAGATCGTGAACTTCGTCATCTCGCTTGCGGCGGTCGTCTTGGTGATGCTGTACTTCAGCATCACCCCCACCGTCAACCTCCTTGCGCTGCCGCTGCTCATCTTCTACGTCTTGGTGTTCTCGCTGGGACTGGGCATGCTCCTGGCCGCTCTGGCCGTGTTCTTCCGCGACGTGATGCACCTCTGGGGCGTCGTCATCACCGCCTGGACCTACGCCACGCCGCTGTTCTATCCGGTGGATATGCTGGACGGATGGATGAAGACGGTCATGTCGTTCAACCCCATGTACCACTACGTCACCTACTTCCGAAGCATCGTGATGTGGGACACCATGCCCGACCTCGTCGAGAACCTCGTATGCCTCGGCATCGCGCTGATCACCTTCCTTGTCGGCTTCATCGTGTTCCGCAAGTCCGAAAACAAGTTCATTCTGTATATCTAAGGATCCCCTATGGCACTGGATTTCAAGCGCGACGGCGCGTCCATCGGCAGCGAAGCCGAACCCATGATCGTGGTCGACCACGTCGATATGGTGTTCAATATCGCCAACGAACAGCTGAACAGCTTGAAGGAGTACTTCATCAAGGCCATGAAGCACGAGCTGTTCTTCCGCGAGTTCAAAGCGCTCCAAGACATCTCGGTCACGGTGAAGCGCGGCGACGTGTACGGCATCGTGGGAACCAACGGATCGGGCAAATCCACCCTGCTGAAGATCGTGGCGGGCGTACTCGAACCGACACGGGGAACCTGCACCATCAACGGCACCATCGCGCCGCTCATCGAGCTGGGCGCCGGGTTCGACCCCGAGCTGACCGCGCGCGAGAACGTATACCTGAACGGATCGCTGCTCGGATACAGCAAGCAGTTCGTCGACGAGCAGTTCGATGCGATCATCGATTTCGCCGAGATCCGCGATTTCGTGGATATGCCCCTGAAGAACTATTCTTCGGGCATGACCGCCCGCATCGCCTTCGCCATCGCCACCGCCACGGTTCCCGATATCCTCGTCGTTGACGAAGCGCTGTCGGTCGGCGACTTCCTGTTCCAGGAGAAGTGCGAGCGGCGCATCAACGAGCTGGTCAACGATCACGGAACCACGCTCCTGTTCGTTTCGCACAGCATCGACCAGGTCGAGCGCGTGTGCCAGAAGGCGCTTTGGATCGAGAAGGGCGTCATGCGCATGAACGGCGACGTCAAAGAGGTGTGCGAGGCATACCGCGGTCTCCAGCAATAGCCATGGCCACCCTCGATACCTCTGCGGGCAGCGACGTTTCCGCACCTCTTTTCAGCCTGGTTATGCCCACTTACGGCGTGCGCGATCACATCGCCGCAGCCGTGGGGGACGTGCTGGGACAGACGTGCGCCAACTGGGAGCTCATCATCGTCGACGATTGCACACCCGACGACTCCATCGAGCAAGCCCGCCACGCAGCTTCGGGAGACGGACGCGTCCGCTTCCTAACCCATAAGCGGAACCTGGGAATCTCGGGTGCGCGCAACACCGGCATCGAGGCGGCTCGGGGAGCCTATATCTTCTTTCCCGATCCTGACGATCGCTTCGAGGCCACCATGCTCGAACATATCGAAGCCGCCCTCGAGCAATACGGAAACCCCGACGTCGTCGTGTTCGGCCATAAGCAGCGCTACTTCGATGAGCAGGGATCGTTTCTCTACGAGAACGAGATGGTCCCCGAGCCCGGGTTCTGGGTGGGAAACGCCTTGCCGCATCGCCTGATCGGCCTCGAAGAAGGCACGCATCTGGGATACGCCTGGAACAAGGCCTACCGCAAAGAGCTGATCGACCGTCTTGGGCTCCGGTTCGAGTTCGATGCCCCCCTTATCGAGGACTTCCTGTTCGCAGCCGCCTTTTTTCGCCATGCGCAGTCGCTCGCCTGCATCGATAGCGCCGACTACCTCTACGCGAAACGCGTGGGAAGCAACCTCACCAACGAATTCATCCCCAACTACTACGAACTGCACCGCCGACGCATCGCGGTGATGCGCGACCTGCTGTGCGACCGAGGCGCCCTCGACAAGGACGCGCGCGCGACGCTGGGGGCGCTCTTCGCCCGCTACATCCTCTCCTCGCTCGAACGCGTTTTCGACCTGCAGGCGCACCTGAACGCGCGAGAGCGGCGCGCCTGGTGCGAATCGGTGTTTGCCGATCGACTCTTCGATGAGCTCGTCACGAACGGTCGGGCGCGAAGTAGCCGCAGCCTGGCAGTATGCCTCGCCGTACTGAAGACGCGCAACGCTCGTGCGGCGCTTGCCTTGGGAAAGGCCATCCACCTGATTCGCAACCGCTCGACCGCCCTCTACTCGAAAGCGAAGTCCGGCCGATGAACAAGGTTCTCACCATCGCCATACCCAGCTACAACGTCCAGCAGTACCTGCGCGCCAGCCTGGACAGCTACTGCTGCGAACCCGTAGACGAGCGGCTCGAAATCCTCATCGTCGATGACGGCTCGTCGGATGCCACCGCCGAGATCGCCCTCGAATACGTGCAGAAATTCCCCGGTCTGTTCAGCCTCATATCGAAGGACAACGGAGGGCACGGATCGGCAGTCAACACCGGCATCGATTTCGCCACCGGGCGCTACTTCCGCGTAATCGACGGGGACGACCGCATCTGCTCGGCCAATATCTCGGCGCTGCTCGATAAGCTGGAAGCCTGCGCCGACGACTTGGTGATCGACGTCAAACGCGAGGTTACGTTCGGGACGGGGGAATCTCGGCGGTTCGACCTGCCCGCCAACCTACCGCTCGATGAAAGCATCCCTTTCAAAGACGTCTGCCTGCGCAACGACATCGAGTCGAGCTTCCAGATACACACCCTCTCGATGCGCACCGACTTTCTGCGAGAGCGGCGCGTGAAGCTGCTCGAGCACACGTTCTACGTCGACTACGAGCTGGTTGTGAAGGTAAGCGCGTGGGCCGACACCGTGCGCTTCCTCGACCTTGAGGTATGCAACTACTATGTGGGAAACATCGCCCAAAGCGTAAGTCCCACCAACTACGTGAAACGCTGGGACGACCACGAACGGGTGTGCCGCGAGCTGCTTGCATTCGCAACGGAAAGCGCGCTTGACGACACCCGGAAGCGCTTCGTCGAGGAACGCGTCGATCTGCTGGTGAACACCCATTACAACATCGCGCTCATCTTCGATGAAGACCGCCGGCGCGGCCTTATGCGGGCGCGCTGGTTCAGAGACTTCCTCATCAGCGATTACCCGGCCTTCGAAAAGCGGTCGAGAACGCGCTACTATCAGGCGCGTATCCTGCACCACCTCGGATTCGACGCGAAAAAACTCGATCGCCTTATGGGCCGCCCAACGCCGTAGGAGCATCGAACACCCGCATAAGCACCTGAAGCTACGTATCGGAACGCTTCTGGCCGCACTGGGCGCCCATGCGCGCTATCCGCGATGCTTCAGGCGCTTCATCACCAGACCGAAACCGCCCATCTCCCAATAGCGCGCAAGCGAGGCTATGCCCGTCTGCTTGCCCTGCGTGATCGTCGCCCACGTATGGAAGTCCGACGCGCTTTTCAGGATATGGCGCAAATCAGCCTCGCTCCAAGGCTGGAACAGGTCGAAGTCGATCGTGCCGGCGGCCTCGGCCGCCTTGAAGTCCGCCTCGAAACGCTCGATGAACTGCGACCGCAGGTCCACATCGAGGCGCCAGTAATTCCAAATGTAGCTGTCGAACTTCAAGCGCGTCTCGATCGTGTGCAGCGCGCTTTTGTCGGGATGGGCCTCAAGGAAGCGCTCGATCTCGTCGAACTCGTCGCACACGCAGAACACCTTGCCGGGAGCATGAATGGACGACGCTTCGTTGTCCTGGCGATAGTGGACGAACGCATCGCTTAACAGGCCCACCTTCGACGCGCAGGCCCACACCTTGAAGGTGAACGAAAGATCCTGGTAGCTTGCGCCCGGCGTCTCCAAGAACCTGATGTCGTGTTCCCGCAGGAAATCGCGGCGGTACAGAGCCGACCAGATGGAGGGCATGTACCAAAACAGCTCCGGATACGACGCGGGATCGACCACCGCAGGCATCCGAGCTCCGATCAGCTCGTTTTTCCGATTGCGGGGCTCTTTGGTGCTCCAGTAGAAGAAGAAGTTGGCCTTCACCGCATCGGCGCCGATCTCTTCGGCTGCCGCATACAGGCGCTCGAACGTCTCGAGCTCGCAGAAGTCGTCCGATTCAAGGATTCCCACGTACGTCCCGCGCGCAGCGTCCAAGCCGCGGTTCATCGACGCCCCGTAACCGGAGTTCTCCTTCTCGATAACCCTGAATCGCGCATCCTCGGCGCAGAAGCGGTCGATGATGGCTGCCGTGGAATCGGTGGATCCGTCGTTGATGCAGATCACCTCGATATCCTGAAGCGTCTGAGCTTTCAGCGACCCCAGGCATTGCTCGAGGTACTTCTCGACGTTGTAGCACGGGACCAGGATCGAAACCTTCGGCGCTCTCGATTGCTGTTCGCTCATACCCTAACCTTTCACCAGGCGCCTCACGCGCCATACAACCGCCGAAACCAAACGGCGGGCGACGTTCATAACCTTCAAATAACCGCAGGTCGCTGCAGGATGCGCCCCACGCACCAACCAGCGGTACGCTCCTTGTTCGGGATTCGTCCGCGCCTGTCCCATCGAAAACAGTTCGGGCAAATCACCCGCAGGCGGCGGATAGTCCTTCGCGTAAGCGCGCGCCCAGCGCCGCGTTGCGGCACGCCTCGCCGCAGACGGGGACGCCATCAACAGGATGCGGTAGAAGAACTCGCGGAAAAACGCATAGTCGTGGATCTGACGCTGATGCATGAGGGCGTATTCCACGAAGTACCAGGCGTAGTTTCTCCACACCTCGTCCCCTACGCCGGCCTCCGCGTAGCAACGTTGGGCGAATGCCTGCATGAACAGGAAATCCTCCTTGTGCCTGCGGGATCCCCCCTCGTTTTGGGTAATGGACCCCGCCACATCGCGGCGATAGTAGTACAGATGGTCGGACAGAAGCGCGATGCGCTGGGCCCGCACCAGGGATTCGACGCAAAACGACACATCCTCGTAGATGCGGCCCTCGATGTAGCGAAACCCGCCCTCTTCGATGAAATCGCGCCTGAACAGACGGTCCCATACACCGATGAAGCGCGCCATCTCGGGTGTGGCGGCCAGGTCGAATACCGAACCGTTCAAACGCTCGTACAGCGCCTGATCGCGATACGTGCCGGTATCGCCCGTCTCATCGAAATACAGCCAGTAGTCGAAGACGACGATCTGGGCATGCGCCTCATCGGCCTTCGACACCGTCTTCTCCAGCATCGTAGGGGCCAGATAGTCGTCGCTATCCAGAAAAGCGACGTATTCCCCCCGAGCATGCCGCAAACCGGTATTGCGCGCAGCAGACAGACCGGCGTTGTCCTGCGAGACGACTACGATGCGCTGGTCGCGCGCGCGGTACCGCTCGAGGATCGACGACGACGAATCGGTCGAGCCGTCGTTCACGCACACGACCTCGAAATCGGGAAACGTCTGGGCCAGTACGCTATCAAGGCACTCCTCCAAGAAGCGCTCGACATTGTACACGGGGACGATCACGGAAACACGCGGTTGCATACCCTGCCTTTCACAATGGCCTCGGCGAAACTCCGCCCGGCCCATCTCTTACGAAGCGAGCGATCGAATGAGCTCGATCTCGCGGTCGACCGTCATCGCTCGACGGCACGTCTCGTACACGCGCTCGCGACACGCCCGCGAGCACGCCGCGAAATGCCCTTCATCTCGATGCAGCCGCTCGATCGCATCGGCGTACCGCACGGGATCTTCCACGTCGCACAGCAGCCCCCGATCGACGGGAAGGAAGTTGCGCGCTGCGGGGATATCCGAGCTCACCACCGCCAAGCCGGACATAGCCGCCTCCCCCATCGCCACACCCTGGGAATCGAAGCGCGTTGGGAACAGGGCGATGTCGTGTTCCGAAAACGTTTCGGCCAACTCCGCGCGCGAAAGGAACCTGCGATGCAGCCTCACGTTCGCGAAGCCTTCGATAGGCTCGGTCAGCTTGGAGAACAGCGGTCCTGCACCGTAAACATCGAACTCCAGATCCTCGAACACCGAGCGCTTGCTGAGCTCGACGATAACCTGGGCCACGATATCGAGCGCATAGGATGCCACGTCTTCGAACTTGCGCACGCACACGATGCGGCGCGCCCTTCCAGCCACACGCTCCCGGTACGCGAACACCCGCTCGTCTACCAGATTCGGGATGACGTGGGCGCGGTTGAACGGAAAGCCCACCAGCTCTTCGCTGCGCGCCTTCAGCGCGTCGGAAACGAACACCCACGTCACGTCGTCGTTTCGGTTGTAACGAGCTAGAATTTCGTCCCGCTTGGAAAACTCGCGACGCATCTCGTCGGAAAGCTCGGCGACGGGCTGAAAATACCGCGCCGTGAACAGGGGCCAGTCCCAGTAGCGGGTTTCGGGGTTGTGCGACCACAGAATAAGCGGGGTGCCCGCAGGTAAAAAGCGATCGAGCACCGAAGCGAAAGAAGGGTCGAAGAAATGCAGCGCAACCGCATCGAAGCGCATGCGCTCCAAAACAAGTCCGAGTCCGCGCATGTCCGTTCGGACCACCCGCACGCCGTCGATCTCGTACAGCGAGAACCCCGCATGGTTCGCCGCGACGATCACCTCGCATTTCAGCCCCGCCTCGATATAGGCCCGCACCCGCGCATGAACGAACGCGCACGGGTAAAGGCTCTCGGACGAGGGGTACGACGGAACAACCACCGCAATGCGCCCGCTCAGACGGTTGCACACGCTTTCCAGGATGGAACCGCGATCCGATACCCCCCCTGCAACGATCGAGGATACCCTCATCTCGGATGCGGGCGGGACCTTCGCCAAAAGGGCGCAGGGCCGCTCGTCGCTAATCTCGAAATAGGCGGTTGCGGACAGCGGCGCCTGGCCCAGAATGCGGTTGAATCTATCGACCACGTAGACGACGCCCGCAACGCCCCGGCTCAGCTCGCCCTCAACCTCGAGACGGCCTTGGGAGCCGATAGGAAGATCGTCCAACCGAAGGCGGAAGAACGCCTCTTCTCCCGTTGGGTTGACGAAGCGCACGCCCGCACCACTCACTTGGCAGATCGTGTTCGCGCGCTCTCGCTCCCAAAGCCCGTATGCCAGATTAACGCCCGTCATTGCCACCGAACCACGCAGCGTACTTCGCCAGAGCGGACTTCACCGTATCCTGCATGTCGTAGTAGCGGTACTCGCCCAAACGACCCCCGAAACGCACGTTTTCCTCGCTTTCGGCCAGCTCGCGATAGCGCTCGAACCGAGCACGGTTCTGAGCGTCTTCCATCGGGTAGAACGGCTCGACGCCCACGATCCATTCCTGCGGGTACTCGCGCGAGATCACGGTGATCGGCTGCGTGCCGAACTCGAAATGCTTGTGCTCGATGATGCGGGTGTAGGGAGTTTCGCGATCGTTGAAGTTCATCACGGCAACGCCCTGGTAGTTCTCGGTGTCCAGGCGTTCGTGCTCGAAGCGCAGGCTGCGGTACTCAAGCGGTCCGAAGCGGTAATCGAAGTACGAGTCGAGCGTGCCCGTATACACCACCTGAGACGCAAGCGCATCGAGCGCACCCTTGTCTGCAAGATAGTCGGTGGACAGACGTACCTCGCACCCCTCGAGCATCTTTTCGAGCACCGCGGTGTAACCGCCAATGGGAATGCCCTGGTAACGATCGTTGAAGTAGTTGTTGTCGTAGATCATGCGCAGGGGGATGCGACGCATGATGGAGGCGGGCAGCTCGGTGCAGGGCTTGCCCCATTGCTTTTCGGTGTAGCCCTTCACCAGCTTCTCGTACACATCGCGGCCCACCATGGACAGCACGTGCTCTTCGAGATTGCGGGGGTTTTCGCAGGGGATGCGCTGCTCTTCTATCTTGGCGCGCGCCTCGTCGGGAGTAACGACCCCCCACAGCGCATGGAAGGTGTTCATGTTGAAGGGCATGTTGTACAGCTCGCCCTTGAAGTTGGCCACCGGAGAGTTGACGAAGTTGTTGAACTCGCAGAACCGCTGAACGTATTCCCAGATGGATGTATCGTTGGTTCGGAAGATATGGGCGCCGTAGCGGTGCACGTGGATACCGTCCACCTCTTCGGTGTAGCAGTTTCCCCCGATATGATCGCGCTTCTCGACGACCAGCACCGATTTTCCCTCGGCGCGCGCTTCGTGCGCGATGATCGAACCGAACAGCCCGCTTCCCACTACCAGCAAGTCGTACAAGCCCATCGAGTCCCTTTCCGTGTTTTCACCTGGAGTTCAAAGCATACCAGATTCGAGAATGGCCCCTTTACATGACACCAAAATCCTGTATCTGCATTGCTTCTATTGTTCTGGCTGGTAAGCTTGATGAGTTGGCCACCTACCGTAGAATCTTGCCCACAGCAAGGCGAACAAAGGAGCAGCTACGTGAAAGCCCTCGTTGTTTTCGGAACCCGCCCCGAAGCCATCAAGATGTGCCCGCTTGTGCTCACCCTGAAGGCCGATCCCGCAATCGAGGTGAAAGTCTGCGTCACCGGACAGCACCGAGAGATGCTCGACCAGGTGCTTGCCATCTTCGATATCGAGCCCGACTTCGATCTGAACATCATGAAGCCCGGACAGACCCTCGAGGGGATCACCACGGCCGTCATGGAAAAGATCGGGGCCGTCATCGACGACGTGGCCCCCGACATCGTGCTTGTTCACGGCGACACCACCACCAGCATGGCCGCCGCACTCGGATCGTTCTACCGCAAGGTTCCCGTGGGACATGTGGAGGCCGGGCTGCGCACATACGACCGCTACTCCCCCTTCCCCGAAGAGATGAATCGCAAGCTGATCTCGGCTCTGGCCACCTACCACTTCGCACCGACGCAAACCAATCTCGATGCGCTGGCCGCCGAGGGCGTAACCGGGCACGTCTACATCACGGGAAACACCGTTATCGACGCGTTCCAATACACCACCCGCGACGGCTACCGGTTCACCAACGCCGACCTCGCCCGGCACGACTTCTCGAAACCGACCGTGCTTATGACGGCTCATCGCCGCGAGAACCTGGGAAAACCGCTTGAAAACATCTGCGACGCCGTGCTCGAGCTGTGCGCCGCGCATCCCGATACCTCGTTCGTCTACCCTGTGCACCTGAACCCCGCCGTGCGCGAGACAGTGTTCGGCAGACTTGAGGGACACCCCCAGATCACGCTTACCGATCCGGTTGACGTCGAGGACATGCACAACGCCATGTCCCGCTCGATCATGGTGATGACCGACTCGGGCGGACTTCAGGAAGAGGCACCTCATCTGGGAAAACCCGTTGCCGTTCTCCGCACCGAAACCGAGCGGCCCGAAGCTGTGGCCGCCGGCACCGCCGTGGTCGCCGGCGTTGAGAAGGACGAGGTGTTCGACACGGTGCACCGCATCCTGGCCGACGCGGAAACGTACCGGGCCATGGCCAACGCCGCGAACCCCTACGGAGACGGGCATGCATCCGAGCGAATCCGAGATATCCTGAAAGCGAACTTCTCCTAAAAGCGAGCCCATCGACTTTCGCCGGCTCTTCGCAGGATGATCGCCTGCGCAAACCCCCTGCAAGTTTCGCCTGCAACGCAAAGGCGGCCCCCGTACGGGGGCCGCCTTCCGACAAGCTGTGTTCGATCGATGCTAGGAAAGAAGATCGAGCAGAACCTGCTTGGGCTGTGCGCCGATCGCCTGCTTCTTGAGGTTGCCCCCTTCAAACGAAATGAAGGTGGGAATGCTCATGACGCCGTAGCGCTGGGCAATGTCGGGGTTCTGGTCGATGTCGATCTTGTAGACGGCAACCTCGCCCGCCTTCTCGGCAGCGATCTCGTCAACGGTAGGCGCCATCATCTTGCAAGGACCGCACCAGGTAGCATAGAAGTCAACCAGAACGGGGGTCGTTGCATCCAGAACCTTCTCCTGGAAATTCGCGGAATTGATCACTTCGCTCATCGGAGCCTCCTTTTGTTCCCTATCTACATGACAGGCGTTTAAATTGCTTACAATCTTAATGCATTTTCAACGCATGCGCGCCCTCGTTCTCAACCGTTACCTTCCGTATACGGACGAATGGGAACCGGGCGCGCAGACCCGATCCGCCTTCCTCATTCGTATCGAACGCTGGGCGATTCAGCGAACGCAAGCCCTTCGGAGGGGCACTATACTGGTGGGACAATGCGCCGTCCAAGGAGTTCCCATGAACCTGAACAAGCCGAACAGCAAGCTTCCCGTTCCCGCATACGAAGGCCGCAAGGTCACGCCAGTCGACCTCGTCTTGGAGGGAGGCGCCATGCGCGGACAGTTCACCGCCGGCGTATGCGATGCGTTCATGGAACACGGGCTTTTCTGCGACCGCGTCATCGGCGTTTCCGCCGGAGCCCTTTGCGGATGGTACTACGCTGCCGGCTATCACGGACAGGCCGCATACCTCAACGTCAAATACTGCCAGGATTGGCGCTACCTCTCGCTTAAAAGCTACGCGCTCACCGGAAACGCCTGCGGTCGGACGTTCATGTTCGGGGAAATTCCCGAACGGCTCGAGCCGATCTCGTCCGATCTGTTCGACCGCTCCCCCGTTACGTTCATCAGCGTGGCCTCCGACCTCGAGACGGGCGAAGCCGACTACCACGAGCACCGATCGACCTCGGAGGGCCGCCCCTACCTTATCGCCTCGTCGTCTATCCCCTTGGTCAGCCAGATAGTAGAGGTGGATGGCAAGAAGCTGTTGGACGGGGGAACCTGCGACAGCGTACCCATCCTGTACTCTGCCCTCACGCGACCCGAGGCCAAGCGCATCGTGGTATGCACCCACGACCGCTCCTACGTTCGCGAACCCGACAAGCTGCACACCTTAGAGCGCCAGGTTTACAAGGACTTCCCCTACTACCTCGAGCGCCTGGAATACCGCCACATCGAATACAACCGCACCTATCGCGCACTCGCACGCCTCGATGAACGGGGAGAAGCGGTTGTCATTTGGCCCGAAAAGCCGGTGACGGTCTCGAACATGGAGAAAGACCCCGACGCGCTGGTCAACCTGTACCTACAGGGTTACGAAACCGCCCTGCGCCTTTGGCCCCGCATCGCGGCCTACCTTGGATTCGATGCCGCTTAACCTCTCTAAACACGTAAAAGGAGGCCCGCAAGGTTGCGGGCCTCCTTCCGTATCCACCTAGCAGGAATGCGCAGTTTAAACCATCGCGTCCTCAAGCACGTCGCACAGCCTCTGAACATCCCACGTGCCCAGATCGCCCTCGAAGCGCTCGCGCACCGAAACCGTGCCCGCCTCGATCTCCTTGTCGCCCAGAACCACCATGTAGGGAACCTTCTCGGCCTGAGCCTTCGCGATCTTCACGCGCATCGGCTCATTTTGGCTGTACACCTCCACGCGACCGCCCGCACGCGTAAGGCGCTTGGCCAGTTGGTCGGCGGCCTCCTTGTGACGATCGGCGATGGGCAGCACAACCACCTGCACGGGCGCCAGCCACAGCGGCAGCGCGCCGGCATAGTGCTCGATGAGGATGCCGAGGAAGCGCTCGATCGAGCCGAACAGCGCACGATGCAGCATGAAGGGACGCGCCTCGCCGTTATCGGCCGTGCGATACGAGATATCGAACCGTTCCGGCAGGTTGAAATCGACCTGAACCGTCGAGCACTGCCACATGCGGCCGATGGCGTCTTTCACCTTGATGTCGATCTTCGGGCCGTAGAAGGCGCCGTCGCCCTCGTTCAGCTCGTATTTCAGCCCGCGCACCTCGCAAGCCTTCTTCAGCGAGCTTTCGGCATGCTCCCACATGGCATCGGATCCGATGGACTTCTCGGGGCGCGTGGAGATCTCGGCCTCGTATTCGAATCCGAATTCGCCCATAATGGCATCCGCCAAATCGAGGATCTCAACCACTTCGTCAACCACCTGGTCCTCGCGGCAGAACACGTGGGCATCGTCCTGCGTGAAACCGCGGGCGCGCATAAGGCCGTGCACCGCGCCGCTCATCTCGTGCCGATACACCGTACCGAACTCGAAGAAGCGAACGGGCAGGTCCTTATAGGAATGGATGGAGTTGCCGAACAGCATCACGTGACCCGGGCAGTTCATGGGCTTCACGCCGTATTCGGAGAAACGGGGCTGCTCATCGGTTCCCTCGTTGATGTTGAAGAAGTACATGTTGTCGTGGTAGAAATCGTAGTGCCCCGACGTCTTCCATACGTCCGACTTGTAAACATGCGGCGTGATAACCTCTTCGTACCCGCGACGATACAGCTCTTTGCGCAGCCATTCCTGCAGCGTGCGGATAACCCGTGCGCCATTGGGAAGATAGAGCGGAAGGCCCACGCCCGCCATGTCGCTCATCATGTAGAAATCAAGGTCGCGACCCAGCTTGCGATGGTCGCGCCTTTCCGCTTCCTCGAGGTTCGAAAGATAGGTGTCCAGATCGCGCTGCTTGAAGAACGCGGTTCCGTAAATACGCTGAAGCTGCTCGCGCTCGGCGTCTCCGCGCCAGTACGCACCGGCGATCTTGGTCAGCTTGAACGCGGCGACCTTCGACGTGTCGGGCACATGGGGGCCGCGGCACAGATCGCGGAACGATCCGATGCCGTACGTGGTTATAACCTCGTCGGAAGGAAGCTCGTTGATAAGCTCGACCTTGAACGGCTGGTCGGCGAACAGATCCAAAGCCTCTGCCTGGGACACTTCCCTGCGCTCGAAAGGCTCGGCCGCAGCGACGATCTCGGCCATGCGGGACTCGATCGCGGCGAAGTCGTCTGAGGACAGCGTACGGTCGAGCTGAATGTCGTAGTAGAACCCGTTTTCGATGGCCGGGCCGACACCGAACTTCACATCGCCGTACAGATCGACCAGCGCGGCCGCCATAACATGGGCCGTCGAATGGCGCAAAAGATCGAGCGCGCCCTCGCTTTTATCGGTGACGATGGAAACCAGATCTCCGTCAGACACGTGGAAGGACGCATCGACGGGCTTCCCGTTGACTACGCCGCCCAACGCGGCTTTCGCCAGTCCAGCCCCGATGGAGGCGGCAACATCGGCAACCGTCGATCCGTCTTCGAGCTCTTTTCGGGCTCCGTCGGGAAGGGTGATGAACATAGGTGATCCTCTCTTTCTGCCGGGTGCGTACAGAGCACCTGCTTCCTGCCGGGCGCGTACAGAGCGCCTGCAGTCTTTCATATACAACAAAACCGCCCCGAAACGAGGCGGTTCATGCTGACAGCGTACGTGCGCCCGCTATGCCTCGTCCGGCATGGCCGGCTTGCGGCCGGCGGGGGCGGTAGTTCGGTTCTGACCCGCGCGCGCAACGACCGGAGTTGCGCAGTACGGGCACACCGTCCAACGCGGATCGAGCGCATGATGGCACGTGGGGCACAGGTTCTTCAGCTGGGTATGGCAGTTGGGGCACAAAACGTAATCGGCCTCGACCGGATACCCGCAATGAGCGCATTCGCCGTACTTCATGAGCTCGCGCTGCTTGAGCGCCACCTCGAGCTCTTGCTCGTCCCGATCGATCAGCAGCAGAGGCGGCCTCAAGAGACAGTACGCGATAACGCCTAGCAGGGGAACGAGGGCGACGACGGCCCAGATGTACCAATGCCCTCCGCGCAGGTACGCGTCGCGTGCGACCCATACGATGGAAAGGACGTACAGGATGACCAGGAACACGACCGCCAGCGTGAACGCCGTCTGAACCTCAGGCGTCCATAGCTGAGCCAGAATATCACCCATACGCTTCTCGTTTCCTCTCATACGATGTGCAGACGGCCCGCATGCGCAAGCGGGGACGATTATACCAAAAGGACGTTACCGCCCCACCGCAAGCACACAGCTCGCACACGTGCGCGCAGGTCGCACTCCCCACTCGCTATAAAAGCGCGTCAGCCCATGCGTCCTCGCGGAAGCCCACGAGCACGAAATCGGGCCCAACGACGATCGGCCGCTTCACCAGCATGCCGTTTTCGGCAAGCAGCTCGTAGGCCTCCCGATCGGATACGCCCGCGTCGAGAACCGCTTTGATGTTGCGCTCTCGGTAGAGCATGCCGCTGGTGTTGAAGAACCGGCGCACGGCAAGCCCGCTGCGTTCGTGCCAGGCGGCCAGCTCGTCTGCGGTCGGGTTGTCCTCGACGATATGGCGGTCGGTATAGGAAACCCCATGTTCGTCAAGCCATTTCTTCGCCTTCTTGCACGTCGTGCATTTGGGGTATTCCACAAACAGAACGTCGGCCATGATTCTCCACCTCTCCTAAGCCCGCCGCAGCGCCAAACGGCGCGCAAGCGGGCCGATTGCAACCGTTACGCCAGTTCGGCGAGCTGAGCATCGATGCGGGCGATCCGGTCGAGCGCATCGGCGTGCTTCGCCCGATCCTTCTCGATGATCTCGGCGGCCGCCTTTGCGAGGTAACCCTCGTTCGACAGCTTCTTGCCCAGCTTATCGGCATCCTTCTCCAGCTTGCCGCGCTCTTTTTCAAGACGGACGCGCTCTGCCTCGAAGTCCACCAAACCGGCCAGGGCCACGTACACCTCGATACCGCTGCCCAGAACGGCCGCCGCCTGTGCGGGTTTCTGCGCATCGGTGGAAATAACCAGGTCGGAGGCGTTGGCCATCGCCGAGATGAGGGCGGACTGCGCGGAAAGCAGCGAAGCGTCGGTATCGGACGCCTTCACGGCAAGCGCCAGAGGTTCCTTCGGCGAGATGCCGTAGCGGGCGCGCGTCGAGCGCACCCCCGTGACCACCTCGCACACCATATCGATCGCGCGCTCGGCCTCATCATCGACGAAGCGGGACAGCGCGGAGGCGGAGGGCCATGCGGCGCCGATCAGGTACGGGGACTCCGAACGATCGAAGGGAAGCTCTTGGTAGATATCCTCGGTCACGAAGGGCATAACCGGATGCAGCAGGCGAATTGCCTGGTCGAGCACGAACATGAGGTTGCGCTGACATGCCAGGCGATCGGCTGGATCGGCCGATTCGTCCAGGCGGCTCTTGGAGAATTCAATGTACCAGTCGCAATACTCGTTCCAGAAAAACGCGTACAGCTCGCGCGCGATGTCGCCGAATTCGAATTCGCCGAACAGGCCGTCAAGGCGCTCCACCAGCTTGGCAAGGCGGCTGAAGATCCACTTGTCGGCAGGGGTGGTGGGCTCGGGATCACCGGGGACGTATCCGTCGAGGTGCATTCCGACGAAGCGGGCGGCATTGCGCACCTTGTTGGCGAAATTGCGGCTACTCTCCAGCTTCGATTCGTTGAAGCGGAGGTCTTGCCCGCCCGTAACCTGCATCAGCAAGCCGAAACGCATGCCATCGGCACCGTAGTCTTCCATAAGGCGCAAAGGGTCCACCCCGTTGCCGCGCGATTTGCTCATGGGCTTGCCGTCGGCCCCCATCACCGTGGGGTGGATGATGACGTGCTCGAAGGGAATCTGCCCGGTGCAGTACGTGGAAGCCATCACCATGCGGGCCACCCACAAACCCATGATGTCGCGCGCCGTCGAGAGCACCTGGGTGGGATACACCTCTTTCAGCTCGACGGACTCCGTGCCGTCGATTGTCCACCCCAACGTGGCGAAGGGCCACAGCTGGGACGAAAACCAGGTATCGAGCACATCCTCGTCCTGACGGACGGGCGCTCCGCACTTCGGGCACACCTCGACCTCGGCAACCGACGCATCCTCCCAGCCGCACTGGTCGCAGTAGAACACCGGGATGCGGTGACCCCACCACAACTGGCGCGAAATGCACCAGTCTTTGAGGTTTTCGAGCCAATCGAGGTAGACGCGCTTCCAGCGGGCGGGATGGAAGCGGATCGAGCCGTCCTCCACCACGCGCGCAGCCTCTTCCTTCAGGCGATCGACCGCGACGAACCACTGCTCGGACTCCCAAGGCTCGAGCTTGGTGTGGCAGCGATAGCAGGTCATGACCGAATGGGGGTGATCCTCCACCTTCTCGAGCAGCCCGAGCGCGTCGAAGTCGGCGACGATCGCCTCGCGCGCCTCGTCGCGGCTCATTCCCGAGAAACGGCCGTAGCCCTCGACCACATGCGCGGTCTCGTCGAACACGTTGATGCGCGGCAACCCGTTGCGCTCGCCCATCGCCCAGTCGTTGGGATCGTGCGACGGCGTCACCTTCACGAAGCCCGTGCCGAACGACGCGTCCACGTGGTAATCGGCGAAGATGGGAATCTCGCGATCGACCAGCGGGAGCTTCACCATCTTCCCCACCAGGGACTTCTTGGACTCGTCAGAGGGGCTTACCGCCACGCCGGTGTCGCCCAGCATGGTTTCGGGACGCGTGGTGGCCACCACGATATGATCCATGCCGTCAACCGGCTCGGACAGCGGATAGCGCAGATACCACAAGCAACCCGCCTCGTCCACGTACTCCGCCTCGTCGTCGGCGATGGCAGTGGTGCAATGGGGGCACCAGTTCACGATGCGCTTGCCGCGGTAGATGATGCCGTCGTGGTACCAGTCGACGAACAGTTTGCGCACCGCATCCACGTAGTCGGGATCCAGCGTGAAGTGCTCGTCGTCGTAATCGACCGAGCATCCCATGCCCTTGATCTGGTTGACGATGGTGCTTCCGTACTGGGCTCGCCACTTCCAGCATTCGTCGATGAACGCCTCGCGTCCGATCTGAAGACGAGAGACGCCCTCTTCGGCCAGCTTCTTGTCGACTTTGGTTTGGGTGGCGATACCGGCGTGGTCGGTTCCCAGAACCCAGCGGGTGCGGTAGCCCTGCATGCGGGCTCGACGGATGCAGGTATCCTGAATGGTGTCGTTCAGCGCGTGGCCCATATGGAGGAAGCCCGTGATGTTGGGCGGGGGGATGGTGATGGTGAAGGGATGCTGTGCGTAGTCGCCGCGGCCCTCGCTGCGCGAGAAGTACCCGGCTTCCTCCCACTGGTTGAACCGAACGCGCTCGCGGGCTGCGAAGTCGTCTTTCGGCTTGCCCTGATCCTGTGTTCCGTTAGAAGTCATTGAGAACCGCCTTTTTCAGAACGCTTTTCCTTCATCGATGCAAAGAAGCGGGCGCTGCAAAAAGCTCGGCGCCCGCTTCCCATGATACCCCATGGAAAACCTTTTATACCTGCGGCGACCCTTCCGCCACCGCTTTCTCGACCGCCTCGATCTTAGGCTTCGTCTCACCCGCAATGTCGCTTTCGCGCAGCGTCACGTGCGAGGCGCCCTCATGTTCGGGAAGATCGTACATCACATCCTGCAGCACGCGCTCGCAGATGGATCTTAGGCCGCGCGCGCCGGTTCCGTGCTCGACCGCCTCGCGGGCGATAGCGCGCAGGGCGCCGTCGGTGAACTCGAGCTGGGAATCCTCGAACTCGAACATGCGCTGATACTGCTTGACCAGCGCGTTTTTCGGTTCAGACAAAATCCTGATCAGGTCGTCCTCATCAAGCGCAGAAAGCGCGGTAATGACGGGGATACGACCCACGAACTCGGGAATCATGCCGAACTTGTTCAGGTCTTCGGGCAGAACCTTCAGCAGAAGCTCGGCTTCCGACTTCTTGGCCGACTCGGGAATCTCGGAATTGAATCCGATCATGCTCTTGCCGATGCGCTCGGCCACGATGTCGGACAAACCGACAAACGCGCCGCCCAGAATGAACAGGATGTTCGTCGTATCGATCCGGATGAGCTCCTGCTGGGGATGCTTTCGACCGCCCTGCGGCGGAACGCTTGCCTCGGTGCCCTCGACGATCTTGAGAAGCGCCTGCTGAACGCCTTCGCCCGATACGTCGCGCGTGATGGAAAGGTTCTCGGCCTTGCGCGCCACCTTATCGACCTCGTCGATGTAGACGATGCCGATCTCGGCGCGCGGGATATCGAAATCAGCCGCCGTAATAAGCTTGAGCAGGATGTTCTCGACATCTTCTCCGACGTATCCCGCCTCGGTGAGCGTGGTGGCGTCAGCGATGGCAAACGGAACGCGCAGGCTGCGCGCAAGCGTTTGGGCGAGCAGCGTTTTGCCCGATCCGGTGGGACCAAGCAGCATGATGTTGCTTTTCGACAGCTCGACGTCGCCTTCGACCGCATCGGCCCCCAAGCTGACGCGCTTGTAGTGGTTGTACACGGCAACCGACAAAGCGCGCTTGGCGGCCTCCTGCCCCACAACGTATTCGGAGAGCTGATCGTAGAGCTGACGGGGCGTGGGAAGATTCTCCAGAACGTCTGCCGGAGACGGCTCGGCGGATTCGCCCTCGACGGCGGCGGGCGGTATGAAGTCGGGATCGAATCCGGCGTGGGGGTGGCGTCCGGCAACGTTCATCCCCATGTCGCGCATAAGGGACTCGGCGCACACCGAAATGCACTCGTCGCAGATGTATATCCCGTTGGGACCGGCGATCATCGCTGCGACCTCGTGCGGGCGCTTGCCGCAAAAGGCGCAGGCGATGTCGGTTTCGTTCGTGAATTCGTCGGTTCGTTTGTCAGTCAAGGTCGTTCCTCGTCTCGGCCCGAAAGGGCGCGGTTATTTCGCAGCGGCGGATCGCGAGGTGGTGATGCGATCAACGATGCCGTACGCCACGGCCTCTTCGGCAGTCAGCCAGTTGTCGCGCTCGGTATCGCGCTGCACGTCCTCGAAAGGACGGTCGCAGTTATCCGCAAGGATCTTGTTCAGGCGTTCGCGGGTTTTCAAAATCTGCTCTGCCATGATGGCTATCTCGGTCTGCTGACCCTGGGCCCCGCCCGAAGGCTGGTGAATCATGACCTCGGCGTTGGGAAGCACAAGGCGCTTGCCCTTCGCACCGGCGGACAGCAGGACGGCGCCCATCGAAGCGGCCATGCCCATGCAGATCGTGGACACGTCGCACTTGATGAAGTTCATGGTATCGAGGATGGCCAACCCGGCGGTAACCGATCCTCCGGGCGAGTTGATGTAGAGCGAGATGTCCTTATCGGGATCGGCGCTCTCCAGATGGAGAAGCTGCGCGACCACGGAATTGGCAACGTTGTCGTCAATCGCCTCGCCCAGAAAGATGATGCGGTCGTTCAGCAGGCGCGAGTAGATGTCGAAGCTGCGCTCGCCGCGCGGCGACTGCTCGATGACGTACGGGATCAGAGCTCCGCTGATATTATGTGCCATAACGGTCCTTCTCTCTTCGGGGCGATCAAACGCCCGCTTGCTACCAGGTTGTCGGCCAATCGTGATGCTGCCGCCGAGGGGATTCAAGCCCGAAGGCGGCTGCGTTACCCGATGGAATAGAAAAAAGCGGACGCACCGTCACGCGATGCGCCCGCTCATTTTATCGCTAAACAGAGCTATTCGGCATCAGAAGCCGGTTCGGCGTCCTTCTTCTTGGAAGACTTCTTAGCGGCGGCTTTCTTGACGGGTTTGTCCTCGACAACCTCCTCGGTGATAACCGCAGACTCCAGCGCGTTGTCAAGCGCCTTCTGACGTAGGACCCCCTGGCGAACCATATGGATCTGACCGGCCTCGCGCCAGCTCTTCTCGACGGCTGCGGGATCCTCGGCGCCGGATTTGGCGAACTCGGCGGAGATGTCCTCGTCGGTAACCTCGAGACCCGCGCGGACGGCCCAGGCATCGAGGGCGAGATCCTGCTTGACCGTATCGGCGGCCTGCTTTTTCAGGTCGTCGCGGAACTGCTGGGAGGTCAGGTTCTGGGAAGCGAGGTAAGCATCGAACGTAAGGCCCTGAGCCTGCAGCTGCTGGAAGAAGTCCTGCACCAGCTGAGCCTCGGCTGCCTCGACCATATTCTCGGGCGCATCGCCCTCAAGGCGCTCGGCCAAAGCTGCAAGGGCGCGATTCTCCTTCAGGCGGGGCAGGATGGCGGCCTTCTGAGCCGCAATCGACTCGGAGATGTTCTTGCGCAGATCGTCTACACCCTCGAGTCCGAACGTCTCCTTGATCCACTCGTCGGTCATCTCGACGGCTTTCTTCTTCTTGACCACGATCACGGTGACGTCGAAGGCGATCTTCTCGGTTTTGCCGATGAGCGAGCCGGTCATAACCGTGGGTTCGGCGGGGACGTCGATGGAGAACTGCTTGGAGTCGCCCTTCTTCAGACCCAGCAGCTCGTCGTCGAACGACTTGGGGAACAGGCCGGATCCAAGGCCGTACTGGCGCGAGTCCGAAGAGATGGACTCGATGTCGTTGCCTGCATCGTCGGTGGCCTTGATGGACAGGTCGGCGTAGTTGTCCTCTTTGATCTTGGTGTTCGCGGGCGCATCGACGATGTCGTAATAGTGCTCCTGCAGCGCGGCGACCTCGGCATCGACTTCCTCGTCGGACGCACCCTCGGCGGGCATGGCGAAGGACAGGGCGTCATAGCTGTTCAGCTCGAAGGAGGGCTTCACCGCAACCTCGAAGGCATACGAGAAGGACTTGCCGTCCTGCGCGAGAGCAACCTCGGCGTCGAACTCGGGTTTGGCAACCGGGAACAGGCCGTTGTCGTCCATGGCGCGGCCGCACGTCTCGTTCACCAGGTCGTCGGTAACCTGAGCTGCAACGGCCTCTTTGCCAAGCGCGTTGTCGATAACGGCGCGCGGAGCTTTACCGCGACGGAAACCAGGGAAATTGTACTGGCCGGCCACCTGCTTGTACTGCTTCTTGAAACGAGCGACCACCGTGGCCTCATCGACGGTGACGGCCACCTTGACGCGGTTGTCCTTAAGGACTTCAGCTGAAGTTTCCACTTATGTTTCCTCCGTTAGTCTGTAAGCTTCGTGGCACGCCCGTTGCAGACGAACCAGCGTGCGCCCAAGCGCCCCGCGCTGCGTATTGCAGCGAACATACCGAGTGGGGATTATCGCACACTCGGGATTGCAGATAAAGCGATTCACCAAGAGTACGGACGCGAAAAAATCGAGAACGGCCAATTAGGGCGCGCCGGGGCGCTTTTCATGTCCTATAATTCGATCAACGACAAAATGCAGCGTAAACGAACTCGAAAGGCTCCGCCGTGTCATTGCAGCTCAACCTCGCACAGGAACGCGAACTTCACCGACTGATCGACTACGAGCGATCGCTGTGCTCCGCGAACTCGGATCCGGTGTTTCGCTGCGCGTTTCCCTATCGCCCCGACAACGATCTGCAGGCCGAGCTCATCGAAACCGGGGCGCTGAATGTGAAAAACGACCCGCGGCATGGGACCATCGTCGTCATCTCGTCTTCCGGTTACTCGCACTTCCCTGAAAAAGCGCGCGACGAAAAGGCCGAGTACGACCGCGCCCGGCGCGATGCGCGCCTCATCGGCATGACTGCGCTGTTCTCCGCCGTCTGCATGGCAGTGGGGTTCCTTTTGGGCCTCATCGCCCGCTAACGCAGAGCCGCGGCGAGGTTGCCGCTTCCGAAGCGGTATAAAGCCGCAAAGCCGACACGCCAATGGAGCGGAAGGCAAAACGGGGGCCGTCGTTTCGCCTGAACGACGGCCCCCGTCTATCCTGTGGTGCGGGCGAAAGGACTTGAACCTTCACGTCAAAGACACCAGAACCTAAATCTGGCGCGTCTGCCAATTCCGCCACGCCCGCGAACGCGCACAGCCCTGGCTGCGCGGCACGCCTCATAGTACCAGAAACCCAACGACAAGACGCACGGAACCCGCGGTGGGGTTCGCACGCGATAAAAAACGAGCCGTTTATGAAAAACCCGACGCCGACGCCTATGTTTTTTCGCTAATATTCGTCAAGCAAAATGGGCGGATTCGCTCATTGGAAGCCCCGAGGTAAGGAAACCTATGAAAAGCCTTCTACAGAAATGGAGCGGGATCGATCTGATCGTCAGAATCCTGATCGGCCTCGTCATCGGCGCTGTGCTGGGCATCTTCGCCCCCGCAGACCTCTCGATCGTGACCCTTCTGGGTTCCCTGTTCGTCAACGCCTTGAAGTCCGTGGCACCCATTCTGGTGTTCTTCCTGGTCATCAGTGCGCTGGCTAACGCGAAGGGCGTCGGAACCATGAAGACCATCGTTCTTCTGTACATCGTCTCCACCTTCGCCGCCGGCCTCATCGCCGTGCTGGCCTCCTTCGCGTTCCCCATCGAGCTGACGCTTGCAAGCGCCGATGCGGTCGAGCAGTCTTCACCCGAGGGAATCGGCGAGGTTCTGAACACGCTGATTCTGAACATCACGGTGAACCCCGTCACCGCGCTCATGAAAGCCAACTACATCGGCATCCTCGCGTGGGCCGTCGGCCTGGGCGTGGCTTTGCGCGCAGCGAGCGAGAACACCAAGTCGGTGTTCGCCTCCATCTCCGATGCCATCGCCAAGATCGTGTACTGGGTTATCCAGCTTGCCCCCTTCGGCATCCTGGGCCTGGTCTACACGTCCGTTTCCACTAACGGCCTGGAGATCTTCACCGAGTACGGCGCGCTCATCGTCTTGCTGGTGTCGTGCATGTTCTTCATCGCGCTGGTGGTCAACCCGCTCATCGTGTTCGTGTTCACCCGCAAGAACCCATATCCTTTGGTGCTGCGCACCCTGAAGGATTCGGGGCTCACCGCGTTCTTCACGCGCTCCTCTGCGGCTAACATCCCCGTGAACATGCAGCTGTGCCGCCGCCTCGGCCTGGAAAAGGACAACTACTCTGTGTCCATCCCGCTGGGAGCCGCCATCAACATGGCGGGCGCCGCGGTCACCATCTCGGTCATGGCCATGTGCGCGGCCCACACCATGGGCATCGCCATCGACATCCCCACGGCCGTCATCCTCTCGGTCCTGTCCGCCGTAAGCGCGGCGGGCGCCTCGGGCGTGGCCGGCGGCTCGCTCCTGCTGATCCCGCTCGCCTGCTCGCTGTTCGGCATCTCCAACGACATCGCCATGCAGGTCGTTGCGATTGGACTCATCATCGGCGTTATCCAGGACTCCTGCGAGACCGCCCTGAACTCCTCGTCCGACGTTCTGTTCACCGCAACCTCCGAGTACCGCGAGTGGACTCGCGAGGGCCGCACCTTCACCATGGGTGCGTACGTGGAGGATGCCGAGATCGACTAACCCACCTTCCTTCCGCCCATTTCATATTTGTGGAGAAAATCGCTCGTCACCTGTGGCGGGCGATTTTTTTCGCACCTTTAAGGTTCCTTTAAGGCAGGGCCCGTACAGTAAGCGCCATCGAAAGCGGGGCGACGAAAAGAACTCGGAACATCCCCTCGAAGATGGGAGCGAAACCCATCGAGAGCGTCGCCCGTTTTCGCTGAAAACCGCATACCCGCGTGTTCGCCGAAGCGAGAACCCTCCCTTTCTCCTTTCCCTTCACCGTCGCTTCGAGCCGGATCCCCCTTGCTGAGCGCCCTGTTCTCCCTTGACAGGGCGCTACTTTTTTCCAGCGCGCCCCCGTCGCAGCCGGCCGGGATCGAACCGAGGGGCGGATGGGGCGAAAGCGGGACGGCCCGGCGGGAAGGTGGATCGGGCCGAGCGGGTGATCCGATGCAGACGGTGGCGCAACGCAGCCGACAGTCCTATGATGCTCGAAAAGCCTGGGCATCTGGCCGCGGGCCGGACCGCTATCGAGACGGGAACCTATGAACAGCGACCATCAGCCCCGCACCACCCCCGCCGCCCGATTCCTCATCATGAGCGACACCCACGTCTCGCTTGCGAAGCCCTACCGGGCCAAGAGGCTCGAAAACGCCATCTCGAAGGCGCTGGAGCTTCAACCGGATTCGACCGCGATCATCGTCGGCGACTTCACCGACTACGGAATGCCCTGGGAATACCGGTTGGTGGCCCGAGCCGCGCGGCGCGCGGGCCTGCAGCGCGACCGGCTCGTCCTCGCGCTGGGGAACCACGAGTGCCGTCTCCCCCGCTTCGCCTGGTCGCTCTCGCGTTTCGCGCGGCACGTCGAATCGAAGGCGCCCTATCGGGACCTCACCGTGGGCTGCGCGCACCTGATCCTGCTCGCTGGGGACGAGAAGCCGCAGCGCTGGGACGGCTGCAGGATATCGGATGGCCAGCTGGAATGGCTCGACCGACTGCTTTCGGGCGATGAGGAGGAAGGTTCGATGTCGCTCGTCTTCAACCACGAGCCGCTCTTCGACACGGTCGAGGGAAGTCTCGCGCATCACGGGAGCGGCCGCTCGATCGAAAACGACGCGGATCTCAGGGCGGTGCTCGATCGCCATCCCGGCGCATACGTGTTCACCGGGCACAGCCACTTCCCCCTCGACACGAGGCGCATAGGCAACGGTCCCACGTTCGCGAACACGGGAGCCATCGCCTACGACGACGGCTACGGTCGGGAGTTCGCCCAAGGGTGGTTCGCAACCGTCGATGAGCGCGGCGTTTCCCTGCGCGGATACGACTTCATCGAGAGATCCTGGATCGACGGCTGCCGATAGCAGACGCGCACCTCCTGCGGGACGGCCCGCTGCCACATGGACGAGGCCGCCGGGAAAACCCGGCGGCCTCGTTGGTACCGCGCATATGAAAGGCCCGCGCAAAGCGCCGAAGCGCCCGGCGCCTGCGAAAGGTCGCCTAGTCGATATACCCCGATGCGGGGATGGACATCATGGCCTCGTCAGAAAGCGCAGCCGTGCCTCCGAAGATCCAACCGGAGCATTGCTTCCAGGAAGGGGTGTTCCAACCCTTGCGGGCCACCTCGGTGATGGCGGACGTATCGTAGTCGGTGGCAAGCAGCAGAACCGAATCCTGCTTTCCGCACAAAGCCGCGCCCGTCAGCGCATCGTACCAGCTGTTCGCCGTGGCCACGCCCATACCCTCGCGGGAAGCGCCCTCGTCGAGGCGCTTCTGGGCGAAGAGCTTCGACGTGGCGACCGCATCGGCGCCGCCCACGCGCTGGAGCAAGCGGGATTCGAGCTGCTTTTCCACCGAAGCGGGAACGGCAGCGGTACCGCCCATCACGATGACCTTCCTATTCCCGATGACGGAAAGGGTCGTGCTCGACAGGCTGCCGTCGGGCTGGGTGAAAAACACCGGGGGCATGCTTCGCATAGGCGAAGGGAGCGGCGGACAGCGCATCGTGGAAGGTGCCGGCCGTGGCAACCACCGCGTATTCGGACTTGTTGCCGACGGCCTCGGACACGGCCTCGGCCGTACCGGCGGCATCGGCCCCTACGTAGCGCTTGAGATCCGAACCGGCGACGGCGGCAAGCTCGGCGGCGGTCTTCTCGGACACGGCGGCCTCGCCGCCCACGATCACGACCTTGGCCGGCTTCAGGCGCTTAAGCTGGTCGCGCGTCTGCTGAGGGACCGAATCGCGGTACGACAGCAGCACCGGCGCGCCCTCGCTGCCGGCAAGCGCCGATACGGACAGCGCATCCCACCAGCCCTCGGCCGAGGCGATGACGACCGTCCCGCCCTCGACCGACCAGCCCGCATTGCTCGACACAATGGAAGCCATAGTATCGAGCGCGATGTCGCCTGACAAGCGCGGCCAACCCGGTTGGGGCTTGGAGCCCGTGATCACATTGCCGTACGCATCGGTTTTCACCGCGGGGGCGGCGGGCTCGTCCGCAAAGGCCGCGCCGACCGGAAGCGCGAGGGCGCACGTAAGCGCCAAGGACGCCGCCAGCATGGCTCTCTTCTTCATGAGGTTGGTTCCTTTTCAAATGACTCTTCTCGTCACCATTTGACTTTTATTCAATATAGTGGTCGATTCTCAATAATATATTTAGTTATGTCAATGAATATTGAATATCTTCTCGAAACAACCGCGACGCGAAAGGCGGCCGAGGCGGGACGCATCGAGGACCAGACGGTCGAGGGATTCGCCACCGAGAAGAACCCCAAGTTCGAGGTGTACGCCGACAAGGCCGGCGAGCTGCGCTTCCGCCTGAAGGCCTCGAACGGCGAGATCGTTGCGATCGGAGAGGGCTACAAAACCAAGGCCAGCTGCATGAACGGCATCGAAAGCGTCATGAAAAACGCCCCCGAGGCGTCCATCGTCGACGCCGAATAGCCCGGTAACCCAGCTTGAAGAAAAGGCCGCGCCGGCACCGCTCGCGCGGCCTTTTCTGCGCGCGCCGATCCCGCAAGGGGAAATGAAAAGACCAGCGACTCGGCGCTGGCCTGGGAGTTTCATGGTGGACCGTCGGGGACTCGAACCCCGGACCTTGGGATTAAGAGTCCCCTGCTCTACCAACTAAGCTAACGGTCCATGAAAGGTATGTTGCTGCGCATCTCGAACAGCGCTGGAACAGTTTAGCAGACATCGAAGCGATTGCAAGATCTTTTCCAGCGCGCTGGGGTGGATGATCGGACTCGAACCGACGACCTCCAGAGCCACAATCTGGCGTTCTAGCCAACTGAACTACACCCACCAAATGCGCAAGGAGACATACTAGAGGCATAGCAGCAGAAAATCAAGAGGTCGAGGGCTTTTAATTCCCTCTTTTCGCACCCATATCCGATAAACGCAGAAACGCTGGACGTTTCAAACAGAGGTGAAGTTACTCACCTGGGGATTTATAATCAAGTCTGCACATCCTCGGCATCATGCCACTTTCACCATAAGGAGACCCGATGGACGTCAAACCATCGTCCGAGAAGCGCCTCGCCCTTCTCATCGACGCCGACAACGTTTCGTACAAGTACATAAGCGCCGTTCTGGACGAGCTGTCCAAGTACGGCATCGTCACCTACAAGCGCATCTACGGTGACTGGACCAACCCCCAACACGCCAAATGGAAGGACAAGCTGCTGCAAAACTCCATCCTCCCCATGCAGCAGTACAGCTATACCCAGGGAAAGAACTCCACCGACTCGGCGCTCATCATCGACGCCATGGATATCCTCTACACAAACTCGGTCGACGGATTCTGCCTCGTGTCAAGCGACAGCGACTTCACCAGGCTTGCCGCGCGCATCCGCGAAAGCGGCCTTACGGTAATCGGCATGGGAGAGAAAAAGACCCCGCTTCCCTTCCGCACCGCCTGCGACATCTTCACCACCCTCGAGGTGCTGATCCAGGGATCGGAACCCAAGGGACGCCCTCATAAGGCGCGCGGAGCCAACGACGAGCGCTCTGCCGACGAGCCAACGCTGTCCCGGGCGAAGATCGAGATGACCGTCGCGTCGATCATCAACGACAACCTGGCCCAAGACAAGCCCACCACGCTCAGCGACGTCGGAAACCGCCTGCTCAAGCGCTACCCCGACTTCGACGTGCGCAACTACGGCACCAACCAGCTGAAAAAGCTGCTGAGCGACTTCTCTTCGCTCAGCATCGAGACGAAGGGTTCCATCGCCATCGTCAGCTTGGTGGAACCGAAGGCGAATCCCACGCCCGACGCGGAAAAGCCCACGCCCGGGCGCGCGTTCAGGAACCGCAGGAACCAGGGCAAACCTTCGGAGCAAGACCAGCCGATAGTCGAGCAGCCGAAGCAAGAAGAATCCCCGCGCAAGGAGCCCAAGCGCAAGCTCGCAGCAAAACCCCAGGCAACAGGCGAGACGGCGGCTCCCGCCAAGACCCCCGACCAGAACGACCATATGGAGGCCATCCAGTCCTACATTGCCGCGGAAATCGATCGCGCCGGAGAGCGGGGCGTGGCCATGCCCACGCTCGGGAAGCGTCTCCGTGCGCAATTCGAAGGATTCGACCACAAGGCGTTCGGATACCCTAAGCTCATCGATTTCCTGGCGCAGCTCGACGGCATCGCCGTCGATCGGCGCGAACGTTCGAGCTACGCTGTCGCTGAAAGATTCGCATCTGAAAAATAGCCCGGCACTGCCCTGATCGACGACATCCCGAAAGGACCCTCGCCCATGGAAACACTCACACTCGCTCTGGTTCTTTTAGCGGCAGTGCTGGTTTCCGCCATCGTAGAGCAGATCCTTCCCAAGGTCTCGTCCCCCCTCGTCCAGATCGGCATGGGGGCGCTCGTGGCGACCGCCGCGCAAGGGCACGTTTCGATCGAGCTGGAACCCGAGATCTTTCTGGTTCTGTTCATCGCCCCGCTACTGTTCAACGAAGCCCGCGAGGCCGACAAGGCCCAGCTGTGGAAGAACAGGTCGGCCACGCTGGCCTACGCGATCGGACTCGTGCTGGTCATCGCCTTGGCCATTGGGTTTTCCGTACACGCGCTGATCCCTTCCGTCGGCCTGTTCGCCGCCCTCGCCCTGGGAGCGGCCCTGGGACCGACCGACGCGGTGGCCGTGGCGGCTCTCAGCGACGAGGCCGATATTCCCGAACGTCAGCAAGCTGTCTTGCAGGGAGAATCGCTCCTCAACGACGCGTCGGGCATCGTTGCGTTCCAGTTCGCCATCGCCGTGGCGGTCGGAGGGTCGTTTGAGGCCTCGCAAGCAGTGGCCGACTTCCTGGTAGAGTTCTTCGGGGGACTCGCTTTGGGCATCGGCATCGGCATCGTCGTCAACCTCATCACCGCCAAGGTACGCGACCTGGGGCTTGAAAACACCACCTTCCACGTGCTGTATCAGATCTTCACCCCGTTCATCGCCTTTCTTATCGGAGAAAAGGTCGGCGTGAGCGCCGTTATCGCAGTGGTCGCCTGCGGCGTAACCATGTCGTTCGCGCGGCGCAACCTCGGACCTTCCATCGCGCACATGAACATCGTGTCGGCCAGCGTCTGGAAGGTGCTCACCTTCACCCTGAACGGCATCGTATTCGTTTTGCTGGGCACTCAGATCCCCAACGCGTTTTTCGGCGGGTTCATGCTGCCCTTGGCCAATGTCGAACTTCTGGGATACGTGGTGCTGGTCACCCTCATCATGCACGGAGCGCGCCTTTTATGGTCGCTGGCCGCCGAACGCATCGCCGATAGGAGAAGCGAGACGAAGCGCCCCTTCCCCCAACGACTGCGCGGCGCGGCGCTCACTACGCTGGCCGGGGCAAAGGGAACCATCACGCTGGCCATCATGTTCACCATCCCTACCACCATGGTCGCCAACGACGTCGTTGTGCGCTTCCCCAATCGTGACCTGCTAATCTTCATCGCATCGGGCGTTATCCTGCTATCCCTCGTGCTTGCCACGTTCCTCGTACCGCTTCTCGCACCCCGAAAGAAGGAGTCGGAGCACCTGGACACCAAGCGAGAGAAGGCTGAAAAGAAAGCCGACATCATGCGCGCGGTCATCGAAGAGCTCTCGGCGCGCCAAACCGCATCGAACCGTCGCGCGACCTCGGAAGTGATCAGGCGCTACAACGACCGCATCGCCCGCGTCCTAGAGTCGGGAGACATCGAGGCCGCCTCCGATACCGAGCTGCGCATCCAGGCGCTCGCATGGGAGCAGGAACACGTTTGGAACCTGATCGAGCGCGGAGAAATCCCCCTTATTGAAGGGTACCGATTCGCAAGCCGCCTGGAGCATCTGGAGGCAGCGATAGAGCGCTCGAACGGCCGCCTCACCCGGTTCAGATCGCGGGCGGGCCGATTCCTCCTGGCATCGAGGACCTATTGGCACAAGGCCAGCCGGCGTCTCCCCCGAACAGAGAAGACCGACTCGGCCCAGATCATGCGTGATATCCAAGCGCGCGCCGTCAAACACGCCATACAGCGCATGCAAGCCGAGATGGCCAAGGACGGCACCCCCACCGAAGCGTACAGCAGGCTCATCATCGAATACCAGATGGCCCTGGCGTCTTTGTCGCCGTCCTCCCCCTCCATAACGGCGATCGCGAACCGGGAAAGCTCGGTTGAAGAGGTGGTAAGAACCGGTCTCATCATCGAACTCGAACAGATACAGTCGGCCTATGAAGAGGGCAGGCTGTCGCGCAGCGAGGCGCGCGGCATGAGACAGAACGTCATGCTGATGCAGATCGATTTGGACAACCAGGTGTAAGGAAGGCTCCTCGATCGAGGGGCCTTCCCTTGCCCGTGCTGTGGGCGCGCCACGTCGATCGCGAAAGCAAGCCGAGCATAACCTCGCGACCGACGCAAACCGCTACATCTTTTCGGGAGCGCTTACGCCCATGAGGCTAAACGTCAACGCCAGCACCGTGCGCGCAGCATCGGAAAGCGCGAGGCGGGCCCTCATGACGCGCTGGTCTTCCCCGATAATATGGCAGTTCGTATAGAACTGATGGAACAGGCTGGCCAGATCCTGCGCATAATGGGTCAGACGGAACGGAGCACGATCGCGGGCAGCCAGATCGATGAGCTCGGGGAAATCGTCCATCCTGCGCATGAGCGCCAACTCGGACTCGTGCGTGAGAACGCTCAGATCGACATTGGGACCCACAACCTTCTCGGCAAGCTCGTCAAGCGCAAGCGTTCCCGCCTCGAGCGCGGCAACATCGTCTGAGGAAGCGGCTTTGCGCAGCACCGAGCAGATACGCGCATGGGCGTACTGCACGTAGTACACCGGATTCGACGAGTCCTGCTTCTTCACCACCTCGATGTCGAAGTCGATGGGCTGGTCGCTGGAGCGCGACAGCATGGTATAGCGCGCAGCATCCGTTCCCACTTCATCGATGAGCTCGGAGAACGTGATCATCTCTCCGGTACGCTTCGACATACGCACCGACTCGCCGTTGCGGAACAGATTCACCAGCTGGCCCAGAAGGACTTCGAGAGCACCGGGGTGTCCCCAAGCCGCCAGCATCGCCTCGCAACGCTTGATGTAACCATGATGATCGGCACCCCACAGGTCGATAAGATGATCGAAGCCGCGACCCAATTTGTTGTGGTGGTAGGCCATATCGCTCATGAAGTACGTGTACTCGCCGTTTTCCTTGATGAGAACGCGATCCTTCTCGTCGCCGAAGGCGCTGGACCTGAACCACACCGCCCCGTCGCTCTTGTAGACGAACCCCTTGGCATCCATAGCTTCAAGGGCCTTGTCGATGGAGCTTTTGCCGGACTCGTCGGCAACATAGAGCGAGCGCTCGCTGAACCAGCAGTCGAACGTCGTGCCGAAATTCGACAGCGTCTCGCGGTTCAGGTCCACCATCTGCTTATAGGCGATCTCGCGGAATGCCAGCATGCGCTCCTCTTCCGAAGCGCTTTCCCACTTGTTCCCGTCGGCATCGAGGATGCTTTGGGCGATATCGGTGACGTAGGCGCCGCCATAGGACTGTTCGGGCAGCTCGACGTCATGGCCGAGCAGCTGCATATAGCGCACCGACACGGAATTGCCAAACACGTTCATCTGAACGCCCTGGTCGTTGATGTAGAACTCCTCGTACACATCGTATCCCGCATGCCTCATGACGCGCGCGATGGAATCGCCGAGCACAGCCCAACGGCCGTGGCCCACATGAAGCGGACCGGTGGGGTTGGCCGAAACGTACTCGAGATTCACGCGACCGGCCTCGGGGTGCGACCCGCGACCGTACCCGAAGCGCTGACTGCGCACCGAGGCGACGACGGTTTGCAGAACTGCGTCGGACAGGCGCACGTTGATGAAGCCGGGACCGGCGATCTCGACCGATTTAACCAGCGTGTTTTCGGGAATGTGATCAACGATGATCTGGGCGATGTCGCGGGGAGACCTTTTCGCGAGCTTGGAGCATCGCAGCGCGACCGTAGACGCCCAGTCGCCGTTGGATTCGTCGCGGGGTCGCTCAAGCGCCGCAGCGGGAATCTCTTCGAGCGCCAGCGAACCGTCCTCGACGGCTGAAGCCAACGCGCCTCCGATAAGCTCTTCAAGTTGTTCGCGAATGGTCATTGCAAGCTTCTCCTATCGGGATTTTTCTAATGGAGCCGAATAAGCCCCGCCCAAGCGACCAGACTGCGGCAATCGATGCGCCCTGCTGTTCGCGAATGGTTCATTATAGCGACGATTGCGTGCTTTCAAGCAGATCGCGCGCGGAATTCACCACACATGCGCACGCCGCGGCGTTTTTACGCTATCATGTGGAAGCGCTTTCGCGCGACAACAGGCGCCCATGGCTCAACGGATAGAGCAACGGACTTCTAATCCGTCGGTTGCAGGTTCGATTCCTGCTGGGCGCGCCAGTATTTCAGCAGGTCGGATGGGAAATCCGGCCTGCTTTGATTTCGGGGCGAAAACCTGCTTTCGGGGTATAAGGGGGTATTGGTTCCCATAAGTTTTACGGGTTTTTACTACCTTTATGGCTTCTTAAGCCATCCGCCAACATAGGAAGCCGAGACATCACGACCCTCGTGTTCGTGTCAAAGCAGCCCCGTTGCTTGACTACCCAACTGTATACGTAACCTTAGTAGGAGCGTAAAGGGAGAACCCCCTGAAACCCACGCTATCCTTCGCCAGATTCAGCTTGACCGCATTCGCATTTGGAAGTAGGTCTCGTGCCGCCTTTCCAGCACGACGAACTTTTTTCTTGCGATGCGCACATATATTTTCAGCCGCTTCAAAACGAGGGTCTAGCTCGGGCAGGAAAGGGTAGGACTAAACTACGGAAAAGCCCCTCCGGAGAGGGGCTCGCGTTGCGTTCTATCGCATGCTCTATTGAACGGATATGGTTGCAATCTCTGATAGCGGCAGCTCTATGTAGTACCCGGGCCTGTGCAGCAGGAGGCATTCCTCCTCGAACTCGTCTGGGTCGATGTCGAAAACGACCTCCGTCAGGTGACCGTCGAACTTCTCGCCGTCAGACATCGACACGACGACTTCCTTCCCCTCATACGCGGCAGCTTCCTCGTAAGTGATCATTTCTCAACCCCCCTCGGCACTATATGGGTTCCCTTTTTCGAGTAGTGAATGATTGATGTTCGGGAAGTCGCTACATGAGGTCCATTATCTCGTCGCATACGGCTTCGAGTTCGCGATCGTCGTCGTACGCCGCCTGCGTCAGCTTGTCACCGAGAAGCGTCTCGAGGCGCTCGGCCTCCTCGTCGCTCAGAGAGGACACGTCGGGGCCGAAACCAAGCTCGCCCAGCAGCCTAATCGCCGTTTCGCTCATTCATAGCCCTCCTAAGCGCCTTCTTTCCCGTTTTCCAGCATGATACCACCGCGTTCGAGTCTGGGTTCACGACCACGGTAGCCTCTTTCCCCACGCGCTGAACGCTCGCCCTTCCTTCCGGGTCAATTTTTCGATCGCGAACGACGACGGGGTTCTCTATCGCATCGACTATATCGTCACGTTTGATACCGCGCTCTTCCATCCTTTCGATGAGATGCTTCTTCACGTGGTACTGTCTCCCGCCGGCATAGATAAACGAAGCTCTGATGGCCTCGGCCTTTGCGGCCGTCCTGGCCGTCTCCTCGCCGACGCGACGAACCTCGTACGGCGTGAGGTTTCCGGCCCTGGCCTTCGAGTAAACACGCTCCCTGTGCCGCTCGCGCTTCACCAGGTCGCCGTTCTCGCGCACGAGAGCCCTCAGCTGCGCCTGCTTCGCGCGTATGCGCACGTTCTCGGTGTGGGAGTCCGATCCGCACTCCTCGAGAACCTGCTTGGCCCGCCTGAGCTTGCGCATGTCGCGCTCGAGGCGCCCCTGCTCCTGCGTTGCGCGGCGCTCCCGCCCCACCTGCTCGTCGGGCGCCGTAGGCGCAGGCCCGAAGCCGTCCGCGCGCATCTCCACGGCATGGCGGCAGCCGCAGCCTCCGGGGCCTTTGCGGTCGCCCGCGAGGCGGGCCTCGAAGAGGCTCGGCCCCATCTATCAGGGGAACCGAATGCAGAAAGCGATCGGACCGAAAAACCCGTCCGTTTGAAGCCGGATCGCGTTTGAATACGGCCGCCTCGGATCCATCGGCGATAGAGACGGCGCGGCCGGAACCATCGATCGCGGCTTTCTTATTCTGGGCCGTTTCTCCGCCTCGTTCCCAGGGCGGACAACATCGGCCACCGGCTCCCTGAGCGATTGGAAAACCCTCAGATCCCGCATCATCGCGCCTTTTGTCGCATGTTTGCTTGCGCGGCTCTCTTCGCCTGTCTGATGCGCCTTTCACGCGGCGCGCGGCGTCATGTCCCAATGATGCGACGCGTGTCGCCTCTCGGCGGTTCGGGGGTTTCCGGGCATGAAAAAACCCCTCCGGAGAGGGGCTTGGTCGCTTATCGTCTGCGGTTACCTATTCTGACTTCCGGATACTGTCGACTTCGCTCAGATAAAGCTCGACGTATCCGCCGTAGACCCGCAAAGACAGGCACTCTTCCTCGTATTCGTCTGGGTCCGTGTCGAATATGACCTCGACTAGGCGCCCTTCGAAAACGTTGCCTTTGAGAGTCGTAACAACGACGTCATTGCCTTCGCACTCGAACGCTTCGTCTATCGTTATCATCAGTTTTACCTCCTCGACACGATATGAGCGCCCTTCTTAGAATAATGAATCGTAAAGCCGTTTGTCGGCATGTGTTTACCGCCTTTTGTAACGACTACCCCTATTCTACCTGATAAAGTGCATTTCTCCCTTCCGTTCCACAACCCATTCCCATCGAGCGCAGGTTCTCCCGTTCCGGAATGCTTCCTAACGAGCTCGTCGGTCTCCTCGGCGCTTATCGTCAGGTAGCTCGGCGAATCTGCCCCGATTTCGTTGACGGGCGCTAAGCCGCCTTCGAGCGGCTCTCTTCCCTCTGCTTTTTCTCGAACCCCTCGGGGCCGAGCCAGCCCGGCGCCGAGCGAATCCCGATCCTGTTGCAGAAGCGCTCTATGCACTCGGATGTCTCGAGCGCCGCCTCCTCTCTGCCGGAGAAGGCGCGCGCGTGCGCGCATTCCGCCTTGACGACCCCCGTCAGCGACTCCGTGACGGCGTTGTCCCGCGGGCCCGAGACCGGCCCCATGGACGGCGCGACTCCGCCCTCCTCCACGGTCTTGCCGATGAGCGGCGACACGCACCGGCTCCCGCGGTCCGAGCGATGCGGGCGGCCCCCCTCCGGACCCCTGCGCGCCATCGCCGTCTCGAGCGCGTCGCCGGCCGGCTCCGCGGTCATCCCGGGGGCCATGGGCCGGCCCGCGACCCTGCGCGACCGCGCGCCCATCGCCACCGCCGGGCACAGCCAGCCCCGATGGGTCCTGACGTACGCGATGTCGGCGAACCGCGCCTTGTTCGGGCCGTCGGCGCTGAAATCGCGCTTCACCGGGTCGGGGGCCGACTCTCTCTTGGAGGCGCGCTCCTCCCTCTCGGGATCCCTCGCGCAGCGCCTTGTCACGCCGCGCCGGCCGTTCTCCCGCATTATCCTGGCCACGCGCTTTCTGGATACGCGCCCGCCGCCGCGAGCCCCGCGTCGCGAAGCGCACGCTCGGAGGCGGCCGGCTTGCGGCGCGCGCAGCATCCCCGCCCGGTGACGCTCGGGGCCGAGCACAGCTCAGACACCGGGCACCGGCAGCCGAACACCGCGACGGACTCGAACTTGGCCCTCTTCGCAGAGCCTTGCCCGCGAAGAGGGCGCCGGCTTTCAAAATAACCTCGTTCTCGCGCTTCAGCCGCTCGCTCTCCCTTCTCAGCTTGCGCGGGCCCTCTGCCACCCGGAACGGGTTCTGCGACTTGGGATCGCCCTCCGCCCTCCGGTCCGCCCGCTTCACCCGGCTGGAAAGCGAGCCGGGGTCGACGCCCAGCCCGCGCGCCACCTCCGCATAGGCGGCGCCGGACTTTCTGTGCAGCTCTACGGCCCGCTGCTTGAACTCCGGCGCGCACCTTGGCGCACCGGCCATGATCTCCACCTTTCTCCCTTTCCGAAATCTTATCGGAAAGCGGAATTACAAGTGTCAACCAATCTGGGGCAGATTCATTCCATGCCTCGGGCGAGGCGTGGGCGTTCGACCCCGTCGATGGTAGAATCAGGAAGGCGGAGTTCCATTGGGCCGGGAACGACGACGTCGGCATCCGCGAGTTAAACTACAAGAAATGGGTGAGCTAGCCATGAAGGTTCGCTACGTAGGAGATTACTACAAGGTCTACCTGCAAAATGGCGAGATCTACGACGCCGTGCTGAAGGACGGCTTCTACCGGATCTACGACAAAGACGACGAGACGGATTACGGGTACTGGACCGATGACTTCGAGGTGGTCGAATCGGATCGGTTGACGCCATAGCCGAGTCCGACAACCACGCACCGTAACATCACGGCCCCGCTCGAGACATCACGACCCTCGCGTTCGTGTCAAAGCAGCCCCGTTGCCTGACTACCCAACTGTATACGCAACCTTAGTAGGAGCGTAAAGGGAGAGCCCCCTGAAACCCACGCTATCCTTCGCCAGATTCAGCTTGACCGCATTCGCATTTGGAAGTAGGTCTCGTGCCGCCTTTCCAGCGCGGGGAACTTTTTTCTTGCGATGCGCACATATATTTTCAGCCGCTTCAAAACTAGGGTCTAGCCCAGGCAGGAAAGGGTAGGACTAAACTGCGGAAAAGCCCGCGCCCGGTCTGTCGTCTGCCGTTCCATGCATCGCCTTTCTCTGGTGTTTGTTCGGCGGCTCACTCCGCCATCCAGTCGCAGCTGTCGGCCGCTGCCGCCTATTCCATGATGCGACGCGTGTCGCCTCTCGGCGGTTCGGGGGTTTCCGGGCATGGAAAAGCCCCTCCGTAGAGGGGCTTATGAAACGGTTTTCCGATTCGCCTTACTTCCTGACGAACATCATTACTTCTTCTTCTGGCAGATTTCCCATGCTCACGCCTTTCTCTGCGCAGTATCTGCGCAGAGCGCCGACGTCGACATCGATTCTCTCGTCGTCTGGGCCAAGCGTGAACGTGCCTATAGATTCGAAATCGGTGATCTCATCGCTCGTTTCCATAGTACCGCTCATAAAGAACAGCAGCCCCCTTTTCGTCTATGAACATCCGATTCGTTCCCGGGATTCTCGCTGCTCCCAGAGCCCGTTCGTAGTGTCCAATCAGGCCGGTTTTCGCATCGAAGTACACGAATCCATTATACCCTCTCTCGTAGCTCTCCTTCACGGCTTCTGCGAACAAATGTGCGCCGACCCCGTTGTAGGCCCTGCCGACCTTCGGCCTGTTCCTGCTCGCGGACTCCACAAGGTCGACGACAACGGCATAGTCCTCCGGGGCGTCCGTCATTGCAAGAAGCCCCTGAACGTCATGGGAGTCTTCCGATTTCAACATGAGCACCTTCCCGCTCGGACGCGATTGGCGCTTCCAGTCGAATTGCCATCCGGAGCCTATGGCAGACGCGTCGAACGGCTCGAATCTGGTCGCGACGATGGCGTTGTCGCGCATTCTGCGTAGGCATGGAGTCTTTTCGTCTATCGTCGCGGACAGCAGCTTCGCGCGCTTCTCTCCGCCGACCCATTCCCGGTCGTAGCGCCTTGTGAGGACCGCCTCGCCGGTCGCGCTCCTCGCGTTCGCCTCCCGCACGTATCGCCTCATGGCGGCCTGGCGCTCCGCGACCCTGGCCTTCGAGTAAACACGCTCCCTGTGCCGCTCGCGCTTCACCAGGTCGCCGTTCTCGCGCACGAGAGCCCTCAGCTGCGCCTGCTTCGCGCGTATGCGCACGTTCTCGGTGTGGGAGTCCGA